>PXQV01000012.1:0-55627 GCA_003021175.1 Halobacteriales archaeon QH_7_66_36 | reverse complement strand
GACGCAAGGACCGCAGGAGTGAGCGAAGCGAACGACGAGGACCGCAGCGAGGCGCGCGAGTCGAGCGACCGGGGGCTTTCTACACTTCGTCGTCCTCATCTCCAGAGTCACTCGTATCTGGACCTTGCCTCGAACTGCGAGGGGTATTTTATTCCCCGACGCCCACAGACATGCATGAGCCTGACGAGCGAGACTGCGCTGGCCGAACTGCGCCGCGACCTCCACCGCTACCCCGAACCCGCGTGGCGCGAGTTCCACACCACTTCCCGCATCGTCGACGAGATAGAGCAGATCGGCGTCGACGACCTCTACGTCGGTCGCGAGGTGCTCGCCGACGGCGAGCGGATGGGCGTCCCCGACGGCGAGGAACTCGCCGCGTGGCACGAGCGCGCCCGCGAAGCGGGTGCACGCGAAGATGTCCTCGACAAGACCGAGGGCGGCTACACCGGTGCTGTCGCCGTCCTCGAACGGGGGAAGGGACCGACGATCGGGCTTCGCGTCGACATCGACGCGCTCCCGCAGCGAGAGGTCGACGACGCGGACCACACCCCCGCGGCCGAGGGGTTCCGCTCGGAGGTCGACGGCCACATGCACGCCTGCGGACACGACGCCCACGCGACCATCGGACTGGGCGTCCTGCGACGGATGAAAGCGGCCGACTTCTCGGGGACGCTCAAGATGTTCTTCCAGCCGGCCGAGGAGGTCGTCGGCGGCGGAAAGGCGATGGCCGAGTCCGGCCATCTGGACGACGTGGACGAACTGCTGGCCTGCCACGTCGGTCTCGACCACCCGACGGGTGAGGTGGTCGCGGGCATCGACGGCTTCCTCGCCGTCTCCCACATCCACGCCGAGTTCACCGGCCACCCCGGCCACGCCGGCGCGCGCCCGGAGGAGGGGGACAACGCGGTGCAGGCGATGGCATCGGCCGTCCAAGGGCTGTACGGCATCCCACGCCACTCCGACGGCGCGACCCGCGTGAACGCCGGCCGCGTCGAGGGCGGTACGGCCACCAACATCATCCCCGAGTCCGCACGCATCGAGGCGGAGGTGCGCGGCGAGACGACGGAGCTGAAGGAGTCGATGCTCGACCGCGCGCGCGACGCGCTGGAGGGTGCCGCGACGCAGTACGGCTGTACGGTCGACACCGAACTCATCGGCGACGCACCGAGCGCGACCAGCGACGAGGGGCTGGTCGACCTCGTGCACGAGGTCGCGGGCGGCGTCACGGGCGTCGACTCCCGACTCCGGCGCGACACGCTGGGCGGCAGCGAGGACGCGACGTATCTGATGCAGCACGTGCAGGATCAGGGCGGCCGCGCCTGCTACGTCGGCGTCGGCACCTCGCATCCGGGCGGCCACCACACCGCCACCTTCGACGTGGAAGAGGCGTCCATCCCGGTCGGCATCGACACGCTCGTCGGCACTATCGAGCGACTCGGCGCGGACGACTGACTCCGTTCACTCCGTTTATCACCGTTCAGCGGCCTGAACCCGACCGAACGGCGTGGCCCCCTTATCCATCCCCGGCGGATACGGTCGAGTGCAATGAGCCTGAAACGATACGCCGCGATGCTGCTCGCGGCACTGGTCGTCACGGCCGGCGCGGCCGGTGCAGTCGCCGCCGCGCCCGGCAGTGGTAACGCGCCCGACGACGCGGGCCCGAACGAGAATGCGGACGACGCGGCCACGGACGCCGCAGACGACAGCGACGGTGACGCGTCCAGTGCGGGCAACGCGTCCGACGCGGCCGACGCGAGCGCGGCCGACGAACGGCGAGGCCCGCCGACCGACATGCCCGAGCAGGTCCCCGACCACGTCGGTGAGATCCACGGCCTGATCAACCAGTTCATCGACGGGAGCATCTCCGACCTCGGGAGCGCGATTGGCGACGTGACGCCGGACGACGAGAGCGATGACGCGAACGACGGCGACGCGTCCAGCACGGAGTCGGCGAGCGAGACGCCAGCCTAACGACGCTTCGACCCAGCCGCGTCGCTTTTTAAGAATATCCGGCAGTCAGTACTTCGGCTCCGCGCCGGTCTTCGCGTACACGTCCTCCATGATGCGGTCGCGCTCCGACTGCCACGCGGCGAAGTCGCCGGGGGCGTCGGGGTACGACTCGTAGTGGGCGAGCAGGTCGTCGGCGATGTCCTTCGTCGCGTACAGGTCACGCAGGGTGTCGAGGTGGCCGCGCGCCTTCCAGAGCGTCTTGAGCGCGAGCCACGGCGAGACGCCCGACGACCCGGAGTAGAGCGCGTCGGCGATCTGCTTGCCCGGGAGCGCGCCGGCCAGCGCCGTCAGGTCGCTGATCTCGTAGGCCGTCGAGAAGATGTTGTACACGTCGAGCGCGGCGTAGCGCGCGCCGAAGTGGTCGATGACGCGGCTGTTGTACGCCCACAGCGATTCCTCGCTCGCGTCGCCCGTCTCGATGGCCTCGATGGCCTGCTCGGCGGCGTACTTGCCGGCGTAGGCCGCGCCGGCGATCCCGCCGCCGGAGATGGGGTTCACGTGGGCCGCCGAGTCGCCAGCGGCGATGAAGCCGGGCGCGACCGCCGAATCGTACGTCCGTCGGGTGGGCAGTGCCGCGCCGAGCTTGTCGACGACCGTTCCGTTCTGGAACTCCGGGCGGTCCGCGATGTCCTCACGGAGGTCGTCGACGAGCTTCATCGGCTCCGCGTTCATCTGGAAGCCGAGCCCGACGTTGATCTCCGTCGGCGTGCGCGGGAAGTACCAGAGATACCCCGCCGAGCGCTTCGTCGGCTTGAGTACGAGCGCGTCCGACCAGTCGACCGGCTCCTCCACCTCGATTATCTCGCGGTACGCGGAGGAGAACTGCGAGTAACGCACGTTCGTGTCGAACGTCGTCCCGGAGAAGTCCGTCTTCTCCTGCAGGATGGAGAGCGCGCCGGCACAGTCGAGCACCATCTCCGCGTCGTACTCGACGGGGTCGCCGCCGTGACTCGCCGTGAGGCCGACCACGCGGCCGTCGTCGTCCTGTCGTACGTCCTGTACGACCGTGTCGTAGTGGAACGCCGCGCCGGCCGCGTCGGCCGCGTTGATGAGGAGCCGGCCGTACTCCATGCGGTCGATGACGGCGAGTTCGCCCGGGACGGGAATGTCGAGTTCGACGCCCTGTCGCGGCACCTCGAAGCGGCCGTGGTCTACCTCCGTGTTCGTGAACGCCGGTTCGAGCGTCGACTTCGGGATCGCCGACGGGAACTTGTTCGCCCCCTTCAGCGCGTCGCCACAGGCGATGTGGCCCGCTTCCTCCTCGGATTTCCGTTCGACGACGGCGACGTCGAAGCCCGCTTGGCCGAGCGTCGCGGCGGCATAACACCCGGCGGTGCCGGCACCGACGACCGCAACGTCGACGGAGTGCGTACTCATTACCCGCACTGGCCTCCCGACGGCTAAAACTCTTTTTCAACCGACGAAGCCCCACCTCAGGAGAGCCGGCCAGCGGTCGGGCGACGCGACACTGTCGGCCGTGCGGGGGGATGTCCTATTCCGAATGGAAAACGCCTATGCGCGCTGCCCGAGAGCCGAGCGTATGACGAGCGTCAAGGAGTTCCGGGTGGCCGACCCCGCCACGTCGGAGCGACTGGGTCGGGGGGCGTTCATCTTCACCGACGACTACTCCGTCTTCGACTGGGGGAAGATGCCCGACGCGATCCCGGACAAGGGTGCGGCGCTGTGTGCGATGGGCGCGGCCAACTTCGAACTGCTCGAAGCCGCGGGCATCGACACCCACTACCGCGGCGTCGTGACCGACGACGAGCCGAAGCCGCTCGCCGACACCACGACCCCGCCCCGCGAGATGGCTATCGACCTGACGCGCGTGCCCGACCTGCCACACGAAGGCCGCGACTACGACTACGACGCCTTCCACGCGGCGGGTGACGGCAACTATCTCGTGCCGCTGGAGGTCGTCTTCCGGAACACGGTGCCCGTCGGCTCCTCGCTCCGGTCGCGCGGTACGCCCGCCGAGTACGGTCTCGACCGCGACGAGTGGCCCGACGGTCCCGTCGGCCTGCCGGAACCGGTCGTCGAGTTCTCCACGAAGTTCGAGGCGTCCGACCGCTATCTCTCCCGCGCCGAGGCCGACCGCATCGCCGGCGCGGCCGAGGTCGACGAACTTGAGACGCTCGCACGCGAGGTGAACGACCTCGTCACCGAGCGCGCCGCGGCCGCCGGTCTCGTCCACGAGGACGGCAAGATCGAGTGTTGCTACTACGACGGTGACCTCCTCGTCGCGGACGTGGTCGGCACGTTCGACGAGAACCGGTTCTCCTACGACGGCCAACAGCTCTCGAAGGAAGTCGTCCGCCAGTACCACAAGCGCGAACAGCCGGCGTGGGTCGCGGCCGTCAGCGAGGCGAAGGACCGCGCCGAACGCGAGAACGTCGCCGACTGGCGCGAACTGTGCGACCGACACCCCGACCCGCTCCCCGACCGCGTCATCGACGCGACACGCGACATGTACACCGCCGGCGCGAACGCGTATCTCGACCGTGACCTCTTCGACGCCCCACCGCTCCACGAGGCCGTCGCGGCCGTTCGGGACCTCTGATTTACAACGTTGCCTGAAACGAATCCGCCCACTCCTTCGGCACCGGTAACTCACGCAGAACCTGCGACTGCAGCCTGTAGTACCCGTTGTGCGCCTTCTGACAGTGCGCCTCCATCCACATCTTGGCCTCTGGAGAATTGAGATAATTGAGGAGCGCATCCATCGGCACGCTGTCTTTCGGCACTGTGTAGTACACCGAGTGTTTCGGAACAACGTCACCGCTGTTTTCCGGCCAAAATTTTGGCTCCTTTGCGATATCGCGGAACACGATCTTCGGCTGTAACAGATCCTGCATCGGGGGGTTCTCGTGCCACGCGTACCACGTCTTCCCCTTGTCGACGCACGACCGGCCTTCCAATCGGTTGCGGTGCTCCTCTAGCCACTCGGCAAACCTGCCAAGTGCATCCACGTCTGCCAGCGTGCCGTCGTCCCTGTACGGACACACGAACACACTGTCGGTGTACGGCCCGTCGAATTCACGTAACTGGCTCCCGCTCGCTGTGGGTCGAATCCACGTATCCTCAATACCGTCCGGAACGTCCTCGCGGTTCATCGTGAACACGTCGTCTGCCCCGGTCGCTACCCCGGGGCTGATTCGCTCGGTAACGTCTTCAAGCGTCGCGCCGGTCTGCATCTCCTCGATATTGGCGTCTCTGATGTTCGATGCCCAACTACTCCCGTCATCGGGGAGGATCGCAACGTGTGTCGTGCCGTCTCGAAGCGTCACGCGTGTCTCACGCGCCTCCACGGTGTCGGTGCGCTGGACCGTCGTGATGCACGGGAACGTCACCAACCCCGTGAACGCGTCTTCGTCGATGTGCTCGATTTCTTTCACGTGTGTGTCCTCGGCCGTTAACAGGCGGCGAAGCGGCTCCGCTGTATCGACGTACTCGAACTTCTCTGGTGTGACGAACGACAACACACCGCCTGGAGAGAGCAGTTCTAGCGACCTTTCGAAAAACAACAAATACAGGTCGAACCGCCCAACT
The DNA here is from genome assembly GCA_003021175.1 of Halobacteriales archaeon QH_7_66_36. Classification (GTDB taxonomy): domain Archaea; phylum Halobacteriota; class Halobacteria; order Halobacteriales; family Haloarculaceae; genus Halosegnis. The sequence goes on along the minus strand of PXQV01000012.1, from coordinate 50,068 downwards.
GCCGTCCGAAAAGCGCTTTTGTACCGCTTCTTCTCTTCCTCGCTTAGGCCCTCAATCGGGACGTACGGCGGATTTCCGATGATATACTCGAACCACCCAGCATCCAGCATATCATCGTCCAGGTAGTTCTGCCGGTAGAAGTCGACGTGACTGAGATCACGGACACGCGCTTCCTCCACGTGCTCCGGGTCCGTCTCGACCGCGTATCCGTCCGGATATTCCCAGCCCTCTGCATCGCACACCCGCTCGACTGCGGCGGCAAACGGTCCCGTCCCTGCACCCGGATACAGAATCCGGTCGCTGCTCGCCGGTTGGTTCTCACGAAACAACCGCCTCACCATTCGTTCTGCTAAATCATCCGGCGTGGGGACGTGTCCTTTCATTTGATAATCCGAGTTATCGCTTCATGCTACTTGTACATACGTAAACTCATCCACCGCTTCCAACATCGAACCCGTCCTGCCGAGTATCGATGTATCCCTGTACGTGTGACGCGAGCGACCGCGCGAACCGGTTGAATCGGAGTTCTGCATTCGGCTCCCAGTACTCTCCCTGTAGGCCCCGCTCCTCGTCGCTGAGCACGAATGTGGCTTCGTTCACCACTCGCTTTCGGACCATGCGAAGACACAGAAGCTCCATCCGTTCTACGTACGTCGCGCCTCCGAATTCCTCGTCTACGGGGAAGTTTACCTCTCGAACCTTCGGGGCGTTTCGGCTCTCTTCGTTGTCCGCCATGAGCATCAAGTAGCCGATGAATGGTTGCGGGCTCGGTTCGAACACGCCGTCCTCGTACGCCTCGATTAGATCGGTGAAACTGCCGATTGCCTCTTCGGCACGGTTGTTGAGATTGTTTCCGAAACTGCTTGCCTGACTCTTGTATTCGATGACTGCCAACAACTCACCGTCGTGTACGACTGCGGTGTCCCACTCTTTTTCGTGCCGATAGTATCCGGGAAGCGTGGCGTAGTAATCGTGATGCACTGACTCTCTCGGCACGCCTACATCGACCAAGAGGTCCTCGATGAGACCGGCGAATCCATCCATCTGCTTCCCGCCTAGCACCTCTGCACGTCTCCCCCGTGTTGAATCCTCAGATTCCTGCTGCTCTTTGGCCTGCCCGGAAAGCGTTTCCCAGTACCACTGCACCGCGTCCTGAACTTCAGACTCTAAATCCTCAAGCATGGTTGTCGCTGTCGATGCAGACACTGTATGTCTGTCGACACGAGATTAAAATTCTAATATATGTTGTAGGATGGGTCGGGGCGGATTTGAACCGCGCCGAGACGTTCCTGCTCGCGCCTGCGGCGCTGCGCGGGCTGCGACTCGTCTGGCTCGCCGTTCGCTTCGCTCACGGCTCACCGCCGACTTCCTTGGGGGAAGGAGGCGGCATAACAGCCCCTGCGGCCACCGCGATTCGGCACCCGACCACTGCGCTCCGGTCACCGTCTTCCGGTCAGCAAACTATGACACGGAAGATGACGCCAACGGACGCAGTGAATCGCTTCATCGAAGAACGCCGTAGCGACCTCTCGGATTCGACCATCTACAACTACCGCTCGAACCTCCGGCAGTTCATCGAGTGGTGTGACGGACAGGAAGACATCGACCACGTCAACGACCTTGACCAATTCCACGTATCGGACTTCAAGCTGAAACGCCGCGATGAGGACGGGGTCAACAACGTCACACTTTACAACGTGATGATGACCTTTCGCGTGTTCATCAAGTGGTGCGAGAGCCGCGGTCTCCTCGAAGGCATCGCAGAGAACATCATGCTCCCCGACAGGGGGCGGACTGCCCGAGACGAGAAGATTGAACCCGAACGGGCACAGGCGATTCTCCGGTATCTCGACAAGTATCACTACGCTACGATGCAGCACGCGCTGTTTGCGCTTCTGTGGGATACCGGCTTTCGGCTCGGAACCGTCCGAGCACTCGACTTAGATGACTACCACCTCGATGAGATGTACGTCGAGACACGTCATCGCCCCGATGAGGGCACGCCGCTCAAGAACGAGGAGAAAGGCGAGCGGCAGGTAAATCTGCACGAGTGGGTATGTACGGTGCTGGACGACTACATCAGCGGCCATCGGTCGGACGTGACGGACGACCACGGACGCGAGCCACTACTGACGACAGAGTATGGACGACCGGTCAGAACGACGTTCCGAAAGCGCATTCGAGCCTTAACCCGGCCGTGTGAGTACGCAGATGGGTGTCCCGTAGGCCGTGACACCGATGACTGCCGGGCGACGAAATACAACCAGGCCTCGAAGTGTCCCGAGTCGATTAAGCCCCACTCAGTCCGGCGGTCTGCGATTACCGCGTGGCTCGATGATGGGCAGTCAAAGGAACTCATTAGCGACCGAATGGATGTGTCGAAGAAGGTGCTGGATAAGCACTACGACGCCCGGAGCGAAGACCAGAAGCGAAAACTACGGCGGGAAATGTTCGAGATGGATTCCGGGTAGAAATTCTCCGAGTTTAACATTTATAGATTCTTATACTTCCTTCAACTGGTAAGGCGATAGACAATCGCTCCGCCAATCAAGCTAACAACAACTCCGAAACCAATCTTTTCATTTCCGGGGGACTCTTCCCCGTATTGGACAGTTTCGTACTCATTGCAGGTGACTTGGCCAGATTCCCCAGGGTCTGGGAGTTCGCTATGGTTCACACAGATTCTTTCAGTTCTTGCATCGGAGTTCGCATTTTCGTTGATGCCCGAGAACGCTGTACCCGCCCCGAAAATAATAGCAACCACCCCGACCGTGATTCCCACAATTGAGATGACATCTCGAAGCTCCATGCATATACCACATACTAACGATATACTTACATCTACTCACTACCTAGGATGAGGTCCGGTTTGGCTGGTGTTGCTGTTGGCAGTAGTTCGCTCGCCACAGCAGCCGCTTGGCGCGCCTCTGTAGCTCCATAGACGATATATTTGACACGGGCAATGGGTTTCATCATCTCGGTCAGAAAATACTCTGAGAGCGCCCGCAGGACAGTGTCGTCTACCGTGGATAAATCCAGTGTGTGGATGGCTCGTAGGGGATTACCCTCTAAGGGGACCACCCTTGTTCTCACGAAGGTTCTCACACCGATGACGCCGGGGAAGTACAACACGGTAGAAGTACCAATCTCATCGGTGTGAGAACCACGGAGTAAAACTCCAAAGGTAGAACCGGAGAGGTACGTGGCTTTCACCATTAGTATTACCCCCTTGGTGCATCCCCTGTGGGCCATCCCCCTAGGTTACCCCCTAAGGGGGAGAACGGGTGAAACACCGCTAACTTCTGCATAGTTCGATGGGTGCTGACTGGTTAACGGACATCCCACCAATCATAATTATTCCATCTATTAACTAAATGTGGTACTTTTCCATTTGACACGGCAGCCGGCAGAAGAATGTCTTCCCTACCCCGCCTCATCGGTGTGGTCGCTACGATGACCATTGTCGGTCTGGTTACACAACAACTGACACCCTCCATTACTCGAAAATGCCTACCCCAACTGTTGGACTAAAATTTCGACCAAACCCCCCTATTTTCCACGTCGAGTTGCCAATTTAGCGGGCGTCCCTATCCCCCTGATGTAACAACCTTAGAGTGTCTTATGCACCATCCACCTAACTCTCAGAGAGCTTTCCATGCGGTCAGTTTCCGATAGCTCTGATAGTTCTGATTTGGCGGTTCTCAGTAACCATCGCTGTTTCCGCTCACCGCCGTCATTTCAGTCTCTCTCCTCGCCTCATCGGTGTCTCAGGTTGCTGAATTTCTCAGAAACAGCGTGTTGCAGAGGGGAAATCGGTGTGAGAACTGGGCTCGGCTCAGAAACTGGGATAGTTTTACTAGTCAGGCGCGTCTACTTCATCGTAACCGGGAGACGTGACCGGGGTGCAGTAAGGACTGCCGATTAAGCAAATTCGGCTCACCCACAAATCGCCATACGGCGCGCTCACCGTTTACTTCGAGCGTAGGAAGGTGAGTAGTGGGTCGGGGCGGATTTGAACCGCCGGCTTCCTCCGTGTGAAGGAGGTGTCATAACCGGACTAGACCACCAACCCGGCGACAGAATGTATCGCCGGGCCGCTCTTAAGGACTACGCTTCCGCCCGGTACTCCTCGATCCGCTCGCGGGCGTCCTCGATGGCCTCGTTGGCCTCACCCTCCGCGCGCTCCTGCAGTTCGGCCAACTCGGACTTGATATCTTCGAGGCGGCTGTCCTCGGGTTCCTCCTCGCGCCCGGTCAGTTCGCGGAACCGCTCCTCGACGGCGGACACCTCCTCGGCGACCCCGGCCTTCGCCGTCTCGCCGGCTCGTTTCAGGTAGTACCGCGCGTCCTCGAAGTGTTTGTTCACCATGTCTAAACTGACGCCACACGAGAGTAAAACGCTTGTGGGCACCGATCTGTCGGTCTCGTCCGGGCGCAGTCGGGGGATACACCGCTCCGAATTTTCGTGCAACCCGATCCGGAACCGTAACATTTTATAACTCTTAGGCAGACCTAAAAATGCGGTCGCGTTGCGGGCGCGGCGCATGTGCCTTGACGGGCCACGCGCCGAGAACGCGCGCACGCCGACCTGAAAACCGCGGCATCCCGGCCTGCTCGGCCGGACCTGTCCTCCCTGTCCCTTTGACGCGTCGCCGCTCCACAACGGCCGCGTCGAGAATTCGTCTGTATCCGGTTCAGTACTCCGGCGACTCCTCGGTGACGCCCTCGCGGGCGTTCACGAGCCGTGCCAGCGTGAACAGCGCGTCCGAGAGCCGGTTGAGGTAGGTGACCACCTCGGCGTTGATCGGTTCGTCGCTCGCCAACTCGACACAGCGGCGCTCGGCGCGCCGGCAGACCGACCGCGCTTGGTGTAGCCGCGCGCCGACCTCACCCCCGCTCGGGAGGATGAACGACTCCAGCGGCTCAAGCTCGTCGTCGTGGCCGTCGATGACCGCCTCCAGCCAGTCGGTCGCGTCTGCGGTCATGTGTGGCGCGTCCTCGTCGTCCGTGTCGGGGTTCGCGAGGTCGGCCTGAATCACGTGGAGGTGGTTCTGTATCTCGCGGAGCTGTTCGTCCACGTCGTCGTACCCCGAGGGACGGAGCACGCCGATGGCGGAGTTCACCTCGTCGACGGTGCCGTACGCCTCGATTCGCTTGCTCGTCTTGGAGACCCGCGACATGTCTCGCAGGTCGGTCATCCCCTCGTCGCCGCGTCCGGTATAGATCTTCATGTCCAGAGTCACGCGCGGCCGGTCCTTATACCCGTTCACACGCGCGGGCCACGCGCCGCGCTCGGTCGCCCCGGGGTGCTTCCGACGCGACCGACGCCTGATCCGGTACGTTCAGGTGAACCCCGCCGAAACGGTCTGGCATGAGCCTTGAACTCGACCGGGAGTGCCCCGTCTGCGGCGAGACGAAGACGTTCTACCGTGCGGCCGCGATGGAGATGCATCTCGGCACGAAGGTAAAGTGGCACTGTCCAGATTGCGAGTACGGCTTCGTCCGCATCGACGACGCCGTCGACACTGACGTCGACGCGAGCGCCTGAACCTACTCGTCGAGCGCCTGCCACGAGAGGCGCGGGTTCCGCGCGGCCTCCGTCTGGTCGATTCGGTCAGCCGCGGTGCGGTCGGGCGCGTCGGCCAGCGTCTCGTCCGAACTCTCCTTCGCCGCGTCGAACGCCGCGGCCAACTGGTCGAGCGTGCGCTTCGACTCTATCTCCGTCGGCTCCGTCATCAGCGCCTCCGGCACGATCTCCGGCCACTTCGTCGTCGGCGGGTGGACGCCGAAGTCCAACATCCGTTTGGCGGCGTCGGCGGCGTCCTGCTCGCCGGCCGACGCGACGAACTCGTGGTGGAACGGCCCGAACGGGATCTCGTAGTCGATCTGTTCGGCGAGATAGTTCGCGTTGAGCACTGCCTTCGCGCTCGCGTCAGTGAGCCCCGCGTCGCCGAGTCGCGTGATGTAGGCGTGGGCCTTCAGCAGGACGAGCCAGTTGCCGTCGTAGCCGTGGACCTTCCCGATCGACTGCGCGGGCGTGTACCACTCGTAGGTGTCGCCCGCCTCGCGGACGTGCGGGTCCGGCAGGAACTCGCGCAGTTCCTCGACGACGCCGACGGGGCCGGCTCCCGGCCCGCCGCCGCCGTGTGGCGTGGCGAACGTCTTGTGGACGTTGTAGTGCATCACGTCGAAGCCCATGTCGCCGGGGCGGGCACGGCCCAACAGCGCGTTCAGGTTCGCGCCGTCGTAGTAGAGCAGCCCGCCGGCGTCGTGGACCATGTCGGCGATCTCCTCGATGTCGCGCTCGAACAGGCCGAGCGTGTTCGGGTTCGTGAGCATCAGCGCAGCGGTCTCCTCCGAGAGCGCGGCGTCGAGCGCCTCGGTGTCGACCCGGCCGTCCTCGTTCGAGGGGAGCGACACCACGTCGTAGCCGGCCATCGCCGCCGAGGCGAAGTTCGTCCCGTGGGCCGACTCGGGGACGATGACCTCGCTCCGCTCCTCGCCGTTCGCCTCGTGGTACGCCTTCGCGATCAGGATGCCCGTGAACTCCCCGGCCGCGCCCGCGGGCGGCTGGAGCGTCACCGCGTCCATCCCGCCGATGTCAGCGAGATACCCCTGCAGTTCGTGGAGCACCTGTAGGGTGCCCTGACTCGCCTGCTCCGAGCGGTCCGGGTGGACCGAGGCGTCCGGCCGCGCCGCGAGATCCTCGGTGAACTTCGGGTTGTACTTCATCGTACACGACCCGAGCGGGAACGGTCCCGACTCGACGCCGTAGTTCATCTCCGAGAGGCGCGTGTAGTGACGCGCCAGCTCCGGCTCCTCGACCTCCGGCAGTTCCACGCTGTCGCGCGTCAGGTCGTCTGGTAGCGGCGACTCCACCGTCACCTCGCGGGTCCCCTTCTCCGAGAGCAGCGGCTCGTACGTCTCCTCGGAAGCCTGCCAGCTCGCCTGCTCGAACCGGAGCGGCTCCTCGCCCTCGTTCGCCCGCTCCACCGGGTCCTGCTGGCTCATCGCGCCACCTCCGCGAACGCCTCGATAAAGCCGTCCAACGCCGGTTCGTTCGTCTCCGTCACGCACACCTGTATCTCGTGACCGTCGACCGCGTGGACCGCGTATCCCTCGGATTCGAGGTCGGAGGCGACCGCCTCCGCGGGCTGGTCGACCCGCGCGACGAACTCGCGGAAGTGGTGGCGGTCGTGGACCGGGGCCCGTACGCCCGACAGCGCGTCCAGTCGCGCCGCCGTCTCCCGTGCGCGGCGCACGCAGTCGTTCGCCAACTCGACCAGCCCGTCCGGGCCGAGATAGGCGGCGTGCATGGCGGTGCGGAGCGCGACCCACGCCTGATTCGAGCAGATGTTCGAGGTGGCCCGCTCCCGACGGATATGCTGTTCGCGGGTCTGGAGCGTGAGCGTGTACGCCCGTCGACCGGTGTCGTCCTCGCTCGCGCCGACGAGTCGCCCCGGCACCTGCCGGAGGAACTCGCGGTCGTCGCGGCAGGCGAACAGGCCGAGACCGAAGCCGTACGCCGACGGGAGACCGAGCGCGCTCCCGTCGCCGACCACCACGTCCGCGCCGACACTCGCTGGCTCTTCGAGCACGCCGAGCGCGACGATGTCCGTCCCGAGCGTGAACAGCGCGTCGTGGTCGTCCGCGAGGTCACCGACCGCGCCGAGGTTCTCCTCGACGGTTCCGCGGACGGTCGGATTCTCGACGTACACCATCGCCACGCTCTCGTCCATCGACTCGCGGAGCGTCCCGCTATCGACGTTCGCGTCGTCCATCGGATACGTCTCGACCGCGAGGTCCGTCCCGGTGACGTAGTTCTCCAAGACGCTGCGCCGTCCCTCGTGGAGCAGGTCGGGGACGAGCACGCGCGTGCCCGAGACGGAGCGGAGCCGCGCCGCGAGCGTGGCGGCCTCGCCGAGCGCCGTCGCGGCGTCGTACATCGAGCAGTTGGCGAGGCCGAGCCCCGTCAGCTCGACGAGCATCGACTGAAACTCGAACAGCGCCTGTAGGAACCCCTGTGCCACCTCTGGCTGGTACTGCGTGTAGGAGGTGATGAACTCCGAGCGGTCCGAGAGATGGTCGACGACGGACGGGACGTAGTGGTCATAGTGGCCGCGGCCGAGAAACTCCACGAGGTCGTCGTTGCGGCCGAGCGTCGCCGCCACCTCGGCGCGTGCGGCCTGCTCGCTGCGCGCCGGGATGTCGAACGACCCGTCGAACCGCACGGCGTCGGGGATATCAAACAGTGCCTCCTCGTCGCTGGCACCGATCGCGTCCAGCATCGCGGCCGTCTCCGCGTCGGTGTGTGGTGCGTACGGCGAGCCGTCTCCACCGGCGCTTCGCCCGCTCATACCCCGGTCACCCGTCGTCCGTCACCACGTCGCGCCTCCCGCTGGAATTTAATCATGTGTAATGGTACGGGCGCTCGATTAAGAGTAGTTCGTTCCCGGGTGGCAAGGCCGGCACTTTGCGCGGATCTGATCACCGCTGCTCGTCGGCCCGCTCGCGCGCCTCGCGCGACGGCTCACTCCGTCTGGTCGCGGTACTCGCCCGGCGAGAGCAGGGCGTCCAAGTCGGCGTCGGTCGGCTCGATTTCGAGCATCCAGCCGTCCTCGAAGGGCGACTCGTTGACGAGTTCCGGCTCGTCGAACAGCCGCTCGTTCACGGCCACGACCTCGCCGGAGACGGGCGCGTACAGGTCCGACACCGCCTTGATCGACTCGATGACGCCGAACTCCTCGCCCCGCGAGAGCGCGTCGCCCTCTTGGGGCAGCTCGACGAACACCACGTCGCCGAGTTCGTCCTGTGCGAAATCGGTGAGCCCGACGCGGACGACGCCGTTCGGGTGCGCCCACTCGTGTGATTCTCTGTACCGACAGTCGTCGCGGATCTCGAAGCTCATCGTTCGTAGAAGGGTAGCTGTTGGACGCGGGCGCTCTTCTGTCCACCCCGGACGACCACCCGCACGTTCGTCCCGGGGTCGGCGTACTCCGTCGGGAGATACCCCATGCCGATGGGTGCATCCAGCGTCGGACTCATCGTCCCCGACGTGACCTCGCCGATGACGTGGTTCTCCGTGCTCACGATGTCGTAGCTGTGCCGCGGCACGCCCCGCTCGGTGAGCTGGATGCCGACGAGTCGCTCTTCGGGGTCGTCCGCTGCGAGCGCGTCCCGCCCGACGAACGACGTGTCGAGGTCGACCGCGAAGTCGATGCCGGCCTCGAACGGGGTTCGGGGATCCGACTCGATGTCGAAATCCTGTCCCGACAGCAGGAAGCCGGCCTCGATGCGGAGGGTGTCGCGCGCCCCCAGCCCGCAGGGCTGGACCGTCGCGCCGTCGTCCGTCACGTCGGCAAGCGCCGTCCACACCCTCCGGGCGTCCGACTCCGACAGCAGGAGTTCGACGCCGTCCTCGCCCGTGTAGCCGCTGCGGGCGACGAGACAGTCGACACCGGCCACCTCGGTCGACGCGGCGGTGAACCGTGCGAGGTCCGCCACCGACGCCGCGGTCGTCTCCGCCGCGACGGCGAGCGCGTCCGGGCCTTGCAGCGCGAACATCGCGTACTCGTCGGTCGCGTTCTCGACGACGGCGTCCAGCCCCCACTCGTCGCGGTGGTCGGTCCACCGCTCGTGCATCCGGTCGTCGTTGCCGGCGTTGGGGACGAACAGATACGTCTCGCCGTCGGGGAGCAGATAGACGACGGTGTCGTCGATGATCTGTCCGTCGTCGCTCGTGATGACGGCGTACTGCGCGTCGCCGGGATCGAGCGCCGCGACGTCGTTGCTCGTCAGCCGATTCGTCAGTTCGGTCGCGTCGGGTCCGGACACCTTGATCTCTCCCATGTGAGAGACGTCGAAGAGTCCGGCCGACGACCTGACAGCCTCGTGTTCGGCCCGGATACCGTCGAACTCGACGGGCATGTCCCACCCGCCGAATTCGGTGAACTTCGCCCCGCGCTCGGCGTGTACCTCGCGCAACGGCGGCTTCCGAAGGGCCATGTTCCGACCCTGACGCCCCCGGGGTTAATACGTTCGGTTCTCCCGTCGCCGGCGGCTCGGCCCTCGTCGGGGAGCGGCCTGCCGTCGGTTCCACCGTCCCGGTCGTCGCTCGCGCGACGTATCGGTAGCCGTATCCGTCCACCGGCGCTGTCTCGGGTATGGACGAGGCCGACCCGGCCCGCGTGGGGGTGTTCGTGGACGGGCCGAACGTGTTCCGCGAGGAGTTCGACGTGGACCTCGACGACATCCGGGAGGCGGCACGCGCGGAGGGTCGGCCCACGCTCAGTCGCCTGTATCTCGACGAGGGCGCGCCGCCGGAGCTGATCCGCGCCGCGGAGGCGCGCGGCTTCGAGGTGACCGTGACGAGCGGTGACGTAGACGTGAAGCTGGCCGTCGACGCGACGGAGTTCGTCGTCGACGGCGCGCTGGACGCGCTGGTGGTCGTCTCCCGCGACACGGACTTCAAGCCGACCATCGAGGTGGCGAACCGCTACGGACTCCGGACGGTGGCGCTGGCTCCGGGCACACACGGCAGTTCCGACGCGCTCGCGAACGCCGCCCACGCGGCGCTCACCCTCGATACCGAGTAAATCTCGGGTTCAAAAGTCGTAGGAGACGGCCTCGCCACCGCAGTTAGGACACGTCTCGGTCTCACCGGCGAGATTCCTGCCGCACCGTCGACACTCGCGGTGCGTCTCGTCGGTGCCGCCGTCGGCAACGAGTCGCGGTCGCTCTTCGCTCGGCATCGCCACCGGATCAGAGGTCGCACGTGCTGACTTCGCCGCCACACACCGGACACGCGTCAACTCGCTCGTCGGGCTTCGCTCCACAGAGCCGGCACATCGAAGTCGGTTCGTCCAATCGGTCACCGGTAGGTCCACCTCTGTCGCGCGCTGCCGTGCTTGCGAACATGTCACAGGGCGGGTTCTTAACGAAAGTTCCTCCTGTCTTCGCGCGGTCACGACGAGGGTGACCGGGTAGCCTTTCACGCCGCCCCGTGTTGGCGGATGCGTGGCGTCCCTGCTCGTGCTCGTCGCCGGTGCCGTCGCTGGGACCGGCGTCACGTATCTCGCCAGCGGCCGACTCGAAACGGCGGCCGACCGGCTGGCGAGCCACTACGGCGTGCCGGCAGTCGTCCAGGGGGCCGTCATCGCGGCCGTCGGGTCGTCGATGCCCGAGATCGCGGCGGTCGTCCTCTCGACGCTGCTGCACGGCTCCTTCGATCTGGGTGTCGGCTCCATCGTCGGCAGCGCGGTGTTCAATCTCCTCGTGATTCCCGCGCTCGCGGCGCTGTCGACCGGGGGACCGCTCGAAACGAACCGGACGCTCGTCTACAAGGAGGCGCAGTTCTACATGCTCGCGGTCGCGGCGCTGACGCTCACCTTCGCGCTCGCGGTCATCTACAACCCCGCGGCCGGGGAACTGCGGGGCCGCGTCACCCGACCGCTCGCGCTCGCCCCGGTCGCACTCTACGGTCTGTACGTGTTTATCCAGTACGCCGACACGGTGGCGCACGACGGCGCGCGCCGCCGCGCGGACGCCGTTCTCCGCGAGTGGGCGCGACTCGCCGGGTCGCTCGTCGCTATCGTAATCGGCGTGGAACTGCTCGTGCGGGCCGCGGTCGGGTTCGGGGCGACTTTCGGCACCTCGTCGTTCCTCTGGGGCGTCACCGTCGTCGCCGCGGGGACGAGTCTGCCGGACGCGTTCGTCTCGCTGGCGGCGGCCCGCGCTGGCGAGAGCGCCGTCTCGCTGGCGAACGTGCTCGGGTCGAACGTCTTCGACCTGCTCGTCGCCGTCCCGACCGGCGTGCTGTTGGCCGGTGCCGCGACGGTGAACTTCGCGCGCATCACCCCGATGATGGCGTTTCTCGTCGTCGCGACGGTCGCCTTCTTCGCCGCGACGCGGACGGACCTGCGACTGGGGCGGGTAGAGGCGGCCGGTCTGCTCGGTCTGTACGTGCTCTTCGTCGCGTGGATGGTCGCCGAGGCCGCCGGACTCGTGACGCTCCTGTAAGGCCAGCGTTTTGCTGTCTCGGGCGGTATCCAGCATCATGTCTCCGATTCTGGACAACCATCTCCATCTCAACCCGGTGAACGGCCGCGGCGCGGCGGCCGCCGAGGAGTTCGCCCGCGCCGGCGGCACCCACCTGCTCGTGGTGAACAAACCCTCGTGGTCGCTCGTCGGCGAGGTGGACGACGAGGCCGGCTTCCGCGAGACGTTCGACCTCACGGTCGAGGTCACGCGGGCGGCGAGCGAGACGCTGCCGGGCCGCGCGTGGCCCGTGCTCGGCGTCCACCCCGCCCTCGTCTCCCGGCTGGTCGACCGCGGCTACACGCCCGAGGGTGCCCGCGACCTGATGCAGGCGGGACTCGACGTGGCCGGCGAGTACGTCGCCGACGGTCCCGCGCTCGCTATCAAGTCCGGTCGGCCCCACTACGACGTGGACGAAGGGGTGTGGGAGGCCTCGAACGCCGTGATGCGCCACGCCTTCGCCGTCGGCGCGGAGGTCGGCTGTCCCGTCCAGCTCCACACGGAGGCGGGCGACGACTTCGGGACGGTCGCCGAGTGGGCCGAGGCGGCGGGGTTGCCCGCCGGACAGGTCGTCAAACACTACGCCGAGAGGCCGATCACCGGCCCGGTGGCGAGCGTCATCGGCCGGAAAGAGGGGCTGCGAGCGGCCGCCGAATCGAACGACCCGTTCCTGATGGAGACCGACTTCATCGACGACCCGGACCGACCGGGCGCGGTGCTCGGGCCAAAGACCGTCCCCCGCCGAGTGAACTGGCTCCGCGAGGAGGGGTACGACGCCGCGGTGCGGCGCGCACACGTCGAGACGCCGGCGGCCGTCTACGGCATCGACACCGAGGGAACGCTGGCGGACGCCTGACGCGCTCGCCCGGAGACGGCCAGAAGGCATATTCCCGCGACATCGCTACAGGGTCACATGCAACCCGCTAGTGCCGACGACCTCACCCGCTCCGACGCCGTGACGGTGCCCGGCGAACGGGTGTCGTTCCGCAACGACGGGTCGACGGCCGTCGCCTTCCGCGTCGTCCGCCGCCGCGACGACGCCGGCCAGTGTGACCGGATCGAGTTGGCCCCCGACGAGACGACGACGCTCCCGGTACCCCGCGGGACGGGCGCGGTCACCGTCGAGGTACACGGCCCGGAGACGACGGCGACGACGGCGTTTCGGCCCGGCCGTCGGCCGCCGCTGTTCGCCTACCGCGACGGCACGACGCTCGTCGTTCGCGACTGATTTTTCACGCCCCCGACCTCATGTCCGGGTATGAAAGAATCGGGATTCAAGGACGTTACCCGCGTGTCGGCGGCGCGCGAGCGACTGCTCGACGCCGTCACCCCCGTCACGGAGACGGTGTCGCTCAGACTGCCGGAGGCCGACGGGCGCGTCCTCGCCGAGGACGCGCGCGCCGCGCGTGACGTGCCACACTACCCCCGTGCCGCGATGGACGGCTACGCCGTGCGCGCCGAAGACACCTTCGGCGCGTCCGGTCGCTCGCCGGCCGTCCTCCGCGAGCGCGAGCGAGACGAACCGGGCGGCCCAGAGGCGGCCGTCCCGGTCCACACCGGGAGCGAACTCCCCGACGGAGCGGACGCCGTCGTGATGATCGAGGAGACGGAGCGGGTGCCGGGGACCGGCACCGAACGAGCGACCGGCGACGCCGGGAGCCGCTTCGCCGGCGAGGTCGAGGTGTTCGACGCCGTCGCCGAGGGGGAGAACGTCGCGCCGCCGGGCGAGGATGTGGAGGCCGACCAGTTGCTCTACGAGGCGGGCCACCGGCTCCGCCCGTCGGATCTCGGCCTGCTGAAGTCGACCGGCGTCGCACGGGTCGACTGCTACGAGCGCCCGACGGTGGGCGTCATCCCGACGGGCGAGGAACTCGTCCAGTCGAACCCAGCGCCGGGCGAGACTATCGAGACGAACGGTCTCACGGTCTCCGCGCTCGTCGAGCGGTGGGGCGGCCGCGCCGAGTACCGCGACGTGGTGACCGACGACGCGGCGGCGCTGCGGGCGGCCGTCCAGCGCGACCTGACGAAGGACATCGTCGTGACGACGGGCGGGTCCTCGGTCGGCGAGCGTGACCTCATCCCGGAGGTGGTCGACGACCTCGGCGAGCTGCTCGTCCACGGTGTCGCGTTGAAACCGGGCCACCCCTGTGCGCTCGGCGTCGTCGAGGAGACGCCCGTCCTGATGCTGCCGGGGTATCCGGTCGCGTGTATTGTCAACGCCGTCCAGTTCCTCCGGCCCGCGCTGAAGGCCGCCGGCCGCATGCCGAACGAATCGCTCCCGACGACCGAGGCGCGACTGACACGGAAAATTGCCTCCGCGCCCGGCGAGCGGACGTTCGCTCGGGTGAAACTCGACGCAGAGGGCGACGAGACGGTTGCCACGCCGACCCGCGCGTCCGGGTCGGGCGTCCTGTCGTCCGTGGCGCTCGCCGACGGCTGGGTCGTCGTCAGGGAAGACAGCGAGGGCCTCGCCGAGGAGGAAACGGTCGCCGTCCAGAACTGGGAGTACCATGCCTGACCACGTGGAGACGATCCTGCTCGCTCGCTTTGCGAGCTGCGCGGGGCTGCGACTCCCCTCATCGGTCACGCGAGGTGAACTCGCGTGACCGACCGCAAGGAGTTCCGCGACCTCGCGCCGCCCGAGGAGGCCCACGACGCCATCGCGTCGCTCGACCTGACGCCCGAAGCGGAGACGGTACCGCTCGCGGAAGCGCGCGGCCGCGTGCTCGCAGACCGACTCGATGCCGACCTCGACGTGCCGGGCTTCGACCGCGCGAGCGTCGACGGCTACGCGGTGCAGGCCGCCGACACCTTCGGCGCGGACGAGGCCGACCCGGCCCGTCTCGAACTGATCGGCGAGGTCCACGCCGGCGAGGTGCCGGAGGTGACCGTCGGTCCCGGCGAGTGTGCCGAAATCTCCACCGGCGCGGTGGTGCCGGACGGTGTCGACGCCGTGGTGATGGTCGAGCGGACGGACCGGGCGTCTGAAACCGACGCCGACAGAGCGACCAGCGCGGAGCAAAGCTCCGCGGGCCGTTCGAGCGAGCAAGGCCCGCGAGAAGACGGGGAGCGGAACGACCCGGGAGCCGCGAGCGAAGAGGTTCTGGCCCGTACCGCACTCGCGCCGGGCGACCGAATCATGTTCGCGGGCGCGGACGTGGCCGCCGGTGAACGCGCGCTCGGCCCGGGGACACAGATCACCGCCCGCGAGATCGGCCTGCTGTCTGCACTCGGGGTCGACGAGGTGCCCGTGCGCGGCCGGCCGACCCGAGTTGTATCCGCACGCCGGCGACGACCGCGAGGAGATGGAGCGCGTGCTCCGCGAGGCCGCCGACGAGTGCGATCTCGTCCTCTCGTCGGGGTCGACCTCCGCCAGCGCCGTCGACGTGATCTACCGGGTCATCGAGGAGCGGGGGGAACTCCTCCTGCACGGCGTCGCGGTCAAGCCGGGCAAGCCGATGCTGATCGGCACGCTCGACGACAGCGCCTACGTCGGCCTGCCGGGGTATCCGGTGAGCGCGCTCACCATCTTCCGCACGTTCGTCGCGCCCGCCATCCGCCGCGCGGCGGGCGAACCGGAGCCGGCGGGCGCGACCGTGGCCGGCGAGATGGCCGTCGAGGAGCGGTACGCCGAGGGGCGACTCCGCTACATGCCGGCGGGGCTCGTCACCGACGGCGACGGCGACACGCTCGTCTACCCGGTCGACAAGGGGTCGGGCGCGACCACGTCGCTCGTTGAGGCGGACGGCGTCGTCGCCGTCGACCCGGACACGGAGTATCTGAGCGAGGGCGAGACGGTCGAGGTGCGGCTGTTCTCGCCGGAGGTGCGCCCGCCGTCGCTGTTCGGCGTTGGCGAGGACGACCCGGCGCTCGCGCGCCTGCTCGACCGCGTGGACCGCCCGCGGTATCTCGGACAGGGATCACGCCCCGGCCTGCGGCGGGTGCGCAACGGCGTGGCCGATGTAGCCGTGACGAGCGCGCCGGAGACGGGCCGTGTCGACACCGAGGAGTTGGGCGCGTGGCGTCGCGAGTGGGGCCTCGTCGTCCCCGAGGGGAACCCCGCAGGCGTGACAGGTCTCGACTCGCTGGTGGACGACGACCTCGCCTTCGTCAACCGGACGACCGACTCCGGGCTTCGCACGTCGCTGTCGAACGCGCTGGCGACGCTCGCGGACGAGCGCGGCGTCGACCGCCACGACCTCGTGGAGGCCGTCGACGGCTTCGACCGCGCGGTGCGCGCCCACGAGTCGCCCGCCCGACGCGTCCTCGCGGGGAAGGCCGACGCCGGCCTCGGACTGCGCGCGACGGCCGAGAAACTCGGCCTCGGCCTCGTTCCCGTCGGGACGGAGACGGTTCGCGTCCTCGCGGCCCCCGAACGGATCGACAAGCCCGGCGTGCAGCGACTCCGCGAGGCGGTCGCCGAGGGCAGGGATGTGTTCGACGCCCTCCCCGGATACGCGCGAAGCGACAAAGCGTAAGTCCCCCCACACGGTAGCCCGCGTATGGCGTGTGACCACGACCTCGATCCCGAGTACCTGTTTCCGGTCGACGTCGACGTGCTAGACCTCGTGAGCGGGCCGAACGGCCCCGCGGTCCGGTTCGCAGTGCCGTGTCCCGACTGCGGGCAGGCGCTCGAACTGGAGGCCGACGTGCGGGGCAAGAAGGAGTCCGACCTCGAACTGCCGCTCGAAGACGCCGAGGACCCGTACGACTGACTGCTGGTCGTCGGTCGGCCACTGGACCCGGCGCAGTACACACGGCTTCGGGATTCAACCGGAACCAGCATTTCCGTCCCCCTCCGGAGATTTTTATCCTATCGATACGACTGTCCGTTGATGTCGTTCATCGAACGACTGCGTTCCGTCGACCGGGCCGCCGTCAGCAAGCGCGCACGGCGTGCCGCGCCGGTCGGTGCCGGTCTCTTCGCTGGTGTGGGGTCACTAGCTGGCACCGCGACCGCCGTCGGCGGTCCCGTCGGTGCTGCCGTCGGTGGCGCAATCGGCGCATTTCTCGGATACGGGTACGCCGGACTACGTGCACAGTCCGCCGAAAGCGGAACCGAATGAACGTCTGTTACTGCCAGTGTGTTCACGATGATACGCTTCGACCCCTGAAACCGCTCACAATACCGATACGGGACACGATTAGCCCGGCTTTCCGGAGTTCTCGTCCACCCACGACGGATACGGTGGGAGGGAAGAACTAACGAATCATTGTCACGCTGTGCCGTATCGAACTCCTGCCGGTTGGCGGCATCCACCTGACCAGCGAGCGGACGCGGTTCGTCGCGCAGGTCGTCAGTCCGCCGCCGGGCCTTCCGCGAACAGGTCGTCGAAGCTCTCGACGCGGTGGTCGCCGAGCACGCACATCCCGCGTCGCTCCGGCCCGTGTCGCTCGACGTGAACGCCGTCGAGTCCCGCGTTCCACGCCGCGCCGATGTCCTGTGGCCCGTCGCCGGCGAGCACGCCCTGCCCGTCGATCACGCCGAGTTCGTTCACCACCGTCCGGACGGGAGCCGGGTCGGGTTTCCACCCCGTCTCGTCCGAGCAGCAGAGCACCGTGTCGAACCAGTCGCGGATGTCGAGTTCGTCCAACACCGGCTCGACGAGATACGGCTGTGAGTGCGTGACGACGCCTAGCGGGCCCTCGTGGGTGGCGAACCGCTCCGCGTCCGGATACACGAACGCGTGGTCGGCGCGCGTCTCGCCGTCTTCCACCTCGTGAAACGCCGCCCAGAACGCCGTCGGGTCGACGTTCCAGCGTTCGAGTTGGCTGTTCCGAAAGCCGCCGAGTCCGTGCCAGAGTATCTCGGCCTGCTCCTGCGAGAAGCCGTACTCGCGGACCGTCTCCCGGATCATCCGGTGTTCGTCGGGGAGGGTGAAGTCCATACGCAAATATTGCCGGGGGTCGGAATAAATACTGGGGCGATTGGACGAGTAGTGTTCAGACAAGCCCGGATGAGCTGTCATAGACAACGTAGCCAGCTTGGAAGCCCCCGGGCCCTCGCCTCGCGCGCCTCGCTGCGGTCCTCCCGCTCGCTTCGCTCGCGGTGCGGTCCTTGCGTCGGCGTGCTTCGGCGACCGCCCGGCCCCTTCCAGTCCCACCCGACCGCACTTGCTCGGTCGGCTATCGCCTATCTGAACACCGTCCTGTGCGAGCAAATCACGAAATCAGGACAACAAACCGGAAACTCGGGCGATTCGTGAGAACGGATGTGCGGCTCGGCCGTGGTCGTCGTCACACGGGGCTCGGAGCGGGGGTATCGGCCCTCGTCATCGCCGCACGCAGTCGGCTACTCCACGCGTGCACAAGGCCGTTTCGAGGTGGCGAACATCATTAATGATCGGTAATGCGACCTACTGCGTCCAGCCGCGAAAGGGTGTAATGTCACCCTCGCCTCGGCCGGAGTATGACGCTCGAAGGCGAATCCGCGCCCGACTTCACGCTCGAAAGCACTGGCGGCGGCGAGACGACGCTCTCCGAGACGCTCTCGAACGGGCCGACGGTCGTCCTCGTCAACCGCGGCGCGTGGTGTAGCTTCTGTGCCGAACACCTCCAGACGTTCAGCGAAGTGAGCTACGACCTGTGGTTCAACGACGGCGTCGACATCCTCCCGGTCGTGACGGACGAGCTGGGCGCGCTGACGGAGATGCGCGACCGCTTCGACCTCGATTTCCAGCTGCTCGCGGACCCGGACGGCGCGGTCGCCGACCGGTACAGCGGCACCGAAGAGACGAGCCACGGCGTCACCGGTATCGCCGCCACCTGCGTCATCGACGAGGAGGGAACGGTTCGGTACGAACAGGTCGCCGACCACCCCGCCGACCGCACGTACGGGAACTGGGTCCGCTACTTCATCCGTAACGGCTACGAGGACATCTTCGCGTAGAACGGTCGCGCCGACGGAACCGACGCGAGGATCAATCTGGAAGCCGTCGTCTCTACCCGGCGAGTTCGTTGAACCGCTCCGCCAGATCGATGTCCTTGTCTGTGATACCGCCGGCGTCGTGTGTGGTCAGTCGGACCTCGACCTCTCGCCACTCGACGGTCATGCTGGGGTGGTGAAACGCCTCCTCGGCGAGACCGCCGGCCCCGGCCGCGAAGCCCACCCCTTCCAGATACGAGTCGAACTCGAACGTCCGGACGATTTCGTCGCCGTCGCGGCTCCAGCCGCCGGGCAGTCGATCCGCGATTTCCTCGTCCGTGAGCGTCTCACTCATGGGCGAACAGTCGGCAGGGAGAGGTATAAGCGCACCGTCACTCTAGGTACGAAGGGAGTCAGTTCAATACCGATGGGGCTGTACGTGCAGTTGCCACCACACGGCGTTTCGCCGTTGTGCACCCGTTGCTGGGGGGTGATGGGTGTCGTGGTGGTCTGGGGACGCACCCACGCTTCCTGTCCGGCGGTTTTCTCCGGGCGGGAAGTTGACACGGCTCGAAGCGGTGCCACCATTTCGGCCCCTTCGCCGTGGCTTCTCGTCTCTCACCGACTGTCGAGCTGGATGTCTCGCGGCGGCGTGTCGTCGCGCTTCGAGCCTGCGGTTCGTGCCGCGAGGAACCCACAGCCGACGACGACGGCGAGCGCGACTACGGTGCCGACCGCCACCGTCTGACTGTAGTTCTGTCGGCCGAGCACGAGGAGGCCCGCGACGAGCGCCGCGGCGACCCCGGTCAGCGCCGCCGCTCGCTGGCCGCGGAGCCAGACGGTCGCCGCGAGCAGCGCCGCGAACGCTCCGAGCAGGAGCGCGTAGTACGTCACCTGCACCGCGGAGCCGAACGCGAACAAGAGGCGCGGGGAGACGACGGCCGCCGGCACCGCCAGCGCGCTCCCGGCGAGCGCGGCGTACCGACCGGACGGAGCGGCGTCCGTCGTCCGGTAAGCCCACGCCGCCGCGAGCGTGAGAAGCCCGAAGATAGCCGTCGCGGTCGTGAAGTGCGCGACGAGCACGAGCCACTCGTAGGTCGTCACCGTCAGCATGCCGAGCGTCACCTGCACCGGGAGGATGGCGAGTGCGGCCGTCACCGCGTAGCGGATGCGCTTCGACTGGCCCGTCCGCCACGCCTGCACCACCGTCCCCAACACGACGAGACCCGTGGTGCCGGCCACGAGCCGGTGGAACCACTCGACGAAGCTCAGATAGTTCGCCGGCAGGAGGCCGCCGAGCGGCCCGTCACAGAGCGGCCACCGCTGTGCACAGGTGAGACCCGCGCCCTCTGCGGCGGTGAACACGCCCAACAGCATCGTCACCGCCGCCAGCGCCGCGGTCCCCGCCGCGACTTTCCGGAAATCCATACACGCGTTCGGGGCTGGCCGGACTTAATCGGTCCGCTCCACGGCGGTTCGACGGACGACGAACGCCGCTTCGGGTAGGTTTTTCACGCTCCCGCGTTGGCCTCCTCCATGGGACTTGACGAAGACGCGTTGGCGTACCACGAGTCGGCACCGCCGGGAAAGCTCGAGATCTCGACGACGAAGTCCACCAACACCCAGCGGGATCTCTCCTTGGCGTACTCTCCCGGGGTGGCAGCGCCGTGTGAGGCGATTGCCGACGACCCGGACGCCGCGTATCAGTACACGGCGAAAGGGAACATGGTCGGCGTGGTGTCGAACGGGTCGGCCGTGCTCGGTCTCGGCGACATCGGCGCACAGGCGTCGAAACCGGTGATGGAAGGGAAAGGGGTGCTGTTCAAGCGCTTCGCCGACATCGACGTGTTCGACATCGAGTTGGAACACACCGATCCGGACGCGTTCGTCGAGAGCGTCGCCGCGATGGAGCCGACCTTCGGCGGCATCAACCTCGAAGATATCGCGGCCCCTGCGTGTTTCGAGATCGAGGAGCGACTGCGCGAGCGGATGGACATCCCGGTGTTCCACGACGACCAGCACGGGACGGCGATCATCTCAGGGGCGGGCCTGCTCAACGCCTGCGACATCATCGGGAAGGATCTCGCCGATCTGGAGGTGACCTTCTCCGGTGCGGGCGCGTCGGCCATCGCGACGGCTCGCTTCTACGTCTCGCTCGGCGTTCGCAAGGAGAACATCACGATGTGTGACTCCTCTGGGATCATCACCCAAGGGCGGGCCGAGGCGGGCGACGTGAATGAATTCAAACGGGAGTTCGCCCGCGACGTACCCGAGGGTGGCCTCGCGGACGCGATGGCCGGTTCCGACGTGTTCGTCGGCCTGTCTGCCCCCGGCATCGTCTCACAGGCGATGGTGCAGTCGATGGCCGACGACCCCATCATCTTCGCGATGGCGAACCCGACGCCGGAGATCGGCTACGAGGAGGCGAGGGCGGCGCGCGACGACACCGTCATCATGGGAACCGGCCGCTCCGATTACCCGAATCAGGTGAACAACGTGCTCGGGTTCCCGTTCCTGTTCCGGGGCGCGCTGGACGTGCGCGCCACCGAGATCAACGAGGAGATGAAGGTCGCCGCTGCGGAGGCGCTGGCGGAACTCGCCCGGCAGGACGTGCCCGACGCGGTTGTGAAGGCGTACGGCGACGAGCCGCTCCAGTACGGCCCCGACTACGTTATCCCGAAGCCGCTCGACCCCCGCGTGCTGTTCGAGTTGGCGCCTACAGTCGCACAGGCGGCAATCGACTCCGGCTGTGCCCGGACCGAACTCGACCTGTCGAGCTACGAGGAGCAGCTCGAAGCGCGCCTCGGGAAGGGCCGCGAGATGATGCGGGTCGTGCTCAACAAGGCGAAATCCGACCCCAAGCGGGTCGTCCTCTCCGAGGGCGACGACGAGAAGATGATCCGCGCCGCCTACCAGCTGACGGATCAGGGCATCGCCGAGCCCGTGCTCATCGGTGACCGCGACGGCATCCTGCGGACGGCCGACGAACTCGGACTGGACTTCGATCCCGAGATCGTCGACCCGGAAGCGGAGACCCTCGCCCCGTACGCCGAGCGGCTCCACGAACTGCGCAAACGGAAGGGCGTCACCCGCCGCGAGGCGGAAGAGCTGGTGACCAACGGCAACCACCTCGGCAGCGTCATGGTCGAGGTGGGCGATGCCGACGCGATGCTCACCGGCCTGACCCACCACTATCCGCAGGCGCTCCGCGCGCCGCTCGGCGTCATCGGCACGGACGAGCAGACGGAGTACGCGGCGGGGGTGTACATGCTGACGTTCAAAGATCGGGTCGTGTTCTGCGCCGACACGACGGTGAATCAGGACCCCGATGCCGAGGTGTTGGAGGAAGTGGCGAAGCAGACGGCGGCGTTGGCCCGGCGATTCAACGTCGAGCCGCGGGCGGCCCTGCTCTCCTACTCCGACTTCGGCTCCGTGCAGAACGAGGGCATCGTGAAGGTTCAGGAGGCGGCCGACTCGCTCCGCTCGGACTCGGCAGTCGACTTCCCTGTCGACGGTGAGATGCAGGCGGACACGGCGGTCGTGGAGGATCTGTTGCGCGAGGACTACGAGTTCTCAGACCTAAACGCGCCGGCGAACGTGCTGGTGTTCCCGAATCTGGAAGCGGGCAACATCGCGTACAAACTGCTCCAGCGGCTGGGCGGGGCGGAAGCCATCGGCCCGATGCTGGTGGGGATGGACAAGCCGGTGCACGTGCTCCAGCGCGGTGACGAGGTGAAAGACATCGTGAATCTGGCGGGCGTCGCCGTCGTCGACGCGCAGAACGACTGATCGAGGCCTGCGTTCTGCTCACGGGCGCGACGCGCCGACGACAGCGTGGCGGCTTCGCCGCCACGAGCCGGGCGAACAGCGTGGACCGTTGGTCCACGGGCCGTGTGAGCGGCGTAGCCGCGAACAGACGGGCGCGTCGCGCCCGTGAGCAGAACGCAGGGAGACCGCCGGACGGGCGAGCGGCCTCAGGCCGCGAACCGAGGCGACTGCCGAACGGCCGCCTCGAAAGAGCGAGCGTCCGTTTTTCCGTCACACGACGAAACGTTCAAACGCGACTCCGTTGTATTCCCGGTCGAATATGTCACGCGAACACGGAGTGAACCGGCGTTCGTATCTCTCGGCGCTCGGTGCCGGCGGGGTCGCGGCGCTGGCCGGGTGTAGTGGTATCAGCGGCGGTGGCACCGACACCGACACTGGCGACGCCACCGACGATGGCAACGACACGATCAGCATCGGCTCTGACATCCCGTACCGGCCGTTCGAGTACGAGAACGAGGACGGCGAGCTCCTCGGCTTCGATGTCGACATTGCGGAGGCGGTGTTCGGCGAACAGCTCGGTCTCACGCCGGAGTTCGCCGACACGAGCTTCGACACGATCATCTCCTCGCTCAACAACGGCAACTTCCGGGTCATCATGAGCGCGATGACGATCAACGACGCGCGCGACGAGGAGGTCGACTTCTCGGACCCGTACTTCACCGCCTACCAGACCATCGTCGCGTTAGAGGACAGCGACATCACCGCGAAGTCGGACCTGAAAGGGCAAACCGTCGGCGTCCAGAAGGGGACGACCGGTGCCGGGGCGGCCGACGAACTGAAAGAAGAGTTCGACGGCGACCTCAGCATCAAGCGGTACGACCAGATTCCCGCGGCGTTCGACGCGCTCATCAACAATCAGGTGGTCGCGGTGGTCAACGACAACACGGTCAACGCGGAGTTCGTCAATCAGCGGGACAACGTCCGGTTCGTCGAAGGCGAGGGTGCTGCGGCCGAAGACGACGAGAACGCGCCGCCGTATCTCACCCTCACCGTCGAGGAGTACGGCATCGCGTTCCGCGAGGACGACGGCGAGTTCCGCGAGGAGGTCAACGGCGCGCTCGCGAGCATCAAGGAGGACGGCACCTACGACGACATATACGACGAGTACTTCGCGGGGTAGCTACACCGTGCGTATCGGCGTGGATTTAAGTCCGCGGGTCCGTCTCGTCTCCAAGGATGTCTGAGACGCAGTACGGGCGAGGAGACGAGTCGCCTTCCAGCCCCTTCCTGAACGACCAACGACTGAAGATCATCGGAATTGCGGCCTCCGGGCTGTTCACGCTGGCCGTGGTGGGATTCCTCGGTGTCATCCTCTACACGCAGGTCAACCCCGACCGGTTCGTGAACATCATCCATCCGCAGTTCATCGACGCGTTCTTCGTCGTGTTGCGAATCGTCGCCATCAGCAGCGTACTGTCGGTGACCGGCGGCATGCTGGTTGGCCTTGGCCGCATCTCTGAGACGCTCCCGACCCGCGGCATCGCCAAGGGATACATCGAGTTCTTCCGCGGGACGCCGCTCCTGTTCCAACTCATCGTCATCTACTCCGGCATCCCGGCCTTCTGGCCGCCCGGCCAGTTCCCCATCGCGAACTTCAGCGTTCCGGCGGCGATAATCGGGCTCACGCTGAACCACTCGGCGTACATCGGCGAGGCGATTCGCGGCGGCGTCGAGGCAGTCCCCGACGGCCAGATGGAGGCGGCCCGCTCGCTCGGCATGTCGTACGCACAGGCGATGCGAGAGGTCGTGTTGCCGCAGGCGTGGCGCAACGCGCTCGCGGCCATCGGCAACGATCAGGTGATCCTCGTCAAGGACACCTCCCTGCTCTCCGTGCTCGCCGTACCGGAGATAATCAGCACGGTCCAGAACATCAACAGCGCCACCTTCGACATCTGGACGCCGATCCTCTGGGCGGCGATACTGTATCTCGCGATAACGATCCCGCTCGGGAAATTCGTCCGATACCTGGAGGCGCGGGCCGACCCGACGGGGGGGCCGCGATGAGCACCCGACCGCTCGTCGAGTACGAGAGCGTGGACAAGTACTTCGGCGAGACACACGTGCTGAAAGAGGTCGACCTCGCGGTCGAGGAACAGGAGGTCGTCGTCGTGGTCGGTCCCTCGGGGTCGGGCAAATCGACCCTGCTCCGCTGTGCCAACCGACTGGAGGAGATTCAGGGCGGCGAGATACGCATCGCCGGCGACCTGATCTCCGGGCCGGACGCGAACGTCAACCGCCTCCGCCAGCAGGTCGGCATGGTGTTTCAGTCGTTCAACCTGTTTCCCCACATGACGGCGACCGAGAACGTCGCCGTCGGGCCGCGAAAGGTGAAGGGCGTTCCCGAGAGCGAGGCGACGAAACGCGCCGACGACCTGCTCGGTCGGGTCGGACTGGGCGACCAGACGGCGTCGTATCCGGCCGAACTCTCCGGCGGCCAGCAGCAGCGGGTCGCCATCGCTCGCGCCCTCGCGATGGACCCGAAGGTGATGTTGTTCGACGAGGTGACGAGCGCGCTCGACCCGGAGCTCGTCGGTGAGGTGCTCGGCGTCATGAAAGACCTCGCGACGGAGGGCATGACGATGCTTACCGTCACCCACGAGATGGGGTTCGCCCGCGAGGTGGGCGACCGCATCGTGTTGATGTCGGACGGCGAGGTGGTCGAACAGGGCGCGCCGGAGTCGTTCTTCGAATCGCCGGAGACGGAGCGCGGCGAGCGGTTCCTCGAACGCCTGCTCTGATCACATGAAGTCGCCGAGGCCCGACTGCGCCTCGTCGTCCGCGGCCGCTTCCTTCGCGGATTCGTCGCCCGAGGCGTCCGCAGTCGCGCTCTCCTCGTCCGCCTCGCCGTCGACCGGTTCCACGTCGCCGGCCTCGGCCTGTGCCGTCTCGCTTTCCGCCGCCTCCTCCTCGACGCGGTCGAACACGTCGCCGCCGTGCTCTTCGGCCCGCTCGGCGCGGCGTTCCTCCGCGTCGGCGACGACGTCCGCGACCTTGTTCGTGGACTCGCCGGAGCCGGTGACGAACGACACCTCCTCGGTGCCGAACTCGTAGCGGGCGGCCATCCGCACGGTCAGGTCGCGGTTCTTGCAGTGGTGGGTCATGACCGCGAGGAACGGGACGACGTCGCGGCGCGCGGTCGCCGTCGAGACGCCCGCCACCTCGGCGATCCTCGTCGCCACCTCGTCGCGCGTCGCGTCCTTGCTCGACCGGTAGGGCGCGCCGCCGTACCGGGTCCAGCCGTCGCGCGTCTCCTCGCGGGCGGCCGCCACGCCGGCCGCGATGTTGTCCGTCGCGTAGCGCCAGTAGGAGTAGTTCTGCGTGGCGCGCACGCGCCCGAGCCAGCGGTCGGCCCGCGCGAGGTAGTCGTACGCCCGCGCCAACTCGTCGGCCTCGAACACCTTCGGTGCCTTGTCCTCCAGCCAGAGGAGCAGGTCGTCGGGCGTCTCGTCCACGTCGTAGGTGAGATACAGCGCGTCCTGCGGCTGCTCCTCCTTGAGGACGGCGTCGAGGAACTCGAAGATGCCCTTCGTTCGGTCGCGCTCGCCGCCGGTCACGTCCTCCAGCCCGACCTCCTCCTTCCCGTCGGCGATGGCCTGCAGGTCCTTCACCGCGCCCCGGAGGTCGCCGTCGTTCCGGTCCGCGAGCCGCTTCAGCGCGTCCTCGTCGAAGGCGATGGACTCCTTCCGGCAGAGGTCACGCAGCACGGGCACGATAGAGCGAGCGGACACGTCGCGGAACTCGATGGTCTGACAGGCGTTGCGGAGCCCCCGCGACGTGTCGTAAAACTCGTTCGCGATGAGCACCATCGGCTGGCTCGCCTCCTTCACGATGCGGGTGACGGCGCGCGCGCCGCCCCGGTCGTAGTTGCCGTGGATGTTGTCCGCCTCGTCCATGATGACGAGCCGACGGCCCGGCTCGCCCTCCGCCGACTGCGTGAGCGTGCTCGACTTCGCGGCCTCGCCGGCCACCCGGTCGATGATGTCGCCCGTCCGCTGGTCGGAGGCGTTCAACTCGATGAGGGGCCAGTCCCTGTCGCTGGCGAGCGCGTGGGCCGCGCTCGTCTTGCCGATTCCCGGCGAGCCGTAGAGGATCACCGCCTCCTGGTGGTCGTCCCACGTCTCCGCCCACTCGCTCAGTTGGTCGCGGGCCTTGTCGTTGCCCCGCACCTCCGAGAGCGTCGACGGGCGGTACTTCTCCGTCCAATCCATTACCGAACGGTCGGCGCGTCCGCCGCTTAGTGGTTGCGGAGGGACAGCCGCTCGCAGCCGGCGAGCAGATGCGAGGATAGATCAACGACGAGCGGGTTCGTCATTCTCCCACACGGCCGAGCAAGGCTTTACCACGCCGCAGGCGACACCCTTCCATGGCCCTCTTCCCCGAGACCATCGAATCCGAGCGGCTCAGATACGAGGCCATCCGGCCCGGGGCGTTCGATCCATTCGAGATGTACGAGCAAGTCAAGCCGGACGCGCCCCGCATCGAGGAGGTCACGCAGTACCTGACGTGGGAGCCACACGCCACGCCGAAGGAGACGGCGGAGTTCGTCGCGAACGCCGGCGAGCAGTTCGACAGCGGTGAGGGGGTCCACTACGCCATCTATCCGACGACCGGCGCGCACGAGGGCGAGTTCGTCGGGACGACCGGCCTCCACCCAGAGTGGGAGCGGCGACTCGCCACCCTCGGCCTCTGGCTGCGCCCCGCCGTGTGGGGGAACGGCTACTCCGGCGAGCGGGCCGCGCGGCTGTTCGAACTCGCCTTCGACCGGCTGGACCTCGACGCCGTCGCCGTCGAACACGACGTGCGCAACGAGAATTCCGAGCGTGCCGTCGCGCGGTACGTCGAGCGGTTCGGGGGTCGCCGCGAGGGACGACTGCGCAACGCCGCAGTCACGCAGTCCGGCGAGGTGTACGACACCGTCCGGTACACCGTCACCCGCGAGGAGTGGGCCGCGGCCACGGAGTGATCGTCAGCCGCGCGTCCGACAGCTACGCCGTCAAGCGGTTACCGTGCCACAACCTACTTGATGATCCGAACCGTCGCCTCGCCATGGCAACGGACAGCCTCACTGAACGGGTCCCCTTCGGTGTCGCAGCGGCCGCGGGCGGCGCGGCGTGGCTCCTCGGCTACCTGTTCACCTACCTCCTCACGAGCAACGACTTCCAGAACTCCGTCGTCCGGCAGTTCGCCGACATCCCCACGTGGAAGGCGGTCGGCTGGGTGTTCTTCAACGCTCACTTCGCGAATACGGTCGTCGACGTACCGCTCGTCGGGGGCG
The DNA here is from genome assembly GCA_003021175.1 of Halobacteriales archaeon QH_7_66_36. GTDB lineage: Archaea > Halobacteriota > Halobacteria > Halobacteriales > Haloarculaceae > Halosegnis. The sequence continues at coordinate 22,065 of PXQV01000012.1, read as the reverse complement.
CGACGAACTTCATCGGGACAGAGAGCGCCTTCACGCCTGCCCTGTACGCGCTCCCCGTCGTGCTCCTGTTGATCGCCGGGGTCGCCGTCGGGCGGGCGGCCGGGGGGGACGCGCTCGCCGCCGTGGACGCGGCCGTCGCCGGTGCGGCCGTCGCCGTCGGCTACGGCGTCCTGTCGCTGCTCGGGGCGTTCCTCTTCGCGACGTCGAACGTCTCGCCGGACCCCGTCACGAGTGTCCTGCTGGCGGGCGTCCTCTACCCGGTCGTCTTGGGCGCGGTCGGCGGCGTCGCGGCACGCGCGGCCTCGTAGCGGCACACCTCACAGCTCCCGGGCGACCATCTCCCCCCAGTGGGTGAAGCCGTGTCGGTCGTAGAAGGCGCGGGCACGCTCGTTGTCGCGGTCCACGTCGAGCACGAGCCGATCGAGCGGGAGATCCTGTTCTCGGGCGTGGGCCACGGCCCGCGCCATGAGGTCGTCGGCGAGGCCCGTTCCGCGGGCCTCCGGTTCGACGTAGATCTCGTTGATGACGGCGGCGTCCCAGACGAACGCGAGCCGTTCGGGCAGCAGGAAACAGTAGCCGGCGAGCCCGCTGTCCTCGCGCTCGGCGACGAACAGACACGCCTCGCTCTCGACACAGCGGTCGACCCACGCGAGCCACCGCTCGCGGTAGTCGTCGGTGAGCTTGACGTCGTACGCCTCGGCCTTCGCCTCGCCGCCGCTCTCGCCGAGACCGGTCTCGAACGCGCGCTTCAGCGGCCACAGCGCGTCGGTCGCGGAATCGTAGGGACGTATCATCGCTCGCCGCTGTGGTCGCGCGATACATCAGCCCCGCGGAGTCGTCCCCACGTCGCGAGCGCGCCGGCCAACAGCAGCGTGACGTGCCACCCGCGGAAGACGACGGGGAAGACGCGTTCCGTCGCGGCCGACTCCGCTCCCGGCTCCGGGTCGACGCCGCTGGCGACGTGCACCTCCTCGGTCGAGCCACGCTGTCCGACGTCGACGCTCGTGCCACCGCTCTCGCCGGCGCTCGCCGCTGGTTCGTCACCGATGTCGAAGAACGATTGGTAGAGCCCGTCCGCGGTCGAGTAACCGACCCGTCCGTCGACGGCGACGAACTGGTCGATGAGCGGGTAGAGCGGATTGATTCCGAGCGGCGTGAACGCGTCAAGTCCGACGCCGGCGACGACGTAACCGAACAGCCCGGTCCACGCGATTGCGACAGCGTCGGGACCGTAGCGGTCGCGGAGCCACGCCTGCCCCCGGTCCCACCACAGGGCGAGTGCGGCCGCGCCGGGCACCAGCAGGGAGTGGAACGCGGCCCGGTGGGTCGACTCGACGACCAGCGACGCGAACACGTCGAGATCGGGGAGCGCGGTCGCCGCGGCGACGACGAGGACAGCCCGCCGGTCGAACCGGTCGCCGAGTATCCCCGCCGCACACAGCAGCGCGAGCGCGACGTGGACGAGCGTCGACGGCATCAGTCGTCCTCCCCCGCCGGCCGGAGCGACCGCTCGGGCGCGGTCGTCTCACTCCCGCGCAGGCGGCCGCCCGCGACGACCGCCCCCGCGAGCACGATGAGCAGTTCCCAGCCGGCGTTGATAACGACGGCGGTCCGCGTCGCGCCGCCGTCCGAGCCAAGTGGGTCGAAAATGGACGGCACGTGGTACTCCCCGGCGACAGTCCCGTAGCTCGCTCCGGGGAACAACGGGCCGCCGAGACGGGGTTGCAGCAGCGTGAACTCCACGCCCCGCGTCGTGCTGTAGGCGAATTTCCCGACGACGGCGAAGAACCGGTCGTGGACCGGCCACAGCACCGCCGCGCTCTCGACGTTGAACACGTCGAACGCGACGGCGACCGCGTACGCCGCGATCGCGACCCACGCGACGTGGACAGCCTCGGGACCGTAGCGGTCGCGGAGCCACGCCCGTCCGCGCTCCCACCGGACGACGAGGGCGGTAGCGAGCGGTATCCAGACGTTGTGGAGCGCGGCGTTGTGAAGCCCCGAGTCGACGACCCAGAGCAACGCGTCGAGGTCGGGGACCGCGCCGGCCGCGACGACGACGGCCAGCGTCCGCAGCGTGAATGCGCGCTCGTCGAGGAGGGCAGCCGCGAGCAGCGCGGCGACGCCGACGGCGACGAGCGTGGTCGGCATTGGGTCTGTTCCGGTCGGAACCGGCTTAAGCACCGCGCCGCAGGGGGCCGGTATGGACCGGATCCCCCGCCGGGAGCTCGCCGAACACATCGCCGGCGAGGTCACGATGAGCGACGACCCCGGCGCGACGCTCCGGAAGTGGCGCACGGAGTTCGACGTGACGGGTGCCCAGCTCGCGGACGCGCTCGACGTGTCCCCGTCGGTCGTCTCCGACTACGAATCCGGCCGCCGCGACTCCCCGGGTATCGGCGTCGTCCGGCGGTTCGTAGAGAGCCTGCTCGACATCGACGAGTCGCGCGGCGGCGACCGCATCCGCCAGTTCGCGCGCGTCCTCTCTGCGGGGTTCGACTCCGAGATCGTCCACGACCTCAGGGAGTACTCGGCGACGATCCCGCTCCGACGGTTCTACGACGCCGTCGAGCCGGTGGCGGTCATCACGGGCGGTGACGACGAGGGGTCGGGCGACGACTCGCGAACTGTCGCGGGCCACACCGTCATCAACTCCATTCAGGCCATCTCTCGGCTCTCCTCCGAGGAGTTCTACCGGCTGTACGGCCAGTCGACGAACCGCGCGCTCGTGTTCACCGGCGTGACCAGCGGCGAGGGCCCGCTCGTCGCGCTCCGGGTCGCCACCCCGACGCCGACGGCCGTCGTTCTCCACGGCCTCTCGCCGGACGAGCTGTGGGAGTACGCCCCGCAGCTCGCACGGACGGACGGCTACTCGCTCGCGGTCACCGAGCAGCCGCTAAAGGAGATGCTGGCCGCGCTTCGCGACCTGCCGTAGCTCAGGGCTTGTGCGTGAACAACACTACGTCGTCGTCGTGGGTCGTCACACACAGGTCGAGTTCTAACGACAGTTCGAGGCTGTTGTACTCCTCGGTGCACACGACGGCGTCGTCGAACGGTTCGTCGCAGGCGGGACACGCCATCGCGACGGTGTTTCGGTAGCTCTCCACGCCGTCGGCCGACTCCATCGGTGTCACCGACGAGATGAGCCGGTCGTACTTCTCGTCGTCCATACGCCCACCTGCGAGCGCACGAGTATAGTTCTACGGTCGAGTCACTCGGGCGTGTTCAGACAGGCACGGATGAGCCGACTCAGTCAGCGTGACCACCTTGGAAGCCCCCGGCGGCTTGACTCCCAGGCCTCGCTGCGGTCCTCGGCCGTTGGCCTGCGGTCTCCTCGCGCGGCATCGCCGCGCGAGCGGCCCGAGGGAGCGGAGCTCCCTCGCTGTCGTCGGCGCTCCGCGCCGACTGCCCGAGGTGGCTCCGCCACCTCGCCGCTTGCGTCGGCCGGGTTCGCCGAGCCGCCGGCCCCTTCCAGTCCCACCCGACCGCCCTCGCTCGGTCGGCCATCGCCCATCTGAACACCGCCCTCAGAGCCGTGCGATTGACGCAGGTCGGGTCGAAACGAAAGCAGAGCGACGAACCGACGCCGGAGAGCCGGCGATCAGTCGCGGTCCGCGAGCCGCTCGCGGACGAGCGCCGAGAAGTCGTCGCGGAGTTCGTCGACCTCGATCTCTTCGAGGACGGGGACGTAGAATCCCTCGACGAGCATGTTCTTCGCGGCCCGCTCCGGCACCGACCGAGAGGTCATGTAGAACATGTCCTCCTCGTCGACCTGTCCGACCGTCGCGGAGTGGGACGCCTCGGTGTCGTGGTTGTTGATGATTAGCTTCGGGGAGGCGTCGGCCTCGCTCTCCTCCGAGAGCATGAGGGTGTTCTCCCGCTGGTAGGAACTCGTGTTCCACGCCTCGCGGCCGACGTCCTGCACGCCCTCGTAGACGGAACGGGCCTCGTCGTCGATGACGCCCCGCGTCACGAGGTCTGCGGTCGTGTTCTCGTCGTTGTGCCAGACCCGGGCGTCGATGTCGAAGTGCTGGTCGTCGTGGCCGTAGAAGGCCCCGACGATTCGCGCCTCCGAGCTGTCGCCGTCGAGGTGCGTCTCGACGGTGGACTTCGAGAGCCGCGAGCCGGCGTTGCAGTCGATGAAGTCGATCTGTCCGTAAGTGTCGATGACGCCCTCCTTGATCTGGAAGTTGTACGTCTCCTGATCGAGGTTCTGCAGCGAGCCGTACTGGACGTACGCGTTCTCACCGGCCGCAACCTCGACGACGCCGCTGTAGTAGCGGTCCCCTTCGACCGACTCACCGGTCTCTTCTCGCGGGCTCTGCCCGCTCGAACGGCCCGCGGAGCTTCGCTCCGCGCTGGTCTGTCGTTCAAGCAGCGTCACCGACGACGACTCCTCGGCGACGACGAGCGTGTAGTTGAACAGCGACCGGCTGTTCATGCTCGTCCGCACCGTCACGTCCTCGGCGTTGACGCCTTCCGGCACGTGGACGACCGTCCCGGTCGAGAACAGCGCCGTCGAAAGCGCCGTCAGATAGTTCGTCTCCGGGTCGACGACGGAGCCGAAGTGCTCGCGCAGGAGGTCTTCGTGCTCGTCGACCGCCTCCGCGAAGGAGAGCACCTCGGCCTCGTCGGGGCCGACCTGATCCTTCTCCTCGGCGGCGTTCAGCGGGTCCACGAGGCTCTCGTAGTCGAGCTCCTCGAGGTCCGTCCACAGCCGACCGGGCGTCCGAATCACGTCCGGGAAGTCGAGACTGTCGAGCGCGTCGAGCGCGTCCAGCCGCGTCTCCAGCAGCCAGTCGGGCTCGTCGAGTCCGTCGCTGATCTGTCGGACCGTCGCCTCGTCGATGGTCGCGTGTACCTGCGTACTCATATTAGCCGAGGCTCCCTTCCATCTCTAGCTCGATGAGGCGGTTGAGTTCAACTGCGTACTCGATGGGCAGTTCCTCCGTGATCGGCTCGATAAAGCCGGCGACGATCATCTGCTTGGCGTCGTCGTCGTCCAGCCCGCGCGACTGGAGATAGAAGACGTCCTCGTCGCCGATCTTGCCGACGGTCGCCTCGTGGGCGACGTCGACCTTCGACTCCTGGATCTCCATGTACGGCATCGTGTCCGAAGTGGACTCGTTGTCGAACATGAGCGCGTCACACTCCACGCTGGTCGAGGCGTCCTCCGCGCCGTCCGCGATGTGGACGAGCCCGCGGTAGTTCGTGCGGCCGCCGTCCTTCGAGATGGACTTGGACTCGATGGTGGATTTGGTGTCCGGCGCGTTGTGGTACACCTTCGCGCCGGTGTCGATGTTCTGTCCGTCGCCGGCGAAGGCGATGGTGATGTGGTTGTCCGTCGCGCCCGGTCCCTTCAGGACCGTCGACGGGTACAGCATCGTCGCCTTCGACCCCATGGAGCCGGAGACCCACTCCATCGTGGCGTCCTTCTCGGCGATGGCCCGCTTCGTGTTCAGGTTGTACGTGTTCTTCGACCAGTTCTGGACGGTCGAGTACTGGACGTGTGCCCCCTCGCCGACGAACACCTCGACGCCGCCCGAGTGGAGGTTGAACTCGGAGTACTTCGGGGCCGAACAGCCCTCGATGTAGTGGACCTCGGAGTTCTCCTCGGCGACGATGAGCGTGTGCTCGAACTGGCCCATCCCGTCGCTGTTCATCCGGAAGTACGCCTGCACTGGCATGTTGACCTGCGTGTCTTCCGGGACGTAGACGAACGAGCCGCCCGACCAGATTGCGCCGTGGAGCGCGGCGAACTTGTTGTCGCTCGGCGGCACCGCCTTCGTCATGAAGTACTCCTTGAGGATCTCTTCGTGCTCCTGGACCGCCTGGTCCATGTCACAGAAGATGACTCCCTTCTCCTCCCACTGCTCCTGCATGTTCTGGTAGACGATCTCCGACTCGTACTGCGCGCCGACGCCGGAGAGGGCGTTCTTCTCCGCCTCCGGGATGCCGAGCTTGTCGAAGGTATCCTGAATCTCGTCGGGGAGGTCTTCCCAGTTCTCCGCGCCGCCGCGGGTCTCGATGTCCGGTCGGATGTACGGGACGATTTCGTCCACGTCGACCTCCGAGAGGTCGGGCGCGCCCGGCCAGTCGTCCGGCATGGGCATCTGCTGGAACTGCTTCAGCGCGCGGAGTCGCCGCTCCAGCATCCACTCCGGTTCGTCCTTGTCCTCCGAGATGACCCGGATGGTCTCCTCGGTGAGGCCCTTGTCGGCTTGGAAGGCGGAGCTCTCCTCCTTCTTGAACTCGAAGCGGGCCTCGGTGTCGGTCTCCTTGAGATGGTCTTGATCTGAACTCATAGTTTCGTGTTGGGTCTGAATACGTATTAGTCTGTTACCGATTCACGTCACGCGGTGCCGTACACGTCCTCGCGGATCCAGTCGTACCCCTTCTCCTCGAGTTCGACGGCCAGCGACGCGTCCCCCTGCTTGACGACTTCGCCGTCCAGCATGATGTGGACGTAATCGGGCTCGACGTAATCGAGGATACGCTGGTAGTGGGTGATCTGGAGGATGCCAGTACCGACCTCGTCACGGAGCGCGTTGATACCCTTCGAGACGTCCTGCAGGCGGTCGATGTCCAGCCCGGAGTCGATCTCGTCGAGCACGGCAACCGACGGCTCGAGAATCGCGGCCTGCAGCACCTCGTTCTGCTTCTTCTCGCCGCCGGAGAAGCCGGCGTTGAGGTATCGCTGCGCGAACGCCTCGTCCATGTCCAGCAGCTCCATCTTCTCCTGGAGCAGGCTCTGGAACTCGGCGACGCCGATCTCGCCCTCGTCTGCAGGGCCCTCCATCGGCGACGACTCGTAACCGGCGGCGTCCTCGTTGGTGTCCTCGCCGTCGGCTTCGGCCTCTTCCTCCTCTTCCTCGAACAGCTCCTCGCGCTCTTCGAGCTTGGCGTTCAGCGCCGTCCGGAGGAAGTTCACCATCGTGACCCCCTCGATCTCGGCCGGATACTGGAAGGCGAGGAAGATGCCGAGCGCGGCCCGCTCGTTCGGTTCGAGGTCGAGCAGATCCCACGTCTGGGTCTCCTCGTCGATCTCGATATCCTCGAACTCCTCGTCGTCGAGGTGGAGCAGTACCTGCCCGTCGGTGACCTCGTAGGCCGGGTGGCCGGCGATGACCTTCGCCATCGTCGACTTGCCCGAGCCGTTCGGTCCCATCAGCGCGTGAATCTCGCCCGACGATACCTCCAGATCGACGCCGCGAAGGATGCTCTCGCCACCCTCCTCGGCGACTTTCGCGTGTAGATTATCGATTTCCAGCGTTGCCATATTTAGTACATGTGTAGCTAGGGGCTGACGGGGTTAATGGTTACGGGTTTGCCGCGAGGAATTCTTACTCTAGAAAAAATATTTCGTATATAGGGAAACTATTCGCGTACAGAGTAGGTCGTTGCTCACTGTCGGTGAATGGCTCAACGCCTCGTTTGGCGAGCAGGTCGCGTTGTTCACGGGGACGGAGCTGCTCAACACGAGCATGACAGCTTCGACACAACTGCACCAAGTTCTCTGGCACATGTGCGTCCTCGGGGTCGTCGTAGCTCCGAACGGGCTTGATGTGATGAACGTCGGGAGCCTGCCCTAGTGCGGACGCAGAGCGTTCACACAGTTGACAGCGGTTCCCGTCACGGGCACGGACGTATCGACGTGCTGACAGCCATCGACCGCTATACCGATTATTTCCCGGCTCCCAAAGCGGGTGGTCGCTTCCAGAAAGGTTCGCCGAGTACCACTCCGCCCGGCACGACTGGTCACAGAGGTGGTTCTCCTTTTCCTCCAGTCGACGCGGATACACCGACAGTTCGCACACTCAACGATGATCTTCTCTTTCCACCGACCGTTGTTTTCACCACGAAAGAGACCTGTCTCCGCGAGGAACGCTCCTTGACACTCGTTATCGCAAAAGAACCGCTCGTGTGCCTCGCACTGCCACTGTTCTATCCGTTTCTCTTTCCCACGGTGGGCACACTCTACGCAGATCCGTTCCTTCCACGCTTTGGGGTTTTGCCGGGCGATATCGTGTTCTTCCATTCGGTTGTGTACGGTTCCGATTGAACAGCCGACCTCGTCAGCAATCTCCGACAGTGTCCAGCCCTGCTTATGATACTTCTCACGAAGAAAGAATGGCGATATTTCGACTTTTGAAGACACAGGGTGAGTGATTCGTCAAGACCTATAAAATCGAGCGTCCTGTCGTTCAGAAGTACTGTTCCAATCCAGTCTGTTCCTGTCCGTCTCGCACCTCCTCCCACGAGATGTCCAGCGCTTCGAGGATTCGCTCGATGGGCCCTCGGAGCGTCTTCTCCAGCATCTTGTCCCAGTCCACCTCGAACTCCTCGGGTATCTGGTCGGCGTACTCGAAGCAGATCACGTCCGGGTCGCGCTTGAACTCGCCGTACAGCGGGTCCTCGCGGGCATCGAGTCCGCGCTCGTCTTCCATCCGCTCCCAGAACGTCGGGTGAACCTTCTCCAAGTAGAGCCGCTTGGGTTTCGAGCCGCGCTGGACGTTCGTCCCGAGGAGTAGGTTGGCGTACTTCGCCCCGCGGACCTGTGCGGTGTCCGTGTCGTAGGAGTCGAGTTTCTTGCCGATGCCGCCCGGGATGGCTATCTCGTCCAGCGGCCGCTCCCCCTCGCGGAAGTCGGTGATGACATCGTGGACGTACTCCTTCACCCCCTCGATGTCACCCTCCGTGACGACCATGTCGAGGACGGTCTTCTGTACCTCCTTCGTGACCGGCGCGATGTCCGACCGCTTGTACTCGAAGCCGGTGATGTCCACGTCGTCGACGTCCTTCCCCTCCTTCCAGACGATGTGACCGGCGTAGCGTTTCTTCTTGCCGGCCTGGAAGAACCGCCGGTAGAGCTTCTCGAACTCGATCTCGAAGCGGTGGTGCTCGGCGTTCAGCTCCTCGCGGGCGAACTCGTCGTACGAGGCGTTGATGTACTCCTCGATCTCGAAGGACGCCTCGATGGCATCCTGTTTCGAGTAGTCCTGTCCGAGTTCCAACATGACTGAGTCGGTGTTGTGGAGAACGATTCCCCCGACCCCGTCCACGAAGTTCTCGTTGTCCGCGACGCTCAGGTCGTACACGTACCCGTCATGATCGGTCTCGGTCAGAACTGGGTCACGCCCCGAGCGGTAGTAATCACACGTCCGAACGGTGTACGAATCCTTCCTATCGCGGTATTTTAACGAGTGTTTCGTGCCACGTTGGGTGAGCAGCATCGATAGCCCGGCAGCGAGTCGACGGCTAGTCGTCTCGAAGTCGAAGTTCCGCTCGGCGTACGCCTCTGAATATCGTGGGAACTCCCTAGATCCGTCGCCCTCCACGAGTACATCGAGAAACGCCGACTGGTGTTCCGCTGACAGGTGGAACACGAATGAGGGTATCCGCTTTCCCCGAGAAGTTTGACCGGCGAACTCACGGAAGAACACGGCAGCGAGTTCGCTCATCATCTGCAGCTTCCCGGTCGTATCGTCGTAACTGGCTTCCCGCGTTCCGTCGGCGGTTTCGTATTCGACGACCCGCTCGCCACCTGTATCGCTCGCCACGATACTGGCTGTAGTGTGCTCGAACAATCGATGGTAATCAGCCTGCAGTCCCTCAAGCCACTCCCGACGCGACTCCGCAATGCTGGCTCCGAACCTCGATTCCGTCGTCTCGACGGTGGACGCGCTTCCCTCAGTGACGTACGCCGCGAGCAACCGAATCAGGGCGGCTCCGTCCTCGCTTTCGATGTCGATGTAACGCTGTACCTTAATAGTCGAGTCGAGCCGTCCGTGGTGTTCGTGTCCGAACCAGACGTACTCGTCGTTCGCATAGACGCGCTTCGTTTTCTCCGTCGCGTGCTCCTCGCCGACCATTCGGCCATCCTCGTACGTACGGGTGTAGCCGTCCAGCACGTCGAACACGTCGATTCGCTCGACGGTGTCCACCTCGGGAAGCCCGGGAACCCGGAGAGGCTCGGAAACATCTTCAGGGGCCACCTCGCTGAGGCCCCCTCCGTCGTCAACGACGTACGAGTGGTCGCGAGTCGTCGTCGACTCCCCGAATTTGTGCTGGAGCGTGACGACATCCTTATCGGTTTCGTGGCGGATGACTCTCTCGATACGTTTCCACTCCGGCTCGCCGTCTGCGTTCACCGAGAGTGCTTCCCATCCATCGAGCGTCCCATATTCCTTTCCGGAATCGGCTGTCTGTTCCACTCCTCCGTCGGCCGTGAGTGCGAGCCCCGACTCCGCGCTCGCTTCCGAACGTTCGAACAGTGTCTCGATAGGGTGGATACGTACCGTTCCCTGTGGATCCCTGACGACGACAGGGCGATCACCAGTGACGCTGTCCCCGTAGGCGACTTCGTGGTCGATCTCGCTTGCTGACTGCTCGGTGAACTCGATTACTCGCCGCCCTGTCGCGGTTACGGCGGATCCCATTTCCTTGTCGTACAGGCGGAACCGGTCCCACCCCAAAACGCCGTAGAGCGACTGACCGACGAACTGGAATTTGCCGTTTCGCCCGGCTAGTAGCGTGTTGTTATCCGCAACGGTCACGCAGTATGCACCGTTCTCGGCCGTGCTCCGACTTCCGGATCGGTGCATCCGGACGCTGTTCTTTCCATCCTCGGTGCAGTACACACGCCACGATTCATTATCCCGGTTGTAACTCGCCGTCAGGCCGAGATGTGTACAGAGTCGGAGCAAATCGTCACGGAGTTCGTCGCTCGCGGTGGTGTACCGCCAACTGTTCACCTGTCGGTCGCCATCGCCCGCAATGAGCGTGTCGAGGAATCGCTGTTTCTGCTCACGGCTCGCATCGAAAACGGGGTCGGGAATCCCCTTCTCGAAGCTGTTCGACCCACAGAGTCGTTCGAGGACATTACCCAACAGCTTCGACGTGAACTGATAGCTCCGGTCGTCGACGTAGTAATCGAAGCCCAGCCGGTCGAGGAGCGAACCGATGGCCGCGTGATCGTTCTCACCGCCACCATCTGCGATGGCGTTCTGCGCGATTTGTACCGTGGTCGCGGACCCGCGGAAGTTCTCGCCGAACTGCTTGGCTTCGGACGTGTAGACGGAACCCTCGGTGATGTACCACGCCAGCAGTTCGAGGAAGTCGTCACCGTCGAACGTTCGCGGAATCCACTTTCGACCCGATTCGCGGTGGATGTAGCTCACATCGCAAACCTCCTCGATGTACGCGCGGTGTCGTTCGAACTCCGCCGCCGTGAACACGTATCCAGTTTTCCCTACATCGGCCTTCGGGACGCGGCGTGGTGTCCATCCCAATTCGGTCGTGAAGGTACGACCGTGTACGTCCGGGCGAACCCACACCTCGTATTCGCCATCGACCAGTTCTGTGAGGTCTACCTTCTCGACTCGGGTTCCTGCTGGGCCCTCCCAGTCGTGCGGGAGTTCGTAGTGTGACGACTCGTTCAGGTCGCCGGCCTCAACGAACCGGAAGTCGTCCCACGACGCGCCGTTCGTGTCATCCTTCCGGACGAGCATCCGATGGTTCGGCGTCACGCTGAAGTCTATCTTGCTCGTCTCGATGTCCACCAGTTCGCCGCGATAGTCGGGATACTCGTGCGTCTCGACGACCGGCTTCACCTCCATCTCCATCGTGTCCGGGTCCAGCGAGTACACCTCGTCACCGAGTTCAAGATCACGGATGTTCCGAACCCCCTCGGGCGTCAGCACGTCGGTGTCCGACGTGAAGCAGTTCATGATGACCTTCACGGCGGCCTGCTGGCTGTCGTACCGCGTGTACTCGATAGAGTCCGGGTCGTGCTCGTCGCGGGCGGCTTTCTTTTCCTCGCGTTCGGTGAGCAGTTCGTCGACCATCTCGCGGATGATGCCGTCCGGCTCCTTCCGGAAGTGCGTCCCGTTGGGCGCGCGGTAGGTTTCACCGTCGTACGCGTCGGGGTCGACCTTCGTCTCCGGACTGGCGTTGGTCGTCACCATGCACATCGGGTACAGCGACTGTCCGATCCACTGGAAGTTCCCGTTACGGCCAGCGAGAACGATGTGATTGTCTTCGGCGGTGATGCAGTGGACCTGTCCGTCGTGTTCCTCGACCGTCGCATTAGTCGCCTTTTTGAACGACCCACGCTTCCCCACTGATAGATAGAACGTCCCGTCGGGTTGCTCGGAAACGGTCGGTTTGTGTCCACACCGAACGGCGATATCCGCGACCGCGTCCCGAAGGTGTTCGCTCTTCGTCCAGAACTTCTGGAGCCCCGATTCGGTGGTAGAGCCGTCACCTCGAACCATCGTGTCGAGAAGCGGTTCGAGGAGCGAAGCGTCGAGGTCGAACACCCACTCCGGAAGTCGTTTTTCCGCGTACCCGTTCCCACAGTGCTCGCAAAGCCACTCCACGAGTAGCTGGTTCGAGACGTTGATACCGTGGTCATCGATGCTGTAACCGATTCCCATTCGGTCGAGCAACTCGCGGATGCGCGTCCGTCCGGCACTGTCCTTCTGGTGAAGCGTGAATCGGCCGTTTGGGGGGTCGATGCTCCCCTCGGTAACGTACCACCCCATGAAGCGGAGCCAGTCGTTCATCTCGAAGGTAAGCGGCGTCTCCCGGTGTCGTTTGTCGTACTTGAGGAGCACGTCGTTGGCGTGTTCGTGGATGATCTCCCGGTTCGCGCGGTACGTCGAAATCGGAACGAGATACTTCCCCGCTTTCCGCTGAACGCCGAGCATCTGTGAACTCCCGTGTACGAGATTCAGCTCTTCGGTCACCGCGTCGGGGACGCGACTGCGGAAGATCCGGAGGTCCTCTTCGGAATGCACGACGGCGTACCCGGCCTCGATCTCCTCGGCGAGATCAAACGTCTCCGGAGTTGCGCCCTCCATCGGCTCGTGTTGCGGGAACGCGAACCGCTCGTTTTCGGGGATGTCCCGGTACTCCGAAACCTCGAAGTCGTCCGGCGTCTGCTCATCCCAGCCGCGTTCCTTCGAGTGGAGGAGCCGGTGGTTCTCCGTGATCTTCAGATCGTGGGTAGTTCCGCTGAGGTGATGTAGCTCACCGAACCGATTGTCGTACGTGTGCGTCTCCGCAACCGGTTTCACCTCACACTCGAACGTCTCGGGATTCAGCGTGTAGACCGAATCCCCTTCGTCGAGTTGCGTGATGTTTCGAACGCCATCAGGCGTTAGCAGGTCGGTATCCCCGCTGAAACACTTCAGGTCCAGCACGGTGACGTTCTCGCGCACGCCGGAGACGGGGTCGAACACCGCGCCGCCCTCGTACTCCTCGGACTCGACGGAGCCCTTCGTCGGGAGCGCGAAGTCGCCGTGGACCTTGTGGAGGGTGTAGAGGTCGACGGCGTCGCCGGGCGTGGTAGCGTCCTCCAGCTTGCAGCCGACGAACGAGGCCACCTCACCCCAGAAGGAGATGAGGTCCACCTTGCGGTCGATCTCGACGCACAGTTCCACGTCGCGGAGATTGTACTCCAGTAGCCGCTCGGGGTTCTGCTCCCAGAGGTCGCCGATATCGCCCGCGTACCGCTCCTTGCCCGCGCCGAGTTCCTGTTCGGCGACGGCGTCGAGCCGGTAGGAGTCGAGTTCGGTGTACTGCCGGCGCTCGTAGGCGTACAGCAGGTCGAAGACGACGCGGCCCTTGATGTTCGGGCCGCCCCAGCCGGAGTCCCACACCTCGTCGACGCGGGAGAGGCGGTTGGAGTCGAGTCCCACCTCGTCGAGTCGGGCGACGTAGTAGGGCGCGTCGAAATCATCGAAGTTCCAGCCCGTGAGAACGTCCGGGTCCGTCTCGTCGAGATACGCGAGGTAGTCCTCGTGCATCGCCGCCTCGGTGTCGAAGACGCGCACGTCGACGGCCGCGTCGGTATCGTCGTTCCAGAACTCGAAGCTCTCCAGCGTCTCGGGGGCGTCGACGACAGCGTCGGGGGCGTCGTAGAGCCACGCGACGTACTCGTCGCGGTAGGAGTCGTGGCTCGTCATGCAGATGACCGTCTCCTCGCCGTCCTCGGGGAAGCCGGAACGGTCGTCGACCTCGATGTCGAACGTGTGGACCCGCGGCTCGACGCTCAGGTCGACGGCTTCGATCTGCTCGTGGTGGACCTTGATGCCGTCGTCGGTCTGCTGGTTCGGCACCCGGACGCCGGCGGTGATGTCCTTGTCGATGAGCAGTCGGTTGGGAAAGAGGATGTCCGCCTCGTAGTGTTCGAACCGGTCGCGCAGTTGTCCCACGTCGCGGGGGGTCTGGCCGAACACCTTCGTGAGCGTCTCGCCGCGGATCGACTCGTAGGTAACTACCTCGTCCGCCTCGGGCGCGTCGAGCGACGGCTCTCGCTCGCCACGCGTCTCGACGCCGGTGATCCGCTCTTCCATCAGTCGGTCGTCCTCGAAGTCGTCCTCGCGGAGCGGTCGGTCGTCCGGCTCCTCGTGGTCGAGCTCGTCGACGGGGGTGTAGAAGTACGGCTTGAAGTCGAAGACGCGGACGTGTTTCTGCTCGCGGTCCGCGGTCCGGCCGAAGACGTGGAGCACGGGGTACTCCTCGTCGCCGTACCCCTCGACGGTGTAGTCGACCTGCGTGACGGCTATCTCGACCGTACCGTCGGCCTCCGGGAACCGGTGGTCGGAGAGGTCTACGAGTTCCGCCACCTCGTCGCCTTCCGTGACGTGGCGGGCCTCCTCGACCTCGCCGTCGGCGGCCGCGTCCGGGTTGCCGCCACCGAACGCGGCGAGCGTCGTGTCCGCTTCCTCTGTCATTGGTGAGTGTATCCCCGCCTACCCGGTAAACCGTTCGGTGGGCCGCGGCAGTGGTTGGCGCTGCCACAAGGGCTTTAGTGTGGTACAGTATAGCACGGAGCGGTGACACACGATATGCCCGGGTCCCCAGCACCTGAGAGGGATAGCACGGGTGTGGCTCCCGAAACGGCGGAACTGACCGTCGAGGCGTACGAGACGGACGAGGGCGTCGTGTTCTACGACGCCGCGGCACCGGCCGCGTGGCTCCAAGCCGACGAGACGCTCGACCTCGAAGAGATGGCCTGACCGCGGCCACGAGGGATTTTTCAACGGCGGCGGCCACGAACCGACAGTGAGCGACAGCGACGAGTCGAGCGCCGTCGACCGGGCGCTCCGGCGGGCCGGCGAACTCGACGAGGATCCCCACCCGGAGGAGCCGGACGAGTTCGACCCCCACAGCCTCGGCCCGGAGTCGACCGATCCCACCGCGACGGACACAGACATCGAAGTCGACGGCGAGACGTTCCGCGCGTTCTGGAGCGCCGTCGTCCTCGCGAACCTCGGCTTGTTCGCCGTCGCGCTCGGAGTCATGCTCGCGTACTTCCGCGCCCAAGTGTTGGTCGGGGGCGCACTGGTCGTCACCGGCGCGGGCGCGCTCGGCCACACCTACCGTATCTACCGCGACTACACCGGGGGTGCGTCGACGTGAAGGCGGTCGAACACGGCGACGAGCGCTATCTGCTGGTGAAACAGTCGTCCGAGTCCTCTCGCGTCCGCGATCCTGCGACGGGCGAGGAGCAGTATCTTCCGAACGAGGAG
This sequence comes from Halobacteriales archaeon QH_7_66_36, assembly GCA_003021175.1. Classification (GTDB taxonomy): domain Archaea; phylum Halobacteriota; class Halobacteria; order Halobacteriales; family Haloarculaceae; genus Halosegnis. The sequence continues at coordinate 6,526 of PXQV01000012.1, read as the reverse complement.
TTGACCGTGCTCGACGACGGGCCGCTGGAGACGGCGGCAGCCGCCGTGGAGGGACCGCTCCGCGCGCTGCTCCGAGCGACGAACGACGACCGCGGACTCGGCCTGCTCGTCGAGTTACACACCGACGGGCCGCTCGCCGTGCGTGATCTGCTGGCGAGATACGACCTCTGTGAGTCCGACGCGCTCGGTCTCGTGACGGAGTTTCGGGTCGCTGGCCTCGTGAGCGAGACGACGGTGGCCGGCGAGCGCGGCTACGCGCTGACCGACCGAGGCAGGACAGCAGTCGACGCGCTGCTCAGCTGAACGCCGCGAGCGCGGCCGCGTCGGCGGCGTCCATCCGCTCGACGGACGACCGGTTCGTCGTCGGATCCTTCGAGACCGTGACCAGTTCGTCGGCCGCGCTCACCAGTTCGTCGTCGTGGCTGACGACGAGGATCTGGCTGACGCCGAGTTCCGTCATCGACTCGATCAGTTCGACGAGCTTCGAGACGTGCCCCGAGTCGAGGAAGACGGTCGGCTCGTCGAGGATGAGCGGCGGCATGGGCGCGGAGCCGTCGATCCCCTCCGCGAGCAGTCGGTAGATGGCACACCGCAGGGAGAGATTGAACACGGCGCGCTCACCGCCCGACAGCTGTTCGGGGTCGAGCGGCTCGCCGTCCTTCTGGTAGACGGTCAACTCGTAGCCGCCGTCCAACTCGATGTGCGAGTAGGCGTCGTTGCCGTAGACGAGTTCGAACGTCTCGTTCAACATCCGCTCCAGTTTGCGGACGTTCTGCTGGCGGAGTTCCGCGCGCAGGTCGCCGTACGTGTCTTGGAGCCGTTCGGCCTCCTCGTACAGCGAATCGAGTCGAGCGACGGTATCGGCGAGTCCCTCCCGGCGCTCGCGAAGCTCTTCCAGTTCCGCGATCTCCCGTTCCACCGCGCCGATGTCGCCCTGCAGGTCGTCGCGCCGTTCGCGGAGCGTTGCCAGCTTCTCCTCTACCTGTTCGAGATACTCCTCGGCCTCCTCCTTCCGTTCGCGGGCCGCATCGAGCGCGCTCTCGTCGATGTCGTCGGCGAGTTCGTCGCGCCGCTCCCGCTTCTCGGCGAGTTGCTCGCGTCGGAGGTCGTTCGTCTCCACGATGTTCGTTCGCTGCTCGCGAACCGACTCGATGTCGGCCTCGACATCGGCTATCTCGTCGAGGAGTTCCGCCAGCGACTCGACGCGCTCGATGGCCGTCTTCAGCGACGAGGACTCGGCGTTCAGTTCGCCCATCCGCTTGCGGGCCGTCTCGGCCGCCTGCTCGGCGTCGGCTGCCGTCTCCCGTTTCGCCTCCGCCTCCGATTCGAGTTCGTCGGTGCGTTCCCGGAGCGACTCGACTCGCTCTTCCCGCTCGTCGAGCCCCGACTCACGCTCCGCGACCAGTTCCCGGAGCGACTCGCGCTCGTCGCGTGCGGTCGCCAACTCGTCTGCCGCCTCTGCCAGCTCTTCGGCGCGTTCCAGCCGCGCTTCGAGCGTCTCACGCTCCTCGCGGAGGTCGGCGAGTTCGCTCTCCAGCGTCGCGACCCGCTCGCGGTCCTCGTCGATAGATTCGACGTGTGGCGACCCCTCGACCGACTGGCCGCACTCGGGGCATTTCCCTTCGTCGAGCAGTCGCTCCGCCTCCGCGACCGTCTCCTCCGCGTTCTCCAAGTCGGCTTCCGTGCGCTCTACTTCGGCGCGGATGTCGTTCAGTTCCTCGGCGACCGACTCGCGGTGGTCTGTGGCTTCTTCGGGGTCGACCGGAGCGTCGGCGAACTGCTCCTGTTTCGTCTCGATTCGCTCGGTGAGCGTCTCGATCTGGTCGCGCGTCTCTTCGACCTGCGTGCGTGCCTCCGCGAGCGACTCCGCCGTCTCGGTCGCCTCCTCGCGTTTCGACTCGGCCTCGGCCTCGAGTTCGTCGGCGCGCTCGCGGGCCGTCTCCGCCTCGTCGGCGTGTTTCTGCACCTCGACGCTCTGCTCGCGGATCTGTTCGGTGACTGTCTCTTTCTGCTCGCGTAGGTCAGCGACTCGCTCGTCGACAGCGTCGCCGTCCAGTTCGGTGGCTGTGTCGGCGTCGATGTCGGTCTCGGCCAGTAGCTCGTCGGCCTCCGCGCGCAGGTCGTCGACCTCCGCGCGCAGTTCCGTTACGCGGTCGCCCAACTCCGACCGTTCCTGTTCCGCGTCGGCTATCTCGTCGGTTAGCTCCTCGATGTCGGCGTCCAGTTCCGCCAGCTCGGCCTGCCGCTCCTCGTGTTCCTCCAGCGCGGTGGCGGCCTCCTCGCGCTGTGTCTCCGCCTTCTCTTGGTTCTCCTCGAACCGCTCGATGTCGTCCTCGACGTCGGCGAGCGTCGAGCGGAGCGCGTTCGCCTGTTCGTGGAGATCCTCGGCTTCTCTCTTCGCTATCTCTTTCTTCTTGTCCTCAAGCAGCTCCCTCTTTCCCTCAAGGACACGGCCGACGCCGACGCGAGCATCGGAGGCGCGCTCGCGGTACTCCTCCAGTTTCCCCAACTGCAGGAGGTCGTCGATCATGTCCTGTCGCTCGCCGGGCGAGGCGTTGATGAGTTTGTTCACCTCGCCCTGCCGGACGTACGCGCAGTTGACGAACGCCGAGGCGTCCATCCGGAGGCGGTCGGCGACCGCGCTCCGCACGTCCCGTGCCCCCTCGATGGTCTCGTCGGGACCGTCGAGCACGCAGGTCGTCGTCGTGGCGCTTCCGCCGCGGAGTTTCAGCTCTCGCTCGATGCGGTACTCCTCGCCGCCGTGGCTGAACCACAACTCGACGCGGGCTTCCTCGGCACCGATGGTCAACACCTCGTCGAGCGTCCGGTCGAGCGCGCGAGCGCCGTACAGCGCGAAGAAACACGCCTCCAAGAGCGACGACTTGCCGGAGCCGTTCAGCCCGTGGATGACGGTCACGCCGCGATCGAGGCGCAGCTCCGCGTCGGCGAAACACTTGAAGTTCGAGAGCCGAATCCGCTGGAACCTCACGAGAAATCACCCAGCGACGGCTGGCCGTCGCCGTCACCGTCCGTCGCCTCGGCCATCGCTTCGGGCGTCGACGCGTCGGCGTCAGGCGACGCTGGCTCCGCGTCGTCCCGCTCGTCGTCTACACCGCTACTCCCGTCCGGTTCGGCAGTTGCTTCGGAAGTAGAAATCTCGGCGACCGCCTCATCCGGGTCGTCGTCCTCGGCCGGTTCGAAGGCCGCGGGGTCGTCGACGAGGTCACGGACTCGATCCTCGACCGTGTCGGCGACGTTCGCGTTCGCGGTCTTCGAGGCGCGGACGGTTTCGTCGATGTCGCGCGCGGCCTCCGAGAGTCCCATCCCGCGCAGTCGGTCGCGCACAGCCTCGTCCGGGTCGGCGAAGGAGATGTCGACATCCTCGGTCTCGGTCGCGTGTTCACGGCGGTCAGTCACGCGACCGACGAGCGCGCCGCGGTCGTCGATGAACTCCTCGGCGCGGGCTGGCGTCACCGTCTCGCCGTCCCCCTCGATTTCGACGACGACGACCGCGTCTTCGAGGTCGTACTGGCCGACCTGCTCGCGGACGCGCTCGATTCCCTCGCCGCTCCCGAGTTCGACGGAGACGAAGACGAAATCCCGGGTCGGGATGCCGCGGCGGCTGAGTCGCGCCTCGCCGTCGGCGAACTCGACGAGGTTGTAGCCGCGGTCGTCGCGCTCGCCCGCAGAGGCGCGCTCGGTCGACCCGCAGTAGGTTGCCCACGTGCCGTCGATTTCGGCCCGTTCCGAGCTGTGTTCGTCGCCGAGCAGGAGCGCGTCGAAGTCGACGGTGGCGGACTCAAGCACCTCGCGGGCGTCCCATTCGACGTTGCCGTAGTCGGGGACGAGCGGCTCGAACAGGCCGTGGGAGACGAGCGCTGCGTGTGCCGCGTCGTGGGACGCGAACTCGTAATCGAGGTCGTCACGCTTCGCCCGAGGGACGAAGTCGAGTCCGTAGAAGGCGGTGTCGCCGACGACGGTCGGTTCGTCGTCGAGTCGCGTGGCGAGTCCCATCGACTCGAAGAGGTCGAGCCACTGGCCGTCGCGCGTCGTCTCGTGGTTGCCGACGACGGCGAGAAACGGGATGTCGGCGTCGTCGAGCGTCCGGAGCACGGAGAGCGTGCCGAGCAGGTCACCGAGTTGGGGCCGGCGGTCGTGGAACAGGTCGCCCGCGTGGACGACAGCGTCTACGCCATCGTCGACGGCGTCGTCGGCGACGCGCTGGAACGCGTCCAAGAAATCCTGTCGGCGCTCCGGGAGATGGTACTGCTGATACCCGATGTGGGTGTCGCCGGTGTGGATCACCCGAGTCATTTGCCAGAGGGTTACCCGTCCCGGCCTAAAGGGGTATCGCGACCACGGTGAAACTGGTCCGGGCAGTCGCTCCGTGCGGCCATCCGAAAGGCGCAGAAGGCGTCGAGCACCCGTCGTGCCCGCACGGCGCGTTCACCTTCCGCTGTCGCGGCGACTGTCCGGAGATCAGCGAGGCCGCCGCGTTCGACGAATCCAGCGGCGGTCGGGAGCGATTCCAGCGCGCGCTCCCCACGAGCCAGCGGGTCGTCGTCCACGAGACGAGAAAGCGCGCGCTTGACGGCCGCAGGGTCGAGAGCGGAGTCCGCGTCGGACACGGGACTGGTGGCCGCCTCTCGGTACGTTCGGAAGACGCGGAGCGTCTTCCGCAGCCCAGCAGCAATCGAAGATTTCTGCGGACGACACAAGCAGTGAGGTGGCGGAGCCACCTCGGGCAGTCGGCGCGGAGCGCCGACAACAGCGAGGCGACGCCGTCGCCTCGGGCCGCTCGTGCGGCACCGCCGCGCGAGGAGACCGCAGGCGGGAGCGGCGCGACCGACGGGGACCGCAGCGAGCCCATCGAGTCGAGCGGACAGGGGCTTCCAAACCTGTCGCCGCTCTTCTCACCACAACTCCACGGCTTCACTAAACACCACCCTACTTGATGGCGAGGGTGTACACTCGCTTGCGTGCGTCGGTGAAGGAGAACCGGGAGTCGACGGCGTCACACTCTTCGAGGCGGGAAAGCGCGTACCGGACGGTTCGGGCGGGCAGCAGCGTCTCTTCCGCGAGTTGGGACTGGGTGAGTCGCTCGTTGTACTCCAGCGCCTTCGCGACGAGCTTCGCGCTGGGGGGCAGTTCGCGGACCGCCTCCCAGCCGTCCGCGTCGGGCGTCGCCTCCGCTTCGGTCGTGCTCATTACCGACGGTTACTCCATGCTGACGGATAATATTTTCTGTTCTCTTCTATAACTACTAGACATATCGAGAGATAAGAGCTAAACCGGGCGAAGCGACCTCAAGCCGTCGGTTTCGGCCGGAATCGGGCAGTACCCGAAGCCTCTTATGAGTACATCCCGGTAGATTGCAGTAATGAGTGATACTGTTGACGACGTCGAGTTACCGTACGACGACGAGGCGTCACAGCAGGACAAGATAGAGTCCCTGCGTGAGCAGTTAGAGATACTCGAAGCGCAAAACGAGGAGATGCGGGACAAACTCCTCGACGCCAACGCGGAGAACAACAAGTACCAGCAGAAGCTGGAGCGGCTCACCCACGAGAACAAGAAGCTGAAGCAGTCGCCGCTGTTCGTCGCCACGGTGCAGGAACTCACCGACGAGGGCGTCGTCATCAAACAGCACGGCAACAATCAGGAGGCGCTCACCGAGGTCACCGACGAGATGCGCGAGAGGCTGGACCCGGACGACCGCGTGGCCGTCAACAACTCGCTATCGGTCGTCAAGACGCTCGACGACGAGACGGACGTCCGCGCTCGCGTGATGCAGGTGGAGCGCGAACCGGCGGTCGGCTACGAGGACATCGGCGGCATCGACGACCAGATGGAAGAGGTCCGCGAGACGGTCGAACTGCCGCTGAAGAACCCCGACATGTTCGACGATGTCGGCATCGACCCGCCGAGCGGCGTGCTCCTGCACGGCCCCCCGGGGACGGGCAAGACGATGCTCGCGAAGGCGGTGGCGAATCAGACCGATGCCACCTTCATCAAGATGGCCGGCTCCGAACTCGTCCACAAGTTCATCGGCGAGGGCGCGAAGCTCGTCCGTGACCTGTTCGAACTCGCGCGCCAACACCAGCCGGCGGTCATCTTCATCGACGAGATCGACGCCATCGCGGCCAAGCGAACCGACTCCAAGACCTCGGGCGACGCGGAGGTTCAGCGGACGATGATGCAACTGCTCTCGGAGATGGACGGCTTCGAGGAGCGGGGCGACATCTCCATTATCGCCGCCACCAACCGCTTCGACATGCTCGACCGCGCCATCCTCCGGCCCGGCCGCTTCGACCGCCTCATCGAGGTGCCTGAACCCGACGCCGAGGGGCGCGAGCTGATCTTCGAGATCCACACCCGCGAGATGAACGTCGCCGACAGCGTCGACTTCGGCGCACTCGCCGAGATGGCCGACGGCGCGTCCGGTGCCGACATCAAGGCGGTCTGTACCGAGGCCGGTATGTTCGCCATCCGCGCCGACCGCACCGAGGTCCGGATGTCCGACTTC
>PXQV01000014.1 GCA_003021175.1 Halobacteriales archaeon QH_7_66_36 | reverse complement strand
CAGTCGGCGCGGAGCGCCGACGACAGCGAGGGAGCTCCGCTCCCTCGGGCCGCTCGCGCGGCGATGCTGCGCGAGGACACCCCAGTCCGACGGCCGAGGACCGCAGCGAGGTTCCCGTGAGCGAAGCGAACGGGAAGCAGCGAGACGAGCGACGCGAGTCTCGCCCGCCCCGGAAGTCGAGCCGTCGGGGGCTTCCAAGCTCGTCACACTGGCTGTGGCAGATCATCCGAGCCTGCCTGAACACTACTGCCCCGAGTGACCGAGCGCTTATGTCGCTACGTACCGGACCGGAGGGTGTGAGCGACGTACTCCGCCACGGGGGGTTCAGGTGAGTCTCTCGTATCCGGTGGCGAATGACCACCAACTCGCCCGCCTGCTCCAGATCGGGCAGGTGTTGGAGGAGGTGGTCGAGGCGCGGGCCGGCCAGCACTACGACACGCTGCCCGACTCGGAGCGTGACGACGCGATAGAGGCGCTGTTAGAACACGCCGCCTCGGAGTCGGCGCGACACCGCGAGCGACTCGAAGCGCTCATCGCCGAACTGAACGCCGAGCCGGTCGCGTACGACGAGATCGAGGAACTTGTCGCGGCCCGCTACGAGTCCGACGCCGACACCGACGGGGTGTTGTACGACCAACTCGCCAACGAGGAGACGGCCTACAAGTTCTACGACGACCTCGTCGACGCCGTCGAGGGGTCGAACGTGACGTTCAGCATCGACCGCGAGCGTCTCCTCGACACGCTCCGCGAGATCCGTGCCGAAGAAGAGGAAGGGGTCGAAGAAGTGACACGACTGATGGAGGAACGATGACCGAAGGGCACCGCGCCCCGCCGGGGTGGTTCGTATGAACACGCAACGTCAGTATCTGAAAGCGATCTACCTGATTCAGGAGTCGATGGACGGTCCGGCCGCGACGGGTGACATCGCAGACACCGTCGGCGTCTCGCCGGCCAGCGCCAACGAGATGATCGGGAAACTGGAGGAGCGAGACCTCGCGGACCACGAGAAGTACAAGGGCGTCTCGCTCACGGACGAGGGTATCGCCCGCGCCCGGGACGCGCTGGAGACGTACTGCATCATCGAGCGATTCCTCGTCGAGGTGCTGGAGGTGGACGACGAGCAGTTCCGGGCCGAGGCCCGACAACTGGAGTCGGTCATCGACGAGACGGTGGCCGAGCGACTCGACACCATCATCGACCGCTCGGAGCAGTGTCCGGACTGCTTCGCCGCCGACGACGATGTCTGCTCGCTGCTGGAGGCCGCGACCACCTCCGAGCCGGCGGATTAACGCGCCCGTTGTTCCACGTTCAGTTCCACCCAACTGCTGGCGTACCGTTTTCTAACCTGCCGTGAGAACACGTCGTATGTCGGAACAAACGTGCCCGACGTGTAGCAAGTCACTCGCTACGGAGCAAGGAATGCGGCAACACCACACGAAGGTACACGGGATACCGCTCCCGAACCGGACGTGTGGGGAGTGCGACGAGATGTTCTACGACCCGAAAGCACGGCGTGTTTACTGTGACGACTGCTACACCGGTGCAGGCGAACAGAACGGCAACTGGCAGAACGCGGCGGAGACGACAGACTGCCGACGGTGTGATACCGAGTTCGAATACTACCCGTCCAATAAGGACGGCGTGTTCTGTTCCGACTGCGTGGAGCGCATGAATGAATTCATCGGGACGCCGTCGCACGAGGGGAAAGTTACAGAGAAGGTGACAACGCCTTGTGAGCAGTGTGGTGCGGCAATAACGATGCGCAAATCGAAGCGCAACTACGGGTCTGGCCGGTTTTGCAGTAGGCCATGTTTAGCCGAATGGCAATCCGAGAACTGGCGGGGTGAGGGTCATCCCGCTTGGGATGGCGGATGGAATGATGAACGGATACGGAACTGGACAAAAGTAAAACGGCAGACTCTCGAACGTGATAACCACCGCTGTCAGAACTGTGAGGCATCTGTCGAGGATTTAGGACAAGAGCCAGATATACATCACATCGTCCCATTACGTGAGTTTGATGATCCGACAAGGGCGCACACGTTGGATAATTTGATTGCACTCTGTCGTGCCTGTCACATGAGAATCGAGCACGGTCTCGAACAGTTACCGGAGCGGAATCAATAAGACAATCATTTGTATCAGAAACACATACGCCATTTCGAAGCCCCGTGGTGTAGTGGCCAATCATAGTGGCCTTTGGATAAGCTCGGGACCCCCCCGACTCAGAGGAAAGCCATTGACCCCAGTTCGAATCTGGGCGGGGCTACTGACAAATTTCTGATACGTAATCAAGTCGATAGCGAGGCAAAGCCGATCATAGCAGGTCGGGGGTGACGGCTGGTGACGCTACATATAGGTCGCGTCCCAGCGGGTGGGTTTGCGGACGTTGCCGCAGTCCTCACACTCCATCTTCCCCATCGAGTCCATGGCGACGACCAGCGTCTCGCAGTTGCCGCACATGAAGCCGTACGCGTCCTCGCGTTCCTCGTCGCTGTAGACGGTGTAAAACGAGTCCTTCGAGCCGCGGCTCGGGTTGCTCCGATCGGCGTACAGCGCCCGGCCGTCCCGTCCGCGCACCGTCGCGAGCCCACGGGGTTCCTGTTGGACGTAGATATTCTCCGTGTACTCCGTGCCGTCGATCTCGACCCGGCGGTCGCCGACGTGGTTGAACCCCTTCGCTTCGTAGAAGTGGTTCCCCTCGCGGTTGTCGTCGAGCACCATCCCGCGAACCGTCTCGGCACCGCGGGCTTCGAGCGCAGCCTGCGTCTCGGCGAACAGGTCGTCGCCGAGTCCCTCGCCGCGGAACATCGGGTCGGTGTGGAGCCAGTGGACGTCGCCCTCGCCGTCGACGAGGGCGCTCTCGGAGAAGCCGACGATCCCCTCGTCGGTCTCTCCCACGAGTAACAGCACCTCGTCGTTGGCAATCTTCTCGGCGATCCGCTCGTCGCTGTACCAGCCCTTCACTGCGCCGCGGATCGTCTCCGGACTCAGCGAGTACGACGACTCCATCGAGGACCGGGCGATGGCGCGGATCGCGTCTGCGTCGGTCTCGTCGGCCTCCCGTACGTTCATGTCACAGGCTACGGACCGCTACATGAAAAAAGCGGCCGCGACGGCGGATTTTTCACCCGCACGTCCAGAACGCGCGCTCGCAGGTGTGTGGGCGGCACACAGCGCCGCAGATTAGCCGTCGGTCAGCCGGTCAGTCCAACTCGAAACGGACGCGCTCTTCGCCCTGCCCGGCGGTCTCGCGGCCGGTGATGGTCACCTCGCCGATGGCACCGGTGCGTTCGACGTGGGTGCCGGCGCAGGCGGTGCGGTCGAACACCTCGCCGTCGGGGTCTTCGATCTCGACGATCCGGAGTTCCGTGATGGAGTCGGGGAGCAGTTCGATGCGGGTGCGCTCGGGATCGAGCGTCTCCTCGGCGCGCTCCCGGTCCATCGTGTACCACGAGACGGGGGTGTCTGCCGCGACGAGTTCGTTCATGCGGGCAGCCACGTCCGCGAGGTCCGTCTCGGTGAACCGGTCGCGAGCGGCGTCGAGCCGGGCGTGGTCGGTGTGTATCTGGTTGCCGGTCGTCTCGGCGTCGAACTCGTCCAGCAGGACTGCCGACAGGACGTGTTGTGCGGTGTGATACCGAGTCAGCGTCTCGCGGCGGTCGACGTCGAGTTCGCCTCGGAGGGTGGTTCCTGCGGCCGGCGGGTCGCCGTCGACGTGGTGATAGATCGTGTCGCGCTTCTGCACGTCGGTGACGGTCCACGTCGCGTCGTCGGTCGCGAGCGTGCCGCGGTCGGCGGGCTGGCCGCCGCCCTCGGGGTAGAAGTGCGTCCGGTCGAGCACGACCCGATCGTCGAGCGCGCGCTCGACCGTCGCCTCGAACGTGCGCACCGTGGAGTCGTCGAGATAGCGTGCGTCGGTCACACCGTAGGGTACGCGGCGGCGTATTTAGGCGCTGTCGTGGCGAGCGTGCTCGCCACCCACCCGTCACGCGACGACGGCTGTCGAAAACCTGAAGAGACGCTGATTCCTGTCTCTAGGTAAGATGACTATCGTACGTGACGTTTGCGACCGTCGTCCGGGTGATCCGGATGGGTGTTGAGATCAGGGAAAGCCCCGTCTCCGAGGAGGCGTTCGAGGAGATGCAGGCGTTCGTCCACGATTATCTCGCGGCGTCGGTCGAGAACGAGGACGAAGGCGGCCGGATGCGGTGGTATCCGTGGCACTCCGCGGAGTACCGGTACAACCACATCCTCAACGTGGCCGACCTCGCGACCCACATCGCCCGCGAGGAGGGCGCGAACGAGGACGTGACGCGCGTCGCCGCGCTGTTTCACGACATCGCGAAGCTGGAGGCGGATCAGGACGTGCACGCGGAGGCCGGCGCGGAGATCGCGCGTCAGTATCTGGAGACGCACGGCGACTACCCGGAGTCGTTCGTCGGACAGGTGTGTGCGGCCGTCCGTGATCACTCGTATCAGGGCGACCTGAACGACGTACCGCTGGAGGCCCGGTGTCTCATGGAGGCGGACCTGCTCGACAAGGTGGGTGCGAACGGCACCGCGCTCATGCTGCTCCGGATGGGGTACGAGGCCCGCACGCACATGGACGCCAACGAGATGGTCGGCCGCGTGCTGGAGCGTGGCGAGGACGCGATCAACCGGGTCGTCTCCGGCACCGCCGAATCGATCGCTCACCAGCGTATCAAGCGCGTCCGCTGGTTCAAGGAGTGGCTCGAAGCGGAGGTCGCCGACATGGATGCGGTCGAGCCGCCCATCGACGGGAAGTGACGCCGGCGGTCGCCTCACAGCACCGTCGCGATTCCGTCGTAGAGGAAGTAACAGCCGAAGCCGGCCAGCACCGCGGCCGAGGCGTACGCGACGGCCGGCGCGAGCGCGTCCATCCGGTCGCGGGCCGCGACGAGCGCGGCCGGGAAGCCGGTTATCCAGACGCCGATGCCGGCGAAGAGACCGACGAGCAGCGCCGGCGACCCGGTTCGGACGACGAGCAGGCCGGAGAACGCGGCCGACAGCGGCGCGAGCGCGTCCACCGTCCCGGCCTGCAGGAGACCGATGCCGACCGTGAGCCAGAACAGTATCTGGTAGGGGTTCGTCAACGCGAGGACGAACGCCTTCCTGAACCCCTTCCCCTCCTCGGGCGCGTCGGCCGCGGTGTACGTCCCGCGTGCGTCCGCGACGGCCCCGTGCGCGAAGTAGAGCATGAGCAGGCCGCCGACGAACACCATGGCCGCCCGCAGCAGCGCCAGCCGCTCGATGAACGCCACGACGCCCGCGTACGCCAGCAGAAAGAAGACGAAGTCGGCCGTCGCCGCGCCGAGTCCGGCCCGCGCGCCGGCCGTCCACCCACGGAGGACGGACTCCTCGGCGATGACGGCGTTCATAGGTCCGGGCGGTGCCGCGAGCGCGAGCCCGAACACCGCACCAGCCAGCAGGGAGACGACCGCTTCCAGCACGTCAAGCCGGTGGAGCGGTTCGGTGAAAACGGTTGCGTGGTGTGAACTCTCGACACGGCTGCCGGCCGCGACAGCTTGACAGCACAGCCGTCGAGTCTCAAGGCGCGATAGGCCGTTTCGCCGGCGCTGACTAATCCTGTGTGCGCGTGGCGGCGATTGCGTTTATTGCGGAGGGCTACGAATGCCGAAAAGATGGACCCGCCTCCCGGTGTGAACGACGAGCGGCCCGCCCCAGTCCGCCAGCAGGAGGTGGTCGCCGATATCAGCCGGCGGGCGGTCGAGACGGCGGATCTCGATTCGCTGCTGGACGACGCCGCCGCCGCGGTCGCCGAGACGCTCGGTACCGACTACTGTGGCGCGTTCGAACTGACCGGCGACGAACTCCGCCTACGCTCCGGCGTCGGATGGCAGGACGGTGACGGCGCGACGGTGCCCGCGACCGGCGACTCGCAGTTGGGGGTCACGCTCACCGCAGATCGGTCGGTCGTCGTCGACGATCTCCGCACGGACAATCGCTTCACCGGGCCAACGTTGCTCGCCAAGCACAGCGTCACCAGCGGCGTGAGCGTCTCTATCGGCCCCTCCGAGAAGCCGTGGGGCGTGCTGGGGACGTATACGACTGAGGGACACGAGTTCACCGAGCACGAGACCACCTTCCTCCGGAGCGTGGCGAACGTGCTCGCGACGGCCATCGAAACGCGGCGGACGCGGACGGAAGTCGACGAGACGGAGCAGTTTCTGCGTGACGCCAAGTCACGGCTGGAGGCGGCGACGGAGGCCGGTGCGGTCGGCACGTGGGAGTGGCACGTCCAGACTGACGAGATGGTCGTCGGCCCGTCGTTCGCGGAGACGTTCGGCGTCGATCCCGAGGCCGCACGCGAAGGCGTATCGCTCGACCAGTTCATCGCGGCCATCCACGACGACGACCGCGAGCGCGTCGAGCGGGCAATCGAGGAGGCGCTTACCACCTGCGGGGAGTACGAGGCGGAGTACAGGGCGTGGAACGCCGACGACGAACTCCGCTGGGTGGTGGCGCGGGGCCGCGTCGAGTGTGACGAGGACGGCACGCCCGTCACCTTTCCCGGCGCGCTCACCGACATCACCGAGCGCAAACGCGCGGAGCTGGAGCGCCGCCGGAGCAAGGAACAGCTGGAGTCGCTGTTCGAGATACTCCCCGTCGGCGTCATCGTGGCCGACGCCGACGGCCACATCGTCAGGGCCAACGAGGCGGCCCGTCGGCTCGCCGGCACGGGATTGGACGACGCCGACTCCATCGCGGAGTACCACCAGAGCCAGACCGTGTGTACGGAGGCGGGCGAGCCGGTCGCCTCGGCGGAGTGGACGATATCACGGGTGCTCGACGGCGAGACGGTTACCCACCCTGATCCCGACGTGTACGAGATCGGCTCCGACGATGGCGAATCCCGCATCGTCAGAGTCACCGGAAAGCCCGTCCGCAACGGACACGGGGACGTAACCCGCGGTGTCGTCACCCTCACCGACATCACCGAGCGCCGAGGCTACGAGCGGAAACTAGAAAAGTCCAACGAGCAGTTGGATCAGTTCGCCCACGCCGTCTCGCACGACCTACAGGAACCACTCCGGATGGTGTCCGGCTATCTCGAACTGCTGGACGACCGATACGCCGACGACCTCGACGGCGACGCGAAGGAGTTCATGAATTTCGCCGTCGAGGGCGCCGAGCGGATGAGCGCGATGATTCAGGGGCTGTTGGAGTACTCGCGGATCGACACCCGCGGTGCGCCGTTCGAGCCCGTCGAACTGGACGACGTGCTCGCGGACGTTCGCGACACTCTCCGGATGCGAATCGAGGAGAGTGACGCCCACATCACGGCCGACCCGCTCCCCCGCGTCGAGGGCGACGCCGGCCAGCTCCAACAGCTGTTTCAGAATCTGCTCGACAACGCCATCGAGTACAGCGGCGACGACCCGCCGCGAATCCGCGTCACAGCCGACCGCGACGGCGCGGAGTGGACCATCTCGGTCAGCGACGAGGGAATCGGCGTCGACACGGACGCCGCAACCAACCTCTTCGGCGTGTTCGAGCGTCATCACGGCGCAGGGGAGTATGACGGAATGGGTATCGGTCTCGCACTCTGTGAACGGATCGCCGACCGGCACGGCGGCGACATCCGGCTCGACTCGGAACCCGGCGAGGGTACGACGGTGTCGTTCACGCTGCCGGTTCCCGACGCGTGATCGTCACGCGGGCTCTCGGCCTGGTAGCATCTCGTCCGCACATCTCACAGCATCCGGCGAAACTCTCCGAGCGGCGGGAACTCGAACGTCTCGCCGGCGTCCTCGTCGCGGACGACGGGCCGGAGCGTGCCGGCGTCGGTGACGAGCGGCGACTGGAAGTCACGGGCGCGCATCCGGTTCACCGCGACGCCGGGCGCGAGACCGGTGAACGCCGGTAACATCAGCAGTTCGGCCCCCCCATAGGCGTCGGAGCCGGTGAGATAGCAGGCGCGTCGTTGGCCTTCGATCTCGATGGCCGGGTGGTCGTGGCCGACGACGTAGCCAGCGGCGTCAACGTCCGGCTCCGTGTGCCCGTGACAGACGATCCACTCGCCGACGGGGTACTCCTCGTGGGTCGGGCCGTCCCACACCTCACCGAGCATCGAATCGTGGTTGCCGGGCGTGACGACGATTCGCGCGCCGACCTCGCGAGCGGCGGATTTCAACTCGCGGAGCGTCTCCATCACGCCGCGAGGCAGCGTCGCAAACGAGTGAAGCAGATCGCCGGCGACGACGACTTCCTCGGGATCGAACTGCTCGCAGAGAGCGGCGAACCGGGCGGTGACGGTCTCGTGTTCGCCGAGGCGAAGCTCCACGTCGGAGGTGGCGTCGCGGCCGAGATGCAGGTCGGCGACAACGAGCGTCTCGTGGTCGGGAAAGAACACCGCTCCGTCCCGGTAGCGCCGCTCCATCACGACTGGGAAGGGGACGCGCGAGTAAATGCGTGCCGGGCTCAGGGGAGAGGCACGTCGGCGTCGGCTCGGTCGGCCGCGCGTTCGAGCGCCTCGTAGTAGGTCGCAGCGTCCGCCTCGAAGACGAACGTCGCCAGCTCGTCGAAGCCGAAGTCCTGTGCGAGAAACTGCGCGCCCATCCAGTTGGTCGGCTCGTCGAGCTGGCCGCTCTCCAGCAGTTCGGCGAGCTGTGCGACGGTCGTGTCGGTGATCTGGACTCTGGTCATGTGTTCGCCTTCGCCGTCGTGTACGCCTCGCGCACCTGCTTGAACGCCTCCTCGTCGCCGCCGTGGTCGGGGTGGACCTCCTTCACCCGCTCGCGGTAGGCCGCCCGGATCTCCTCGCTGGACGCCTCGGCGGGGAGGCCGAGCGTCGCCAGCGCGGCGGTCCGGGCGTCGGAGTCGCTCACGTCCGGCGACAGGTCGTCCGTCGCCGCGTCCGATCCGTCGTCGACCGTCGGCGTCTCGAACGGGAGCCGGTAGCCGAGGTTGATACCGGGCATCTCGTGTTCGACCAACACCGCGTGGGTGGCCGACCGGTCGATGCGATAGAACGCTCGCGGGTCGAAGGTGATGGCCACGTCCCGCTCCGGGAGATAGAACGCGACGGTCTCACCCTCGACCGCGCGTCCTTCGGCGTACGTCTCGCCGATGGTATCGAGATACTCGCGTATCTCGACGCGTCGCCGCGCGTCGCCGCTCGGGCCGGCATCCTCCGGCGTCTGCGTCGGGAACAGGCGCACTCCGACGAGGAACACCCCGGCGGCGGCGACGCTCCCGAGCAGGCCGAGCGCCACTCCCCACAGGAGCCACGCCGGAAGGTCGACGCCTGCGCCGTCTCCATCTCCTGCATCTTCTCCATCACTTCCTCCATCTCGTCGGCGCGCTCAGAGAGCGAGCCGTAGTCCACCTCGAAGTCGAGCAGGGCACACAGCGCGTCGAGTACCGCCTGCGCGCTCTTCGGGTCGACGAGGTAGCCGGAGGTCTCTCCCATGAGACACGCCGCGTCGAGGCCACGACGGCCGCCGAGCCCTAACACGAGTCCGGAGACGCCGACGATGCCGCCCGCCGGTTCGTCCTCGCGGAACTCGACGCCGACGTCTTCCAGCGGGTCGACGAGTGCTTCGTCGCTGGCGGCCCCGACGACGGCGTACTCCTCGATGAGTTCGCCCGTCGGCACGCCGCCGAGCGCGTAGGCTCGCTCACAGCCGAACTCCTCGGCGATGTCGAGGAAGCGCGCCGTGAGCCGGTAGTGGCCCGGTCCGTCGCCTGCCTGATGATCGCCGGTGAGGACGAGCAGGTCCGTCCCGTCCGCGTCGAGCGCGTGAAACTCCGCGCCGGCGAGGTCGGTGACGCCGTCCTCGACGGTCACCTGCGGCGGGAAGTGCTCGGAGTAGACAGTCGCGACTGGCTCGCTCTCGAACTCGTCGAGCAGGTGGTCGGCGGCCAGCTTGCCGACGTGGCCGACGCCGGGCAACCCTTCGATCAGCACCGGACCGGAGAGCGCCGGGTCGGCGTGGCGCTCGATCTCGAACTCGTTCATACCCCGTCGTGGGTCTCGCCGGGGTTAAGTCCCGTTCGATCCGACGCGGAGTGGGTCACCGCTCGGCTGCGCAACCGCGGTGGGTGAGACTGAAAGGGGCCGGGCGCTCGGCGAAGCACGCCGATGTAAGGACCGCAGGACGAAGTCCGAGGACCGCAGCGAGGTCTGCTCGCGGCCGGCGGCCGCTCGCACGGCCCGTGGCGGCGAAGCCGCTACGCTGCGCGCGAGTCGAGCGTCCGGGCGCTTTCTATACCTCGTTGTCCGCCTCGCCTCCGGAGACGCTCTTCTCTGAACACTACCGGCCGTTGACGCCGAACACTCATTAGCCGGCGAATCCCACCCCGAGTATGAGCCTCCTCGCGGACGCGAACGTCGTGCTCGGCGTCTCCGGGTCCATCGCGGCGGTCAAGACGGTCGAGTTGGCCCACGAACTCCGACGCGAAGGGGCGACCGTCCGCGCCGTCATGACGGACAGCGCGCAGGGTATCATCCACCCGTGGGCGCTGGAGTTCGCCACCGACCGGGACGTCGTCACGGAGATCACCGGGAGCGTCGAACACGTGGAGCTGTTCGGCGACGACGGGTGGGCGGACGTGCTGTTGCTCGCGCCCGCGACGGCCAACACCGTCGGGAAGATCGCGGCCGCGGTCGACGACACCCCGGTGACGACCTGCGCGACGGTCGCGCTCGGACAGGGCGTGCCCGTCGTCGTCGCGCCCGCGATGCACGAGCCGATGTACGACCACCCGGGCGTGCTCGACGCGCTCGACACGCTCGAATCGTGGGGCGTCGCGTTCGTCGACCCCCGCGTCGAAGAGGGGAAGGCGAAGATAGCGACCGAGGCGGCCATCGTGACCGAGACGGCCCGCGCCGCCCCGCCGTCGCCGCTCGCGGACGAGCACGTCGTCGTCACGAGCGGCGCGACCAGCGAGCCGCTCGACCCAGTGCGCGTACTGACGAACCGCTCGTCGGGGAAGACGGGGCGAGCAGTCGCGCGTGCCTGCTACGCCCGCGGCGCAGACGTGACGCTGCTCCACGACGGCCCGGACGTGCCCTACGCGACCGTCGAGCGCGTCGAGTCTGCGGCGGAGATGACGGAGGCGGCCGTGGCGGCGGCCCCAGACGCCGACGCACTCGTCTCCGCGGCGGCAATCGGCGACTACACCCTGCCCGAAGCCGACGAGAAGATCCGGTCGGGCGGGGAGCTGACGCTCGAACTGGAGCCGACGCCGAAGCTCCTCGACTCGGTGCGCGAGGTCGCGCCCGACCTAACGCTGGTCGGGTTCAAGCTCGAAACCGAGGGCGACGACGAGACGCTCGTCGCGACGGCACGCGAACGACTGTCGAGCGCGGATCTCGCGTTCGTCGTCGCGAACCGCGCCGACGCGCTCGCGGGGGCGGAGACGCGCGCGCTCGTCGTCCGGCCCGACGCGACCGAGGAGTACGCCGGCTCCAAGGCCGGACTCGGCCTCCGCATCGCGGATGAACTTGCGGCCGAATCAGGACGACAGTAATGAGCCAGTACCGGAGCGCGGTGTGGTGCGGCCGGTGAACACGCTGGATCGGCTGGTGGGTCGTCGGGCTGGCGCTCGGTGTCTGGATAGCCGGGACGTACGCGCTCGTGACAGCCGCCGGCGCTGACGTGACCGCCGAGGCGGACGACGGTGCCGTGCTGACGGTGACTCTCCGGCGAGCGTGAGCCGGCTCAGTCCGTCGGGTCGTCCACGTCGTCGCTCTCGCCGCCGGGCCACCGGCCGCCGCCGGCGAAGTCGACGCCCATCCGCTGTGCGCTCCGACTGATGAGGTGTGCGCCGGTCGGCGCGGTGAGGAACAGGAAGACGATGCCGACCAGCGAGACGAGCCCGGCCCCCTGCGGCCCGAAGTGGACGAAGCCGGCGAGCAGGATGCTCGACGCGCCGAGGGTGGTCGCCTTCGAGGTGGCGTGCATCCGGTTGTACACGTCCGGCAGTCGGAGGAGGCCGACGGTGCCGACGAGCAGGAAGAACGCGCCGACGGCGATCAGTGCGACGGTGAGCAGGGTTCGAGGCGTGGTCATGTGATGATGTCACCTTCCGTGAGGTACTGCGCGACGGCGATGGTACTGATGAAGCCGATGATGGCGAGCACGAGCGCCACCTCGACGAACAGGCCGCGGCCGGTTCCAACGGCGTACAACACCGCGACGGCGACGACGTTCGTCCCGATGGTGTCGAGTCCGACCACGCGGTCGGGCGTCGTCGGCCCGACCACCACCCGGTAGCCCGACAGTAGCGTCACGAACGCGACGACCAGCAGCCCGCCGGTCACGGCCGCGTCGAGCAGCGGGCTACTCACGCCGCTCACCCTCGTCGCCGTCGGCGAGTTCGCCGCCGCTCCGGGCGGGCGGCGCGGGGTCGGCCGGCGTCGCGTCCTCGTCGAAGATGCGGATGGCGTAATCCTCCCACGTGCGGATCGGCTCGACGACGGCCCGGGTGTCGCCCACGAGGGCGTGGACGTACAGCGTGTTCGTCGTCGCGTCGTGGTCCATCGTCAGCGTCCCCGGCGTGAGGGTGATCGAGTTGGCGATAGTCGTCACCGCGGCGTCCGACTCGACGCGCAGCGGCACCGCCACCACGTCCGGATCGATTGGCAGCCGGGGTGAGAGCACCCGGTAGGCCACCTCGACGTTCGCCGTCACCAACTCGCGCAGGAAGGCGGCGACGTAGCGAACGGCGTACGGAAGCGCGGCGAGCAGTGCGCGGACGGTCACCTGCTCGGTGTAGAACGCCCGCAGTCCGTAGGCGAGCGTCAGTCCCACCCCGAGTCCGATGACCGCCTCGCCCACCACGTCGCTCGTGGAGACGCCGCGGACGAACAGCCAGAGGGCGGCGAGTCCGACACCGACGACCGGCCACTTGCGCGTCACGCTCCCACCTCCAACACCGCGTCGACGTAGCCGCTCCGGTTCACCGCCGCCTCGGCGGCCGCCTCTGCTCCGGCCACGACCGGCTCGAAGCCGACGCCGACGACCACCAACCCGACCGCGAGCACGGCGAGCACGGCGACGAGCCGCGGTTGTGGGTCGTACTCGACCGGGTCACCCCAGAAGGTGCGGTTCCACGCCCGCGAGAAGTAGGCGACGGTGAACACCGCCCCGACGAGTGCGAGCGCGAGCACGGGCGTCGACCCGGCGCGAACGCCGGTGTCGAAGACGAGGAACTTCCCGAAGAAGCCGGACAGCGGCGGAATACCGATCAGTGCGAGCACGCCGAGGAAGAACGCCCCCGCGAAGGCGGGGTCGCGCTCGGAGAGACCGCCGAGATCCGCGAAGTCGGTCGACCCGACGGCGCGCCGTGTCACACCCGACGAGAGGAACAACAGCCCCTTCGCCAGCCCGTGGTTGAGCGAGTAGACGAGCGCCGCGGTGATGGCGAACGTCATCAGGCTCCCGCCGTAGGGGGCGGTCGCGGCGACGGCAAGCGGCAGGACGATGAACCCGATCTGCCCGATCGAGGAGTAGGCGAGCAGGCCGTCCATGTCGGGCTGGTTGACCGCGCCGACGCCGCCCAGTAGGATGCTCCCGACGGCCATCGCGAACATGACCGGCCCGAAGAAGGCGAGATACGAGTCGCCGGCGACGAACGGGAGGTCGAGCGCCACCTCGCCGGCCGACAGGACGGTGAAGTAGACGCGGACGATGGCGTAGATGCCGACCTTCTTGACGACGCCCGCGAGCACGGCCGTGACGGGTGCCGGCGCGGCGCGGTACGCGTCGGGCACCCAGAACTGGAACGGGACGATGCCGGCCTTCAGCGCGAACACGGTGAACAGCAGCGCAGACAGGCCGAGCACCGGCGCGGGGTCGACCGCGCCCTCGGCGAGTCGGTGCGCCATGTCGGCCATGTTGAGCGTGCCCGTCACGGCGTACAGCCCGCCGACGGCGAGCAGCATCACGGCCCCCCCGAGCAGATTCAACACGGTGTAGTGGAGCGCCGCGCGGGTGTGTTCCGGCCCGGAGTAGTAGACCACGAGCACGTAGCTCGCCATCAGCATCACCTCGAACCAGACGAACAGGTTGAACAGGTCGCCGGTGAGGAGCGCGCCGGTGACGCCGACCAGCATGAAGTGGAACAGCGAGTGGTAGGAGAGCGCCGCCGTCTCCCGGTCGAGATAGCCGACGGAGAAGACGAGCGCCGCCACGCCGACGATGGCGGCGATGATGAGGAAGAACGCCGAGAGCGCGTCCGCGACGAGCACGATGCCGAACGGCGCGTCCCAGCCGGAGAGCGCGTAGACGATGTAGCCGTCGGCATCACCCGTGACGGCGGCAGCGAGCGCCGCGACGGCGGCCGCGTAGCCGACGCCACCGAGCACGCTCAGCCCACGCTGGAGCCGCGGGAACGAGCGGGCGAGCAGGGTCGTCACGGCAGTCAGGAGCGCGACGAGCAACGGCGCGACGACGACGTGGGCCGGGTGGCTCACCGCGGCTCACCCCCGTCGATGTCGGCGCCGTCCTCGCCGAGCGCCTGCAGGTCGATGGTGCCGTGTTCCTCGTACACCCGGTAGGTGAGGACGAGCGCGAACGCCGTCGTCCCGAAGCCGATGACGATGGCCGTCAACACGAGCGCCTGTACGAGCGGGTCCTGCACCGCGCCCCCGCCGTGGCCGCCGTGTCCGGCCAGCACGGGCACGCTCCCCGCGAAGCCGCCCATCGTGACGAGATACGTGTTCGTCGCCTGCGAGATGATGGTTATCCCCCAGACGACCCGGACCACGTCCCGGCGGAGCAGGAGGAACGTCCCGAGCGCGTACAGCAGGCCGAGCACCGCGGCCATGACGAACGAGGCGGTCATTCGCGTCCCACCACCGACACTATCGTGAGCAGCCCCCCGACGACGACGAGATACACGCCGACGTCGAAGACGAACGCGCTCGCTACTTCGAGCGTTCCGATGCCGGGCAGTTCGGTCAGGGCGTGGACGGCCGGCACGTCGCTCAGATACAGCACCGTCTGCGTGAGGAACGGGTAGCCAAGCGCCGTCGAGACGACGCCAGCGCCGGCGGCGACCCCGAGACCGACCGCGAACAGCCGCGCGTACGTTCCCGGGAGGCCCGTGAGCACACCATCCCCCGGCTCCGAACCACCGACGAGCGTGCGCAGCGACTCCTGCCCGTAGATGATGTAGACGAGCGCGAACGCCGTACACGTGAGCACGCCGGCGATGAAGCCGCCGCCGGGGAGATTGTGTCCCTGAAACAGCAGTGAGACGGCGGTGAGCAGGATGAACGGGACGACGACCCGCGTGACGGTGCGGGCGATGACGGTCGTCACGCCGTCTCCCCTCCGTCGGCGTCACCGCGCGACCCGGGCGTGGTGCCCGACTCGTCTGCGTGCTCGGGTCCGCCCGGCACGGCACCGTCGGCGACGGCCTCGATCTCCGGTTCGGCGACCGTGTTCGTCTCGGCTTCCCCGCGACCGCGCATCCCGATCAGCGTCAGGACGGAAAGGGCGGCCATCGCGACGACGCTGATCTCGCCCAGCGTGTCGAACGCCCGGAAGTCGACGAGCACCACGTTGACGATGTTGCTCCCGCCGCCCTGTTCGAGTATCCACAGGCCGTGTTCCTCGGGAACGGGCGCGGTCTCGACGAAGAAGCCGGCAATCGGCTCGGGCGGACTCGCGCCCGTCGTCACCAGCACGGTGACGAAGACGGTCGCGCCGACGGCCGTCGCGAGTCCGGCGTCGGCAGCGACGCGCCCGCCGGCCAGATCACCGTACCACGACGGCAGCTTGTCGAGCACGAGCAGGAAGATGACGAGCACGAGCGTCTCGATGACCAGCTGCGTGAGCGCCAGATCCGGCGCGTCGCTCAACACGAAGAAGATGGCGACCATGAGGCCGAGAATCGAGAGCGTGAGCACGCCGGCGACGTGGGAGGGTGCCCGCGACACCGCCACTGCGCCGAGGACGGCCGTGACGAGCACGACGACCAGCGGCACCGAGACGGCCAATCCCTCGAAGCCGGGGAACGTCACGCTCGCCGCGGCGTAGCCGCCCAGCGCGAGGGCACAGATAGCCGCGAGCACCGTATACGCGTACCGGCGGAACACGCCGTTGTGGACGACGCGTCCGGTGGCGACCGAGAGGCCGTTCGTGACCGACAGGCTCCTGTCGTAGTACCAGTTCGGACTCGTCGCGGGCAGCGCGCGCGCGCGCCGGACAGCGTGGTGAAGGCGGTCGTAGAACGGGTACGCGACCGTTCCGAGACCGATGGTGAGTAAGCTCATCACGAAGTACGGGGAGAGCTTCGTCGGAACCGCGTAGACGAAGCCGTGATCGAGCGCGTGGAGCGCGCTGCTGTTGACGACGGCCGCGAGAAAGCCGCCGACCAGCGGCACCTCCGCGCCGAACGCCCCGGCGACCCCACCGAGGCCGATGAACGCCGCGATGCCAGCCAGCAGGAGCGGCGGCGCGAGCATCGGCAGGGGCGGGCGGTGGGCGTGGAGTCCCTCCGGACGCTCGCCGAAGAACAGCATGAGAAACCGGACCGAGTAGAGGAAGGTGAACACGCTCCCGAAGACGGCGACTGCGGGAAACAGCCAGAACAGGCCGCCCTCGTGGGCGGCGACCTCGTAAGTCGCCTCGAAGAGGAGTTCCTTCGAGTAGAAGCCGTTGAACGGTGGCACGCCGGCCATCCCGAGCGTGGCGATGGCGGTGATGCCGGCGGTGATCGGGAGGTCGCGCCGAAGCCCACCGAGGTCGTGGATGTAGCGCGTGCCCGCCTCGTGGGCGATGATGCCGGCGACCATGAACAGCGCCGCCTTGAACACGGCGTGGTTGAGGATGTGGAACGCGCCCGTCTCGGCACCGAACTCGTTGGCGAGACCGTAGCCGGCGATTATCAGCCCGAGATGCGACGCGGTGGAGTAGGCGAGCAGTTCCTTGATGTCCGTCGCGCCGACGGCGAGGATCGCGGTGATGGTCATCGAGACGAGACCGACGGTGGCGACGAGCAGCGTCCACTCCGGGACGGCCGCCTCCGGCAGGAGCAGCGGCCGGGTCCGCCCGACGAGATAGACGCCCGCCTTCACCATCGTCGCGCTGTGGAGGAACGCCGAGACGGGCGTGGGCGCTTCCATCGCGTTCGGCAGCCAGATGTGGAACGGCACCTGTGCCGACTTCGCCATCGCGCCGATAGCGACCAGCGCAATCGCGGGAACGAGGAGGCCGTTCGCCTCCAGCGCCGTCCGCACCGCCTCGGCGTTAGCGATCAGCGACTCGGGCGTTCCGACGAGAGTGAAGGTGCGGGCCAACTCAGCCGACTGCCCGGAGACGAACGCCAGCATGAGGAAGCCGACGAGCATGAACAGGCCCCCTGCGACGGTGATGAGCATCGACTTGCGGGCGGCGTAGCGGCCGGAGTCGGAGCGCTGGTAGTGGCCGATGAGGACGAACGAGGTGACCGAGGTGAGCTCCCAGAAGACGAACAGCGCGACGAGGTCGGCGGCGAGCGCGACGCCGACCATCGACCCCATGAACGCGAGCAGCGTGGCGTAGTACTTCGCCTGTCCCGGTTCGCCGTGCATGTAGCCGCCGGAGTAGGTGAAGACGAGGACGCCGACGCCCGACGCGAGGAAGCCGACGAGCAGGGCGAGACCGTCGAGATACAGCGTGAGCGAGACGCCGAGCGTCGGCACCCAGCGATAGGTGAGCCCCGAACTGGCCGGGTCGGCCGCCAGCGCGGCGCCGTACTCGCCGGCGAGCAGCAGGAACGTGACTGCGGCGACGGCGGCCGCGAAGTACGCCGTCCGCTCACCGACGAGTCGGTAGACGAGCGGCGCCGCTGCCGCGCCGAGAAACGGGAGGGCGAGCGCGACCAGTAGCGCGACGGGGCTCGGTTGCACACTCAATTGCTGAACGCGCCAGCCTTTAATCGTTCTCTCTTCGCCCGGTTGAGCGGCTGTCTTTCGCGCTGTGAGAACGCCCTCGACGATTGATTATCCCCGCAAGCGTAGCCAGGTACGCCCGAGAGCGATGGAGAGGGCCAGACGGGGTTGGGAATGCCCGCCGTCTCTGCCGCCGGGGCGTTACAGTGTCATGAAAGTGGGGAAACTCATTCGGGACGAACAGGCAGTTTCACCGGTCGTCAGTGTGGTTCTGATGGTTGCGATTACGATCATTCTCGCGGCCGTCGTCGGCACGTTCGTGCTGGGGCTGGGGTCGTCGACGCAACCGGCCGCGCCGAACGTGTACTTCGAGTTCGAGTTCACGCCGAGCGGCGGCAACGGCTTCGCCGGCACCGACGGCGACGAGGTGACAGTCACACACGAGTCGGGCGACACAACCGACCGGTCACGGCTGACGGTGCTGCTCGAAGGGACCGAACTGATGAGCACGTGGTCGACGACGAAGATGCAGGCGGGAACCACGTACACCGATACCGACGGCGGCCCTGATCTCGCCGACGAGGACACGGTGGGAATCGGCTGGGAGTCCGAGGACGGCGAGAGTTCGACGACCATCGGAACGGGCACGGTCGGGGAGTGAGCGGCCGAGTCGTCAGGCTTTACCCCGCTCTCGTCACATCGGCGATATGGACCAGTTGGCTCAGTCGCTCCGTGACGCGCCCATCATCGAGAAAGACGGCTACCACTACTTCGTCCATCCCATCTCCGACGGCGTTCCGATGCTGGAGCCGTCGCTGCTCCGCGAGATCGTCGTCAAGATCATCCGCAAGGCCGAGTTGGAGGACGTCGACAAGATCGTCACGCCCGCCGCGATGGGGATCCACATCTCCACGGCCGTCTCGCTGATGACCGACATTCCGCTGGTCGTCATCCGCAAGCGGGAGTACGGACTGTCTGGCGAGACGCCGCTGTTCCAGCAGACCGGCTACTCCGAGTCGCAGATGTTCATCAACGACGTGGAGAAGGGCGACCGCGTTCTCGTCCTTGACGACGTGCTCTCGACCGGCGGGACGCTCGCGGCCGTCTGCGGTGCGCTCGACGACATCGGGGCCGACGTGCGGGATGTCGTCGCCGTCATCAAGAAGGTGAGCGGGGCGAACGAACTGGCCGAGTCGGCCTACAGCGCCAAGACGCTGATCAACGTCGACGTGGTCGACGGCGAGGTGGTCGTCGCCGACGCGGGTGGGGACGGGTAGCCGTATCGTTTCTCCCACTGGTCTCCCGTAGCGGCAACCTCTACCGCCGACACGTTCCTTTCACCTGCGAACGACGGAGTATCGACGTATGACATCCGCGCTGTTCGTCGTTAGCGAGGAAGGCTACTGGGGAGAAGAGTGTGCAGAGCCGCTCACGACGCTACAGGAGGCCGGCGTCGACGTGACGGTCGCGACGCCGACCGGTGCGCCGCCCGTCATCGATGAGCGCTCGGCGGACCCGGAGAACGTCGGCGAAGAGACCGCCGAGTTCGTGACGACAGTCGACGAGGAGAACGCCGCGCTCGCCGACCCGGAGCCGCTGGCGACCGTCTCCGCCGACGGCTACGACGCGGTCGTGTTCCCCGGCGGGCACGGCACGGAGTGGGACATCAACACTGATCGCCACGCGCGGGCGCTGCTGCGCGACACGGTCGCCGGCGACGAGGGAACGGCGCTCGTCGTCTGTCACGCGGTCGGCATCCTCGGGTTCACGCGCACGGACGACGGTGAGTTCCTCGTCGCGGGCCGTGACGTGACGGGCTTCCCCAACGAGTGGGAGGAGGGCATCGTCGACGGGCACGACTTGATGCCCGACGGGCGGAAGCTACCCAACTGGGTCGAGGACGAGGTGATCGCCGCCGGCGGGAACTGGGACGCCGAACTCGACGCCGACACGTCGGTCACCGTCGACGGCGACCTCGTCACCGCACGCGGCCCCGGGTCGTCGTCTGCCGCCGCCGAGACGCTCCTCGCGGAACTCGGCGTCGAGACGACGGAAGTCTGAGCCGAGAGGAGGAAAACCCTCGACGTTCGCGACGAGAAGTAGCGGGAGGTCGAGTTGAACCACGCGAAACGCTTACTGTCGCCCGCGTTTCTCTCACTCTGGGGAAAAATTCCGCCGGTGGACCGCGCTCGCTGCGTCGTCGGTGCGTCGCGCCGACTGCCCGAGTGAGTCCCACTCCTTCGCTGCTCATGCGTGATGCTACTTGGGAAGTGGCATCACGCGTGGAGCGGTCAATACAGGTCAAGCAGTCACTGGAGTAGCAATTGATTTCCCGTAGTCCAGTCCGCTGTCATAAAACCAGAACGCATAGGAACTCGTAGAACGACTTATGATGCATGGCGGATTCGGATAGTCTTACTGAATCTGAAGTTCGGCACGCTGTAAGAGAGGAGATGGCAAATGCGGGAAGATCTATCTTGTCGACAGTCTTCTGGACACTACTCGCAGCGTTCACGATTCTCGTTGGTCTCCAAGCCATGCAAATGGCGTTCTACACGTCTGGGCTAGCCACCGTGGGCTTCGCTGCTATCGGAGCCCTCGTCACAGGCGCTAGCGTTTACCTCCTCTACTCCCTCCATTGGACCGAACAGTAGTTGTCACGGCAGGTATTTAAACAATACATGGAACACACGTCAAATACGAGTACGTACTAAGCAAGTGATTCATACCCGTTACTCCTGAAATCAACTATCCTGTGAACTGCTCCATGACGCCCTCGTTCCCGCGTAAATATCGAGTTCATATGCATCTTCACGGGGGCGGTAGTCTTTGTTATCAATCGAGCATCTATAAAAGAGTACACACTCGGAAGTGGGGTTTCAAAATGGGAAATCCACACCGACGCTGATCGGCCAAAGGCAGTCACGAGCATCCGTGAGCGCGGAGCGCTCACGGTTCCGCCGCGCCGAACGAAGAGACGCGGGACCGAGACTCGACCGCAGGGAGAGTCGAAGGTCTTTTTCCCCCAAGTTTTTGCCCGAGCGAGTCGCTCGCAGAGCGAGCGACGAGTGAGCGTGCAAAAAGTGGGTAGTAGCGGGAGGTAGATTTGAACTACCGATCTCCGGGTTATGAGCCCGGCGGAATCTCCTGGCTATCCCATCCCGCTACCACCTCGTACCGGAGGGGTTCTGATAAGGGTTACCATTCGGCCGCCGGGTGTGGATTAGTCTCGTGTGACACGCCACGTGAACAGACCCTCGGCGACGTAGTTGACCAGCACGCCGGCACCGACGCCACCCAGTTTCGCGACGACGAACCACGCGTCGATGTCAGCGACCGTCAGTTCGATGCCGACGACTCGGTAGAGGAGCCGAAACGTCGCGAGTTGGACGAGGATACCGCCGACGCGGACGACGTTCGAGGTGGCGAACCGGCGGAGCATCGCCATCGCGCCCGTCGTCCCCTGTTCGGCGAACGTCCAGGTGTCGTTGAGCAGGAACATCACGACGATGGCGACTTCGATGCCGGCGAAGACCGCGACTTCGGGGAAGACACCGAGTTCGCGGAGCACGGTCGCGGTCGTCACGTCGAAGACGAGGCCGACGAGGCCGACGGAGAGGAAGCGACCGAGCCGACCGGCGGAGGCGAGCGCTTGGAGTCGCGACCGGATCACGGCTCGCCCCGCTCGACCAGCGCGACCGACTCGGACCCGGCGGCGAGCGCGCCGTGCAGTCGGCTATCGTTCAGCCGTTTCGCCCGGTGGCGGACGACGAACAGCGCTCGCGTCATGTCGAGTGCCGTGCCGATTGGGTCGACGGTCGATCCGGGCGCGTCCTCCCACTCGATCGGGACCTCGCGGAGTCGGAAACCGAGCGCGACCGCCATCGCGACCAGCTCGACGTCCCACGCGAACCCCGGCTCGTAGAGGTGATCGCGGACGGCGGTCCACGTCTCCGCGGTGAGCGCCTTCGCGCCACACTGGTAATCGTACAACTGCGCGTCCAGCAGTCGGCGAGCGACCCACGCGAACCCGTCGCCGAGCAGTCGCCGGGCGACGGTCCGGTGGCCGACGACCCGCGCGTCCGGGTGGCGGCGGGAGCCGACGGCCAACTCTGCGTTGTCGAGGGCGTCGACGACAGCGGCGGCGGCGTCGGGCGGCGTCGAGCCGTCGGCGTCGAGGAAACACAGCCGGTCGGTGTCGAGCGCCTCGAAGCCGGCGGTGACGGCCGCGCCTTTGCCGCGCCGAGTCGGGACGGCGTTCACCTCTGCGGGGAGGGCGCGCACGGCATCGAGCGTGGCGTCGTCGGGGGCGTCGAGTTCGATCCGAACCGTCGCTGGCGCCAGCCGGTCGTGGAGGGCGTGGAGATAGCGTTTGAGCCGGCCCACGTCGGGCTCGTAGGCGGGGACGACGATGCCGAGCGGGTGAGCCATGGCGACGAATTTCCCGTGGTAGGTGAAAATCTGTTGGAACCGTCGTCCGGCCGGGGTCAGTCGGACGTCGGTCGCGAAGGGCGCGAGGACACGGAGGCGACGAGGCCCGACGCGGCGACGCGGCGACACGTATCGCGTCCGCACCCAGCCGGCGTGTGAGGTCGGTGAGCCGTTCGTCGAGCGAGGGTGACAGGCGCCGCGGCGGGTCCACAAGACGTATCTCGTGGGGGGTCCGTGTGCCGGGTGATGGAGTACGGGTACGTCGCCGTCTGGCTCGTGGCCTATCTCGCGCTTGGCGTGGCCGCGCTTCCCGCCGTCGCACACCTGTTTCACGACCTCCACGACCGCGGGGCCGCCTTCGCTGTGCCGCTGGCGCTGGCGACGCTCGGCCTCGTCGGCTATCTCGTCGGGCAGATTCCGGGCGCATTCGGCTACCCGGCCCTCGTCGTCGGCCTCGCGCTACTCCTCGGGGGGAGCTACCGGGCCGGCGACGACGACATCGACCTGCGACGCGCCGCGGTTCCGGCGGCCGTGTTCACCCTCGCCTTCCTGTTCCTCGTCGGCATCCGCGCGCTCGACCCGGCGGTGACGCCCCTCGGCGGCGAGAAGTTCTTGGACTTCGGCCTGCTGAAGTCGCTGCTGCGGGCCGACACCCTCCCGCCGGAGGATATGTGGTTCGTCGGCGAGCCGGTCCGCTACTACTACGGCGGCCATGTGCTCGCCGCGCTGCTCGCCCGGTTGACGGCCACGCCAGCCCGCTACGCGTACAATCTCGCGCTCCCCGGCTTCTACGCCGCAGCCGTGACAGCCGCCTACGGTCTCGCCGCGGCCATCGCCGCGAACCACGATGCTTCCCCGCGGCTCGCCGGCGGACTGGCGGCGTTTCTCTTCGGCGTCGCGGCGAACCTCTTCACCGCCGGTCGGGTGGTCGTCTGGCTCCTGCCCGAGCCGCTCGCTCGCCCGCTCGTTGGCGCGTTCGGTCTCCCGGCGGAGGCGCTCGCGTGGACGCCCGGCGACTTCTACTACTGGGACGCGACGCGCGTCATCGAGGGGACGATCAACGAGTTCCCGCTGTTCGCCTACCTCAACGGCGACCTGCACGCCCACATGATGAGCACGACGTTTCTCCTCTTGGGTGTCGCGCTGCTGTACGCCTACTGGGAGACGCCGGAAGCGGAGACGCGACGGCGACGGCTGCTGGCCGCCGGTCTCCTGCCGCCCCTCGCCGGCTATCTCGGCACGGTCAACACGTGGTCGTTTCCCAGCCTCGCGTTCGGACTGCCGTTCCTGACGCTGACGTTCGCGCCCGCGCGGCCGTGGACGCTCCTGCCTGCCCGCGTTCGCGGGGTCGTCCCGTTTCCCGCTGCGGCCGAACCCGACGGCGGCACCGCCTCGACTGTCGCGCTCGCCCGGCGCGAACTCGCCCGCTCCGGAACCGCACTCGCGTTCGCCGTCGGGACGGCGGCGGTGGCGGTCCTCTGGACGCTGCCGTTCTGGACCGGGACGGCCTCGGGTCGCCCGCTGGGCGTCTTCCCGCCCGGCGGGTCGCTCGGCCGGCTTGCGGTCGTTCACGGTGGCTTCCTCGCGGCGTTCGTCCCGTATCTCGTCGCGACGGCGACAGGCGCGGATCGGTCGCTTCGAACCGCGACCGCGGTTGGTGCGCTCGTCCTGTTCGTCGGTGGTCTCGCGCTTGATGCCGCCGGCGTCGCGCTGCTCGGCCCGGTGTTGCTCGCCGGGTGGCTCCTGCTCCGCTCGCGGGTCGATGTCGGCTTCGAGACCGTCCTGATCCTCGGTGGCGCGGGGCTCGTGATCCTCGTGGAGTACGTCTATATCGCGGAGCCGAGCTACGCGGGGACGAAGTTCGCCCGCCTGAACACCGTCTTCAAGACGTACGCGCAGGTGTGGGCGCTGTGGGCTCCGGCCGCTGCCGTCGCGGTGGCGCGACTGGTCGCTGCCGGCCGCGACGCCGCCGCGTTCCCCGCGCTCGACGGGCGTCGAGTCGCGCTTTTCGGCCGCGTCCTGCTCGTCCTGCTCGTCCTCTCGACCGGCGTCTACGCGGTCCACGCGATACCCTCCCACGTCGGGCAGGGCAGTCCGACGGCGAACACGGTCGGGCCGACGCTGGACGCGACGGCGTTCGTCGAGGTGCGCCACCCCGGCGAGGCCCCGGCCATCGACTACATCGACTCGCTGGAGGGCCGACCGACCATAGTAACCGCCGCGCCGGCGGGCTATCGGTGGCAATCGAGCGAGGGGAACGGCGCGAGCGCGCCGGCGAGTCTCACCGGCGCGGTGACCGTCGCCGGCTGGTTCCACGAGGCGCAGTACCGCTCCGACGCGGCCTACGACGCCCGCGTCGCCGACGTGGAGACCATCTACACTGGCGAGCCGGCCGCCCAGCGGCGACTCATCGGGCAGTACGGCGTAGAGTACGTCTACGTCGGCCCGGCCGAGCAGGCCCGCTACGGCGACATCACGGTCGGGCAACTCGACGGCGTCCGCGCGGTCGAACGCGGCGACGTGACCATCTACGTGGTCGAGTTCGAGGGCGACGAGACGGGCTGAGGCGGGTCACTCGGCCTCGTGGAGCCGTTCGCCGCGGTGGAGCCGCGTCGCGATGGAGAACGTCTGCTCGTTCGCGCGGCGCGTCGGGAAGTGAGCGGCCATGTACCGCGCCGGAGCGATCAGCGCGAGTCGCTGCTCCGTCTCGTCGGTCGCGTCGTCGAACCGCTCCAGTCCCCACGTCACGTTCTGGAGCGTGTGGAAGTCCGCGTCCTCGCGGAGCAGGCCGCGCCCCATGACTCGCTTCAGGTCGGCGGGGTCGCCGCCGGCGTCGAAGTGTTCGGAGACGAGCGACGCGGCGCGGTTCACCTCGCCCTGCTGGTCGAAGCAGTCGAGCAGGTCGGCGCGAATCGCCTCGGGGTCGCGGTCGGACTCGCCCGGGTCGGGAAGCGGCGCGCGCGGACTGTTGAGGAACCGGTCGAGATAGACGGCGATGGCCGCGTCGAAACAGCCCCGGTAGAGCGCGTCCGTGCTCGTGCGCTTCGTCGCCTCGTAGACGGCGTTCGCGTACGAGAACGTGTGGTGGACCGTGTCCCAGTCGTTGAACTCGTTGTTCGTCGCGAACCACGCGACCCGGCGGGTCGCCGCGCGGACGACCGCGTCCGCGAGCTCCGTCCGGGTCGCCCCCTCGCGGATCGCGCCGGTGAGCGCGTCGATGATCGCCTCGGGATCGTCCGAGAGCAGGGTGTCGATGAAGCCGTCGGGTTCGTCCCACGCCCGGCCGTCGCCGGCGGCTACGCAGTCGTCGAGGCGGTCGGCCGCGTCGAAACACAGCGCCGCGACGTCGACGGGGGTGCGCCACGACGACAGCTCCTCCGAGCGGGTCGCGCCGGTGAGCTGTTCGACCGTCGATGCGAGCACCTTCGCGGCGTTCGACTCCTCGCCGCTCCCGTCGTCGTCCCACCCGATGTGATCCAGCGTCGCAAACGCGGTGTTGATAAAATCGAGCGTGTGCCCGCCGTTGAGATACAGGGAGTCGGTCGCGGCGGTGAACAGGATGTCCGCCACGTCGGTCGGGTCGAGCGCGGCGACGGCGGTGAGCAGACACCGCTCCGCGCCGTCGGCGTCGCGGACCTCGACGGCGTCGCGGAACCACGACAGCAGTCGCTCCTTCGAGAGGTCGCGGTTGTCGAAGGCGTACTGCTGGAAGCGGGGCGGTTCGCCCGCACAGTCGTCGGCCACTTCGCGGACGCCGGTGAACATCGCGCGGCGCTTGTCGCGACCCCCGACCTGAGCGTGGAGCGTCGCCATACAGCCGAGCGTCGTCAGCCCACGGCCCCAGCCGGCCGCGCGGTACTTCGTCCCGAAGTTCACGGCCGTCTCGACCGGCGTGTGGAACCCCTCGCCCGCGCTGTCGGCTCGCTGGCCCTGCCCGCTCGCCCGTTCCGCGTCGCCGCGCGACGCGCCGTCGAGTCCGATGACGGCCTTCGCCATCACGAGCGTGATGTCCTCGTGCAGCCCGTCTGCGAGGCGGTTGCGCCAGCGGACGGTCGCGGGCACGTCGCTCGGCGGGTCCGGGTCGAGGTACACCTCGCCGTCGCGCACGTCGACGGGAAACGTCTGCACGTCGTCGGCCCACGGGTCGAGCGTGTCGCCCTCGGCCAACTCGAAGCGGGCGTGGTGCCAGTGGCAGGTCACCATTCCCTCCTCGACCGTCCCGCGGGTGAGCGGGAACCCCATGTGCGGACAGCGGTTGTCGACCGCGTACACCTCCCCTTCGTGGTGGAAGAGCGCGATAGCCCGGCCGTTCTCCTGTACGACGGTCTGTCCCGTCTCGTCGAAGTCGTCGAGAGACGCGACGGGGACCATTCGGTCCGTGTCAGTCGCCATGTGTTACCGTTCACCGTCCGGCCACTTCACTGCTCGCTGAAGCGGATTTCTGTACGCGAGCGTATATTACCTGCCGGCGGCCTCGCCATCGACGCCGGTGATGTTGAGCCGTACCCCGGCGTCGTACTCGGGGTCGAGACTCGTCTGCCAGCCGTGGACGGTCGCGAGGGTCTGTGCGTTCGGGAGCAGCATCCGGGCCTCGGCGGAGGGGACCGCGGCGTTGTAATCCATCGCGTCGCCGCGCCGGTCCGCAGGGATGGGGTCACCGTCCCCCGCGATCCCGAGCGTGTCGCCGTCGTACTCGACCGTGACCCGTTCCGCCCCGTTGACGCTCGCGAACTCGAAGACGGCCTCGAACAGTTCGGCGAGCCGGTCCGGGTCGGCCTGCACCGTGGCGTCACCGTCGATAGTCAGCGACATCCCACTGGTGTCGGTCCGCTCCCACGCGGTTCGTGTCACCGCTCCTCGCCGTCCCGGCGGATCGTCAGCACGTCGCTGTCGCCGGGGACCGCCGCGATCTCGGGGGCGACCTCGTTGAGCGGTCGCCCCGCGCCGTCTCGGATGTCGGGGAAGGTGTCGAGTGCGGCGGCGTTGTATTCGAGCACGCGGTCGTCGTCGAGGACGAGCACGGCGTCGTCGATCTCATCGAACAGTCGCTCGCGACCGAACCGGGAGACGGCGACGAACTTCTCCTCGACGAAGTAGAGCACGACAAGCCCGAACACCGCGACGCCGATAGGCTCGTAGTTCAAATCGAGCAGCGCGACGCCGGGGACGGCCGCCGCGATGCTCGGCAACACCGGCAGGCCCGTAGCGAAGACGAGGACCCACAGCGACCGCGTCCGGTACTCCGACCGTCGCAGGGTCTGGAACAGCAGATAGAATCCGGCGGCCGAGAGCACGTACGCGAACGCCGTGATCGTCAGGTCGAGAGGAAGCCGCTGGACGACGAGATGCGGAAGCGGCGTCGGTTCGGTCGTCACGACGAAGTACCGTCCGTGGATCGGGTTCGTGAACTTCAGTCCGGCGACGAGCAGGTACACCCCCAGTGCGAGCGCCTGTACGACCGGCTCGCGGTGGAACCGCCGGCCGGCGAAGGCCGAACAGAAGTAGAGCCACGCGAAGACCGTCGCGAAGCCGAAGGTGAGCCCCACCGTGTAGAGTGCCGTCTTCAGCGCCACCATGTCGACGAGCAACTGTGCGGCCGTCGTCCACGCCCAGAGCCCGCAGAGGGCGAGCAGCGCGGCGAACCCTCGTCTGGTGTCGACATCGGAGAGCAGGCGCGTCCGCGGGAGGACCACGAGACAGAGAAGCCCTGCGACCCCGAACGCCGTGGCGTACGCGAGTCGCACCAGTAACACGGCCTTGACCTTCTCATGGCGGGATTGTTAGTCTTCGTACGGGCGTCGTGGCCCGGGAACCCCGAACCCGTTCCTTTCAAACGTCTCGACCAGCTATTCATCGGTAACGAATGAGCGAGGACTTCTACGACGCCCTCGGAGTTTCGCGCGACGCCTCCGAGGAGGAGATACAAGAGGCGTACCGCGAGATGGCCCGCGAGTACCACCCCGACGTCTCCGACGACCCGGACGCCGAGGAGAAATTCAAGAAGGCGAAGAAGGCGAAGGAGGTGTTGACCGACGACGAGAAGCGTCGCATGTACGACCAGATGGGCCACGAACGGTTCGAACAGGCCGAGAAACGCGGCGCGACCGACGGCGACCGCGGCGGCATGGGTGGCACGGGCGGGCAGGGGAACCCCTTCGGCGGCGTCGGCGGCATGAACGACATCTTCGACCAGTTCTTCGGTGGCGGCGGTCGCGACCGGAACGCCCCCCGGCAGGGACAGGATCTGCGCACCCGGATGACTGTCTCGCTCGAAGCGGCCTATGAAGGGATCACCCGCGACTTCTCGCTGACGCGACCGGAGGGGTGTCCCGACTGCGACGGTGC
Source organism: Halobacteriales archaeon QH_7_66_36 (assembly GCA_003021175.1). Lineage (GTDB taxonomy): Archaea > Halobacteriota > Halobacteria > Halobacteriales > Haloarculaceae > Halosegnis. The sequence goes on along the minus strand of PXQV01000014.1, from coordinate 175,994 downwards.
CGGCCATCCGCCGGACGCCGACTCCCAGACCTGCCCGGAGTGTAACGGTCAGGGGCAGACCACCCGCGTCCAGCAGACGCCGCTCGGCCGCGTCCAGCAGACCCAGACCTGTCGCCGCTGTGAGGGCGACGGCATCCTCTACGAGGAGACCTGCGACACCTGCGGCGGCGACGGCCGCGTCCAGCGAGAGGCCACCCTGCAGGTCGACGTGCCAGCGGGCATCGAGGACGGTCAGACCCTCCGGATGAGCGGCGAGGGCGCGCCCGGCGAGAACAACGGCCCGAACGGCGACCTGCTCATCGAGGTGCGCGTCGAACCTCACCCCGACTTCGAGCGCGACGGCGACGACCTGCGCTTCGACGCCGCCGTCTCCTTCCCGCAGGCAGTCTTCGGTGACACTATCGAGGTGCCGACGCTCGACGGCGACGTGGAGATGGAACTCGACGCCGGCACGCAGTCCGGCGAGACGTTCCGCCTCCAAGGGAAGGGGATGCCCCGCCTGCGCGGCCGCGGCCACGGCGACCTGTACGTCACCGTGCAGGTCGTCACGCCCTCGGACCTGAACGAGGAGCAGCGCGAGGCGCTGCAGGCGTTCGCCGAGGCCGGCGGCGAGGAAGTCGACGTCGACGAAGGGTTCTTCGAGAAGATTACGGGTTCCTTCTAACGCACCTTTTTGTTCCTCGGGTGTCCTCGCTCGCTTCGCTCGCTGCGGGCACCGCGTGGCGGCTACGCCGCCACGTCATCCGGTTGCCGGCAGAGCCGGCAACCCGCTCGGAACAAAAATCTGCATCAAAAACCGCAGCCGCGGCTCCCTCCGGTCGCCGCGGTGAAACGGCTCGCTTCGCTCGCCGTACAGCACTCACGCTCCGCAGACTTTTCGCCCCGCGGTTCGTAGTGCCGGCGTGTCCACTTCCGAGACACTGCGAGACGTGCTCGCGCGGGACCGCCGGACGGATGCGTCCGCACTCGTCGACGCGGCCGCGGACCGCGAGTACGACTACCGGCGCTGTCTCACGACCGCGTGGAAGGCGGGCCTGTTCTTCCGCAACGAGGGCGTCCGAGGCGGGATGCGCGTCGGGGTCGCTGGCGACCCGATCCCCGAGAGCGTGCTCTCCTTCCTCGGCGCGGGCCTGCTCGGTGCAGTCGTCGAATTTGACACGGCCGCCGACGAGCAGACGAAGGCGCTCGTCGTCCCGACCGAGCGACTCGACGAGTTCGACGCTCCGCCGGAGACGCGCCGGGTCGGCTACGGCACGGAGCCGGACGACCCCGAGGTCGCCTACTGGGAACGGGACGTGTGGAGCGAGAATCCGACGCTGCCGCCGGACCGCGTCGCCCCGGACGCTCCGCTCCTCGCGGCCGACGGGCGGACGTACAGTCACGGTGAGCTACTCCGCGCTGCGCGTCAGGTCGCCCGCGAACACGACCTCACCACGGACGATACCGTGGCGGTGCGCGGCCCGCTCACCCATCCGGGCGTCGTCGCGGCGGGTATCCTCGCACCGCTCGCGGCCGGAGCGACGGCGTTGCTCCCGGACGCGACGACGACTGCCGACCTTGGCGTCGGAGATGGGCCGGAGGACGTGACCGTCGATCCCGATGCCGTGCTGTAGTCCCCGTTGCTGCCAGCGGCACGGGAACCCGAGTACACAGGATACGTGCCGCCGGAACGGTGCGCTTCGCCGATAGGGTGTCGCCACCACGAGAGGAGCCGTACCCGTGGGCTGGCACGCCACTGCCTCCCCGGCACGTAGATTTAGGTGGTGGCCCCGACACCACGGTGTATGCCAGCAACCAGCATACAGGCATTCAACACGGCGAACTGGAGTCTCGACAACAGCTTCCTCGTCCAGCTACAGGACCCCGGCGAGCCGTACGAGGCGCGCTGTCCGTTCTACGTCGTCGACCACCCGGAGGGAACCGTAGTCGTCGACACGGGACTCAGCCACGACCTGCTCGACGACCCGGCGAACTACGGGATGACGGGAGCGGCGTTCATGGAGGACTTCCTCCCGTACATCGAGTACGATGAGTCGATGCATCCGCGCGCACAGCTCGCGGATGCGGGGTACACCCCCGATGAGGTGGATTACCTCGTGATGACACATCTCCACTCCGACCACGCCGGCCACGTCGACCTGTTCCCGGACGCCGAGGTGCTGGTGCGCCGCGACGAACTCCGCCACGCCTTCTGGCCCGTCCCGATTCAGGACCTCTTCTATCTCGACGGCGACTTCATGCCGCTACGCTCGCCCGAGTTCGACGTGACGGTCGTGGCCGGCGAGTTCGACGTGTTCGGCGACGGGAGCGTCGTGCTGTTCCCGACGCCGGGGCACACGCCGGGCCATCAGTCCGTCCACGTCGACCTCGGAGGCGAGGAGACCATCCTCGCGTCGGACGTGGCCCACCGGAAGCAGGCGTACGAAGCGGAGTTCCAAGCGTCGTTCAACTGGGACCTCTCCCGGTCGGTGGAGTCCGTCCGCGAGGTGAAAAGTCGCGCACGGCGGACCGGCGCGGACGTGCGCCTGCTTCACGACCGTGACGACATGGCCGCGTTGCGATAATCAGCGCGCGTCCGCCAGCCGGTCCAGTGCTCCCGGGTTCTCGATGCTGCTCATGTCGCCCAGCTCCTCGCCGGTGTAGGTTGCCTGTACGGCCCGGCGGATGATCTTCCCCGACTGCGTCTTGGGGAACTCGTCGACGAACAGCACCTCGCGCGGGCGGAACGGCTTGCCCAGCTCCTCGCCGATCACGTCGCGGACCTCCTCGCGCAGCGGCTCGGTCTCATCGACGCCCTCCTCGACGACGACGTAACAGACGACGCCCGTGCCGGTGGTGTCGTCGGGGACGCCGACGGCCGCGGCCTGATTCACGGCGTCGTGGTCCATCGCCGCGCCCTCCACCTCGGCGGGACCGACCTTCCGGCCCGCGACGTTGAGCACGTCGTCGGCCCGGCCGTGCAGGAACCAGAAGCCGTCCTCGTCCTTCTGGGCCCAGTCGCCGTGGTCCCAGATGTCGTCGAACCGCGACCAGTACTCGTCGAGATAGCGTTCGTCGCCCGACCAGAGGCTCTTCGTCATCGACGGACAGGAGGCACGCGCGACGAGATACCCCCGCTCGTTCGTGTCGGCGATGGAGTCGCCCGTGGCGTCCACGATGTCGATGTCCATGCCGAGGCCGGGACTGCCGAGCGTACACGGCTTCAGGGGTTGGGTCGGCAGCGGCGCGAGGAAACAGCCACAGATCTCCGTCCCGCCGGAGATGTTGACGATGGGTGTTTCCCCGCCGCCGACGTTCTCGTAGAACCACTGCCACGACTCGGGGTCCCACGGCTCGCCGGTCGAGCCGAGGAGGCGGAGCGACGAGAGGTCGTGGCCCGCCAGCCAGTCGTCGCCCTGCTTGCGGAGCGCGCGGATCGCCGTCGGCGAGATGCCGAACTGCGTCAGGTCGTGACGGTCGATCATCGCCCAGAACCGGTCCGGCTGGGGGTAGTCGGGCGCGCCCTCGTACATGAACACCGTGCCGCCGAACGCGTGGTTGCCGATGAGCGTCCACGGCCCCATCATCCAGCCGATGTCCGACACCCAGAAGAACCGGTCGGCTGGCCTCTGATCGAAGTTGAAGTGGATCTCCTTGGCACACTGGGCGAGCGCGCCGGCGTGGGTGTGGACGATGCCCTTCGGCTGGCCCGTCGTCCCCGACGAGTAGAGCAGCATCGACTCGTCGCTCGACGCCAGCGCGACCGTCTCGAAGGTGTCCGCTTGGGTCTCCACGGCGTCGGTCCAGAACTCGTCGCGGCCGTCGGTCATCGGAAGCGAGCCGTCCTCGAACGCCTCGCTGTCGTCGAAACGCCGGTAGACGACCACGTTCTCGACCGGCGTCGCCGCCTCGTCGAGCGCCTCGTCGGCGGCATCTTTCAGCGTCACCGTGGAGCCGCGCCGGGAGAAGCCGTCGGCGGTGAACAGCGCGTCGACTTCGGGGTCCCCGATCCGGGTCGCCGTCGCGTCCACGCCGAAGCCGGAGAAGATGGGCACCGCGACGGCACCGATCTTGAAACAGCCGTAGAGGATGGCGATGACCTCCGGCACCATCGGCATGTACAGACCGACGGTGTCGCCCTTCTCGATGCCGCGCTCGTCGAGGTAGTTCGCCACCTGATTCGATCGCCGGTGGAGTTCGTGGAACGTCACGTCGCGGGTGGTCCCCTCCTCGCCTTCCCAGATGCAGGCGACCTTGTTGCGGCGCTCGCTGTCGCGGGCCGCGTGCCGGTCGACGGTGTTGTGGGCGATGTTGAGTTCGCCGCCGGGATACCAGTCGGTGAACTGCGGACCGTCGGCGTCGTCGCGCACCGCGTCCGGCTCCTCGTACCAGTCGAGCCCGAGATAGTCGGGGAGTTCGCCCCAGAACCAGTCGACGCCACTCGCGGGTTCGCCGTCGATGTCGGTCGTCGTGCGCTCGATGAGTTCCTCGCGGTCGTCGATGCCGTACTCGTCCATGAATGCGCGGACGTTCGTCGACTCGACGAACGCCGCCGACGGCTCGTGGACGGTTCGGTCGAGTTCCGCTAACGCTGTCCCGTCGTCACTCATACCCGGCCGTGGGGACGCCCCCCGCATAACGATTGCCCGTCACGTGTGAACCGAGCGCCCGAGTCGGTCACTCGCCGGCGACGAGATATATCGCGATTACGGCCAGCGCCACGCCGAGCACCTTGCGGGTGGTGAGGGGTTCGTCGAGGAGGACCACCCCGGCCGCCGCGGAGGTGACGAGAAACAGGCCGAACACCGGGACGACGACCGAGACGGGACCGAGCGCGAGCGCCCGGTAGTAGGCGATGATGCCGACGGAGAGCAGGACGCCGGCGACGAGCATGTACTTCGCGTCGGGATGGGTGAGCGCGCGGCCGAGATCACTGCCCGTGAGGAGGACGATACCGAGCGCGGCGACCGCGAGCATCCCGTTCGTGACGAACGCGACGGTCGTGCTCGGGAGGTCGCGGGTGGCCAACTTCGTCAGCGGGGCGACGAACGTGTAGGCGGCGAGACCCAGTAGGGCGTAGGGGAGATAGCGCATGTGCGAGAGACGACTGTCGGGGTGAAACGAGCATCGACTCGCAGGCGACGGAGCGGGAAGGTGAGAGCCGCCGGTCAGTCTGCCGTGGCGCGGTCGGCGGCCGCCACGTCTTCCGAGCGGTGCTCGCCGGTGTCGATACCGCGGCGGGCGAGACAGTCGGCCAGCCGTGTCTCGTCGACTCCGGCCTGTTGGGCCGCCATCGACACTGTGTACGTCTCGGTCCCGTAGAGGGCGACTGCCGTCTCCAGCGCGTGCCGGTGCATACCTGCTCAGAGATACCCGATTGTAATAAGAATATCGTGAGATAATATGCCAAGGTACGACAACATATCACAGATAGTCGCGCACGGGAACGTTAGGAATGCTACCGGCGTGTGTCGACCGCCAAGGTCTGTCGGCGGCGCAAGCGTTAACCGCGCGGTAGCCCGCCCGAACGTATGGACGAGCGCGCCGAACTCCTCGACCTGTTGCGGGAGAACGCCCGCTACTCGACCACGGACCTCGCCCGGATGACCGGCGAGAGCGAGCAGGCAGTCGAGGAGGCCATCGCGACGCTCGAATCGGACGGAACCATCGCCGGCTATCAGGCCGTCGTCGACCCGGCGAAACGAGAGCCGGAGCCCGTGCGGGCACACGTGGAGTGTAACGTCACCCTCGACCGGGAGACCTCCTACGACGACATCGCCGAGCGACTCGCCGGCTTCCCAGAGGTGGCCTCGCTCCGGCTCGTCTCCGGCGACTACGACTTCGCGATGGAGGTCGAGGCCGACTCCATGGGCGAGGTGTCGCGGTTCGTCTCCGAGAAGGTGGCCCCCGTCCCAGAGATAACCCAGACGGTCACCCACTACATCATGGACGCGTACAAGCGAGCGGGCCACCGCTTCGGCGACGGCGAGGCCGACGACAGACTCGCCTACTCGCCATGAGTCGGGAGCGCGAACGCCCGGACCCGCTCGCCCCGTCGCAACGCGTCGCCTCCGTCCCAGAATCCGGCATCCGTCGGTTCTTCGAACTCGCGGCGGAGATGGACGACGTGGTGTCGCTGGGCGTGGGCGAACCCGACTTCGCGGCCCCCTATCGGGCCCGGGAGGCGGCCATCGACTCGCTCCAGCGCGGGAAAACCTCCTACACGGCGAACCGCGGCATGTCCGAACTCCGCGAGCGGATCGCCGAGCGCGTCACCCGGTACGACCTCGACTACGATCCCGAACGCGAGATACTGGTCACGGCGGGCGCGAGCGAGGCCATCGACGCCGCCTTCCGGGCGCTCGTCGATCCCGGCGACACCGTGGCGGTCGCACAGCCCTCATACGTCTCCTACGAGCCGGGGGTCCGGTTCGCCGACGGCGAGGTGCTCCGCGTCCCCACCCGCGCCGAGGACGAGTTCGTTCTCACCCGCGAGACGCTCGAAGCCGCCGGTGCCGAGCGGGCCGACCTGCTCGTCTACTGTTACCCGAACAACCCGACCGGCGCGACGATGGACGCCGACGAAGTCGCCGAGGTGGCGGCGTTCTGTCGCGACCACGACTTGGGCGTGCTCGCCGACGAGATCTACGCCGCGCTCACCTACGAGGGCGAGCACGTCTCCATCGCGGCCCAGCCGGGGATGCGCGAGCGAACCGTCGTGTTCAACGGCTTCTCGAAGGCGTACGCGATGACGGGGCTCCGTCTCGGCTACGCGCTCGCTCCGGAGCGGGTCGTCGAGTCGATGAACCGCGTCCACCAGTACACGATGCTGTCGGCCCCGACCACGGCCCAGTACGCGGCCATCGAGGCGCTGGACAACTGCGGGTCCGACGTGGCGGAGATGCGCACGCAGTACGACCGCCGACGCAACTTCGTGCTCTCGCGACTCGACGAGATGGGGATCGACTGCTTCGAGGCGACCGGCGCGTTCTACGTGTTCCCCGAGGCACCCGGCGGGGACGCGAACGCGTTCGCGGAAGACCTCCTACAGGCCGAACAGGTCGCCGTCGTGCCGGGCGACGCCTTCGGGGCCGGCGGTGACGGTCATCTCCGGATGTCGTACGCGTCCTCGCTGGATGATCTCCGGACTGCGATGGACCGGATCGAACGGTTCATCGACTAAATCTCCTAATAAAAGTACCGTCTCGGCTATATGTTGTGCGCAAGTGCTTTTTTTGCGCATATGCAAGCGTGTCTTAATGGCTATCGACGACGCGGATTCGGGAGAGCCTGATCCGGACGAGGACGATCTGCTCTCCGCGGACGCGGTCGACCTCGAGTCCGACACCGCGGACGAGGCCGACGGCGTCTCCGTCACGGAGTACACGTGGGAGGATTACAGACGCGAGTACTTCCACGACGACGAGGGGAACGCCCCCGAGGACCGCGAGTTCGATGCCGCTGAGCATCTCCCGTTCGACGGCGACACCTACGAGACGCTCGCCGAGGCCGCGAGCGCCGCCGACCTCCTCGACGGTCTCCGCGAGTACAAGACGGTTCGCGTCAACCCGGAACTCGACGAGGACGCCTTCTTCTCGAACCCCGACGGCACCGGCACCGTCGTCTCTCGTTACGATCTGGAGAAGGCCGTCCCACAGGAGAAGAAGAGCCACTTCCGCGAGGTGGAACGCTACTGGGTGAACAAGCCGTACGCGTTCGTCGTCATCTTCCACTCCGAGAAGGAAAACGAGAAGAAGTACTATCTCGTCGAGCCGCATCTCAACCCCATCGAGGAGGACCTGCGGGAGTTCCTCTCCGGCAAACTGAAGACCGCGATCAAGTACTCCTCCGACGACGTGGTCGTCGAGGGGTCCGAAGACGCCAGAGCGGGCGTCATCGAGCGTGAGACGCGCGAACTGCTCGACCGGTACGACCTCTCCAAGGAAGACGCCCTCCCGACCGCCGACGAGAGCGGCCTGATGGATCAGGTGATGAGTCAACTCGGTCTCGACGACGCCGACGACTCTGAGAGATCGGTCGTCCTGCAGGGGGCCTCCGTCCGACCGGAGCCGGCGCTGCTCGCGGAGGACTCCGAGACGCTCTCCGAGTACCAGATCGAGAAGCTGCTGTATCTCCTGAAGCGGGACTTCATTGGCTTCGAGCGGATCGACGGCATCAAACACGACATCAACGTGGAGGATATCTCCGTCGACGGCTACCACATGCCCGTCTTCGTCTACCACGGCGACTACGAGCAGATCATCACGAACATCTACCACGGCGAGGAGGAGCTGGACGACTTCGTCGTGAAACTCGCCCAGCGGTCGGGCAAAGGTATCTCGAAGCGGCAGCCCCAGGTGGACGCGACGCTGCCGGACGGCTCCCGGTCACAGCTCACGCTCGGGCGCGAGGTGTCGGACCACGGGACGAACTACACCATCCGGCAGTTCAAGGACGTGCCGTTCACCCCGGTCGACCTGATCAACTGGAACACGTTCTCGCTCGACGAGATGGCGTTCCTCTGGCTCTGTATCGAGAACAACAAGTCGCTCATCTTCGCCGGCGGCACCGCCTCGGGGAAGACCACCTCGCTGAACGCCGTCTCGCTGTTCATCCCCTCGAAGGCGAAGATCGTCTCCATCGAGGACACTCGGGAGGTGGAACTCCCACAGCGCAACTGGATCGCCAGCGTCACTCGGCCGTCCTTCTCGGACGACGACAAGGGCGACGTGGACGAGTTCGACCTGCTGGAGGCTGCGCTCCGACAGCGGCCGGAGTACATCGTCATGGGTGAGATCCGGGGCGAGGAGGGGCGGACGCTGTTTCAGGTCATGTCTACCGGCCACACCACGCTGACCACGTTCCACGCGGACGCGGTCGGCGAGGTGATCAAGCGGTTCACGACGGACCCGATCAACGTCTCGAAGACGATGTTCACGGCGCTGGATCTCGTCTCGATCCAGACGCAGACGCGGGTGCAGGGCCGGAAGGTGCGCCGGAACAAGTCGCTCACCGAGATCAACCACTACGACCCGGAGAACGACGAGATCAACGTTCAGGACATCTACCAGTGGCAGGCCGAGACGGACCAGTATCTGAAGATGGGCCAGTCGAACACGATTGAGCAGATCCAGTTCGACCGTGGCTGGTCGCCGGCGGAACTCGACCGCGAGATGAACCGCCGGAAGGTCGTGCTCGCGTATCTCATCGAGAACGAACTGAACACGTACACGCAGGTCGCCGCGACGCTGCAGGCGTTCATGAACGACGAGGAGACGATCCTGACGCTCATCGCCAACGACGAACTGGAGCGGTCGCTGGAGGATCTCCGCGACATGGAGTCCGTCCAGATCGACATCGACCCGGAGAAAGAGGAGATGGTGCCGCGGCCGGACCCCACGGAGGAGATGCTCGACGAGACGAACGAGGTGTTGAGCACACACGACAGACTGCTGGCCGACTACCGGGGCAACACGACCGACGAGGTCGCGAGCGCGCTCGCGGCCGACGCGCGAAGCGACGACGCGGACACCGGCGTCGACTTCAGCAGTCTCTCATTTGCCAGCGACGGCGGTGAGCCGGCGGGTGACGAGGAGTGAGCTTACAGACGCGCGGCGGCACGGGTGAAGGCGGCACGGTCACCGACGCGTTCTATCCGCTGTACCAGCGACTGTTCGGCGAGAACTCCGATTTCGTCGGGACGATAGAAGACAAACTTGCCGAGTCACGGATGGCCGCGACGGTCGAAATCTATCTCTCGCGGGCGCTCGCAGTCGGCACGCTCGCTGGCGTCCTCCTGTGGATACTCGGCACCGGCACCGGCTGGCTGCTCGCCAATCTGTTCATACAGGACGCGCCCATCCTGCTCGGTCTCCCGATGCCGGACTGGCTGTTGTCCATCGTGAACGCGCTGAAGATACCGATGTTCATCCTCATCACGGGCCTCGTGTTCGGGTCGATCGGCTTCGGACTCGGCTTCGGCTCGATGGTCGCCGTCCCGTATCTCCGCTCCGACGCGCGCAAACGCGAAATCAACGTCCTCCTGTCGGATTCGGTCTCCTTCATGTACGCACTCTCCGTCGGCGGACTGAATCAGTTGGAGATTCTACAGGCCATCGCGAAGGCGGACGACACCTACGGCGAGGTGTCGAAGGAGTTCCAGTCCATCGTCTTGGAGACGGACTACTTCGACACCGACTACCGGACGGCGATCCGAAACCAGGCGCTCCAGACGCCCTCCGACGAACTCTCGCAGTTCCTCACGGACATGCTGTCGATCATCAACTCCGGTGGGGACATGGAGCAGTTCCTCGAGGACCAGAAGGACAAACAGATGCGCACCTCCAAACAGGAGGAGGAGCTCGTCTTGGAGACGCTGGAGCTGTTCGGCGAGATGTTCATGACGCTCTCGCTGTTCCCGCTCCTGCTCATAATCATCCTCGTCATCATGTCGATGCTCGGCGAGGCCCAGACGACGCTGCTGTACGGCACCGTCTACGGACTGATTCCGCTCATCGGGGCCGGCTTCCTCGTGCTCGTCTCGACGGTCGTGCAGGACGAGGTCGGCGACGGCTACCTCCGCGGTGACGACGCGGCGGGCGCTGAGGTGTCCTCCGGCGAGATGTTCGATCTGGGGCTCGTCGAGGGGTACGCCGGTAGCTGGAACGTCTTCGACCGCATCAAATCGCGGGAAGGAACCTACGAGACGATGCAGCTGCTGAAACGGCCGCATCTCTTCTTCCGCGACAATCCGCTGACGATACTCGCGGTGACGCTGCTACCGACCGCCGTGATACTGTTCTTCCTCGTCCAAGCGGGTGTCGCGCCCACGAGCATCGACGGGCTGAAGAACTCCCCCGTCCGCGGAACGTTCATTTGGTTTTACCTGCCGCTGTATCTCAACGGGCTCCCGCTCACCGTGTTCTACGAGTGGAACGTCCGCTCGCGGGGCGGCATCACGAACGACCTCTCGGATATTCTCCGAAAGCTCTCCTCGGCGAACGACACCGGGATGACGCTGCTGGAGTCGCTGCGCGTCGTCGCCGACACCTCCTCGGGGAAACTCGCGGAGGAGTTCGACGAGATGCACGCGAAGGTGAACTACGGAACCAGCCTCCAAACGGCGCTCCGGGAGTTCAACAACAAGTACCACATCCCACGGGTCGCGCGGACGGTGAAGCTCATCTCGAAGGCACAGGAGGCCTCCTCACAGATTACGCAGGTGCTCTCGACGGCCGCACAGGCCTCGGAGAATCAGGACGACATCGAGCGCGACCGCAAGTCGCGCACCCGGATGCAGGTCGTCATCATCATCATGACCTACATCACGCTGCTGGGCGTCATGGCGATCCTGAAGGTGAAGTTCCTCGACGTGATGGCGGGGCTCTCACAGCAGGCCTCGGGCGGCGGTGGCGGCGGTGGCGGCGGTGCTTTCGGCGGCAACGTCGACATCGACCTGCTGACGATGCTGTTCTTCCACGCCGTCACGCTACAGGCAATCATCTCCGGGTTCATCGCCGGCTACGTGCGGGACGTGTCGCTGCTCGCCGGGATGAAGTTCGCCGTGATACTGCCGAGCGTGGCGCTGCTGGTGTTCATCTTCATATGAGCCGGGGACAGACCGTGTTGGATTTCGCTATCGGCGTGAGCGTGTTCCTGATCGTCGTGGCGTTCGTGCTGACGGTCGTTCCGGGGATGTTAGACCCGTTCGTGACCGGGTCGGAAGAGGAACCAGTCGTCGCCAACCGGGTGGCGGACTCCCTCTCGCAAGGCCGGCTTGGCGCTCCGAGCGACCCGTACTCGTTGAGCGTTACCTGCACCACGGCGTTCTTCGCCGAGGGTGAGACCGGGACGGGCGGTCCGCTCCCCTCGGAGTGTACCCGGTTCGAGAACGACGTGAGCCACACAGAACGGGTCGGCATCGAGGCGCACGACGGCGCATCCTACGGGCTCCGCATCCGAATCGTCGCCGACCTCAACGACGACGGGACCGCACAGCCGCTGTGTGACGACGGGTCGGCGTTAACCGAATTCTCCCCCGGTTCCTGTGGAGGGACCTCGTATAGTGTCGGTAGCTCCCCGCCGTCGGACTCCGGCTCCGTGTCGGTCGCCCGTCGGCTGGTTTATTTGCCGGACAATCAGGGCATGGACGCGTCACTACTTGTGGAGGTGTGGTGATGCGGGGCCAAGCGCACACGCTTGAGGGCATAATCGCGAGCGTTCTCCTACTTACGAGCCTCGTGTTCGCGTTACAGGTGACTGCAGTGACGCCGCTCTCGGCCAGTACCTCCAGCCAGCAGCTCGAAAACCAGCAGGAATCAGTCGCCGAGGGTACGCTCGCGGCCGCCGACGAGATGGGTTCCCTGAAGCCAGCAGTCGCGTACGGGAGCGACGTGGCCGACGGGTCGGACGACGGCCGGTTCGCGTTTCATCAGACGTCGGGGGAATCGTTCTACTCGAACGGTCCTCCGACGAACCGGTTCGGAGAACTACTTGAGAACGCGTTCACCACCCGAGGGTTAGCGTTCAACGTGTACGCCCAGTACCGGACATCCAACGGTGGAACCTCGCGCAGGCGGATGGTGTATCAGGGTGAGCCGAGCGACAACGCGGTCGCCGCTAACCAGATGGTAACGCTGTACGACGACGACGTGCTCTATGAACCGGAAAACGACGGGAACACATCGAACTTCGATGTCGCACAGCCGACGACGACCACACTGGAGACGGCGGGGGACGATTTCTACGCACAAGACATCGACACTAGCGGCCCGCTGTTCAACGTCGTCGAGGTCAGGGTGGTGGTGTGGCGACAATGAGTGAACGGCGTCGCGGACAGCTCATCGTCGTCGGGGGGCTCGGTCTCGCCGTCGCCCTCGTTCTGCTGGCGTTAGTGCTCAACTCGGCTATTTACACCGAGAACCTCGCCAGTCGTCAGCTCGATTCGGGTGGCGACGCCATCGAAACCAGCAACGAGGTTGCCGAAGGGCTCGGCGGGCTTATGAACGGTGTCAACGACCCCGCCACCGCGTCAGACTACTCGACGCTCGAAGCCGAGTATACCGACGGCGTCGGGGAGTGGAGCGGGGTCGCGTCACAGTACGGGGCGTTGCACGCGCGCGGCATTACGGTAGCCACTGCGACGACCGGAGGCAACCCGGTCATCGAACGCGGCGTCCGTGTCGTCGACGAGGACGAGACCACGAAGCTGACGCCGCGTGACGGTACACCGGCCGACTGGACCGTCGCGCCAGGTGTCCGCGCTCGCGAGTTCGGATTCGTCGTCACGAGCGTCGACCCGGACGGGGACGACGCCGCTCCCAGCGATTCCGACGTGGAGACAGAACTTAGTTCGGGGAGTTGGACCGAGGGGCCGTTCTTTTACGTGGATATCGACGACGGCGAGTGGCGGATGGCTGTGTACGACGACGGATCCGGGGATGTCAAAGTCGGCGTGTACGATTCCGCCACCGGTACGTATAGCGTTTGTTCGAACACGCCCGCGGCCACGCCGGTACGAATCGATGTCGGACGCGGCACGGTCAACAACGTCCCGTGTGAGCCGCTCGCCTCAATCGCGAAGCAGACTGGACCGTACACTGTCCATTTCTCCAACAGCGAGGAACTCACCGGAAGCTACGAACTGACGGCTGATAGAGTCATGGACGACAGCACCCTGAGCGGGGTGGCGGGACCGTTCACGGACGTCGTGGACGCGGCGAACTACGACTACCACTGTGGGGACAGCGGAAATCCCAAATCGACGTACTACAGCCCGAGCGACGGCATCGGAAGTGGAAACTACCCGTACGTCGCCCCGGCGCTCTTTTCGAGTGCAGCAGAGCTGGATGCACGGACGGACGACGTGGAGTCCGCTACATCCGTTCGGATCGCGTCCGAGGAGCTCAGTGCGGGAGCATCCTCGCCACGGGTTTCGCGGTTCGATGTCACCGACCAGAGTGGCTCGGGTGATGCGAAGTTTTCGATCAGTTGGGAAGTGGCCGACCCCGACGGCAACTTAGATTTAGTGGAAGTCGAGTTGATTTCAGGTGGAGGAACTGAAGCTTCGGCCTCCGACGACGCGATTGACGGTCAACGAACCGCGTCTGGGACGTTCACGTTACAGGATGCTGTCACGCTCCCTGCTACATACGATGTAAAGATAACTGTAACCGATTCGAGCGGGAACACTCGAACGGTCACTCAGCGGCACGAAGCCGAAGATCCTGGTGACGACTCGGGGTGTCCTGAATGAGGAACCGCGCCGTCTCGACGACGCTCGGATACGCACTCACGCTCGGGATCACGACACTCCTTATTACCGGGCTACTCGTCGGTATGGGTGGATTCATCGAGGATCAGCGTGAACGGGCCATCAGATCGGAACTCGAGGTGGTAGGCCAACAGCTCGCGGCCGATGTCGAAGCAGGCGACAGGTTCGTCGGTGCGGGCGACACGGACTTCGCTGTTCAGCGGTCGCTCCCGAACGATGTGGTCGGCGTCAGCTACCGTATCTCAGTCGGCGGCGGCGGCACTGATACCTATCTCAGGCTCTCGACGAGTAACCCAGCTGTCACCGTCGAGGTCGATATGGCTCTCACGGCGAGCATCGCAGAGACGACGGTGACCGGTGGGCAGGTGGTCGTTACCTACGACGCTGGGAGCGGGAACCTGGAGGTGCGTTCGGATGCGTGACCGGGGTGTCAGCGAGGTCGTCAGCTTCGTCCTCGTCTTCGGGCTCGTCGTCTCGTCACTCGGCGTGGTGTACGTCTCCGGATTTAGCGGCCTCGAAGGCGCGAGGGACGCGGAACGCATCAACAACGGCGAGCGGGCCTTCGACGTGTTGGCCGACAACGTCGCGGACATCTACAACGAGGGTGCGCCCAGCAGGAAGACGGAAGTGAAACTCGCCGACGCACAGTTGACGCTGGCCGAGCCGACGAGTTTCCGCGTGACGGTCAACGATATCGAGGACGGGTCGGGAAACGACACCGTGTTCCGTTCCGAAACGCGTCCGTTGGTGTTCTCGACCAACAACGGTCCATCCCGGGTCGTGTACGAGAACGGCGCGATCATCCGAAGCGACCGCGGGGGGGCAATACTGCAGAAGGCCCCGCCGCTGCTCATCTCCGAAGAGCAGACCGTCATCGGCTACGTGGTGATGTCGCCAACATCCGACACGACGACCTCAGTCGGTGGTGACGCGACGGTGTTGGTTCGGACCGTCCGCGTCGGTCAGAGTACGCTGGTGCAGGACCGTGATAACGATATCGAAGTGACACTCACTATCGAAACGGCGACTGCCAGAGCGGCGGTGTGGGAGCAGTACGTCAACGAACGCGCCGACTGGGCGAACTCCGACTGGGACGATGGGGACAACGTCCCTTGTGAGACGACAGACATAGGTGGCGGCCGAAGCGAGGTCGTCTGCACGTTCGAACCGGACGAGTTCTACCTGACATCGACCGGTATCAAGACGCAACTGGTCAGCTAATCGAGGTCGACCTCGATACGGTTCTCGGTGACGTGAAGGAACGTGACCACCTGCCCACCGCCGCCGTAATCGATGTACCCCTGTGACGAGGACTCGTCAACGCCCGCCGCGTTCCCGTTCTGCTGGTCCTCGACCTTCAGTTCGAAGTTCGGCCCGAGTTCGGCGAAGTAGTGGGCCACGACGAAGTCCCGAGTTTCGGTGTCGGGAACGCTGGAATCGTAATCACGGTCGCTCGTGTGGGTGCCCGATGAGTGGCCCGGAAGCGTACCGGGGTCTTGGAAGCTCGCACCTGACACGTCGCTCTTGTAGTGTGCCAACTGGCTCCCGGACAGTGAACTGTAGGTCAGGTCGGGCCCAGCGGTTCCATCGACCAAGTCGACATCGATGTAGTATTCGTCGTTCCCGTCGCCGTCGACATCAGAGCACGACACGGTTTCCGACCCCTCCCAGCCTTCGTAGCTACTGTGAGCGTCGTCGCTGTAATAGATGGCGAAGTCGACTGCGTCACCACACCCGGAGTTACCGTTAGCCCTCAGGGCAACCTCAAACTTCTTGCTTCCCTCGTTGACGTACATCGACCACCGAAGGTTGTTGAACGCCGACTCTTGATCGTCCTTCGGGAAGATACGGAAGATGTAGTCGGTCAAGGAGTGCCCATCACCGAGTCCTTGGACCTCCTGTGATCCGCCGCCGTTCGCCGAGTCGCTCGGGATACCGAAGCTCCCTGTCGCCCCCAGCGTCGACAGCTCGAGCGTGACTCGTTGGTTCGCGTCATCAACGGTCACCGTCCCGTCAGTGCGGGTGCGGAAATACTTGGCCCACCCTTCGTAGTAGTCGCTTTCGACCGTGACGGTGACATAACCGTTCTCTATCGGGTTCTGGTACGGGTCGCCGTCCGGATCCGGATACGAGGAGCTCGGGTCGGGAAACTTCCGGCCGGTGTCCGCTGCCCGCGAGATGGTAGCATCCGGTGAGCCGGAGACGGCAGCCGAGCCGGTCGTCTGGATGACTGGGAACGTGAGGGCTCCCTGCCGGTAGTGGAACTCCGGGGGTGAGATCATCCGAGCACCCCCGTCCTCCTCGCGGAGCCAGATTCCCCCGCCCTGATACGCGATTTCGGTTCCACCGTTCTCGTAGACGACCGAGCCTAAATCGCCCGTGTAGAGCACGTGGTTGCTTGACCCGTCGTAGTCGACGTGGGTGATGGTTATCGTTCCGGAGTCTGGTTCGGAGAGGGGGTTCACCCTGAACTCCCCGTCGACACGGCCGAAGTTCGTCGTCCGGACCGTAGGATCCCCGAGCGCGACCTGTGCGGCCTGCGAGTCGAACTGTGTTAGCGACTGCTCGGCGCGCGCGAGATTGGAACTCTCCTGTGCATCAGTTAGTGCTACCCCGCCAAGTCCGACCACCGCAGTCGTCCCGAGGATAGTTATCCCCAACAGCAACGCGACACCGAGCGGTGCCGACTGGGCGCGTTCCGTCGGGTTCACTGTGTGATACATGAAATTCTCGCTAATAAGTGCGGCGGCCGCCTCGGCTTTTCATTATACGACATTAATAGTAATACGAGGTTCGTACGTAGGTTCAAGTGCGATAGGAATGTGACTCCGTCACATGGATTCTAACGACGCCAGCGACCGCCCGAAAGACATCAGCCACACACCGCCAACCGGAGAGAGCATCACCGACGTCTGGGCGCGCGGCGGCGAGTGACCGTCCGGCTGGACCGAGCCGTACATTGAAAAGGCAGACGCGCCGAGTGACCGTCATGTCCGACATGAAGATCAATCTCCCGGACCGTATCGACAGCGAGATAGACCGGTTCGTTCAGCAGGGAGAGTTCATCAACCGAGACGAGGCCGTCGAGGAACTGCTCACGCTCGGACTCACCGCCTTCGACACTAACGACGATCCCGGCCGTGAACCCGGCGAGGACCTGTTCACGCAGGCCACCGACGATCAGGTCGACCCCGCCGCAGACACCGACCCCGACGACGAGTACACGCTGTAACGCGCCGTCGGTCGATCACCGGGTCGTGGTGAATCGGGCCGACAGTCATGTACGTGGCGAACACAGCCGTGAGCAGGCCGGCCAACTGCGTGCCGGCCGTCGCGACGAATCCGACGCTGTAGAGCAGCGGCGCGGCCATGAACCAGACGCCGAACGTCGTCGTGAGGGCGGCCGGCGCGAGCGCGACGATACCGTCACGACGGAACAGGCGGAGGTTCTGCGCCGCGAACACGATGCCTAACAGCCCGCTCGACCCGACGCTCCCGACGAATGCCGTCGGCGCACTCACAGCCAGCGGGGTGATCGTCGCGAGCAGACATCCCGCGAGGGCGACCACCGCGCTTCCGAGCAGAAATCCCTCGTCGCGCTGTTCCTCGCTCCGCGTTCGTTTCTCGGCTGTCGTCATCACTCCACTGTACGTGAGGCACACATATGAACTCCATCGCGCCCGCACACGACCACGGAGCGCGCGATGACTTGGTCGCGGCTGCCGTGTACCTCGCCACGAGTGGCGTTATTCCGGCCAGCTTCGCCGTCGCGCTGCTGGTCGCGCCGCCGCCCAACGCCATCGTCCTCGGGAGCGGCTACCTGAAGTAGGGACAGACGATGCGTGCCGGCGTCGCGCTCGATCTCGTGGTGACGGCACTACTCACGGTGTTCGTCTGCTGTTCCGGTTCGTCCAGCCGACGGTCCTCTGGTAGCCGTTTCGATCGGCTGGGCCTCTGTGTCGGATCGCGAAGAGTGATTTTCGCTCGGCCCGAACTGGCGGCTATGGCGACATCACGGGGGCGGCTCCGGGCATTGGTGTCTGGCTACGGACTGGGCGTCGGTGGGGCCGCGCTGGCGCTGGTGCTCACGGGCGTCAGCCTGCTGGCCGGGAGCACGATCGGGTTCGGGGGAACCACTGCCGAACGGTTCGCTCTCGTCTTCTTGTTCGGACAGTACGTTCCGTTCCTCGGCGTGCCGCTGGCGTACTTCCGGAGCCGCGGGATGAGCTTCGACGCCGTGCGCGAGTATCTCGGAATCCGTGCCCCGTCGCTGCGTGAGGTGGGCATCGTTCTCGCCGGATTACTCGGTATCCTCGTGCTGGCGACGGCGATGTCGTTGGCCGTTCGCGCGCTCGGCGCGCAACCGGCGTCGAACAGCGCGGCGACACAGGCCCGTGAGACGCCACAGATCATCCCGTTCCTGATCGTCGCGATGCTAATCGCGGTCGGGCCGTGTGAGGAGACGCTGTTCCGCGGCACCGTCCAGAACCGCCTCCGAGAGTCGTTCTCGGCGGTGGCCGCGATCCCGCTGACTGCGGTGCTGTTCGCCGCGATCCACTTCACCGCGCTCGCGCCCGACTCCGGGTCGCGGCTCGTCACCATCGGCGTGCTGTTCGTCCCGAGTCTCGTCTTCGGCGTCATCTACGAGTACACCGACAACCTCGTCGTCCCCGTGGCGACCCACGGCCTGTGGAACTCGCTGCTGTTGGTCTCGATCTACGTCGCTACCTGATCTCACCGCCTGCAACTCGAACGTTTATATGATCTCCGGCGTGAGCAGATGTACGCGCAGTCACCGAGTCGGAGCATCGGTCGACAGTCACCATGGCACGCGACACGTACAGCCCACGGATCACTTCTCTCTCTCGCCGACGCGGCGTGCGAGTCGACGACCCCGTCGAGGACGTCCAGTTCACGCTGTACGCCGACGGTCACATCGGTGTCGATCCCGTCTCCACCGACGCGGTGCCGTGGTGTTTTCCGGTCGACACCGCGGCCCGTCTCGACACGAACGAGTTCCAAGTTCCCATCCGGCTGGGCGCGTACGTCCGCCGTCCGGACGGGAGCATGGTCTCCGCAGCGGCGAACGACGAGAGCATCACCATCGACACGCCGGGGCCGTACACTGTCGAGTTCACCAGCACGCCGATCAAACTGTTCGTCTTCGCGGAAAGCGGCGTTCAAGTCACGACCGAGGAGCATCAGACGACGCTCTCGTTCCCGGACGTGGACGGCGTCCATCTGGCCGCACGCTCGCTCCACGAGCAACCAGCCCGGACGCTGACGGTACCCCGCGACGCGGAAGGCGTGATGCGTGCCGTCTCGGAGTCCAGCGCGGCACTGAAGACGACCACCTGCGAGCGGTCGTTTCCGACCCTGCGAGGGCACCCACCGCTCGTGGAGTTCGGCGAGGAGGTCGACATCCCCGGCGGCGAGCGCCGCCCGGACTCCGGTGTCAGGCTCGAACTCCCACCGGAGCCGCGCTACGTCTTCCCTGCTGCCCCGCTCGCCTACTATCTCGCCGCCGAGGTCGTTCCCGGCGACACGCCCCGGCTGACGACGACGGCCGGCGTCGACCACCGGCTCGATCAGACATCGTTCGAGGCAGCCACCACGCGCCTGCTCCGGCACGTGTTCACACTGGACTGTCTGACCCGCGTCGAGGGCTACTACCCGGTCGAGTTGGCCGAGCGCCGCCGCGCCGCCGAGCTCGGCCTCGATCTCGACTGGGCCGCGGTGTACGACCAGCCGCTCGCCGAGCAGCTCGGAACGTATCTCTCCGTGCCGTTCGAGACGGTCGAACCGCTCGTCCCTGAGTGGCGGCTCACCGCCGACATCGTTCCCGACATCGGCCGAGCGACGGTGTTACCACACCTCGCCAACGAACTCGCCGCCGTCCGCATCTTCGACTCGGAGGACACCACCACGGAATCCGAGCCTACGTCTGCCGACACCGAGGCCGCGCGCGAGGCCGTCGACCAGTTCCACCGAGGGCCAGTGGCCGCCACGGATTTCCTCCGTGCGCCGACGCCGACGGCTGATGACACCGACTTCCAGACCGACGGCGACCCGGTATCGACGGCCGACGTACTCCGGGTGCCCGACGCCGAGACGACGACCCAGACGTACATCGGTGACGGCTTCCCGCTCAACGCGAACAAGGGCTCCCGGGCGTCTTACGAACGGCAGCTCTCGCTCCGTGCGGAGGCCACCGACCACATCGGCGTCACCATCGTCTGCAACGACGAGCAGATGATCGAGGAACTGGAGGTCGGCGACTACTACGGGACCCGTGACCTCTTCGAGTTCGACGTGACGCTTCGGTCGGAACTGACCCGCGACCAGCTCCGCGAGGTGCTCGCCGCGGACACCGACTTCCTCCACTACATCGGCCACGTTGACGACCGCGGCCTGCAGGCCGCGGACGGCTATCTCGACGCACACGCCATCGAGGAGGTGAACACGACCGCGTTCATCCTCAACGGCTGTCGCTCCTTCCGGCAGGGGCAGGCGCTGGCCGACCGCGGGGCCGTAGCCGGCATCGTGACGCTCGACAACGTTCACAACAGCCTCGCGACCGAGATCGGAACGAATATCGCGCGGTTGGTGAATCGCGGGTTCCCACTGGATGCAGCCGTTGAGGTCGTTAAAGATGATGCTCTTGTCGGTCGTCACTACATCGTCGTCGGGGATGGATCCGTGGAAATCGCAACACCGGAGGCAGGTATTCCTGCCGTATGGGAAATTGACCCTTATGAGTATGACGACAGATTCGATATAGAGATTCGTACCTTCGCAACTCGGTCATTTCACCTCGGGGCGATGAACATGCCGTTCATTGCCAACAACCAGACTCAGTATCTCAGCTCTGGGGCCTTAGACACGTTCGATGTCTCGGGCAAAGAACTGAGTGAGTACCTATCGCTTGAAACGGCTCCCGTCCAACTCAAGAGTGAGCGATCGGAGACTACCGTCAGTCTGCGGTGGAGCGACAAAATCACTGTACAGACTATTCGAGAACGAGGCTAATTTACTCGATACGAAGCCTAGCTCAGGGACCTGCGGTGCTCATGCTGGCTGCCCCCACTGCACTCCCCGCCTGTGACAGCAGGAGCATCATCGTGAACAGGACGCCGGTCATCTTCGGGTGCTCTGCGAGGTACGCCGCGACCTTATCGTCGGACATGACGATTCGGCAGAGACGTGAGTTGGTATTGAATCCCCGACAAAGTTCACGACCTTGACACTAATTTAACTGTTGAACGAAGCAAACAAATTATACCACATCGAATAAAATATGTGTCTTCTACGCCCGTCTCGGTGGCACGGATACCAGTTCAGCGACGTTGACGACGACAGAAGAGAGCGCCGGTGACGTGTCGTCCCGAACACGTACGGCACACGTGTCAAACGAGTCAGACGAGTACGTACAGCCGTGAAGATCTCGCAAGGTCGACACCACTGGATCGCGAAGCGGGCACTCACGACGCCGGGGATCAGACGCGTCGCGGAGAAACGGCTCGTTAGCCTCCACGTCGACGTGTTTACCGACCGGAGTGCCGTCCATCGAGCCGACGAGCGGCGCGCACATCTGCGAGCGCTGTTCGAGCGACTCGTCGACGCGTATCGGACGGCGCTCGAAACAGAGCACTCGGAGGCGAGCGCGCGTGAACTCGTCCACCTCATGGCGAATATGGACTTCCACGAGCACGGTTGGACGGAACTGATGGAGATTCCCGGCGACGAACTCGATACGCACTACGAGCGCCGGCGTTCGTTCTTCGAACGGCACGGCGTCACGCGAGCAGACCCGCTCGGTGCGTTCCGCGACGAGCCGTTACCGGAGGCTCCGCCGACACCGGAGCGGCTGGCTGCGCCCGCGTATCCCAACGCGGAGCCGGGGTACGCGGACGCCGTCTACGTCGAAACGCCCGACGGCGAGGTCCGAGTCGGCGCTGACCAGCCGGAACCCGACGATGTGAGCCTCGCGGAAATTCCGAAGCTCGCGCCGGAGATCGAGGCGAAGTACGACGTCACGCCCTCGTTCACGAACCCGGGCGACCGCGCCGAGTCGTCTGTAGACGGCTAAATCGATCAGCAACGCCCGGTCCGCGAGCGCGACCGGCCTACAGATCCAATTCTATCGCGGAGTCGACCTCGAACTGGGTGACCTCCGGCTCGCCGGCGAGCAGTTCCGGGAGTGCGGCCTCAAACTCCTGGAAGTGGTCCGTCTCGGCGTGGGCCGCGAACGCGTCCGCGTCCTCGTACTGCTCGAAGAAGCGGACGGTGTTCGGGTTCTGCACGTCAGTTGTGGCTCGGTACTGTATCATTCCCACCTCCTCGTTCGACTCGTCGACGAGCGTGTCGATCAGTTCGAGAGCCTCTTCGCGGCGTTCCTCCTTGATCGGAAACACGGCGTGAACGACTAACATTCCGGTCGATATCCCTGCGGCAGCTACTATAACTTCCCGGCCGTCTTGGCGTGACACCCGCTCTGCGCCGACTGATGTGTGTCGTCGATTCGCTATCAGTCACCGGACCTACGGCCCGTGCCGCAGTCACTCTACACTAACAGCGATTTAATCCATGATTAAGATAGGATTCAGGGGAACACCCGGGAAACCCGACCGAGCCGAATCGACAGAGGACGCCTGACGGTGAAGCAGCGCGTCAGTGTGGCCGGATGGACTCGCCGGGATTTGAACCCGGGGCCTTCCCCGTGCCAGGGGGATGATCTACCGCTGATCTACGAGCCCGCGAACGCGTCCAAGCGTATCCCGGTGGCGAGTATAAACCCATCGAAGCCGCTGGACGCGCCCGTTGGACCCGCTGTGCGGAGTAACAACGCATAAGTGCGCGAACGACGACCTTCAGATAGGAACGGCACGGCCGCAAGTCTGACTTCGCCGTCGTTCGACGGCTTGGGATTGCGGGAGTGCTCGGTCGCAACCCGACCGACAGGCTACGTTGCGGTTCGTGACCGTTCAATCAACCAATGGCACGAATGCACACACGCCGTCGCGGCTCGTCCGGTTCGGACAAGCCCACGGCAGACGACCCGCCGGAGTGGAGCGACATCGACGCCGACGCCATCGAGGAGCGCGTCGTGGAACTGGCCGAACAGGGGTACGATCCCTCGCAGATAGGCGCGAAACTGCGCGACGAGGGCGTGCAGGGCACGCCCATCCCCGACGTGAAGGCGGCCACCGACAAGAAGGTCGGCGGGATTCTCGACGAACACGACGCGTCGCCGGACGTTCCGGAGGACCTCCGGAACCTGCTGGCGCGTGCCGTGCGGCTTCGCGACCACATGGACGCGAATCCGACCGACCACCAGAACAAGCGCGCGCTCCAGAACACGGAGTCGAAGATCCGTCGGCTGATCGACTACTACCGCGGCGACGAACTCGACGAGGACTTCGCGTACTCGTACGAGGTCGCCGTCGAACTCACCGAATAGATGTCCGCCGCCGGTCGCTCCGACGCGTCCGCCCCGGCCGAGAGCCTCGCGGCCGCCTGCCGAGCCGCCGACTTCATTCGGCTGACGGCGACGGCCGATGGGGACGCCCTCGCGGCACTCGGCCAACTGGGCGCGGCGCTGCGAGCGACCGACGTTCCGTTTCACGCCTCCGTCACGCGCGTGCCCGGCGTCACCGCCCCTGACGCCGACTGCACGGTCGCGTTCGGTGCCGAGGGCGCTGACGTGGCGCTGACCGACGGCCCGCTCTCCGCGACTGCCTACACGGCAGCCCGAGAGTTGGGTGTCGACCCGGACCCGTTGCTCGCGATGGCCGGCGCGGTCGCTGCCGGGTTCTCGCCCGGTGGCGACGCTCCGTTCTACAGCGAGGCGGAACCGCTCGTCACCCGTCAGTCGGGCATCGCGACGCCGGTCGCCGACCCCGCGGACGGCGTGGCGCACACGACGCTCGTCCACGCGGACGTGTCCGGCGACCCCGATGCGGTGCGCGACGCGCTTGCCGCATCGTCGGTGTCAGAAGTGTCGGACGACGAGGACGACCGTCGCCGACTCGCCTCTCTCGCGGCGCTGTGGGCGGCGGGTGACGCGTCCGAACGGGCCGCACGACGGGTGGAGCGCGCGCTCCATCCACACGCAGGCGGGCCGTTCCACACGCTCGGCGGCTACGCCGACGTGTTGGACGCCTGCGCTCGGACCACGCCGGGCCTCGGCGTCGCGCTCGCCATCGAGGCGGCGCGCACCGACGAGGCCCCGGCTCACGCCGACGAAGCGCTCGACGCGTGGCGCGAGCACGGCCGCGCGGCCCACACTGGGCTGCGAGCGGCCGAGACGGCCCGCCACGACGGGCTCTTCGTCGCCCGGACGGACGACGCACCGCTCGCAACCGTCGCCCGGCTCGCGTGGGGCTACCGCTCGCCGGAGCCGCTCGTCCTCGCCGTCGACGGTGAGGACGCGGCACTGCACGGTGACGGTGCCGCCGACATCGCGACCCAACTCGGGCAGGCGACACCGGCGGAGGCAGTCGGCCGTCGAGCGCGTGGCTATCTCGCGGGCATCGACGCGGACGCCGCAGAAACGGAGGTGCGTCGGTCGCTGTGAGCGACGATACCTGTCGCGCGTGCATCCGCACGACCCACGACGATCCCGAGAGGGTGGCGGCCGCGCTCGCGCCCGACAACACCGACGAGATGGACACACGTGTCGACGGCTCGACCGTCGTCACGACCATCGAACGGGAGACGACCGGCGGACTCACGAGGACAGCAGACGACTACATCAGCAACCTCACGGTTGCACAGCGGATACTCACGACAACCAACAATGAGTGACAGAAGCGTCTCACGACAGAAGCAGGAGAAGCAGTGGTACACCGTCATGGCCCCGGAGCAGTTCGACCGGGCCGAACTCGGTGAGACCCCTGCGGACGAACCGGAACAGCTCTACGACCGAACCATCGAGACGACGCTCGGCGAGCTGGAGAACAACGCCAGCGAGAACAACACGAAGCTGACCTTCCGCATCACGGATATCGGCTCGGACGCGGCGTACACGGAGTTCATCGAACACGAACTCACGCGGGATTATCTCCGCTCGCTCGTCCGTCGCGGCTCCTCGAAGGTGGAGTCCTTCGAGACCGTGCTGACGAGCGACGACTACCGCGTCCAGATCCAGCCCGTCTCCTTCACGACGAAGAAGGCCGACCACAGCCAAGAGCGAGCGATTCGCGAGACGATGACCGAAATCGTCCGCGAGACGGCCAGCGAACACACGTTCGCCGAGGTCGTCGACAGCATCGTCGAGGGGCGACTCTCCTCGGCTATCTACAACGACGCGAAGGAGATCTACCCGCTCCGCCGCGTCGAGATCCAGAAACTCACCCTCGAAGCGCGACCCGAGGAGGTCGCCGAGGAGGAGGCTGCGGCCGTCGATGTCGACGAGGAAGACGTCGAGGTCGACGAGAGCGACGCCTAACGCGACGCATTCCTTTCGTTATCCGCGCCGACCAGCGACGCGATCGTTGGCTCCCCGCGCTACTCGACGATGACGCGGCCATTCATTCCGGCCCGCTCGTGTGGGATACAGAAGTAGCGGTACTCGCCGGCCACCTCGAAAGTGTGGCTGAACGTCTCGCCCGACTGGATGTTGCCGCTCTCGGGGTAGCCGTCGCGGGCCGGCTGTTCCGAGTCGAAGCCGCCGGACGCGAAGTAGTCGGCCTCGTCGGGAAACGACGCCTCGTAGCCGGTGACGCTGTGGCCGCGCGAACTTGGATTCCCCCAGACGACCGTCTCGCCGGTCGCGACAGTCAGTTCCGCGGGCTGGAACTGGTTGGCCGTCATCTCGATGTCGTACTCCTCCTCGGAGAGCGAGGTGCCACAGCCGGCGAGCGCCGCTATTCCCGTCCCCGCCGTCGCCAGTAGCGTCCGCCGTCGCATACCGTCTCTCGGTGCGGGACGGACAAAGGCAGCGCGGTCGCGGCCGGAAGCGAACGGACTAAGAACGCCACCGCCGACCGGCGAGATATGCAGCCCCGGTTCGTCGGGCGGCTCTCCATCGCGGACGCCGTCACGACCGCGAACGCGGCGCTCGGCTTCATCGCGGCCGCAACCGCGTTTATCGACCCGGGGCTCGCCGCTCGGCTCATCCTGCTCGGGGCCATCGCCGACGGGTTAGACGGCGTGCTCGCCCGCCACTACGGCTCGTCGGAGGCCGGGACGCTCCTTGATTCGCTGGCCGACGTGGCGACGTTCGCCGTCGCGCCGGCGTTGCTCACGTTCGCGCTCGCACGCGGGCAGTGGGGGTTCGCCCCGGTTCGCCTCGGCGCGGCGCTCCTCGTCGGCGCGGCGTTCGTCGGTGCCGGCGTCCTTCGACTCGGACTGTACGCGGCGTACGACGCCGACGACCACACCACCGAAGGCGTCCAGACGACGCTCGCGGCGACACTACTGGCCGCGCTGCTGTTGGCGAACGCGACCGCGACCGGTTCCGTGCTGTGGGGCGTCAGCGGGCCGGCCGTCGCAGTCGGGGCGACCGGCCTGCTCGCCGTCGCCATGCTGTCGCCGATCACCTACCCGGACCTGCTGGCGGGCGACGCGCTCATCCTCGGTGCGGTGCAGGCGTTCGCGGTGCTGTTGCCCGGCGCGCTCAACGCCGCGTTCCCGCTCGCGCTGCTCATCTGTGCGCTCGGGTATCTCCTCCTCTCGCCGCGGTTCTACTGGCGCGACGACTGAAGGGAAACGCTCTTTTCCGATTGTGACCGAGTAGCCGCTATGAGTGACGGGGACGACGAGCCGGACGCCGCGGACGAGACGGCCGTCGACGTGACGCCGGACGGACTGCACGAGCGGCTCGACGAGGTCGAGACGGCCCTTGAGGCCGCCGAAACCGAAGCCGATCTCGACGATATCGAGGCCGACCTCGACGACATCGAGACGAAACTCGACGCCGCGAGCCTCCCCGAACCCGACGACGAGGAAGACGACCCCCGCGAGGAGTTGGAGGGCCACGTCTCCGACCTCCGCGACGACCTCGCGGCCCAGCGTGGCCCATACGCGTCGGACGTGGTCGAGACGCTCGACGACGCCGGCACGACCGTGACCGACACGGAGTGGACCGAAGACGGCGAGACCGAGGCCGCAGCGGCCGTCGAGACGCTTCTCGACGGGATGACGACGACGCTCGATGCCGATCTCGCTGCCGCCGACGAGTTCCCGGCCGACTACGTCGACGCGCTCGACGCGGCTGGCGACGCCATCGAGGCCGCCGACCTCGACGCCGATGCCGATGCCGACACCATCGCGGACCTCGTAGAGGCCGCGGACGCGCTGACCGCCGACCTCGACGACGCCGAGGAGTGGGACGACCTCAGCGTGGTCGAACAGCTGACGGCGCAGGGATTCTACGACCGACTGAACTCCCGGAATCGGAAGGACTTCCCGCCGGAACTGGGCGTCGTCCGCATCGCCGAACAGGAGAACGATCCCGAGCGAATCCTGTTGGCCCTCGAGAGCCTCGAATCGGAGTTCATGCAGGAGAAGTGCATCGAGGCGTTCCGCCGGATGGGTCCGCCGGAGGCGTACGACGCGATGCTCGGCCTCGCAGAGCGGCGCGAACGGCCGGCCATCGAGGTGCTCGGCAAGATCGGCGACGACGACGCGTGCGAGACGCTCCACGAGTTCATTCAGGACGACTCGAATCCGGTGCTCCAGCGCACGGTCCTGAAGGCGCTCGGCGAAATCGGCTCACAGGAGTCGACCCAGCCGGTCGCCAACCGCCTCGCGGCCGACGATCCGGAGGTTCGCTCGCGGGCCGCCCGCGCGCTCGGTCGGATCGGCGACGCGCGCGCCGTCGACCCGCTCGCCGACGTGCTCGCGGACGACAGCGAGGACAGCGTGCGGGCCGCCGCCGCGTGGGCGCTCTGTCGGATCGGCACCGAGCGCGCGCTGGAGGAGGCCGCCGCCTACGCGGACGACCGCTCGTTCATCGTCCAGACGGAAGCCGAGACGGCCGCCGAGTGGCTCGACGCCGCTGCGCCGACCGCCTGATCCCGGCCTGACCTTTTTGCAGTAAGCCGCGGCCAGCCACCCCATGTCTCGGCTCGCGGCTGCCCTGGTCGTCGCCTGCCTCTGTGTGGGAGGAGCCACGGCTCCGATGACAGTCACGGCTACGAATCCTGACGCGCCGAGCATCGTCGCGACAGTCCCGAATCCAGTCGCCGACGGCGACGCGGGGGAAACCGTCGTCGTTCGCGCCCCGCCGTTGACGAACCTCTCGCAGTACGTGCTCGCAGACGGCGAGTCGCGCGTCCGCCTCCCGAACCGGACCGTCACGGGCGAAGTCGTCCTGACGGCGACTCCCGCCCGTGTCCGGAACCGAACCGACCGGCGCGTGCTTCGCGTCGCGCTCCCGGCGCTCTCGAACGCCGGCGAGCGACTGCGACTCCTGCGAGACAACCAGACCGTTTCGACACTTCGCTACGAGGACGCCCCAGAGGGCGAACGGCTCCGAAACGGGACGTGGCGGCACATCGGCGCGACCGATCATCCGGTCGTCACCGGTGGCGCTGGCACCGCACGGGCGTTCGTGCTTCCAGACGCGCCGGAGCCGCCGCTCGCGCCAATCCGGAACGCCACCGACCGGGTGCTGCTGGCCGGCTACACGCTCACCTCGAAGCGGGTGACGGACGCACTCGTCGCCGCCGCGGAGCGCGGTGCGACCGTGCGTGTGCTCGTCGAGGGCGGGCCAGTCGGCGGAATCAGTCGGGCGCAGGCGCATCAACTGGACCGACTCACCGCGGCCGGCGTGTCGGTCCGCGTCGTCACCGGCCCGCACGCCCGCTACGCGTATCACCACGCGAAGTACGCCGTCGCAGACAATCAAGCGGTCGTTCTCACGGAGAACTGGAAGCCGGCGGGCGTCGGCGGGCGGTCCTCGCGCGGGTGGGGGGCCGTCGTCGCAGACCCCAGGATCGTCTCCGGGCTGGTCCGCCTCTTCGACGGCGACTTCGAGTGGCGCGCGGCCAGAGCGTGGCGCGAGTATCGTCGGGGACGGACGTTCACCGCCGGCGAGACTGCCAACGGCACGTACCAGACTCGCACCGAACCGGCGCGGGTGAGCTACCAGAACGCGTCGCTGCTGGTCGCCCCTGATAACGCGGGTCGTGCGCTCGCCGGGCGACTCCGGCGCGCGAACGACTCGATCCGCGTCCTCCAACTGTCGATAGACAGTTCCGACGGGCGGTTCGTCCGGGCGTTGCTCGACGCTGCCCGCCGCGGTGTCACGGTGCGCGTCCTGTTAGCCAGCGCGTGGTACGTCCGCGAGGACAACGCGGCGGTCGCCGAGCAGTTGAACGCGGCCGCCGACCGCGAGGGACTCGACCTGCGCGTCCGTCTCGCGGAGCCACGCGGCTACGAGAAAGTCCACGCGAAAGGTGTCGTCGTCGACGATAGCGTCGTCCTCGGGAGTCTGAACTGGAACCGCGAGTCGGTCCGGCAGAATCGGGAGGTACTGCTCGCGCTGGAGGGTGAAGCGGTCGCCGACTACTACCGCACGGTGTTCGACGCCGACTGGCGGGCCAGTTCTGGAGCGGCGAGCGAGCGAACGCGGATACCCCTCGGCCTCGTCACCGCACTCGGGGTCGGGGCGGCGGTCTGTCTGCTCGCCGCGCGGCGACTGTCGTTCGAGTGAGCGCCCGCCGCGACGAAACCGTCATGTCGCGGCCGGGCGAGGCTCGGAGCGTGCGGGTCGTCCACGAGCCGCAGTCCGCAGACGACGAACGGCGCGTCGTGGCGAGCGAGGTCGAACTCGCGGGGTCAGCGCTCGCGCGGACGCGCGGGCTGATGTTCCGACGGTCGGTGCCGGACGATTACGCACTGGTGTTTCGCTTCGACGAGCAGGCGACCCGCCGGCTGCACATGATTTTCGTCCCGTTCGACATCGACGCCGTCTGGGTCGCGGACGGTGTCGTCCAGCAGACGGAGCGGCTGTCGGCGTGGACCGGTTACGGACGAGCTGTCGCCGACACGGTCATCGAACTGCCGGCCGGGGTGGCCGATGACGTGCAGGCGGGCGACCGCGTGTGGGTCGCGCCCTGAGCGGCAACACCTGTCCGATGCCACCATTTTATATGCGCCGGGCGGTTGCGTCCGAGTACCATGGGACACATGGAGGATAGAGGAAGTCGCCGCGAGGCGGCTGGCCGCGAAATTCGACGGTGCTGAGACTCTCTTCGGTAGTACTGACGCAACACGACCCGTAGCCGAGGCTTCGGTCGCCTTCCTCGACACGACGCTGCGCGACGGGGAGCAGGCCCCCGGCGTCTCGCTGTCGGCCGACCAGAAGGCCGACATCGCGCGGGAACTCGACGCGACCGGCGTCGACGTCATCGAGGCGGGCAGCGCCTGCACTGGGCCGGGCGAACGCGAGACCATCCAGCAGGTGACCGACCTCGGACTGGACGCGACGGTCACGTCCTTCGCACGCGGCGTGAAGGACGACATCGACCTCGCGCTCGACTGTGACGTGGACGGCGTCACGCTCGTCGTGCCCGCGAGCGACCGCCACGTCGGGACGAAGGTCGGAACGACCCGCGAAGACGTGCTCGACTCCGTCGCCGAACTCGTCGAGTACGCCCGCGAGCACGGCCTCTGGATCGAGGCGCTCGGCGAGGACGGCTCGCGGGCCGACCTCGACTTCTTGGAACAGATCGCAAAGACCGCTCACGACGCTGGCGCGGACCGCTTCTGCTACGCCGACACCGTCGGCCGAGCGACGCCCGACCGCACGGTCGCGGCGGTGTCGCGCCTCGCCGAGCACGGTCCCACGAGCACCCACACCCACGACGACCTCGGGATGGGGACGGCGAACGCAGTCGCGTCCGTCGCGGCCGGCGCGGACCTCGTGCACGCGACGGTCAACGGCATCGGCGAGCGCGCCGGCAACGTCTCGCTCGAAGAGGTGGCTATCGCGCTCCAGCAGGGGTACGACGTCGAGACGGTCGACACCGAGCAACTCTACGGGCTCGGCCGCCTCGTCGCCGACGCGACGGGCGTCCAACTCCCGCCGAACAAGGCAGTCGTCGGCGAGAACGCCTTCACCCACGAGTCGGGCATCCACACGGACGGCACCCTGAAGGACGACGCCATGTACGAGCCGTATCCGCCGGAGACGGTGGGACGCGAGCGCCGTCTCGTCCTCGGCAAACACGCTGGCCGGGCCGGCGTCGAGGCCGCGCTCTCCGAACACGGCGTCGAGGTGTCGGACGACGAACTCTCGACGGTCGTCGCCCGCGTGAAACGACTCGCAGAGCAGGGGAAGCGCGTCGCCGACGCGGACCTGCTCACCGTCGCCGAGGACGTACAGGGCCGCGAGCGCGAGCGCCGCGTCGAACTCGTCGACATGACGGCCGCGGCCGGCGGCGCGACCCCGACCGCGTCCGTCCGTCTGAACGTGGAGGGCGACGAGAAGCGCGCGGCCGCGACCGGCGACGGGCCGGTGGACGCGGCGGTCAGTGCCGCGCGCGAGGCGCTGGGCGAGGTGACCGACGCCGCCCTCGACTCGTATCACGTCGACGCCGTGACCGGTGGCACGGACGCCGTCGTCACCGTCGAGGTGGAGATGTCGCGTGGCGACCGCTCCGTCACCGTCACCGCCAGCGACGCCGACATCACCGTCGCGTCCGTGCGGGCGATGGTGGACGCGCTCGACCGACTGCTCGCCGCGGAACCGGCCGAACCGCTCGGCGACTGACCGTCGTCACTCGACCACCTCGTCGAACCCCCACTCCGAGGCGCGCCGCTCTGCTTCGGCGCGGGCCCGCTCCTTGATCGCCTCGACCCGCTCCTCGTCGTCGAGAAACGCCTCGACCGGATCCGTCTCAGGCGCGTCGCGGTCGGCGGGCGCTCGCTCGCGGGCACGGGCGGCCAACTCGGGTGCGTCGGCCACCTGTTCGGCCGGTGCGCCGGGGTCGACGCGGAGTTCCTCCGCGCGGTGGAGCGGTTCGAGCGCGGCGGCGTCGGTCGCGTACAGTTCTGCGCGGTACGGGCCGGGACCGGCGAGCGGGCCGAGTGCGGCTGGGCCGCCGCGGTCGGTGCCGTCGTGGTAGGCGACGACGGGCACGCCGTCTTCCATCGTCACCACGCCCGCGCCGTCGTCGGTCGCGATCGGTTCTGCCGGCCGGAGCACGACGTAGCCGGTGAGCTGACGGTCGAGCGCGTCGGCCAGCGGCGTCGCCGCGTCGGCGACCACGCGCGAGGCGCGCAGGTCGCCGTTCGGCACCTCGATCATGGCGGGTCCGGCACCACCGCCGACCGGAACCGGTCCGCGACTGCCGCCCCATCGCCCGCTTGCACGTCGATTTTGTCGGCCGCCTCGCGGAACGCCGTCGCCGCCGCGGAATCGGGAGCGTGTGCGAGGAGCGGTTCGCCGGCACTGCGGGCCGCTCGCGCCACCTCCGAATCGGGCACCTCGGCCAGCGTCGGTCCCTCGAAGTAGCGCTCGGCCTGCTCGGCGACGCCCGCCCCGTCTCGCACCTTGTTGAACAGCACGCCAGCAACCCCCGTCCCGTACGAGAGCGCGTACTCCTGCACCTTCAGTCCGTCAGACAGCGCCGGCACCGTCGGCTGGAGCACCACCACCGCCCGGTCAGCGAGCACGACGGGCAGGACGGCGGCCTTCGAGCCGAGGGTGGCCGGCGAGTCGAGCAGGAGAACGTCCGTGTCGGCCGCGAGTTCGGCGACGGCGTCGGTCAGCCGCTCCGGGTCGGCCGCCTCGAACGCCGCCAGCGACGTGCCGCAGGGGACGACCCGCATTCCGAACCGCTCGTACGTCGCCTCCTCGACGGTGGCTCCGCCGTCGACGAGCACGTCGTGGAGCGTCGGTTCGGCGTCCGACAGCCCCGTATGAAAGAGGAGATTCGCCATCCCCGTGTCGGCGTCCACGACCGTCACGTCGTGCTCCTCGGCGAGCGCCAT
This sequence comes from Halobacteriales archaeon QH_7_66_36, assembly GCA_003021175.1. Lineage (GTDB taxonomy): Archaea > Halobacteriota > Halobacteria > Halobacteriales > Haloarculaceae > Halosegnis. The sequence goes on along the minus strand of PXQV01000014.1, from coordinate 142,798 downwards.
CCCGAGCGCGAGCGTGCTCGTGGTTTTCCCCGTCCCACCCTTGCCGGACGCGACGGCGAACGCCTCGACCATGTTCGTTGCGTTGCCGCGTACAGTAATAAAATGATTCGGACGGAGCCACGGGTGGTGTTCAGATAATTGGAGCGTCGCTCGGCCGAGCAACCGCGGTGGGTGGGACTGAAAGGGGCCGGGGGCTACGGGAAAGCACGGCGACACAAGCACCGCAGCCCGACCAACGGGAGGGCGAGGCGCGCAGCGAGCCGCGCGACCGTAGCGCCCGGGGGCTTTCTCCACCACATTAGTCGACTACTCTTCGAACTCACCCTCACCTGAACACAACCGGGCCACGGAAGGCTTCCGGCAGGTTCAAGCCCGCCGGGAGACCCAGACGACCCGATGGGGCTCCGCGTCAGCCACTACTTCGAGTGGGAGCGGTTCGTCACCGGCGGTCACGCCCAGTCGGTCGAGAACCAGCGGACGGTCATGGACGACCACGGCCTCGGGTACACGACGCGCCCCGACCTCTCTGCGGACATCCTCCACCTCAACAACATGGGCCCGCGGTCCATCTACTACGCGCGGCGGGCGCAGGATCGGACGCCGGTCGTCGTCCACGCCCACCAGACGGCAGAGGACTTCGAGGATAGCTTCGCCTTCTCGAACACACTCGCCCGGCCGATGCGCCCGTATCTCGAGTACGCCTACTCGCTGGCCGACGTGCTCGTCTGTCCCTCGGCGCACAACCGCGAGGTGGTGGAGACGTACGCCGACGCACCCAAACGCGTCATCTCGAACGGATTCGACCCGGCGAAGCTCGCAGGCCACGACGACCCCGACCTCCGCGAGACGTATCTCGACCGCTACGGTCTCGACCCGCCCGTCGTCTTCACCGTCGCGCACGTCCTGAAGCGAAAGGGACTGGAGACGTTCATCGAGACGGCCCGCGCGATGCCCGAGGTCGACTTCGTCTGGTTCGGCTATCTCAATCCCACCGGCGGCCCGCTCGGCAAGCTCCTGCAGAGCAGCGAGACAATGGAGTTGGTCGAGTCGGCCCCGGACAACTGCACGTTCACAGGGTTCGTGGACGACATCGCCGGTGCCTTCGCCGCTGGCGACGTGTTCTACTTCCCCACCCACAACGAAAACGAGGGGATGGCGCTGTTGGAGGCGATGCACTGCGGCATCCCGCCGGTGGTCCGGAGCATCGACACCTACGAGTGGCTCACCGAGGGCGAACTGTGTCGGAAGGCCGACTCGACGGCCGGCTTCGAGTCGGCGCTACGGGAGCTACTCGACGACCCGGCCGAGCGCGAGCGCATCGGAACGGGCGCCCGCGAGAAGAGCGAGGAGTTCACTCTCGACCGAGTAGGCGAGGCGCTCGTCGGGCTCTACCGCGATCTCGCGGACGGCACGCTCGACGAGAACACAACCCATTAGACGGCCACCGGCGAACCCCGGTGCATGCCACCGGCCGTCGCCGCGTTCACCGACACCTATCTGCCGACGGTCAACGGCGTCACCTACACCGTCCAGTCGTGGCGCGACCGCTGGGAGCAGCGCGACGGCCGGATGCATCTCGTCTACCCGGCCAGCAGCCACGAGCCGAGCGGCGACGAACACCCGGTCTGGAGCCTCACCTTCCCCTTCTACAAGGAGTTCAACGCCGGGATGCCGCGAGTGCCGAGTGGTCTCGACGGCGTCGATGTCGTCCACGCCCACACGCCCTTCACGCTCGGATTGGCCGCCCGCCGACTCGCCCGAAAGCGTGAGCTCCCGCTCGTCGCCTCGTATCACACGCCGACGGCGGAGTACGCGGATTATCTCACCAGCGGCCCGTTCGCCCGGGCGATCGAGCGGGTGGCCGGTCGCTACGAGCAGTGGTATCTGAACCGCGTCGACGCGGTGGTCGTCCCTTCAGACCCGACCCGCGACCACCTCCGCGAGCTGGGTATCGACACGACGATACAGACCGTTCCGAACGGCGTCGACACGGACCGGTTCGGTCCCGTCAACGACGCCGAACAGGCCGCATTCCGCGAGCGACACGGCCTGCCGGACGGCCCGCTGGTCGGCTACACCGGCCGCCACGGCTACGAGAAGGAGTTGGACGCGATTCTCGATGTCGCCCCAGAGATCGACGCGACGGTCGTCTTCGGCGGCGACGGCCCGGCCCGCGAGACGCTGGAGGCGCGGGCCGCCGACCTCGACGCGGACGTGCGGTTCCTCGGCTTCCTCGACCGCGAGGAACTGCCGACCTTCTACGCGACGCTCGACGTGTTCGCGTTCCCGAGTCCCGTCGAGACGCAGGGGCTCGTCGCGTTGGAGGCGAACGTCTGCGGGACGCCGGTCGTCGGGGTGAACGCCGGCGCGCTCGCGGAAACTATCGCCGACGACGAGACGGGGTATCACTACGAGCGCGGCGACACCGACGGGTTCCGAGCCGGAATCGAGCAGGCGCTCGCCGAGCGTGAGCGACTCCGCGAGGCGTGTCTCGACCGGCGCGACGACGTGGCGATGGAGCGCGCGGTCGACGCGCTCGCCGACGTGTATCAGTCGGTGCTCTGAGCTACTCGAGCGCTTCGCCGATGCGTTCGAGTTCGCGGCGGATGTCGTGGAGTTCGTCGCGGACCTTCCGGACCTCGCGGACGAGCTCCTCGTCGGCCTTCGACGACTCCTCGCCGCGACCGCCAGGCGCGCCACCGGGCCCGCCGCCCATGGGACCGCCGGGGCCGCCACCGCCCATCATGCCGCCCATCATCTGCGCGAACGGGTTGCCGCCCATGCCGCCGCCGGGGCCGCCACCGCCCATCATCTCTTCCATCTTCTCCTCGCGCGAGCGGTCGTCGCCGTCCTCGCCCTCGCGCTCCTCGGCGCGCTGTTGGCGAATCTCCTCGACCCGCTCGCGGAAGGATTTCTCCTCGTCGTCGCTCTCGCCTTCGGCACTCTCCACCGTCTCGTCCGGCTGTTCTTCCTCGTCTGCCATACGACGGAATTCGGCCGGTCGCGGAAAAACGTGCTGGATGCGGGTTACTCCAGCCGTCGAAGCAGCGCCACGACGACCGCGAGCATGGCGAGCAGGACCACGAGATTGAACCCCGCGTCGAACGCCGGCTGGTACTGTCGCGCGACCCAGACGTCGATCGCTCGCCGGGCGCTTCTGTAGAATCCGACGGCGGAGACGAGCGCGAACAGCGAGGCGAGCCCGAGTCCACCGATCTGTAGATATCTGCGGAGGTCGCTGTCGAGCACGCCGCCGTCCGACACATCGGCATCCCCCACGTCTTCCTCCGGCGTCGCGTCGCTCGTGGGTTCGGTGCTCACGCCGACCACCTCCGGGTGAGCAGGAGGACAGCCGCAACGCCGGCCGCGGCGGCGACGCCGACACCGAAGCCGGGTTGCCCACCTGACTCTGCCGCAGTCGCCTCCCCCTCTTCGCGCGGCGTGTCCTCGGCTCTCGGCTCGTCGGTGTCCGCGCCGAACTCACCGGAGTCGAGATCCACCTCGGTGGTGTTCTGGCCGGCCTGCCGACGCGGGTTCAGGTCGGCGACTGCACGCGTCGACCCGACGATGACGCCGTCCTTCCAGAGCACGGCGTCGAGATAGTACGTGTAGTTGTCCGGCACGACCAGTTCGGTCGACGGCGTGGCGCTGCGGCCGGGGCGCACTTCGCCCACGCCGACGCGCGCCGAGTCGGCGACGATGTTCGAGTCCGCCTGTCGGGCGATGAGCTGGAGTTCGAGGTCACCGGCGGGTTCGTCGCCGCCGTTCGTCAGATACGCCGTGACGCTCACGCGGGCCTCGCCGTCCGTGACCGACTCGATGCCGTACTGGACGGCAGGGACGCTCCGCGCGCCGGCGAACTGATGGAAGTCGACGGACGATTCGGCGTAGCCGGGGGAGAGGTTCTCGGTGCCACGGATCCCACTCCGGGCCGTGTCGATCCGGCGGTCGTCCGTGTAGAGGAACGTGTAGAGTTCGTAGTCGCCTTCGCGTTCGACCGTGAGCGTCGTGTCTGTCGCCACTTCGCGGTCACCCTCGACGTCATCCAGCGACCGGATCGCGCGGTCGACGATCAATCCGGTGTCGGCGTCGACCATCCGGTACGCGACGGTGACGTTCGAGGCGGGACCGCCACGGTGTTCGAGCAGCGTCGTGACGTTCAGCGTCACCGTCTCGCCGCCGACACGCTCGGCCGTGAAGGCGGTGTCACGGATCTCAGTGTCGCTCGGGCGGGCTCGTTCGTCCTGTGGCGTCGCGGCGATTCCCGGGGCGAGGACCGCTACGCCCGCGAGTAGAACGACGACGGCACCGGCTGCGCCGGCGAGGAGGGCTTCGCGTCGCATGGGACGGCTTGACAGAGTGTGTGTAAGTGTTTTGTGCTGGACCGGTCAGCCGAACGACCCGAGCGAGGCCTGCCGCTCGCGGCCGTCTGCACCCTTCGTCAGTTCGTAGCCGACGAGGTCGCGCATGTCGACGGCGTAGACGGTGCCGCCGCGTTCGAGCACCAGCACGCGGCCCTGCACGCCGACGACTGTTCCCGTCGCCATCGTCTCGGGGACGGGTGTCTCGCCGAGCGTGAAGCCGTATTCGAGGTCGAACCGCTCGATTGGTTCGTACTCGCCGAGCAGTCGCTCCCACGCGTTCCCGTCGACGGCGCGACCGAGGCCGTCGAGTTTCGTCGCGACGCGTACTCGTTGGGTGAGGTCGGTGCCGATGTCTTCCTCCACGTCGCGGGCGATGTCGCCGTCGGCGACCGTGAACACGCGCGCACCGCGGTCGGCCCCCTGCTCTCTAAGCCGGGTTTCGAGCCGCTCCGACCGGGTGATCCCCACTTTGAACGTCGCCGGCGCGAACGCGGCAAGATAGACGGCGTGCTCGCCGTCTCGGTCCCGGAGCGTCGACTCGTCGAACTGCCGCTCGTGGCTGGGACACTTCGGCGCACCGGCCGCCGAGCAGGCGATGTGGTGGTCGTTCTGTATCTGACCTGCGCAGTGACGCTCGCCGAGCGTGTAGGCGAGTTCGACGCCGTGGGCCAGCCCCAACCGCTCGACTTTCCCGCCGTCTGCGAGGTGGAGGGCCGGTTCGGGCGTGGGGCGGTAGCCGACGACCTGCACGCTCTCGGGTAGGCGCGGCAGTCAGGTTATGCTTGCCGGTCCGGACGCGCGACCGGGGGAACCGTTTTGACGAATTAGAGTGAATTCACGGCCGTGCTCGCCGTCTCGCTCACCGTCACCGTCGGAGACGACGTCGCCTTCGAACTGACCGTGACGAACGACGGTCCGGACCCGGTCGCCGTGACGTTCCGTGACGGTATCCGTGCCGACTTCGCGGTGTACGACGCCGACGGCGAAGCCGACACCGCCGACAGCGAGGTGTGGCGCTACTCCGAGGGTCGGATGGCGACGCAGGCCATCTCGACGGCCGAGTTCGCGCCGGGCGAGTCGGCGACGTTCTCTGAGACGTGGGCCGACCCGACGCCCGGTGAGTACACCGCCGTCGGCGAACTCCGCCTCGCCGGCGACGACGAGGTGCGAACCGAGACGCCGTTCTCGGTCTAAGCGTAGTCGGGCGCGTGCGTCGCGAGCAGTTCGCGCGTCGCTCGCCGAACGGCGTCCTCGCTCGATGCGTCCGGCTCCCAGCCGAGCGCGGAGAGCTTCTCTACCGAGAGGCGCATCCGCGGCACGTCGCCGGTCCAGCCGCGCTCGCCGCCGGTGAACGTGTACTCTGGGTCGACCCCCATCTCGTCGGCGACGATGTCGGCGATGGCCGTGACGCTGGTCGTCGTGCGCGTCCCGAGGTTGTACGTGTTCACCGGCGCGTCCGCCTCCTCGACGACGTGGCACATCGCGTCCACGCAGTCGTCGACGTGCATGTACGACTTCTCCTGTTTGCCGTTGCCGAGAATCTCCAGCGTTTCGGGGTCAGCGGCCAACTTCTCGATGAAGTCGGGGATGACGGCACCGATCTGGAGGCGCGGGCCGACGATGTTCGCGAAGCGGAACAGCCACGCGGTGAAGTCGTGGCTGTGTGCGTACACCGAGAGTAGTCCCTCCTCGCCGAGTTTGGAGGCTCCGTAGATGGAGATCGGTTCGAGGGGGGCGTAATCCTCCGGCGTTGGCCGGGGCGCTTCGCCGTAGACGACCGACGAGGAGGTGAACGCGACGTTCGTGACGCCGACGGCGCCCATCCGTTCGACGACGTTCTCGGTGAGCGCGTTGTTCACCCGGTACTGGTCGATGTGGTCGCGGCCGGGATCCTTGTCCGCGGCGAAGTGGAAGACGACGTCCGCGTCGGAGGTGATGGCTTCGGCGATGACCGCCGGGTCGGTGAGGTCGCCCTCGACGACCGTCGCGGCGTCGGGCACCCACTCGCGGCGACTGTTGCGGAAGTCGTCGGCGACGACCACCTCGTTGTCGGCGACGAGTCGCTCCGCGAGATGCGAGCCGACGAACCCCGCCCCGCCGGTGACGACGATCCGCTTGTCGGACAGTTCCATGCCCACCCTGCCGAGCGTGGCGACGTATGCGTTCCGAAAGCAGGAAACGCGGTCGCCTCCCTGTCTAGATATGGACGGACGCGAGCCGGTCGTGGTCTGCCGGCTGAGCCACCGGCCGGGCCGCGACGACCGGATGACAACCCACGTCGGACTGACGGCGCGGGCGCTCGGCGCGGACCGGGTCGTACTCCCCGACAACGCCACCGGGCCCGCGGAGACGGTCGAAGACATCACCGGCCGCTTCGGTGGCCCCTTCGGTATCGAACTGCGCGACGCGCCGAAGGCGCTCCTCAGCGAGTGGTCCGGAACGGTCGCGCACCTGACGATGTACGGACTCCCCGTTCAGGACGTCGAGGCGGATCTCCGCGCGGCCAACGCGGCAGAGCCGCTGCTCGTCGTCGTCGGCGGAGAGAAGGTGCCGTTCGAGGTGTACGACCGGGCCGACTACAACGTCGCGGTGACGAGCCAGCCACACTCGGAGGTGGCAGGACTGGCCGTGCTGCTGGATCGACTCTTCGATGGCGCGGAACTCGACCGCGAGTGGGAGGACGCAGACCGAGTCGTCGTCCCGCAGGCGACGGGGAAGAAGGTCGTCGAACCGGACGGCGATGCCGAGTAGGGCGAACAGGCGGCACACGGGCTTGCGGGTGGTCGCCGTTCCACCCGAGTGAAAGACGCTCCGACCGGTGTGCCACGCTCCCGTCTCGGCCGGTCGGAACCCGGTGTCAGGTCACGGCGTGGGTGGCCGCGGTTTCCTATTTAAATTCGAGCACTGCTTCTCCTCTGTGGTTGCGCCGTCTGTGTCACCTGCTCGTCTCGCTCCGCTGTGCTCCTCCCGGAGGCTTTAAACGGCTTCCTCGCCCGGTGTTCAGTAATGGCGTACGAGGAACTTCTGGAGGATCCGGTAATTCAAAAGTACCTCCACGAGCTCGTCGGCCCGACGGGGATGCCGGTCGCAGCGGCGCCCCCGGACGGCGAGGTGACGGATGAGGAGCTCGCCGAGGAGTTAGGACTGGATCTGAACGACGTGCGGCGCGCGCTGTTTATTCTGTACGAGAACGACCTCGCGTCGTACCGCCGGCTCCGCGACGAGGACTCCGGCTGGCTCACGTATCTGTGGACCTTCCAGTACGACAACATCACGGAGAAACTGGAAGAAGAGATGCACCGGCTACTCGACGCGCTAGCCGAGCGGCGCGACTACGAGCGCAACAACGAGTTTTATCTCTGTGAACAGGATTCGATCCGCTTCGAGTTCGGCGAGGCGATGGAGTTCGGCTTCGAGTGTCCGAACTGCGGCGGTCAGCTGGTCGACATGGACAACGACCGGCTCGTCGACGCCATCGACCAGCGGATCGAGAAGCTCCGCGCCGAGTTGAACCGACCGCCCGAATCGGAGCCAGAGGCCGAAGCCTGATGGTCGTTCTCGCGACGAAGCTGTACGTCGACGGCGAGGCCGCCGACCGCGCGCTGGACTCGCTCGACTCGCTGGTCGACGACACGCTGACCGACCTCGACGCCGAGTGGACGATCGGTCGCCGCGACGACGGCTTCCCGTCCGTGACGCTCACCGGCGAAGACGCCGAAGTCGCGCGGAATCTGCTCCGCGAGCAGTGGGGCGCTATCACGCCCCACCGCGAAGCCGGCGAGACGTACGTCGGCACGCTCGACTCGTGGGACGCGGACGGCTTCGTTCTCGACGCCGGCGAGGAGGTGCGCGTGCCGACGGACGAACTCGGCCTCGGCCCGGGCGGGCCGTCGCAGATCCGCAAGCGGTACGGTCTCGTCCAACACATGCCGCTGCAGTTCACCGATCCCGAGGACGGACCCGCCCGTCTCGCTGACGCGGAGCGCGACCGACTGTACGACTGGTCGCGCGCCGACACCGGTCGAGTGAACGTCAACTCCGCGACGCGGGCGGAGGCTCGCGCGACGGTCAACCGTGCGGGCCACGCGCAGGACATCGTCACCGTCGAGCGACTCGGCCTCCTCGAACAGAGCGTCGTCTGCCGCGAGGAAACCGATCCGCCCGGCCTGCTGGCCGACATCGGCCCGCATCTCCCGGCGGAGATGCTCTGTGTCGTCCCATGAACCGGCGACTCGCACTCGGTCTCCTCGGCTTCGCGCTCCTGCTCGCCACCGCCGGCTGTTCGACGATTCTCGGCCCCGGCGAGGCGTCCCCGTCGGACCTCGCGGCCGACCAGTCGTACGCGTGGAACGAGTCCGCGGACGCGTATCTCGACGTACAGGCGGAGAACGTCACCGCGGTGTATCAGGTCGCAGCGCGGACGACCGGGAATCTCGAGGCGTCCGACCCGACCATCGAGTTGTACACCCGCGACACCCTCGGCACCGAGCAGCCGGAGACAGTGCAAGCCGTCACGTTCCGGTATCCGAACGGGACGCTCGTGGAGTTCCAAACCCTCGACGGCGAGGCGGTGTCCGTCGTCACGTATCCGAACGGAACGACCGAGCGCGCCCCCGACCTCATAAGCGTCGACCGGACGCGTCAGCGGACGGTGATCCACCTGCCGGCCAACGAGACGGGACAGCTCGGCGTCACGACCCCGAAGAACGGAAAGAGCGTGACGACGCCGACGTACGTCGAGGGGAGCTACGAGATGGTGTTGCCCGAGCGCGCCGAGGTCGGCGTGCCGCTGCTCGCAAAGGTGCGGCCCGGCGCCGAGCGCACCGAGCAGACGGACGACCGCGTCCACATCTTCTGGAGCGAGCTGTCGGCACCGACGCTGTCTGTCCACTACGTGCTCCAGTTGCGCGAGACCCGCCGCAAGCGCGAGGAGGTAGGCCTCGACGTGGACACCGAGGACGACGACTCGCGACGGCCACCCCCGGGGATGGGCTGAACCCTCAAGTCGTCGGGCACCGAACCTCACACTATGGACGTTGCGATACTCACTGTCGGCGACGAACTCCTCGTCGGCGACACGGTGAACACGAATGCTGCGTGGCTGGGCGAGCGGCTCGCCGACCGCGGTGCCGACGTGGAGCGGGTCATCACGGTGCCGGATCGCGTGGACGACATCGCCGAAGTCGTGAGTCGCGACGCGGACCGCTACGACGCCGTCGTCGTCACCGGCGGTCTCGGCCCGACGCACGACGACGTGACGATGGCCGGCATTGCGGCGGCGTTCGACCGCGACCTCGAAACCGACGAGCGGGCGCTCTCGTGGCTCGTCGACGACGGCGACTACAGCCACGACGACCTCGTCACCGGCACCGCGGACCTGCCTGCCGGGAGCGATCCACTCCACAACGACGTTGGCGTCGCGCCCGGCTGCGTGCTGGAGAACGTCTACGTCTTGCCGGGCGTGCCGGCGGAGATGAAGGCGATGTTCGGCTCCGTCGCGGACCAGTTTTCGGGCACCGTCAGCCACGTCGAGCGCGTCCCGGTCGACGAGCCGGAGAGCGCGCTCATCGAGCGGTTCGAGGAGATTCGCGAGCGGTTCGGCGTGAAGGTGGGGTCGTACCCCGGAGAGGTCGTCCGCGTGAAACTCGAAGGCGAGGACTCGGAGACGGTTGCCGCCGCGGCGGCGTGGCTCCGCGAGAACGCCGTCGTTAGCTCGTGAGCCGGTAGTACCAGCCGACGACGAGCAGGAGTCCGACGACGGCGACCAACCAGCCAGTCGCGTCGATGACACCGGTGTTGACGCCTTCCTGCAGCGGAACGAACATACCTGCGGCTGTGACTGCGGATGTCTTAATCGGTTCGAAGTCGCCGACTGGTGCTGCTTGGTGAAATCTTAGGGTTGTGGTGACCGAAGCGGCGACGGGTTTGGAAGCCCCTGCACGCTCGACTCGATGGGCTCGCTGCGGTCCTCGGCCGTCGGCCTGCGGTGTCCTCGCGCGGCGATGCCGCGCGAGCGGCCCGAGGCGACGGCGTCGCCTCGCTGTCGTCGGCGCTCGCCGGCTCCGCCGGCCTCGACTGGTCGCGGCGGCTACGTCGCCGCGCACGCACAGCCCCTTCCAGTCCCGCCCGGGGCAGTTCTCTCGCCATCAATCGCGTAACTAAACACGACCCGTCGACCGGCAGGCGTCTTTTTCCAACAACCGACCGACGTGCTCGTATGCGACAGATAACACGACGACGAGCGCTCCGCGCGCTCGGCACGGCTGGGATAGCGACGCTCGCGGGGTGTACCGGTGGTTCCGACAGCGACGACACGGCCGGACTGGTCGTCGACGTCGCGCCCGGCGGCGAACTCCGGTTCGCACCGGCGGAGGCGACAGTCGCTCCCGGCACGACCGTCCGGTGGGAGTGGCAGTCGGGCGGCCACACCGTCACGGTCGCGTCACAGCCGGACGGCGCGAACTGGGAAGGGACTGGCACGACCACGCACGACGAGGGCTACACGGTTGAGCACACGTTCAAGACGACGGGAACGTACGACTACTACTGTGACCCACATCGGAGTGCCGACATGGTCGGGACGCTCAACGTCGGCGAGTCGTCCGGGGCGGGCGACGACACCGCGACCTCCGGTGGCGGCGACGACTCGTACTGAGCGGGCGACTCGGCGGCCGCGGCGAAATTTGCGAACCGCTTATGTCGGCGTGGCCGAAGGGTAGTGTATGGATTTCGACCTCCCGAACGAGCACCGCATGATCCGCGACACGGTCCGGGAGTTTTGTGAAGCAGAGATCGCGCCGATCGCCCAAGAGATCGAAGACGAACACCGCTTTCCGGAGTCCGTGTTCGAGGAATTCGGCCAACTGGATCTGATGGGCGTGCCGGCTCCCGAGGAGCACGACGGGGCCGGCGGCGACTATCTGATGTACGCGCTGGTCGCCGAGGAGCTGGGCCGCGTCTCGGGTGCCATCGGGCTCTCGTACGTCGCCCACACCTCGCTCGGGCTGATGCCTATCGTCATGTTCGGCACGGCCGAGCAGAAGGAGCGGTGGGCCGAGCCGTTGGCCCGCGGCGAGGCGATGGGCGCGTGGGCGCTCACCGAACCCTCCTCCGGGTCGGACGCCAGCGACATGGACACGATGGCCCGGAAGGAGGGCGACGAGTACGTCATCGACGGCACGAAGCAGTTCATCACGAACGCGAACGTCGCCAACTCCGTGCTCGTGAAGTCGGTCACCGACCCCGACGCCGGCTACGGCGGCATCTCCACGTTCATCGTTGACCCCGACGACGACGGCTTCGAGGTCGTCGAGGTGTGGGACAAGATGGGGCTCAACGCCTCGCCCACCTGCGAGATCAAGCTCGACGGCGTGCGCGTCCCCGAGGACCGACTGCTCGGCGATGAGGGCGACGGCTGGACGCAGACGAAGAAGACGCTCAACGGCGGTCGCATCTCCATCGCGGCGCTGTCGACCGGTCTCGCACAGGGTGCCTACGAGGCGGCGAAGGGGTACGCCACCGAGCGCGAGCAGTTCGGCCGACCGATCGGGAAGTTCGACGCCGTCCGCGACATGGTGGTCGACATGGACCGGAAGATAGAGCGCGCTCGCCTGCTCACCCACAAGGCCGCGACGCAGTACGACGCCGGCGAGGACGTGACCCGCATCTCCTCGCTCGCGAAACTCGACGCCTCCGAGATAGCCCGCGAGGTGGCCGAGGACGCCGTGCAGGTCCACGGCGGCTACGGCTACACGACCGACTTCGCCCCGCAGCGCTTCTACCGCGACGCCAAGCTCATGGAGATCGGCGAAGGAACCAGCGAGATTCAGCACCTCGTCGTCGGGCGGGAACTCGGGCTGTAACGCCCGCGCCGACTGTCACCGCCGAGCGGCGACGAGTTTTCTGATCCCGGCCAGCAGCACCCGGTCGGCGGCGTGGGCGAACGCGACCGCACCGACGACGAACGCCGCGCCGAAGACGAGCGCCTCGACCGAAAAGGAGCCGGGGTCGCCCGACTCCGCGACGCGACGAACCACGAGCAGTGCGTTGTCGAGTCGCGCGAAGAACACGTCCCTCGCGAACAGCGCGACGTAGCCGCTGGCGGCGAGCAGGATGAGATACCCCGCGAACAGCGCGGGGGTCGGCACCCGAGATTCGAGATACTTCTGGCGGGCGGCCTTCAGCGTGAACGTCGGCTCCGAGCCGGCCTGTCGGCGCGTCTCGACGGCGACGACGAGACCGACGACGACGAGCGCCCAGAACACCGCTTGGTCGGCAGTTGCCTCGCTCACCCCGAACACGGTCCGTAGCGTCTCCCGGAAGGCGGCGTCTCCGCGCCGCACGACGAGCGCGAGTAGCCCGTAGAGGACGAGCGCCCGGACGGTCCCGAAGCGGGGCGTCCACGCGGCGTGACGGCTGCTCATAGTCGTTCGTTCATCGTCGCTGTGGTGAACGTTGCGGCCCGCACAGGGGTAGTGTTCAGCTAACCGTGATTCAGTTGGAGGAGCCAGCAACAGGGTGGAGAAAGCCCCCGGTCGCTGCGGTCGCGCGCCTCGCTGCGCTCCGCAGCCTCCCTTCGGTCGGCTTACGGTGCTTGCGTCGTCGGGCTTCCCGCAGCGACCGGCCCCTTTCAGTCCCACCCACCGCAGTTTCTCGGCCGAGCGACGACCCGCGTATCTGAACACCGCCCGCACGGACGAACGGGAGCGGTCTGACGGTACGACCGGGCCGTCACCGAGACGCGGGGAATTATGCCCCCGCGGTCCCCGAAACTGGGACATGGGAACCCCGCTGGACACGCGCGAAGCGCAGGCGGTCGAGGTCATCGACCGACTCTACGAGGCGTATCCGGAGCCGTCGATCTCGCTGAACTTCTCTACGCGACTCGAACTGCTGGTCGCGGTCGTGCTCTCGGCGCAGTGCACCGACGAGCGCGTCAACGAGGTGACGGCCGACCTATTCGAGCAGTACGACTCTCCCGAGGCGTACGCCGACGCGACGGAAGAACAGCTCGCGGAGGATATCTACGGCATCACGTTTCACAACAACAAGGCCGGCTATCTGAAGGGTATCGGCGAGATCCTCGTCGAGGAACACGACGGCGAGGTGCCGGACACGATGAGCGCGCTCACGGACTTGCCGGGGGTCGGGCGAAAGACGGCGAACGTCGTGCTCCAGCACGGCCACGATCTGACGGAGGGTATCGTCGTCGACACGCACGTCCAGCGCATCTCGCGGCGGCTCGGACTCACCGACGAGGAGCGCCCGGAGGCCATCGAGTCGGCCCTGATGGGCGTCATCCCGGAAGCCGAGTGGAAGGAGTACACCCACCTGCTCATCGAATACGGCCGCGACACCTGCACCGCACGGAGTCCCGACTGCGAGGACTGCCGGCTGGCGGACATCTGTCCGTCTGAGCGAGGCGACAGCGAGGTCGACCTCGCGAGCGGCGAGGCGTGGGGGTGACCGACTCCGCAGCGCGCCGTCCCCGCGCACACACGGTCGGCATCCCTCGACGCGGCGACGAACTGCTCGTCGAGCGGTACACGACCGGCGACGAGCCGTTCTATCGCCCTATCGGCGGCGGCATCGAGTTCGGGGAACACAGCCACGAGGCGGTGGTCCGGGAGTTCCGCGAGGAGACGGACTACGAGGTGGAGCCGGTCGAACTGCTCGGCGTCACGGAGAACGTCTACGAGTTCGCCGGAACGCCGGGCCACGAGGTGAGTTTCGTCTACGAGGTTGCGTTCGTCGCGGACGAACCGTATCAGCGTGAGCGGCTCACTGTCGAGGAAGCAAGCGATGAGGAGACACGGACCGCCACGTGGCACACGCCGGCCGAACTCCGGTCGGGTTCGGAGCCGTGTTCTCCGACCGGCCTGTTCGACCTGCTCGCTGACGCCGAGCGCGCTGCTTCGCGCCGAGGTGCTGTCACAGATACCGGATCGCGTACCGGGTGAGTCCGGTGAGCCACGCGAGGATCCAGAAGAAGGTGTAGCCGAAGACGCCGACGCGGAGCCGCGAGCGCCAGTGGTCCATCCGGTCGCCGCCGATCTCGTCGAGCAACAGGTCTCGGTCGTAGTCGTGGTACAGGTCGTGCTCGTACTTCGCGCGGAAGACGCGGACGATGCCGGTGAAGCCGAACGCGAGGAACGCGTAGGCGGTCGACCCGACGAAGGCGTGGAGGACGGCGTAGCCACCGAACTGCGCCGAGTGCCCCTGTAGCCCGAACAGGCGCGGGATCATCCAGCCGACCAGCGGCACCGTCGTCAACACCAGTCCGGTGAGGATATACTTCAGATGCCACGTGAGGACGCCCCACGTCACGGGGTCGTTGTCGATCATGATCCACGCGCCGTAGAGGAAACAGGGGAGACTGACCGACACCGAGACGGCGACGAGCGTGGCGACGACCCCATCGGCGACCATCGGCAGGTGGTACGGAGGAAGCGCGTTTAGGGGTGCCGGAGTCGGAACTGCGGCCGGATTCGGAGCGCTACGGTAAAAGCAATATTCGGGAGGCGCATCTCGAACGTCTACCCACAGATGGTAGCCGACGACGAAGGGCGCGATACTGCCGCGACCGGCGAGATCGATGACGGACTCGGCGACGCCTCGCCGTGGAGTGCGTTCCGCCTGTTCGAGCGCCGGTCGAGAGCGACGAACGTCGTGGTGCTCGCCGGCGTGTTGGGGATCTGGTGTGTGACGTGCTGGGCATTGTTCGCGTTCGGAGCTGTCGGTGCGGTCTCGACGGCGACCGGACCAGACGCCCGCGCTATCCGGCGATTAGTCGGAGCGGTTGCCGGTGTCGTCAGCGGAGGGATCCTCGGGGTCTTGACGATGCGTGGCTACGGTGGGCCCATGCTCAACCCCGTCTTCGCCGGGCTAGCGAGCGTCGCCGGGCCGCTCGTCCTCTATCCTGTCGCCTACGGCGGTCTGGTGACGGTGTACGGTCCCGCCGGCAGGCGGTCCCTGACGGACCTGATACCGACCGTTCCGAGCCTCGTGGCTTTCTTTCTCGCCGCTTGACTCTACGCGATCCTCGTGTGGACGGAGGGAGACGCCGAGCGGTGGGCGGCATGGATACCCGAGAACCCGGTGATACGACCGAAGGACCGAGGGTAGGACTGCGGCCTGTCCGCCGGTGGGGCGGCGGGCTCAGTGAACGGTGGGCTTTTGCGGGTGCCGAGTGTACGTCTCGACGATGGTCGACTCGTCGGAGGAACTGCAGGCAGGCGACGAGACCGGGTCCGAGGACGACCCCGAGGAGCTCACGACCGAGCAGCTCCGCCGACAGGTCGAGGAGCAGTACGACTTCGAGAACTTCGGCCCGTCGGACATGGCGGCGATGTCGCCCGACGAGTGGGAGGCGGCGTTCGACCCCGAGACGTGGATCACCGGCGAGGCGCTGCTCGACCGCATCGAGGCTGACGTGAAGACGCGCGTCCTCCGGCGAGACGTGTTCGCCCGCGTGGAACGGCTCTCGAACCCGGACAGAATCGTCGCCTACTCCGACGAGGGGTACGCCGTGGTGTACGGCGACGGCTCGATAGAGGGGATGGGCACCGTCCTCCGAGACGTGAAGCCGTCGGTCGCGCTCTGCTCGATGGAGGAGTACGACGCCCCGGAGATGCCGGAGACGGATCTCCTCCCCAGCCCCATGGACGTGCCGGAGGGCTCCGGCGAGTTCGGCAACCTGATGGTGCAGGTGATCGCCGGGGCGCTGTTTCTGTCTGGCGTCGTCCTCGCCGGCGCGGCGCTCGTGGCCGGCGACATCGGCGTCATCGCCGGCACCGTCGGCCTGCTGTTTCTGGTCTCGGGCGGTGTGCTCTTCTTCACCGTGGCGAACGCCCGTCTCTCCGACCGGTTCCGGGCGGAGGAGTACCGCAACCGGCTGCGAGCCGTCGGGTTGGAGGACGGCGACCGACCGGAATTCCTCCCCGAGAGTGCCCGCGAGAGCCCCGAACTGGAGGGTAACGGTGGTGCCGAGCAGGCGGACGAGCGGGCCGACGCGTAGCCGCCAATCGGCCCGTCGCTGTGCTTCCGGATTCGGCCAATAACACCGGTGGGGAGTGGGCGCTTCGGAGAATTTATACGCCGACGGTCCCGAGTGGTGAGTGTTCATGAAGAGACGGGATTTCCTGCGAACTGCGGGTGGAGCCACGGCCGCTGCGGGGGCCGTGAGCGCCTCCGGGTCCGCAGCAGCCCAAACGACGAAAGAGGTCGTCGTCGGTCCGGGCGGCAACCTCGTCTTCGACCCGGAGACGGTGTACGTCAAGCCGGGCGACACCGTCAACTTCGTCTGGGAGTCCGACGGCCACAACATCGTCGTCGAGTCACAGCCAGACGACGCGAACTGGGAGGGAACCGAAGGCGGCGCCGGCGACCTGTACGACACGGACCACGAGCACAGCCACACCTTCGAAACGAAGGGGGAGTACCAGTACTTCTGTGCCCCGCACAAGGGCGCTGGGATGGTCGGCACGGTCGTCGTGAACGAGTCGGGGCAGGCTCCGTCCTCGGGCGGCGGCGGCGAACTCGACCCCGAGCACATGGGCGTGCCGATTCAGGCGCACTTCGTCGGCATCGCGACGATCCTCGCCATCTTGGTGTCGCTGATGTTCACGTTCTTCCTGCTGAAGTACGGTGAATCATCGCACGCGAGTGGAGGAAACAGATGAGCTCCGGTAACAACACCTACGGCGACATCCATCGGTACGAGCCGGCCCGCGAATCGACCGCCGCGGCCATCGGCATCGTCCTGCTGACGGTGCTTGAAGTGATCTTCATCGGGCTGTTCACCTACGGACTGGTCGCCGGCTGGGGGTTCTCCGAGTTCGGGAACATGTTCCTCGGCGCGCTGCTCGCGGCGATTCTCATCGACCTCGCTTTTATTATGCTTCTCTATCGGAAGGAGTTCCTCCCGGACGTGATGATCGTGAAGAAGCGCCGTCGGAAGTGGGAGGACCTGTACATCCGCGAAGAGGACATGGACGGCACGCAGTTGGGCGACGACGCCTGGGAGACAGTGAAACGAGCGGTCTACCCCTACTACAAGAAATAATGCCAGCAGACGAAGACAAGTATCCGACCGAATCGGGACGCCGTCGCTTCGTGAAGGGCGTCGTCGGCTCCGCGACGCTCGCGAGCGTCGGGACGGGCGCGGCGGCCGCGCTCGGCACAGCGACCTCGTCGAGCGGTGCAGGCGGTGGTATCACCCAGTACGTGGCCATCGAGAACATCGACGGCCCCGCGCCGCGCGGGATGCCCATCGTTCCGCTCACCATCGAGGGTGACGAACTGAAGGGCGTCTGGCCAGAGGTGAAGGAGACGACCGAAGGCGGGAAGACGGTGCAGGTCGCCGAGACCGAAATCGGCGGCGTTACCTACTCCTCGCAGTGGTTCCAGTACTGTGGCGTCCAGACGTATCCGGGCGTCCGCCCCGGCGAGGAACAGGACAACTTCCTGCGGGCCTCCTCGGGCGACACCTACGGCTGGATGTCCGACATCGACGCCGGTGACAAGCTCACCGTCGACATGTTCGACGATTACGAGGAGTGGGGCAACGGCATCGGCAAGAGCGGGCTGGGCAAGCCCGCGATGGCGACGTGGCGCTCGAAGGACGTCGAGCCGCAGTCCACGATGCCGGTGCAGGTGCTCCGCTCCACGAAGATCGAAGAGCTGGCGGCGGAAAATGAGTTCATGGCCGCCGCCACCGAGGACGGCTTCATGGCGTGGCTCGACAAGTGTACCCACTTCTGCTGTGTCCCCGGCTTCAAGGCGTACGAGGGGTCGGCGAAGTTCGGCGGCGAGGACCGGGTGTACTGTCAGTGTCACCAGTCGGTGTACAACCCCTTCCAGCCGGTGGAGAAGTCGTTCGTCGCCCTGCCGCGACCGGAGGAATAAGAGGATGGAGCACGAGAGTACGAACAGCGGCGGACGGAGGGTCGACAGATGAGCTTAGAACGCAAGGACGAACACGACCACGAAGGGTGGATGAAGGAGCGCGATCTCACGCCCATCGAGACCACCTACCTCACGGTGTTGCTGTGGCTCGACAAGCGGCTGCGCATCGTTGACTACCTCGAGATCCTCGAGAACCTGTACTACAAGGTCAACATGCAGATGCCGAAGAGCCACACCGAACAGTACAACCTCGACAACAAGTTCTGGTACTGGTACCCCCTGTACGCGCTGGGGAGCTTCAGTACCATCGCGTACATCGTCGCCGCCATCTCCGGGGCGCTGTTGGGCTTCTACTACAGCCCGGCGACCACCGGTGACCCGAGCACGGCGTACAACTCCATCACGTTCATCATGACCGACCTCCGGTTCGGCTTCTTCCTCCGAAGCCTCCACCGCTGGTCGGCACAGGTGATGGTCGCGGCGGTGTTCCTCCACATGCTGCGCGTCTACTTCACGGGCGCGTACAAGGAGCCGCGCGAACTCAACTGGATCATCGGCATCGTCCTCATCTCGCTGACGATGGTGTTCGGCTACACGGGTTACCTGCTCCCGTGGGACCAGCTCGCCTTCTGGGCGGGCCAGATCGGCGTCGAGATGAGCCTCTCGATACCAGTCGCGGGCGAGTGGGTCGCACAGCTACTGTTCGGCGGGTTCACGCTGAGTCAGGCCACGCTGCAACGGATGTACATCCTGCACGTGTTCTTCCTGCCGTTCATCGCAACGACCGTCATCGCGATCCACATCGGCATCGTCTGGATGCAGGGGATCGCGGAGCCACACTAATATGAGCGACAACGACAACAACACCGACATCGACGAGGGCGACGGCCCGACGGCGGACGGCAGCGGCATCGTCGCGCCGGACGACGAGACCCCGACGTGGAGCGAGCGGAAGGAACGCTCACAGGGGCTCTCCCGGCTGACATACGAGTACTTCGAGCGGGCGCGCCGCGAGGACCAAGACCTGCGCGTCGAGTCGGACTACGTCGAGCGCGACGTGCTCGCGTTCCCGGCGTGGCCCCACGAGATGGTGCGCAACCTCGCTCTGACCAGCTTCTTCGTCGGGATGACGGTGTTCCTCGCGGCGGCGATGCCGATGCACATCGGCGCGCCGGCGAATCCGTCGAACACGCCGGCGGTCATTCTGCCCGACTGGTATCTGTACTGGTCGTTCGGCCTGCTGAAGCTCGGCCCGCTCAATCCGGATCTGGCGCTGCTTGGCGGTCAGAAGCTGATGGCCGACCGGACGTACGGCGTCCTCGCGAACCTCGTCGTCGTCGGGTTCATCTCCATCGTGCCGTTCCTCAACAAGGGCGCGGCCCGCCGGCCGGTCGAGCAGCCGTTCTGGGCCGCCGTCGGCGTCAGCGGCGTCGTCTACGCGATAACCATCTCGGCGCTGTCGGTGAAGAACCTCCTCCCGATGGACTCGCATCTACTCTTCGACCTGACGTTCCTGCTCCCCATCGTCGGCGCGTGTATCAGCTACGCCGTCTTCAAGTCGATGCGGGAGGGGTACATGTTCGAGCTCAACCGGCGGTACTACCGGCTGCGACCGCCCAAGTAAAGTCGTCGCGGTCCCTTCTTTCGGCTAATGACCGACGCTAGCGACGCGAGTGACTCGACCGCGCCGCCCGACGACGAGGCGACGACCGACGGCGGTACCGAGGAGACCGCTGGCGGTCGGGACGTTGCGGTGCCGATGCACGTGTACAAAGCGGTGACCGTCTTCTCGACGCTGTTCGCCATCGTCGCGGTCGTGGTCGGATTCGTGTTGCTGGACGAGGCGACACAGCGCGCAACGGCCGCGCCCGAGGAGGTGAACGTCGCGCTCGCGGTGGCTGGCTTGCTCGCTATCGCGGCCGGCGCGGGGACGTACGCGTTCTCGACCCGCTTTCGGGCCGCGGGAATGGGAAACCATAAAGATGAGGCTGACTAAGACCCGATAATGGCCGACGAATTCGCCAAAGGGTTCACGATTCTCGTCACCGCGGGGCTCGCGTGGCTCACGCTCGCCGGCTGGTACAACACGCCGTCGTTCGAGGGCCAACAGCTCACGGGCGCGGACCCCACCTCCGGGCTGACGGTGTACGATCAGGTGGCGCTCGTGTTGAAGGACGCACTGTTCTGGTTCGCCATCCTCGGCTTCGTCACCTTCGTGGTCGTCATCCCGGCGATCCGGAAGCTGCGCGAGGCCTACGAGGGCACGCCGGAAGTGCCGGAGTAACGCGATCCCCACGCTTTTTCTCCTGCCGGGTGACGCGTGAGTATGAGCAGGCCGACGGTCGGTGTCATCGGCGACGAGACGGCGCGGGACGCAGTAACCGCGTCCGGCGGTGATCCGGTCGTCGGCGCACCGGCCGAAGTCGCGGCAGCGACGCCGGAGTTGATCGTCACCGTCGGCGAGCGCGGTCTCCTCGATGCGGTCGCGGCCGGCGTCGACGGGCCGGTGTTGCCTGTCGCGGCGCGAGAGCGCGTCCCGTCGGTCCCCCGCGATTCGCTCGATACCGCGCTCGATGCCTTCCTCGCCGGTCGCCACGAGACGGCGACCCGGCCGGTCATCTCCGCCCGGTCGCCGTTGGGCGAGACGCGGGCGCTGATGGACGTCATGCTCGTGACCGCCGAACCGGCGCGTATCTCCGAGTACGCGGTCTGTCGCGGCGGCGAGTCCGTGGCGACCTTCCGGGCCGACGGGGTGGTCGTCGCGACGCCGGCCGGCTCTCGGGGCTACACGCGACGCGCCGGCGGGCCCGTCCTCGCCCCGGAGTTGGACGTGCTCGCGGTCGTCCCGGTCGCCCCGTTCTCGACGGACGAGGACACGTGGATACTGCCGGCCTCGGAGTTGGAACTGCGGATCGAACGCGACGAGACGCCGGTCGAACTGTTGGCGGACGACCGCACGGCCGGATCGGTCGTCCCCGGCGAGTCGGTCCGTGTCGGTCGCGACGGGACGCTGTCGGTTGCCGTCGTCGACGCGAGCAGACGACGGATCGGATAGCCGCTCGGCGATTGGAAAGCTATTAACGCCGGCAGATAGGAGTAGCTTCTATGGAACATTTCGTGTCCCTGTTCGGCCCTGTGGACGCGATCCTCGCGCGCGAGGTGCTCGCAGCGCCGGTGATCGCCTACCTGCTCCTCGGGTTACTCCTCGTCAACATGGTCGGCCGGATCGTCGAGTACAAGCAGCACGAATCACAGGCAGAGGATGGCTGGGAGGCGATCAGCCGCCACCCGCTCCGCGTCGGCACCAGTTTCCTGCTCGTCGTCGGCTCCTTCTACTACATGACGATCCACCACCACGGCGGACTGGTGTTCTCGACGCTCGTCCTCGGCGTCTTCATCACCGACCTGTTCGAGTTCGAGTCACGGCAGGTGGAAGCGCGCAACGACCGCGAACTCGATACGCCGAAAGGAGCCATCACGGCCTCGCTCGTCGCGCTGCTGTACATCCTGTATCAGACGCTGTTCTTCGTCGTCGCGCCGCTCTGGAATCAGATCGTCTGAGCGGCCCCTCTCTTAGGTCTCGACGTTCTCCGCCAGCCAGTCTGCAACCTCGTCGGCGTGTTCGTCCGGCGGGAAGACAGGGTAAAAGACGTGTTCGACCACGCCGTCGTCGACGACGAGCGTGATCCGTTCGAGATAGCGGTCGCCGTCGACGGTGAACGTCGGCAGGTCGAGCGCCGTTGTGAACTCGAAGTCGGCGTCGCTGAGGAGTTCGAGCCGGTCGCGCGCCTCCCGCTGGTACGGCGTCGTCTGGACGGAGAGGCCGAACACCGCGTCGACGCCGCGCTCGCGGAGCCCGTCGTGGTGGTCGCGGAAGCCACACGACTCCGGCGTGCAGCCGCGTGCGCCGGGTATCTCCGCCCAGCCGTCGGGCACGACATCCTCGTCCGGGCGGCCGGTCATCGGATAGCAGTAGACGACCGTCCGCCCGTCGCGCGTCGAGAGGTCGACGGACTCGCCGTCCGTCGCGGACAGCGCGACGGACGGAACCGTCGCGTCCGGCAGGTGGTCTGCCTCGCCGTCGTCGGTCGGTTCGGGCAGGTCGTCGGGGAGCGGATGCGCTGTGTCGCTCATGGCCCACCCTCGGCGGTTGGCAGTATAACAGTTGTGCGGCGCTCAGGCGTCGAACGGCCAGTCGCCGATCACCTTCATCCCTTCGGCGAGGTCCTGTTCTTCCAGTTCGGCGGCGATAGCGGCCGGGTCGCGGTGCGCGATGTCGACCGTCTCGTCGGCCACGTCCACGACGAGTTCGGTGAGGACGACCGCCTGCTCGCGGAGGTCGCGCTTCGCCAGCTTGTCGAGCGTGTCCGCTCGGGTGTGGCCCCAGCCGCGCCCCTCGTCGCCCGTCTCGGTGTAGGCGTGGTAGCCGGGGACGCCGTGTTCCACGAACGGCCAGTGGTCGCTGTGCGGACCGTGGTGGGGATTGGTGGTGAACGGGTGGTCGAGTCGGTCGGCGACGCGGTCGATTGCCGCGTCGAGTCCGTCGAAGCCGTGGGTGTACGCCGCGAGGTCGCGGCCGCGGACGACGCCGTCGAAGTTGACGACCGCCTTCACCGTCTCGGGGTCGCGTTCGTCGGCGAGATAGCTCGACCCGACGAGGCCGACCTCCTCCGAGCCGAAGGCGACGAACTCGACGCGGGTGTCCAGCTCCGCCTCGCGAGCGGCGAGCGCGCGTGCCACCTCGACGACCATCGCCGTCCCCGCGCCGTTGTCCATCGCTCCCTCTGCGATGTCGTGGGCGTCGACGTGGCTCGTCACGAGCACCGTCTCGTCCGTATCGGGACCGAGTTCGGCGTGGACGTTCTGACTCGTCGCGTCCGCGGGGGCGGCCGCGAGGTCGACATCGACGGTCACGTCGCGCTCGCCGTGCTCGCGGGTCAGCTTCGCGCCGACCTCCTTCGAGACGCCGACGGCCGGCACGTCACCGATCGGTCGGTCCTCGGTGCCGATGCTTCCCGTCGGGGCGAGACACCCCTCGACGTGGTTCTTGAACACGAACGCGGCTGCACCCCCCTCGACGGCGTAGTAGTACTTCTCGCGTCGGTGGATGAACCGGTCGTACCACGACGGGACGTTCGACGCACACATGACGACCTTCCCCTCGATGTCGGTCTCTTCGAAGTCGTCCGGCAGCCCGTAGCCGAGGTCGACCAGTTGGCCCGTGACCGTCTCGCCGGGCGAGCGGGGCAGGGCGATACAGTCGAGCGTCTCGTCGCCGGCCTGAATCCCCGCAGAGCCGCGCTCCCACCCCTGCACGGTGAACTCTTCCAGTCGCGCGTTCCGGGCGTGCTCCGCGAGCGCGTCACGGGTCGCGCGGGCGGCCGCCGACTCACCGTCGGAGGCGGCCATCCGGTCGCCGATTTCGACGAGCGTTTCGAGGTGGTTCCAGCCGGTGTCCGAAACGAAGGTGTCGCCGATCCACTCCGTCATACCCGGAGTCGCGGGCGGTTCGACATAGCCGTTTCCATCGGTGAACCGGTACGGCTTAGACGATGCCTGTCGGAGGGCCGGTATGGATAAGACGAACTTGCCGTTCGACGTCGATCTGCTCGCCGAACTGACCGAGACGAGCGGCGTGCCGGGCTACGAGAGCCGAATCGGAGACATCGTGCGCCGCGAGCTAGACCCGGAGGTCGACCGACTCCGCACCGACGGTATGGGCAACGTCGTCGGCACCATCGAGGGCTCCGGTGACAGCTCCGTCGTCGTCGCGGGCCACATGGACGAGATCGGCTTCATGGTGCGCCACGTCACGGACGAGGGGTTCCTCCAACTCGACGCGCTGGGCGGCTGGGACGCGCGCGTTCTGAAGGCACAGCGCGTCACCGTCCACATGGAAGACGGCGACATCGACGGTCTCATCGGGAGTCCGCCGCCCCACACGATGGACGAGGCGGATCTGGAGGAGGACGACGAGGTAGAGGACGTGTACGTCGACCTCGGGTTGGACGCCGAGACCGTTGCGGAGCGGGTGTCGGTCGGCGACCTCGTGACGACCAGCCAGTCGCTCGAACTCGTCGGCGACCACGTCACTGGGAAGGCGCTCGACAACCGGGTGTCGGTGTTCGCGCTAATCGAGGCCGCGCGCCGCATCGAGGAGCCGGACGCGACGATCCACCTCGCCGCGACGGTCCAAGAGGAGGTCGGGCTTCGGGGCGCGAAGGCGCTCGGCGTCGACATCGACGCGGACCTCGCGCTCGGTCTCGACACGACGGTCGCGAACGACGTGCCGGCATTCGACGACGCCGCCGACTACGTCACTCGACTCGGTGACGGCGCGGGTATCAAACTGAAGGACTCCTCGGCCATCGCCAACCCGACGGTCCACCGCCGCATCCGCCGGCTCGCCGAGGAGCGGGACATCCCGTACCAGATGGAGGTGTTGCCCGCGGGCGGCACCGACACCGCCGGTCTCCAGTTCGCCGGCGGGGCGACGCCGGCGGGAGCCATCTCCTTCCCGACGCGGTATCTCCACACCGTGACGGAGAGCGTCCACGCGGACGACCTCGCGGCGGCCATCGACCTGCTGGTCGCCGTGCTCGAAGCGGAGGACGGGAGCGCTGACTACACCCCGTGACGGAAGCGGAAGCTTCAGGGGTGGCTACTTCCAACCAGCACCCATGAGCAGTGACGAGAGCGGGATAGGTCGTCGCGGGTTCCTGTGTGCGGCCGTCGGCGCGACGGCGGCGACCGGAGCCGTCGGCACGGCGACCGCACAGGAGGAGACGGAGTCGGGCGACGACTATCCGGGCTCCGGACAGACCGAAGAGGTCGTCGTCGGGCCGGGTGGCAGTCTCGTGTTCGAAGCGGAGAATCTCCAGATTCTGCAGGGGACGACGGTGGACTTCGTCTGGGACTCGAACGGGCACAACATCGTCGTCGAGTCACAGCCGGAGGGTGCAAACTGGGAAGGGACCGAAGGCGGTGCCGGCGACCTGTACGACGAGGGCCACGAGTACAGCCACACCTTCGAGACGCTGGGCACGTACGAGTACTTCTGTGCGCCACACAAGGGCGCTGGGATGGTCGGCAACATCGAGGTGGTCGAGGAAATCAGCACGCCCGCGCCCGCGTCTGGACCGCCGGAGATTCCGGACTCCGCGAAGACGCTCGGCATCGCCGCGACCATCGGGATGGGGTCGACGCTCGGCTTGGCGTACTTCCTGATGCGCTTCGGCGGCGACTACGACGACTAAACCGAGTCGGGGCTGGTGGTGATTTCGAGGTCGACCGGTCGGGTTGTCCCCTCCAAGTCTCTGACGGCCCGGCGGACGACGCGTTCGGCCTCCGACTGTATCTTCGGTTTCACCTTGTCGAGCAGCCAGTCCCACGAGACGAATCGCGGGAGGCTGATGGCGTCCTCGTTGGCGGAGTCGGGGTGAAACTCGGCACGGAACCGCACCCGGGAGGCGTCCTCGTGGCCCTCCGGCGCGTCGGCGTCCGTCACTTCCCAGAAGCCGCCGGCGTCCAGATCCTTCGTCAGTCGCCACTCGATACGGGTCGGTTCCGTCACGTCGGTCACCCGCGAGCGAGCGGTGTAGGAGAGCTTCCACCACGCGAAGGTGAGTTCGTACTCGGTGCCCTCGCCACCCGCACCGAACTCCTCGACGGTTTCGAGATACTCCGAGTAGCGGGCGTACCCCGGAAAGTCGAGGAGGAACTCGAACACCTCCTCGCGCGGGACGTACACGACCGTCGTGAGTTCGACTGCGTCCACGCCCGTATCTCGTGTGACCGACTCCTAAGCGTTCCGGGCGGCTAGGTTGTGCTGGTTAGTGGAGTCGTGGGGTTACCGTGAGAGGAACAATGAAGCCTTCGGAAGCCCCTGCGTGCTCGACTCGATGGGCTCGCTGTCTCCAGAAATCTCCGATTTCTGGGAGTGAGCGGAGCGCTGCTCCGCGAGCTCCGAGGAAGCTCCGCTTCCTCGAGATGACGAAAGACGGCACGCCGTCTTTCGAACCACGGTCCTCGTCGGTCGCGTCGCTCTCTCCTGTGGTCTCCTCGCGCCACCTCGCCGCTTACATCGCCCGTCGTCGTCGAGCGCGAGGCCGGCTTCGCCGGCCTCGAATGGTCGCGGCGGCGCAGCCGCCGCGCACGCACGGCCCCTTCCAGTCCCACCCCGAGCGATTCTTTAGCCAGCAATCGCTCAACTAAACACGACCGGCTATATTCCCTTGCTCATCAGGTGGCTCCGGACCACGTCCGCGTCCTTGCTCCCCGCGCCGGTGTTGAGCAGGACGACGGTGTCGTCCGGGCCAAAGGCGTCGTCGGCCACCTCGAACGCGCCCGAGGCGGCCGCCGAGCAGGTGACGCCCATCTCGACGCCCGTCTCCTGTGCGACGGTGACGGCCGCGTCGAGGATTTCCTCGTCGGTCGTGGCGACCGCGCCGCCGTCGGACTCGCGCAGGGCGTCGAGGATGAGCGGCGACGCGCCGGGGTCTGGTATCTCGATGCCGCCGCAGATGGTGTCGGGCACGTCCCACGGCTCGTGCCGGTCGCGGTCCGCCTCGAACGCCTCCACGATTGGCGCACACCCCTCGGACTGGGCGGCCCACATCGACGGGAGTTCGTCGGTGAGGCCGAGTTCGCGGAGTTCCACGGCGGCCTTGTGCATCCCCACGAGACCGACGCCGCCGCCGGTCGGATAGACGACGTGGTCCGGCACCGTCCAGTCTAACGCCTCCACCATCTCGTACAGCATCGTCTTCTTCCCCTCGTGACGGTATGGGGTGACGAACGTCTTGACGGAGTGCCACCCCTCGCGCATGGCGTCCTCGTAGGCCGCGCCGGCGTCGTCGATGCGTCCTTCCACGACGGTCATGTCGCCGCCGTGGACGTTTATCATCGCCTTGTTGATGAACGACGCCCGCGAGGGGACGAACACGTGTGAGTCGAGACCGGCGCGGGCGGCGTAGGCGCTCGCGGCCTGTCCCGCGTTTCCCGCCGTCGCCAGCGCTACGTCGCTCGCGCCGTGGAGTGCGGCCGCCGTCACGGCGAGCGCCTGCCCTCGGTCCTTGAACGTCCCCGTCGGATTGCGGCCCTCGTCCTTGATGTACACCTCGCCGACGCCCATCTCTTCCGCGAGGCTTGGGGCCGCGACGAGCGGCGTCGACCCCTCGTCGATGCTCACCGCGACCGACTCCGGGAACGGGAGCAGCGACTCGTAGCGCCACAGACCGTCGCCGTCGCCGCTGAACGTCTCTCGCGTCAGATCCAGCGCGTCGTAGTCGTAGTCGGGGTCGAGGATGCCGTCGCAGTCCGGACACCGGCCCGGCGCAGCCTCGGCGGCGAACGTCTCGCCGCAGTCTGTACACGTGAGCCCGGCGAACGCCGCGGTCGTCTCCATACTCGCCGTACCGGGCGGCCCGGACTAACCTCTGTCCATCGCGGCCGAACGGGCGCGCTTTTCCCCCCGCCGGTCGAACAGTCGATATGCACGCTATCGTCGCCGGCGCGGGGCTGTCCGGGCTCGTCGCGGCCGCCCGACTCGCCGAGGCCGGCCACGAGGTCACCGTCTTCGAGGAGCGCCCGGAGGCGGGGGGTCGCGTCCGCTCGACCCACGAGGACGGCTTCACCTTCGACCGCGGCTATCAGGTGCTGTTCACGGGATATCCGGCCGTCCAACGGGAACTCGACCTCGACGCGCTGGACATCGGCCGGTTCGTGCCCGGGGCGACGCTCGCCCGCCCGAACCACCGCTCGACGCTCGCGGACCCGCTGCGTGCCCCCAGCACGCTCGTCGACACGGTGCTCAACCGCGACGTGACGCTGCGAGACAAACTCAACACGTTTCGCCTTCAGCGGGAACTCGCGAGCCGCTCGTTCGAGTCGCTCCTCGACCGGGACGGGAAGGAAATCGAATCGTATCTCGACGCGCGAGGCTTCTCTCGCGAGTACGTCAAGCGGTTCGTCGCGCCGTTCTACGGCGGTATCACCCTCGACCGCTCGCTGTCGACGGCGGCGAACGTCTTCGAGTACACGTACAAGGCGCTCTCGGAGGGGGCAATCGGACTCCCGGCTGAGGGGATAGGGGCGATCCCGGCCCAACTCGCGGACCGAGCACGCGCCGCCGGCGCGACTATCGAGTGTGAGCGCGGCGTCACCGCACTCGACTCGGACGATGACGGGGTGACGGTCGAAGCGGGCGGCGAGACGCTGACCGCGGACGCGGCAGTCGTCGCGACCGACCCACAGACGGCCGAGGCGTTGACCGGCGTCTCGACGCCGGACGGCGCGAAGTCGTGCGTCACCCAGCACTTCGCGCTCCCCGAACGCCGCGACCTGCGCACCGGTCGGCGCATCGTCCTCAACAGCGCGGACGACCGCCCGAACACCGTTTCACCGACCTCGGACGCACAGCCAGCCTACGCGCCCGACGGTCAGCAGTTGTTCGTCGCCAACTTCGTCGGCCAGCAGGCGCGGTCGGACGCCGAACTCGCCGCTGAGGTGCGCGGGGCGATGGGCGACTGGTTCCCCGAGACGACGTTCGACGAACTGGAACTCCGCCACACCGACCGCGTGGCGTTCGCGCAGTTCCCACAGCCACCGGGCTACCGCGCGGACCTCCCGGTCCCGACCGCGCCCGAGGGTAACGTCGTCCTCGCGGGCGATTACACCCGCTGGTGTTCGATACAGGGGTCGATGGAGTCCGGGAAGATCGCCGCCGACGCGGTGGCCTGACCGTCTACCTCAGGCTGACGGATACGCGATTCCGAACTCGCTTTCGAGCAGGTCGCGCCACTCGTCGGGGTCGATTTCGCGCTCCGTCCGGTCGGTGCCGTCGACGTCGATGAACGCGTCCGGTCGCAGTTTCAGATATCCCGTTGTCGTGCTCCGCGCAACGACTGGGTTGCCGGTGAAGCCGGATTCGGGCGCGGTGGCGAGATACTCGCAGGTGGCCGCGAAGTACGACCGCGGCCGGTGGCGGTCGGCGAACACGTACCGGTCGGTCCACCCACCGTCCGGGTCGCGGCGCTGGACGCGGTGTGTCGCGTCCGGACGGTCGCTGTCGGCGACGCGCCACTCGACGCCCGACGCCGCCGTCCGCGACTCGCCGTCGAGTGGAATCGGCTCGCGGGGGCGCGGACAGCCCAACCCCACGTCGACGACGTACCGGCGGTCGAGTTCGACGACGTGCGTCAGATGGTTCGCCGGCGGCGACGGGTCGCCGTCGTCGCTCAACACCATCGCGGCCACGCGGTCCGGGTCGTAGCCCAGTGCGTCGAGCAGCTAACCGAACAGCCCGTTCAGTTCGTAACAGAAGCCGCCACGCTCCCGCCCGACTACCTTCTCGAAGCAGTCCTCGACGGCGAACGAGACGCCTGCACCCTCGTAGCTGCCGTGTGGGTCACCGCTAGCGTCTCGAAGGGGACGCTCGTCGCGTGCGCGGCGATGAGTCGCGCGAGCGTGTCGTAATCGGGTGCCGTCACCTGCGCCGGGTCGACGCCGATCCGCGCGAGATACTCGTCCGGGCTCATGTGACTCTGCGATGTCCAACGAGGGGGAGACAGCCTCGTTTCGTGCCGTCGGAACGCCGGCACCGCTGAACGACGCTCCTGAGATATCGCACGCTCCGAGCGAGGGCAGCCCCGAGCGCGACGCTTCCGGCGACGACTGGGTAGGATGCGGCTACCATCGCGACGAGGAAAACGGCTACTGACGCCGCCGCGCCGGCGAGCGTCCGTCGCGGTCGACGGTCCGTCCGCGGGTCCGTTCCGTCGTACAGTATCGAGCTCGCACCGGGTCGCATCACATCTAAACCGTGGGCCGGAAGCCCCTTAACGATAATCTGAATGATATTTCTGTAGGGGGCGTTACTGAAGAGAGTTTCAGGATCAGGCGTCGCGGCGACGGCGCTTCGCGCGGCGGCGGTACTCACCGTAGTGGTCCTCGGGATCGTACGGTGCCGGTGCGCTGTTGACCGCGTCCGCGCCACAGTCCGGACAGGTGTCGTCGAGCGTGTACACCGGTCGCTCGTGGGCCGCCTGCCAGTCGGTACAGACGCGGATGTCGGACTTCACTCCTCGTCGGTGCGGCGGTCGCGGTGGAAGTCGGCGGTGCCGCCGGCCGCCTCGATTGCCTCGCTGGCGCGGGCCGCGCTCGCCTCCAACTCCGACTCGGCCGTCTTGTAGTTCGGGGCTTGGACGCGGATGCGGTACTCCGGCGACCCGACGTACGTCACGTCCAGATCGGCCTCTTCGGGGACTTCGCCGTTCCCTTCTGCGGCCTGTAATGCGTCGCGGACATCCTCGACACCCTCGCTGTTCGGCGATTCGAGGTCGACGTAGCCGCTGACGGTCACGTACGGGACGGAGACGTTCTCGCGGGCGGTGTCGACGACGGCCGCCAGTTCCTCGTCGCCGAGATCCAGTCCGTCGAGCGCCTCGGGACCGTGGATGGCCGCCTGTTCGAACCCGTCGTAGAGGCTCCCGTACTCCCCGACCAGCGCGTTGGCGACCGACGTGAACTGCTCGTCGCTCACGTCCTCGCCGAAGGCCAGTTCCATCCACTTGTCGGCTTTCTGCTCGTTCTTCCACTCTTGAATCTTCTCGGAGCGCTGGTGGTCGTTGACATCCTTGATTGAGAGGTCGATCTGCTGGCTCGACTCGTCGATATCGAGCACCTTGCAGACCATGACCTGATCCGTGTTCACGTGGTCGCGGACGTTCTTGATCCAGCCGCTCGCAACCTCGGAGACGTGGACGAGACCGCGCTTGTTCTCGTACTCCAGCAGGTCGATGAAGACGCCGAAGTCCTCGATCTCGTCGACCTCGCCGACGACGAGTTCGCCGGATTCGGGCCAGCCTGAGTATTGCATACCGGTCGGTAACGGACTGGTATGTATAAACCGTTCGTGACCCGGGAGTGGTATGTCCAGCTAAGACCGAATGAGCCGTCACAGCCAATATAACCAGCTCGGAAGCCACCGACCCCTTCCAGTCTCACCCGCCTGCACTTCCTCGGGCAGCTATCGCCTATCTGAGTACTGTCCTACGTGTGGATCGACGCGCCACTGCGGTGCAGCGCAGTCGCTCGCCGACTGCACGAGCAGAGAGAAGCTGCGACGGTCGTTACGCTAACGCGTCCTGCGAGCGGTCTTCGACGACTTCGACGACCTCGCCTTCGAGTTCGGCGATGCCGCCCGTGGGCCGCGCGAGCGTGTGGCCACAGACCGCGCAGGCGACCTCGTTCGCGACCTTCTCGAAGACGACCTGCTCGTTCTCGCAGTCCGGACACTCGACTTGAAGGAAGCTCCCCGCCATCAGTCTTGGAACTCCAGCCGACCGGCGCGCCATCCCTCGCGGAGGTGGGCCTTGCCACACTCGGAGCAGCGGTACTTCAGGTCCGTCTTCTTCGTCGGCTTGTCGCCGCCGGGCACCTTCGAGAAGCGACCGGCGTTGCCGATGACGGAGCGACCGCGGCGGGTCTTCCGCTGTTCGTGGGTCATCCCGGACGTGCGGCCGGTGCGGACCTTCTCTACCTCGTGCTCGTGGTGGGTGTGACAGTGCGGACAGTACGTGTTGAACCGACGTGGCATCTGCATAGTTTGTTGTGCGGTCGTAACACAGCCCCCGGTAAAAGGCGTACGGTTCCGGGTTCGCCGGGAGAAGACACTTACCGGTCAGTCCGAAACCCGTCGCGCATGCGACGCCCTGCCCTCCTCGCGGCGCTCTTCCCCGCCGCAACCGCCGTCGTCGTCCCCGCGACTGCAGAGCCCACAGCCGACAGCCGTGTGTCGCTACTGTGGCACGTTCGACGAAGCCGCCGCCGACAACGGCGCGAACGTCACACTCACCGAAAGCACGGTCGACGCGCAGGTCCACGCAAACGGCTCCGCGACGTGGACCGTCCGCAACGAACTCGACAGCGCGAAGCCGTTCCGCGAGAATTCCGCCGCGCTCAACGCGACGGTCCAGCAACTCACCGAAGAAGGGTTCGGCCTCCCCGAGGAGCCGGGCCGGGTGCAGCACCGCCTCGACGGTGAGACGGTGGTCATTACGTTCCACACATCCGACGTGGCCGAGCGCCGCGCCGGCGTCCTCGTCGTCGACCTGCTCCACGACGAGGGTCGCGAGCCACGGTACGTCGTCAACGCCGACCGGTTCACGGTACGCGGCCCGTCGAGTACCGTCGTCTCGAACACTCCGGAGAGTGGAACCGTCGGAAATGGACGCGTGACGTGGACCGGCGACTCCGACCAGCAGTACGAGGCCCCGTCTCTCGACGGCTCGCCGTACATCGCCTTCGGTCCCAACGACACCACGGCGACTGAACTTCAGACGGCCGCCGCGCTCGGCGTGGCGGCGGTCGTGGGACTGGCCGCCTTCCTGTTCCCGTGGTCCGGCTACGTCGAGCCGTTGCCGCTCGCGGTCTGGACAGTGTTCTCGACATTCGCACTCGCCGCGCTGCTGCCGTTCGGCGCGGCTGTCGCGGCCGGGTCGCGCCGCTGGTGGGCCGTCCCGCCGGTCGCGTTCGTGATTGCGGTCGTGGCGCTCGTCGACCTGACGGCGCTTCCCATCGGGTTGGGTGCTGGCGTACGACGGATCGGGTTGTTCGTCGCAGCGGTCGTGGTTCCGCTGGTCGGTGCCACGCTCGCGCTCGTCGGCGCGCGTCTCCACGACCGGCGGACCACCGACGCCCCGGCTCCCGACGGCTCGGACGGCGCGTAACCTTCGAAGCTCTTACGTCGGGTTCACGCCAACGCCGGGGTATGAAGCGGCTCATCATCCACGGTGACCCCGGGATCCGGAAAGACGCCGTCATCGAGGTGGACGGCGAGGAACTCTACTGCTTCTCCGTCACGCGCAACGGCGACTGGCACGGCCCCGACGAGGTCCAACTGTGGTGTACCGTCGGCACGGAGGACGAACTGAAGACGTTCGCTCGCCGTGACTTCGTCCCGATGCACCTCGACGTCGAAGACGTTGACGCCGGCGCGGTCGAGGTCATCGAGTCGAAGGGCGAACTCGCGGTCTGAACCCACTTTTTGCACGGGGGCCTCCGGCCCCCGGCAAAAACTTGGGGAAAATATGCGCGCGTACTCCTGCCGCGAACCTCCCTTCGGTCGGTTCGCGTTAGTCCGTGCGCGCTACCGCTCACTTCGTTCGCGGTACAACGGACCCTCTCGTTGCTGATCTATTTGCCAATCGGTGACATGCTGTAAGCGCGGTCACGCAGTTACGGCGAGAAGACTTACTCTCGTTGTCGTCTCGATACGGAGATTGCAGTCTACGGCGCGAGGTTACTCTTCGTCGCCTTCCTCGTCGACGTCCTCGAAGTCGGCGTCGACGTACTCCTCGCCGTCGCCCTCGGCACCGGCACCGGCACCTGCGCCCGGACCAGCGCCGGCACCGCCCATGCCGGCACCGCCGGCGGCCTGCTGTTCTGCCTGCTGGTACATCTGCTTGCCAATCTCTTGGAGCGCCTCGGCGAGACTCTCCGTGGCCGAGGTGAGCGCCTCCGAGGCGGTGTCCAGTTCGTCGCCGTCGACCTCGGCGTACTCGTCGAGCGCCTCCTCGACGCGCTCGATCTCGGCGTCGATGTCGCTCCGGAGTTCGTCGTCGACCTGCTCTTCGTTCTCCTCCAGCAGCGTCTCGGCCCGCTGGATGGTACTCTCGGCCTCGTTGCGCGACTCGACGAACTCGCGTCGCTTCTCGTCCTCCTCGGCGTGCTGTTCGGCCTCTTCCTGCATCTGCTCGATCTCCTCGTCGGAGAGACCGACGCCGCCCTCGATGGTGATCTCTTCCTTGTTGCCGGAACCCTGATCCTCGGCTTCGACGTTGACGATGCCGTTCTCGTCGATGTTGAACGTCACTTCGATCTGGGGCGTGCCGGCCGGCGCGGGCGGGATGCCCGTCAGCTGGAACGCGCCGAGCAGCTCGTTCTCGTCGGCTATCTCGCGTTCGCCTTGGAAGACGCGGATCTGCACCTGCGTCTGGTTGTCCGCCGCGGTGGTGAACACCTTCGACTCCTCCGTCGGGATGGTGGTGTTCTTGTCGATGAGCCGCTCGAACAGCCCGCCCTTCACCTCGATGCCGAGCGACAGCGGCGTCACGTCGAGCAGGACGATGTCGTCCACGTCGCCCGAGAGGACGCCGCCCTGAATCGCCGCGCCGAGCGCGACGGCCTCGTCCGGGTTGACGTTCTTCTTCGGCTCCTGCCCGGTCATCTCCTCGACCTTCTCTTGGACCTGCGGCATCCGCGTGGAGCCGCCGACGAGGATCACCTCGTCGATGTCGCTCTCGGAGTAGCCGGCGTCGGAGAGCGCCTGCTCCGTCGGGCCGACGGTCCGCTCGATGAGATCCGACGTGATCGACTCGAACTTCGCGCGGGTGAGCGTCTCCTCCAGATCCTTCGGGCCGGCGTCGTCGGCAGCGATGAACGGCAGGGTGACCGTCGTCTCCTTCCGACTCGACAGTTCGATCTTCGCCTCCTCGGCGGCTTCGGTGAGCCGCTGGAGCGCCTGCCGGTCCTCGCGGAGGTCGACGCCGTGCTCGGCCTCGAACTCGTCGGCGAGATAGTCGATGATCGCCTCGTCCCAGTCGTCCCCGCCGAGGTCGTTGTCGCCGTTCGTCGCCACGACCTCGTAGACGCCACCGCCGAGGTCGAGAATCGAGACGTCGAACGTGCCCCCACCGAGGTCGTACACGAGGACGGTCTGGTCGGTCTCGTCGTCGAGGCCGTACGCCATCGACGCGGCGGTCGGCTCGTTGACGATACGCTCCACCTCGAAGCCGGCGATCTCGCCGGCGTCCTTCGTCGCCTGCCGCTGGCGGTCGTTGAAGTACGCCGGCACGGTGATGACCGCCTTTGCCAGGTCGTCGCCGAGATACTCCCCGGCGTCGCGCTTGATCTTCTGGAGGATCATCGCCGAGATCTGCTCGGGCGTGTACTCCTCGCCGTCGACCTCGACGGTGTACTCCTCCTCGCCCATGTGCCGCTTGATGGACTGGATCGTGTCTCCGGGGTTCTGCACCGCCTGATTCTTCGCCGGCTTCCCCACGAGTCGTTCGCCGTCGTCGGTGAACGCGACGACAGACGGCGTCGTCCGCTCGCCCTCACCGTTCACGATGATCTCGGGATCGCCACCTTCCATCACCGCGAACGCGGAGTTCGTGGTGCCGAGATCGATACCGAGAATCTTGTTGCTCGTCATCTTACCCTTAGATACCGCGCTGAATCGGTTAAACGTTACTAGACGCCCCGAGCAGCGGTACGAACTGGCTCGCCGCCGTCGCGTGGTTTTGACGCGACCACGCCCCGACGACCGTCACGTATAAACAGAACCGCTATTGGCCGTTCTCGTCACTCGTCTGTGTCGTCCGCGACCGTCACCTGCGCCGGGCGGAGCACCTTCCCCGCCATCTCGTAGCCGGGGCGGTGGAGGTCGGCGACGGTTCCCTCCGGCTGGTCGCTGTCGACCCGCATCAGCACCTCGTGGTGGACGGGGTCGAGTTCCGTCCCCGGCTCCGGCTCGATGGTCTCGACGTTCTCGTCGTCGAGCACGTCGTCGAAGCCACGCAGCGTCGTCTCCACCCCGTCGCGGATGTCGGCTCCTTCCTCCTGATCGAGCGCGCGGACGAGGTTGTCGCGCACGTCGAGCAGTCGTTCGACGAGGTCCTCCGTCGCGCGCCGGCGCGCATCCTCGGTCTTCTGCTGCTGGCGCTTCTTGAAGTTCTGGAAGTCGGCCTGCTTGCGCTTCAGCTTCGACTCAAGCTCGTCGGCGCGCTCGCGCTCCTCGCGCAGGTCCGACTCCAGCTCCTCCACGCGAGTCCGGAGCGACGCCACCTCGCGGGCCGTCTCCTCGGGGTCGGCGTCGGCGATGCGGTCGACGAGTTCCTCGTCCGGCGCGGTCGTGTCTTGGGCGTCGTCGGCCGCTTCCTCGGTGTCGTCGGGCTCTGCGGCCTGCTCCTCGCTCATACCTACACGGAAGTCTGCCGGCGGTAAAAGGGTGTAGAAACGCCGTCGCCGCGCCTGCCCTCACAGTGAGGCGGCGTACGCCATCAGGAAGAGGAAGTACGCGACGACCAACAGCCCCAGCGCCTTGTACCGGAAGATGGTGAGCGCCTCCTCCTCGGCCTCGCGGGCGTCCGCGAACGCTGCCTGCTCCGCGTCGGTGAGATTCTCGTGTTCCAAGCCGAGATGGAGGTCGCGGTAGTCGGCACGAGCGAAGACGCGGTCGCAGTACGGACAGTCGTGGTCGCGCTCGCCCGTTCCTGCGTCGGTGTCGGCCGCCGTGTCGGGGCTCGCGTCTGTCATCCGACGAAGGGTGGTGCGACGTACGGTCGTGAGACGATCCACAGCGAGGTCATCGTGTAGAGTATCATGATCGCGGTGAGACCGTACTGGCTCCGGACCGCTTGGAGTCGGGAGGGGAACAGCTCGTAGCCGACGCCGTGGGCGACCCAGACGGCCAGCAGATGCCCCGCGAGCACGAACGCGAGCGAGAGACCGCCGAACCAGCCCGGGAGCACGAGCGTGCTCACACTGCCGCGAGCGAACGGCGCGGCGAGCGCGCCCACGAGCGCCGGCGCGAGCGTCAGGAAGTACCCCAGATAGTGAGCGACGTGGTAGCCGGCGGCGATAGCGAGCAGCGACGGGGCGAAGCGCCGGACGAACTCTGCGTCGTCGCGGCGCGTGTCCGCGAACCGTGCGCCGTACCGCACACACAACAGGTATCCGCCGTAGAAGGCGAGGAAGCCGACGACGAGCGCGACCGGATACAGCAGCGTCGCGGGGACGCCGACCTTGACGACCGCGCGGGCGGACGTCGCCCACGGCGGCGTGGCGACGAGCCCGTCGTAGGTCGTCCCCCACAGCAGCGCGACGACGAACGCCACCTCGCCCCGCGAGTCGAGGATGTCCGCCTCTAACCCGGAGCCCGGAACCCGGAGCTGAATCCCGTCGTCGTACGTCAGCGGCGCGACCGCGCCGTAGAGTCGAAAGACCCGCGCTATCGGGTCCACTTCCTCGAAGTAGCGGTCGCCGAACAGGAACGCCCCGCTCAGCGCGACCACGGAGTACGCGACGACGACGGTCGCGAGTAGTCGCGGCGCGTCCGCGAGCGGGCTGACGATTTCGATCCAGAACAGCCCGAGCAGGCCGACCGTCGAGAGCCACGGCACGGACACCGGAAGCACGGCCGCAGGGTCACGGTCGCGAGTGGGAAGCGCGCTGGCGAGCGTGCGCCACGGATCGAGGACGGGCCACGCGTTGCCGAAGAGATACGCGGACATGGCGAGGCCGGCCCACCAGCCGCCCCACACGACGAGGATGCTCGCGTTCTGCAGCGGTCCGGACGGGCCCAGATAGCCCACGGCGACGACGGTCGCCAGCCCCAGTAATCCGATGGCACGACCGGCGGTCGCGAACAGGTCCGTCCGTGGCGCGGCGAGCGCCCGCCGATACGCGTGGATCCGACTGACGAACGCGCGGTCGGTGGCGAACGTCGACAGCAGAAACGACGCGCCGACGACGGCCCCGCCGGTCGAGAGAAACAGCCACGTCGGCACGTCGAGCGACCGGCCGGCGCTCTGTCCGATACTGCCGCCGTGTGCGAGTGCGCGTCCCACGAGCGCGCTCACGGCGAGCGCGGCAGCGAGCAGGGCCGCGACGGCGCGTGCGACTCTGCGCGTGGCGTCTGTCATCGCCACCGCTTGTGCCGGGTCGCTCCTATACCCGTCGGAACCGCACGGCTCTCGCGGTCGCCGCGCCACGCGTATGGGAGGGCTTTTGTCGGTCCACTCGTAACCGCCCGCCATGAGTCACGCAGACGAAGAAGAGGACGGCGGCCACCATCTCCCGGCCGTCGAGGACTGGCCCCGCGGCTTCGGTGAGGCGTCGTGGTGGCCGTTCGTGACGGCAATCGGCGCGGCAGGTATCTATCTCGGCGCGGCGATGTACGTGCTCTCGACCGGCGATAGCGCGCTGGTTCCGCTGTCGTACGGTCTCGGAACGGCCGTCGCCAGCATCGGTCTCTTCCTCGTCGGTCTCTACGGCTGGACGTACCACGCGTTCATCAAGGCGTACTGGACGAGCGAGTCGACTGGCGTCGGCCTCCGGATGGGGATGTTAGCGTTCCTCGGCTCCGAGATCGCGACGTTCGGTGCCGGCTTCATCTACTACTTCTTCGTCCGCGCCGACGCGTGGACCGACCTCCCGCATCTCGTCGAGAGCGGGAACATCTTCTCCAGTCTCGTCATCGTCAACACGGTCATCCTGATCATCTCGTCGGTGACGCTCCACTACGCGCACGTCGCGCTCCGCGACGACGACCGCCGGCGATTCGTCGGCCTGCTTGGCCTGACGCTGCTGCTCGGCGTCGTCTTCCTCGGCGGGCAGGCGCTGGAGTACTACGAGTTCATCGCCGTCGAAGGGTTCACCATCGCCGAGGGTGCCTACGGCTCCGCGTTCTACGGCCTGACCGGCCTCCACGGCCTCCACGTCAGCCTCGGCGCGGTTCTGCTGGGCATCGTCTTCGTTCGCTCGCTGTTCGGCCAGTACACCCCGGAGAAACACACCTCCGTCACGACCGTCTCGATGTACTGGCACTTCGTCGACGTGGTGTGGATCTTCCTCGTCGTCGTGCTGTACGTCGGCGCTATCATCTCGGTCTGACTGCCGCGCTGTCGTCTCGACTTCGATTGCTCTGCGCTCGTCTCGAAGCTCTCAGTTTTCTCCGCGTCAAAAGGTGAGGACTCCGAGGCTGGCGTATGTGTAGGAGTTATGAAAGATACACAGATTACCCTGACCAGCCTAACTACCCTCGCTCAACGCCGTCAAATATTCACTCCGTCCTCTCGTGGTTCAAGTCCATGGCTCTCGTAGTAGCGGTCAACAAACTGCTTCCAGTTCTGCTTGAGATATCTCTCGGCCTCGAAGGGGTCCTCGATATCCACATCGAAGTCCTTCACCTCGGCATCGGGGGCCCGATAATACCTGTCGACGTGGATGTCCTGCTCGCCTTCGTGTGGGGAGTCGTCCACCTTCGCCACCTGGACTCGGGTGCCATCTCCGAGTTGAAAGAACAGGATGGTCGCAAATGATTCAACATCATTGAGGCTTGGGTCTGCCCGCACGCCGATGTTGTACTGTACCCCTCGCCGCTTGTCTGTTGAATACTGATAGGCAAATTCCGACGGACCCATATCGACCGAGAGAGGCGAGGTATCTCCTCGCCATGAATAATAGATCTACGAGATTAAATGTTCTGCTTCCGAGATTTATGACTCTGAGCACGGCTTAGAAGCTCGTTGGTGCTCTTTTTCACCGTTTTAGGAAGTTTTATATCGTTGCGGTCAGTATGCAACAGTAAGAAGAAGTACGCATGGCAATTCAATCAACCGACAGCGGGAGTGGCCGAGACCGTACTGCCCTTCGTGCCGAAATGGCCCGGGCTCTCGCCCGCGGCGGCATGGAGGAAGTCCAAGTCATCTCGCTCGAACAGGCCGAAGAGGTCCTCACACCGAAGCGGCGTGAGATCATCGACCAACTGCGCGAGAACGACTACGACTCCGTTCGTGCGCTCGCTCGGGCCCTCAACCGAGACAAGGGCCACGTGAGCCGCGATCTTGGGGTGCTCTCGGAGCACGCAATCGTCACCTACGAGACCGACGGGCGCTCGAAGAGCCCGCGACTCACGCAGAAGTACCTCGTCGCCGAACCAATCGCCTGAGCACGATTACGCTCTGTGGCGCGCTGGTTATGAAATCGAGAAGCGCTCCGTTCAGTTCGAGGACTCCATCTCGGACTTCTTGTCGTCGAGCCACTGTTCGTACTCCTCGCCGGAGACGACCTTCACCTTCCCGAGCATGCCGGAGTGTCCGACGCCACAGTACTCAGCGCAGTAGAGCTGATAGGTGCCTTCCTCGTAGGCGACCGTCTTGATGGTGTTGTACTTCTCGGGGAAGGCGTCCTGCTTCAGGCCGAGGTCGGGGGCGTGGAACGCGTGGAGCCAGTCGAGTGACGCCACGTGGAAGTACACCGGCCGGTCCTTCGGGATGACGAGCGGCTCACCGGCGGTGCTCGTCGCCGAGACGACCTCACCGTCGACCGTCTGCTCCGGATAGTTGTACGTCCAGTAGTACTTCTGGGCGATCACTTCCACCTCGACGGTCTCCTCCTGTTCGTCCTGTGGCGGCCCGACAGCGCCGGGGAAGTCGTGGGTCGTCGCGGCGTCGACGCCGTTCGGGTTGGACGCGGCGGTGACGCCGCCGATGGCCTGCACGCCGAGCACCTGATAGGCGGCCGCGCCGACGAACAGCAGGATGATGGCTGTGGTGACAGTCCACGTGATCTCCAGTCGGCGGTTCTCTTGGGTGGGTTTCGGCTCGTCGCTGCCCTTGTAGCGGACGACGGTGTAGATCAGCACGGCCTCGACGATGACCGTGATGACGACGGCGACGTAGAGCAACTCGAGGTTGAGTTCGCTGATGAGTTCGTCGTTGATCGAGGTCTGCGCCGCGACCGGGTCGACGGCCAGCGCGAGCAGCGCCAACACGGCGACGACGCCAGTCGTGATCCGCGTGCGTCTCATGAGCCGCGTTTGGGAGTGAGTCCACATTAACCCCGCGATGCCGGTACGTCGGTGCGCTGGCCCCGAGAAGCGCGGAGCCTAAGTGCGGGCGCGACAACCATCACACAATGGACCGGCCGAAGTTCACGACGCTGCTCGCAGGGGCAGTCGTCGGCGTCTATCTCCTCGTCGTCGCGGGGGCGACAGCGGCCATCGCGGACGCCGCCGCGGCCTGCTCCTCGTGGCCGCTGTGTCCGCCGGACTCCCCGGGAGCCGTCGTCGCGCTCGGCCACCGCGCGGCCGCGGCTCTCGTCGGCCTACTCCTTGTCGCGACCGCCCTCGTCGGCTGGTC
Organism: Halobacteriales archaeon QH_7_66_36; assembly: GCA_003021175.1. GTDB lineage: Archaea > Halobacteriota > Halobacteria > Halobacteriales > Haloarculaceae > Halosegnis. The sequence goes on along the minus strand of PXQV01000014.1, from coordinate 101,604 downwards.
GTCGGCCAACACACGCGTCCGAGTCGCCCTCCTCGTCGCGCTCGCGCTCTACCCGGTACAGATCGGGATGGGCGCGCTCGTCGCCACGCTCGGTGCGACCGGCATCACACCGGGCCTCCACCTCGCTGTTGCGATAGGCATCTTCGGTGCGCTGACGCTCGCGCTCGCGTGGCAGTTAGAGACCGAGACGGGCACCGACGACCGGCCGGTCGAGCGGCCGTCGCCCGACCTCTCCGAGCCGACGGAGCCGACCGTCACGTTCGACTCGACGCTCGACCGGGTGACGACGACGCTCGCCGCCTACTTCCGGCTGATGAAGCCGCGGCTGATGTGGCTGCTCGCGCTGGTCGCGGCCGCGGCGATGGCGCTGGCCGCTGGCTCCGGTCTCGCGGTCGAGACGGTCGTGTACACCCTCGGTGGCGGCGTGCTCGCCATCGGCGCGTCGGGCACGTTCAATCACGTCCTCGAACGCGACATCGACCGCCGGATGAAGCGAACGAGCGACCGGCCGCTGGCGACCGAGCTCGTCCCCGTGCGCAACGCCGTCGCGTTCGGGTTCGTCCTCGCGGCGCTGTCGCTCGTGGCGTTCCTACAGCTGAACGCGCTCGCGGCGGCGCTCGGCTTCGTCGCCATCGTGTTCTACTCCATCGTGTACACGCTCATCCTGAAGCCGAACACGGTCCAGAACACGGTCGTCGGCGGTGCGGCGGGCGCGCTCCCCGCGCTCATCGGCTGGGCGGCGGTCACCGGTCGCGTCGGCCTCCCGGGCGTCGTGCTCGCGGCCGTCATCTTCCTGTGGACGCCGGCGCACTTCTACAATCTCGCGCTCGCGTACCGGGACGACTACGCGCGCGGCGGCTTCCCGATGCTCCCCGTCGTGCGCGGTGAAACCGTCACGCGGAAACACATCCTCTGGTATCTGGCCGCGACGCTCGCGGCCGCGGGCGGCCTCGCCGCTATCACCGGCCTTGGCGTCGTCTACGCCGCGACGACGGTGCTGTTCGGCGCAGCCTTCCTCGGAGCGGTCGTCCACCTCCACCGCGAGCGGACGGAAGGGGCCGCGCTCCGCGCCTTCCACGCCTCGAACGCCTACCTCGGCGCACTGCTCCTCGCGGTCGTCGTCGACTCGCTGGCCGTATGAGCATACGCTACGCCCGTCTCCCTGACCGCGAAACCGCCGTCTACTGGGCGGCGGTCGTGAACGCCGAACTGCTCGTCGTGCTGCTGTACTTCGGCGTCGTTACCGGCTTCCCGAGTTCCCTTGAGTTCCTCGTGCTCGTCGCCGTCCCGTGGGTGTGGCTCAACGTCTCGTGGTGGGTGTACCGGAACTCGTCGCTTCCCGACGTACCGCTCCGACGCCGCGCCGCGGGCACGGTCGTCGCCGTCGGCTACTTCCTCGTGCTCGCGTGGGCCGGCGGCCTCGTCGCGCCGGGCATCGGTGACCTCGCGACCGGGTTCCGTGTCGTCACGTATCAGGTGCCGCCGGGGTTCGGCCCCGCCCTGTTGTACAGCGGCGAGCGCGTCGTCGTGAACCTCGTCCCGTATCAGGCGGTCGGCTATCTCACCCTCGCCGGACTGGTGTATCTCACCGCCGTCGACATGGCTGGCTCCGCCGCGGCGGGCGTCGTCGGCTTGTTCTCGTGTGTCTCGTGTACGTTCCCGGTTATCGCCGCCGTCGTGTCGGGCGTCACCGGCGGCGCGACGTTCGCCGCCTCGGTCGGACAGGGGGCATACGAGCTCTCGACGGTCGTCTTCGTCGCCACCGTCGCGCTGTTGCGGTGGCGGCCCGACGTGGGTGACCTCGCGCGACTCCGGGCGGCGCTAAACCGGAGATAGGTTGAGGGAGGCGCTCACAGCAGCGGGCATGAGCGATGTCGAAATCGAGTACTGCGTCCCGTGTGGCTTTCTCGACCGTGCCCTCGACCTCCAGCGCGGGGTACTGGAGAACTTCGGGCAGTCGGTGGACAGCGCCGCGCTCGTGACCGGTGACGGCGGCGTCTTCCGAGTCCGTGTCGACGGCGACCCCGTCTGGGACAAGGCCGACGACGAGTACGACGTTGACGAGGTGCCTACGGCGACGTGGTCGCGCTCGACGGCGTGTCGCTGTCGGTACGGCCGGGGGAGGGGTACGGCCTCATCGGGCCGAACGGCGCCGGCAAGACGACGCTCGTCCGCGCGCTCACCGGAACGACCGACGCCGACGGCGAACTGGAACTGCTCGGCGAGCGGCCGGCGGCAGCCGACCCACAGCGAGTCGGTCTGCTGCCACAGGAGTTCGGCCCACCGGAGCGGCTGACGGCGCGCGAACTCGTCGCCTACTACGGCGGCCTGTACGACTCGGCTCGAAGCGTTGCGTCGGTGCTCGACGATGTGGGGCTCGCGGACAGCGCCGACACCGTCTACGAGGCGCTGTCGGGCGGGCAGAAGCGACGCGCCTGTCTCGCCACCGCGCTCGTGAACGACCCGGACGTGCTGTTTCTCGACGAGCCGACGACCGGTATCGACCCGCAGGGCCGCCGCGCCGTGTGGCGACTCGTCGACGCGCTGGCCGACGCCGGCGCGACCGTCGTCGTCACGACCCACTACATGGAGGAGGCAGAACGGCTCTGTGACCGGGTGGGACTGCTCGCCGGCGGGCAACTCGTCGCGGAGGGGCCGCCCGCCGACCTCGTTTCCGCACACGGGGGCGCGCCACGCGTCGAAGTGCGGGCCGACGACGAGGCCGCGGCGCGTGACGCGCTCGCGGGAGCGGGCTACGCGTTCGTCCCGGACGAGCGGCGTCTCGTCGTCGACGACGTCGCGCCCGAGGACGTGGGACGGGTCGCGTCGGCGCTCGCGGACGCCGGCGTCGACTACGAGGGGCTGCTGTGGCGCCAACCGGACCTCGAAGAGGTGTATCTCCAGTTGACCGGGCAGGCGGTCGGCGCGAGCGGCGAACCGCGAGAGGTGGGCGATGCATAACACGAGTGGGCGCGCTCGGCTCCCGACCACGACGCGGAGGGGGTCGCCGTGAGCCGACTCCGACGCATCCGGTCGGAGGCGGTCGCGTCGGGAAAGGCGTTTCTCCGCCGGCGGACGGCGGTGTTCTTCACGTTCTTCTTCCCCGCCATCATCATCCTCATCTTCGGCGCGCTGATCCAGACGACGGGTGGCTCGGGGGGGCTGTTCACGGAGCCGCCGGGCTACTACGTCTCCGGCTATCTGGCCGTCGTCGTGCTGTTCACGCCGCTGTCACGCGTCGGCAGCGAGGTGGCCCGCCACCGCGCCGGCAGTCGGTTCGAGAAGCTGGCGACGACGCCGCTCCGTCGGTGGGAGTGGCTGCTCGGACAGACGCTCGTCAACGTTGCTATCATCGGCGTCGCCGCCGCCGGCATCCTCCTGCTCGCTGTCGCGGTCGCCGGTGCGTCCGTCGCTCCGTCGCTGCTGCTCGTCCCGTACGTCGGCTTCGGGGTCGCGCTGTTCTGTGGCCTCGGGGCCGTGCTGGGTCGGGTCGCAGACTCGCAGGACGGCGTCGTCGCCGCCTCAAACGGCGTCGCGCTCCCGCTGCTGTTCCTCTCGGAGACGTTCGTGCCGCCGTCGCTGTTGCCCGACTGGCTCCCGCTGTGGCTGTCGCCGCTGACGTACTTCTCGCGGGGCGTCCGCGCGGCCACATACCGGCCGGTCGAGACGCTCGCGACCGGGCGGGTGCCGGGCGGGGTAGCGCCTGCCGAGGGGAATCTGCTCGTACTCGCGGCGCTCGCGGTCGGCTTCTTCCTCGCGGGTGCGGCCGCGCTGCCGCGAACGGACTGAAACGCTTTCCCGGTACGGTCTCACAGTTCCCGTATGCAACTCTCGTCGCTGCCGGACCGGCCGTTCGAACTCGGAGAGCTCCGCGAGCTAAACGAGAGCGGGCGGTTCCGGGCCGTCTTCCCGGCCGGCGTGTTCGACTTCGAGGGGAGCGAGGCGAAGCTCGTCCCGGCGACGGTGCTCGTCACGCCCGGCGACGACGGCCGCGTCGTCGGCGTCGGCTACGACTTCGACGACGGGTGGGTTCGCGTATCGAGTGAACCGGTCGGCGACGAGATACAGGAACAGGTCGAGGCCGCGAGCGACGCGCTCCGCGAGTGGGTCGAGGCGACGGACCAGCGCTGGGCCGAACCGGACGGGGCGACGGCGCTCGCCGACCACCTCGGCTAGAAGCCCGACACGCGGACGAACTCGTAGCCGTACACGTGGTTGAGCAGGACGTACGCGAGCACGCCAAGCGTGAGCGACACCGACCAGACGACGACCGTGACGCGGCCGACGCGCCGGTGGGCCGTCTGTGCGACCTCTTCCCTCGCGTGTGTGAGACCGATTGTGACGTTGTACAGGACGAGCGGGACGGAGACCATCGAGAGGAGAATGTGGATCGCGAGCATGGCGAAGTAGAGCAGCGCCGCCGTGTCGGGTCCGACGAACTCCTTGCGACCGCCGCCGCCCGTCTTGAACAGGTACATGACGAGGAACGCGAGGATGAGCAGGAACGCCGACAGCATCAGCGCGCGGTGCTTCCGTACGTCGCCCCGACGGATGTAGTACCAGCCGGCGACCAGACAGACGACGGTGAGGCTGTTGACGACGGCGATGGCGTCGGCAAGCAGATTGACCGTCGCCTCCGAGATGGTCGGATACACCGGTAGCCCCAGATACAGCGTGCCGAGCACGAGCGCGTAGCCGACGACGGTGAGCACCGCGGCGACGACCCGCGGATGTCGCTTCGCGACGCCCGGCGCGTCCGCAGTTGCCATGCCCGTCGGTTGGGCGGCACGACTGGTAGCCGTTCCGCTTTCGGACATACGGCCCTCACGGATCAGTCCACTGTGGCGTCGAGTGAAACTGCGCTTGCATCGGTGCAAGTAGACTGAACACCGAAATCTCCGTAACTGTGAAACCACGGTAGTCCGCACGTGGGAGTATGAGCACGCAGGATCCCGAGGAACGAACCGTTCGGTGTCTGGTGGCGAAGGTCGGGTTGGACGGCCACGACCGCGGCGCTCACGTCATCGCCCGCGCCTTCCGTGACGCCGGCTTCGAGGTGATCTACTCCGGGCTACACAAATCGCCCGACGAGATCGTGCAGGCGGCGGTGCAGGAGGACGTGGACGTGCTCGGCATCTCCATTCTCTCGGGAGCGCACAACACGCTCGTCCCGAAGATAGTCGAGGGACTGGAGCAGTACGACGCGTTCGAGGACACGCTCATCCTCCTCGGCGGCATCATCCCCGACGAGGACCGCGAGGGACTCAAGGAGATGGGCGTCGGCGGCATCTTCGGGCCCGGCGCGTCGATGGAGGAGACTATCGAGTTCGTCCGCGAGAATGCGCCGGAGCGATGAGTCGGGCGGAGACGGCAGCCCTCATCGACGACCTGCTCGCCGGCAAACACCGGGCGCTCGCCCGCGTCATCTCCAAGATCGAGAACCGCGCGCCCGGCTACCGCGAGTTGGTGAGCGAACTCCACGAACACACCGGTAACGCGACCATCGTCGGCGTCACCGGCTCACCCGGGGCCGGCAAGTCGACGCTCGTGGACAAGATGGCGGAGACGTACCGCGAGCGCGGCGAGACGGTCGGCGTCATCGCCATCGACCCCTCCTCGCCGTTCTCTGGTGGGGCGGTGCTCGGCGACCGCATCCGGATGGCCTCGAACGTCGGCGACATGGACGTGTTCTTCCGGTCGATGTCCGCCCGGGGTACGCTCGGTGGGCTCTCGACGGCGACGACGGACGCCGTGAAGGCGCTCGACGCCTTCGGCAAGGACCGGATCATCATCGAGACGGTCGGCGCGGGCCAAAACGAGGTGGATATCGTCGGTACGGCCGACACCGTGGCCGTGCTCGTCCCGCCCTCCTCGGGTGACGACGTGCAGATGCTGAAGGCCGGCATCCTCGAAATCGCCGACGTGTTCGTCGTCAACAAGGCCGACCTCGACGGGGCGGACCGCACGGTGAAGGAACTGAAGGAGATGGTTCACATGCGGGACGCCTCGCCGCTCGCCGGGACGGCCGGCCACCACGGGGCCGACGCCGGGCCGGACGACGACCCGACGGGCGGCGTCGACGACGAGGACGACGGGTGGACGCCCCCCATCGTCGAGACGGTCGCGAAGCGCGGCGACGGGGTCGAGGAGTTCCTCGGCACGCTGCACGACCACCGCGAGTGGCTGGCGTCGTCGGGCGAGTTGGAGTCGCGCCGGCGCGAACGGTACGCCGAGGAGATACGGCGACTGCTGCGCGAGGAAGCCGCCGACCTCGTACGGACGGAGGTCGACACACGCGGCGGGCTCGACGCCTACGTCGACGCCGTCGTCGCGAAGGAGACCGACCCGTACGCCGTCGCGGAAGAGGTGATCGCGCCCATCCGCGACCGGATCGAAGAGCAGCGGTAGCTATGGTAGAAATTGGACGCAGTGACACACTCGACAGGAACACGAGATACCCGTCGATGTGTGAGTGGTTTCAATTTCTGCCATCTCCGACCAACCGGTCGTGTTCGATCTTGATACAGCTGTCCTGCACGAACCGGCGACCGGAGGCTTCGACCCGCTCGCCGGCCTCGTCGTCACGGATGTTCAGCTGGAGCCACACGGTGTCGCCGTCGTCGCGCGCGAGCACCTCGTCGACGATTCCTGACACCTCGTCGCTCGGACGGAACACGTCCACGATGTCTACCGATTCCTCGACGTCGGAGAGTGAGTCGTACGCCCGTTCGCCGAGCACCTCGTCGGCCGTCGGATTCACCGGGACGATGTCGTAGCCGTGCTCCTGTAGATACCGCGGCACCCCGTGGGCGGCCTTGCCGGGCGATGTCGAGCAGCCGACGACCGCGATGGTGTCGCCGTCGAGTATCTCGCGCAGTTCCTCGTCGCTGTTGACTGACACGGGTGAGTGAAGACGCGGCAGGCCGAAAAGCGTGCGGTCGGCTCCGGCGGTCAGGGAAGATTCGTCGATATCTCGCCGTCGGCGTCCGTCTCGACGACGCCGTCGAACAGCTGTGACAGCGTGTTCATCGTCTGCTCGTCGTGAGCGCCCGACTGCACGACGTACAACCCGAGCGCATCGGCGTTCTCGACTCGACTCGTGAACACGTGGAGGAACCGGAAGACGGTCTGGAGGTCGGAGTACATCAACAGCGTCGAGACGGAGACGAACAGCGCGCGGTTCCGCGTGAGGTCGCGGTTCACGTAAAACTCCTCGAGCAGTTCGGAGAAGTCGATCCCGATGCCGGTCATGTCCTCCGGCGAGGAGGCGTACTGGACGAGGTCGGTGTCGGAGATCGTCCCCTGTCCCTGATGTTTCGTGACGCAGTCGACGACGCCGAACGGCGCGCCGTACTCGAAGAGGCCCTCGTGTTCGGCGCGGATACGGTCGGCACTGTGTTCGTTGGAGACGACGATGCCGCCTCCACCGGCGTCGAGACCCGCTTCGAGCAGGTCGTACCCCAGAGAAATCTTGCCGCTCAAGGGGATCCCCGTCAACAGCAGATTCGTCCCCGGGTCGACCTCGGTCCCGCTAAGCGGGCCGCCGAGATCATACATCGCGGCCCTCCGACCGCGGTGCTCGCCGGCGGACGCGCCCATCCATTGTGCTTTACTCCCACCTGACTCGCATTCAGCGTTTTTGTTTGTACGGACAGCATCTGGGAATTTTCTCTCGTCGTCGGATTCAACTCACGCGATTCGGCCCAGAACGAACGCACCCGCCGCGAGGAGCTGGCCGTACTTCAGCCACGCCTGTCCGCGACTCGCGTCGGCGAAACTCCGGTAGCCGGCCGCCAGCATCACCACGTCGGCTACTGCGACGGCGACCAGATACGCCGGGCCGAAGCCGGCGAGCAGATACGGGGCCGGACTGGCGAGCACGCCGGCGACGAGTGCGCCCGCGGCCACCCGGAGCGCGGTCTGCTCGCCGACGGCGATGGGAAGCGTCGAGAGTCCTTCCTCGCGGTCGCCGGCGATGTCCTCCACGTCCTTGACCACCTCTCGGGCGAACGTCGCGAGCGCCGCCAGCGCCGCGAGCACGACGACCGGGCCGAGCGCGCCGCCGACCGCCGCGCCACCGAAGAGAAACGTCGACCCGCCGAGATACGCGACGACGACGTTTCCGACGCCGGGAAGCCCCTTGAACAGCTCCGTGTACGCGACCAGTGCCGCGAGGTTGAACGCCGCGATGCCGACCGCGAGCGCCGGCAGGACGAGCGCCAGTCCGGTCGCGACGAGGAACAACACGACCGCGAACGCGAGCGCGACACGCGGCGAGACGGCCCCCCGCGGGATGGGTCTGCCCGGGCGGTTGACGCGGTCGATCTCGCGGTCGAAGTAGTCGTTGATGGCGTTGCCGGCCCCGACGGCGAAGACGGTCGCGAGCACGGCCGCGGCCGCACGCACCGTCGGCGACGTGTCCACGAACAGGGCGGCGACGTCGCCGGCACCGGCCACGAACGCACCGATCCCGGTCAGGATGCCGGCGACGACCGCGTTGCCGGGCCGGGTGAGTTCGAGCAACCCGCGTGGACGCTCCATGCACCCCGCGTGCGGCGGCGCTGGCTTGAACGCGTCGGTCGGAGACCGAGACGGCGTTCAGCTAAGAGTGGCTTCGGAGACGAGCCGGCCGACGAGGTGTAGAAAGCCTCCGCCCGCTCGCCTTCTGCTCGCGGCCCGAGGGACCGGCGGTCCCTCGCTGCTTACGTCGGCGGGCTTCGGCGAGCACGCGGCTCCTTTCATCCCCACCCAGCACAGTTGCTCGGCCAAGCGACGCCCCGCGTGTCTGAACACCGCTGGGACCGACGATAGAAGGGCTTTTGACGGACACCGCGCTACAGATGGTTGCGGGCCCTTAGCTCAGCCTGGACAGAGTGCGTGGCTTCGGACCACGTTGTCGGGGGTTCAAATCCCTCAGGGCTCGCTTCCTGCGAACGCACGTGAGCAGGAGCGACGCACACGGGAATCGAAGCCTGTCACGAGCGAGCAGCGCGAGCGACGTGACTCCGGTTCAAATCCCTCAGGGCTCGCCACTCTGTCCCTCTCCTGAACTCCACTGCATGTGTGAGCAGTACACACGTTCGCTCAAGTGTTAATCCCCGGTACTCCCTCCTATGCGGTAATGCGGCTCACTCGACGCCAGTTCGTCGCGGCGGCCGGACTCGGTGCGCTCGCGGGGTGTGCGGGCGACGCAAACGTCGGATCGGAGGACACCCCGACCGCGACCGATACGGCGACGGCCACGGAGACGCCGACGCGCCGATTCCGACGACCGACGAGGTGTTGTCGCTGTCGCGGGAGCCCGGCGACTTCGAGTCGCTCGCGGTCTCGGGGGACCCACCGAAAGACGGTATCCCCTCTATCGACGATCCGGCGTTCGTCGGGGCCGATGGCGTCGACTTCCTCGACCCCGGCGATCCGGTGTTCGGCGTCGCACTGAACGGCGCCGTCAAGGCGTATCCACGGAAGATTCTCGTCCAACACGAGATAGTCAACGACAGCCTCGGCGACCTCCCCGTCACGGTGACGTACTGTCCGCTCACCGGGACCGTCCAAGGGTTCGAGCGCGGGGAGACGACCTTCGGCGTCTCCGGCCGACTGATCAACAACAATCTCGTGATGTACGACGGGGCGACGGAGGCGTGGTGGCCCCAGATGCTCGCCACGTCGATACCGGGGCCGTGGAATCCGGGGTCCGGCACGAGGTCGCTGCGAGAGTTCGGGCTCGTGTGGACGACGTGGGAGCAGTGGCGGGATCTCCACCCCGACACGCAGGTGCTCTCGACGGAGACAGAGTTCGCAGAGAACTACGGCAGAGACCCGTACGAGGGGGTACAATCCACGCGCGGGCTACTACGACAACGAGGGGACGCTGTTCGACACGCTCGAACAGGCCGACCGATTCAGCGAGAGGCGCGTCTTCATTGGTGCCCGGACCACCGCCGGCGCGGTCGCCTTCGACAAGTCTCGGCTCCTCGAAGAGCGGGTCGTGCCGGGCGAACTGGGCGGGACACTGGTCGTCGCAGTCGCCGACCCGCGGCTGGACACGGGCTACGTCTATCTGAATCCCGACGAGCGGACGGTCACGGTCGAGGGTGAGACGGTGTCGGTCGGCGACTTCTCGCACAACCCGGACGCCCTGCCGCTCACGAGGATTCACACGTTCGACGCGATGTGGTTCGCGTGGCTCGGCTTCTCCCCCGATACTAACGTCTACGCGTAGCAACGTTCCGCTCGCCCGGATCAGAGCCGCGCTCTCCCGGACTGTCGCGGCCGCGACGGCGGTGTCCCGCCGTCCCGACGCGACGCTCGTCGTCGGCGGGGAGACCCTCGCGTACTTCCTAGTCTACCTGTACGCACTCGGGCATCTCGCGCCGGGTATCGGCGGATTCGACGTGACAGTCGTCGCGGGGGCCTTCGAGAAGTTCTTCGGGCCGGAGCTGGGGCCGTTTTCATTCACGCCTGTCGCGCGTGTGTCAGTCGGCCCGATCACGTACCTGTTCTCGCTCAACACGGTGTTGGGGCTCGGTATCGCCGGCTTGGTCGGGCTGAACGTCGGCTTCACGTATCTCGCGTGGCGGCAGCCCGTCGCCTGCGGACTCGGCTCCTCGTCGCCCGGCCTCCTCGCGAGCGTCCCGGCAATGCTGTCGGGAACGGCCTGCTGTGGCTCGGTCGTGCTGGTTCTCTTCGGTCTCCAAGCGTCCGGCATCGTCGTGACACTCTTCCAGTTCCTGTTGCCGATCGCCGCCGTGCTGTTGCTCGGGAGCCTCGTCTTAGTCGGCCGACAGATCGATCCGGCGAGCCTCTGAGTCGAGAGCGGTCTGCCTGCGCTGGTCCCGTGAGCGTGCAGTTCAGAGTGCGGGTGTATGATACAACAACCAACTCTCGCTGTAGACCGTCGGTCCGTGTGGTGCGCTCGTTCGATCTGACCACGACTGCCCGCAGTTCACCGGACACCACCCTTTTGCGCGAGCCACCGATACGCGCCACCGATGGATCTCGGGACGTATCTGGTCACCGGCGCGGCGCTGTCGCCGGGGCGGACGACCGTCGAGGTGGTCGAAGCGGCGCTCGCCGGCGGCATCGACGTGGTCCAACTCCGCGAGAAGGCGGCGAGCGCGCGCGACCGGCACGAAGTCGGCCAGACGGTGCGGGAACTGACGGCGGCCGCGGACGTGCCGCTCATCGTCAACGACCGGGTCGACCTCGCGGCGGCACTCGACGCCGACGGCGTCCACCTCGGCGACGACGACCTGCCCGTCGCGGTCGCACGCGACCAACTCGGCCCGGACGCGGTCATCGGCCGATCCGTCTCGACGGTCGCCGGGGCGGAGGCGGCTGCGGCCGCCGGCGCGGATTATCTCGGCGTCGGCGCGGTGTACGCCACCTCGTCGAAGGACACCGACCCCGAGAGTTCGGAGGTGGGCCTCGACCGCGTTCGCGCCATCCGCGAGGCGGTCGACCTGCCGTTCGTCGGCATCGGTGGTATCACCGTCGAGAACGCAGAGGAAGTGGTCGCGGCCGGTGCCGACGGCGTGGCAGTCATCTCGGCGATCACGCGTGCAGACGACCCGGCGGCCGCGACCCGACGGCTGAACGAGGCCGTCGCGGGCGCGGTGGAGGCGTGAGGGCAGGGCGGGGCGATCTGTCGGCCGAACCACTTCGGGCGTACTGCTACCCGTGATGCGCGCGAACTGTTACACATGGCTACGACGGATCTGCTCGGCTGGCTCGACGGCGAGTTGGCGACGCTCGACGACCGAACCGAGGCGCTCGCCACGGGTGCCGTCCCCGACGACGAACTCGGCGACTACCGCGCCACGACGGCGACACTGGCCGAGAAAGCCGCCGCCGGCCTCGTGAAGGTGCGCGACGACCCCGACACGGCTCGGCGCTGGTTCGACACCGCAATGGAACTCCACGCCGGCGCGGCCGACGCCGGCACCGACCCGGTCGACGAGCGGTACTACGCGCTCCGGGCCGCGACGCTCGCGGGGTCGAAACAGGCCGTACCGGGCCTTGCCCGCGGGCTGAAACGCGCAGTCGACCGAGCCGACCTCAAGGAGTTAGACGAGCGAGCGGCGCTGCACCGCGACTACTATCTCGCGCTCGCGGCCGGCGCGCTCGGCGACGCTGGCGAGATGGAGCGGGCTGGCGAGCGGTTCGCCGGGACCGTGAACCGACTCGCCAACGCCGGCTTCTTCGCGACGACGGAACACGAGGAGCGGGCGCTGTACGGCGGCCGTTCAGAGGCAATTGAGGGCATTCTCGTGCGCGACCTGGCGGCGGTCGCCCGCGGTATCGAGGGCGTGTTGGCACACCACGACGGGAGCGCCGGCGGCCCGCGCACCGACCTCCCCTGTCGGGAGGCGACCTTCCTGACGACCGTCGCGACGGCCGCTGGACTGGGCGAGCATCTCCCCGACCACGACGCGGTGGCCGACTCGCTCGTCGATGCGACGGCGCTGCCGGACGGCCCGCGACCGGAGTGAGCGGCCACAAGGATGAGAACCCGGGGGAGCCGATAGCCGGACGATGGCTCCACTCGACAACGCCGTCGTCCTGATAGCGAGTCTCCTCGTCGGCGGCGTCGGCATCCACCTCGGCGCTCGCCTCCTCGTGTCAGCCCGGAACTACACGCATGCCCTCCTCACGGCCGGCGTCGGTGCCGTCGTCTGGACAGTCGTCGGCGGTCTCGTCGGTGGCATCCCGCTGCTCGGGCCCGCACTCACGCTGCTGGCGTATCTGCTCGTCATCAGGTGGCGCTACGGCGTCGGCTGGCCCCGTGCCGGCGGTATCGCGCTCGTCGCGTGGGTCGCGGCGCTAGTCGTGCTCGGTGTCTTGAGCGCCCTCGGCCTCACGTCGCTGTCGGCGGTCGGCATCCCGAACGTCTGATCACAACTCCTCGCACGCGAGTCGCGAGGCGTCGGTGATAGCGCCGACGGAAGAGAGATGTGCCGCGCCGATGGTCGCCTTCGCGGCCCGGGCGGCCTGTCCTTGGAGCACCGACGGGCCGACCTGTGCGACGGCGTCGTCGCCGACCGTGACGACCCACCCCGGCGAGTCGAAGGTGTAGCGGTCGAGTCGCGGCTCGAAGCCGCCCCCGCCGGACAGGTCGTAGTCGACGAGCGTGGCGATGTTGCCGGCCGCGACCTTCGCCTCGCGGAGCGCGGTCTGTGCGCTCGCCGGAACCGGCTCGCCGTCGCTGTCGGCCACGCGAGCCGCGTCGCCCGCGACGAAGGTGGTGTCATCGACGCGGAGCGTGCCCCGCGTCTCACGGCGCTCGCCGCTAAGTGCGTCCGGCCCGCGGATGCCGCCCGTCCAGACGAACCCGTTATACGCGAGGGATTCGCCGGATTCGAGTTCGACCGTATCGGCGGTCGCCTCTGCGACTGTCGCGCCGGTGTGAACGTCGATGCCGCTGTCGTCGAGTGTCTCACGGACCGTCCGCTGAAACTCGGCGTCGAAGCCCGGCGCGACGGCGTTCGCCATCTCCAGCAGGTGAATCTCCGCGTCGTAGTCGTTCTCCTCGGCGGTCGCGGCGAGTTCCCCCGCGACCTGTATCCCGGAGAGGCCCGCCCCGCCGACGACGAACTGGCCGCCCTCAACGGCGTGGAACTGCGACCGGATGCGGTCGGCGTGCGCGAGCCGCTTGAGCGGCAGGGCGTGTTCCTCGACGCCCGGAAGCCCGTAGAAGGCCGTCTCCGCGCCGAAGCAGATTGCCGCGTAGTCGTAGTCGATGGTGCGCCCGTCTGCGAGTTCGGCGGTGCCAGCCCCGGTGTCGACTGACTCGACGCGGTCCACGACCACGTCGGTGTGGTCGAGCGTGTCCGCCAGCGGGACGCGGATGGTTTCGGCCACCTCTGGCCGGCGGATGACGCGGTGGAGTTCGTGCTGGACGAGGTGGTACGGGTGCTCGTCGACCAGCGTCAACTCGACCGTGGCGGGGAGGGCTCGTTCGAGCCGGCGCGCGACCGTCAGGCCAGCGTAGCCGGCACCGAACACGGCGACGTGCATACGCGATGTTCGGGCGCGTGCCGTTTGGGTCTGCCGGAACCTGCCAGCTCGGACGCGACGGAACCGTGCCGTGCGTGGCTTCTGGAGAGCGACATCCCGGCCTCGGCGAGCGACGGTAGTGTTCAGCTACGCGACGGTTGCCTGAGCACATGCGGTCGGGTGGAACTGAAAGGGGCCGTTATCGGCGGCTTCGCCGCCGATTGCTCGGGAGAGCTCTGCTCTCCCGGTGGTCGGTACGGGAAGCACGGCGACGTAAGCAGCGAGGCGGACGGGCGGGCGAGGCGCGTGGTCCGAGAGAGCGACGCTCGCTCGTCATCTCGGAAATCTCCGATTTCCGGCGACAGCGAGCCGCGCGACCGTACCGACTGGGGGCTTTCTACACCTCGTTGCCTCCTTGATCTCCGGATTCACTCCTAATTCGACACTCCTGCAACCGACACGTAGGCTTTTGTCGGGTGGAACGTGACCGCGTCACATGCAACAGCTCGACCTCGACGACGTGGAACAGGTGCCACACTTCATGGGGGCAAACGAGGACCGACGGCCGCTGTCGCAGGCCATCGACGCGATGGGCTTCGCCGCGACGCATCTGGAACTCGACCCCGGCGAGTCATTCTCCGGCGGTCTCCACACCCACACGGATCAGGAGGAACTGTTCGTCGCGCTGGAGGGAACGGCGACGTTCGAGACGGCTCCCGGTCCGAACGAGGCGAGCGAGACGACCGAGATCGGCCCAATGGGTGGGATCCACTTCGAGGCGGGCGACGTCTTCCAGCAGGGCCGCAACGAGACCGAGGAACCCGTGACAGGGCTGGCAATCGGCGTCGGGTCGGAGCGACACGCGTGGGACGGCGTGGAGGCCCTCGTCGATTGTCCCGACTGCGGCGCGGAGACGGTCCACTCGCTCGCGGCCCCCGACGCCGACGACGGGCGGATACCCGAGATGGACGCGATGCGTATCGTCTGTTCCGACTGCGGACACGAACTCTGAGGGAGTCCGGTCTTGGGTGAGCAGTCCGAGGGGCTATCCACCTTCGACACGCGCTGGGACGATCAGCTCGGGGAGACCTGCCACTCCTCGTCGTCGCGTCTGACGGTAGCGTCGAAGACGGTGGCGATCTGCTGGAGCGTCTGGTCGTCGTGAGCGGCGGGATCGATGTGGGCGTGGCTCACCGCACAGACCTTGTTCAGCCGGTTCGTCGTTGTATCGAGGAACCGATAACACCGCTCGATGTCGGAGTACTGGAGCAGCGGAGTCAGCGAATCGAAGCAGACCACTGTGGGTACGTCCGACTGCGCAGCCTGTTTCACGAGCTGTGTCACCGCGATACCGATCCCCGTGAGGTCCTCCGCGTCCGGGACTGTTTCGATACGTATCTCCGCCGGTGGGTCACGGCCCGACGGGTTCACGTCGACCACGGCGAGCCGCGAGGGATCGAGCGTCGACCATTCCTCACAGATACGGAGATAGTGGCTTGGATCGTGCTGGATTGCAACACCGAGCACGTTTATCGGATCGAACACGGAGAGGAGCTGACCACAGGTGGCGCTCTGCCCGGTAGAGGCATGGACGAGCGCGTTCGCAGAGTAGCCCTCTGGCACCGGGTCCGTCTGGCCGTCGAGGGCCGCCTCGACGACCTCGACGGGACTGATGAGCGGGTTCCCGTCCTCGGTCATGCGACGACCTCGTCGAGCCGGTCCTTCGCTTCGAGCAGGTCTGGCTGTTCGCGCACGTCGTCGGTAATCCACGCGTACCGCACCGTCTGTTCCTCGTCGATCATGAACAGCGACCGTTTCGTCATGGAATTGCCCATCTCCACAACCGGTTCGTCATACCGGGCCCCGTAAGCGTCGGCGACCGCCGTCTCGCTGTCGGAGAGGAGCGGGAACCCGAGCCCGTGTTTGTCAATGAACTCCCTGTGGCTGTAGATGCCGTCGTTGGAGATGCCGAAGATGTCGACACCCGGTGCGAACGCGAAGAAGTCCCCTTCGTGGAGGGTACACAGCTCCTCGGTGCAGACAGGCGAGAAGTCCTGCGGGTAGAACGCGAGGACGACGGGTCCGTCCTCGAGGTGGTCGGTGAGCTTGTACTCGGTTATCTCCTCGCCGTCGGTGCCGAGAAGCTCGAAATCGGGGGCGTGGTCCCCTTCTGATACCATACACCACGTTCGAACAGGCTCGTCAAAACGCTGTCGGGTTCAGGGATCCACATCAGAACAGGGCCTCGCTCTCGTCGAGCACCTGTGCGGGGCCACCGACTTCCCAGACGCGCGTCGGGACGTGTTCGGCGACGGCCGACTCCACGCGGTCGACGTGGGCGGCGGTCGTGTTCACGTACACCGACGCGCCCGTGTCCGTCGAGTAGTAGACGGGGATCCCTTCCTCCTCGCGCAGGTCACGGACCGTCTCGAACACCGCCAGCGTCTCCGGCTGCCAGTACACCCAGCCAGCGGGACCGGTCATCGTCGTCGCAGCCAGCGACAGCGAGTCGTGTTCGGCCAGCTCGAACGCCTCGTCGAACGCCTCGCGCCGGAGTGCATCACGCATGTCGGCTATCTGCCCGTGGATGTGCGCCATCCGCGCGTCGAACATGTGCGACTCCTCCGCCTCTCGGTGGGCCTCCTCGGTGTGTTTGAACGCCGGCACCTCCGCAGCGACGATTCGCAGGTCGTCTTCCAGTCCCGTCTCGATGCGGTGTGAGCGACAGTCCGCGTCGTTCATCCCGGCGTCGAGTTGCGAGAATGCGCCGGTGACGGCCCGCGCTGCCGAGGAGGAGCCACGGCGGGCGACCGTCGATACCTCCGGTCGGGTCACGTCGAGCCCCGCGGCCTCCACCAGTGCCATCGCCGCGGCCGCGAAGCCGGACGACGAGGAGCCGAAGCCGATGTTCGTCGGGAAGTTGTTCGCCGAGTGGAAGCGCACCGGCGCGTCGATGTCCGCGAGGTCGCGGACGTGGTCGATCACCATCTCGACGCGCTCGCGGCCGCGACCCGTCACCGTCTCGCCGTCGATGACGATTTCGTCGTCGTCGAGCGCGTCGTCGAACTCGGCGGTCGTCTTCGAGTGTGAGGGCGCGGTACAGACGCTGATCGAGTCGTGGTACGGGAGCCGTAGCTCCGGATTGCGCATCCCGTGGTACTTCACGAGCCCCTGTATCGGGTGGGCCTTCGCGGTCGCCTTCATGCGCGTAGGCCGGCCGTGGGTCGTATAAAGGTCGCGACAGACGTCTCGGTACTGTTTAGATAGGAGCGACTCCGGATACGAGGAGGGTAACGCGGTGTAGAAAGCCCCCGGTCGCTCGCCCACCGGGAGAGCGACGCTCTCCCGAGCAGACGGCGGCGAAGCCGCCGTCAACGGCCCCTTTCAGTCTCATCCATCGCGGTTACGCAGCCGAGTGACGCCCCGCTTGTCTGAACACCGCCGACGTTTTGGACACCGACGAGGCTTTGAGGGTACCGCCCCCAGTAGGCGTAATGTCTGAGGGAGAGGCGGACGCGACCATGCCGGCCAGCGAGGCCTCAAAGGCGAGTCCGTGGCCGCTGTTCGTGGCGCTGGGGCTCGCTGTCGGCGAGGTCGGCGTGTTCATGGGACTGTATCCGGTGGCGGTCGGGGGGCTCCTCCTGTTCGTCGGGAGCGTCGCCGGCATCGTGCAGGAGGCGGGGTACAGCGAGCGCCCGTGGCGACTGCTCGCCAGCCTCGGCGTCGTCCTCGTCGCCATCGGCGCGTTGGTCGTCACCTCACAGACGGGCGTGGACGTCGCTGCCGTCCTCGGTGCCGCCGAGGGATCGGATACTATCATCCTGCGAGGATTCTCCATCGCCGCTGCGGGCGTCATCGCGCTCGCGGCGAGCGCGGCCGGCGCGACTGTCGTCGACGGCGATCCGTTCGCCGCCTGACCCCCTCGGCACGAACCCGTAACCTCTTAGACGCGGTAGCCTAAGCCCCAGGTATGTCATCACGGACGTTCGACCGGGAGACGCTCCTCGATCTCATCGTCAACGCCATTCCGCTGGCGATGATGGCCTTCTTCGTCGTCGTTTTCGCGCTGTTCAACCCGTTCGGATCCGACCCGGCCAGCCAAGCGATCCAGTTCAGCATCGTCATTCTGACCTTCGGTGGCCTGTTCGTCCTCACCTACTTCTCGGGGAAGGCGATCTCGAACGCCGAGGAGGAACTGGAAGCGGACCCCGAGGAGTTCGCCGAGCCGGAGGCGGCCGCGGCGAACCCCGATGAAGACGCCGACTACGCCGAGATCACGTCCGACGAGCCCGCCGAGGAGTCTGCAGGCGACGACGAGGAGTCCGCGTAACCGGAATCACCTGCCTGCTCCCGGTCACCCGGGAACACAACCTTTCTTATCGTCCAGTTCTGACAGAGACGCATGGCAGGAGAACAGCTCGCGCTGACCGTCCTCATGGGTGTCTTTCTCGTGGGCGTCGTCGCCCTCCTCTCCCGGATGGAGGACCTTCGCACGTACACCCCCTTGGGGAGCGGCAGTGCCGGCTACGGCGACGAGACGAGTCACGGGCACAAGCCCGCCGGGCTGATCCGCTGGCTCACGACGGTCGACCACAAGGACATCGGCATTCTCTACGGCGTCTACGCCACCATCGCGTTCGTCTGGGGTGGCATGTCGGTCATGCTCATGCGGCTCGAACTCACGACGCCCGCGATGGACGTACTCGCCGGTCTCGGCGGCAACGCCTTCTACAACGGGCTGTTGACGAGCCACGGTATCACCATGCTGTTCCTGTTCGGGACGCCGATCATCGCGGCGTTCGCGAACTACTTCGTCCCGCTTCTCATCGGGGCGGACGACATGGCGTTCCCGCGCATCAACGCCATCGCGTTCTGGCTGCTCCCGCCGGCCGCGCTCCTCATCTGGGGGGGCTTCTTCCTCGCGCCGCTCACCGGCGGCGCAGTCGAGGCCGCGCAGACCTCGTGGACGATGTACACGCCGCTCTCGGCCGAGCAGGCCAACGCCGGCGTCGACCTAATGTTGCTCGGGCTTCACCTCTCGGGCGTCTCCGCGACGATGGGTGCGATCAACTTCGTCGCGACCATCTTCACTGAGCGGTCGGGCAAGGTGAACTGGGCGAATCTTGACATCTTCTCGTGGACCATCCTCACCCAGTCGGCGCTGATTCTCTTCGCGTTCCCGCTGCTTGGCAGTGCGCTCATCATGCTGCTGCTCGACCGGAACTTCGCGACGACGTTCTTCGCAGTCGAGGGCGGGTCGCCCATCCTCTGGCAACACCTCTTCTGGTTCTTCGGCCACCCTGAGGTGTACATCCTCGTGCTGCCGCCGATGGGGCTCGTCTCGTGGATCCTCCCCAAGTTCTCGGGCCGGAAGCTGTTCGGCTACAAGTTCGTTATCTACTCGACGCTCGCTATCGGCGTCCTCTCCTTCGGCGTCTGGGCCCACCACATGTTCTCGACAGGGATCAACCCGCGTATCCGGGCGTCGTTCATGGCCGTCTCACTGGCAATCGCCATCCCGTCGGCGGTGAAGACGTTCAACTGGATCACGACGATGTGGAACGGGAAGATCCGGCTCACCGCGCCGATGCTGTTCTGTATCGGCTTCGTCGCCAACTTCGTCATCGGCGGCATTACCGGCGTCTTCCTCGCGGCCATCCCGATCGATCTGGTGCTCCACGACACGTACTACGTCGTCGGTCACTTCCACTGGATCGTGATGGGAATGATCGCCTTCGCCGGCTTCGGGGCGATCTACTACTGGTTCCCGCTCGTGACGGGGAAGATGTACCAGAAGACGCTCGCCAAGTGGCACTTCTGGCTCTCTGAGATCGGCGTGAGCATCACGTTCTTCGCGTTCCTCCTGCTGGGCTATCTCGGAATGCCGCGCCGCTACGCCACCTACGAGTTCAGCGGCGCCATCGCGCCCCTGACCCAGATTACGACGCTCCACCAAGTCGCGACGGTCGGCGCGTTCATCATCCTGTTCGGGCAGATCATCTGGGTGTGGAACATGGCACAGTCGTACATCGAGGGCCCTGTCGTGCAGGACGGCGACCCGTGGGACCTGAAGGAGACCGGCCAGCACTCCCGCGAGTTCCAGTGGTTCGAAGAGGAACTGACGGCCGACGAGGACTCGCTCGCGCTCACCGATGGCGGCGAGAGCGACGATGAGATTCGTGCCGACGGCGGCGAGGTCGAAGCCGCCGTGCGCCGCGTCGACGACGAGTAACCCTCTCTTTTTAGCTCAGACTCGTCAACACGAGGACGATTCCGGTGATGAACATGAGCGACGCGATAGCGGTGAGCACCCCGAACAGCGCCTCCTTCTCGGTCATACGCTCGGTTGGCTCCACGCGGTCAAAAGGCTAATCTTCCGAGCGCTTCGAGTTCGCGTGTGAGCGAGACGGAGGACCGAACCGGCGGCCCGGGGCTCGTCATCACTATCTACGTCATCGTCGTCCTTCTCACGGCGAGTATCGGCTTCATTATCGGTGCCATCGGGCCGCAGGGGCTCGACCCAGAACTGTTCGGCGTCGTGCAACTCCCGCCGACACCGGTCGGGATGGCCATCTACGGCGGAACGACGATCGGCTCGCTGCTCGGCGCGCTCCTGATCGGCGTCATCTACGTCGCGAACCGTTACGACGACGCCGAGCCGGAGACGTAGTGTGAGGATTTAGGCGGCCGGCGGCCGAACGACGCGTATGCGAACCGCCGTCATCGTCTGTCTGCTCGTGCTCGCGGGCTGTAACGCGCCCACGGGCGGGGCGAACGAGACGCCAGCCGAGACGGCGACGGCGGCACCAGTTCCTTCGGATTCGACGCTTGCCCCCGGCGTGACGGAGGCAGGCGTCGTCGACCCCGAGCGACTCGCGGCCGCACACCGTGCCGCAATCGAGAACACGTCGTACACGCTTATCGCGAACCGGACCGAACGGTACGAGAACGGGACGGTCCGGTCGGGACTCCGTATCCGGGTGGAGTTGGCCGCTGATCGGGGATATCACGCACGAGCGGCAACCGCGGGACCCGACGGGCCGGTGTTTCTCGGCACTCCCCCGGCGTCGGCCGTGTTCTGGTCGAACGGTTCCGTCTACGTTCGTCGGCTCACGAAGGACGACTCGACGATATACAACGGATTTCGCCCGCGTGAGGGCGGGGCCGGTACATGGAAATACTGGGTGGCGACGGTCCCCTTCGGGGGCGGGCAGGCCGACCCAACGAGTTTCTACACGGGCGTCTTCCGGTCCGTGGCCGTCGACACGGTCGAGCGCGGCACGGACGGCGACACGGTCGTCTACCGGCTCCGCGGGAGTGGACTCCGCGAGGCGTCGTTCACCGGGGAGTTCGCGGACGTGCGGAACGTCTCGTTACGGGCGACGGTGACCGAGCGTGGGCTGGTGCGGTCGCTCCGGCTCCGCTTCACCGGGACCGCGGACGCCGAGCCGGTGCGGGTCGAGTGGCGGGTGAGATACCGCGACGTGTCGGCGACGACGATCGAGCGGCCGGGGTGGTTCGAGCGGGCCGTTCAGTCGTCGTAGGCCGCGTCGAACAGCTCTGCGAGCCGGGACGGCTCGCGGCGGCTCTCCAGCGTCCCGTGGTGGTCGCCGTCAGCGAAGACGACCGTCGCCGGGGCGGCCGACACGTCGAACTCGCGGCGGAAGGCGTCGACGCGCTCGCCGTCGACGCCCGCGACCGCCACGCCGTCGGGGACGAGCCCGCGTACCTCGTCGAGCTCCCCTTTCATCGCCTCACACGGGGCACAGTGGAGCTTCCAGACGAAGACGACGGCGTCCGGGTTGTCCGCGAGGAATCGCTCGTAGTCGTCGTCGGTCAGCTCTACCGTGTCGTCGGGCACCGGCGAGACGGGCGTCACGTCCGCGACCATCCCGGCCATCCTCACGAGGTCGCTGCCGTCCACGGTCACGTCGCGGTCCTCGAGATGTGACCGGAGCGCGAGATACGCTACGAGCTGCGACCGTGTGATGCCGAGCGAGTCGATCCGGTCGCGCGCGTCGGCGACCGATAGCTCGAACAGGTCGGCGACCGTCCCGTGGAACGTCGCGTCGTCGATATCGGCGTAGCTGTCGTGGTACACCCGCTTCGTGGCGTCAAACGCCTCCGTGACGGCGACGCGGCCGTCCTCGGTCTCCGCGAAGACGCCCTCCTCGACGAGGAGCTCGTATCGGTCCTCCGAATCCACGAGTCCCATCTCAGACACCCAGATACCGCTTGCGGGTCTCCTCGTCCTCGCGGAGTTCCTCGGCCCCGCCGTCGAAGACGACCTGCCCTTGGTCGATGATGTAACACCGGTCGGCGATGCTGATCGCCGCCGCGGCGTTCTGCTCGATGAGCAGAATGGTCGTCCCCTCGTCGTTGATGCGCTCGATGGCGTCCTCGACGTCGTCGATTATCTGCGGCGCGAGCCCCTCGTACGGCTCGTCGAGCATCAGCAGGTCCGGTGCCTGCCGGAGCGCGCGCGCGATGGCGAGCATCTGCTGTTCCCCGCCCGAGAGCGTCCCGGCGAGCTGGTTCTGCCGCTCGTCGAGCCGGGGGAACGCCTCGTACAGCTCCGACAGCGGCCGCGTCTCGGGGAGGTCCCCGACGTCGCGACCAGCCGTGTTCGACGCGTTGCGCGACACCTCCGAGAGGTGGAGGTTCTCCTCGACGGTGAGGTTGGGGAAGACCCGCCGCTCCTCGGGGACGAGCCCGACCCCGCGGATGGCGATGTCCTCCGTGGCCGTCTGCGTGATGTCGTCGCCACGGAACGTGACGGTACCGTCACGCACGTCCGGCGGACGCGCGCCCGCGACCGAGCGGAGTGTCGTCGTCTTGCCCGCGCCGTTGCGGCCCAACAGCGCGCATATCTCGCCTTCCTCGACGGCCATCGAGAGCCCGCGGAGGATGTGGCTCTCCCCGTAGTAGGCGTCGATGCCGTCGACCGCGAGCAGGCTCACAGCTCGACACCCCCGAGGTACGCCTCCTGCACGTCTGGGTCACCCTGCACCTCGTCGGGGGTCGCGTCGGCGATGACGCTCCCGCGGTTGAGCACGGCGATGCGGTCGGCGATACGGAAGATTATCTCCATGTCGTGTTCCACGAGCACGATAGTCAGACCCAACTCGCGTTGGACCTGTTCGACGAGGTCGACGGTCGCGTCCGTCTCTTCGGGTGACATCCCCGCGGTCGGTTCGTCCATGAACAGGAGGGCCGGCTCGGAGGCGAGCGCGATGGCGATCTCCAGCCGGCGTTTGTCGCCGTACGGGAGGTTCTGCGCGTCGACCGCGCGGTCGCTCCACAGGTCGACGGCGCGCATCTTCTCCTCGGCCACGTCCGCCACGTCGGTGAGCCTGTCGCGCCGGCTGAGGAAGTCGAACCGGAAGGAGCCACGCTCGGCCGCGAGCGCCGCCATCCGGACGTTCTCTTGGACCGTCATCTCCGGGAAGATGGAGGCGGTCTGGAACGACTTGGAGACGCCCTGCTGGACTATCTCGTGGGGCTCCTGTCTCGTGATGTCGTCCCCGTCGAACCGGACGCTCCCCTCCGTCGGGTTCAACAGCCCGGTGACGAGGTTGATGAACGTCGACTTGCCGGCCCCGTTCGGCCCGATGATGGCGCGTGTCTCGCCGCTCTCGACGGTCAGGTCCACGTCGTCGACGGCGGTGAGCCCGCCGAACCGCTTCGTGAGCCCGTCGGTTTCGAGGATGGACGACATCTCAGTCATCACCCCCGGTCTCCTCGACCTCCTCGACCGGCCGGCGGTCGTCGGTGGCGGCACCGAACCGCTCGACGAGCCGGTCGCCGAGCGAGCTCAACCCCCCGTAGATGCCGTCCGGGAACAGCGTCACCACGACCACGAACACCACTCCGAGCAGCAGTCGCCACAGCGACCCGATCTGGAACTCGGTCCCGGGGACGGTGATCCCCTGCACGACGAGCCTGATGTACTCGAAGACGACCGCCCCGATGAGCGGCCCGGCCAGCGAGCCAACCCCGCCGACGGCGGTGATGATGACGAAGTCGCCGGAGACGACCCAGTACAGCGTCGCGTTCGGGTGGACGGTGAGGCCTGCCTTCGAGAGGGCGTACAGCGCGCCGCCCGCGCCCGCGAACACGCCGCTCAGGATGAACGCCATCAGCTTGTACCGGAACACGTTCAGGCCGACGAACGCCACGCGCTGTTCGTTCTGGCCGATGGCCTTGAGTATCAGTCCGTACGGGGATTTGATGATGCGGTGGGCGACGACGATGGCGAGGACGCTGACCAGCGCCGCGAGCATGTAGCCGACGGTCATGTCGAGCCCGTCGGTCAGGGTCAGCGTCAGCCCGGTAACGTCCCGGAACAGCGTCGTGATGGAGGCGTCCATCGCCAGCGACCCGAACAGGTCGGGGCCGCCGGCTACGTCGAAGGGCGTGTAGCCGTCGTCGCCGTTGGTGAGCCACGAACCCGGCCCGAACGCGTAGAAGTACAGCATCTGGCCGAAGGTCAGCGTCAACACGGCGAAGTAGACCCCCGACCGGCGGATGGAGAGGAAGCCGATGGGCCACGACAGCAGGGTCGCCACGACGATGCCGGCGACCACCGCGAGCAGCGGGCTCGCGACCACGTTGTTCGAGAAGATACCCGCGGCGTACGCCGCGGAGCCGAACAGCGCCGCGTGCCCGAACGACAACAGCCCGGTGTAGCCGAGCAGGATGTTGTAGCCCACGGCGACGATACCGAACGAGAGGATGAGCGTCGGCAGGCCGACGAAGCCGCCGAGGCTGAGCCCGATCAGCGTATCGAAGACGCCGAGCACGTCGATGAGGAGGAATGGCATCGCGAAGACGCCGACGAACGCCGCGACCGCAACGAACCGCTCGCCGTCCTTCGCCGCGACGAGCCGGTCGACTAGGTTCTCCTCCTCGGGCGTCACGTCGACGGTCGTGCCGCCGTCGGTTTCGGTGTCGTCGCTCATTCGCCCACCTCCACGCTCCCGAACAGCCCGCCCGGGCGGACGAGCAGGAAGACGGCGACGAAGCCGAACAGGACGATCTGTGACCACTGTGGGGCCTGGAACTGGAACACGGCGGCGACCATCCCGAGGATGATACCGCCGGCGATGGCACCGACGACGCTACCGGCCCCGCCGATGACGACGGTCAGGAACGCCGGCACCAGCGCGTTGTTCGTCCCGATGCCGGGCGCGACATCGATTATCGTGCCGCCGACAAGCCCCGCCAGCCCCGCCAGTGCCGCGCCGACGCCGAACACCAGCGCGTACGACCGGGTGATGTCGATGCCGAGCATCCGCACCATCTCGGAGTCGCGGGTCCCGGCCTTCACGATGAGCCCGAAGTCGGTCCGCTCGATGATGAGATACGAGAGGCCGATGAGCAGGAACGTCAGCCCGATGACGACGAACCGCCAGCGCGGATACAGTCCCACGAGCGGGACGTCCGCCTGCCCACTGACGGTAAAGCCGAGCAGTTTGTCGGGGGCGTAACTGGAGAACGGCTGCGAGCCGACGAACTCGCGGGCCAGCTCCTCGATGATGAGCGCCAGCCCGAAGGTCAACAGGAGCTGTTCGACCTCCGTGCGGTCGTACAGCGGGCGGGCGACGAACCGCTCCATCGCGACCCCGATGACGAACATGAGTATCGGGGTGAGTATCAGCGCGACGAGGAAGCTACTCCCGAGGCCGACCGCCGCCGGGTCGGCGGCGATACCAGCGAGTAACCCTTCCTGGACGGACACTTCGCGGACGATGAACAGCCCCATGTACGCGCCGATAAGATACAGGGCACCGTGTGCGAGGTTGAGGAACTCCATCGTCCCGAGGATGATAGTCAGGCCGAGGCCGAGGAGCGCGAATATCGCCCCTTGCTGGAGGCCGGTGAGGAGGATGCCGGCGATGTCTACCACGACGCCGACACCCCGATGTGAGCACGTGTCATACTGAGTTGGCTCGTGTGGATACGCATGTAATTATTGTATCTAATAGTTTCGTAAATGCCCGAGGGACGTGGCACCGTTCTCCTGCTCGGACGGCTCGCGCCCTTGGACGACGAACACGTCGCGTTGGGACTGGTGGTCACAGGCACGGGAGACGGCCTCGCCGATGCCGGTGTTGCTGTACTCGTGGTCCTCCAGTTGTTTGATGACCTCCGGCGGGTAGAACGTCTCGGCCCGCTCGACGGCGGCGGCGTACCGCATCGTCGCGGAGTATGCCAGCCGCGCCGCGTACGACGGCGGCTTCTCCTCGGCCTCCCGGAAGGCCTCGGTGAAGGCGTTCGAGTACTCGTCGTCCAGCTGCCAGTTCCAATCGACCGTCCCGTAGACGCCACCGATCTCCTCACTGGCGGAGTTGGCGGCGATGGTGTCGTACAGCGGGACGACGATCTCCATGTCCTCGTCGAGACCGGCGTCGAACGCCGCCGGGATGGAGTTCGCCGCGTCCGCGCCGAAGTGAATGAGCAACAGCACGTCCGTCTCCTCGCGGGGAACGTCCTGCATGTACGGCGAGAAGTCGGATTCGCCGAGCGGCGTCGGCGCTTCGTCGGTCTGTGTCCAGCCCTCCTCCTCGAGGAACCGCTTCATCGAGTTGCGGTTCGAGGTCCCCCACGTGTAGTCGGCGTACATGGAGTAGAAGTTCAGGTCCTCTCCGAACTCGTCGACCAAGATAGGGGCGAGCGCCTTCCCCGTCATGAACGCGTTGTGCATCTCCCGCTGGCCGTACCAGACGCAGTCAGCCCCCTGGGTCGCGTTCGAGTGTGTCAGACAGGACATGAACTGCACCCGCTCCTGTTGACACAGCTTCTGCTGGGAGATGGCGACCGACGAGGAGACCCCCCCTGTTATCATGATCGCGCCGTCGTTACGGATCATCTGGGTCGCCGACTCCTCGGCGGTCGCGGGGGTAGTCGCGGTGTCGCCCTCGACCGAGGTGACCGTCTTATCAAGGATGCCGCCTGCCGAGAGGTCGTCCCACATGTCGACCCAGCCCCCGCCGTTGTTGAGATGCTCCACCGCGAGGTCGTACGCCTTCAGTTCGTCGTTCCCCTCGGAGGCGTAGGCCCCGGACTGTGGAACGTTGAAACCGAGCGTCACCTCGTCTCCCTCGACCGGGTAGTTCCCGAGTGCGGGATACTCGGAGCCACCGCTTTCGCCCCCGACACACCCTGCAAGTCCTGCTATCCCCGCCGCGCCGGCGCCTTTGAGTACGTCACGCCGGTCGATGTTCTGGCTCACGACAGTAGTTCACAAATCCCATCGACACATAAACCTCCTCCATAATTATGCTAATTCGGCCGCGACTCGGGCGAACGCGTTCCTCCAAAAAGCGAGGAGCGGCCGTCAGTCGGCCTGCACCTGCTCGCGGATGTCCTCCGGCACGGAGGGGTCACGCAGCGTGGTGGTGTTGCCCAGCGCCTCGTCGTTGGAGATGTTCTCGAGGATGCGCCGCATGATCTTCCCCGAGCGGGTCTTCGGCAGGTCGTCGACGAACATGACGTTCGCCGGGCGGGCGAACTTGCCGATCTCGTCTTCGACGGCGGTGACGATGTCGTCGCGCACCGCGTCGCTCGTGTCGACGCCCTCGCGGACGACGACGTACACGTCGGGCACCTCGCCCTTCTGGGCGTCCTCGCGGGCGGCGACGGCCGCCTCGGCGACCGACTCCACCTCGGCGACGGCGGATTCGAGTTCCATCGTGCCGAGCCGGTGGCCGGCGACGTTCATCACGTCGTCCAGCCGGCCGAGCACGCGCCAGTAGCCGTCCTGTGCCTGCACAGCGCCGTCGCCGGCCTTGTAGTTCCAGTCGCGCCAGTCGTCGGAGTCGGTGTCGGAGAAGTCCTCCCAGTAGGTGGAGATGAATCGCTCGTCGTTGCCGTAGACGGTCTGGAGCATCGACGGCCACGGCTGCTCGATGATGAGGTTCCCCGCCTGCCCGGAGGCCGCCGGCAGTTTCTCGCCGCTGTCGTCGACGAGCGCCGGCTCGATGCCCGGACACGCCTTGCCCGCCGACCCGGGCTTCATGTCGTCGAGCGCCGGGAGGTTCGTGATGAGGTGGCCGCCGGTCTCGGTCTGCCACCACGTGTCGACGATGACGGCGTCCTCGTCGCCGATGTGCTTGTAGTACCAGAGCCACGCCTCCGGCTGGATCGGTTCGCCGACCGTCGTCATGTGCCGGAAGTCGAAGTCGTACCCCTCGGGGTACTCCTCGCCCCACTTCATGAACATCCGCACCGCGGTCGGCGAGGTGTGGAAGATGTCGACGTCGTACCTCTCCGCGATCTCCCAGATGCGACCCTTGTGCGGGTAATCCGGCGTGTCCTCGTACATGACGCTCGTGGTTCCGAGCGCGAGCGGGCCGTAGACGATGTACGAGTGGCCCGTGATCCAGCCGATGTCGGCCGCACACCAGTAGGTGTCCTCCGGCTCGATGTCGAGGACGTTCTTCGAGGTGGCGGCGGCGTACGCGAGATAGCCGCCGGTGCGGTGTTGACACCCCTTCGGCTTCCCCGTCGTCCCCGAGGTGTACATCAGGAACAGCGGATCCTCCGCGTCGCGGGAGACCGGCTCGACCGTCTCGTGTTCGTGGTCGTCGAGCAGGTCGTCGACCGGAACGTAGTCGTCGCTCACCTCGGCGTTCGGCTCGTCGTGGCGATACCACGTCAACACCTCGGGGTCGTTGTCCGCCTGTGCGACCCCCTCGTCGGCCTTCTCGATGTGGTCGAGGAACTCGCCGCGCCGGTAGTAGCCGTCGATGGTGACGACGTACTCCGAGTCGGCGCTGTCGACCCGCTCTGCGAGTGCCTGCGCCGAGAAGCCGGCGAACACGACCGAGTGTGGCGCGCCGATACGGGCACACGCGAGCATCGTGATCGGAAGCGCCGGGACCATCGGCAGGTGGACCGTGACGACGTCGTCCTCCTCGACGCCGACCGACCGGAGCGCGGCGGCCATCTCGTTGACGCGCCGGTGGAGGCCCTGGTACGTGATGTTCTCCTGCTCGCCGTCGGTGCCCTCCCACAGCAGGGCGGTCTGGTTCTTCCGCTCGTCGAGGTGGCGGTCGACGCAGTTGTACGACGCGTTGAGCTTCCCGCCGACGAACCACTCGAAGAAGGGCGGGTTCGACCCGTCGAACGTCTGGTCCCAGTGTTCGTCCCAGTCGAGCAGTTCGGCGTACCGCTCGAACCCGTCCGGAAACTCCCCCACCTCGTCGTGGATGGCCGGGTCGGTGGCGTTCGCCTGCCCGACGAACTCCGCCGGCGGCCGGAAATACTCCTGCTCTCGAAGCCGCGCTTCGAGCTGGACATCCGCGCTGTCTTCCTCCGACATACTGTCTCGGTATCGGCCCGACCCTCATATTAATGCCGCCGCTAACCTATGCAAAGCAGTCCGCCCGCGCCGTCGCTCACTCCTCGCCGTCGAAGAAGGCGGCCAGCAGTTTCCGCTGTGCTCGACGGAGATGGTTGTGGAGCGTCGGGGAGGAGACGCCGATAGAGTCGGCCAACTCCTCGGCCGTCGAGCCGCGCGGCCAGTCGAAGTAGCCGGCGTGGTACGCCGCCTGCAACACGGAGCGCTGTTTGTCGGTGAGTCGCTCTGCGAGCGCCTGCTGGAACTCCGTCGGCGTGCGGACCGACCGCTCCACCTCTCGCTTGGCGACGAGCCGTATCTCCGGGTAGCTCTGCTGGACGCCCTCGACCAGTTCCCGCACGTTGGCGTTGGGCGCGGTCTCACAGGTGAGCTCGACTGTGCCCTGTGCCGCGGTCAGTTCGCTCACGTTCGCCCCGCGGGCGATGAGTTCACCGGGGACCGAGTCGCCGGCGGCGGTCACCTCCAAGAGCGAGGCGTCGCTGGCTGCGGCGACGAGTCGCACCGACTCCGCGACGTGCTCGATGCAGGTCAGCGCGTCCTCTGCGGGCACGTCCCCGACCGAGACGTAGTAGAGCAGCGAGTCGCCGTCGAGCGGGACGAGTCCCTCCAGCGTCAGTTCACAGCCCAACTCGGCCGAGGCGGTGGCGAACAGCGACCCGGCGTCGGGCGCTCGGAGCTGTAGCTCCAGTTCGAGCACGGCGTCGGCCAGCAGGAGTCGCTTCCACTCGATAGCCGCGAGCGTGCCGGCGACCCGTCCCCCGAGGCCGGCGAGCGCTCGACGCTCACGCGCGTCCGTCGCATCAGTGGGCGCGAGCACGAGCGCGCCGTGGTCAGTGCCCCCGTGCGAGAGCGGCACCGCGAGCGGCGCGTCGTCGCGCTCGGGGTCGCCGCTGGTGACAGCCCCGTCTGCGATTGCGGCGGTGGCGAGCGCGGAAACGCTGTCGGGTGGGTCGGCGTCGCCCGCGGTGGCGAGCGGAGTCGCCCCCTCGACGGGTGCGTCGAACGCCCACGCCCTGCTGTATGCGTCACCGTCGACGAGCGCGTCACACGCCCGCGAGAGGATGCCGTCACGCGTCGCGCCCCCGGCCAGCGCGTCACCCGCGGCGAGCACCCGCGACTGCACCGCCGGAAACCGGGTCTGGTCGGTCGGCAAGTCGGTGCCGTCCGGCCGGAACCCGGCCACGAACCCGTCCGGTCGCGTCGGGTCGCCAATGCCCGCGAGCGCGAGTTCCCCTTCCACGGGGTCACCGTCGGCGGCGCGACAGACGACCGGGCCGCGCCACGTCTCCCCGGCCAGCGCCGTCTCCCACGCGTCCATGTAGCCGCGCGTGTCGACGGGCGCGGCGACGTCACGCAACTCCCGACCGACGACCGTCTCGGAGTCGACACCGGTCGCGGCGGCGAACCGCTCGTTGACGCGCTCGACGCCGCCGCCGTCGTCGAGCAGGAGCGCGGGGTGGTCGAGTCGGTCGAACGCGGCGCGGAGCCGACCGTCGCTGTCGCCGTCGACGCGGGCGAACGCCGCGGCGGCGGTCCCCTCGCCCACCTCGTCGGGGGCGGCGGCGAATCCTTCCAGTCGGGGCCAGCCGCCGACGGCCATCACGACGGCCGGCGGCACCCCCGCTCGGAGTTGTGCGCGAGCGCAGTAGCGGCGCAGGTCGGCCGTCGAGACGCCGCGCAGCGACTCCGCCCCGGCCGCGACCGCCCGCTCAACGGTTTCGCCGACGAGCATCTGGAGGCGGCGCGGACTCACGTCGAACACCGGGTCCGCGTCGTCGATCCCCTCGCTCTCGACGTAGCGGTCGAGTTCGCGCTTCACCTCGCGCGGAAGATACGCGTCGCGAGCGTGGCTCCCGTCGTCGGCCCGGACAGAAAGGAAGTAGTGGACGTTGCCGTCGTGGACGTGCGCGCGGACATCTTCCAGATGGATGCGGGTAATCTCGGCCGGCCTGAGTCCGACCTCGCCACAGAGCCGAACCAGCAGCCGCTGTCGGTTGGTCTCGCCGGCGCGCCGGAGCCGCGCGTACCCCGCCCTGTCGAGTGTTTCTGTCCCCCGTGCCTCCATCGTTACTTCGCACAGTTGGGTCATTCCGAAATAAAACTACGGAAAAGACCCGAATTGTTGTCACACTCCGGGCGAAGTAGACGCAGCAGTGACTGAGCGTCGTTCGAGACGTTTCGCTGAAGTAGTTGATAGCGAAATCATTCGCCGCTCGCAACGGTTTCGATCTCGCCGACGATCTCCGGGTTGCGGAGCGCGGAGGTGTCGCCGTACTCCTCGCTGTCGGCGATGGCCCCGAGCAGGCGACGCATGATCTTCCCGGAGTGGGTCTTGGGGAGTTCCGGGGTGAAGACGATCTCGCCGAAGCGGGCGGTCGGCCCGAGCCGTTCGCCCACGTGGTCGGCGATCTCCTCGCGCAGGTCGTCGTCGCCGCCCCGGTCCCGTTCCGTGCAGACGTAGGCGACGGCGGTACCGCCCCGCTCGCTCGACTCGACGACCGCCGCCTCCGCGATGGCGTCCACCTCGATGACAGCGCTCTCCAGCGTCGCCGGCCCGAAGGCGGTGTTACCGACGGTGACGGTGTCGTCCTCGCGGCCGAGGAAGGTGACGTAGCCGTCGCCGTCGCGGACGGCGCGGTCGCCGGTGACGTACAGCCAGCCGTCGTCCGCGCCGTCGCCAGTCCCGGCCGCCTCGCGCGCGAGGGATCGGGACATGCCGGGCCACGGCGTCGTCACCGCGAGGTGGCCGGGGTCGCCGTCCGCCACCGGCTCACCCTCGCGGTCGACGACGGCCACGTCGACGCCGGGCACCGCCGGTCCGGCACTCCCGGGTCGCATCGGATCGACGCCGGGAAGCGTGGAGACGAGGATGCCGCCCGTCTCCGTCTGCCACCACGTGTCGACGACGGGGCACTCCTCGCCGCCGACGTGTTCCCAGTACCAGTTCCACGCCTCCGGGTCGGTCGGCTCGCCGACCATCCCCAGCAGGCGCAGCGAGGAGAGGTCGTGCGAGCCGGGATGCTCCGCGCCCCACTTCATGAACGACCGCACGGCCGTCGACGCGGTGTAGAAGGTGTCGACGCGGTGTCGCTCGACGAGTTCCCAGAGCCGGTCCTTCTCGGGTTGGTCGGGGGCACCCTCGTACAGCAGCGTCGTCGCACCCAACGCGAGCGGGGCGTACACCATGTACGAGTGGCCGGTGATCCACGCCGCGTCCGCGGCACACCAGTGGGTGTCGGACGGCTCGATGTCGAGCACCGTGTGGCCGGTCCACGCGACGTGTGATAAATAGCCACCGGTCGTGTGCGTGACGCGCGACGGCTCGCCCGTCGTGCCCGACGTGTAGATGACGAACAGGGGGTCGGTCGCGTCGCGCGCGACTGGCTCGACCGTCTCGCCCCGATGTACGTCGAGCAGGTCGGCGTAGCGGCGGTGGTCGTCGCCGAGATACACCGCGTCGTCGTCGAGCCGTTCGACGACCACCGGTTCCACGTCGTGGTCGACGGCCATCCGCGCGTTGTCCGCCGTCGTGAGTTGGGTGACGGCGTTGCCCCGCCGGTAGTAGCCGTCGCAGGTGACGAGATACGACGACTCCGTGCGGCGGAGTCGGGTGGCGAGTTCGTCCGCGGAGAAGCCCGCGAACACGACGTTGTGGAGCGCGCCGAGTCGCGCACAGGCGAGCATCGTCACCACGAGTTCCGGGACGACCGGCGCGTAGCAGGTGACGACGTCACCCGCCTCGACGCCGATGTCGCGGAGCGCGGCGGCCGCCTCGTTCACCTCGCGGTGGAGGTCGAGATACGTGTAGACGCGCGACTCGCCGTCGGTCCCCTCCCAGCGGAGCGCGACGTGGTTCTTCCGCTCGTCGAGATGCCGGTCGAGACAGTTGTGCGACGCGTTGAGTCGCCCGCCGGCGAACCATTCGAGTCGGTCGCCGTCGCGGAGCACCGTCTCGTACGGTCGGTCCCACGCGAGGAGGTCGGCGGCGCGCGACCACGCGTCGAGGCCCTCCTCGGCGAACGCATCGCGGACGCCGGCGGCCGCGTTCGCGTCGTCGGTGAACGAGTGGGGCGGCGACACATCGTCTCCGCGGCCCGGCGCGTGATCGCCTCTCATTCGGAGATCGGCGTGGCGTAGGGTAAACCCGTGAATAAGCGTTCTGTCAAACCGAGGGACGGACGACCCTCTCGCGTCGGCGGCCTGCGACCACTCGTGGCCCCCGGCAACGAGACGCGCGGGGCGAACCCTTACGACACCGGCCGCCCAAAGCGGAGCATGGAAGGGATACTCGGGCTGCCGCTCTCGCTGGTCCTCCTGCTGGCCGGCGCGGGGCTGATGGTCGCGGAGGCGCTGGCACCCGGGGCTCACTTCATCGTCGTCGGGGCGGCGCTCACGGCCGCGGGGTTGGTCGGGCTGGTCGCGAGTCCGTTGCTCGGGTCGCTCACGCCGTTCCTGCTCGCGGCAGTCGTGCTGGTCGCGGGCGGGGCGACGCTCGGCGTCTACCGGAAGATCGGCGTCGGGTCGGGCGGGTCGGGGAGCCGCTCGTCCGACTCGTCGTCGCTACAGGGACAGTTCGGCCGCGTCACGGAGCGCGTGACCGCCGACAGCGGCGAGGTGAAACTCGAAGACGGTGGCTTCAACCCCTACTATCGGGCGCGGTCGATGGACGGCGAGATCTCCGAGGGCTCGGAGGTGGTCGTCCTCGATCCCGGCGGTGGAAGCGTGCTCACCGTCGCCGCGACGGACGCCGACGAGGACGCAATCGACCGCGAACTCCAGCGCGCACGCGAGCCGCGCGGAACGGGAGAGACAAGCGGCGACCCGGAGCGCGACGGGGAGTCCGAGGTCGCGTAACGCCACGACGGCCCGAGCCGGCAGACGGGGGAATCCTTATGCGTCGTTTCCCCCAAATGCACGCATGTTGTTCCCGCTGCAGCTGGGTGGAATCGGCGTTTCCGCCGTCGCGCTCGTCCTGCTCGCGCTGGCGATCGTGGTGGTGTATCGGTCCATCGTCATCGTCCAAGCGTACGAGAAGAAGGCGCTGACGCGGTTCGGGGAGTACCGACGACTGCTGGAGCCGGGCTTCAATCCGGTCGTCCCGTTCGTCTCACAGACGTACGCGTTCGACATGCGGACACAGACGCTGGACGTGCCGCGACAGGAGGCCATCACCCGCGACAACTCGCCGGTGACCGCCGACGCCGTCGTCTACATCAAGGTGATGGACGCCAAGAAGGCGTTCCTCGAAGTCGACGACTACAAGCGCGCGGTGTCGAACCTCGCGCAGACGACGCTACGGGCGGTGCTCGGCGACATGGAACTCGACGACACGCTGAACAAACGCCAAGAGATCAACGCGCGCATCCGCAAGGAACTCGACGAACCGACCGACGAGTGGGGCGTCCGGGTCGAGAGCGTCGAGGTGCGCGAGGTGAACCCCTCGAAGGATGTCCAGCAGGCGATGGAACAGCAGACATCCGCCGAGCGTCGCCGCCGGGCGATGATCCTCGAAGCGCAGGGTGAGCGCCGCTCCGCCGTCGAGACGGCAGAGGGTGACAAGCAGTCGAACATCATCCGCGCGCAGGGTGAAAAGCAGAGCCAGATCCTCGAAGCGCAGGGCGACGCCATCTCGACGGTGCTCCGTGCGAAATCCGCCGAGTCGATGGGCGAGCGTGCGGTCATCGACAAGGGAATGGAGACGCTCGGCGAGATGGGCCAGTCCGAGTCCACGACGTTCGTGCTCCCGCAGGAGCTCACCAGCCTCGTCGGTCGCTACGGCAAGCACATGACCGGCTCCGACGTGCAGTCCAACGGCGACGTGCTCGACTCGCTCGAGTTCGACTCCGAGACGCGGGAGATGCTCGGCCTCGACGACATCGAGGAGATACTCGGCCAGATCGACCAGGAGGCGGAGATGAATCTCGACCAGATGGAGGCAGAGGCGGAGGCGGTCAAGTCCGGCGCGGACGAGGCCGACATCAAGAGCGCGGACGAGGTCATCTCCGACATGGAGTCCGAGGTGGGTGAGGAGATGGAGGCGGAGATGCGCGACGCGATGGAGGAGTCGGAGTAGCCGAAGCGGTTTTACCCGGCAGTCCCCCACGGGGTCGCATGGAGGGGGTCGACGAGAGCAAGCGGGCCACGCTCAAGCGGTTCGCCGCCATCGGCGCGGCGTCGCCGCTGGCACGGCTCGCCGGCGACTCCGGCGAGTCGGACGCCCGCGACGCCATCCTCGGGTATCTCTCGACGACGCCCGGCGCACACTTCTCGAAGCTCCGTGACGACCTCAGACTCGGCACCGGCGAGGCGCAACACCACCTCCGTCGGCTGGAGGAGGAAGATGCCGTCGAGTCGTACAAGGACGGCGACTACCGCCGCTACTTCCCCAGCGGCCAGTTCTCGGCCTTCGAGCGGCGGGCGGTCGGCTACCTCCGGCGTGACACCGCCCGTGGCATGCTGCTCGCGCTGTTGCGCGACCCGGACGCGACCGGCAAAGAGCTGGCCGAGCGGCTGGACGTGTCGCGGCCGACGGTGAGCAAGTACGCGGGCGAACTGGAGGCCGCGGGGCTGTTGCGCCGCGAGGACGGCTACGCGCTCGTCGCGCCGGAACGACTGCTGACGCTCGTGGTTCGCTACGCGGAGTCGTTCGGTCCCGAGGCGGCGGCGCTGGCAGACGGCGCGGCGGAGTTGGTCAGTTACGACCCGTAGGCGCACGACGACGCAGATCCGAGTTCGTCACGTGGACGGCCACTACAGAGACGAAAACAGCCGTTTCACTCTCCGGGAGATACTTACTCCGTACCGCCGCTGGATACGCCATGCGCTCGACTCACTCGTCACATCGTCGGCTGCTCGCGACGAGTGTTGCGACGCTTGCTGGCCTCGCGGGGTGTCTGTCCGGCCCGTCGGACACGTCGACCGACTCATCGCCGTCCGAGACGGATACGTCGAGCGAATCAGTTAGCGTCGCGTCGCTGTCGGTGGCTGATTTCATCGTGTATCCGCTCGCCGGGACCCACCCACACGTTCACCGCGTTGCGGACACGCAGTACGTCGTCGTCGGCATCGACGCCGACCGCGACGCAGGGACGGTCAGAAAGCGACTGGCGCTCGAACTCGACGGCGAGGGTTGAGCCAGCACTTCGCCACATCGCCCGCATCATCAACGCGAACCCTGCACGGATTTACAGTCCAATCCTCCCAGTCCTTTCGGGGTTCGGACCCGATCAGGTGGCGATGCTGGGGAAAATGTAGGTCTAATAAATGGGTTGTGAAACAAGTCGGCTACAGAGAGTTAGGACAGTTCGAAGTGTGACAATACAATCGTCTATTCGGAATCTCCTCCATCCTCTTCGGTGGTGGACTTCGTAACGACACCACTTCCCGGAATTGCCACCTGAAGAAGCTGGTCTTCAGCTTCTTTTTTTAGATTCTTTTTTTCTTGGACTGCCATGCCTACTAGATTCTGTGGAGCCACTATGCATTAGAACTTGGGGATGAGACGACAGGTAATGTTACAGTCTCCAAAGAAGCCAAGCAATCGAGTGAATGAGGAGGGGGACGATACTCAAAATACGGTATCGGTCCGTCCAGTCGGCATTTAGTGCGAAAACGAGACCAAGAATTACGGTTATTATCCCTCCTGAAAGCAATTGTCCTATGTCAGACGCAGTTGCAGTGGATATTCCTAGGCTCACAGCTTCCGGCACTGATGAAATATTATCCAGTACATAGGCTCCTACTGACCCGATCCCAAGTATGGTGGCAGCGCCCCAAAAGAAGGCCAATGACCACATCATAGAATCATTAGCAGGTATCAGCCTATAGGACATCTTGTAATCGTACTCGTCGTTATCCGGAGCTGGCAGTCGCGTAGAGACGACCCTTGTATTATCATCCAATCCGTTTTCGTAAATAGTTCCAGAGGGCTCGGTTCCAGAAACCTCGCCATCGCCGGTGGCAGAGTATCCGGGAGCCCCGACTACTACTATGAATAGGTCATTGGACATCTCGGGAAACCGTTTAACATCGGCGATGAACGATGGAATTCTGAAGAACTTCCTCTCCCAGACTGACAGCCATCCAGAGAACAGCGATGGCTCCCAGATCCTATAATAATCTACGGATTCAGACTGCTCAAATGTGAGCTGTATCGTCCGAAGCTCACCAGGATCCAATGTCTTATCCGGCTGAAGTTGAATATATATCTGATATTGGAAATTATCAAGTATAGCCTCTACATTATCTGCAAGTTCTGAGTTCGACCTCCCGTTCTCAAGCGATTCTTTCACGAAACTATTCGGATAATAGTTCAGCCTTGTTCCGTCCTCGTCATACACTTTTAGATTCCTCTCGAACTTTCTGAGCGGTAAAAGTACGAAGTTGAAAGTCGAATCATCTGTATCATTCTGTATAGTATAATCTACCTCTCGTTGCCGGTCGGTAGACGAGATGTGAATTGTCCGGTCGATTACCCGTATTAATCGTATCCCCGGTGATGTGTTCCTTGGTGTCTCGGTGTTCGGTTTTTCCTTAGCCATAGATTATACTACGTCCTGAATGGGGCCGAATAAATAACCATCACCGTGATGTGGAGGAAGTCGCTTACTCGCGTAGGGGCAGAAGAA
Organism: Halobacteriales archaeon QH_7_66_36; assembly: GCA_003021175.1. Classification (GTDB taxonomy): domain Archaea; phylum Halobacteriota; class Halobacteria; order Halobacteriales; family Haloarculaceae; genus Halosegnis. Next base: position 63,618 of record PXQV01000014.1, on the reverse strand, counting down.
GGAATTCTCGGACAGCCTACCACGGGCACGTAGACGAACTCGCCCGTAACTGGATTGTGCTCAACGCGGGGCTGGTCGCCGAGCTCGATACCGTCGTTGAGGGCTGTGCTCTTCGGGAGAGAGACTTGCAGGCAGCAGCCCACACTTCCAGAGACTGTAACGAACCCGATGAGGGTACATGCGTTGCTCCCGTCGTTGTCACCTGAGCTACCTGTCGTCGCCAACGCACTCCCTCCCAACTTGGGGATGGACTCGACTTCGAGAGCCGACACGGAAGTGTAGTCATCCGACAGTGCGAGGCGTCACGTCGCCCCGGTCAGACGGTGACCTTCCACGTCGTTCCCGACGAGTAGCCCCACTTCTCGACATCGATGTCGAACTCGCCCTCGTAGATGGCCGTCATGTTCGTGCCGACCTCCTTCGCGGACATGCCGAGTTCCTCGCCGATGTCGCGGGACTTGAAGTAGGTGTTCGTGCGGCCCGCCTCGCGCAGATACGCGAGGATGCGCCGCTGTTTCTCACTCAGGGCCGTCGCGCTCCGTGCGGTCGTCGCGCTCATATCTCCCCAGACGAGGGACACCGGAAAAGGCCGTTTGGTACGCTAAGTTAATCGGCCGCTGTCTTGCGGTTTAGGTGGATAGTCGACCCCGCGATTGGAAGAGGCGACCGGAAGGTGGTACGCGACGGCAACAGCCGACCGACGCTGCGAGGCGAGTGAACCGGCGGGCGTGGCCGCGACCGGAACCCGTCCGTCCGGGCGTCTCATAACATGGTCGTGACCGACGATATCGACCACGCGGACCGCGCGGTGCGACTGCTCGGCCCGGAGCGGTGGCGCGAGGCGACCGACGCGTACACGATGGGAGCCTACGGAACGCTCGCGGGCTACGAGGGGTTCGAGCGCGCGCTGACCGACGACCGGACGAGCGTCGGCGACGGCCTCCGCTATCTGGTGCTCGCGGGCGTCTGTGCGCGGTTGGCCGGCGACGACGCCGGCGCGCGCAACCGTGGCCTGCAGGGCGTCCTCGTCGCGACCGACTACCGCCGTCGCGTGGACGGCGTCGACGCCGCGGCCTGTCACGAGTGGGTGGGCCACTGTCGGACGCTCGCGGACAGCGACGGTGCCGAGGAGGCGTACGACCGCGCCGCGGCCGCCTACGAGGACGCCGATCCAGACGACCCGGCGACGGCGACGACTCGACCCCTGTTACAGGCCGGGACGGATCTGCTGACGCAGCTGTCGCGGCCGGACGACGCCGCGTGGGACAACATCCACGGCGACGGGTCGAACGCGCTCACGCGTCGGGTCCGCTTCGCTCGGGCGCGGTTGCCGGCGTTTCTCGACGCCCGCGAGCGCGAGGGCCACCTCCACGCGCCGCGGGGATCGACGGAGTACGGCAACGACTCGTATCGGTGTCCGGAGTGTGGCGCGAACGACATCAATCACGTCGCGGACACGGTGCTGTGTCTCCGGTGTGACGCGGCAACCGAGCGGGTCTAAAGGCCAGTCTCCGTAGCGACGGTATGCCGACGCCGACCTGCACCTACATCGAGAACCGCGACCAGATACAGCCGGACATGACGAACAACTACGACACCGCGCACGGTGGCATCGTCATGAAACTCATGGACGAGGTGGGGGCGCTGTCGGCGATGCGCTTCGCCGGCGAGACGTGCGTGACGGCCCGCGTCGACGGCCTCGACTTCACGCGCCCGGTCCCCCGAGGCGAGACGGCCGTCGTCGAGTCGTGGGTGTACGACGCCGGCGAGACGAGCGTCCGCGTCCGGGTGACCGTCGACCGGGAGAATCCCCGGACGGGCGAGCGCGAGCGCACCTGCGAATCGCGGTTCGTCTTCGTCGCCGTCGACGCCGACGGCGACCCGGTGTCCGTCCCGGAGGTGACCGTCGAGAGCGATCGGGACCGAGAGCTACGCGATGCCGGCATAGCCGCGGAGTAGGTCGGCCAGCTAGTCCTCCGAGCGGTCGGCCAGCTCCGAGAGTGTCTCGGCCGCACGCACGTCGTCGACGGCACAGTACCACGCGCCCCGGACGCCGTTTTGGTCGTTCGCCACTGGTCGGTCCAGCGGCACGAGGTCGCCCAACTCGAAGACGAGCACGACGGATTCCGTCGAGAACGGGTCGATGAGCGCCTCCCAGTCGGCCTCGGCCATCGGCCCGGGGTCGCCGCGCACCTGTTCGACGCGGTCGGTCACCGGCGCGTAGTGGGTGACGGCAGAGACGGGCGCAGTTCGGTAAAACGCCATGTACTCGAACTCACGTCGGGTGCGCTCGTAGGAGCGAGGCGCAGGATAGAAGCCGTCGCGACATCGGTCGAACGTGTCTGACTGCGTCGCGACGACACAGACGCGCGCATCGCCACGGGCGTCGTCGTCCGGTGTGTCTGCAGCGAACCGGTCAAGATCCATATCGAGTCCAAGAGCGCGAGCCTAATACGTCGCCCGTCCGGTGCTTTCAGCAGGCGAAAACACGATCGATGGTTTATCCGATCCCCGCTCGTTCGATCGGGTGGAATGTGCGGGGAAATCACACGGGGGGATGCAGCGAGGGTAGAGTCCGGCGATAAGCCGACCGTGCTCCTCGTCGAGGACAAGGAGCGACTCAGAGAGCTGTACGGGGGATGGCTCTCGAAAGCACACCGGGTAGTGACTGCTCGTAACGCAACGGAGGCACTCGACGTGTTCGACGACTCGATCGACGTCGTCCTCCTCGACCGGCGCATGCCCGACGCATCGGGCGACGATGTCCTCGCCGAGATGCGTAGCTCCGAGACGGACGTGCGCATCGCGATGGTCACTGCCGTCGAACCAACAGACGACGTAGTGAAGTGCCTCGGGGGCAAGCCCCTTGGCATTCGCCTCGAACCGCTTGGTAAATCTCGGCTTCGACGAGTATCTGTGTAAGCCGGTCGACGCCGAGACGCTCCGTGACTTCGTCGCTCGGCTGGTCCAGCGGGCGGAGTTCGGCACCCGCGTGAACGACAGTTCGTCGTCGCGCGGAAGATCGCGCTGCTGGAGAAGTACATGACCGACGCCGAACTGGAGTCGTCGGAAGCGTACGAGGAGCTACGGCGCGAGTACGACGACCTCAACACGGACCTCGTGGACACGGTCGACGACCTCTCACACGAGGATCTGGGTGCGGTCATCGGCGGCCACTAACCACGTCCGGCGGTCCGTCAGTCCTCCTACGTCGGTCGTTTCACTCTCTTCGGCTCTTTGTGAGGACAGACCAGCGGTGGCCGCGCCGGGTCGGCGCGGTCGCTCTGGACCGATGTGTTCGAAAGAACGGTGAGTGCGATGTCGCCGCGTGGCGACAACGAGTCAGTTATTCGCGGGTGAGATTCGTCGCGCGCGGACCCTTGTCCGCCTGCTCGATATCGAACTCGACGTCGGTCCCCTCCTCGAGGTCCGGGCCGCCGACATCTTCCATGTGGAAGAACACGTCGTCGTCAGAGTCGTCAGTCGCGATGAAACCGTAGCCGCCAGTGTCGTTGAAGAAGTCAACCGTGCCGTTTGCCATTGCAATTATACGGAGGGTGAGTACACGTATAAGGGTTCCGAAGCTACAATCTGAGCCAAATTTACTAAACAGATGTGCCGTATTCTGGCCGTCTATTGGATGCTTGCACGCGGTATCCGGCCTTCTGCGGATTAACGCCGACCGGTTGGTCGCTGTGTCCAGATGAGACTGTGGCATCCACAGTTATTCGTGATTCGAGAGTGCCGGTGACGACCGGCGTCGTTCACCTCGACCACCAATTTAGCCGACTGTCGCCCCGGACTGCGTGTTTCACCGAAGTTCCTCGCGATGAGTGCTCGCTACCACCGCCTATCTTTATTGCTATTGGTTCTGAAATAATACCGAGACACGAGAGTAGTACCATGGCACATCGAAACACCGCACTCAACGCGATCGTACTGTCGGCACTGACGGTGCTGGCGGCCGTCGGTGGGGTTGTCTTCGTCGGGACGGCCGGCGCGGCGGCGGAGGCGTCCATCAGCGCCGATTCCTCGGCCCCGGGCGCGACGGCAGTCCACACGACAACCGGCACCGTTGAGGCCGCAGACGACAGGGATTCGTTGAACAGCATCCGAATCGACTACAGCGTCGAGGGCGACTTCGACGGAACGGTCAGCAACGTCGACCAGTCGGACGTCCTCACCGCGGAGATCGTTCGCTCGAACGGGACCACGGTTGACGTTTCCGACGACCTCAGCAGCGTCACCGAGACGAACAACGGCGAAACCCTGACGATAGGTTTCGGCGGCAGTTACACCCTGAATCAGGGTGATGTCCTGCGGGTCAGCTACGGTTCCGCCGAGAACCCGACGACGACCGGCGAACACGAGGTCGAAATCGCGATCAACGTCCAGAGCACGGACGATCCGACGACCGCGACGTACGTCATCGGCGACGACGAGGACGACTCTGATGGGGACGACTCAGACGACGATTCCAACTCCGACGACGACTCAGACTCAGACTCGGACTCGGATTCAGACTCTGACGACGCGAACGCGCCCGACGAACCGGACGCGCCCGACGAACCGGACGCGCCTGACGAGCCAGACGCTCCGGATCGGCCGGACTCCGACGACTCGACGTCGAACTGAGGCGCGCTAACCTCGACACCCCGCTTTCCTCCGCGTCAGTCCTCATCGCTGAGCATCTCGTCGACCAGCGCTCGTCGAAGCCCTCTGACGAGTTCCTCCACGTCGTCGGTGTCGGTGTCGAGCGCGAGGTCGAGCGAGAGTGCGATCGCGTCCTCGCCGGCGCGACCCGTCGACGGGCGACCAGCCGCCGCATCGGCTGGTGGCTTGCTACCCTCGTCAGATTCACAACCGTCGGCTTCGCCGGTCGATTCCTCCGCTGTATCTGCTTCTCCGGTGTCGATTGCCTCGACGCCGGACGGGGAGAGTTCGAACGTCGAGCCGTCGGCTTCGATCCTGACCGTGTCGGTGTCGCGGTCGACAGTGACGGTGCCCGTCTCGCCCGACAGGAGATCGAGACTCGATCCGCCGTCCGTGTCGACATCTTCGACCGCCTCGCCCGACTCCGGCTCCGCGGTTAGAGCCTCGGCCCCCGTGTCTGCACCCTCACCGGCTTGCTCCTCCGAGGAGTCGTCGGTCGGTCGGCTTTCGAGTGCCTGCTCGACCCCGGACTCGGCGGCCACGATTGCTCGAACCAGCCCTCTGGCGGCCTCGTCTACCGTCGCGTCGATGTCCTCGTTGGCGGCCGCGACGGACCGTTCGAGCGCGCGCTGGACCTGCTCGCTCGTCTCCCGTGTCTCGTCTCGCACCGTCGCTATCTCGTCAGAGAGGTCGGCTCGCATCGCGTCGAGTTCGCGGCGGAGTTCTGCCACCTCGTCTGCGGGTTCCGTCCTCGCTTCGGGGATGCGATACCGGTCCTCGTCGTCGCGTCCGAGCAGGCCCGCCCACTCGTACAGGTCCAGCAGCGTCCCGACACCCGACGAGACGCGGCCGTTCGTGTGGTCGTGGTCGGTTATCGCAGCGAGATGTCGTTCGAGCTGCTCCCGCTCGATGCGGTTCCTGCGGAGGAGTCCGTACAGTTCGTCGGTGACTGTCCAGTCCGCGAGCAGGTCGGTGGCGTGTTCGCGCGCCTCGTCCGTCGCCCCCGAGTCGAGTGCCTGCGCGAACGGGGCACCCGTCTCGGTGAGCACGTGGTGCTGGCCCTCGGATTCGAGGATATCGACTGCTTCGAGAAACCGCGTCTGTCGGCCGACAGCATCCGAGATGCCCGTCGCCTCCGCCACGTCGGAGGTGTACTGTGGCTCGTCGGCCGCCCCGACGGTCGCCCAGCCAGCGACGATATCCTGTAGCGTGTCGAGGCTCACGCCTTTCGGTATCGGACGCTCGGTCATTATCCAAAATTGGAAACGGTTAGTTAAAAGTAGGTGGGGGTGCGCGGCGTTCGCCCGATTTGACAGACAGGGAGTCACGGCGCGTCGGTACCGCTGCCGACGGACGGCGATGCGTCGTGGAAAGTTCACACCCCCAAACTATAATTTCAGATAGAGCGTTTCCGGCTGTATGGCCTCCTGGCGACGTGCCGTCTCGACAGTCGGCGCTGCCGGACTGTTTGGCGGCACACACGTGCTGTTCGCGGTTGGCTGGACCGCGCTCACCCTGCGGAACGGCGATCTAGCCCGAGAGGCCGTCGTCCAGTTTCTCCTTTTGGGTGCGCCCGGCATCATCATTCTCGCCGGCGGCGACCGACTGCGAAGGGCGTTGATCGACCCGTCTGCGTATCCGCGGATCATCGGCTGGACAGTCGGTTGCTTCACGCTGCCAGCGGTGGGTGAGACAGATGAGTGACGCGCCTACCGCCGGTGAGTTTGTCGACATCCTGCTCGTCGACAACGCCGGCGACGTTCGGCTCACGAAGGGGGCGTTCAAGCTCGACGCCAACGCGTATCTGACGAAGCCGGTCGATCCCGACGAGTTCATCGAGGCCGTCAGGCGATTCAAGTCGTTCTGGCTCGACGCGGTCCGGCTCCCGCCGGAGGAGGTGAAGCGATGACTGCCGACGCGCTCGACATCCTCCTGATCGAGGACAACCCCGGTGACGCACGGCTGATCGAGGAGATGCTCGGACAGACGGAAGGATTGCTGGAGCGGGTCGCGACCGACGACCAACAGCTACACCACGCGTCGCGGCTCTCGGACGGCCTCGACCGCTCGGACGAGGGGGACATCGACGTGATCCTCCTCGACCTCGGATTGCCGGAGAGCACGGGCATCGACACGCTCGAAACGGTGGTCGAAGCGACGGAGTACGTCCCCATCGTCGTCCTCACGGGACTGCGCGACGAGTCGGTCGGCACCGAAGCGGTCCAGCGCGGCGCACAGGATTATCTGGTGAAGGGCGAGGTGTCCAGCGAACTGCTGGTGCGCTCGATCCACCACGCCATCGACCGGAACCGACAGGAGCGCGAGCGTGTCCGACAGCTCGAACAGCTACGGGCGCTCAACAACCTCAACAGAATCACGCAAGAGATCACGCACGCGGTCATCACGACATCGACACAGCAGGAACTCGAACGCGCCGTGTGTGAACGGGTCGCCGACACCGACGCGTACCGGTTCGCTTGGATCGGTGCCGTCGATCACAGCAGTGGCCGCATCACGCCCAAGGTCGCGGCCGGCGTCGAAGACGGCTATCTCGACGAGATAGAGGTGACCGTCGGCGACGAGGAAACCGGACAGGGACCGGGTGGTCGGGCGGTCCGGACCCACGAGGTGCAGGTGATGCAGGACGTACAGTCCGACTCGACGTTCGAACCGTGGCGCGAGGAAGCAATCGAGCGCGACTACCACTCCTGCGCGGCGGTGCCGGTCGCGTACGAGGGCCACCTCTACCGCGTATTGAACATCTACGCCGCGTCGCCGAACGCCTTCTCGGCACCGGAGATCGAGATTCTCTCCCGGCTGGGCGACGTCATCGGCCACGCGTTCGCGGCGCTCGAACGCAAGGACGCGCTGGTGAGCGATCAGGTGCTCGAACTCACCTTCGGCATCGACGACATCGTCGACGACCTGATCGCGCTCCCGACCAACCAGACACCGGCCGTCGAGTTCGAGAGTCTCATCCGCAACGACGGCTCGCTGGTCGCCTACGGAGAGAGCGAGGGCATCGACCCCGAGACCTTCCGTAACGCGGCCGAACGAGCCGACGGCACCGACGACGTTCGCATCCTCTCTGCCGAGGACCGGACGGTCGAGTTCGAACTCACCAGTCCGGCGGTCGGTGAACTCGCCGAGGCGGCCGCGACCCACGGCGGCCGCGTCACCTCTGCTTCGATCATCGACGGCCGGTTTCGGTTCGTCGTCGAGTTCCCGCCGGGACGCGACAAGCGACGACTCATCGAACGCGTGCAGGACCACGCGTCCGACGTCTCGATCATCGCGCAACGCAAGGTCCAGCAGACGGACGCCGGCGTCTCGGCCGGTCGGTCTGCGGTCGAAGAACGGCTGACGGAGAAACAGCGGAACGCGCTGGAGGCGGCCTACTCTGGCGGCTACTTCGGGTGGCCCCGCGAGAGCAGCGCGCAGGATCTGGCGGACAGCTTCGATATTACACCCTCGACGTTCACGCAGCACCTCCGCACCGCCGAGCGGAAGGTGTTCGACGCGATGTTCGGGGACAGTTCCGACGACCCATACGAGCGCGCCGAGACCGCCTCTGGAACCGCTGCCGAAGATGAACGAGAGGCGAAGTGAGCCGTCGCTGCACGCACGTGTGAGACGACACCAGCGTCGGAATGGGCCTAGGACAGTACTCATAGGGGTCGTCATCGCCAGCTGTCGAGGCTGGCTCGGTCAGACGAACTCATCATCGGCCCACACGGAGTAGCGAGGGCCGGACGAAAACGGTTATCGTTCTCAGCGGTTCGGCCCTCCGAATCCTTGTTTCTCGAAGTGCTGGTGAATCGCCATACTAAGACCAGATATGTCTCAGATCGAAGGAGGTGACTCGAGAGATTGTCGATGCGTCTGTGGAAATCATTCGCTTCACTCGCGAGGACGCGACTCGATTTTGCTGAGCGCGTTCTGGTAACACGACAATTATGTACTTTCCGCCGGAGAGGGTACGCATGAGCGAGCAGACCGTAGCGGACGCGATGACCACACCCGTCCTCACGCTGGACGAGGAGACGCCAGTCGAGGAGGCGGCGGCGGCGATGGTCGACCGGCGTATCGAATCCGTCCTCGTCATCGACGAAGCGTGTCGACCGCAGGGCATCTTCACCTCGACGGACGCGCTGCGCGTCGTCGCCGACGCGCCCGAGGCGGCGACCGTTGCGGCGTACATGACCGAGGACGTGGTGACCGTCGAGACCGTCGAGTCGCTGACGGCGGTCGCGCCGCTGATGGTCGAGGAGGATCTCGGCCATCTGCCGGTAACGGGACCGGACGGACAGGTGACGGGGATGCTCTCTCGGACCGACCTGACCGGCCATCTCCCGGGCGTGGACGCGACACCGCCCGCGCCACACTCGGACTGACCCGGATGGTCGACCGTACGCTCCTCGACCGCCCGTACGACGACCGTATCGGCTTTCTCGCGCCGGACGGCACGCTCCAGAACGACTACGAGCCGTCGCTGTCCGACGACGAACTCCTGTCGCTGTACGCCGACATGAAACTGGGGCGTCACTTCGACGACCGGATGGTGAGCCTCCAGCGGCAGGGGCGACTCGGGACGTACGCGCCGATGGCCGGCCAAGAGGGGTCCGGCTTCGGGTCGATGTACGCGCTTGAGGACGCCGACTGGCTGCTCTACCAGTACCGTGAACACGCCGCGCCCATCGTCCGCGGCTTCCCGCCCGAGTATCTCCACTACTGGGCCGGCCACGAGTCGGGCCACGACGCGCTGGCCGACGAGCGAGTGTTCCCGCTGAACATCTGCATCGGCGACCACATCCCCCACGCGACCGGCCTCGGGATGGCGGCGGACCTGCAGGGCGACGACGACAACGACGAGGTCGTCGTCTGCCACTTCGGCGACGGCGCGACCTCGGAGGGTGATTTCCACGAGGGGCTCAACTTCGCCGGCGTCTTCGACACCCCGACGGTGTTCGTCTGTCACAACAACGGCTGGGCCATCTCCGTGCCCCGCGAGGAGCAGACGCGGTCGCAGACCATCGCGCAGAAGGCCGAGGCGTACGGCTTCGAGGGCGTGCAGGTCGACGGGATGGACCCGCTCGCGGTGTACGAGGTGACGCGCGCGGCCCGCGAGAAGGCACTCGACCCTCGCGAGCACGAGGCCGCCCCGACGCTGATCGAGACCGTCGAATACCGCTACGGGGCACACACGACCGCGGACGACCCTTCCGAGTACCGCGACGACGAGGAGGTCGAGCGGTGGCGACAGGTCGACCCCATCGACAGGTTGGAGGCGTACCTCCGCCGCGAGGGACTCCTCGACGACGAGGAGATAGCCGACATCGAGGCGGAAAACGAGTCTCGGATGGCTGCCGCCGTGGACCAACTCGCCAGCGTCGACGCCGACCCGGACGACATGTTCGCCGACGCGTTCGCGGAGCCGACACCCCGCATCGCCGACCAGCGGGAGCACATGCGCGAACTCCGCGAGCGACACGGCGACGCCGCGCTCACGCGAGAGGAGTGACACTGCTCGCCGACTGGCGAGGGATAAATAGCTACTCCAGCCGTTCGCGTGCGGCCGCGACGAGCAGCGGCAGGTGGACGGTCGCGTCGCCGACGACGGTGGCGTTGCGCGCGTCCGGTTCGAGTTTCCCCCACGAGCGCGCCTCGTCGAGCGTCGCGCCCGACAGCCCGCCCGTGTGGTCCGGGTCGGTCGTGATCTGGACGGCGTAGTCGTAGGCGTTCGGCGTGACGAGCATCGTCTGGAGCGTGAAGTTCTTCGGGACGCCGCCACCGACGAGCAGACAGCCCGCTCGCTCGGCGTCGTACGCGAGGTCGGTCAACGGCGTCATGTCGGTCAGCGCGTCGAGCGAGAACTCAGAGGTCTGCGAGTAGAGCCACGCCTGTAATCCGAGGATTGAGTCGGCGACGGCCGGACAGTAGATCGGCACGTCCGCCTCGTACGCCGCGGCAGCGACGCCGGGTTCCTCCTCGATGTCTTCGCGGTCGTTCACCGCGGCGTTCGCCCGCCCGAGTTCACGGGTGAGTCGCGCGATGCTCACCGTTCCCTCCGATTCGAGCGGCGGGAACACCTCCTCGCGGAGGTGTGACTCGAACAGCCCGAAGTGTTCCTGCGGGAGATACACGTTGTAGACGCGGTCGACCTCTTCGTCGCGCAGTTGCTCGTCGTGTTCGCGCTCGGTCTTCCCCGGTGCGTCGGCGGTGCCGTGGTGATGCTTGCCGCCGATGGCCTCGATGGCGTCGTGAGTGAGGTTCGCCCCCGTCGTGACGAGCGCGTCGACGTAGCCGTCGCGGATCAGGTCGGCGACGACCCGGCGCATCCCGGTCGGCACCATCGCCCCGGCGAGCGACACGAACACGGTGCACTCCTCGTCAGCGAGCATCTCGGCGTAGATGTCGGCCGCCTCGTGGACCGCCGCCGCGCCGATACCGGCCTCGCCGTAGCCGTCGACGAGGTCGCCCACGCTCATATCGGCCCACACACGAGTGTGGCCGAGTGGGTCGTGGCTGAACTCCTCGCGGTTCGGAGCCTCCCACTCGTCCGTCGGATCGTCGGTCATTACGCCTACTTCGCCCGAGACGGGTTTCAACGGCGCGGTCTCGGGACGAGGACCGGTCGCGCGGTGATGGACACGCTTTTGTCACCTTCGCCCCTGAATACGGAAGCGATGAACAAGCGGACGCGCGAGTATCTCCGTGGCCGGTTCGGCGACTACTACCGCCGGAGCGGCATCGACGGGCCGCCCGCCGCCAACGAACGCGAGTGGGGTCACATCCCCTTCACGCTCGGCGCGGGGACGACGATGGTCCGCCACCAGTCGTGGATCGATATCGCCGGCGGCGGCTCGCTGAGCGACTTCCTCGCGCGCGAGCAGCCTCGCCACGTGTACTTCTCCGCGGGCCGATACCGTGACCCCGGCGCGGGCCGCATGTCGGAGAAAGGGTGGCGCGCGGCCGACCTCGTCTTCGATCTCGACGCCGACCATCTCCCTAGTGTCGATCCGGACGCGACCTCCTACGCAGACATGCTGGCGGCGTGCAAAGACGCTCTGTGCGACCTCCTCGATTTCCTCGAAGACGACTTCGGATTCGCGGCCCACGACACCGAGATCGTCTTCTCGGGTGGCCGCGGCTACCACGTTCACATCCGTACGGACGGCGTCCTCGATCTCGGCCGCGACCAGCGCGACGAGATCGTCGAGTACGTGCGCGGCCCGGATATCGAGTTCGAAGACGTCGTCCGCACCGAGTCCGTTGAAGGCATCGGCCTGAAGAATCCGACGCAGAAGCGGACGCTCCCGACCGACGGCGGCTGGAGCGCACGCGTCCACCGACAACTCATGACGCTCGTCGACGAGGTGCGTGACCTCTCCGAAGATGAGGCACTCGACCGACTCCGCCAGTTTCCCGGCGTCGGCGAGGGGAAGGCGTCGGCGATCCGACGCGCGGCCCTCGACAACCACGACGAACTGGCCGCGGGCAACATCGACGTTCACCCCGCCGTCGTCTCGCTCGCGAAACAGCTCTTTGAGCGCGTGCTCGAAACCGATGCCGCACCGATCGACGAGCCGGTCACCACCGACATCAACCGGCTCATCCGTCTCCCGCGGAGCATCCACGGCGGCACCGGCCTCGTCGTCACGCCCATCGACCGAGATGATCTCGCTGACTTCGATCCGCTCGTCGACGCCGTCCCCGAGCAGTTCCGCGGTCACGAGGTCGCAATCGAGGTGACCGATCCCGGATCAGGAGAGTTCGGCGGCGAAGCGTTTACTATTCAGGAGGGTGAGAGTCACGTCGAAGAAGCGCTCGGCGTGTTCCTCATGGCGCGCGGCCGAGCGGAGAAGGTGGCAGAATGAACTTGGACGAACTCCAGAGCATCCAAAGCCGGGAACGACAGGCCACGAGCCTGCAGAATCTCCGGCCCACCTTCTACAAGGACGCCGGCGAGTTTATCCAAGAGCTGGTCCGCGAGCGCGACCGAGCCGCCGAGCGCGCGACCGACCCGTTCTCCTCCGACGAGGTCCGCCGGCTCACCGACGACATCGAGACGGCCAAATCAACGGTCGAGGCTATCTACGAGCGCCGCGTCGGCAAGGTCGTCAAGACCGCCTCTATCGCCGCCGCCGGCATGCCCGCCGACGAGGATGGCCTCACCGAAGAGGAGGAACGACTGTTCGAGACGCTGGTCGAACACATCGAGGCCAACCGCGAACACGTCCTCGACGACGTGCTCGAAGACGGCGGCTCCGGCATCTCCTGTTCGCGTGACGCGACGTCTAGCGAGGTGTCGACGGAGCCGTCGGTGACCAGCTCGGAACCCAAATCGGAGATTCGGAACGCTACCGAGTCGGACTCGCCTCCTGCCGCCGAACTCGGACTCGATCCCACTCCCGACGCCCCGAGCGAGCAGTCGAACGACGGGGACGGCGTCAGCGCGGCAGAGATGATGAGCGACGGCGCAGATGCGGACGCCACTGTTCCCGGATCGGTGCCGTCGGCGGAGGTGGGGCAAAGCGACACCGCTGTTCCCGACGAGCAGGACGCTGCGACCGACGACCAGAACGACTCCGTCGAGCGAACTACGGTGCGGATCACGAGCGATGTCGGCGAGGTGTTCGGTATCGACGAGCGCTCGTATAACCTCTCGTCCGACGACGTGGTGACGCTCCCGGCCGAGAACGCTGGACCGCTCGTGGAGCGGGACGCCGCAGAGCGATTGGACTGATTACTGACGGGACACAGACGCTTCGAGTTAACCACCGTACGATTGTGGTCGGTAGACTTCTCTAGTATCGCCCGCGGGTCGTGTTGTCGGCAGGACATCCGATTCGAGCTTTGCTGTCCTGTTTTCGTCCGGATTCGTCCAGTTTCGCGGCTTTTCGAACGGTGGATTCTCGTCACGCTCGCTGACGTTGCGGATTGCGTCCGAGATGTTCTCAGATGCCGACATCTGCACCAGCCTCTCGTAGTCCATGATTAACGTCCCGTCACGGTACTCTGCATCCTCCCACCCGTTTAGTTTGGCCGATAGCTCGCGCCGTTCGCAGAACACGATTGTCGCGAACACCTTCCTCGGTATCTCATCACCGAACGACTTCCCCTCTTCGTCAAACTCGCCGATATAAACGCCGACACCAGCTACGTCAAATATTTCGTCCATTAGTGCCCTTCGATGAGAGTCTGACCGCATGAACTGGGAAACCAGCTGTGCGGCTGTCGCCGTAGGGGTTTGATAAATATCTTCGTGATACGCTATCGTTTCAGACGACACCTTACACTCATCTATCTCTGCTGCTCTGAGTCGCCCATAGTGGTACCTCTCTGTGTACGGGCTTTCGTGAGCAAAGTAATTCTTCTCTACCATCTGTTTGCTGTTCCAGCGATTCACTTGGGCGATCGCGGGATTGTAGAACAGCGGTTCGACGCCCTGCGATGCTCGGTGCGCATTGACGAACTCCATCATTTCCCGCTCGATAGCCGCCTGTCGCTGCGTCTGGGTCACATTATCAAACGTCCCGTTACCCGTCTCTCGCCAATCGTCGGAGATTGGCGTCGGTTCAGGAGTCGGTGAAGACACTCCCTCAATGTCCGGCGCGTACTGCGCGCACCCGGCTGTTGCGATAACCAACACCACCAGCAGTACAAGCCAAGGGTTCGAGGATTTCATATTAGAAATAGGAATCCTCCTGTGTTACCGTTTATTCGAGAAATGCGATATATAAATCACCCGTCGAAATACGCATTCGGTAGCCGGCTACGCTTAAGAATAGATGGCTCTGATTACTGTTCGAGTGATCGTCCATCAGGGAACCCATAACAGCCGTCTTCGGCGGTCAGGTTCTCCATGTAGTACATCGCGGACTCGTAGAGTTCCTTTGCTTGTTCCGTTTGGTCGTTCTGTTGACTGAGTGCTGCATCCCGTAGGCTGGCCGCCGCGTCGCTCCGGGCTTTGCTGACGCAGAGAAGCGGCGTGAGTAGCCCCGCGCCGACGGCGAAGTCTCCCGGCAGGTTCTCGGCTTCGCTACGTGCTTTGTCCAGCGCGGAGCGACTCGCCCGACACGTCTCGTACGCGCGGTCGTACTGTTCGTCGCGATACTGGTCGAGGCCCCGTTCGAGCGAGCGAAGCCCGCGGGTGTGGTGGTAGAGTCCGAGGGCGAGGGACTCGGCACCCTCGGCTGTAGAGAACTCAGTCGTGTGCTTCCGAAGGATACCCCACTGTATTGGCTCAAGCTCCTCAACAGCCGGGGCCTTGGTTTCGACCATTCGATCGAACGCTGCGTCAAGCTGTGCCGCCGGAGTATCCCACCGCTCGACCGTGTCGTAGGCGGGTTTGAGGGCATCAATAGCGCGTTGGTACTGTCCAGCCTGCCCGTGGTAGTTCGAGTCCATGATACCCCGATACGTCGTTGACATCTCGGGGAGGAGCGTGTTACCGGCGGCAGCGACAGCAACGCCACTCCGTAGCGCAGCGACGTTCTCCTGCGCGGGGTCGTCCGCATTAAGCTGGTCAGCAGCAGTTTGGACGTTGGTCCTGATGTCCTCGAGAGTGCGCGTGATGCGTTGATGGTCAGGGGTTGCGATCTCCTGATAATCGACGGTGATCGAGCGGCGTTCAGGAAGATAGAATCCAGCGGATTGAAGAGATGTAAAAACCCCGCCGAGCTCAGTCCGCGAGAGTCCGAGTGCTTCTGCGGCGGTCAAATCCGGCCCAGTGTCGGTCGGTGTGTCTGTTTCCGTCGGGGTAGCGGTTGGGGTTGCAGTCGGCGTCGGTGTCTCCGGGGGAGTATCGGACCCAGAGCCGTCGCTACAACCGGCGAGCGTGGTGGTGAGGCTGGCTCCAGCCAAGGTGAGGAACGTACGTCGGTGCATGAGGCAGTGGTGAATTGAGTGTGTCGCTGTGATTTCGGGGGGTCTGCTCTTTATAAGGAGCTAGGGTAAAGTTCTTGCTGTTGGCGGATGAATAAAATATACTGATCTCTGATGATTACCCTATCGAGTCAGGTGTTATGCAAATCGGTATCGACGTTCATGCAGTACCCATTCGAGCAGACTTCGATCGTACCGTCGTTGTCGTCGTCCTTCTTTGCTGCACTTTTTACACTGTTATGGCCGTCACCATCGTGGTCGCTGTTCGTCTTTTCGACACTGTTGTTGTCGTTTGTTCCTCCGTTGTCGTTGTTCGTGCTTTGTGTAGGCCCGTTCGACTGGCTGGTAGGACCGCCCTGAATCGATCTTCCACCTCGGTCGAAAGCAAGGTCAGGGTACTTCTGCCGCCAGTCGCTAATATCGATCTTTCCATTATTGTTCAGGTCGTCTTTGACCATCTTCCCATTGTTGTTGAAGGGTGTGACGTCGGTCTTTGTCACTGCCGTGACCGTTGTTTCCGATTCGGTGACGGTCACGACCTTGGTTTCTGTTTGTTCTGAGTTCTCTGCGTCCTGAACAGCCTCGTATTTACCATCGGTCTTGTTGTTGGGATCGCCGTCTCCGGGGTTATAGTCGGCGAGAACTTTCCACTTACTTGAATCGTGGACAGCCTGCTCTTCTGTAGGTGTATCAACTTCCCCCGACACAACACCGGGCAGGTCACTCCGCCTGCCACTGATGATTTTGCTGCCGGTTGGGGGTCCGCCAGCTCCGCGCTGGTATTGCAACTCAATAACGTTCTCGTACTCTACCCGCTTTTTTCTCGTTTCCTGTGTTTCCTCACTGCCTGTCTTTTGTCCGACAAGCACCATGTCGGATGCAGTTGCTCCGCAATTATCTTCGACGGTGACGGTGACTGTCTCAGTCGTTCCAACTTCGGGAAGAGGCATGGTAGATCCGGGATTGTGCCTGACATACACGACAGATCCGTCTGGGTCGTTATATTCAGAGAGTATACGAGCGACCCCATTGTTTGTCTGGACATCTGCTGATACGTCGGGTTCTTGATTATCACGACACAGGTCAGTCGTGGTTTCGGTAGCCTGCGATGTCGATACTGGTTTCGAGTCCGGTAGTTCCTCAGGTGGTTCACGATTATTACTCTCCACTCGTGGATCGACACGGAGCGCATCGGTAGTCGTCCGTCCGGCCTCGTCAGTGACGGTCACGCGGACGGTTCGCGATGACGCGTCGTCGAACGCGCGAATCAGCGACCGCGTTGCCGACTCTCCGTCCACCTCCTGCTCGGTAGCATTCCGACCATCCACGGTCCATTCTACCGTTTCGAGTTCCGCGTCACCAGCGGTTGCCGTCGCGTCGTATCTGGTGGGGGCGTCGACACTCGGAGCTGTGTTCCCGGACAGCGAGACCGTGGGACCGTCGGGTGGCGATTCGACGGTCACGTAGAGCGTGTCGTTCGCCGTGTTGCCGTCGTCGTCGGTGACCTCGACGGTCACATTGTATTTGCCGACGGCGTCCGCGGTGAACCGGGTCCGCTCGCAGTCCGAACACTCCGGGGTGAGTGTGGTTTCGTTCGGTGCTTCGATTCGCCAGTCGTAGCCGGTGACCTCGCCGTCAGGGTCCCGTGATCCGCCAGCGTCGAGGATGACCCCCGCGCCGCGCTGGACGGTTTGATCGAGGCCGGCCTCGGCGAGAGGTGGCTCGCCCGTGGCGGCCGCAGTCGTGGTCGCTGTCGCGGGCGACGCCACCAGCAGTACACAGACGCCCACGACGACGAGCAGTCGCATACGTTATTTTATTCTCGTCCATGTTATAAATTTAATTGAGTTAGTTCTAAAATGAAGGTCCCAACGGTCCCTGCCTAGCTATCCGTCGAACCGCTTTCGGACGCTCTCGGCGTGGGCCTCTAACCCCTCGGCCTCGGCGAGCGCAGTGACGGTGTCGGCGATGTCGTCGAGTGCGTTGCGGTCGAGTCGTTGGACGGTCTGCGAGACGAGGAAGTGGTCGACAGAGAGGCCGCCGGTCGTCTTCGCGAGGCCACCAGTCGGGAGAACGTGGTTCGGGCCGGCCGCGTAGTCGCCGGCCGCGACGGGCGAGCAGGGGCCGAGGAAGATGCTACCACCGGCACCGATGCGGTTGAGGAGCGTCTCGTCGTTTGCGGCCTGAATCGAGAGATGTTCGGCGGCGTACTCGCCGGCGAAGAGGACGGCCTCCGACATCGACCGCGCGGTGAACACGCCGGAGGCGTCGCTGTCGAGTGCCGCCTCGATCACATCCGTGCGCTCGCGGTCGGAGACTTGGCGCTCGCAGGCGTCGGCAATCGCGACAGCGAGGTCGTCGTCGGGAGTGACGGCGACGACGGACGCGTTGGGGTCGTGTTCGGCCTGCGCGATGAGGTCGGCGGCGACGAGTCTCGGGTCGGCGTCGCCGTCGGCGAGCACCAGTATCTCCGAGGGACCGGCGAGGAAATCTATCTCGCAGTCGGCCCGCACCTCGGCCTTCGCGGCGGTGACGAAGCGGTTGCCCGGGCCGACGATCTTCTGGACGCGGCTGACCGTCTCGGTGCCGTACGCGAGCGCGGCGACCGCCTGCGCGCCGCCGATTTGGTAGACGGCGTCCGCGCCGGCGACGTGGATGGCCGCGAGCGTGGCGTCGTTCAGTTCCTCGGCGGGCGGCGTCGCGACGGCGACGTGGTCCACGCCCGCGACCGCCGCCGGAACGACGGTCATCAGCGCCGACGACGGGTAGGCGGCGGTGCCGCCGGGGACGTACGCGCCGACGCGCTCCAACGGTCGGTAGCGCCGGCCCAGTTCCCGGCCGTCGAACTCGCGAGTCCAGTCGTCCGGGAGTTGGGCCTCGTGGAACTCGCGGACGTTTGCGGCCGCGCGCTCAATGTGCGCGAGCAGTCGATCGTCGAGACGGTCGGCGGCCCGTTCGGCCTCGTCAGTCACGTCGATGTTGCCGACGGAGACGTCATCGAACTCCTCGGCGTACTCACGGACGGCGACATCACCCTCCGTTCGCACTCGGTCGACGATCTCGCGGGCCATCTCGCGGGCGTCGGCGACGCCGGCGTCCCGGTCGAACAACGCCGCGCGCTCATCGGGTGATAGCTCCGCGACGGCTCGGACGTTCATACGTGAGTTCCGGTCGCGCGGCGAAAAACGGTTTCCATGCGTTACGCCGACCCGCAGTCGCACGACAGAAGAACTAACACGCGACCGGAGAAACACGTAGTGAGCATGCTCAGCGCCGTGATGGAGGACTACATCAAGGCGATCTACGCCATCGGGGACGACACCGGCGAGCGGGTGTCGACCTCGGACCTCGCGGAGTACCTCGACGTGACGCCTCCCACGGTGTCGAGCATGATCAAGAAACTCGCAGACCGCGGTCTCGTCGACCGCGAGGAGTACAAGGGCGTGCGGCTCACGGAAGAGGGTGAAGTTGTCGCGCTGGAGATCCTCCGCCACCACCGCCTGCTCGAGTCGTTCCTCACGGAGGCGCTGGATTACGACTGGGCCGACGTGCACGAGGAGGCCGACCGGTTGGAGCATCACGTCTCCGCGGAGTTGACCGACCGCATCGCCGAGACGCTGGGCAACCCGAACGCCGACCCCCACGGCGATCCAATCCCGACCCGCGAACTCGAACTGCCCGAGGCGGAAGAGACGACGAATCTCGCCGCTGCCGCGGAGGGTGACCGGCTCGTCGTCCGCCGCATCCGGCATCAGGACGACGAAGAGTTGCGGTATCTCGCGGCGGCCGGCGTCGCCCCCGACAAGTCGCTGGAAGTAATCGACGTCGCGCCGTTCGGGATGGTCACCGTCGAAACCGCGGAGGGACACCAGTCGCTGCCGGAGAACATCGCTCGCCTCATCGAGGCCGTTTCGGTCGACGAGACGGCGACCGAAGAAGCGGCGTAGCTCCCTTGGCGACGAGGAGCAGTCTGACCCTTACCGACGGAGCCACCAGACGACCGACAGCGCGGTGAGCGTGACCAGACCGCCGACGAAGAACATGACAGCAGGGTCGGAGAGCGAGAACGGGAACAGTCCCGGTGCCGTCTCTCGTGCGGTCGTTTCGGCCGTGCCTATGTCCCCGCCTGCCGTGGACAGATCGGCGGCCTGCTGGCTGACGCGTCGCGTGAATACGGCGACGGCGGCCGTCAGGGTCGCCAACAGGAGATACGCCGAGAGGACGCGACCGAGAAACGACTCCAAGCGGCCGCGGTCGCGCTCGTCGCCCGCGAACAACACGAGCGCCTCGCTACACGGCGCGTAGACGCTCATCTCGTTGCCCTTCTCGGAGTAGCCTGTTCCGACCGACTCGATCAGGTCGGCGTCCTCCAGCCGCTCGATGTGGTAGTGGACGTTCTGGAGCGAGGTGCCGACGGTGTCGCGGATCTCTGGGGGTGTCCGCGGTTCGTCGTACGTCGCGGCGAGAATCGAGCGGGCCGTCTCGGAGCCGAGCGCGTCGAACGTGCGCTCGGCGTCGGTCCCCTCGATGTCGAGCACACGTGGCTCGTCCGGGTCGGGGTCCGAGAACACCTGCGAGCCGAGTATTCCCATACGGCCACGTACCGACGCCCCCCTCAAGCGCTTTCCGGTGGTTCAAACGCGCGTTTCATCAGGGCTGTCGGCTGCCACCCGACGCCATCGGGTGGGTCGTTCGTTGAAAATCCTTGTGGGTATATCAGTACATTCATTACATCAGCACTCGAATTCCACCGTATGCCTGTGAGTATCGACGAGTTCGAATCGGGCGACCTTCCCGACGGTCCCAGCGTCCCCGAACAGGTGATCGCCTACCTGTTCACCCATCAGGACGCGGCGTTCACGCGGTCAGAGATCGCCGCCGGCATCGACGAGGACTCGAATACGGTCGGTACTGCACTAACGCGACTGAAGGCCCGCGATCTGATTCGCCATCGAGGGCAGTATTGGGCGGTCGCGGAGGACAAGCAGCGTGTCGCCGCCGCGTACGATCTGCACAGAGTGAGCGAGCGGCTGGACGAAGCCGACGGCGGGATAGACGCGACGGACTGGGACGCCGCCGCACCAGATCGGTCACATCCGAGCGAGTCGGAGGCGAGCGAGGATGGATGACTAATGAAGCCAGAACGCGGTGATGTCGTCAGGAGCTCCGACCCGTTCAAACTCGGTAGCGACCGCCAGCGGCCGTGGCTCCTAATAAACAACGCGGCTCATCCCTTCGCCAACGAACAGCACGTCGCGGTCGCCGTCTCCACGAAGGAGTACGAGGGTTCAGTACCCCTTCGGGAAGATGTCTGGGAGGTCGGCGGGGTTCCCAAGGAGTCTTTCGCCTCACCGTGGGCAGTTCACTCACCGCGTGACGAGGATCTCATCGCGTGGCAGGGGCGAATTACGGACGAGATCGTGGAGCAGGTCGTCGATTCGCTGGAGTCGTATCTGCGGTGAAAATATCCAGCTGCGTCCGGCGACCGAGCGACTTGAGAAGTTAGCAGGTCGCCGACTCATCACGTAAGCAAAGCAAGTGCTACAAAATGTGAGTGTCGCCCCGGACACTAACGACCGGCATCATCCCGTGGCGGCGTGCCGCGTCTGCCGGCTAACCCTCGTGCAGGGCGGGCTCGCTGCGCGGAGCCACACGTTCCGCATCGCCTGTTGCACGCCCGGGTTCTCCGCCGCCTCATCGCGCGCTGATGCGGCCTCGGGGCGGGGACTGAAGGCGTGCACCGCTACTCAGCCGCCGCGGAAGTTACCCTTTTCGCCGCGCGGGCCCCTACCGAACGCATGGACGGTCCGGTCGTGCTGTTCGACGGCGTCTGCAATCTCTGCGCGTGGTCGGTCCGGTTCATCGTCGAGCGGGACGACGGCGCGCTCAGGTTCGCGCCGCTCCAATCCGAAGAAGGTGCTGCCCTGCTCGACGAGCACGGCCTCGCGGCCGACTACTTCGACTCGCTCGTCTACGTCGACGAGTCGGGCGCGTACACGAAGAGCGACGGCGCGGTCCGCATCGCTCGCCATCTCGA
Organism: Halobacteriales archaeon QH_7_66_36; assembly: GCA_003021175.1. Classification (GTDB taxonomy): domain Archaea; phylum Halobacteriota; class Halobacteria; order Halobacteriales; family Haloarculaceae; genus Halosegnis. The sequence continues at coordinate 42,041 of PXQV01000014.1, read as the reverse complement.
CGCGCCGTACCGGTGGGCGTGGCACGCCCGTCGCGTCCCGCGGCCGCTCCGGGACGCGGCCTACGACCTGCTCGCGAGTGTCCGGTATCGGCTGTTCGGGAAGAGAGACGCCTGTCTCGTCCCGGACGGAGAGCTTCGCGAGCGGTTCATCGCGCAGTCCGGCTAACGGATGCACTCCGAGTCTGCACAGTCGAGTAGTTACACCGCGTACTCCGATTCCCGTATCTGTGCGTAGCGGCGGCCGCGACCGGCGAACTTTGCCCGCTTGTAGGCGTAGAGGAACTGAAGCCCGTCAGGTCCTCGCTTGATGAGGTCACGTGTCCGGTAGAAGCCGTCCTGTGGCATGATGGCGTCGACGACGTCGAACGCGCGGTTCCAGTCGTCGGGACCGTAGTCGTGGACGATGTCGGCCATGGCGACGTTACGGCGTAGCTCCTCGCCGAGCGCGCGGTGCCACTCGGCGTTGTACGCGCGGAGGTTGCCCTGTGCGGCGAGTCGCCCGGCGAGCTTGCCGGTGCGGACCGCGACGTGGTCGCCGCCCTCGTGGAAGGCGCTGGTCGCGCCCATCGCCCCGCCGGCGACGGCGACGTTCGCGGCCGTCGGCGACTCGATGGGTCGCGTCGAGGAGATGGGGTACGTCTCCGTCCCCTCCGTCTTCCCGCGGTCGGTCCGGAGCGGGAACTCATCGACGTCGTACGCCGGATACACCGTCTCGATCAGTCGCTCGACGTACGCGCCGCCGCGCGGGACGCGCTCGTCGTCCTCGCGTAACAGGGCGTACTCGTCGCGATCGTCGACATCGGACAGGTCGAGGTCGATAGGCATCGTGAGACCGACGCGAGCCACGTTGCCGTCGTTCGGGAACACCCACGGGTATGCCGTGTGTCCCGGCATGTACCCCCACCAGAACTTGATCCGGTCCGGCTCCAGCAGTTCCTCGGGAATCTCGCGGTACTCCTGATACGCGATGTGGTTGGCCTCCGTCGCGTCGAGGCGGTCGAGTTCGCCGTTGGGCAACAGGGGTCCGAGCACCTCTCCGGTGACGGTCCGCTGTGGCCCGTCCGCGAGCACGAGATACCGGGTGTCGAACTCGGTGCCGTCGTTGAGGACGACCGTGTGCGAGGGCCGGCCGGTGAGGTCGGTCTCCACGTCGCGGACGCCGGTGCCGACGCGGTACTCCGCGCCCGCCCGCTCGGCGCGCTCGCGGAGCCAGTCGTCGAACCGCGCGCGGTGCATCGTGAACCCGAAGTTCGGGTAGTCGGCGTCCATCCCCGTCGAGTCGAGCGCCACGGCGCTGTCCGGCCCGATGAAGTCCGCGCCCGACAGCTCTCGGTGCTTGACGCGGTCTGGAACCGGCTCGTCGAGGTCCATCAGCTCGACCCAGTAGTCGAGGATACCGGCGGCGTCCGTCGAGTCCGGGCCGAGTCCCTCGCGGTCGGCGCGTGGAACGCCCTTCTCGATGACGACCGCGTCCGCACCCTCGGCCGCGGCCGCGCGGCCGGCCGCGGAGCCGGCCGGTCCCCCGCCGACCACGACGACGTCGTAGTCCATACTCTCTGAGAGGGGTCGGGCGGCTTAAATCGCTTGACACACGCGCCGCGGAGCAAGCAGGAGCGTCGGTGCCGGCAGGAGTGTTTAGTTGCGCGATTGCTGGGGAAGGAACCGCTCGGGGTGGGACTGGAAGGGGCTGTGCGCTCGACGAAGACGGGCGACGTAAGGACCGCACCGCGAGCACCGCGAGCGGGAGGACCGCAGCGAGCCCATCGAGTCGAGCGTGCAGGGGCTTCCCAACGCTTCGCCGCTCCTCTCACGGCAACTCCACGGCTTCACTAAACACCGCCGTGCCGGCGGGACACAGAGTTATGCGTTCGCGGCGCTACGTCGGTCGTGTGTCCGAAGAAGTGTTGTTCGAATCGGAGCGCAGTCAGGACCGTGCGGAAATCGCGTCGTTCCTTCGAACCGTCGCAGAGAAACTGGAAACGGGCGGCGACATCACCCTGCGTGCGGGCGAGGAGTCCGTGACGATGCAGCCACCCTCTCGCCCGACCTTCGAGGTGAAGGCCGAACGCGAGGGACCGTCAGGCGGGCCGTACGAACGCAGCGTCGAGTTCGAACTGGAGTGGGACGAGAGCGCCGGAGGCGACGCGGACGGCTCACTCGAAATCGAGTGACCGAGGCGTACAGTTAACATGCCAGCGGGCGACCGCCCCAGCATGACAGACAGCGTACGCGTCGAGCGCGACGGCGAAGTCGGTCGCATCGTCTTCGACCGCCCCGACGCCAACAACGCGATGGACGCCACGGCGGCCGAGGGGCTTCGGGCCGCGGCGGCCGACCTCGCGAGCGACGACGACTGCCGGTGTATCGTCTCCACGGGCGTCGGCGGCGTGTTCAACACCGGCGCTGACCTGACGGCACTCGACGGCGACGAGCGGGACGAGACGGCGATACGGGCGCTCGCGGGGACGCTCCACGAGTTCGTCGGCACCCTCGCCCGCGCGCCGAAGCCGGTGGTCTGCGGCGTCAACGGCGTCGCCGCGGGCGGCGGCATCGGCCCCGCGCTGGTCGGGGATGTCGTCATCGCGGCGGCCTCGGCGCGCTTCCAGTTCGCGTATCCGGCGATCGGACTCTCGGCAGACGGCGGCTCGTCGTACTTCCTGCCGCGACTCGTCGGGGTGCGCGAGGCCCAGCGCATCGCCATGCGCGACGAGCCCGTCGACGCGGCCGAGGCCGACGAGCTGGGACTCGTCACGGAGACGGTGCCGGACGACGAGTTCGACGACGCTCTCCGGGGCGAGGTCGAGGCGCTGGCCGGGGGCCCGACGCGGGCGTACGCCGAGACGCGCGACCTGCTGTGGACCTCCCTCGACCACGGCCTCGGCGAGCAGCTCGCACGCGAGGCCGACCGCATCGCCGGGCTGACGCGGACGGCCGACTATGAGGCGGGCTACGCGGCGTTCTTCGGCGAGGAATCGCCGGAGTTCACCGGGAAGTGACCGGCGTGACTGCGTGCCGCCGCGGCCGCTCCCTCACCCCGAGTCGAACGGTTTTTACCCGGGCGACGAGTCCCTTCGGCTAAGATGGCAATCAAGCCCGCCTACATCAAGAAGCTCGCGAGGGCGCTGTTAGAGCGCTACGAGGAGGCGTTCAGCACGGACTTCGAGCACAACAAGGAGGTCGTCGCGGAACTGACCAACGTCCAGTCGAAGGGCGTCCGCAACCGCATCGCCGGCTACATCACCCGCAAACAGCAGGGCGGCGCTCCGGCGTAACGGCTCTTCTCTGTTCTCCGACCCCGAGACGAGTCGCTCCCGAAAGCCACTTGACTGACTGGTTAGTAAGCACGCGCGATGAACGAGGAGACGCGGGAAGCCGTGATGGCAGCGACCCATCGGGCGCTGTGCACGCACGGCTTCGCGGATCTCACGACCCAGCGGATCGCCGACGAGTGGGAGAAATCGAAGGCGGCGCTGCACTACCATTACGACACGAAAGAGGAGCTACTGCGCACGTTTCTCGATCACCTGCTGGCGAAGTTCGAATCCCGGCTCGCCTGCGAGTCGGCAGACCCCCGGGTGCGACTCGACGCGTTCGTCGACGCGGTGTTCGCGCCCGTCGAAGCCGACGACGACAGCCGCGAGTTCGCGGTCGCGCTGTTGGAGATCAAGGCGCAGGCACCCTACTCGGAGACGTACCGCGACCGACTGGCCGCGCTCGACGAGCGGATGCGCGAGACGGTGGCGGGGGCCGTCCGCGACGGGATCGAAGCGGGCCACTTCGGAGACGCCGACCCCGACGACGTAGCCAGATTCGTCGTGACCGCAATCAACGGCGCACACGTCCGTGAGGTCGCACTCGACGAGTCGCCCAGCGAAGCGCGCCGACTCATCGAGGGGTATCTCGACGACGCGCTCGGTCGAGACCCCGCCACGGAGGTGCCTGCCTGATGTTCAAGGGCAAGGAGGAGTTGGAACTCACGCAGGGAGAGATCGGCAAGCCGCTGTTTTATCTCTCGATCCCCATCGTCATCACCAATCTGCTCCAGACGGCGTACAATCTCGCGGACACGTTCTGGCTCGGGCAGTACTCCACGAACGCGCTGGCGGCTATCTCCTTCGCGTTTCCGATGGTGTTTCTCATCATCTCGCTTGGCTTCGGCGTCTCCGTGACCGGGAGCGTGCTCGTCGCCCAGCACACGGGCGCCGGCGAGGACCGACGCGCGGAGTACGCCGCCTCACAGACCGTCGCCTTCGCCGTGCTCGTCTCCGTGCTGATCGGCGCGGTCGGATACGTCGCCGTCGACGACCTGCTGCGGATCTTCGGCGCGAGCCCGGCGGTGTTGGCCGCCGCCACGGCGTACATGCGCGTCATCGCGCTCGGCCTGCCGGCGATGTTCGGCTTCTTCATCTTCCTCTCGCTGATGCGCGGCTACGGCGACACCATCACGCCGATGCTCGTCATGCTCGGCACCGTGATACTCAACGTCGCGCTCGACCCGTTCCTCATCAACGGGTGGACGCTCGCCGCGAACGCGCCGCTCGTCGGGACGGTCGCCTTCCCCGAACTCGGCGTCACGGGGGCCGCCTACGCGACGGTGTTCTCGCGCGGCGTAGCGACGGCCGTCGGGATGGCCATCATGTTCTCCGGCACGCGGGGCGTCCAGATCCGACTGAGCGATATGCGCCCCGACCTCACCTACGCCCGGAAGATGCTCCGTATCGGTCTGCCGGCGTCTATCGAGGGCACCGGCCGGTCGCTGTCGGTCAACCTGATGCTCGTCGTCGTCGGGGCCTTCTCCACCAGCGTCGTCGCCGGCTTCGGGATCGGGATCCGCGTCTTCTCGGTCATCTTCCTGCCGGCCATCGCGGTCGCGCGCGGCGTCGAGACGATGGCCGGTCAGAACATCGGCGCGGGCCAACCCGACCGCGCCGAGGCCGCGGCCGACTTCGCCGCACGCGTCATGTTCGGCGTGCTCTCCCTCCTCGGGATCGGCATCTTCCTGCTCCCCGAGCCGATCGTCTCGCTGTTCAGCAACGACCCGGCCGTGGTCACGACGGGCGCGGAGTTCCTCCGCTACGTCGCGCTCACCTTCGGCTGTATCGGCTTCATGCGCGGCTACACCGGCGGCTTCCGCGGTGCCGGACAGACGATGGTGTCGGCCGCTATCGCCATCATCTTCCTCGGTTTCATCCGACTCCCCATCGCCGCGGTGCTGTCCTTTGGCGTCGGCGGCCCCATCGGTCTCGCCGGCCTGACCGTGACGCTGCCGCAGCTCGTCCCGGCGATGGGCTCGTCGGGCATCTGGTGGGGGTTCGTCGTCTCGAACGTCGCGGGCGCACTCATCGCCGTGGCGTGGTACAAGCTCGGCACGTGGCGCGACGCCGACGTCCGCGACGAGTCGGGGCCCGCCGACCCCGCCAAGACGGACGACGTGGACGCCGCGGCCGGCGACGACTGACGGGCGACGCGCGCCTCCATGGCAACGACTACCCACGACGACACCGTTTTGCTTCCCCCCGCCTGAGGCCGGACAATGGTACGTATCGGAATTCTCGGCGCGACGGGTGCCGTCGGGCAGCGACTCATCCAACTGCTCGAACCACACCCCAAGTTCGACATCGCAACGCTCACCGCATCGCCGGCCTCGGCCGGCAGAACCTACGCCGACGCGGCGAAGTGGCGCGCCGACTCCCCCATCCCGGAATCGGTCACCGACATCGAAGTCGTCGAGACGGACCCGGAAGCAATCCCGAACGACGTCGACCTGCTGTTCTCCTCGCTGCCGTCCGACGTGGGCGCGGCGGTCGAACCGGCGCTCGCCGAGGCCGGCTACGTCGTCTCGTCGAACTCCTCGAACGCGCGGATGGACGACGACGTGCCGCTCGTCATCCCGGAGGTGAATCCCGACCACGTCAACGTCCTCGAGGTCCAGCGCGACGAGCGCGGCTGGGACGGCGCGCTCCTGAAGAACCCGAACTGCTCGACTATCACGATGGTGCCGACGCTCGCCGCGCTCGACGAGTGGGACTTGGAGGCGGTCCGCGTCTCGACCCTGCAGGCGGTGTCGGGCGCGGGCTACTCCGGCGTCACCTCGATGGAGATCATCGACAACGCCATCCCGCACATCGGCGGCGAGGAGGCGAAGATGGAACGCGAATCCCGGAAGCTACTCGGCGACTTCGACGGGACCGAGATCACCCTGCACGGCATGGACGTGGCCGCCTCGTGTAACCGCATCCCGACCATCGACGGCCACCTCGAAAACGTCTGGGCGGACACCAGCCACCCGATCACCCCCGATGGTGCCGCCGAGGCGATGGACGAGTACCCCTCCGCGGCGCTTCGGTCCTCCCCCGACCAACTCCTCCACACGTTCGACGACCCCGAACGGCCACAGCCCCGCCTCGACCGCAACCGCGGCAACGGGATGGCGGTCTGTGCCGGCGGCTTCCGCGACACGAGCGACGGCATCCAGTACAACTGTCTCTCGCACAACACCATCCGCGGCGCGGCCGGCGCGTCCGTGCTGAACGGCGAACTCCTCCTCGAAGAAGGCTGGGTCTGAACGCCAGTGTTCAGCTGATAGTGGCTCCAGAGATTAGGAGGGCAACACACCGGTCGCTCAACCGTCTGCTCGCGGCCGGTGGCCGTCTGTTCGCGGCTTCGCCGCTCACACGGCCCGAGGGACCGATAGTCCCTCGCTGCTCGCACGGCCCGTGGAGCGCCGCTCCACGCTGTCGTCGGCGCGTCGCGCCGACTGCCCGAGGTGGCTCCGCCACCTCGCTGTCCGCGGCTCGCTGCGCGTCTTCCGAACGCCGGGGCTGGATCGAGCGACCGGCCCCTTTCAGCCCCACCCACCGCAGTTGCGTAGTTGAGCAACGATCCGCTTAGCTGGACCCCACCGAGCGCACGAACCGCGCTCCACGGCATGCGGTTCACTCCTCGATGAGCGTTCGCCCTTCGCGTTGCGGCGCGGTGTAGCCGGCGTAGATGCCGAGTACGGTGATGAGCACCCAGCCGGTGCCGGCGAGACCAGCGACGACAGTGCGGCCGTGGGTCGCGATCACCGAGATGTCGCCCGCCGACAGCGCGAGGACGTAGTTCAGCCCGTAGAAGACGCCGTACGGCTCGTTCGCCGCGAAGACGTACACGAGCGTAACGGCGAAGGCCGCCCCGCCGAGCGATCCCGACAGCAGGCCGTGCCACGCGCCGGTCGTAGGCCCGTCGTCGGCCGCGATGCCCGCGGCGGCACCGGCGACGAGTCCCGTCCCGAGCACCAGCGGCACGCCGGCGAACCGCACCCCCTCGAAGCCCGGAAACAGCGCGAGGACGGCGAGATACAATAGCGCCGCCCCCAGCCCCGAAGCCACCGCCCGCCAGTCGGTCAGCATAGCCACCGTTCGTGACGCCGACGTTTGTGCGTGACGCCGCGTGAACGCTCACAACCACTATACGAGACGAGCTACCAATGAACACGACGTGTACCGGTGTAACGACTGCGGCTCCGACATCAAGCAGCCGTTCGAGTGTGACCACTGTGACCAGCGGTTCTGTTCCGACCACCGCCTCCCGGAGAACCACGACTGTCCGCTCTTCTCGACGGACGACGACATCTCCAACTTCGGCGGCGGCGGGCCGGGCACGTAGCCGAGGCTCGTCGGTCGTCCTCCGCGCCGCGACTCGCCGACCGGGGCAGGGAGTGTCGCCGCCGACACAGTGATACGGCCGGTGGCTGGAGTGTGACGTGACGCGCCCATCCGGCGGCGCACACGAACCATGGTCGAGATACTACACACCTGTCTGAACGTGGCCGACGCCGAGGCGTCGATACAGTTCTACGAACAGTTCGGCTTCGAGGAGTCGTGGGGCTTCGAGGACGGCGACACCCGCCACCGCTATGTCGCCGACGATGACGGCGTCGAGATACAGTTGGCCGACACCGAGGGCGACGAGACGTTCGAGCCCGGCACGGCGTGGGACCACATCGCCGTCGGCGTCGACGACGTGGACGCCACCTTCGAGCGCGTCGACCACCACGGCGTCGTGAAGGAACCGGGCGACCAGCCCGCGGCCGGCGCGCGGACCGCGTTCATCGAGGACCCCGACGGCCACGTCGTCGAACTCATCGAACCGCTGGAGTAATCCCTCTGCCGGCTTCGAGAACACCGCAGTTCTCGCACAGTAGTTCGAAAATATCGCAGTTACCCCCGGCTCAGCCCAACGCGGCGGCCAGCTTCTCGACGGGGTGGGGTGGCTGTTCGTAGTCCTCGCGGTCGCCCAACTGCGAGCGACAGGACGCGCCCGGCGCGGTCACGGTCGGCGCGTCGCTCTCCTCGACCTGCTCGAACAGGATGTTGCCGATTGCCTTCGACAGCTCGTAGTGCTCCTCCTCGTAGCCGAACGAGCCGGCCATCCCACAGCAGGAGGAGTCGAGCGGGTCGACGCCGTAGCCGGCGCGACGGAGCACGCCCACCGCGTGGTGGTCCTTGTTCGTCGCCTTCTGGTTGCAGTGGCCGTGGTAGGCGACCTGCTCGTCGGGCGCGTCCCACTCGATGTCCTCGTCGAGCCGTTGCATGTCGGCGTACTCCAGCACGCCGAACGCCGCCGCGCTGACCGCCTCGGCGGCGTCGCCGTCCAGCAGGTCGCGGTACTCGTCCTGGAACATCACGACGTCGGACGGCTCCACGAAGACGATTGACTTGCCGGCGGCGACGTGCCGCTCCAGCGCGTCCACGTTCGTGCGGGCACGCTCTTTCGCCTTGTCGAGGAAGCCCATCGAGAAGGCCGCGCGCCCGCTGGCGGCGACGCCGTCGGCCATCTCCACGCGCACGTCCGCCGCCTCCAGCAGCCGGACGGCCGCCTTCCCCGGTGCGGGGTAGCTGTAGTTCGTGTACGTGTCCGGGAACAGGACGACGGTGTCGCTGGCCTCCGGCTCCGGCACGGCGGAACCGCCCCGCTTCTCGAACCAGTCTTCGAGCGTCTCGCCTGTGAACCGCGGCAGCTCGCGCTCCGAGTGGATGCCGAGCACCTTCTCCATGACCGTCCGTGCGCCCGGCAGCTTCGAGGCGGCGTTCGACAGCGGCGCGAGCGCGCTCCCGATCCGAGAGGCCGTGTCGATGTTGGCGAACAGCTTCTCGCGGAAGCCGGCACCCTCTTCTTGATGATGCTGGTGTTTCACCTCGGCTTTCAGCTTCGCGAGGTCGACCCCCGTCGGGCAGTTGCTCTTACACCCCTTACAGCCGACACAGAGGTTCAGGACCTCCTCCTGGAACCGGTCGCTGTGGATCTCGTCCTCGTCGAGTTCGCCGGAGATGGCGGCCCGGAGCATGTTCGCCCGGCCCCGCGTCGTCTGCATCTCTTCCTGTGAGGCGCGGTAGGTGGGACACATCACGTCCGTGTCCGTCTGCCGGCAGGTGCCACAGCCGTTACACAGCTCGACGAGTTCGGAGAAGCTCCCCTCGTCGGAGAAGTCGAGTTCCGTCTGCGGCTCGATGCTCTGGTAGTCCGCGCCGTACCGGAGGTTCTCGCGCATGTCCGCGCCGACGCCCCGCTCGGAGCCCGGGCCGATGTCGTCGGGGCTCTCGCGGTAGACGACGTTGCCCGGGTGGAACATCCACTCGGGGTCGAACGCCGTCTTTAGCTGCTTGAACGCGTTCCACAGGTCCTCGCCGTACATCTTCGGGTTGAACTCCGTGCGCGCCATCCCGTCGCCGTGCTCGCCGGAGAACGCGCCGTGATGCTCCAAGACGAGGTCCGTCACGTCGTCCGTGATGGAGTGCATCTTCTGGATGCCCTCCGACTCCTTCAGGTTGAGGATCGGACGGATGTGGAGCGTCCCGCTGCCGGCGTGCGCGAAGTACGCCGCCGATGTGCCGTGGTCGCCGAGCACGTCCTCGAACCGGCCGACGTACTCGGCGAGTTCGGCCGGCGGCACCGTCGCGTCCTCGATGAACGGGTACGGCTTCGGGTCGCCGTCGAGCGACATCAACAGCGGAATGGCCGCCTTCCGGAGCTTCCAGATGTCGTCCTGTGCGGGCTCGCTGTACGCCTCAACGACGTCGAACGCGTCGCCGTCGCCGACGAAGTAGTCGTTCGTCTCGCCGATGGCCGCCTCGAAGTCGTCGACCAACTCGGAGTCGAACTCCAGCATGAGCGCCGCCGTCGTCCCCTCCGGTATCACCTCGACGTACTCCGAGTAGCCGTCCGACTCGGCGGCGAGTCGGAACACCTCGTCGTCCATCAACTCGACGGCGCTCACGTCGAACTCCAGCGCCTCGGGCACCGCCTGCATCGTCTCCACGAGGTCGTCGAAGCAGTACAGCGCCAGCGCCGTCTCCTCGGGGACGGTCACGAGCGACAGCGTCGCCTCGACGATGACGCCCAGCGTCTCCTCCGCGCCGACGAACAGCTTCGAGAGGTTGATCACCGCCTCGCCGTCGTCGTTCTCGTAGATTGCCTTGTGGAGGTTGTACCCCGAAACCGAGCGCTTCAGGCTCGGATACTTGTCGTCGATCTCCGCTTCGTGTTCCTCGGCGAGGGCACGCACCGTCTCGTAGATGCCCGCTTCGAGGTCGTCCTTGGCGACGATCTCCTCGTACTCATCGGAGTCGAGCACGACCTCGCGTGTGTGGACCAGCGAGCCGTCCGCGAGCACGACCTCCAGTTCCTCCGTGTAGGCGTCCGTGATGCCGTAGCGCACCGAGTGTGCGCCGGTCGAGTTGTTGCCGATGCCGCCGCCGACGCTCGCCCGATTCGACGAGGCCGGGTCGGGAGCGAACTTCAGCCCGTGTTCGCCGAGCTTGGCGTCGAGGTGGTCCTGCACGACGCCCGGCTGGATGGTCGCCCGCTGGGCGTCGGGGTCGATGTCGACGATATCGTCCATGTGTCGGGACACGTCGAGGACGATACAGCCCGGTCCGACCGTCTGCCCGCCGAGCGACGAGCCGGTGCCCCGCGGCATCACCGGCACGCCGTGGTCGGTCGCTACCTCGACGACCGCCTGCACGTCCGAGCGGTCGCGCGGGCAGACGACGCCCGCGGGCTTCGCCTGATAGACGCTCCCGTCGGTCGCGTACAACACCTGCGCGTACTCGTCGAACTGTACCTCCCCCGCCACCCGCTCCCGGAGGTCCTCGGCGAGCGCGCTGTACGCCGAAACGTCCGGTCGGTCGAAGCCGAGGGCGTCCGCCGACGTCTCCAACCCGTCCGGCTCGTAGAACCGGTCCTCCACAGCCATACCCCCAGCTACACTCCTGTCATAATAAGTTCGTTGTTAGTTGGTAACACTCATACGGAGCGGGGAAATAGAGCGGCTGTGACCGAGGACGGGACGGACGACGACGACCGGCTCGACGGCTTCGTCGGCGACGGTCGCGAGAAGTAGTCTCGTCGCGCACACGACCGACGGTGAACGGGTAGGGTACGGCGACACGTACGTCAAGCACGCGGCGGACGCGTATGCCGTCTCCGACGACCCGGCGTCTCCGCCCGAGGAGACGGAGCAGCTGTCGAAGGCCGACCTCGCCCGCGTCGAGGTGGACCAACACCACTCGACGTGTTTCATCACGACGGCAGCGGGCGACGAGAGCGACCTCGCGGCGCTGCGCGGGTCCGCGACGACGCGATGGCCGCGTCGCGCGTCGGCCGACCACGCCGCCATCTGCGGCCGTCCCTCGTCTACGCGTATCTCATCTACTTCGGTGACCGGCCGATCGAGCGACGACTACTGGGTCGGCCGGGACCGCCCGAACCCCCCGAGAAGTGACTGGTACATGACTGGCGAGCGACACGGCGTGACGACCCGCGGGTACGGTTAGCCGCGCGTGGGCGCGAGCACGAGGTTCTCGAAGTCGGCGTCCCACCCCTCGCCGGCGGCGCGGTCGACGTTGCCAGCCACGATGTCGGCCAGCCGCTCGTAGTAGTCGGGGGTGTTGCCGGCGTTGTGCGGCGTGATCTGAACGTTCTGGAAGTCCCACAGCGGATGCTCGGGCGGAAGCGGCTCCGGGTCGGTCACGTCGAGGGTCGCACCGCCGATCCGGTCGGCTCGCAGAGCGGCCACGAGGGCGTCGGTGTCGACGACGGGCCCGCGCGCGACGTTGACGAGCAGGGCGTCTGCCCGCATCGTGTCGAACTCGTCGCCGCCAATGAGACCGCGCGTCGCGTCCGTGAGTGGGCAGGCCAGCACCACCGCTTCCGCACGTGCCAGCGCGTCGTGAAGGCCGTCCGGGCCACGCACGGTATCGGCGGGTCCGCCCTTCTCCGGTGAGGCGCGAACTCCGACCGTCTCCACGCCGAACGCGTGCAGTCGCTCGACCACTGCGCGACCGATGTGACCAAGGCCGACGACGGCGACCGTCGACCCGGCGAGTTCACGCACCTCGCAGGGCCGCCACTCGGCGCGCTCCTGTCGCCGGTACGCCTCGCGGAACGACCGCACGTGGCCGAGCAGCGCCCCGAGGACGTACTCGCCCATGTTCGGCGCGTGGACGCCGGCGGCGTTCGTGACGCCGATGCTGCGCTGGTCGAGGGCGTCGAGCGGCAGATGGTCGGTGCCGGCGAACGCCCCCGCGAACAGTCGCAGTTCGGCCGCGCGGTCGAGCAATTCGGCATCCACGTCGACGCCCGTGAGGACGTGCGCGTCGGCGACTTCCCGCTCCTCGGCCTCGCGAGTACGTGCGTGAACGACCTCGTGGGCTGGGAGGCGGTCGCGGAGCGCGGTCGCGTACTCGCTGGCGTCGATCCCGTGGACGCCCTGTCGGCGGACGAGCAGTTTCATGTCCGGTCGCTCGCCCCCGGGGGTAAAAAGTCCCGTCGCTCGCGTCGGGCGACGACGGAAAGCCCCTTGACGCGTCCCGCCGGAGTGGAGGTATGAGCGACGCACTCGACGCGGAGCGATACGAGAAACACCGACAGGCGGGCGAGATACTGGCGCAAGTGCGCGAGGAAGCGGCCGAGCGAACCGAGATCGGAACGGGGTATCTGGAGCTTTCCGAGTGGGCGGAAAGCAGGATTCGAGCGCTGGGCGACGAGCGCGGCGTCGACGCGAAGCCGGCGTTTCCGGTCAACGTCAGCGTCGACAACGAGGCGGCACACGGCGCAGCCGCGCCCGACGACGACCGCGAAATCGGCGAGGAGATGGTGAAACTCGACATCGGCGTCCACGTCGACGGCTGGCTGGCCGACACGGCCGTCACCGTCGACTTCACCGGACAGACGGAGCTGGTCGACGCGGCCGAGGAGGCGCTCGACGCCGCGCTCGACGCCGTGGAGCCGGGCGTCCACACGGGGGAGATCGGTGCCGAGATCGAGTCCGTCATCGACGGCTACGGCTACAACCCGGTCGTCAATCTCACCGGCCACGGGCTCGGTCACTGGGACCAGCACACGGAGCCGAACATTCCGAACCGGGCCGTCGAGAGCGGCACCGAACTCGCCGCCGGGGACGTGGTCGCCATCGAGCCGTTCGCGACCGACGGCGGCGGGAAGGTGACCGAGGGCGCAGACGAGGAGATATACATGCTCGAATCGGAGGCGTCCGTCCGGAACCGGCAGGCGCGACAGGCGCTCGAACAGATCGTCGAGGAGTTCAAGACGCTCCCCTTTGCCCGCCGCTGGCTCGACACCTCGCGGGCGAAGATGGCGCTCCGCAGGCTGGAACAGCAGGGCGTCGTCCACGGCTATCCGGTCCTACAGGAGGACGAGGGGAACCTCGTCTCACAGCGCGAACACACGGTGATCGTCACCGAGGACGGCTGTGAAGTGACGACGCGCCGCTGAGCGGTCAGCGCCGGCAGAGTGAGGAGAGAGGAAACGACGATGGCGGTGCCGACGCGCGTCGAGTGAACCCGGAGGTCACGCGTTGTTCATTCGGATACGCTCCTCGGTGCCGCAGGTCTGACAGACGCTGACGCGGTACGGCTCCCGCGAGTACGCCGCGTTCTCTGAGTCGGCACTCTCCGTGAGTATCTGCACGGACACGTCGTGTGCAGTCGTCGATTCGCACTCCGGACACTCTTCGGCAATGCTCTCGTCGTTGGTCACGGTGGTCGTTGCCATCGCATCCACCCGTAGCACGGAGAGAGACATAAACCGGAAACTCCGTTCTGTCGGTTCACCGTTGAAACCGCCACACGACGGGGCGTCTGACGAAATCGAGCGGCAGAGAGGTGTCGAGAGCGTTCAGGGCGCTCTCTCAGACCGTTTAGCTCGTTGAACGGCCAGTAGATTCAAGTAGTAGCTCGGATGTCGCATCCAGCATCGCTTGTCGGTGGGCGAGGGGCTTTACGCGCCACTCCCGTACCGACGCGCGTGGACGATCCGTTCGACGTGCTCGGAGTCGACCCCGGTGCGGACGAGGAGGCGGTCGAGCGGGCGTACCGGAAACGGGTGAAGGAGGCGCATCCGGACCACGGCGGCTCACAGCGCGCGTTCGAACGCGTCCGTGCGGCCTACGACGCCGTCCAGTCGGGTGCCGCCACGACCTCCGACGAGGAGGACGAATCCACCGAGGACGACACCGTCGACCGCCGCGGCCAGCGTCGTCGCCCGCCCGACGACGAGACGGACGAGGACACCGCCTCCGACCCCGAGCGCAGTCGCGTCGAGTATCTGAACTTCGAGGTGCTGGAGGACCACGGCTGGGAGCTGAGCGACGACGACCTCTTCGAGAAGGCCTCGGCGGCCGACCTCGATCCCGACGACTACGGTCGACTGCTGGTCGAATCCAGCGAGACGCTGCTCGAAGCCGCCGAGAACCGCGGCTTCACGTGGCCCTACTCCTGTCGCGGCGGCGCGTGTTCGAACTGCGCCGTCGCGCTCGTGGCGGGGGAGATGCCGACGCCCGCGGGTCACATCCTCACCGAGGAGTGGCTCGACCGCGGCGTCCGGCTCTCGTGTATCAGCTCCCCCGTCTCCGGAGACGCGAAGGTCATCTACAACGTCAAACATCTGCCCGGGCTGGACGAACTCAGACTGCGACCCCGTGGGTTCTCGGGCGCGCCGCAGGACTGAGAGGAGTTATCTCCCCGGCGGCCCCAGACCCGGTATGGAGAAACTGTTCGCCCCGTGGCGCATCGAGTGGGTCGAACGCGAGGACGACCCCATCGACGGCTGTCCGTTCTGCGTCCTGCCCGAACGCGAGAACGCTCGCGAGGCGCGAGTGTTGGCGCGCAACGACACGGCGTTCGTCGTGCTCAACAACTACCCGTACAATCCGGGCCACGCGATGGTCATCCCGCACCGACACACCGGAGCGTACCGCGACCTCGAAGCGTCGACGCTCACCGGTCTCGGCCGCCTCAAACAGCGGACCTTCGACGCGTTAGAGCAGTCGCTCCACCCGGACGCCTTCAACACGGGGATGAATCTCGGCGGGCCGGCCGGCGGGTCGATCACCGACCACGTCCACACGCACGTCGTCCCGCGGTGGGACGGCGACACCAACTTCATGCCGGTCGTCTCGGACACGACGGTCATCGTGGAGGCGGTCGACGAGACGTACGACCGGCTCCGCGCGGCGTTCGCCGACCTCGACGGCGCGACCGACCCCGGCCCGGAGTCGGCCGTCGAGTTCTGAGCCCGAACGACGGGTATTAGTCCGCGGCGGGAAACCGACGAGTATGAGTCTCAGGGTCGCCGTCGCCGCGCCGTTCCGCGCCGCCGGGGACCACCGGATGGCGGCGAGCAACTTCGTCGTCGACCTCTCGCTCGACCGCGACTGGTTCTCACCCGATCAGGCGAAGCGGCTCGTCGACGTGGCCGCCGGCGAGGGGCTGCTCGACCGCGACGGCGAGGACCTCGTCGCGCAGTTCGACCCCGACGACGTGACCGTCCCCGACGGCTTCCGGCCCGACGAGTCGCTGCTCCGCCAGCGGTCGACGTTCGAGAAGGTGCTCGACGCCTGTACCGACGCCGGCATCGAGAAACAGACGGCGGTCGCCGGCATCAACGAGCTACAGGCTGACCTCGCGGTGACGGTCGAGGCCGCGGCGGTGCTGTTCGCCCGCCGGCAGGGTATCGACGTGAGCGAACACGCCGCGGCGGCCGTCGAAGAGATATAATGGTCCGCGACCGCACGACCGACGGCGTCCGTCTCGCAGAGCTGCTCTCCTCCGAGATTCACGGCCGCGAGTCGGGACCGCTCGGACGGCTGGCGGTCACCGACGCGGGCGACGACGTCGATCCGAACGAGGCCGGTGCGTTCGCATACGCGCTCGACTGTGACGGCGCGCGACTCGCCGCCGTTCACGCACATCCCGACCGGATACACGTCGAGTTTGAGCGCGGCGTCGAGCGTGCGGCCGACGCGGGCCGCGATGCGGAACTGCGCGTCCGTCCGAAGGCTGTGGACCCGCCGCGGACGCTCCTCTTCGTCGAGGACGGCGCGGAGGTGAAGCGGGCGACCGACGTGCTCGCGGCAGTGGCGGAGGCGGTGAGCGAAACCGACGGCGACTAACCGTCGCACCGTCGGGTATTACTGAGTCCAGTTTGAACGTGTGTCTGTCCGTGAGAGCTGAGATGTGCAGAAAACCGAGTAATGAAGACCGGTATATTAGAGGTCGAAGCGGTCGAGCCGCATCACCTTCGTCCACGCGTCGACGAAGTCCTCGACGAACTGCTCCTCACCGTCCTCGGCACCGTACACCTCCGCGATGGCGCGGAGCCGCGAGTGCGAGCCGAAGATGAGATCGAAGCGGGTCGCCTCCCACTCTAGTTCACCCGTGTCGCGGTCGCGGCCCTCGAACACGTTCTCGGAGCCCTGCGCCTGCTCCCACTCCGTGCCCATGTCGAGTAGGTTCACGAAGAAGTCGTTCGTGAGCGTCTCGGTGTCGTCGGTGAAGACGCCCAGATCGGTGTTCTGGTAGGTGGCACCCAGCGTGCGCATGCCGCCGACGAGCACCGTCATCTCGTCGGGTGACAGGCCCAGCAGGTCCGCCTTGTCGACGAGCAACTGCTCGGCGGGGCGGTCGGCCTCGTCGCTGAGGTAGTTGCGGAACCCGTCGGCCTTCGGCTTGAGCGCGTCGAACGAGTCGGAGTCCGTCTGTTCTGCCGTGGCGTCGACCCGACCCGGCTCGAACGGCACGTCCACGTCGTAACCGCCGTCGGCCGCCGCCTGCTCGATGGCCGCGCTCCCGCCGAGGACGATGAGGTCGGCGAGCGAGACGCGAACCTCGTCGCGTGCGTTGAAATCGGCCTGAATCCCTTCGAGCGTCTCCAGCGTCTCCGTCAGCTCTCGCGGCTCGTTCACTTCCCAGCTCTGCTGGGGTTCGAGCCGGATGCGAGCGCCGTCAGCGCCGCCGCGCTTGTCGCTGTCGCGGTACGTCGACGCCGACGCCCACGCGGTCTTGACCAGCTGCGAGACGGACAGCTCCGAGTCGAGGATCTCCGCCTTCAGTTCCTCGGTCTCGGCCTCGCCGATGAACTCGTAGTCTGCGTCCGGAAGGGGGTCCTGCCAGATCATCTCTTCATCCGGCACCTCGGGGCCGAGGAGCCGCTCCGGCGGACCCATGTCGCGGTGCGTCAGCTTGTACCACGCCTTGGCGAACGCCATCCCGAACTCCATCGGGTTCTTCTGGAACGTCTCCATGATCTCGCCGTAGTCGGGGTCCCGCTTGAGAGCGATGTCGGTGGTGAGCATCATTGGCGTCACCGTCTCCTCGGGGTCCTGTGCGTCCGGCACGGTGTTTTCCAGTTCCTCGCTCTTCGGGGTCCACTGCCACGCGCCGCCGGGACCCTTCTCCGGCTCCCACTCGTAGTCGAGCAGGTTGTCGACGTAGCCCATGTCCCACTCGGTCGGGGACTGGGTCCACGGCCCTTCGATGCCGCTGGTGGTGACCTCTCCCTCGTGGGCGGCCTCGTTCGCCCAGCCGAGGCCCTGCGCCTCGATGGGGGCCGCTTCCGGCTCGTCGCCCAGCGCCTCGTCGGGGTCGTCCGCGCCGTGGACCTTCCCGAAGGTGTGGCCGCCGGCGATGAGCGCGGCCGTCTGCTTGTCGTTCATCGCCATGCGGTCGAACGTCTGCCGGATGTTCTTGGCCGACGCCATCGGGTCCGGATTGCCGTCCGGTCCCTCCGGATTCACGTAGATGAGCCCCATGACCGACGCGCCGAGGCCCTCCTGGATCTCGCCGGCCTTCTCGAAGCGCTCGTTGGTCTCCATCTCGGCTTCGGGACCCCAGTCGACGGCTCCGTCGGGCGCGAAGGCGTCTTCGCGGCCGCCGCCGAAGCCGAAGGTTCGGAAGCCCATCGACTCGATGGCGACGTTCCCCGCGAGGATGATCAGGTCGCCCCACGAGAGCTTCTGGCCGTACTTCTGCTTGACGGGCCAGAGCAGACGGCGCGCCTTGTCGAGATTCGCGTTGTCGGGCCAACTGTTGATCGGCGCAAAGCGCTGTCGGCCGCCGGCCGCGCCGCCGCGCCCGTCGCTGGCGCGGTACGTCCCGGCGCTGTGCCACGCCATCCGAATGAAGAAGGGCCCGTAGTGGCCGTAGTCGGCCGGCCACCAGTCCTGCGGGGTCGTCATCACGTCTTCGATGTCCGACTTCACGGCGTCCAGATCGAGGGATTCGAACGCCTCGGCGTAGTCGAACCCATCCTCTATCGGGCTCGCGTCCTGCGCGTTCTGGTCGAGGATGTCCAGACTCAACCGCTCCGGCCACCACTCTTGATTCGATTTACTCATCAAGTTAACTTCGTCGTGCGAGCCTGTTAATGATTTGGAATGCTGTGTTTGCGTCTCCTCAGCAAATCTTTCGGCTTACTAAACTTTCGTCGTGGGCTATCCGTACCCTTCGTCGGTGTGGCCGTCTGGCCGTCGCGTACTCGTTCCCGCGGGCACGGGCGACACGCGGGCGACGCACGAGCGCGCAGTCTTGCGATTTTGGTCGAAGCGTTTAATTTCTGGTAGCCGTTTCGGAGTGGTAGATGGAACTCATCGTCACCGAGAAGGACAACGCCGCGCGCCGCATCGCGGAGATCCTCTCGGACGGCGGCGCGGGCGTCGACCGACGCAACGGCGTCACCGTCTATCGGTGGGGCGACACGCGGTGTGTCGGCCTGTCGGGCCACGTCGTCGGCGTCGACTTCCCCCCGGAGTACAACGACTGGCGCGACGTCCGCCCCGTCGAACTGACCGAAGCAGAGGTCGTGAAGAACGCGACGAAGGAGAACATCGTCGCGACGCTCCAGAGTCTCGCACGCGAGGCCGACCGCGCGGTCATCGCCACCGACTACGACCGCGAGGGCGAACTCATCGGCAAGGAGGCGTACGAACTCGTCGACGAGGTGACGGACGTGCCGATCGAGCGCGTCCGCTTCTCCTCCATCACCGACCGCGAGGTGCGCGACGCCTTCGCCGAGCCCGACGAACTGGATTTCGACCTCGCGGCGGCGGGCGAGGCCCGGCAGGTGATCGACCTGATGTGGGGGGCGGCGCTGACCCGGTTCCTCTCGCTGTCGGCCGGCCAGTTGGGCGACGACTTCATCTCCGTCGGCCGGGTGCAGTCGCCGACGCTCCGGCTCATCGTCGAGCGCGAACGCGAGATCCGGGCGTTCGAGCCGGACGACTACTGGGAGCTGTTCGCCGATCTCGCAGAGGACGAGGAGTCGACAGACGACGGCTTCGAGGCGCAGTACTTCTTCGAGAGCGAGGACGGCACGGAACAGGAGCGCGTCTGGGACGAGACCGACGCGGAGGACGCCTACGAGCAGTTACAGGACGCGGAGACGGCGACCGTCGAGTCCGTCCGGCGACGCACCCGAACGGACGAGCCGCCGGCCCCGTTCGACACGACCCAGTACATCCGCGCGGCGGGGTCGCTCGGCTACGCCGCACAGCAGGCCATGTCGATAGCCGAGGAGCTGTACACCGCCGGCTGGATCACCTATCCGCGGACGGACAACACCGTTTACCCGGACGATCTGGACCCCGAGGAACTGCTCGCGACCTTCGCCGATACGGGCGCGTTCGGCGAGGACGCGGCGAGTCTCTTCGACGGCGAGATAGCGCCGACCGAGGGCGACGAGGAGACCACCGACCACCCGCCGATCCACCCGACCGGCGAGATTCCCGGGCGTCAGGACCTGAGCGAGGACGAGTGGGAGATATACGAGCTCGTCGTCCGCCGGTTCCTCGCGACGTGTGCAGACCCGGCGACGTGGGCACACCTGCGCGTCGTCGTCGACGCGAACGGCGCGTCGCTGAAGGCGAACGGCAAACGGCTCGTCGAGCCGGGGTATCACGCCGTCTACCCGTACTCGTCGGCCTCGGAGAACCACGTCCCGGAGGCGGAGTCCGGCGACGAACTCCGGCTGTTCGACCCGCGTTCGGAGGCGAAAGAGACCCAGCCCCCCCGCCGGCGCGGCCAGTCGCGACTCATCGAGACCATGGAGGATCTCGGAATCGGAACGAAGTGTCTGACCGAGGACGCCCCAGTCCTTGTTCGAGACGGGAACGGCGATGTCGTTCGCAAGTCCGTCGGAACGGTGTTCGAGGAAGGGCAGGTGCTCGTTGCCGACGGGGAGACGGAAGTCGCTACCAACGAGGGTGGACCATCCGTAATCTCGCTGAACGAGGCGACCGAGACAGTGTCCGAGCGTCGCGCGGAGCTCGTGAGCGAGCGGCCGCTGGACGATGACGAGCGGGTGCTGGCGCTCGAAACCGACGCAGGGACGTTCTCGGTGACGGACGACCACCCCCTGTACGTCATCCGCAACGGTGAGTTTCGAGTAGTTCCAGCCCGAGATGTCGAGGCGGGCGACTCGTTGCTCAGTGCTCGGCCGAACTGGCGTCCAGCTGTCGACGACCCAGCGGTCGTAATGACGTGGGAAGCATTCGTGTCCGGCTGTGACAAGGACTTGAAGCTCTTCGGAGCCGACTGTAACCGGGCTTTTGCCGAGTACCGCCACGAACGGGAGCTGTCCCAGTCCGAACTGGCGGACGAACTCGACACCGCGCGCAGTCTGCTTTCTCACTACGAGAACGGCGAGCGTGACGTACCGGTCTGGATACTTGGGGAACTAGGTATTCGCCCGGCCGAACTCCACGGACTCAACTACGAAACGACGTTCGAGAACCCGTTCCCGCTTGAGTGGAGCTCCGAACTAGCCCGTATCCTAGCGAACATCCTCGGGGACGGGTCGGTTTCGGTGAACGAGGCGGAG
Organism: Halobacteriales archaeon QH_7_66_36; assembly: GCA_003021175.1. Classification (GTDB taxonomy): domain Archaea; phylum Halobacteriota; class Halobacteria; order Halobacteriales; family Haloarculaceae; genus Halosegnis. The sequence goes on along the minus strand of PXQV01000014.1, from coordinate 20,885 downwards.
AACACCGTCGACGTACGCTACCACAACACTGACCGTCGGCTCATCGAGCGGTTCCGGGCCGACATCGAGTCCCTGTTCGGCGTTCGGCCATCCACTCACGACGGTGGGAAACAGAACCCGGAGCATCAGGACCGCTACTACGTGCAGTTACCAAGTGCAGTCGGCCGTATTCTCGTTCGGGTTCTCGAATCCGTGACCGTTGACGGCTGTCCAGAAGTTCCGGAGTCCCTTCAGCCAGTGTTCGTCGGCGCGCTGTTCGATGACGAGGGGCACATCTCTCGGGAGCGGAAAGCGTTCATCTCGAACACCGATCACGACTTGCTTCGGGGAGTCGGCGAAATGTTGTCCGCACACGGTGTCGAATCGAAGCTCGCTCCCGGTCAGCACAAACTACACTTTCGCGGTCGGAAGCGTCTCGAACCGTTCCTCGACACGGTTCCAATCGGTGCCGACGAGAAGTTCTATCGCGGACTCGACGCGCTCGAAACGTACGACGTGACCCGCCACAAGGCACGAGTCCTCGAACTCGCAACCGAGTGCCCGCGAACGTCGGCCGAGCTAGCCTCGGAGCTCGGACTGACGCGTGGGCGCGTCAACGACCTCGTTCGCACCCTCCGCAAGCGAGGGTATCTGTCGAAGGAAGCTCGGGGAAGCAACCGTAGCTACGCCGACAACCGGATCATCAAGTACCGCGCGGTTGGATTCCGGAACTCCATCTACGCGACCGTGCTTGGCTACCCCGCCGAGGCCTCCGTCCTCGATGTTCGGGAGCGTGACTACGACGGCCCGGTGTACGATCTCTCGGTCGACGAGGACGCGCCGAACTTTGCGGTACAGGGCGGCGTCATCGTCCACAACTCGACCCGCCACGAGACCATCCAGAAGCTCTACGACCGCGGTTACATCGAGAACGACCCGCCGCGTCCCACCGGGCTGGCGATGGCCGTCGTCGAGGCGGCCGAGCGGTTCGCCGACGAGATAACCGACGAGTCGATGACCGCCCGACTCGAAAGCGACATGGACGCAATCGCCTCGGGCGAGAAGTCGCTGGACGAGGTGACCGCCGAGTCGCGAGCGATGCTCCGGCGCGTCTTCGAGGACCTCCACGACCACCGCGAGGAGGTCGGCGACTTCCTCCGCGAGTCGCTGAAGGCGGACAAGACGCTCGGTCCGTGTCCGGAGTGTGGCGACGACCTGCTCGTGCGCCGCTCCCGCCAGGGGTCGTACTTCGTCGGCTGTGACGGCTACCCCGACTGCGAGTACACGCTCCCCCTGCCGAGTCAGGGTGAACCGACCGTCATCGACGAGCACTGCGAGGAGCACGATCTCGGTCACGTGAAGATGCTCGCCGGTCGCTCGACGTTCACGCACGGCTGTCCGCTGTGCAAGGCGGCCGAGGCCGACGAAACTGACGACCGAATCATCGGCGCATGTCCGGAGTGTGGTGCGGAACACGGCGGCGAACTCGCGATCAAACAGCTCCGCTCCGGCGCGCGGCTCGTCGGCTGTGCTCGCTATCCCGACTGCGAGTACTCGCTGCCGCTCCCCCGGCGCGGCGACGTGGAGGTGACCGACGCGCACTGTGGAGACCACGACCTGCCCGAACTCGCTGTCCACGACGGCGACGACGAGCCGTGGGAGCTGGGCTGTCCGATCTGTAACTACGCGGAGTATCAGGAGCGACAGGCCGCGAGCGACATCGAGGACCTCGACGGCGTCGGCGCCAAGACCGCCGAGAAGCTCGCGCAGGCCGGCATCGAGAGCCTCGACGACCTCTCGGCCGCCGACGCCGAGGCCGTCGCCGGCGAAGTGCAGGGTGTTTCCGCCGACCGCCTCCGCGACTGGCAGGCACAGGTCGGATAGCAGTCGGTGCGCGCGGCCGTGTTCAGATAAGGTCGATTTAACCGTAGAAGCCAGCAACAGGGTGTAGAAAGCCCCCGCCCGCTCGACTCGCGCGCAGCGTGGCGGCGGAGCCGCCACGGGCCGTGCGAGCGGCCGCCGGCCGCGAGCAGACCTCGCTGTGGTCCTCTCGCTCGCGTCGCTCGCGGTGCGGTCCTTACATCGGCGGGCGTCGTCGAGCGACCGGCCCCTTTCAGTCCCACCCACCGCGGTTACACAGTCGCTCGACGACCCGCTTGTTCGAACACCGCCGCGTGCACGGTCCGAACACTTTTTCGCCGCGGACGGCCCCGAACAGATATGCGAACGCTCGCCTTCGACGGCCGAACCGGCGCGGCCGGCGATATGTTACTCGGAGCCCTGCTCGCTGCCGGCGCGGACCGGGACGCTCTCGCGCCCGTCGAGCGCGCGCTGCCCGTCGAGTATCGCGTCGAGCGCGTCGCCCGTCAGGGCGTCACCGCGACGAGCGTCGACGTGCTGACGACCGACGGCGACGGCGACGGAGGCAGCGACGATTCGGACGACGAGTCGAGTGGTGACGACACGCCGTCACTCGACAAAGTCGGCGGGCACGCGCACGGCCACTCACACGACGACGGCCACGCACACGACCACACGCACGCCGAGGGCCACGGCGTCACGCGCACCTACCCCGAGGTGGTCGCCATCGTCGAGGAGATGGACATCCCAGAGCGCGCCCGCGACTGGGCGCTCGGCGCGTTCCGACGGCTCGGCGAGGCCGAGGCGGCCGTCCACGACACCGACCTCGAAGAGACGGCGTTCCACGAGGTGGGGACGGACGACGCCGTCGCGGACATCGTCGGCGCGGCGCTGCTGCTCGCCGACCTCGACCCGGATCGGGTGGTGACGACGCCCGTCTCCGCCGGCAGCGGCGAGGTGGAGATGGCCCACGGGGTGTATCCGGTGCCCGCGCCGGCCGTGGTGAACATCGCAGACAGCGCCGACTGGGAACTGCGAGGCGGCCCCGTCGCCCGCGAGTTGCTGACGCCGACGGGCGCGGCGTTCCTCGCGGAGGTCGCGGACGGCGTCGCGTCGCTCCCCCCGATGGAGGTCGCGTCGTCGGGGTACGGCGCTGGCGGCCTCGACCTGCCGGAACGACCGAACGTCGTCCGGGCGGTCGTCGGCGACGCGTCCGGGGGGTTGGTCCGCGACGAGATCCGCGTGTTGGAGACGAACCTCGACGACGCCTCGCCCGAACTGCTCGGCGACCTCCAGCGGTCGCTCACGGCGGCGGGGGCACGCGACGTGACCATTCTCCCCGCGACGATGAAGAAGTCGCGCCCGGGCCACCTCGTGAAGGTCATCGTCAAGCCGGCCGACGTGGAGCGGGTCGCACGCCGTCTCGCCGCGGAGACGGGGACGCTCGGCGTCCGCGAGACGGGCGCGAGCCACCGCTGGATCGCAGGGCGGTCGGTCGAGACGACCGAACTCGACATCGACGGCGAGACGTTCGGCGTCGACGTGAAGATCGCCAGCGACGACGAAGGGGCGGCGTACGACGTGAGCGCGGAGTTCGACGACGCCGCGGCCGTCGCGGAGGCGGTCGACCGCCCGGTTCGAGAGATCATGCGTCGCGCGGAGGAAGCGGTTCGCGACGCGGAGTGAGCGGCTACGCTTCGTCGTCTCCCTCCCGGTGTTCCGCGAGCGCTTCCTCGACCGTGAGGTCGCCGGCGGCGACCCGACGCGCGAGGAGTTCGCTGATAGTGCGGTCGTCCTCGCTCCGCTCGCGCGACCGGTTCTTGATCGTCTGTATCTCCCCCTTCGTCGGTTCGATGTCGCGCGAGTCGACGCGTTCCCCGTCGAGTCGGGCGATGTTGACGGCCGCGAGCACGTCACCCATGCCGCGAGCCCCGGTGCCGAGATGCGGCGTCGTCCCCGTCTCGTCGACGAGTTCGAGCGGCGTGTCGGAGAGTTCGTCGACGAGCTTCGCGCCCTGTAGGCGCGCGCCGTCGCCGATACGGACGAGCGGGTCGGGCGCGTCCTCGATCTCGGCGCGGACGGTGTCGGCGGCCTCGGTCAGCGGGACGTGGAACGCCGCGACGACCGTATCGCCCGACAGCACCGCAATGCCGGGGCGCTCGCCGGGGTCGATGCCGACGACGGTGCGGCCCGACCCGCCGCGCAGGAGCGCGAGCGCCTCCTCGACCGCGCGGCGCGACTCGTCGGCAGAGGCGCGGACGAGCGCGACGTCACCCGGAAGTTGCGGTTCGTGGATCGGGTCGTCGTCACCGGTGATCACCACCTCACACTCCGGGAGGTCGTCGCCGGGTTCGGCCGTGGTGAACGTCACGCCACGGTCGCGGAGCGCGGCGACGACCTCGTGATACAGCTCGAAATCCGCCGTCGCGACGACCAACACGAGAGACGATTCGAACGCGCGGACATAAGCGACGCGGGAAACGGGACCTTTTCATCGATGCCGGCGAACCCTCGGGCGTGAGCGACCCGATCCCGACGGGGTGTGCGAGCGTCGACGAGCTGCTGGGCGGGGGGTTCGACCGCGGCACGGTCACGCAGGTGTACGGCCCGCCGGCCGCGGGCAAGACGAATCTCGCGCTCGCGGCCGCCGTCGAAGCCGCCGCCGAAGGCGACTCGGCACTCTACGTCGACACGGAAGGGATCTCGGTCGACCGCTTCGAGCAGCTTGCGCAGGCACGGGCGCGTGACGGCCAGACCGTCGACGACATCGCGGGCCGGGTGATCGTCACCGACGCGCTCGACTTCGAGGAGCAGGCAGAGGCCGTCCGCGACGCCGAGGAGTTTGCCGAGCGCGTCGAGCTGATCGTCCTCGACTCCGCGACCGGGTTCTACCGGCTGGAGCGCGACGGCTCGGACGGCGGCGAGGCGCTGCGACGCGTCACTCGACAGGTGACGCATCTGCTCTCGCTCGCCCGGAAACACGACATCGCCGTCGTGATCACCAATCAGGTGTTCGCCGACCCGGAGAGCGAGAGCGACCGGGTTCGGCCGCTCGGCGGCAACACCCTCACCCACTGGTCGGGCGTCGTGCTTCGCGTCGAGCGGTTCCGCGGCGGCAACCGTCGCGTGACGCTCGAAAAACACCGTTCGAAGCCCGCCGGCGACACCGCTCGCTTCCGTCTCACCGAGAACGGACTGGCCGTCGTCGAGCAGTAACGGCCACGGCAGGCGTCACTTTGGACAGTACGATCAGTAAAATCGGCCTCACACGGCGTCTCGCGGCGGTATTCAGCTCGACGCGCCGGCGCGTTAGCTTCCTATATTCGCGTTCTCACGGCATGAAGAGATACGGGCGTTTTATCGTAACTCGACTAACGCCGTCAGCGAAGGATTATACAATGGTTGACGTGATGGACCGTGGTGGGGAACACACCGTCTCATAGGGAGACGTATAGGTGACCCGAACGGTGGACGCCGACGAGGTGCCGTCGGGCCCCGAACTCGACGATCTGGACGACGGATCGGAGGCGGCCACTGACGAGCCGGCGGAGGTCGACATCAGCGACCCGTTTCAGGCGAGGAGACGACCGACAGCGACGACGACTCGCCTGCGGACCACGCGGAATCCGCTGGTAACGAGCGTCCGACGCCCGGACAACGGAGCGTGGAGATGCGTCTCGACCACCTGAGCGCCCGTGTCGAGAAGTTCGGAGCGTACAGCTCGGCGCTGGAAGATTTCGTCGACGAACACGGCACCGTCTCGGAGCTCTTCGACCGGATCGACGAAGATGTCACCGACCTCGAAACCCGAATCGACGGAACCAACGAGGAACTGTCCGCTGAGATCGACGACGTACGGGAGAACGCCGACGACCTCGCGACGGAGATCGAACACGTCCGCGACGACGTGGGATCGATGCGCGAGGAAATCGCGACGCTGACCTCCGAGGTGCGCGAACTCCGGTCGATGCGGGAGTCGCTGGCGGCCGTCCTCGCCGGACAAGATGCCTCGGACGAATCGGATCCGGTCTCGACTTCCGGGGGACCGACGCCGACGGCGGCGCACAGCCGCCGACCGATCTCGACGAGGACGAAGACGCCATCGCCGCGGCGGTCTCTGGGGTCGAATCCAACCCGCGCGACGGGTAGACGACGGCTGGCTTTTTGACGCGGCGCGGCGACGTGCAGACGTGTCCGAGTCACCGCTCGATAGCACGGTCGTCGTCGGTCGTATCGAGGAGGCGGAGGCGTTCACCGCGGCGCGCAAGCCGAAGCTGGCGAAACTCCGCATCGACCTCGGCGACCGCGAAGCCGGATCGGCCGCGCAGCTACTCTACAACCACGACATCGACGAACTGCCGGGGACGCGCGTGCTGTGTGCGACCGGCCTCGGCACGGTCAACATTGCCGGCTTCGAGTCGAAGGTGCTGACGGTCGGCGTCCCGGACGAGGACGGGAATCCGGTGCTCGTGACGCCCGAGGCAGATGTGCCGCTCGGTGGTGTGCTGTACTGAGGCGCATCCGGAACCGGGCTCGCGAGTATCCTGTCACTGCTGGTGGTACGTATCCGCCGAGCGAGCGAAGTGAGCGGGTTGCCGGTCCGCCGCCACGCAGTCCTCGGGACGAGCGTAGCGAGTCCCGTAGCGCCCGCGGACTAACGCGGCGCGCGGTTTGCGCCGCGGCAGGAGCAGGCGCGCATATTTTCCCCAAGTTTTTGCCCGACTGAGCGGCCCGAAGGGCCGCGAAGGAGGTGCAAAAAGTGGGTTCTAGAAGATGTTCGCCTGCTGGTACACCGAGATGCCGCTGTCGGTGATCTCGTAGGGCTTCGTCTCTCGCGAGTGGTTGGTGTTCCGTATCTTCTGCACCTCGACGGCCAGTCGCGTCTCCTGAAACTCCGAGCGGACGTACTGGAGGACGAAGACGGCGTCGGTGAGATACTCGATGATGCCGTGTCGAGAGGCGTACGAGTTCCCTTCGCTCGCCTCGGAGGTGAGCATCGTCGAGACGCCGGCGCGCTTGAGCGCCTTGGTGAAGTCGAACACCTCGGTGCGGCGCTCCGCTTGGTCGTCGTACATCATCTCCAACAGCGAGACGGAGTCCAAGACGAGCCGTTCGGCACCGAAATCGTCGACGAGTCGCGGGAGGTCGCTCCGGATCGACGACAGGGAGTTGGCCATCTCGACCGGGTCGAGGTCGACGATGGCGAGTCGGCCCTCCTCGACGTGCGTGCCGAAGTCCCACCCCTTCTCGTCGGCGGTTGCGAGGATGGCGTCTCGCGTCTCTTCGAGCGTGATGAAGACGGCCTTCTCGTCGTTCTGGAGGCCGCGACGGAGGAACTGGAGTCCGAAGGTGGTCTTCCCGGTCCCGGCCGAGCCGATGACGACCATCAGCGACCGCGACGGGACGCCGCCCTGTACCATCTCGTCGAGCCCCTCGACGCCGATGTCGATACGCGGGATGTTCGACTCGAAGTCCTCGTCGAAGCCGTCGCCGTCGCCACCCTCGAACGCGGAGCCGAAGCTGTCGTCGAACAGACTCTCTCCCTCCGCGTCTGCCGGCCCGTCGGCGTCGAACGGATCCGTAGTGTCGAGGCTCTCGCCCTCGGCAGGCTCGGCGTCGGACGTGTCGGTGTCCGTCTCGGATTCCTCGCCGACGCCGGATTCGAACCAGTCGTCCTCGTCCGAATCCCCGCTCACCGCGAGGTCACCTCTGCCCGAATCATACAAAATCTTGCGAGCGAAGCCGGATAAGTGTGGCCGGTCGTTCGGGGGGCCGTCGAGTAACTCCGCCAACTTCTGCCGAAACCGACGCGCCGGGGGCGTATGCGAGTGACCCGTGTGCCTCTGGCGGGTCACGACCGGTGACGGAGCGCGCGGCCTCACGCGACCGTCCGGCGTCGTGACGCTTATTCCAGCGCCCGTCGAAGCGCCGACGATGCACGTAGGCGTCGTGGCACAGCGAACCGACGACCGAGCGGTGTCGCTGGCCGCGGAGCTCGTCGAGACGCTCGACGCCACCGTGTCGCTCGATACGGAGACCGCGACGGAACTCGGCCGCGAGGGCGTCCCCCACTCCGAGATGGACGACTGTGATCTGGTCGTCTCCATCGGCGGCGACGGCACGTTTCTCTACACGGCGCGAGGCGTCGGCACGGCGCCGCTGCTCGGGGTCAATCTCGGCGAGGTCGGCTTTCTCAACGTCGTGCCGCCGTCAGAGGCGGTCGAGGTGGTCACCGACACGGTCGGGGCTATCCGCGCCGGCACGGCCGAGTACCGGGAGTTGACGCGCGTCGAAGCCAGCGGCGCGGGCGTCGACCTCCCGGCGGCGCTCAACGAGATCGCCGTCCTCGGCGCACAGCGCGGGCACGGCAACGGGACCGACATCGAGGTCAGACTCGACGGAGAGCCGTACTCCGAGACGCACGCCGACGGGGTCATCGTGGCGACGCCGACCGGGTCGTCGGCGTACAATCTCTCGGAGGGCGGACCGCTCGTCCACCCGGAGGTCGACGGCCTCGTCGTCACCGAGATGTGTGCCGAGGGAGCGATGCCGTCGCTGGTCGTCGCCCCCGACTCCGAGGTGACGGTTCGCGTCTCGGGTGCAGAGACGGCGTACGCTATCGCCGACGGTCGGACCCGCGCGAGCGTGGAGCCACCGGCGGAGTTGACGGTCCGACGCGGGGACGAACCGGTGCGCGTCACCGGGCCGCAGCTCGATTTCTTCGCCGCGCTGGAGAAGTTGGAGTAGTCGCCGGCGTGACTCCCACGAGCGTCGCCGAGAGTAACCCCTAAACGCCGCCCGCTCCTCCCTCCGGTGATGAGTAAGCAACTCCCGGACGTGCAGGCGGACCGTCCGGACGTGAGCGTCGGCCTCAATCGGGTCGGCGTAACGGGAGTGGAGAAGCTCGTGAAGCTCGACCGCGAGGCGGACCGACCCATCGTCCTCATGGCCGAGTTCGAGGTGTACGTCGACCTGCCGAAGTGGCGCAAAGGGATCGACATGTCTCGCAACATGGAGGTCGTCGACGAGATACTGGAGGAAGCGGTCGCCGAGCCCGGCGAGCGCGTCGAGGACATCTGTGGCGACGTGGCCGAGCGGCTGATGGAGAAACACGAGTACACCTCGCGCGCCGAGGTGCGGATGGAAGCCGAGTACGTCATCCGCGAGGACACGCCCGCCTCGGGCCGGTCGACACAGGCGACGGCGGACATCATCGCCAGCGCAACCGCCGACGAGGACGGCACCCGCGAGGAGATCGGGTGTCACGTCGTCGGGATGACCGTCTGTCCGTGTTCGCAGGGGATGAGCGAGGCCCGCGCCCGCGAGACGCTCGCCGACCTCGGCGTCGAGGAGTCGGTCGCCGAGCAGTTCCTCGACGAGGTGCCACAGCCGGGCCACAGCCAGCGAGGCCACGCGACGCTCACCGTCGAGACGGACGGCACGCCGGCCGTGGAGCTCCACGACCTGATCGATATCGCGCGCGACTCGATGTCGGCGCGTATCTACAACTTCGCCAAACGGCCCGACGAGGATCACATGACCTACGAGGCGCACGCCGACGCGAAGTTCGTCGAGGACTGCGTGCGCGCCATGGCGGAACTCGCCGTCGAGCAGCTCGACGTGTCCGACAGCGCCGTCATTCGAATGGAGCAGTCGAACGACGAGTCGATCCACCAGCACAACGCACACGCGGAGCGAGTCGCCGAGTTCGGCCGACTCAGCGAGGAGATGAACGACTAAAACGACAGCGGCTCTGCGCTCTGCCACCGCGGGCGAAACGCCTCGCGAACGGACGCGGCGAACTCTCCGTCGGTCAGGTCGACGACGCCGAACGTCGCCGCCCGGTCCAGCGGATGCGGAACCTCGACCACCGTTTCCACGTCGTCGATGAGCGTGAACGTCCCCGATAGCTCCGGCACCGTCCGCACCTCGAAGCGGTCGTGGTCGGTCAGCGAGTCGCGGTAACGGACGCCGATCTCCGGCGGCAGTTCCGGCACTATCTCCCGGCGCAACAGCAGCCGAACGGCGGCCCCTCGGTCGAGGGCGTCGACGAGCGCGTCCAGCAGCTCCGCGCCGTACCGGTCCATATCGAACAGATGCGGCGTCTGTGCCGACAGGACGCTCACCACCGCCTCGTCTGCGGTGCCGAGCCGCTCGATGAGGAGGTTGGCCGTCTCCTCGCGCCCGACTGCGGCGGTCCAGAACGTCTCGCCGCGCGGCTCCGCTGGGTCCAGTTCCGCCCGCAGTTCGTCGGCGATGGACTCATACTGCTCTTGGCGCGTCTCCAACTCGCGCGTCCGCTCCGCGAGTAGGCGGTCGAGCGCCGTCGACGGCTCGACGGCGACGTACTTCTTCGGCCGACTCGCCGACTGCGACCGAACCAGTCCGGACCCTTCGAGGCCGTTCAACACGTCGTAGATGCGGCCCATCGGCACGCCGCTGTTCTGTGACAACTCCTTGGCCGTTGTCGGCCCGGTGTCGAGCAGCGACCGATAGGTTTGCTCCTCGTACTCAGACAGCCCGAGATCGCGGAGTTCGGCCATTACGCTCTCGCACGCCGCGCCGGCACAAAAACGCGGCGTCCGTTTGCGAAGTGGGGTTCAGATAAGAGCGATTCCGGCGACTAAGAGGATGACAAGGTGTAGAAAGCCCCCGGGCGCTCGACCGTCTGCTCGCGGCCGTAGGCCGCTCGCACGGCCCGAGGTGGCTCCGCCACCCGCTGTCCGCGACTCGTTGCGCTCCTCGCGTTGCTGCGGTGCTTACTTCGCCGGGGCCGGATCGAGCGCCCACCGGGAGAGCAAAGCTCTCCCGAGCAATCGGCGGCTTCGCCGCCGATGACGGCCTCTTTCAGTCCCACCCATCGCAGTCACTCTGTCGAGCGACGACCCATTATCTGAACACCGCCTTCACGAGAGTGGAAAACCCTTCAGTCCTCGACGAGCATCTCGGGTCGCGTCGCGGCGGCCTGCTGCATCAACGCTTCGGGAGTACCCGCGGGATCGGTGCGTTCACCGCCGCGGATCACGACTGCGGTCTCGCGGTCGCCCGGGACGACGACCTTCTCGTGGTCGGCGACGCGCCACGCGGCACGGTGGAGGTCCGACCCGGTCGGCGGCGTCTCGATGACCAGCGGGTCGTAGACGTGGCGGGCACAGGCAGCGCCGTAGTCGGCCACGTCCGCGCCCATCCGCGTCGCGGCCCCGGCGAAGGCGGCCAGCGCGTCGCCGGCCGCCTCGCGGTAGCGGTCCTCGCCCGTGATGGCCGCGAGGTCGATCAGCGCGTGGGCGAGTTCGACGTTCGCGTCCAGCGGGCGAAGCGGCCGGTCGAGCAGGCCCGCACCCTCGCGTGGCCCGTCGAGGAAGGCACCGTCCGCCGCCTGCAGGTCGAGCGTCGCGTCCGCGACGGCGCGAGCGGCGTCGGCGTAGCGATCCGCGCCGGTCGCCTGTACGCCGGCGGTGAGGCCGAGCAGGACGCGCGCGCCGTCGAGCAGGAGACCCGTCTCGCTCGCGCCGTCGAAGTGAGCCACGGTGCCGCCTTCGACGAGCGTGTCGAGCACGTGATCGAGCGCGCGCTCGGCGTAGCGCGTCGCCCGCTCGTCGTCCGTGTACGCGCCGAAGCGGAAGAGCGCGTCAGCCGCCAGCCCGTTCCGGTCGGCGTAGACGGTGTCGTCGACCCGCGGCGGGTCGGTCCCTTCGCGGTCGGTCGGGTCGAGCGCGTAGTAGTCGCCGCCGGCCTGCGAGCCGGCGAAGGCGTCGTCGGTCCAGAGGTCGGTCGTGAGATACTCGACGGTGCCCGCGGCCGTCTCGCGGTAGCTCTCCTCGCCGGTGTAGAGATAGCCGGCCGCGAAGGCGCGCACGAGCGCCGCGTTCTCGTCGGTCAGCTTCTCGCGGTGGAGCTGGCCGCCCCAGTTGCGATTCGTCGCGTAGCGGTAGAAGCCGCCGTCGTAGGTGTCGTAGAGATGGGTCTGTACCGCCTGTAGGGTGCGCTCCGCGCGGTCGCGGTCGCGCTTGGCGGCGAACGCCACGGTTCGGGGCAGGGGGAACTTGGCGTCCGTCCCCCAGCCGCCGAACTCCTCGTCGAACGAGGCGGCGACCTGTTCGACGAAGTGCGCCTCGACGTCGGCGGTGACCTGCCCGGCCGGCGGGTCGGGGTCTTGGAGCGCGCGGGGGACACTGCCGGCCTCCGTCCCCTTCGCGTCCCACGTCTCGCGCACCGTGTCGAGCGCCGAGCGGAACCCCTCCGGGCCGAGCGCTCCCGCGCCGGTGATGATGCGGCCGTCCGGCGTGCAGAACACCGTCGAGGGGAAGCCGCCCATGTTGTACCGCTCCCGAACGCGGGGCTGGCGGTCGATGTCGACGCGCACGGGGACGAAGCCGTCCTTCAGGTGGCCGGCGAAGCGGGGGTCCGCGTACGTCGTCCGGTCCATCTCGTCGCAGGCGACACACCACGGCGCAGACAGCGACAGCAGGAGCGGCTTGCCCGTCCGTTCGGCCTCCGCGAACGCCTCCGGGCCCCACTCGCGCCACTCCACGAGCGTGTCCTCTCTCATGAGTCGGGGTTCGGCATGCGCGCGGAAAGCGTCGGCGCTTCGGCCGGGCGGCGGGCCGACTAGCGGTCGCACGGGGGTTCGGGAGCGTTAAGTAGCCGTCGGGGGAACCGTGGGTCGTGTCTGACCTGCAGCGCGCGGCCGCGTTCGCCGGCGTGGGCCTGCTGTCACTCGCCGCGCCCGCGGTGACCCGGCCCACCCCCCGAACCGCGGCCGTTCTCGCGGCGACCCCCTTCCTCGCTGTCGCCGCCTACGCGCTGTTTTTCGCCGAGCGCGGTCGACTCTTCGAGCTGTTCGCCCGCCGCGGCGACCACGAGGAGGGCCGCCTGCTCGGATTGGGTGGGTTCGCGCTCGCCGGGGCCGGGGTGGCGGCGCTGGCGGCCGGCTCCTCGCTCCCCGCGACCGTGTTCGTGATGAGCGTCTTCGCGCTCACCGGTGGCCGAGTAGTCGCCACGCTCGCCGGGCGGTCGCTCTCACACGAGTTCCTGCTGATGGCCGCGTTCACCGTCGGCGCGCTCGGCTGGGCGCTCGTCGGCGGCTACGCCGCGTTGGTCGTGGAGACACGGCGGGTGGTCACCACGTCGCCGGCGCTCGCGCCGACGCTGCTCGTCTTCCTCGCCGCGACGGCCGCCATCGGCGCAGGCCTGCTCCGCGCGATGCTGTTCGAGCGCGACGACCCGCTCGTCGTCGTCTCGGTGACGCTGCTGTTGTGGCTGTTCGTCGAACTGGACGTGACGGTGCCGCCGTTGCGGCTGGGCGTCGGCCTCGCAGTGACGGTGCTGCTGGGTTACGTCGCGTACGCGCTCGGCACGGCCAGCGTCGCGGGGATGCTGACGGGCGTGCTGCTCGCGCTGTTCGCCATCGTCCTCGGCGGCTACGGCTGGTTCGCGCTGTTGGTCACGTTCTTCGGCGTCGGCGGCTTGGCAGCGAAGTACCGCTACGACGAGAAGGCCGCCCGCGGTATCGCCGAGGAGAACGAAGGTGCCCGCGGCTCCGGGAACGTGCTCGCCAACTCCGCGGCCGCGCTCGGGGCCATCATCGCGTTCGCGGCGAGTCAGGGCGTGTATCCGGCCGCCGCCCCGGCGTTCCGGTTCGCGTACGCCGGGGCCGTCGCCGCCGCGCTCGCCGACACGCTCTCCTCGGAGTTCGGCGGTCTCTTCGACGGCCCGCGGCTCGTCACCACGCTCGAACCCGTCGACCCCGGCACCGACGGGGCCGTCACGTGGCAGGGGGAACTGTTCGGCCTGCTCGGGGCCGGCATCATCGCGGGGCTCGCGGCCATCTCCTTCGGTCTCGGCCCGCTCGCGACCGGCGTCATCGTGCTCGGCGGCTTCGCCGGGATGACGGTCGATAGCCTGCTCGGCGCGACGGTCGAGGGCGGTCGCGTCGGCAATCAGGGCGTGAACTTCCTCGCGACGCTCGCGGGCGCAGTGGCGTGTGGCGTCCTCGCGACCCTGCTGTGACGGTGCGACCCGCCACGCCGGCTGACGCACCTGCCGCTCGCGCACTCCAAGAGGTGCTCGACCACCGAGCGCCACGGCTCCTCGATGCAGCGCTCGACGCCGGCACCGCGGCGGGGGAGGTGCTCGTCGCCGAGACGGACGCGGATGTGATCGTCGGCTACGCGCTCGCCGTTCCGGGGGCGACGGATGCCGACCCGAGCACGGTGTATCTCGCGGAACTCGCCGTCGCGCCCCCGGCCCGCCGTGCGGGACACGCGACCGCGCTCGTCGAGGCCGTCGCCGCTCGCTACGCCGGTTACGACGAACTTCGAGTCGTGGTCGCGGCCGACGACGCGGGCGCACGATCCTTCTACGATGCCACCGGATTTCGAGACCGCGCGCTCCTTCCGGATCGGTTCGACGGCGACGACGGCCGGCTACTGGTCCGCGGTTTGTCGTAGCTGGTCGGCCGTCCTGACGCGGACGCTGGCGGGTCGCTTGACGAACTCGCCGGTCGCGGCCGCGACGATCTGGTCGACGCCGCGCTGTGCCGCCACGTCCAGCACGCGCTGGCGCAGCTCGCCGTCGAGGACGACCGCCGCCGGGACGGACTCGGCGTCACGCAGGCGTTCGAACGCCTCGTCGGCGTCACCCTCTGCGAACGACTCGAACTCGTCGTCGAGCAGCCGAACCCGGTCGGTGTCGGCGTCGACGACCGCCGACACGTGGCCGCCGAGCGTCCGCGGCGTCTCGCTCGCCTCGGTCTCGCCGCTGGCGTCGTCCGTGCCGTCCGCGTCGTCCGCGTCCGCAGTCGACTCGCTGTCGCCGTCGTCGGCTGTCTCGGCTACCGCGGCCGATTCGACTTCCTCGGCCGCCGGGTCACCGACCTCGCTTGCGGTGCGGGGATTCGCCTCGGAGTCGGGCGACCCAGCGGCGTCGGTTCCGAGCGCCGCGAGCACGCTGTCGGCCGCGTTCGTGATGTCGATCACGTCGTCCGGGTCGGGAGCGAGCTCTGCGCGATCCGCCGCGACGGTGATGTCGCTGCTCCCGTCGGTTTCGGCGACCGCGTCGTACGGCTGCTTGTTCCGGAGCGCGGCCATCACCTTGCTGCGGTCGAGGTCCTCGACGGAGCGGTCGGGCGGCGCGAACGCCACGTAGTCGACCTCGCCGATCTGTGCGAGCTCTCGCAACACGAGGTCGCCGCCGCGGTCGCCGTCGAGGAACGTCGTCACCGTGCGCTCGCGGGTGAGATCCGCGACCGGGTCCGGAACGTTCGTCCCCTCGACGGCGACGGCGTTCTTGATGCCGTACTGGAGGAGTTGGAGCACGTCCGCGCGCCCCTCGACGACGATGACCGCGTCGGAGTCGGCGACGCGCGGTCCCGCCGGGTAGCCGCGGTAGTCGGTGATGTCCTCGACCCGGACGTGCTGTCGCACCTCCTCGACGAGCTCCTGACTGGAAAGCATCGACCCGTCGAAGGCGTCGTGAAGCAGCGTCGTCGCGCGCTCGACGACTTCGCGGCGCTTGGCGGCTCGAACGTCCTCGATGGCGTCCACGTCGATGGTCGACCGGCAGGGACCGACCCGCTCGATGGTTTCGAGCGCGGCCGCGAGGATGGCCGTCTCGACCTTGTCCAGTGAGGTCGCGATGGTGATCTCGCCGAACGACTGGCCGTGCTGTGAGTCGATCTCCACGTCGATGCGGCCGACCTTCGAGGAGTCCTGTAGGTCGCGCAGGTCGAGACCGTCCCCGAGCAACCCCTCGGTCTGCCCGAAGACAGCCCCGACGACGTCGGACCGCTCGACCACGCCGTCGGCGGTGATGTCCGCGTGGATGAGATATTTCGCTGTGTCTTGCATGATGAACTGCCCCGCGAGGGGCGGTGATGGTGATGTGGATAGCGTCACGGCGACACCGTGACAGCGTAACTACTCGACTCAACGACAAAACCGTACCGACGCGACGACCGGAGCGTCGCTGCCGTCGCGGCGGTTGAAGAGAATAGTTGTTCGAAATCCCGATTCGCACAGCAAACCAATAGTGCTTAATCTACAGAAGCTATCAGCCGTGCATACATGGATGTAAACGGAACGTCTGCCGTCGACCAGTCGCCGGTCGTCGCGGCGCTGTGGGGAGTCGCGCTTCTCGTCGTCGTCGCGCTCGCCGTGCCGTGGTTCCTGTGGCGGTCGGCGACCGTCGTCGCCGGACTCCCCGTCTGGCTCTGGTGGCACATCGGGTGGATGGTCGTCGCTGCGGTCGTCTTCTACGCGTTCGGACAGCGCGCGTGGGGGCTGGGGATCGAACGGCCGGCGGACGACGCGAACGACGAGGTGGAGCCGTGAGCCTCGCCGTGCAACTCGGGGTTGTCGGCGGCTATCTCGCCGTCGCGTTGGCCGTCGGCCTCGTCGCCTACCGCGTGGCAGAGCGCACCGCCGAGGATTACTATCTCGCGGGCCGCACGCTCGGCACCGTCGTCCTGCTGTTCACGACCTTCGCGACGTTGCTGTCGGCGTACACCTTCTTCGGCGGGCCGGACACGGTCTACGCGCTGGGGCCGGAGTGGATACTCGTGATGGGGCTGATGGACGGCGTGCTGTTCGCCGTCCTCTGGTACGTCGTCGGCTACAAGCAGTGGCTCGTCGGCCGCTCCGGCGGCTACGTCACGCTGGGCGAACTGCTGGGCGACCGGTTCGGCTCGACGGGCCTCCGGATGTTCGTCGCCGGTGTCTCGCTGTTCTGGCTGTTTCCGTACGTGATGCTCCAGCAGAAGGGAGCCGGGCTCGCGCTCGCGGGGCTGACCGGCGGGGCCGTCCCGCTGTGGGTCGGGGCGGGAGCCATCACGCTGCTCATGATCCTCTACGTCGTCGCCAGCGGGATGCGCGGCGTCGCGTGGACCGACACCCTCCAAGGGCTGTTCATGCTCGGCCTGGTCTGGGTGGCGCTCGCGTGGATACTCTCGGCGGTCGGCGGGCCTGCCGCTGCGACGCGCGCGCTCGCCGAGTCGAATCCCGAGTATCTCGCGCTCGGCGGCGGGGCGTACACCCCGCAGTTCGTGCTCGGCACCGCCGCGTACATCGCGTTCGGCGTGACGATGTTCCCCCAGATCAATCAGCGGTTCTTCGCCGCGCGCTCGAAGCAGGTGTTACAGCGGACGTTCGCGCTGTGGCCGGTGTTGGTGCTCCTGCTGTTCGTCCCGGCGTTCATGCTCGGCGCGTGGGCCGCCGGTCTCGGCGTGACCGTGCCCGAGGGCGAGAGCGTCTTACCCGTGCTTCTGCGGACATACACGCCGACGTGGTTCGCGTCGCTGGTCATCGCCGGCGCGCTCGCCGCGATGATGTCCTCCTCCGACTCAATGCTGCTGTCGGGCGCGTCGTATCTGACCCGCGACCTCTATCGACCACTCCGGGGTGCAGACCACGACTCGCAACCCGCCCGCGAGACGCTGCTCGCACGCGGCGGCGTCGCCGTCTTCGCGACGCTCTCCTTCGTCGCGTCGCTGTACGCGCCGGGCACGCTCGTCGAGATCGGCAACACGGCCTTCGGCGGCTTCGCACAGCTCGCGCTCCCTGTCGTCGTCGCGCTCTACTGGCTTCAGACGACCCGCGCGGGGATGTACGCGGGCCTCGGACTGCCGCAACTGTTCTATCTCGCGGCCGTCTTCGTCCCCGCCGTCCCGGACACGTATCTCGGCTGGCCCGCTGCCGTCGTCGGGATGGCGCTCGGACTCGTGCTCACGGTCGGCGTGAGCGCGGTCACGACACAGGATACCGACGAGAAGACGGCCGTCGTGTTCGAGGGTATTCAGGCGGACTGATGCGTCGCGTCTGGCGACTTGCCGCCGGACTCACTGTTGGTGAACGTCCGTGATGCCGCAGTCGGGACACTGCGTCATCGTCCCGAGCGGCGGATGATCTAACCCCCTCTCACGCCTCGCTGTCCGTCGAAGCCGCGAAGCCACAACCAAGGCAGGTTAGTTGCGTCGGGTCAGTGGATTTACCGGGCATACGATGAGTCGTTTCGGTCGGGCGTCAGAACGTTCCTTACCACTCGCGGTCGGTGTACATTGACCTCGCTGCACCTCCCCCAATACAACCTCGAAGCGTTCGTAAGTGGTACGAGACGGATGACACGGACTTCGGGACCGACCAACAGCGAGAACTCCGGCAGATACAGAAGAGGTTGCGTACCCCCGTCGGTTCCGAGAAATAACAGAGGGATTGTCAGCCGAGTTCAGAATACACGCAGATACTCTTCCACTTTCGCGCTCACCTCAGCCGTCTGCGAACGCTTCACGAATCATTCGATTCCGATACTCTTCGTCAACCGCTGCCCGAAACACGATTGATTCGTGAGAGTCCTGATACGGCGAACCACTTGCCCGCTCTAACTCGTCGTAGACTGCGCTAATCTACGCCCGACGGAACGACTGCGATACCATTCGCCCCGGCTCCCCGGTGAACTCGACCCAATGTGGTGTCTCGTCTGTGTCTTCCCCGGAGAGGGCATTGAACGCCATGTGTTCGTCGGCAGTTTCAATTAGTCCTTCCACGTTCTCGTTGTCAGCGCCAACGATGAACCCAGTTGTCGGTTCACCCGAGAAGAACGAACCGAGGACGTAACGGTTGTTGATGGAAATGGCGATTCGGTCGTCTTGGGCGATGGACGTGACTAGCCGTGCGTCGTCTTCAGTAAGACCAGTCGCGGCTATCAGGTTATTCAGTAGATTGAAGAACTCAGTCGCATATTCTTGGCTCGGGGCTTGCTGAACGCGATTTACCAGTGTCTCGTGCGCCTCTTCGTCGGCGTCTACGTCTTCCGTGGTAGGTTTGGTATCCTCTGCGAAGGTTGCCCTCACCCGTGGCGCGTCCGAAGAAAGCGAAGTACTGGACTCGGTATGAGTCGTTGGCGTTGAGGACGAATATTCCACGAACTCGTCCAATTCGTCATTATCAACCGGGCCACTTTCAGACCAGAGGCGAGCGAACCACTCGTTCAGTTCGTCTACCTTCGACTCGTCGGTGAAGCGAACGCCCATCTCTGTTCGACCGACCACGCCCTTCTCGGTGAGGTTGGCCGACCCGACCACAGCTGACTCGCCGGAGAGGATGACCTTCGCATGAACGCCGGGGAAGTCGTGAATCTGTTCTCGGTTCGTCGCTATCAACTCGCGTATCTTGTCCCGCGTACTGCCACCGAATGTTCCAATCCACGCTTCCACATCGGTCACTATCTGCCAGTCGTCAGTGGTGCCGAGGACACTCTTCAGATATCTTGGGCTGATGTACGGACAGACAATCCGAACTTGCTTGGAAGCAGTTGTCTCCCGAATAGCCTTGTCGAACGGCGATTCAGCACGGTCATAGCCACCCTTTGAATGATAAATAAGGTTAGGCATTGTGTTGAGAAGCGTCTGTTTGGGTCAAAGTTCTACTGCCTGTCAGGGTCGATTTTGTTGAACGTCGTTACGCCCACTCGACGCCTGCCAAGCCCCGAGAGACACCCGCCAGCGCGGTCTATGCTAAATTTTATAGACTTATTGCGTCTCACAGCGCCGCTGAGGGGCTCTAACAGTCTGTCAGGAAATACGGCTTCCAATTTCGGTCGCCACGCCTGCACTCACGACCGAGCGTGACGCTCTCTCGGGCCGCTGGCGACAACCACCAGTCGAATCGTCCGAAAACGGGACGTTAACACTCAATATCACAGAATACATTCTGAAACAGGAGAAGACTGAAACGACCACAGCCACTACATATATACGAAAACCCACGAGGGCGCGGCGACAGACATCAGTGATGTGCATAACAACGGTCGGAAGACTGGTGCTTTATATAAACGCCAGCCCGTTGTGCGCCGTATGCAGACCCACATCGTCCCGGTCGGCTTCGACTACGACCGGCTGATCGCGCCGCTCGTCCGCGACCGGGTGACCGTCGACCGGGTCGTCCTGCTGGAGGGGGCGGTCGGCAGCGAGGCGAACGTCGAGTACTCGCGGAACCTCGGCGGGAAGTTAGAGCAGGACTTCGAGAACCTGCTCGGGGCCGAGACGGAACGCTACAGCGTGGAGGACGTGTACGACTACGACGCGGCGTTCGCACAGGCGTTCGACCTGATCAACGAGGAACTCGACGCCGGCAACGAGGTGTGGGTGAACGTCTCCTCGATGCCGCGGGTCGTCTCCTTCGCCTTCGCCACCGCGGCCCACTCCATCGCCGTCGAGCGCGCCGAGGACCGCGACCGGGTCCACACCTACTACACCGCCCCCGAGAAGTATCTCGAAACCGAACTCGCGGAGGAACTCCGGGCCGGCGCAGACCTGCTCGCGGACCTCCTCGACGACGTAGACGACGAGCGGGTCCGGGAACGGCTCGATGCCGCCCGCGACCTGCTCGCGGAGTTCGACGAGCGGGGCACCACCATCGGGGCCAAGGAGTTCGGCGGGAGCCACATCGTCGAACTGCCGGTCGCCTCCTTCTCGAACGTGAAGCCGTTTGAGGAACTCATTCTCTTCACGCTGGGCGAACACGGCGAGTTCGAATCGGTGAGTGACCTCGCGGAGACGCTGGCGCGCGAACTCGGCGAGGAGTACACCGACTCCTTCCGCTCGAAGGTCATCTACAACGTCGACCGGCTCGGTCCCGGTGGGAAGGGGTACGTCGAACAGGAGGAACAGGGAAAGTCCTACCGGACGCGGCTCTCACGCATCGGCGAGCTCTGGGTGCACTCGCACACGGCCGAGCGGTTCGACGGCGACTGATCAGCGGTTTCGAGGCGGAGCCTCCGTCCTCAGGGAGTGAGCGAAGCGAACGAGTAGGTCGGAGAGGGAGCCGACACTACTCCCCCTAACCAACCCACGCTTCAAACCAGTCCGACTCCCAATTAGTAAGTACCCACAGACACGCTCTGAAACATGGAGGTACGCCGAACTGCGCCGGTCAAACTCATCGTTTCCGATGAGCACCGCGACGACCTCCACGAATCCGCCCGACAGTTCCTTTACTGCGCGAACCGTGCCGCCGAATTCTGTTGGGACGACAAGTCTCACACGGACTGCATCA
>PXQV01000011.1:161523-221757 GCA_003021175.1 Halobacteriales archaeon QH_7_66_36 | reverse complement strand
GGGACTATCGGTCCCTCGGGCCGTGTGAGCGGCGAAGCCGCGAACAGACGGCCACCGGCCGCGAGCAGACGGTCGAGCGTCCGGGGGCTTTCTACACCTCGTTGTCTGTCCAGTCTCTATAGTCACTCTTAGCTGGACATTACCAGCGATTCACGACGAGGAACTATACCGCCCGGCGTCCGACCTCCGCCATGGCTACTCACCACCTCTCTCGCGAGTCCGACCACGTCCACTACGACTGGGACCGCGACCGCGACGCCGTGTTGTCCGTCGACCCGGGCGACACGGTGACGGTCGAGTGTCACGACGCGGCCGACGGCCAACTCCCCGAGGACGCGACCGTCGCGGACGTGGAGGCGGTTGACGCGCCCGGCCACCCGATGACCGGCCCGATCTACATCGAGGGTGCGGAGCCGGGTGACACGCTCGCGGTGGACGTGCTCGGCCTCGAACACGAGGGTATCGGCTGGACGTACGTGTATCCGAGCGAGACCGAGGCTGGCTTTCTCCCCGCGGAGTTCCCGGACGGCGCGGTCCACACGTGGGATCTGGACGACGACGTGGCTCATTTCCGGCAGGGTATCGAGGTGCCGCTCGCGCCGTTTCCGGAGAATCTCGGCGTCGTGCCCGCGGAACCGGGACCACACTCCACGATACCGCCGCGCCGCGTCGGCGGCAACCTCGACATCAAACATCTGACCGCCGGGTCGACGCTGTATCTTCCCGTGGCGGTCGCGGGCGGGCTGTTCTCCGTCGGCGACCTGCACGCTGCACAGGGCGACGGCGAGGTGTGTATCACCGCCATCGAGATTCCCGGTCAGATACGCCTCCGTCTGCGACTGGCCGACCGCGACGCCGACGGGCCCGCGCTCGACCCGGCGGGTCCGTACGCACCGCTCGGTGACGGCCCCGTCACCGCCGTCGCGGGCCTCGGCGGCGACGTGAACGAGGCGTCCCGCGAGGCCGTCCGCGCGATGATCGCCGAACTCGCGTCGGAACACGACCTCTCGCGGACGGAGGCGTACATGCTCTGTTCGGCCGCGGTCGACCTGAAGGTGAGCGAGGTCGTCAACGACACCGTCGTCGTGACCGCGTACGCCGCGGTGTGAGGTTGCCGGCCTGCGAAGCCATTGGGAGGCCTTGGCGTGTGTAACCGTATGGCGGGCCACGCCGTCGACCACCACCTGAGCGACGACGAATCGAACATCCACCGCAGCTTCGACAACAGCCTCGACCCCGTCCTGACGATCGAGCCGGGCGAGGTGGTCGGTTCGAGTGTCGCGACGCCGTCGACGGCCAGCTCGACCTCGAATCGACGGCCGCGGACGTGACCGACGTGAGCTTCGACCCGGTCCACCCGCTCACGGGACCGATCGCCGTCGAGGGGGCGACTCCGGGTGACGTGCTCGAAGTCGAGCTGCTCGACCTCCAGCACAAGGGTGGAGGTACAACGTCTTCATGCCCGGGGAGATGGGACTCGGGCTGCTCCCCGAGGAGTTCCCCGACGCGGGCATCCACGTGTGGGACCTCGAAGACGACGTGGGCCACTTCGTGAACGGCATCGAGGTGCCCCTCGACCCGTTCCCGGGCGTCATCGGCGTCGCCCCCGAGGACGACGGCGCGCTCGACACGCTCCCGCCGCGCTCGACGGGTGGGAACATGGACGTGAAACACCTCACCGCGAGGTCGACGCTGTATCTCCCCGTGAGCGAAGAGGGCGCGCTGTTCTCGACGGGTGACTGCCACGCCGGACAGGGGGACGGCGAGGTGTGTGTCACCGGCATCGAGGCGGAGATGTCCGTCACCGCGCGCTTCGACGTGCGCTCGGACATGGGTATCGACCAGCCGCAGTTCGAGACGGACGGCCCGTTCACGCCGACCGGCCGCGACGAGCGGATGTACGCCACGACCGGCATCGACTCGGACCTGATCGAGGCGACGAAGAAGGCCGTCCGGCACATGATAGAACACTGCCACGAGGAGCGCGGGCTCACCCGCGGCGAGGCGTACATCCTCTGTTCGGCGGTCGTCGACCTGAAGATCAACGAGGTGGTCGACGCGCCCAACTGGACCGTGTCGGCGTACCTCCCGGAGAGCATCTTCCCGGAGTAACGGCGCGGTCGCGTCCCGTCAGCCCTCTTTTGCCAGCCGCTCCACCTCGTCGTCCTCCTTCCACTCGCCGAGTTCCTTCGGATCGACGTGGACGAACACGTCGTCCACCTCCGGGAGCGCTCGGATCGAATCCACGACCGCCGTCTCGATGGCGTGCGCCTCCGCGAGGCTCTTCGTCCCCTCGATCTCGATGTGGAGCGACACGTCGATCTCCGGGCCGACGTAGTGTGCGACCACGTCGTGGGCACCCTCCACGTCGGGGTGGGCAAGCGCGCGGCGGAGGATCGCGGCGCGCAGTTCTTCCGGGGGTGCGCCGCCGACGAGATACGCCAGATTGTCGCGGACCACCTCGACCCCGGTGTACACGATTGCCCCCGAGACGACGAGCGCGGCGACTGGGTCCAACAGCGGCACGCCGGCCTGTGCGCCGAGGACGCCGAACAGGGCCGCGCCGGCCGCGAGGATGTCGTTTCGATTGTCGAGTGCCGTCGCGCGCAGGGCTGGCGATTCCTGCTCTTCTGCGACCCGCAACACGGTCCGGTACAGGCCGAACTTGACGGCCGCGCCGGCCGCGAGCACGGCCGCCGCGACCGGGCCGCGTGCGACCGTCACGTCGCCGGACAGTAACGCCGTGCCGGCGTTGTACGCGACTGCGCCGCCGGCGAGGAAGATACCGAGTGCGACCCCGAGCGCGACGAACGGTTCGATCCGCTCGTGGCCGTGTGGGTGGTCGGGATCGGGGGGTTGTGTCGTCAGGTAGAGTCCGGCGAGGACGATTGCAGAGTAGGCCGCGTCCGCGAGGCTGTTGGCCGCCTCGGAGCCGACGGCGAGGCTCCCGGTCGCGCGCCACACGACCGCCTTGGCCGCGAACAGGCCGAGATTGACCGCGAGCACGACCAGCCCGATCCGGCGGAGGGCCTGCCTCCGTGTCACATCGACGCTTGCACGCTCCCTTAGATAGACGTATCGCCCGGGTCGGGCCTCGCTCTCCCGCCGAGTCGAACCATTCAAGTCTGGCAACGGCGAGTTTCGTGTATGAAAGACCACGGACGCTCCACGACGAAGCGAACCGGCGGCCGCCGCCGCTCGAATCACAAGAAGCGAAAACACGAACTCGGCTCCTCGCCGACCGAGACGCGCGTCGGCGACCGGAAGCTGAAGTTCGTCGAGGCGCGAGGCGGCAACACGAAGGTCCGGGCCATCCGCGACGACACGGCCAGCGTCGCCACGCCGGACGGCGAGACCATTAGTGCCGAAATCGAGAACGTCGCGGAAAACGAGTCGAACCCGAACTACGTCCGCCGGAACATCGTCACCAAGGGCGCCGTCATCGAGACGGACGAGGGACGCGCCCGCGTCACCTCGCGGCCCGGACAGGACGGTCAGATCAACGCCGTCCTCCTCGAGGAGTAACCCGGCGTTTCTCCGCTCTCACCGATACACAGCCACAGCTACGGGTTCGGTGCGGCCTTCTGGAGGGCGGCCTCGGCGATGTTGCCGCCGTAGTCGCCGGCCCGCGACAGCGAGTCGACGACGAGGCCGAGCAGCTGTGCCTGCTGGGAGTCGAGTTCGAGCAGGTGAGCGTCCGTCTCGCGGACGTGCTCGTCGACGGCGTCGACGGCGGTGCGGGCGTCGTTGGCGAGCCGGGTCGCTTCGTCGGGACCGTCGGCGAGTAACGCGTCCATCGCCCGTTCGATGACGGCGACGGCAGCGTCGTGCAGCGCGCGGATGTCGTCGGCCACGACATCCGGGGGGGCCGACAGCTCCTGTGCGTTGTGGGCTATCTTCGAGGCGTGGTCGGCGACGCGTTCAAGCTGGCGGGCACAGGAGTGGTAATCGAAGGCCGTCTCGCGGTCGAGTGCGACCTCTGCGGCCGTCGACGGGTCGCGGAGCACCGAGCGGAACACCCGCGACACCATGTAGTAGAGTCGGTTCACGTCGTCGTCGCGCTGGATGACATCGGCCGCGAGGTCGGCGTCGTCCTCGACCAGTGCGGCGACGGCGTCCGCGAGCATCGTGGTCGCGACGAGGCGCATCCGCGTGACGGCGCTGTGGACCGACAGCTCCGAGGAGTCGAGTAAGTCCTGTAGCTTGAGATGTTCGCTCGTCTCGCTTATGACCTCTAAGCCGACGAGTCCCCCGGCGGCGTCGCGAATATCCTGTCGCTGGTCGGCGGTGATCCGCGGCGTTTCGAGCGTGATGATATCGAAGCCGCTGACGTACATCGTCATCACCGCACGCGTGAGCGCGTCCTCTTCCAAGCCGGTGATATCGAGGGTGCCTTCGACCTTCTCCTCGTCGCGGCGCGGCGTCAGAAGGAGCGCGTCCTCCTCCGGGTGAAACTCCACAATGCTGCCGCCGCTCACGCCGTTTTCCGTCGCCCAGTCTTTCGGTAGACTCACCGTGTACGTCGACCCCCCCGTCACCTGCACCTTGCGCGTCTCCATGGCACGGAATCAGCACGCGAGTTAAATATAGACTTCGATTAGTATATATCTAATAGAAGAATGCATATCGGAACCGAGTCCTTGGGGTTACTACCCACGTCTCGGCAGAAAATACTTATTTTCGAGTAGAATCGACCTCTCGCTTGTCGGTCGGGTACACACAGCAGGCAGCCGCTCGGCGTGGTCGGTTCCCCCGGAGCGGCCGAAGATAGCTATATCTATATCGTGAGTAACGTAGCCATACCCAAAGCTATTTTCGTCTTCCTGTCTCCCCTATGTAATAATGGCGCGCACGGGGTATCAGCAGAAGCTAGATGCGTTACAGGAGAACGTGCTCTACATGAGCGAGGTCGTGCTCGACCGTCTCCGCACCGGGCTCTCGGCGCTGGAGGAGAAAGACGAAGAACTCGCGTGGGAGGTCATCGAGGGCGACGACGAGGTGAACGAGCTGTATCTGGATCTCGAAGCCGACTGTATCGACCTGCTCAGCCTCCAGCAGCCGGTCGCCGGTGACCTCCGATTCATCGCCGCCTCGTTCAAGATCATCACTGATCTCGAACGCATCGGTGACCTCGCGACGAACTTGGGCGATTACACGATCGACGCCGAGCGCGACCGCTATCCGGACGTGGACATTCAGGCCATCGGCGACGCCATCATCGGGATGGTCGAGGACGCGATGACGGCGTACGCGACACACGACGCCGACGCCTGCTTCGACATCGCCGAACGCGACGAGGGCATCGACGAACTGTGTGAGGAGGCGTCTACCACCGTCGTCCGCGACCTCATCGAGAGGGAGTTCGACGAGGAGACGACCGAAGCAGAGATCGAGCGGCTGATGGCCGACGTGTCTCGGTTCCTGCTCACCGTCCGCGACCTCGAACGCGTCGGCGACCACGCCGCCAACATCGCCGGCCGCACGTTCTACATGGTCGAGTCGGACGACGAACTCATCTACTGACCGTCAGCCGTACTCCTCGACAATGCGCCCGGCGCGCGCCTCGGCGTCCGCGTCGAGCGGCTCGCGGTAGGTTGCCTCCGCCGTCTCCACGACCAACACCCGCTCGTCCGACCGGAGCCACAGCGCCAGTCCGACCGGCGCGGCGAGGAACAGCACGGCACCGACCGGCGCAACGGCGAAGAAGTCGACGCCGACACCGACTGCGAACGTCGGCACGAGCACCGCGAGCAGCAGCGCCGCGAGCGCACCGACGAGCGGTCGAGTGTCGCGCTGGCCCGGCACGATACGGGCGGCCGTCACTGCGGCTACCTCGATTCGCTCGTCGCCGACGCGAACGGTTTCCTCACTCATCGAGTCGTCTCTCCTCGGGTCTCTTTACGGCGAGGCCTGCTGCCGACTCCCCGTCGTCGGTTCCCGTCTCGCTCTACACGAGCAGGTGGCCGCCGATGACGCTCGGCGGGATGGCGGTGGCGGTCTCGGCAGCCAGCGCACTCTGGCCGTCGATTCCAACCCCTATCGCTCATACCGGGAGTCGACTCCGGCGGCGAACATAAACCGTCCGGTGGCCGTGTATCGACCACGGCACCCCAGTCTCGATGCCGCGGCCACGTCGGTCGGAGGCGACAGCGACTAATCCCGTCGCTGCTATTGCGACTGTAATGGCCGAGGAAGCCGTCAATCCGAGCGAGATCGGCGAGCGTGACGCACCGCCCGTGGAGGAGGCACCGTACAAGATCATCTTCGAGGCCAACAAGTGCATCGCGGCCGGGAAGTGCGCCGAGGTGTCAGACAACTGGGAGATGGACATCTCGACGGGTATCGCCGAGCCGCAGACGTACTTCTTCGACGACGCCGAACTGGAGCACAACCTCCGGGCGGCCGAGGTGTGTCCGGCGAAGAAGGATGCCGGCGTCATCCACGTTGTCGACCGCCGGACGAACGAGGAGATCGCTCCTGACCCCGCCGGCGATGGAACCCTCTCCGTCGACTGGTAGCGAACAGGCGGTTCGGCTCCGCTCCCCGGTCCGTGAACCGCGCTCCCGCCTCGGCGAACCGGGACAATACGCTATCGCATCGGGGCGTCTGGCCGCGACTTCCCACTTGAACCTTCGGACCGTAACGGCTTTTCGGGACCGGCGACGACGTTGGACCGCGCGGGGATGGCCGAGTCTGGCCAAAGGCGGCGGACTTAAGATCCGCTCTCGTAGGAGTTCGTGGGTTCGAATCCCTCTCCCCGCACGTTCTTACCGTTACGAGCGGCTTTTCCGCTCGCGGTCCCTTCCAGTGATAATGAGTGTTCCCGACAGCGCCGAGCGAGCCTTCGGCGTACACGATGCGTTCGAGCGCGACGGCGACGCGTTCGTGGTGACGACGACGGCCTTCGACGGTCGGGTGACCGCCAGCGAGGCCTCCGACTGGGCGAACCGCTACACGGTGACGGTACGCGCCCCGATGCTCTCGGCGGTGACCGTTGAAGAGGTCGGGCCGGATCTCGAATCCGGCTGGTTCGACACCTTCGAGCGCCGACTGGAAGACGCGCCCGGCGCGGTCCGCGACCGCGTCGAGCTCGCCGCGTTCGACCTCCAACAGGACGGGTCGGATGCCGTCGTCACCTTCGGCTTCGAGTGGGGCAACGCCGACCGCGCGCCCGACATCGCGAAGGCGCTGGCCGAATACGTCGAAGGGACGTACATGGAAGGGATCGTGCCGGGCTTCGACTATCGGGAGCCCGTCGACTCGATGCTCTCTGCGGGGAGTCTGGATGACGGTGCCGGCGGTACGCCGCTGTAACACGACCCGGCGGCGTAGCGCCGTAGCAGGCCGAGCTTTCTGAACTCAGTCGTGCCGGAAGGTCCGGGTGCCGGTGAACGCCATCGCCATGTCGTGTTCGTCGGCGGCGGCGATCACGTCCTCGTCGTTGACCGAGCCGCCGGGCTGGACGACCGCCTCGATCCCCGCGTCGGCGGCCTCCTCGACGCCATCCGGAAACGGGAAGAAGGCATCCGACGCCATCACGGCGCCGTCGGCGCCCTTCCCTTCGGCGTGTTCGTCGGCTTTCATCGCCGCGAGTCGGACGGCGTCGACCCGGGACACCTGTCCCATGCCGATCCCGACCGTCTCGGTGCCGTCGGCAAACAGGATGGCGTTCGACTTGACGTGCTTGAGCACGCGCCACGCGAACAGCATGGTCTCGCGCTCGTCGTCGGTCGGCTCGCGCTCCGTGACGACATCGAGATCACCTGCGTCGGGTGCCCACCGGTCGCGCTCCTGCACGAGACGCCCGCCGACGAGCGGCTTTTCGGTCAGTCGCTCGGCATTATCGGTGTCGTCGCCGAAGCCGCTGTCCCCGACAGCGAGCACGCGGAGGTCGTCCTCGCCGGTGAGCACGTCCAGCGCCGCGTCCGTGTAGCCGGGCGCGACGACGACTTCCTTGAACGAGTCGACGACCCGCTCGGCGGTCGCAGCGTCGCACTCGTGGTTGAGCGCGACGATGCCGCCGAAGGCGCTCATCGCGTCCGTCGCGAGCGCGTCGGCGTACGCGTCGGCCAGCGTGTCGGCCGTCGCACAGCCGGCCGGGTTGGTGTGCTTGATGACCGCGGCGGCCGGCTCGTCGAACTCCTTCACCAGATCCAGCGCGGCGTCGGCGTCGTTGTAGTTGTTGTACGAGAGGGCCTTCGCGCCCGCGTTCAGCTGCGGCGCGGTGACGACGTTCGCCTCCTCGCAGGTGGGGTCGGCGTACAGCGCCGCGTCCTGATGCGGGTTCTCGCCGTACCGAAGGTCGGCCGCGAACTCCTCGCCCGTGAATCGTCGGGTCGGGAACGCGCCTCCGGTGTCGCCGTCGACCGTCACCCCGTTGTC
Organism: Halobacteriales archaeon QH_7_66_36; assembly: GCA_003021175.1. Taxonomy (GTDB): domain Archaea; phylum Halobacteriota; class Halobacteria; order Halobacteriales; family Haloarculaceae; genus Halosegnis. The sequence continues at coordinate 213,375 of PXQV01000011.1, read as the reverse complement.
GGTGACGGTGACGCGACCGTCGACGAACCAGCGCACCGCGCGCGGATACGCCGTGAACTCCCCCTCGCGGAGGACGCGCCCCTTGAGCGTCGCCTCGTCGTCGTCCTCAAACACCGGAATCGGCTCTTGGGTGACGATTGGCCCGCCGTCGACCGTCTCGTCGACGACGTGGACCGTACAGCCGGTGACGCTGACGCCCGCGTCGAGCACCTGCTCGTGAGCGTCGATGCCGGGAAACGACGGCAACAGCGAGGGGTGGACGTTCAGCGTCGTCGGGACGCGGTCGAGGAACTCCTCGGTCAACACCCGCATGTACCCGTCGAGCAGCAGCAGGTCGAATTCGTAGCCCTCGAGTCCGTCGAGCACGCGCTCCTCGTGGACCTCGCGAGGTTCGTCGGCCTCGCGGACGGCCACCTCGGTCGGAATGTTGCGCTCGGCGGCATCCTCCAGCACGGGCGCACCCTCTTCGTTCGACACCACGACCGCGAACTCCACCTCCTCGACGACATCGGCGATGCGGAGGAGGTTCCGCCCGCGGTTCGAAGCCATTCCGGCGACTCGCATACGCGACATCCGACGCCGGTCGCGCAAAGTAGTTGCGGTCCCGCGCCGACGACTATACGTATTCGTGTATAGATACGCGCTGCTCGCCCGGCTGCGCCCGTGAGAGTATGCACGGCTGTGCGTCTCAGACCGATACGCCTTTGCCGCCACTGGCTACAGGTGAGGTATGGAGAGACCCGCCGTGGAGGCCGTCTCGCCGCTGGACGGCCGGTACGCCCGCTACACGGAGCCGCTCGTCGAGTACGCGAGCGAGGCCGCGTTGATGCGTGCTCGCGTCCGCGTCGAGGCCGAGTATCTGCTCGCGCTCGCGGACCTCGGAGACACGCTCGATCTCGATGGGGAGACGCGCGAGCGACTGCGCGACCACTACGAGTCGTTCGACGCCGACGACGCGGCCGTCGTCAAGCAGATAGAGACGGAGGGGTGGCGGGGCCACGCCGCGACCAGCCACGACGTGAAGGCAGTCGAGTACTTCGTGCGCGAGGCCGTCCCCGAGGACGCACAACCGCTCGTCCACTTCGGTCTCACCAGCGAGGACGTGAACAACCTCGCCCAGCGACTGCTCGTCAAGCCCGCCGTCGAGGCGGTGCTCGTCCCCCGACTGCGTGACCTGCGCGACACGCTCGCCGGGATGGCCCGCGACCACCGCGACGTGGCGATGCTCGCGCGCACGCACGGACAGCCCGCGACCCCCACGACGTTCGGCAAGGAGATGGCCGTCTACGCGGCACGACTCGGTCGCGCGGTCGGCGCGGTCGAACGCGCCGCAGACGACCTCGCCGGCAAGCTCGCAGGCGCGTCGGGCACCTACGCCGCCCACCACGCCGCCTACCCGGACGTCGACTGGCCCGCCTTCTCGCGGGAGTTCGTCGCGTCGCTCGGTCTCGACCACCAGCCGCTCTCGACGCAGGTGAACCCCTGTGACGACCTCCAGTCGCTGTTCGACGCCCTCCGCGACGCCAACAACGTCCTCCTCGACTTGGACCGCGACGTGTGGCTCTACGTCTCCCAACGCTACCTCGGACAGGAGGCCGTCGAGGGGGAGACCGGCTCCTCGACGATGCCCCACAAGGTGAACCCCATCGACTTCGAGAACAGCGAGGGGAACCTCTCGAAGGCCAACTCGGATCTCGTCCTCCTCGGCGACTACGTCACCACCTCGCGGCTCCAGCGGGACCTCTCAGACTCGACCGTCAAACGAAATATCGGCGCGGCGCTGGCCCACTGTCTCATCGGCTACGAGAAGACCGCCACCGGACTCGGGAAGGTGACTCCCAACGAGCAGGTCATGCGCGAGGAGCTGGAATCGAACCCCGAGGTCATCGGCGAGGCCGTCCAGACTATCCTTCGCCGGGAGGGCCACGGCGACGCCTACGAGCGCGTGAAGGAACTGACCCGCGGCGAGCGCGTCACGCTCGACGACTTCCGCGAGCTGTTCGACGAGCTGGACGTGAACGAGTCGGTGCGCGAGGAACTTCACGCGCTGACGCCCGGCGGCTACACCGGGCTGGCAAGCGAACTGGTCGACGAGCTAGAGTAGGAACGTCTCCTGTTCCTCGCTCATGTCGATGAAGGAGTCGGCGGCGTCGATCAACTCCTCGGCGGTCGACCCGCCGAAGCCGAACACCTCGACGCGGACGCCCTGATGGCGGAGATGCGAGCAGAGCCGCGAGAAGTCGCCGTCGCCCGAGCAGAGCGCCACCACGTCGACGTGTTCGCCGAGCGTGACCGCGTCGAGCGAGATACCCACGTCCCAGTCGGCCTTCTTCGAGCCGTCGGCGAACGTCTTGATGTCCTTGATCTTCGTCTCGAAGCCGATGTTCTCGATAGCCTCGAAGAAGTCCTCCTCGTTGGGGGAGTCGGCGCGGATGACGTACGCGATGGCTCGGACGAGTTCGCGCTCGCGGACCGCGCTGTCGAGCAGCGCGGTGTAGTCGATGTTGCGCGAGTAGAGGCTGTGCGCCGAGTGATAGAGGTTCTGCGAGTCGGCGAGCACGGCGACCCGCTGGCTCCCGTGGAGCGGTGGCATACTCGTTTGTCCTTCGCCGTTGGACGAAAGGGCATCGCTCGGGCCGCGCGGCAACACTCCGCCCGGGACACAACACATAAGTCTGCGGACCTCGCGGTGAGAGATATGCGAACGACCACACTCGGCACACGGCGGCTGCGCGGCCGGTGTGGCGGTAGCTTCTCGAAAGGCAAACGCCCGTGAACGGCTCTCGGCGGGAGTGACGACCCCGTCGCGGGCCGGTTCGGGCATCGCCTTACAACGACACACTCACACAGCACATGACACACGAACCGTTCGCCGGGGCGCTCCCGGCGCTCACGACGCCGTTCCACGAAGACGGAAGCATCGACTTCGAAACGCACCGCGACAACGTCCGCCGGGTCGAACGCGGGGGGGTCCACGGGGTCGTCCCCGTCGGCACCACCGGCGAGTCGGCCACGATGAGCCACGACGAACACGTCGAGGTCATCGAGGCGACCGTCGAGGCCGTCGAGGACGTGCCGGTCGTCGCCGGCTCCGGCTCCAACAACACCCGCGAGGCGCTGGAGCTGTCGCGGCGGGCGGCCGACGCCGGTGCCGACGGCCTCCTCCTCATCTCGCCGTACTACAACCGACCGGAACCGGCCGGAATGGAGGAGCACTTCCGGCGGATAGCCGACGCGGTGGACCTCCCACAGATCATCTACAACGTGCCGGGACGGACGGGCCGCAACATCGCGGTCGAGACGGCCGAGGCGCTCGCCGCCCACGAGAACATCGTCGGCTACAAGGCCGCCTCCGGTGATCTCAACCGGGTTGCCGAGGTCATCGAGCGGACCCGCGAGGAGAGCTTCGCCGTCCTCTCGGGCGACGACCAACTCACGCTCCCGATCATGTCGATGGGCGGGCAGGGCTGTATCTCCGTCGCGGCCAACGTCGAGCCGGCGCGCACCAGCCGGATGGTCGAGTACGCGCTCGATGGGGTCTACGAGTCGGCCCGCGAACTCCACCACGAACTCGGGCCGCTGTTCCGCACGCTGTTCATCGAATCGAACCCGATCCCGGTGAAGGAGGCGCTTGCTATCCGCGGCCACATGCCGGCGACGATGCGCTCGCCGCTCTCGCGGATGAGCGACGAGAACCTCGACCGGCTTCGGGACGCGCTGGCGGCGCTCGACGAGGAGGTCGCCGAGGCGTGAGGGTCGCCGTCGTCGGCGCGACTGGCCGCACGGGCAGCGAGGTCGCGAACGAGGCGAGCGACCGGGGCCACGAGGTCGTCCCGCTGTCGCGCACGCCGGAGGGTGACCAGCGCGACGTGGCCGACCTCCCGGCCGTCCTCGCCGACGCCGACGCACTCGTTGACTTCACCGTCCCCGAGGCGACGGTCGAACACGCCCACGTCGCCGCCGAGTCGGGCGTTCCGCTCGTCGTCGGGACGACCGGTTTCGACGACGACCAGTTCGGCACGCTCGTGGACGCCGCCGACGCGGTGCCCGTCCTGAAGGCCTCGAACTTCGCGAAGGGCGTGCAGGCGCTCCGCCGGGTCGTCCGCGCCGGCGTCGCGGCGCTCCCCGAGTACGACGTGGAACTGATCGACACGCACCACAACGGCAAGCGCGACGCCCCCTCTGGCACCGCGCTGACGCTGTTAGAAGACATCGACGAGGCTCGCGACGAGGAACTCGACCGCACGTACGGCCGCGAGGGAGAGCACGACCGCGCGTCCGACGAGGTCGGCGTCCACGTCCGCCGGGCGGGCAACGTGCGCGGCGAACACGAGGTACTGCTCGCGGGCGACGACGAGACACTGACGCTCACGCACCGTGCCGAATCGCGCCGGGTGTTCGCCGCCGGCGCGGTCGACGCGGCCGAACGACTCGCCGGGCGCGACCCCGGCTTCTACGACTTTTCCGACGTAGTATGACACGAACGCTGGAATCCGACGTACGGGACCTGTGGGACCGCTATCAGACTGACCTGACCGCCGGCGACGCCGGCACCGACGAGTACGCGACCCTCGACGCCTTCCTCGACGCGCTGGAGGCGGGCGAGGTGCGCGCGGCCGAGAAAACCGACGGCAAGTGGGTCGCCAACGACTGGGTGAAGCAGGGCATCCTGCTCAACTTCGGCCTGCGCGCCATCCGCGCGGTGGAACACGGCGGCGTCGCCTACCACGACGTACTCCCGCTGCGCGACACGGACGACCTGCCGGGTCGCGGCACGCGCAACACGCCCGATGGGACGGTCATCCGCAGGGGGGCACACATCGGTAGCGACGCCATCATGATGTCGCCGAGCTTCGTCAACGTCGGCGCACACGTCGGCGACGGCACGCTCGTTGACTCCTGTGACACCGTCGGCTCCTGTGCGCAGATCGGCGCGGACGTGAAGCTGGGTGCGAACACGCTCATCGGCGGCGTGCTCGAACCCGTCGAGAGCGCGCCGGTCGTCGTCGAAGACGGCGTCTCGCTGGGCGCTGGCTGTCGAGTTACCAGCGGCTTCGTCGTCGGCGAGAACTCGGTCGTCGGCGAGAACACCCTGCTCACGCCCCGTATCCCGGTGTACGACCTCGTCGAGGACGAAATCGTCTACGGCGAACTGCCGCCCGAACGGCGGGCGTTCATCCGCTACGTCGAGTCGAGCGTCGGCGACCACGACATCTTCGACGGCGGCGCGTACAAGCCGGCTGTCGTGGCGACCCACGTCGAGGAGGAGACGCTCGAAGCCACCCAGCGCGAGGAGGCGCTCCGGGAGTAAGACCGATGCAGGCCACCGAACAGACCCCCGGCCGCTCGCCCGTCCAGTCCGACAGGACGAGCAGACGGCCGGGCGAATCATCGGGAGGTGGGCGGCCGTGACCGACGCGAATCCGCTCGTGCGTCGGCTCGGCGACTGGAACTCGGAGCCGCTGCGCGACATCGCCGACGGGCACGGAACCCCGACGTACGTGGTCGACCTCGACCGAGTCGAGGCGAACGCACGCCGGCTCCGCGAGGCGTTTCCGGGTGCCGATATCGCCTACGCGGTGAAGGCGAACACCTCGCGAGCGGTGCTCGAACGGCTGGCGGCCGCGGGCGTCGACGCGGAGTGTGCCGCGGCGGGCGAGGTGAAGCGCGCGCTCGCCGCCGGCTTCCCCGCCGAGCGGGTCCGCTACACTGCGGTCAACCCCCCTGCACGGGATCTGGACTCCGTGCTCGGGACCGACGCGGCCGCCGACCTGACCGTGACGGTCGGTGCCGAAGACACGCTCAACCGGGTCGCGGAACGCGGCTTCGACGGCCGGCTCTGCGTCCGCGTCAACCCCGGCGTCGGTGCCGGCCACCACGCGAAGGTGTCCACCGGTGGCGAACCGAAGTTCGGCGTCCCCTACGAGCGTGCTGCCGCCGTCTGTGAGCAGGCCCGCGAGGTCGGTGATCTCGTCGGTATCCACGCACACGTCGGCTCCGGGGTTTCGGGCGACGACCTCGCGGCACACCGCGAGATGGTGGGCCGAATGGGAGAGCTGGCCCGCGAGGTCGGCGACCTGTCCTTCGTCGCCGTCGGCGGCGGTTTCGGTGTTCCGTACCGGGAGTCGGAGCCGCCGCTGGATCTCGACGCCGTCGCGCGGTCGACCCGCGATGCGTTCGGGGACGTGAACGCGCAGTTGGCTATCGAACCGGGACGGTACTTCGTCGCCGACGCCGGCGTGCTGTTGACGACGGTGAACACGGTGAAGCCGACGCCGGAGACGACCGTCGTCGGCATCGACGCGGGGATGACGACGCTGGCGCGGCCGGCGCTGTACGACGCGTACCACGCGGTGCGGTCGCTGGAGCCGGACCGCCCAGAGAAGAAGCCGACGCGCGTCGAACTCGCGGGACCGGTCTGTGAAACCGCGGACGTGCTCGGCCGCGGCCGCCGACTGCCGGCGCCGACGCGGGGCGACCTGCTCGCGGTCGGCAACGCCGGCGCGTACGGCTACGAGATGGCGTCGAACTACAACTCGCGGCCGCGGCCGGCGGTCGTCGCGGTCGCGAATGGCGACGCGTGGCTCGCGACGCGCCGGGAGACGCTCGCCGACGTGACGAGGTTGGAACCATGATTCAGATCGAGAAGTACCACGGGACGGGCAACGACTTCGTGATCGTAGACGCCGACGCGGGTATCCCCGACAGACGGGCGTTCGCTCGACGGCTCTGTGACCGCGCTACGGGTATCGAACACGCGGACGCGATGCAACGGGGGGCCGACGGCGTGTTATTCCTCGCGCTGGAACCTGAGTTCACGCCGTCCCGGGCCGTGATGACGCTCGTCCAGCCGGACGGGAGCGTCGCGGCGATGTGCGGCAACGGCGCGCGCTGTGCCGCGGAGTGGGCCGCGCGGCGTCTGCGTCACCGCACCGAGTTCGACGGCGAGGTGATGATCGACACCCAGAGCGGCACTCGCCGCGCCACCGTCGGTGACGACGCCATCACTATCGAGATGGGCGACCCGGCGTTCGCGCCGGCCGACGTGCCGATCGAGGCCGACGAACCGTTGATCGAGCGCGACGTCGGCCCGCTCACGGTCACCGCTGTCAACACCGGCGTCCCGCACGCCGTCGCGATGGTCGATGACGTTGACGCGGTCGATCTCGAAGAGATCGCGCCGTCAGTTCGTCACGCGGACACCTTCCCCCGTGGCGCGAACGTGACGCTCGCCGCTCGAACAGGCGAGGGCTACCGCCAGCGCACCTTCGAGCGCGGCGTGGAGGGCGAGACCGACTCCTGTGGCACCGGCGCAGTTGCGGTCGGTGCGGTCGCGCACCGACTCGGTCACGTCGAGACGGGCGAGACGGTGCAGGTGTCGCCGCCCGGCGGCGACCTCGACGTGACGATCGCCGACCACACTGCGACGCTCCGCGGGCCGGTGGCTCGCGAGTTCTCGACCGGGGTCGGCGTGGAGCGGCCGGTCGCCGATGACTGACGGCTTCGATCCGCTCGCGTTCCACGCCGAGGCCGTCCGCACCGCGTCACACGAGGACGTGACGGCGATGCGCGGCCTGCTCGTCGACACGCTCGCCGACGCGGGCGCGGACCCTCGCGTCGACGACGCCGGCAACACCATCGCGACGAAGGGGAGCGGCGAGCCACATCTCGTCTTCAACACGCACATCGACACGGTGCCGCCACACGTACCGTTCGCGCGTGACGATGACGTGATCCGTGGTCGCGGTGCCTGCGACGCAAAGGGGCCGCTCGCGGCGCTGGTCGACGCCTTCCTCGCGCACGACCCGGACGGTCGGCTGACGCTCGCGGTGACGCCCGACGAAGAGACGTACTCGACGGGCGCGGCGACGCTAACCAGAGAACCGGATGCGCTCGACGCCGACGGCTACGTCGTCGGCGAGCCGACCGATCTCGATGTCTGTACGGCGGCGAAGGGTCGATTCGAGGGGACGGTCACGCTTCACGGGCTGGCCGCTCATGCCGCGGAGCCGGAGTCGGGTGTGAACGCGCTGCACGCGCTCGCCCCGGCGCTCGATGCGATCCGTGACTTCGACGACGCGCACGGACCGGGGGCACACGACGCGCTCGGCGCGCCGACGCTACAGGCGACGACCGTCGAGGGCGGAGAGGCGACGAATCAACTCCCTGCCGAGGTGTCGGTCACCGTCGACCGGCGGAGCGTTCCACCGGAGACGGCCGACGGCTTCCGTGACGCGCTGGCGACGCACCTGCACGAGGCAACGCCCGAGCGTGTCGACGTGACATTCGCGCTGACGGAGCGACCGACGCCGTTCCTCGAAGCGTTCGCCACGCCTGCGGACGGTGCGCTCGCGACGACGCTCGTATCGGCGGCGGACGGCGAGACACGCCCGTTTACCGCCGCGACCGAAGCCTCCTACTTCGCGGCCGACGCGCCGACCGTCGTGTTCGGGCCGGGCGTCCTCGCGGACGACGAGGGAGCCGTCGCGCACGCCGAGCGGGAGTACGTCCGGCGGCCGGAGATCGAGCGTGCGGCTGCAGCACTCCGCGAGACGCTCGCGACGCTCCTGTAGATCGCGGCGAACGGAAAGCCGTATGCCCGGCCGCGTCGACCGGCGAGTATGGACGCGGACGAGCGCCGCCAGCTCGCGGCCGTCGCCGACTACCAGTTCGGGCGCGGCGCGGGCGAAGTGTTGTTCCCGCCCGACGAGGAGCCGGTGGTCCGGCGGACGAGTTCCGGACGCCCGGCGCAGATTCACGTCGGCGCGGCGGCGGGCACCCACGACGACGAGGGGCGACCGGGCGGCGACCGCCTCGTCTCCTACGGCGAGGACGGACGCTTCCGTCTTGGTATCGCGGGCGGCCGGCGACTCGTTGATGCCTTCGACGCGCCGGCCCTGCGCGTGGTCGTCGGCGACGAGTCGGAGCCGTTCGTCCGCGACGAGAAGAACGTCTTCGCGAAGTTCGTCCGAGCGGCCGGCGAGGAGATACGACCGGGCGACGAGGTGGCGGTCGTCCACACCGACGGGCGAGTGCTCGCCGTCGGGCGCGCGGAACTGCCGGCGACGGCGATGCTGGACTTCGAGAGCGGCATGGCCGTGCAGGTGCGGTCCGGAGCCGAGGGCTGACAGGCCGGGCGACGGCGCCTGCAGGGGTGCCCGGCACGCCCGTCCCTGCAGGGTCGAACTCAGGTCACACGCCGGGTGGCCGCGTCATCTCTTAAATAGGTTCGTCCGACTCGGAGGACGGTGTTCAGCTAAGGAGAGGAACTGGCTACTCGCGCTCGGCGCGACAACCAGCAATCCTGGTGGATTGAAAGGGCGAGGTGGCTCGGCGAACCCCGGCGACGCAAGCACGAGAGCGAGCATCGCGAGCGAACGCGCGCAGCGAGCCGCGGGCAGCGAGGGACGGGTCCCTCGGGCCGTGCGAACGGGCCTCCAGCCCGTGAGCAGAAGCCGAGACAGTCGAGGGCTTTCAGCTGTTCCCACCAGCCCTACCGCTGCAAACTGCGTATCTGAACACTACTGCGCGGAGCGACGCGAAGGGAGGGCTTATGACTCCTGCGGGCGACTGACTACGTATGTTCGGTGGAGGCGGCGGCATGAACCCGCAGAAGATGAAACAGATGATGAACCAGATGGGGATCGACCTCACGGAGATCGACGCCGAGGAGGTGATCATCCGGACCGCCGACGAGGAGATGGTGTTCCACGAGGCGGACGTCCAGCAGATGGACGCACAGGGCCAGTCCACCTACCAGATCGTCGGCGAACCGGACGTACGCCCGCGCGGCGAGGGCGAGGAGGCGGCCGACGAAGCGGACGGCGGCGACGGCGACGAGTCCGGCGACGCTGGCGGCATCCCCGACTCCGACATCGAGATCGTGGCCGGGCGAACCGGCGCGTCGGCGGAGGAGGCCCACGAGGCGCTGGAGGCCGTGGACGGCGACCTCGCCGCGGCCGTCGAGCGACTGGAGTGAGCTATCTCCTCGTCCGTGAGGACCGCGAGCACCTGCTCGAACCCGGCGACACCCTCGAATCCGACCTCGGCATCCTCAACGTGCCCGAGGACGTGGCGCCGGGCGACGTTCTGGAGACGCACATCGGCGAGGAGTTCGTCGTCCGCGAGCCGCGCGGCCCGGACCTGTTCGACCATCTCGAACGCACCGGCGCGCCGATGTTGCCGCGCGATATCGGCCTCGTCGTCGGCCGACTCGGCCTCGCGGCCGGTGACCGCGTGCTCGACGCCGGCACCGGAACGGGTATCCTCGCGGTGTACCTCGCCCGACTCGGCGTCGAGGTCACGACGTACGAGCAGGACGCCGAGTTCGCGGCAGTCGCCCGCGAGAACATGGCGACGGCCGGCGTCGCCGACCGAGTCGAGGTGCGCGACGGCGACGTGACCGAGGAGTTCGATGCGCTCGCCGGCGCGGGGTTCGACGGACTGACGCTCGACACGGCGGACGCGGCGACCGTCGTCGCGGAAGTCTCTGACCTGCTCGCGGCCGGCGCGCCGCTGGCCGTCTACTCGCCGTTCGTCGAATCCGCACGCGAGTGCGTCGAGACGGCTCGCCAGGCCGGTCTCGTCGGCGTGGAGTGCGTCGAGACGATTCAGCGAGAGATGGAGTTCGACGACCGCGGCGCTCGCCCCTCGACGCGGGGCGTCGGCCACACCGGCTATCTCACCTTCGCACGGACGCCGCTCCGCGAGTAAGCCGTGGCCGCGCGATGGTTATTTGGACCCGCCCCTCAATTGTGAGCGTGTAACATGAGCAGCGACCAACAGAGCGGCGACGGAGAAGCACCGGAAGACCGTATCGCCGAGACCCGAACGTGGCCCGATCTGGCGATCAGCCTCTACGACCGGCTCACCGGTCGGAACGCGGAGATAACGTACGACTTCGAGGAGATGGAGGTCGACGTGCCGAGTCGCGCGGGTTCGGACGCCGACCACGCCACGTGGCGGGTCGACGGAACCATTACGATCGCGACCCGTGAGCAGGACGACTGACTTGGCCGCCACGGTGGCCGGCCGGCCGCCGCTCCGCGTCGACGCGGATCTGGACGTGGCCGTCGACGGCCGTCCGCTGTCCGTCTCCGGAGAGGGCGACCGGCTCACCGTCGCCGTGTCGTCGTTCGGTCGAGCGGTCGGTATCGCCCGCGGGGTCGGCGACTCCGAGCAGGTTCGCTCGCTCACGACCCTCGCGACAGCGGCCGGACTCACCGCCGACGTGACGGTCCACGGGCGGACGGTCGCACGCGCCGGCCGCGACGCCACGCCGGGCCTGCTCGGCCGCCGCTACGGGGTCGAACTCCGGCCGAGCGGCGTCGTCGGCGCGGTCGTCGGTGGGCTCCGCGCCGCGTTCAGTTGACCGCGCGGACGAGATCCAGCAGTTCCGCGCGGTAGCGTTCGGCCGCGCCGCCCTCGATCCCGGGGCCGGCCGCCGGATACGCGCCCCCGGCGAGGCGGAACCCGTCGTCGCGCCACACCGCGAGCCAGCCGGTCACGTCGAAACTCGCCGTCGACAACTCGTACGTCGCCCGGACGTTCGAGAGCGACGCCTTCGTCCCGCCGACCCGAATCTCGCCCTGATCGCGACCGGTCAGATCCTCGAAGCCGCGCTCGCGCAGGTCGTCGGCGAATCGCCGCTTCGCCTGTCGGGTCACTGTCGACTCGATCATCGGCCCGACGCCCGCCATTAGCGGGGGCTGGAAACTGAGCGCCGTCGCGAAGACGAACCGCGTCACGTCGTCGTCGAGTCGCTCACGCAGGTCGGCGTCCTCGTACACGACGGTCCGGGCCGTGACCTCGGCCGTCGGCAGCTGGAACACGGCGTCGGCCGACCGGTCGACCCGCTCCCACCCGTCGGCCGTGAGGTCGGCGTCGGGCACCGACGGCCATCCCTCATCCATGCGGTCGGTACGCCCTCCGGCGTCAAAAAGCCGCGCTCAGTTGTCGTCTTCTCGCCACTTCTTCCCACACTCGACGCAGGTGAAGAAGCGCGTCTCCGACTCGTCGGCCGCGCGGATCTGCTTCATCTCGTAGCGCGCGCGCTCGCCGTCACAGTCCGGGTTCGGACACCGTGCGTCCGTCGTCGGTCCGATCTCCGCGTCCTCGACCTCGGACATGTCGACCGGGCCGTCGTCGCTTTGACCCTCCGTCGTCGTCATCGCCGCCTCGGTCGCCGCGTCGCGCCGCTCCTCGTGGCCGCAGGAGCGACAGATCCAACTGTCTTCCTCGGTGTGCATCATGGAGCCGCATTCGTCGCAGAATTGCATCTGATTGTTCCCCTTTTGTGCGGGGCGGTGTAAGCCTCCCGCTTTTCGACCGCTGGACGTTCGCCGTCACCCGCGCCACTTGCGGCCACACTCGACACAGGTGAACAGCCGAACCTCGTACGATCCCCTCGGTTCGGGCATCATCTCGTAGCGGGCGCGCTCGCTGTCACAACCCGCCGCTGGACAGTCCTCTTCGACCGTTTTGTCGGAGTCGTCGTCCTCTTCCACTACCGGCGTGGGATCGTCGCCCTGCTGGCGGTCCCTGAGCGTCATCTTGGGGTCCGCCTCGGGGTCGCGCGGCCGCCCGCTCTCACAGGACTGACACCGCCAGACCGCGTCCTCGACGAGCATCATCGACCCGCACTCGTCGCAAAACTGCACTCGTACGCCGAACTGCGTCGAGACAGTAGTTAAACACGAGGATACGACCGATCTCCCGTCGTGGGTCCGTCCCCGCGCCACGTCCGACCCTGAACCGCGCAGTTTGCCGGCGCTGCAGCGTGCTAGACCGGCCCAAACCCCAATGTTTGCCATGTATTTTTTAATCGAAACATGGAGAAATATACATTGGAGATGACCAACGAAACCCCCCGACGAAGTTTCATCAAGGCGACTGGAATCGCGATCAGTGGCGGCGCACTGACGGCCGCGGCCGGGTCGGCCGGCGCCACCAGCGGCTGGGTCGAGCGGTCGACGCCGACCTCGACGCAGCTCTCGGCCGTGAGCTACGCGCTGGACGGCGCGTACGCCGTCGGCCACGGCGGCTACGTGCTGGAGCGAGAGGGCGGCACGTGGACCACGGTGACCGACGACGGCCCGTCCGGCAACGGTAACGACCTCAGCGGCTCCGACGCGACCGACGACGGCCAGCGACTGTGGGTCGTCGGCGCGAGCGGCGAAATCGGCGAGTACGACGTGGCCTCCGAGTCGTTCCTCGGCGTCGTCTCTATCGGTGACGACAGCGACCTCTCCGGACCCGACGACTACACGGACAACCTCCGTGACGTGGCCGTGACCGGTCTGGCCGGCGACGCGAACGTGTACGTCACCGACGACTCCGGCTACGTCACCTACTCCTTTGACAACGGCGAGACGTGGAGCTACACCACGCCCGGAAGCGGGTCGACCATCCCCGCTATCGGCATGCACAGCGACACCGACGGCCACTGTTCGGACACGAACCAGTCCGTGTTCGCCGACGACGGCGAGAACTGGTCGAAGATCGGCGTCGACGACCGCGACGAGAACTTCTACGGACTGGACTCGAACGCCGACGACAACGTCTGGGTCTGTGGCAACGAGGGTCTCGTCTTAGAGTACGACGGCTCGTGGTCGGCCGAGTCGCTCGGCAACGTGACGCTGCGCGACATCCAGGTCACGGCCGACCGGACGAGCGGGCTCACCGTCGGCTCCGGCGGGCGCGTCTTCAGGCGGAGCGGCGACTGGGTGGAGGCGAACACCCCGACGGAGGAGAATGTAAAGGGCGTCGTCCGCGACGACCCCGACGCGCTGGACTTCGACCCGGCCGTGGACGACACGCCCGACGTTGCTGTCGGCGCGAGCGGCACGATCATCGAACACGCATAATCTGCGCCCACTTTTTTCTCATCGGATAGCAACTGTCACTTCGGGGCGTTCGCCGTCCTTCGGTCCTTTCAAGCGTCGGGGGCGTGTCGACAGGGGTAGATGGTGCTCGGGACGGACAAGCGCGTCCTCGCGCTGGCGTTCGCGCGGATGGCGGATTCGCTCGGCAACTCCTTTCTCGTCATCGTGTTGCCGCTGTACATCGCCTCGGGAGAGGTGTCGCTCACCGGTCTCACCGGCTTCTCGACGGAGCTCCTGATCGGCGTCGTGCTGTCGCTGTTCGGCCTGCTGAACAGTTCGCTCCAGCCGTTCACCGGTCGGGCCTCCGACCGCGCCGGGAAGCGAAAGCGGTTCATCCTCGCCGGGCTCGTCGTCTTCGGCGTCGGGAGCGCGATCTACCCGTTCGTCACCTCCTACTGGCTGGTGTTGGCCGCGCGGGCTTTCCAAGGGATCGGTGCCGCGCTCACGGTTCCCGTCACCCTCGCGCTCGTGAACGAGTACGCCAGCGACGAGGGCCGAGGCGGGAACTTCGGCATCTTCAACACCTTCAGACTGATCGGCTTCGGCTTCGGGCCGATGCTCGCGGGCCTGCTCGTCACCGGGGGCTTCGACTCAGAGACGGTCACCAGCTACGACGTGGCCGGCGTCACCGTCTCCGGCTTCGACGCCGCCTTCGCCGCGGCCGTGGCCGGTGCCGTCGTCGCGTTCGGTCTCGTGACGCTGCTCGTCTTCGACCCGGAACAGACGGGCGGAACGGCGAGCGACGACCTCTCGATCCGCGTGCTCGGCGACGACCGCCTGCTCGACCCGGTGTTCGTCGTCGGCCTCGGGACGTTCTTCATGGCGACCGGTATCGCCGTCTTCGCGACGATTCAGGAGCCGGTGAACGCGAAACTCGGGCAGGGACCGTTCCTCTTCTCGATCCAGTTCGCCGCGGTGGTCATCGCCAACGTCGCGCTACAGGCACCGATCGGCCGCGCGTCCGACCGCCTCGGCCGTCGGCCGTTTCTCGTCGGCGGCTTCGCACTGCTCGTGCCCGCGCTCCTCCTACAGGGGGTCGTCCCGGAGCTGGCCGCCGGTCTCTCGCCGACGCTGTTCGGCGTCGGCACCGGGTCGGCGCTGATGCTCGGCTTCCGGCTGATACAGGGCGTCTCGGTGGCGATGGTGTTCGCCCCCGGCCTCGCGCTCGCGGGTGACCTCGCTGGACAGGGGGAGTCCGGCACGACCCTCTCCGTGTTGACGACGGCCTTCGGCTTCGGCGTCGCGGCCGGGCCACTGCTGTCGGGCGTGCTCATCGGCTTCGGCTTCGTCTGGCCGTTCGCGGCCGTCGCCCTGCTCGCGGCGCTCGCTCTCGTCTTGACCTACTCGCAGGTGGACGAAACCGTGCCGAACGCCGCTCCCGTGGTCCCGAGCGACGACTGACGGGCGGCTGTTTCACACCCTGACACAATTTCTCACCGAATGGGTATAAGTGACCGACGCCACCGATCCAGAGATGCCGTGGGGGAGGGGGAAGGAGCCCCCGAGTGACGTGACCAAAGACGAACAGCAGGATGGGGTGCCCGTAATATCCGTCTCTGGAATCGCCGCTCGAACTGCAGGTCTCCGATACGGCAGCGACCGCTGTATCGGGAGCGAGCGGCCGAACAGGCGCGCGACGCTGAGGGGACAGCCGACGCCGCCACGCTCGTAGGGCCAGGGAGTGTACCCTACTCGAACTCCGGTTCTCTGTCGTCGAGGAACGCGTTCATCCCTTCCGTCTGGTCGTCGGTGCCGAACAGCGACGCCCACGTGCGTCGCTCGAAGTCCAGCCCCTCGCGTTGGCCCATCTCGTGTGCCTGATTGAGCGACTCCTTCGCGGCCGCCATCGCGAACTGCGGCTTCTCGGCGAGGTCGGCGGCCATCTCGGCGACGCGGTCGTCCAACGCGTCGTGGGCGACGAGTTCGCCGACCAGCCCCTCCTCGTAGGCGTCGGTCGCGTCGATGCGCTCGCCGAACATGACGAGTCGCCGTGCGGTCTCGTCGCCGACCAGTCGGACGAGTCGCTGCGTGCCGCCCCAGCCGGGGACGATGCCGAGGTCGATCTCCGTCTGCCCGATGACGGCCCGGTCGCTCGCGACCCGGAAGTCGCAGGCGAGCGCGAGTTCACAGCCGCCGCCGAACGCGTAGCCGTTTATCGCTGCGATGACGGGCGCGGGAAACGACTCGACGGCGTTCATGACGGCGTGACCCTGCCGGCAGTACGCCTCCGCCGCCTCGACGCCCATCTCCGACATCCGCGCGATGTCGGCCCCGGCGGCGAACGCCTGCTCGCCGGCCCCCGTGACGATCAGCGCACGGGCATCGCCGCGCGCCTCGTCGAGCGCGTCGGCGAAGTCGTCGAGCGTCGCGCCGTTCAGGGCGTTCATCCGGTCCGGCCGGTCGATAGTCAGCGTCGCAACGTCGCCGTCGAAGGTGAGATCGACTGTCTCGCTCACGTCCGGCGGGTGCGGCCGCCGACGTATAAGTCCACCCACGGAAGCGGGACGAGCCACGAGGCTTTTCCCGGCCGCCGTCACAGTGCGGGTATGCGAAACGCGCAGGTCGTTCTGCTCTGTGTCTGTGTTCTCCTCGCCGGCTGTTCGCTCGGCGGCACGTCGCCGTCGCTACAGGCCGACAACGCCCCGCCGGGCGTCTCCACCGAGACGCAGGAGCTGACGAACGCGACCGAACTCCTCGTCGCACACACCGAGACGCTGTCCGACTCCGGCTTCGTGGTCGAACTCGGCTCCGACGCGACGGTGGCCCGGAACGGCGAGACGCGCCGCGTGACCCGCCAGCAGGTCATCCGTGCCGAGGCGGACGTGACCGAGTACAACTACACCGTCCGAAACCCCCGATCTCGGTTCGACGCGTGGGGCAACGAGACGACACAGGCCGTCCGAGCGCAGGCCAACAACCGCACCCGCTACCAACTCGGCCAGGCACAGTCGGCGGTCGCACTGTCGGGGACGCAGTTTCTCGCCCAGTATCTGACGGCCGGTAACTGGTCGGTCTCGGACGTTCGGACGGAAGACGGTACGCAGCTCGTCACGCTCCGCTCGACGGCGGTCCCGAACGCCTCGACGGCGGTGCCGCAGGGCGCGTCCGACGTGCGCAACTACGAAGCGGTCGTCGTCGTCGACACCGAGGGGCGCATCCACTCCTTCGATGTGACGGCCGACTACACCATCGAGGGCGAGGACGCCTCGTTCTCGCGGACGCTCGATCTCAGGTCGACGAGCGGCGTCGCGGTCGACCGCCCCGACTGGGTCGCCGAGGCCGTCGCGTCGAGCGGGTCGTAGCCCGGCGTGACGCCGGAACGGTACGCTTACACCACCGGCCGCCGTCCGAACCAGTAGTGTCTCTCGCCGTCGCGGTGGTCGGGGCGCTCGATCTCAGCTTCCTCGAAGAAGCCGTCCGTGCCGCCACCGGCCCGCTGGGCCTCGTCATCATCGCGGTCTACTCGTTTCTCATCGCGTTCGTCCTGCCGCTCCCGAGCGAAATCGTTCTCGTCGCGAATCTGGATCTGGGCATCCCGTACGCGCTGGAGCTGGCGCTCATCGTCATCGTGTCCGGCCTCGGGAAGGCGGCAGGGTCCGTCCTCGCGTTCGCACTCGGGCACGGGGTGAAGGAGGCCGGCCCGGTCGTGCGCGCGCTCCGTCGCTCGCCAGTCGACATCGTGCAGTGGTCCGAACGAAAGACCGTCTCGCTCGCCCGCGACTACGGCTACATCGGGCTGGCGCTGGCGCTGTCCGTCCCCTTCTTCCCCGACACGCTCTCGATTTACGCCTTCTCCGTGTTGGAGGAGGATTACGTCAACTTCGCGGCCGCGACGTTCGCCGGCAGCGTCGGGCGGCTGGTCATCACCATCGCGCTGTTCGGTGTCGGCGTCGCCGTCGTGTGAGACGCAGAGACGGGCGTGTTCAAATAAGGATGATTTTGGAGATGATGAGAGTAACGAGGTGGAGCGGGCCGAGGCGACTGCGTCGCCTCGCGGCTTGCGTCGTCGGGGCCGGATCGAGCGCCCACCGAGAGAGCAGCGCTCTCCCGAGCAATCGGCGGCGAAGCCGCCGATGACGGCCCCTTTCAGTCCCACCCAACGCAGTTTCGCAGCCGGGCGACGACCCGTTCGTCTGAACACTATTGGACTGCTCAGGACAATGCTTTTGCTCGATCCGGCACACGGCCCAGCCGTGACGCACACGGCGGCCCACGACGCGCTTCTCATGCGATAGCCGCCGCGCTCGGTGGACCGGTCCGGCACCCGGGCCTCATACGGCCGTCGGCCGGCCGCGAAACCGTTCGCACCGCTTGTACCGGCAGTCGACCGTCCACTATCGACAGATCATGCCAGCAGAATCAGCGGGGTTTAGGCCCCGCGACGAGGAGAGAGGCGTATGACACACGACGAGTTCCCGACCGACGAGCCGGCGGTGGTGACCTGTGGGTTGCCGTACGCGAACGGTGACCTCCACGTCGGGCATCTCCGCTCGATCGTGAGCGGCGATGCGTTCGCGCGCGCACTCGGCAGTCTCGGCCAGGAGACGGCGTTCGTCTGCGGAACCGACATGCACGGGACGCCGGTCGCGCTCAACGCCGCCGACGCCGACACCGATCCCGAATCGTACGCGAGCGCGTACCACGAGCAGTTCGCGGAGACGTTCCCGCAGTTCAACGTCGATTTCGATCACTACGGCACGACCCACGACGAGACGAACGTCGATCTCACGCAGTCGTTCGTCCGGTCGTGGCTCGACGAGGAGTACGTCTTCGAGCGGGAGATACAGGTCGCGTGGGACGCTAACGAGGACCAACCCCTGCCGGACCGCTACGTCGAGGGGACCTGTCCCTACTGCGGGGAGACGGCCCGCGGCGACGAGTGTGACGACGGCTGTCAGCGCCATCTCGAACCCGGCGAGATCGAGGATCCGGTCTCGACGCTCACCGGTAACCCGGCGGAGTACCGCACTCGCGAACACGAGTTCCTCCGGCTGTCCGAGTTCCAGGAGTATCTCTCCGGCTTCCTCGACCGGCTCGACGGGACCGACAACGCCCGGAACCAGCCCCGCGAGTGGGTCGAGGGCGAGCTGGATGACCTCTGTATCACCCGCGACATGGACTGGGGGATCGACTACCCCGGAGACGGCGAGGAGGATCTCGTCCTCTACGTCTGGGTCGACGCGCCAATCGAGTACGTCGCCGCGACAAAGCAGTACAGTGAGCAGTCGGCGTTCGACTGGGAGCGGGCGTGGCAGTTCGACGGCGAGACCCGCCCCGGGACGCAGTGGGAGGACGACTGGACCGACGACGGCGGCGAGCTCATTCACGTCATCGGACAAGACATCATCCAACACCACACCGTGTTCTGGCCCGCGATGCTCCGGGGAGCCGGCTACAACGAGCCGCGCGCGGTGATGGCCTGCGGCTTCGTCAACCTCGCCGGCGACGCCTTCTCGACGAGTCGGAACCGGGCGGTGTGGGCCGACGACTATCTCGACGCCGGCTTCCACCCCGACCTGTTTCGGTATCAGATCGTCACCGGCTCGGAGTTCACCGCCGACGTGAACTTCTCGTGGGAGACGCTACAGGAGCGGACGAACAACGACCTCGTGGGCGTTCTCGGCAACTTCCTCTATCGCTCGCTGCTGTTCGCTCACCGCAACTTCGACGGGACGCCGGACGCCGACGTAAGCGACGAGGTGCGCGGGGAGATAGCCGAGGCGACCGACGCGGTTCGCGCCGCGGTCAACGACTACTCCGTCCGCGGGCTCGGCGAAGCGCCGGTCGACCTCGCCCGGTTCGGCAACGAGTACATCCAGCGCAACGAGCCGTGGAAGCTCACGGACGATGACCCGGAGCGGGCCGCACAGGTCATCCGCGACTGCGTCCAACTCGCCAAGGCGTGTGCCGTCCTGATGCAGCCCGTCCTCCCAGGCAAGGCCGAGCGGCTGTGGGAGCAACTCGGCGAGGATGGCTCCGTCCACGGGACGGCCCTCGACGACGCGCTCGTCGCGCCGCCCGCAACCTTCGACGAGCCGACGGAACTGTTCGACGAGATCGAAGACGAGACCGTCGAGGAGCTGACCGCGCAGCTCGAAGCGCGAGTCGAGGCCGCGACCGACACACATGAAAGCGAGGCAGACGAGGAGTCGACCGTGACCGATCTCGAACCACTCGCTGACGACCGAATTAGTTTCGACGAGTTCCAAGACCTCGACCTCCGAGTCGGCGAGATTCAGACTGCGGAAGGTATCGAGGGAGCCGACGACCTCGCGCGCTTGGAGGTCGACATCGGCCACGAGACGCGCCAGATCGTGGCGGGCATCAAGCAGTTGCACGACCTCGACGCGCTCCCCGGCTCGCGGGTCGTCGTCGTCGCCAACCTCGAAAAGACGGAGCTGTTCGGCATCGAATCGAACGGGATGGTGCTCGCGGCCGGCGAACAGGCCGACCTGCTCACCACGCACGACGACGCCGTTCCGGGCACGAAGGTCCGGTAACCGGCCGCGGGGCTTTTCCTTTAGACGCCGGTAGTACGACCATGAGCGACACGCAGTCCGGCGACGACCGCGAGTGGAACGACCCGCCCGGCGTCGACATCGAGGAGTCCGACGACGAGAAGGGGGCACTCGACGTGGCGACGGAAGGGGAGTCGTTCATCGAGGTTCGGGAGCGAGAGCCGCTCACGCCTGGCGACATCTCGCTCGAAAACGCGCTGTTCGTCGTCTTGGGTGCCGCAGTCACCGTGTTGGTGCTGGCGCAACTGGTTATCTGAGGAGCGTTACGCCAGGCCGATACGCTCGGAGTACTGGCCGTACTGCTCCTCGAACGTCTCCATGATCTCGCCCATCGTCGCGTACGCCTTGACCGCGTCGACGATGTACGGCATCACGTTCTCGTCGTTCTCGATGGCTTCGTCGAGCGCGGCGAGCGTCTCCGCCACGGCGTCGTCGTCGCGCTCGTCCTTGACGCGCTCCAGTCGGTCGAGTTGGGTGTCCTGCACGCTCTCGTCGACGTGGAGTGTGTCGAGGTCCGGGTCCTCGTCCGTCTCGTAGGCGTTGACCCCGACGACGGTCTCCTCGCCGGCGTCGACGCGCTTCTGGTACTCGTAGCTGGCCTCCTGTATCTCGCGGTGGAAGTAGCCCGAATCCAGCCCGTCGAGGACGCCGTCGCGGACGGAGCCGTCGCCGAGTTCGCGTATCTCCTCGATGTACGCCATGATCTCGGCTTCCATCTCGTCGGTGAGCGTCTCGATCGCGTAGGAGCCGCCGAGCGGGTCGACGATGTCGCCGACGCCGGACTCCTCGGCGAGTATCTGCTGAGTGCGGAGCGCGACCCGGACGGCCTTCTCGCTCGGGAGCGCGAGCGCCTCGTCGTAGCTGTTGGTGTGGAGCGACTGCGTTCCCCCGAGGACGGCGGCCATCGCCTGTACCGTCGTCCGGACGACGTTGGTGAGCGGCTGTTGAGCCGTCAGCGACTGGCCCGCGGTCTGGGTGTGGAACTTCAGCCGCTTCGACTCGGGCGCGTCGGCGTCGTACCACTCGTCCATGATCCGCGCCCACACCCGGCGGCTGGCGCGGAACTTCGCCACCTCCTCGAAGATGGAGTTGTGCGAGTTGAAGAAGAAGGAGAGCAGGGGCGCGAACTCGTCCACGTCGAGGCCGCGGTCCATGGTGTCCTCGACGTACGCGAAGCCGTCGGCGAGCGTGAAGGCGGCCTCCTGTGCGGCGGTCGAGCCGGCCTCCCGGATGTGGTAGCCGGAGACGGAGACGGGGTGGAAGTTCGGCGTCTCCGTCACCGCGTACTCGATGGTGTCCGTCACCACGTCGAGGCTCGGTCCCGGCGGGATGACCCACTCCTTCTGCGCGATGAACTCCTTGAGCATGTCGTTCTGGAGGGTGCCGCGCACCTGGTCGCGGTCCACACCCTGCTTGTCCGCGAGCGCGACGTACATCGCGTAGATGACCGCCGCGCTCGGGTTGATGGTGAAGGAGGTGGACACCTCGCCGATGTCGATGCCGTCGAACAGGATCTCCATGTCCGCGAGCGTGTCGACGGCGACGCCCTCCTTCCCGACCTCGCCGTCCGCCATCGGGTGGTCGGAGTCGAGACCCATCAGCGACGGCATGTCGAACGCCACGGAGAGACCGGTTTGTCCCTCGTCGATGAGATAGTGGAACCGCTCGTTCGTCTCCTCGGCGGTGCCGAAGCCGGCGAACTGCCGCATCGTCCACGTCCGGCCGCGGTACATCGTCGGATACGCGCCGCGGGTGTACGGCTCCTCGCCGGGAAACCCCAGATCCTCGTCGTAATCGAGGTCGGCGATGTCCTCCGGCGTGTACAGCCGGTCGACCTCGTGGTTCGACACGGTGGCGAACCGGTCGCTCCGCTCGCCGTATTCGAGATACTCTGCGAGCGTCTCCGTCTCCCACTCCTCGCGGGTCTCTCGGATGGCCGCGAGTTCCTCCTCGTCGAACATGATCCACCGTACGGGAGGGCGTGTAAAGAAGGTTTAGTCAGACCGCACCGAGGATCGACGGCTATCTGTTCTCCTGTAGCCGCTCGGTGGTCTCCACGAGCGGGTGGTGAGCGTAGTCGACCTCCTCGATGTCGGCGATGTCCGCCAGATCCTGTTTGTTCGCCGTCTCGGCCATTCCCAACTCGACCCGTTCGGCGAGGACGATGACGTACGCGTCCATCTCCTCGATGCCGAGACGATGGGCCGCCTTCACGCGATGGTGGCCGTCGGCCAACAGCAGTTCGCCGCCGCTGTCGATGACGACCAACGGCTCCGCGAGGCCGTTCTCCAGCTCGTAGCTCCGTCCCTCCAGTTCGTCGGTGTAGACGCGGCTCTGGGTCGGCGTGAGCTCCGACAGGGCGACGGTGCGGCGCTCCTCGGCGGTGTCGACGCCGTGGATGTTCGTCAGCGTCTCCATCAGCTTTCGGACCTTGCTCGGGGTGGCCCGCTCTATCTGTGACCGCACCACGTCGGCGTTCGAGATGATGCCCACGAGCTTGCCGGGGTCGTCGACGACGGGGAGTCGCTGGATTCCCGACCGGAGGATGACCCGCGCGGCCTCGGTGATCTTCATCTCCGGGTGAGCGACGATGATGTCGTCGGCCATTATCGTGAAGATGGGTGCCTCGTCGTCGGCGAGCAGCAGGTCACGCGCGGTGACGAACCCCTCGACGCGACGGCCGCTCGTGACCGGAAAGCCGGAGTGTGGCTCGTCGCTCTCGTCGATCCGACGTGCCACGTCCGCGACGGTGTCGCCGGGGGCGACCGTCGCCACGTCGCGGGTCATGTAGTCGCGGACACGCGGCTTCTCGTCGAGCGTCCCCTGTGCCATACCGACAGGCTGTGTCTCGCCGGGCAAAAGGCTACCCGGTCGTCAGTCGCCGTCGCCCGTCTCTCGGCGCAGCGCCTCCGCTAGTCCGATGTAGGTGTCCTCCTCGTACACGGGGGCGGCCGAGCGGTCCGACCCGACGCCCAGCGTCTCGTAGAAGCGGTCGGTGAGCGCCTCGCGGACCGCCGTGTCCGGCGACGCTTCGTCTTCCTCGACGAGCGCACCGATTGGAATCTGTGCGCCGGCCATGTCGGCGTGGCCGCCGGCCGAGCCGATCTGGTCGAACGCCTCACGCAGCGCCTCGCCGAGGTCGAGATCCGAGCCGCGGGCGCGCGCGGAGGCGAACACCGTTCCGTCCATGCGGCCGAGCACGAGCGTCGTCAACACGTCCTCCATCCCGAGCAGCTGGTCGGCGGCCTGCGCGAGCGCATCCCGGTCGCGGATCTCGCGCACGTACGTCGTCAGAATGCCCTCGCGCACGTCGCGTTCGGCGATGGCGCGGGCGAGTATCTCGAACGTCTCGACGTCCACGCTCGGCGATTCGATCCGCTCCAGCGTCGCCATGTCGGCGTGTTTCACGAGATGTGCTGCCGCCTCGAAATCTTCCGTGACCACTTCCCGCGAGAAGTCGTCCGTATCGACCGCGATGCCGAAGAGGAGGGCGGTGGCGAGCTCCGGCGTCGGCTCCGTGCCCAGTTTGCGGAGATATTCGGTGAGCAGCGTCGAGGTGGCGCCCACGTCCGACCGGAGGTCGACGAACCGCGCCTCGACGGGCGCTCTGGGCGGGTGGTGGTCGATGACGATATCCACGTCGGTGTCGGGCGGGAGCTGGTCGTTGACGCCCGGTCTGGAGTGGTCGACGAGCGCGATAGAGCCGAACTCGGAGAGATCCGGGTCGCCAGCGCGCGCGTCGAGTTCGATGTCCAGCAGATTCACCAGCGCGCGGTTCTCGCGGTGGTTGATGTCGCCGAAGTAGCAGGCCGTCGCCGGCGTGTCTGCCCGCTCGGCGATCTGTTTCAGCGCCATGGCGCTCGCGATGGCGTCCGGGTCCGGGTTGTCGTGCGCGAAGACGGCCAGCGGCGGCTTCGCGTTCCGGAGGACGCGCTTCAGCCGCCGTATCCGGAGGCCCGAGTCGCCGGCCCGCTCCATCAGGAACGACCGCACCGCCTCTCGGGGATCGGCGACGGTGTCGGCGACGGCTTCGAGCGCGGTCACGTCGGCCTCGGTCGGCGCTCGTCCGGCGAAGGCGAAGAGATGCGCATCGGGAAACTCCTCGCGCGCGAGGCCCGCGACGGCCCGATTCTGTGCCGGGTCGTCGCTGCCGACGACGACAGTCGCCGGCTCGAAGTCGATGTCCGCGAGCGCGTCGGGGTCGGCCGGGTCGTCCCGGGTCGCCGAGACGCCCTCCGCGCGGAGCGTCTCGACCCGGTGTTCGTCTGCCGTGACGACGTGGGCGGAGCCGCCGTCGACTGCGAGGTGACGGCCGACGGAGCCACACCCCAACACGAGCCGAGATGGCATACCCGGCGGTCTGCCCGCGATGCGCTAAAACCCACCGTTCAGTCTCGGTCGCGCGTGCGCGAGAGCAAGATCGACTGAATCGTCCGAAGAATACTCGTCTCGGACTCGAATCGAGTTCGGGTGTCTCAGGGTCGTTGCCTCGGCTGTGTGGCGAGTGCGGGCGGCTAATCGGCGTTCGCGGCTCGCGTCTCCTCGCGGACGCGCTTGACGGCGTCATCGGCATCGGCCCCCGCGTCGACCGCTCGCTCCAGCACCACGTCGGCCATCAGCGGCTCCGTCCCGACCGCGCCGGCGTACCAGACCCGCGTGTCGTCCACCTCTGTCGGCGTCTCCCAGCCGGTGCGGTAGTCGTCGGTGAGACCCATGTCCTCGGGGATGTCCTCCTGCGTGTGGTAGCCGTCGGCGACGAACAGCGGCACGACCACCACGTCGTCGCTCTCGAAGAAGTCGGTCACGTCGTCCACCTCCGGGTCCTCGTCCATGTAGAGGTTCTGCACCTCGTCGAAGCGGTCGCGCTCGCGGATGCGCTCCGTATGGTAGCGAATGGCCTTCGCGGAGTTCTCGTTTCGCTTGGTGCCGTGTCCGACGACGGCCAACCCGAAGCCGTCGCCCACGTCCGAGTCGCCGGTGACGGACTCGGCCCGCCGGACGATCACGTCCGTCATCGCGTCGTGGGTGCCAACCGGCCCGCAGTAGTGGACGGTCTTGTCGAGGTCGGCCGGCGTCAGGGTGGTGTAGTCGGCGCTGGTGCCGTCCGAGTCCCACTGCTCGACCTCGAAGTCGAGTCGGAGTTCGCGGGGGATCACCTGCTCGGTGAAGTATCCCTCCGAGATGAACAGCGGGACGACGTAGGCCTCCTCGCTGTCGACGGTGCGGAGCACCTCCCTGAAGTGTGGCTCCTCCTTCCAGAAGCCGGTCGCGACCTCGTCGAAGCCGCCGGCCGCGCGGAGCGTGTCGGCGTGGTCGTACGTCGGCGTCGACGAGTCGGGGTTCAGATGCGACCCGTGGGCGACGATGACGAGTGCTGGCATACCCGTACGAAAGAGTGGCGCGCGCTTAGGGGCTTCGCAACCCGGTAGGCTTTCGGTTCCGTTCGGCCAATGCTCAGTATGAGTCTCGCGAGCGACACCCGCGATGCCGTCCGCCGGGAGCCGTTCTTACACGCCGCGCTGGCCGCCGGCGTCGTCAACTACACCGCCGCGGCCCGCTATCTCGACCTCGGCGACGAGGAACCGGTCGCCGCGGCGCTCCGCCGGTACGCCGAGGACCTTCCGGACCCCGCCCACGCGGTCGACGCACGAGTCAATATGCAGAGCGGGGTCGGTCCCGTCGACCCGGCCGACGCGCTGGTGACCGTCGGCGACGCCGCGTTCGGCCCGAATCAGGGGAATCTCACCGCGATCATCGCGACAGGCGAGGTGGGGCCGTCGGCCCTCGGGCGCGTGCTGGCCCGCCTCGACATCGAAGGTATCGCGGTCGAGGCGACGGCGGGCGCGGAGGGGTATCTCGTCTGCCTCGTCGACCGGACGGCGGGCGTCGACGCGCTCCGCTACGTCGAGGAGACGCTGGAAGCGTAAGCCCCCGGCGAGAAGACGCTTCGGATCACTCCGACGCTTACTAATCGCTCCCTCGGCAACCTCCCGGCATGACGCTGCGCGTGCTGAACACGCTTTCGGGCGAGAAGGAGCCGTTTGAGCCACAGGACCCCGACGACGTGCTTGTCTACTACTGTGGGCTCACGGTCTCGGACTTCGCTCACCTCGGGCACGCGCGGACGTGGGTACACGTCGACACCATCCATCGGTGGCTGGCGCATCTCGGCTACGACGTGCGCCACGTCGAGAATATCACCGACGTGAACGAGAAGATCGTCGCCCGGGTTGGCGAGGGCGAACTCGGCGACTCCGAGCGCGAGGTGGCCGCCGGCTTCATCGACCAACTGCTCGCGGACATGCGCGCGCTCAATCTGAAGCGCGCCGAGGTGTACCCCCGCGTGACGGAGCACGTCCCCGAGATCATCGACCTCGTGGAGACGCTCGTCGAACAGGGGCACGCCTACGAGTCGAACGGGTCGGTTTACTTCGACGTGACCACGTTCGACGACTACGGCAAACTCTCCAATCAGCGACTCGACGAACTGGAGGCGCAGGGGCCCGACGCGGAGCGCGCCGAGAAGCGCAACCCGGCCGACTTCGCGCTGTGGAAGGCGGGCGGCGTCGACCGGAGTGCGGTCGCGGACCACCGCCACGACGACCGCGAGTACGCCGTCGACGACCCGACCGGCGAGACGTGGGACTCCCCGTGGGGCGAGGGCCGCCCCGGCTGGCACATCGAGTGCTCCGCGATGAGCATGACACATCTCGACTCGACGCTCGATATCCACATGGGCGGTCGCGACCTCGTCTTTCCCCACCACGAAAACGAGATCGCACAGAGCGAGGCCGCCACCGGCGAGCAGTTCGCCCGCTACTGGCTCCACGCGGACCTCTTCGAGATGGACGAGGAGAAGATGTCCTCGTCGCTCGGCAACTTCGTCCCGGTCGAGGAGGCGGTGCCGCGCTTCGGCGTGAACGCGCTCCGGACGTTCTTCCTCTCGGCGTCGTACAACTCGACCCAGACCTACTCCGAGGCGGCGATCCACGAGGCCGAGGAGCGGTGGGACCGACTCGAAAACGCCTACCGGCGCGCCGCCGAGACGGCCGATTCGCCCGCCGCACGGACGACAGCCGAGGCTCGCGACCTCCGGACGGCCGTCGACGACACGCGCGAGACATTCGCCGCCGCGATGAACGACGACTTCAACACGCGCGAGGCGCTCGCGGCACTCCTCGATCTGTCGTCGGCGGTCAACAGCCACGTCGACGCGGCCGACCGGTACGATTACCGCGGACTGCGCCGGGCCGTCGAGACGTTCGACGAGCTGGGCGGCGAGGTGCTGGGACTGGATTTCGCCGGCGACGAGGCCGGCGACGCGTCGCTGGCGGACGAACTCGTCGAGCTGGTGCTGGACGTGCGCGAGGCGGAACGCGAGGCCGGCAACTACGAGCGGGCGGACGCGCTCCGCGACGACCTGACGGAACTCGGGGTCGAGATACAGGACACCGACGACGGGCCGACGTATCGGCTCGGCTGAAAGCCACGAGACTTATACTCCCCTCACGAGTAGGGCGCGACAGCAATGGATACACGACGGCGAACGATTGCGGCGGTGGCGGTAGCCGCGTTACTGGTGACGAGTGGATGCGTCGGCTTCCTCACGGGTAGCGATTCGCTCTCCTTCGAATCGGAACCGCTGAAGGTGACGAGCGACGCACAGGAGCAGACCGGCTACGAGGAGAAACGGCGCACGACCAAGCAGATTAACCGGACGTACTCGGTCGCCGGACAGGAACGAGACGTGGTCGTGACGAACCATCTCTCGGAGTACGCCCGGTCGGCGGACACGCTGTTCGGCGATCAGGAGGTCGCACGCTTCACCGTGCTCTCGACGCCACAGGTGAAGATCGCCGGACAAGGCCCGTTCAACCCCGTCGACGACTTCTCGAACCGCGAACTCGTCCTGCGACTGCAGGAGCAGTACGGCTCCATCGACAACATCCGCGCCGAGGGGAACCGGACGCTGACCGTGCTCGGCAACGAGACGACAGTGTCGAAGTTCCGCGCCGACGCGACGCTCGAGGGCGGCCAAGAGGTCGAGGTGTTCATCCACATCACGAAGGTGAAACACGAGGGTGACTTCGTCATCGGCGTCGCCGTCCACCCAACAGAACTTGACGAACAGGAGAACGTGAACACGCTCTTCGAAGAGATCGACCACCCCACGGAACCGGCCGAATCCTAACCTCGACGGCTCCTTTTGCGAACGCACCACGAGACGCACGGGTAGCGGTTAGCACCTCACAACAGCGCGAGCGGCCCGACGAGCACGCCCATCAGGTGGACGCGGCGCGCCCGAAATTGGGGTGGCACTAACCCGAGCGCCGTCGCCGCGGCGAACGCGCCGACGCCGACGACCCCACCGAACAGGAACGCGACGACGACCAGCAGCGCCAGCGTCGCAACCGAGAGCCGCGTGTAATCGAGCCGATCCACGAGGCGGAGATACCGGTCACCGATCACCGGCACCGCGAGCGCGCCGACGCAGGCGGCGACCCCGACGGCGGGAAGCCACAGCCCGAGCGCGACCGGGGCTCCGACCCGGTCGACGGCGACGAGGACGCCCGTTCGCGGCGCGCCGAGTGCGACGAGCGCGAACAGTGCGAAGACGGTGTTTGCCGTGTTGACGCCCGAGATGGCGACGACGAAGCCGCGAGCGCCCGTCCGCCCCGGAAGCGCGAGCAGTGCCACGGTCGCCGCCACGGCCGCGGAAATACCCGGGACGTAACCGACGACCGCGCCCGCGAGCGTCCCGACGCCCGCGACGAGACTCGTCGCCGGCTTCGAGAGTGCGACCGTCGGGTCGTCCTGCGTGGGAATGCCGCTGCCGTTGGCCGCCTCGACGAGCACCGGCGCACCGAACAGGCCTGCGAACAGCGGTGCGAGCATCCCGCCCGCCGCCAGCGGCGCCGCCGGGTCGATGTCGAGCGTCAGGACACCGAGTGCCGCGCTCGCACAGAAACAGCCCGCGCCTGCGAGCGCGGCGGTCGGCGTGGACTCGGTGAGGACGAGCAGTGCTGCCGTCCCGAGCAGGACGACCGGCAGCGACGCCGCGATGTGGGGGTACAGCGCCGTCATCAGCCGCGTGACCGGCACAGCCAGCGGCACGGCGAGCGCGACGGCCAGCCCGGACCCGAGCGCCGACAGCCGGAGCGCCTCGTGGCCCCGACCCTGCAGGACGAGTCGGTGCCCGGGGAGCGTGCCTGCGGCCATCGCGGCGTCGGGCACCCCGAGCGCGAGCATCGGCACCACGTCCAGAAACGTGTGGACGACGCCTGCCGCCAGCATCGCCGCGGCGACGAGACGCGGCGGCCCCGGGAGCTCGGCGGCGACACCGGCCAACAGCAGCGCCATGTTGTTGGCGTGCAGTCCGGGGATGAGTCCCGATATCGTGCCGAGCGCGACGCCCGTCCCGACGAACGCGAGGGTAACCACCGTCGTCTCTGGGTCGAGCGCGGCCGTGACGCCGAACACCCCGTGGTTGGTCTCGGCTTCCTATTTGAATCTCCGCTTGCGTCACGTGGTGCTGTCTAGTGAAGTCGTGGAGTTGCGGTGACCGGAGCGGCGAGGGGCTTCTAGTCCCGCCCGCCCGCATTTGTTCGGCCAGCCATCTCGTGTCTAAACACTACCCACGGCCGCGCCGGTCGGGTGCTGTCGCTGGCGGGATCATAAAACGGAGAAGTGTGTCGTCGAGAGCGCTCAGCCGAAGAGCTCGCCGAGCCCTTCGCCGTCGCCGCCGTCGTCCTCGTCGTCGCCCTCGTCGGCCTCGGCTTCTTCCTCGGCCTCTTCTTCGGCCGCTTCCTCTTCCTCGGCCTCCTCGGCCTCGGCACCGCCGGCCGCGGCCGCGCCACCGCCGGCACCGCCCGCGGGGACGGCGGCCGCCTGCTCGACGGCCTCCTCGATCTCGACGTCTTCGAGGGCCGCGACGAGCGCCTTCACGCGCGACTCC
This sequence comes from Halobacteriales archaeon QH_7_66_36, assembly GCA_003021175.1. Taxonomy (GTDB): domain Archaea; phylum Halobacteriota; class Halobacteria; order Halobacteriales; family Haloarculaceae; genus Halosegnis. The sequence continues at coordinate 183,019 of PXQV01000011.1, read as the reverse complement.
TCGACGTCGACGCCAGTGGCGTCGAGTACGTCGGTCAGATTGTCCTCGTTGATCTCTTCGTCGGTCTCGTGCAGCAGCAGCGCTGCGTAAACGTATTCCATTGGTGTTCACCCGAACATGTCGCCGAGCGCGTCGCCGCCGTCGCCCTCCTCGTCGGAGTCGGCGTCGTCGGCCTCCTCGGCGTCCGCTTGGTCGTCGCTCTGTTCGTCTTCCGCGTCGTCCGTGTCCTCTGCAGACTCCGCCGCCGTCTCGTCGCCCGCGACGTCGACGTCGCGGAGTTCCTCGGGGAGCGCCTCGTCGTCGTCGACCGCGACGGCGAGCGCGCGAACCTGCGCGTCCGCCTTCGCGACGAGGTCGTCCGCGAGGTCCGGCGACTCGATGGCCGCGTGGACGCCGAGGCTCTTCGCCTCGCCGGAGCCCTTGCCGAGCAGCGCACCCGCCGTCTGCGCCGTCGGGTAGACGGCGTTGACGGAGAGGTTGCGCCCGCGGGCCGCGGCGGCCTCGATGTCGGCGCGGTACTCGTCCACGTCGATGTCGAGTTCCTCCGGGGCGAAGGTGACGCCCTCGGAGACGACGCCGCGCAGGTCGAGACCGACCTCCTTCGGCTCGATGCCGAGTTCGCCGAGCACGTTCTCGAGGTCGGCGCTGACCTCCTCGCCCTCTTCGAGGACGGTCGAGTCCTCGGTGACTTGGATTGAGCCGTCCATGATGCGGGCCGACGCGCCGACCTGCTGGAGGTCGCCGACGAACGGGCCGGGATCGACGCCGGTGTCACCCTCGGGGATGACGATGTCGTTCGGCGCGACCTCGCCGGCACTGATGGGCGCGGGCGTCTTCGACTCCTCAAGCTGTTTGTACAGCCCGAACGGGTTGTCGTTCGTGCCGATGATGCCGACCTGCCCGGCGACGTGCTCGGTGAGTTCACCGAGCCCTTCGCCGGTCTCGTCGAGCGCACGCTCCAACAGCGTGTTACGGGACACCCGGAGCTGTGCCGTGCCGTACAGCTCGCGGCGCATGTCCTGTAGCTGGCGGGACGGGATCCCGGTGATGTCGACGATACCGACGGACTCGTAGGACTCGAGTACGTCGACGATCTCGTCGACCTCCTCGCGCTTCCACTCCGGGATGGTCTCCGTCTGTCGCTCGGCGCTCATACTGGCACCTCCTCGGCCGGACCCATCGTCGTCTTCACGTAGAGGCCGTCGATGTTCTGCGGCCCCTTCTCCAGGTCCGCCGTCAGCCGGCGAACGATGACGTCGATGTTGTCGGCGATCTCGTCGGCGTCCATGTCCTCGGCACCCACGCGGGTGTGGAACGTCCGCCGGTCGCGGCTCCGCACCTGTACGGTGTTTTTCATCCGTTCGACGGTCTCGACGACGTCGTCGTCCGGCTGGAGCGGCGTCGGCATCTTCCCGCGGGGACCGAGGACGGTCCCGAGATAGCGGCCGATATTCTGCATCATGCTCGCCTCGGCGACGAAGAACTCCGTCTCGTCGGCCAGATCCTTCGCGGCGTCGTCGTCGTCACCGAGGTCCTCGAGGTCGTCTCCGTCGAGCACCTCGTCGGCGACGTCTTGTGCGCGAAGGGCGGTTTCGCCTTCGGCGAACACGACGATGCGTGTCTCCTGTCCCGTTCCCTGCGGAAGGACGATGGACTCGTCCACGCGGTTGTTGGGATCGTCTAAGTCTACGTCGCGCAGATTCACGGCGAGGTCGACCGTCTCGCGGAAGTTCCGCTCAGGTGCCTCGTCGAGTGCGCTGTTGACTGCTTCTTCTATCGTATCTGCCATTTTTCACCTCCGTAGTCGAAGCCGTAGGGCTACTACGGTGTGAAACAGGCTACGCCTGTCTCGTCCAGAACGAGGCCGATGGGACAGTTAAGTCCGTCGAAGGGCGCTCAATCCTCGATCTGCCGTTCAGCCCTCCTCGCGGCTCAGGAGCGGGAATCCAGTCGGTCGCTCCACCGTCTCGCCGACCCGGACCGCCGCCGTCCCGGCGAGCAACAGATCCCCCCACAGCCCCGGTTGCGCGAGAAAGTACGCGTTCGGGTACGCGGCGACGGGCGTCGAGGAGAGCAGCGTCACGAGGCCCAGCAGTCCGTACGCGTGGACGCTCACGAGACCGAGACCGAGCGTCGGCACCGCCGGATAGCCGTCGCGTGCCAGTTCGCCGGCGATCAGTATCGCCGCCGCCGGCACCAGTGCGACGAAGTAGTAGGTGTACGCCAGCGGCGTCACCAGCGGGAACGCGGCGACGCCGAGCGCGAACACCTCTCGGTCGGCGTCGCGGGCACAGAGGGCGTAGCCGGCCACCGCGAGACTCGCCGCGACGCGGAGCCACAGCGCGCCGTCGACGAGTCCCAGCGGCCGGTAGTACGCCGGCAGCCACAGCGCCGGCGACCGGGCGACGCCGCCCTGTGTGACACCCCACGCCAGCACGTCGAGATACTCCCGGTGGCTCGCGACACCGAACAGCGCGAGCGACGCCGCGAGGAGTCCCGTGCCGACCGCGACGGCACCGAGGAACCGCCGCCGGTCGGCCAACAGGTGTGCGCCGACCGGCGCGTAGGCGAATTTCACGACGCCGACGACGGCCGTCGCCGCGCCGCTGAGGTAGCCGGCGCGGTCGCCGCGGTCGAGTGCGACGAAGGCGATACACAGCATTCCGGTCATGAACGCCGCCGTCTGTCCCATCTTCAGCCCGAACAGCAGCGGCTGGAATCCGAGCAGGAGCCACAGCAGGCCGACGCGTTCGGGCCACGACCGCCGGCCGACGAGCGCCTCCACGACGGCGACGACCCCGGCCCAGAGCAGGGCGAGCGAGACGAGCGCCCACGCGACGGCCGCCCACTCTGTCGGGACGAACGCGACGAACGGCACGAACAGCAGGACCACGACCGGCGGATACAGATACGAGCCGTGGTAGCCGCCGTCGCTGCGGACGTACAGACTCTCGCCAGCCTGCCAGCGCTCGACCGCGCCGCTGTACGCGCCGAAGTCCCAAAACCGGAACTCGGGAGCGATGTCCGCCGCCCGAAGCCACCAGTCGACGGCGGGGTAGGCGAGATGGAAGGCGACCAACAGCGCGGCGAGCGCGAGAAAGCCCGGACGCTCCTCGCGCAGTTCGCGGAGGGTGTCGATAGCGACCACACGCCGGGGTGTTCCGAACGGGATATGGTCCTTGTGGAATCTAAAACGCGCGCTCGAGTCACCGCGCCGATTCGCGTCACGTCGGCCGCGACGCCGTCGGTTCGACGATAAACCAGAGAAGATCGCTTGCCCGTTACAGGCGTGTTGAGCCTTACGCTGCCGCTTCCTCGGCGAAATACCGAAAACCTCGCTTCGCTCGGCTTTCGACTGTTTGCTCGCTACGCTGCCGCTTCGCTCGCAAACACGCCGTGGCGCTCGCGGACTCGCGCCACGAGCATTCGCCTCGTCAGCGGCCTACGCTGCCGCTTCCTCGGCGAACACGTCGTCGTACTCGCCCTCGTCGATGCGCTCCTTGAACTCGCGGGCGTCCTGTCCCTCGATGGTGACGCCGAGCGAGACGCAGGTGCCGGCGACTTCCTTCGCGGCGCTCTTCGTGTCGTACGCGAGCAGGTCGGGGAGTTTCTGCTCCGCGACCGTCTTGAGCTGGTCGAGGCTCATGTCCTCGACGAACTCCTCGTTGGGCTTGCCCGACCCCGTCTCGAAGCCGAGTTCGTCCTTGACGAGCGCGGCCGTCGGCGGGACGCCCACGTCGATGTCGAACGAGCCGTCGTCGTCGTAGGAGACGGTCACCGGGACCTCCGTCCCGTCGAACGCGGCGGTCTGGTCGTTGATCTCGCCGACGACTGCCTGCACGTCGACCGGCGTCGGACCGAGTTCGGGCCCCAGCGGCGGCCCGGGATCGGCCTCCCCACCGGGAACGAGCACTTCGATAGTTCCAGCCATATTTACGAGAACCGCATGCGGGAGTTTAAGCGTTGTTTTTCTCCACCGGGGTCAGTCGACCGAGATACCGTGACGGGTGAGAAACTCGCTGACGCGTTTGATCTCGACCGGACTCCCGATGATGCGGGCACGACACCCCTCGTCGACGACGGTGACGGTGAACTCCGCCTCCACGTCGTCGCGGACCCCCTCGAAGACGTCCCACGGGAGGCGGATCTGGGTGCTGTCCCGGAAGCGTTCGGGGTCCGGCATTTTGTTCCGTACACTCGGGTTGGAAATTCGCCCGCATTAAGTTGGCGAACTCCCGCTCAAAGGTTGACGACGAACAGCCCGACGAGCGCGACGCCGACGAACAGCCCGCCCACGTCCACGAGCCCAGTGTCGAAGACGAAGGCCGCGAGGACCGTGTGGAGAACGGCGACGAACAGCAGTGCCCCGAGCAGCAGGTTCGCGGCGAGCCTGCGTTTTTCCATACGACCCGCTCGGGTGTGACGGACAAAACGTCCCGCATTTCGGCAGCGGGGACGCGAGCGTGACCGTCGGCCGAGGCGAGCGCCCGCGCCGGGACGCGTCGCACGAGTGCACACGGACAACCTTTTGACCGACAGCGCCGGACCGATCGACGAATGGGGCTCGAAGAGGAGATCGAGGAGCTGGAAACCGAGATCGCGGAGACGCCCTACAACAAGTCGACAGAGGCGCACATCGGCCGGCTGAAGGCGAAGCTCGCGGAGAAGAAGGAGAAGCTCGAACGCCAGCAGTCCGGCTCCGGCGGCGGTGGCGGCTACGCCGTCGAGAAGACCGGCGACGCGACGGTCGCGCTCGTCGGCTTCCCCTCGGTCGGCAAGTCGACGCTCCTCAACGCGCTCACGAACGCCGACAGCGAGGTCGGCTCCTACGAGTTCACCACCCTCGACGTGAACCCGGGAATGCTCAAGTACAAGGGTGCGAACATCCAGCTGCTCGACGTACCCGGGCTGATCGAGGGGGCCGCGAGCGGGCGCGGCGGCGGTCAGGAGGTGCTGTCGGTCGTTCGGACGGCCGACCTCGTCCTGTTCGTCCTCCCCGTCTTCGAGATCGACCAGTACCAGCGGCTCTACGACGAACTGTACGCCAACAAGGTCCGCCTCGATCAGGAGCCGCCCAGCATCTCCGTCACCAAGCGCCACACGGGGGGGATGAAGGTGACGACCGCCGACGGGGTGGACCTCGACGAGGAGACCATCATGCAGGTGTGTCGCGAGTACGGCTACGTCAACGCCGACGTGACCATCCGCGAGAACCTCGACATCGACCGGCTGGTCGACGCGCTGATGGACAACCGCGTGTATCTCCCCTCCGCCGTCGCCGTCAACAAGGCGGACCTCATCGAGGAGCCGTATCTCGACACGGTGAACGAACAGCTCCGCGACCACGACATCGACCCCGAGGAGGCGGTGTTCATCTCCGCCGCCGAGGAGAAGGGACTCGACGCGCTGACGGAGACGATCTACGACGAGCTGGGACTGCTCCGCGTCTACATGGACAAGCCCGGTCGCGGCGTCGACTACGACGAGCCGCTGGTCGTCACCGAGGAGGAGAACACCGTCGAGGACGTGCTCCACAAGCTCGGCGGCGACTTCGACGACCGCTTCCGGTTCGCACGGGTGACGGGCGACAGCGCGAAACACGACGACCAGCAGGTCGGCCGCGACCACGAACTCGCCGACGAGGACGTACTCCGGCTCATCGTCCGCAAGTGACGGGACCCCACGCCCCCCCGCGCCGCCGGCTCGCCGCCGTCGGCCTGCTGCTCGCGCTCCCGTGGACCGCCCTGCTCATCGACTACAGCGGGACGACGGTCGTCAACGGGCTGTTCCCGCTGTTCGTCCTCGATTACAACCCCGGCGTCGACCCGGCCGTCCGGCTGATCCCCGTGTGGCGGTTCTTCACTGCCGGCGGTGCCATTCCCCGCAATCCAGAGCTGTGGCCCGCGAGCATCCTGCTGCATCTCGTCGCGCTCGCCAGCGCCGCCGCGGGCGCGCTGTTCGGCCGCGAGGACCCCCGGGTGACGGGCGGCGCGCTCGCGCTCGCCGGCATCGCCGGGCTGGGCGTGGCGTTCGCGTTCACCCACCGGCTGCGGTACACGCCCGTCCCTGTCGGTGCGCTGCTCGCGTGCGCGCTCGCGTGGTGGTACTATATACCGGCGTTTCGACGGATGTTCGAGCGATAAACGCCGCGCGGCGCGACTACTCGGAACGCACGGCCGACGACGCGTCCCGGTGCGCGTCTACGGCGGGTGATCCACGGTACATGCGGCCCGAAGACACATTGTGACGGGACGCCCTGACTCCGCCATGGACTCGGACCTCCGACTCCGTCTCGATCTCGGACTCGTACTGCTGGCGGTCATCGCTGGGGCCACTGCGGCCGCTGGGTACGGTGTCACCGACGGTGCGACCGTCGCGGCGTCGATCATCGCCGCGGCGGTGGGTGCAGTCCTCGTGTTGTTTCTGGGAACCACGCCACAGTGGGCTCGGGACGCGCCGGTGGACGACGACTGACGCCGGAGGCCCGGCGGGGTCGACGGTCCGGCTACGCGGCGGGTAGCTCGTTCCACGACCGTGACGGGTAAGCTTTCATGCCGGGCGTCCGTTCCTCCGAGTGATGTACGCTCCGCTCGACCACGTGATGATGCGCGTCGCGGATCTGGACGCGTCGCTCGACTGGTACACGACCCATCTCGGCTACGAGGAGAAGGGCCGCTGGGAGGCGGACACGTTCACGAACGTGTATCTCGGTCCCGAGGACGCCCACGACGCGGGCGCGGTGCTCGAACTCACCTCGAATCACGACTCCGAACCCGACGAGATGGGCGACGCGTGGGGGCACATCGCCGTCCGCGTGCCCGAGGACGAACTCCAAGAGCGCTACGACCAACTGATGGCCGAGGGCGTCGGGGACTACCGCGACCCCGAGTCCTGCGGCAACCGCTACGCGTTCATCAAGGACCCCGACGGCCACGAGATCGAGATCGTCAAGCGGGACTACGGCCCGCTCTACTCGCTGGATCACACCATGATCCGCGTCGAGGACGCCGACGAGGCGCTCGGCTTCTGGACCCGGAAGTTCGAGTACGAGCACGCGGGCCGGTGGGAGGCCGACAGCTTCGCGAACTACTTCATGGCTCCCGCCGACGCGCCCCGGGAGGCGATGTCCGTCGAGTTGACCTACAACTACGACGGGCGCTCCTACACGATGGGCGACGCGTGGGGCCACCTCGCCGTGCGTGTGGACGACCTACAGGACGCGTGGGACCAGCTGATGACCCGCGAGGCACCGGGCGACCGCTCGCCGGCGGAGTGTGACGACATGTACGCGTTCACCGCCGACCACGAGGCCCACGAGATCGAACTGCTCGAGGAGCACGTCACGAACGGGTGATACCGAGACGGGGACGACTCGGCGCTCTCCGTCCGTATCGGGAGCGCGTCGCCGAGACGAAGCGTCGTGACGCCCGAAGAGTTTTGCCACGCCGACAGCCTACGTACGGTATGAGCATCGACGCGGAGGCCCGAATCACCCTCACGCTCGAGGGCGGGGAGTGGTTCGCGACGGACGAGGCCCGCGAGACGACGGGCCACGGCGAGACGCGTGCCGAGGCGCTGGAACACCTCGACGAGCTGGTCGCCCTCGAAGAGGGTGAGCTCGAATACAGCGACTCGTTCGCTGCGGACATGGAGACGGGTCACGAGCAGGCGGCCCACGGCGAGACGCAGTCCGCCGCCGACGTGAAGCGTCGCCTCGGCATCGATGGCTGAGGTCGCGTTCTCGGACTAGGCGGTCGACCAACTGGCGGACCTCGACCCGCCGGTTCAGGAACGAATCGTCGACAAGGCCGAAGAAGCCACCGAGTGGACGGAGCACAGGTTGAAGTCGTTGTCCGGCTCGGAGTTCTACAGCCTCCGCGCGGGCGACTACCGCGCGATTATCGACTGGCACCGAAATGACGACGTGTTGGTCGTGATCGCCGTCGGGCACAGGCGAAACGTGTACGACCGATATCTGTAACCGGCCACGCTTCAGGACGGAACGAAGCTGCTCATCAGGAGGTTCGAAGCATGGCACGACGTGAACGCGACCGACCGATGACGGACGAAGAGATAGAGGCGGTGGCGGAGGCCGCCGACGAACTCGGTGAACGGCTCGTGGACGCGCTCGCGGAAGAGACCGACCGCGAGACCGACGAGTTCGACGTGAACTCGGACGACGAGTGAGAGCCGTTCGGTTTCTCGCAGAACGTGGCCGTTCGATCTTCTACGTGTCCGGTAGTCCTCTCCACGGGCGAACGACGGAGACGGACAGTAGATATCGCCGAGGAACGCCCCTGCAGTCTCGCGGTCCGGGTCGATGACTTGCAGGACGCGTGGGACCAGCTGATGACCCGCGAAGCACCGAGTGACCGCTCGCCGGCGGAGTGTGACGACCTGTACGCGTTCACCGCCGACCGCGAGGCCCACGAGATCGAACTGCTCGAAGAGCACGTCACGAACAGCTGACACCCGGGGGTTTCCTTCAGCCGCTCCACCCACCGGAGATGCGACTCACGATCGAACGGTATCTCTCCAGAGATACACGGGGGAACGCTGATAGGTCGACGTACACGTAGCTACACGCACGAGCACGAAGCGGACGGTGAAGCTGGATTCCGACGTGTACGACCGGGTGAAAGCGCGGAAACGCGACGACGAGACGTTCTCCGAGGCTATCGAGCGGCTCATCGGCGGCCGTGGGGTGTCGCTGCTCGACCTCGCGGACGGCGAGGAGTACGACGAGGAAGCATACGAGGAGCGACTGGAGACGCTCGACCGGGCAGCGGAAGCGGACGAGCGCGACCTGCGGGAACTGGAGGAGGAGCGTGATCCTCGATACCGACTTCCTGATCGCTCTCGACGAGGGTATGCCGAGTGCGACGGAGAAGGCACGCGAGATCGAGCGGCGGGGCTATCCCCGACGCGTTCCGGAAATCGTGGTCTACGAGCTGTGGGTGGCCGTCGGCAAGGAGACGCGGACGGCGCACAGACGACAGAAGTACGAGCAACTGCTGAATGGGCTTCCGAGGGTGACCCTCACCGCGGCAATCGCGAAGCGAGCGGGGAAGATCGAGGGCGAGGCGCAGGCCACTGACCCGAACGGGTCTGGCATCGGCGCAGCGGACGCCATCGCTGCGGCGACGGCACTTGAGACGGACGAGCCGGTGGTGACCGACGACAGGCGGGACTTCGTCAATCGGATTCAGGATACCCTCGGGTACAGCGACCTCCGCGTGGAACTCTACACGTAGGTCAAGATCGCATCCCGACGCGGGTCGGACCCGCCTCCGTCCGCGGGTATCCCAGACGGCGTCCGAGCCACGCGACGCCGCGATCCCGAACTGTCAGGCGTGCGACCACGCCGTCACGCCTGCGTCGGACGCGCGTCACGCGGGCGCTGGAACCGCCTCTACCCCGCGTTTTCGACCGTGCGAGCGGTTCTCACACCGTCTACAACCCCACAAAGCCTTTATACTGTCCGATGCTCGTTCAGAGCGTACCCCTACCCATGGTGACAGCACGAAGTACCGACCTCGGGTTCGAGCGTACGCGGCGTACGCGCCCGAATCGTGAAACGGTACGTCGCCACGCGGTACGACAGACAAACCAACTATGACAGACACAAGCGAAAAGATCCGCGCGCTGTTCCTGACGGCGCTGATGGTCGTCTCCGTATTCGGAGCGACTGTCGCGTTCGCCGGGAGTGCAGCCGCGGCCGGAAATCTATCCGGTGGAGCCGACGATCAAGGCTCTATCACAGGAAGCGCTGCTGCTGAACCCAGCAGTGTATCAGAAGGTAGCTCGCAAAACAACCACCTATTCCGATTCAGTGTTGGCTCGCAAGATGGGAACGGTAACACCGATACGGTGTATATCGAGTTCCCCGATGCTGTTGCGCAAGAAGGCCTCTCGCTCAACAGCATCGACTTCGAGTACGCTGACGGAAACGATGTCCAAGTCGATGACAGTGCGATCTTAGTCGACGGGACAGACAACGACGGAGTTGACGATACCGTCAAGGCCACGCTATCGCCGGAGGAGACTAAGGGCGTGGAAGCTAAACTCGACATCGACACCAGCTGGCCGGCCGTCGGTTCCGATACGGACTACGACATCAGTGCCGAGTATCAAGACGGATCTGATGGTTCGTCCGGCGGTGCTGACGTCACAGGCAACTTCGCGACGGTGACGGTGACGGACTCCTCTGGTGGCGCTACTCCGGCAATAAGCGCCGAACAGGATCCTGTTGAGTTTGACACGGATCCCACTAGTGATAACACGAACGCCATCGAACTAATCGTCAACCGGACGGTTGACGCTAGCGGCTACGAGTACACACTGTACCGAGATGACGGATCTACATCGACCCTACAAACAGACGTCGGTGCATACACCAGTAGTGGCGATCGAATTGTGCTCGATCTCGGGTCCGACATCTCGAAGGACCTCACGCTGAACATTAACGATCCGAACAGCGACTTCGACACGAACGTCACCGTCACTTCCACTTCTGCCACGGTGCAGGAGGGGACAAGCGGTAATTCCCCCTCCTCTAGCAGTGCCTCTGATGATGTGGACAGTGTGGTCTTCCAGGGTGGTGATGTGGCAGTCGTCGCCGACGATAGCGGAAGCCCAGCAACTGACGCCGGTTACGAGGTCTTCGAGACTCGAACCGACGACGACGACACTATCTACCAGAGCGAAAGCTCGCCGCTGTTCGGTGGATCGACCGGATCCAGCAGCTACGTCGCCGTCGTTGACTCGGACAACAGTCAGCTCTCGTCCGGCGAAGTGTACAACGTCGAGGTCGACAGTACGACCTCGGCGTCTCAGCTCCAGATTCGGGGTCTAGGCTTCAACGTCTCTACGAATGAGACGTCCGTCGACTTCAACGAAGGTGGCTCCGCGACGGTCGAAGCGAACATCACGGCCAACTTCGGTAACCGGCCGGTTGAGGTCGATCTGGTCGACGAGGACGATGATGTCGTGCAGAGTCAGGACGTCATGATTGACGGAGACCGTGAGGTCACCGCCAGCTTCGACGTCTCCGACTCCGGCAACTACACCGTCGAAGCACAAGACGTGCAGTCCGGCGTCACTTCCGAGACCGACAGCATCGTCGTCTCGGAAGTGACCGGCGACGCGAGCTTCGACAGCTCCATCATCGAGACGCCACGCGGTGGCGTTGCGAACATCACCCTCAGCCTCGACAACACCGAGACGGCCCGAGTCCAGATCGGTGACCTCGAGGACGTGAACTACTACGCCGACCTGACGGTCACTGACGGCAACGAAGACGGTGAAGTCGTGCTGCAGCTCAACACGTACGAATCCAAGTACTCCGTTGTCGACACGCCGTCCGGTGAGGACTCTGACTCCGTGTCCGTTAGCGAGCGGGGTGCAGACAGTGTCGTCCTCGGCGCGGCCGATTACAATGCGAACGTCTCGGTCAGCTCCGAAGAGCAGGGCGTCTCGACGGTCGTCGTGACTGACCGCGGCACCGACGAGATGGTGCTGTGGACGACGGCCGACGACGACTTCGGCGACATCAACTCCGGTGGCGACGTTGCTACATTCGCTGCTCAGGGCAACCTGACGCAGGACAGCACCGTCGCTGCGGGTGACACGCTGGTCCACCAGATCAAGGTGACCGGTATCTACGGGCTCGTGCAGGACGAGCTCGCGAAGAGTAATGTCGACTCCGCTGAGGAGGCGCTCGCCAACATCGTTGGCACTGATGCGGTTGACCTGACGATGGTCCAGACGAACCCGCAGGCTAATGAGGATCCGAAGGTCCTGGACCTCGAAGCGACCTCGACTGACGCGCTGAACGTCGTTACGGACAACGACAACGGTACGCTGTACGTCAGCGTGGACACCAGCGAAGCGGTGTTCAAGCGTGTCGATATCGATGACAACGACTTCGGCGATGACAGCGGTCAGCAGGACTACGCTGCTGACGGCGACGGAAACGGCGAGTACGACAACACTGGCTTCGGCAGCTCGGAAGTGAGTGCTGCCGATGACGACGAGTTCGAGGTCACGTTCTTCATCGGTGAAGAATCCAACCTCGCCGACGATGACGAATCCGTCTCGGCGACATACACGGTCGTCGAGCGAACGGCCAGCTTCGACACCAGCGCGGAGACCGCCGACGGTGACCCGCTCGTGACGGTCCAGAACGCGAGTAATCAGACGATTTCGGGGACGACTTCGGTCGCACCCGGAACGAACGTCACCGTGCGCGCTCGCGCGACCGGTGACAATCCGTTCCTCAAGACGCAGGAGGTCGAAGTCCACGACCACGGCGACGGAGCGGTGTTCCACGCCAATCTGGACTTCTCCGATGTCAGCAGTGGAACGAACTTCACGCTGACCGTCCCGAACCAGGGCTTCGAGGACGACGCTGAGACGGACGGACGCGTCGCCCCGGCCCCGACCGCTTCGGTGAGCATCAGCAACCAGACGACCGACGGAACGACCGTGACGGTCGACTCGGCGAGCCTGTCGAACGGTGGCTTCGTCACCATCCACGACGGCTCGCTGACTGACAGTGCGTTCGACTCGGTGCGCGGAACGTCCGCGTACCTCGAAGCGGGTTCGCATTCGGACATCGAAGTGAGTCTGGATGCGCCCTACGAGTCGGACGGCACGGTCATCGCGATGCCGCACCAGGACACGAACGGCAACGAGGCGTACGACTTCGTTAGCTCGGACGGGGCGGACGACGGCCCGTACACGGCTGACGGCGCAGCGGTGACGGACGACGCGTCGCTCACCGTTGACGCGAGCGCGACGCCGACGCCGACGCCGACGCCGACGGAGGAGACGCCGACGCCGACGTCGACGCCGACGTCGACGGAGGACACGCCGACGTCGACTGAGACGGGCGGTCAGCCCGGCTTCGGTGCGGCGCTCGCAATCGTGGCGCTGGCAGGGGCGGCTCTGCTGGCACTGCGCCGCGAGTAACGACCCCCTCCGACGCCCAATAGCCGGCTCCCGGGCCGGTCATCCCCGGGATGCGATGTGGTGCGGTCTTTCTTTCGACGCTCGCCGCCGAGCGGTCGCGCTGCCGACACGTATTAGCCCCTTCGGGCACCGCACGATACTATGGACGGCGAGAAGGTGAGTCGGCGTCGGGTGTTGGGCGCACTCGGTGGGCTCGGCACGCTCGGCAGCGGCGTCGCCGTCGACAACGTCCTCCTCGGCTACGAGCAGCTCGGCACGAATCTGCGGAAGCAGGACCTCGCCGGGAAGTTCGCCGAGACGGCGACGGACGGGCTGCGAGTGACCGACCGCAACGGCGTTCGCGTACTCCTGTGGGACGACAACCTCCGTCTGCTCGACGGTCCCGACGGAAGCGTGCTCGCGAACCACGACTACCCCGACCTCGACGCCTCGGAGCGCCGGGAACTCGACGACCAGCACGGGCTCGGCGGGCTGTTGACCGAGGGACTCCCGACGGTGACTGCGCTCCACCGCGGGGCCGTGACGTTCGCCTTCTCCGACCCCGAGGGATTCTTCGAGCGCGTGCGCACGGGCGACCCGAAACGGTCGGCCGTCGAACTGCTTCGCGGCCATCGACCGGCTCCGACCGACGCGGTGCGTTCGGTGACTGACGCCGACCCCGCCGACCCGGAGGCGGTCGCGAGGGGACTCGTCGACGGCTTCCGTGAACACGCACACTACGACCTGCCGCGGTACGTGGCCGGCGCGGTGCAGTTCAACGTCGCGTTCAATGCTGTCGACCTGCGTGCCGGCTTCCGAGACGACACGAGCTTCGCGTCGCTGCGCGACGGTGGCGTCGGGATGTTCTGCACCGACTTCGCGGCTCGCGCCGCGGAGGCGCTGCACGCGGCACCTGCCGGCGAGCAGTCACCGCCGGTGATGGCCGGCGTCGTCATCGACGACCGTCACCGGCACGTGTTCACCGTGGTCGCGAGCGTGTTGGCCGGGGAGGACGGTCTCGTCGTTCCGGCGACGTTTCTCGACTACACCCACAGCACGCTGTACGACGACCTACGGCTCACGGGTCTACTCGGGGAGGGATGGGAGGCGTACAACCGTCGCCACCGCGCGGACACCGTGTGGTGGGCGCAGGTCGCGACGCCGAGTTCGTGAGCCTACCAGCAGAGATTTATCCCTCACGGACGCACGTCAGGTAAGATGGCGACATCGCTGCTGACGACCGTGCTGGCGTGGCTCTCGGTCGGCGCATTCCTGACGGGGGTGCTCGCGGAGCGACGCTACCGGCGCGTCGGACGGCTGACGACCGCGGCCGCGTGGGCCGTGTTCGGCGTCTTCTGGGGCACGCTCGTCCCGCACTTCTGGTACGCGCAGTCGAGTTTCATCGAGGCCACCCTCGCGGCGGTCGCCGTGCCGGCGTGTCTCTACACGGGGTATCGCCTGTATCACGGCCGCGACTCGCTGTTCGTGCTCTCGCGTGCCGTCGCGGTGATGGGCGCGATCTATCTCCCCGCGTCGACGGTGTCGGCGCTCTCTGAGCCGCTGGTCGAGATCGTCGCGAAGCAGTCGAAGTGGGGCATCGAACTGCTGGGGTACGAACCGGCGCTCGCGGAAAACGAGGCGGGCGTCCGCAGCGTTCTACTGTTCAACGGCGGCACCGAGACGGCCCGGGCGACGGAGATACTGCTCGCCTGCACCGGTCTCGGGAGCATGGCGATCTTCGCCGGCCTCGTCGTCGCCGTGCGTGCCTCTCTCGACCGGAAGGTGAAGGCGCTCGCCGTCTCGCTTCCCGTCATCTGGGTGTTGAACCTCGTCCGCAACGTGTTCATCGCGGCGGCGTTCGGCGGACAGTGGTTCCAGGTGTTCGTCCCGCAGGTGATGGGTGCGTTCGGCAAGACCGAGCCGGAGCTCGTCTCGTTTCTCATCGCCGACAAGGTGATCAGCCAGTCGGCGTCGGTCGTCGCGCTCGTCGCTATCATGCTCGCCGTCCTCCGATTGCTTCCGGAGCTGGAGACGGTGGTCAACGACGTGCTGTATCTCCTCACCGGCGACGAGTACGACCTCAGATTCGGCGATCCGCCCGGTCGCGGCGGCGTCCGCGCGGACGGCGGCGAGCGGACCGGCGACTGATCAGCGCGGCTCCGTGATGTCGTCGGGCGCGCCCGCCAGCGTCCGAAGGGCGTCTGCCTCGACGTGATGGAGGTCGCCCGGAATCACCAGCAGGTGGAGCGGGTCGCCGAACGACCCCTCCGCGAGCGCGCTCAGTCGGTCGGCCTCGACGCGGGGATCGGGAGAGCCGGCCCGACACACTGCGACGCCGAGCGCGTCCTCGTAGCCGTCGACCAGCAGGCCGGCGGCCATGTCGGCGCGCATGTACTCCGCTCGCGTCTGCTTGATGTCGAGATACACGAGCGTGTGGAGGCCGCGGTCGCGGTTGGTATCGATGGCGTCAGAGACGGACGCGGGGACGCCCTCGCCGCCGTGAGCGTACGGGAATGGGAGCGTTGTCGCCTTGCCAAACCGGTAGTTCTGGAGGCCGGTGAGCGACGCCGCCGCGGCCGACGCGGTCGTGCCGTGGACCACGCGAGTGTCGATGTCGCGCTCGTGGGCGCGCAGGCGGAGGTCGACGTGCGTCGTCGATATCATCGTGTCGCCGGCGGTGAGGAAGACGGCGTGTCCGTCTTCGGCGGCGGCGAGTACCGGATCGGGGTTCTGCTCGACGCCGGCGCGGTCACGCACCTCGATCTCGACGCCGTGGTGGGCGGCGAGCGACGCCGCGTCCGTCCCCATCAGCCGCGAGGTGTAGAACTCCGCGAAGACGCGGTCTGCGTTCCGGAGGATCTCTCGCCCCTCGACCGTGACGGAGCGCTCGTCCCACAGGCCGAGTCCGACGAACGAAAGCATACCCGAGGCTGGCGACGGAGGGGAATAAGCGCGGTGTTCGGTGGGCGGCTCCCTTCGCGGCGGGGCGTTCCGTCACGCTTACCGCTCGCGGTCGCCCATGGCCGACGATGACCGTCCCGTGCGTTCGCGTCCGCCCGGACGCGGGCGAGACGACCAGACAGGCGCTCGCGGCGCGTGACCTCCTCGACGACGCGTACGACATCACGGTCGAGGGCGGGTGGCTCTACGTCCCGGTCGCGGACCCGGACGCCGTGTCCGACGAGTACGATGTCGTCGACTTCGACGCACCCCGACGCGAGACGCAGACCCTGCCCGCCGACATCCTCGGCTTCGAGCCGAGCGTCGAGCGCCTCGGCCGCATCGCCATCCTCGACGAGGACAGCGCCGACCGCGCGCGCCGCATCGCCGACGCCGTGATGGCCTCCGACCTCCCTGTCGACACGGTGGTGAACCGCGCCTCGAAGGTGCAGGGCGACTACCGCGTGCGCGACTGGGACGTGCTCGCCGGCGACGACACCGAGACGGTCCACACCGAGTACGGCACCGACTTCCGCCTCGACATCGCGGAGGTGTTCTTCTCTCCGCGGCTCGCGACCGAACGCCACCGCGTCGTCGAACGGGTCACGGCCGACGAGCGGGTGTTCGACATGTTCGCCGGCGTGGGGCCGTTCGTCGTGCCGATGGCGAAACGCGGCGCGGAGTGTGTCGGCTGTGACCTGAACCCCGCCGCCGTCGAGTATCTCCGCGAGAACGCCCGCCGCAACGGCGTCGCCGACCGCGTCACGGCAGTCGAGGGCGACGTCAGAGACGTCGTCCCGGGCTCGTCGGACGCGTCAGCCTCCGACGGCGTGCGCGAGGTCGCCGCCGACTACGAGGGGTGGGCCGACCGCGTGCTGATGAATCTCCCCCACTCCGCCGACGCGTTCCTCGACACCGCCGTCCGTCTCGCGGGCGAGGCGTGCCTGCTCCACTACTACGACATCCAGCCCGACGACGACCCGTTCGGTCCCGGAAAGCGAGCAGTCCGGCGTGCGGCCGGCGACGCGTACGACGTGACCATCGACACCGAACAGGTGGTTCGCTCGTACGCTCCCCACGAACTGAACGTCCGACTCGACGTGCGGTTAGAGCGGGCGTGAGCGAGCCGTCGGCGGGCGGCCGTCGTCGGTGTCATGCCCGCGCCCGCTCCGCTTCGCAACCCTTATACTCGACTCTCCACCACGATACGGTAGCCGTGCCGGAGTAGCTCAGCTGGCAGAGCGATTCCTTCGTAAGGAATAGGCCGGGGGTTCAAATCCCCCCTCCGGCTCTTCGTTTGAGGCTCGAACTACGAGCGGCGGCTCTCAACTGCTCCTCATTTCGTCCCCTGAAAGAACAATACCACCTGTTCAGATAGGGGGCGCGACACCGACCAGCTCGGCGCTCATGAATGCCAATATCTGAAACAGTCATAGCAGTTGACCAGCATCTCTACCGAACAGCCGGCCTATCGGAGACGAAACCACCACTGATACGGGCCAACTGGGGAGAAGCTACAAGTGGCTCCACATAGCCGTGTGAGTATGCCACAGTGTCGCAACTGTGACGCTTTCGTCACCGACGCCTACGTCCGCGTGTTCGCGCCGAACGGCATGGACGCGGTTCGGGTCTGTCCGAACTGTGAGGACAAGCTTCGAGACGGCGCGGAGGTTCGTGAGGCTCGGTCCACGCGCGGAAGCTAATCCCCGGTGACGCCCACGGCGGTGCCTGCGTCCTGCCGTGTCTCCGCGAGCGCCCGCTCGCCGGCCTCCGTAATCCCGTAGATACACTCCTTTGTCACCGCCGCGAGGTAGCCGCGCTCGACGAGCGACTCCACGCGGCCGGTCGCGTGACCGAGCGGAAGTCCGAGCCGTGTCGCGATGGGCGGCACGTACTCCGGCGCGTGCTCGTCGAGATACCGCAGGATGCGTCCGTCGGAGGGGCGGAGACGGTCGGCGCTCATACGTGGACTTCTGTACGTACATGCATCTCCATACATCTCAAATTCGTGAGTGCTGTTAACATGGGTCAAAGCCCGACCCCGGCGGCGCTAACAGAGGTCGACGGTGACGTAGACGCGGCCCTCGTCGGTGACGACGGTGCCGACGCCGAGTTGGCCGGCGTTCTCGTGGGTCAGGATGGTTTCGCTCTCGCTGTCGTCGAACCACTCGGAGACGATGGTAGCGGCCAGCTCGTCGGCCGTCGTGCCGTCCGAGCCGACGGTCACGCGCCCGTACACCTCGATGGCTTCGTCTCCGCGGGTGCCGGTTCCGGTGTCGTCGGGGAACCGACAGCGGTCGGCGAGGTCGAACCGCTCGTAGCGGTCTCCGGTGTTGTAGCCGCCCGCCGCGTGGCTCGGATACCCCTGTGTTGCCGTGTTCTCGCTGTGGAACCGCGTCATCTCGGGGAGAGTGTCGACCGGTAGAGCTCGCTCTGCCCGCGGCTGCGCCGCTCCGCGTTGATCCGGTCGACCACCGCGGCTTCGACGGCAGCGCGGTCGACCGACTGAGACGACATCGGCGTCGCAGTCGGGGTGGCCGTGGGAGTCGGCGTTGCCGTCGCAGTCGGGCCAGCAGCGGTCGATCCGATCGACCGGTCCGCCGACCCGACGTACTGGAACCCGATGTACGTGCCGGCCGCGATGGCCCCGCCGGCGACCGCCAACAGGACCCCGAGTGCGACCTTGTTTACAATACGCAGACGACGACAGCCCCTCCGCCTATATTTTTTGGCCCCGCTGGCGAAATGCAGTCACGACCGGGGTTCCGGTCACTGGATGCTCTCCGACGGTCACCGGCGTGCCGAACGCCTGTTCCAGTCGCTCTGCCGTCAGCACGTCCGCTGGCGGGCCGACTGCCCGGAGTCTCCCGTCCGCGAGCAGCGCGATCCGATCACAGAAGCGTGCCGCGAGGTTCAGGTCGTGAATCGCCGCGACCACCGTCTCGTCGAGGTCGGCGACGAGGCCGAGCGTTCGCACCTGATGGTTGATGTCGAGACTCGCCGTCGGTTCGTCCAACAGGAGATATGGCGCGTCCTGTGCGAGCGCCCGGGCCAGCAGGACGCGCTGCTTCTCGCCGCCCGAGAGCGTCGTCACCGACCGGTCGGCCAGTTCGTCGGTCTCGGTTCGCGCCAGCGCGCGGTCGATCTGGTCACGTCCTTCCGGGTCGGGACGGCGGCGCAGTCGCGCCCGGTACGGCGTCCGTCCCATCTCGACCACCTCGCGCACGGTAAAGTCGAACCCGAACGACGTCTCCTGTGGCACGGACGCGACCAACCGTGCCGTCTCACGAGCCGACAGCGCCTCGATCTCGCGTCCGGCGGCGACCACTCGGCCGGCGGCCGGCGAGAGGATGCCGCCGACGGTGTTCAGCAGGGTCGACTTCCCCGCGCCGTTCGGCCCGACGAGCGCGAGGAACTCGCCCGCCTCGACGGTCAGCGACACGTCCGAGAGGACGCGAACGTCACCGCGTTCGACCGTGATGTCCTCGACAGCGATCACAGCTCGCTCACCTCTCGCCGGCGGAGGAGATACAGGAAGAACGGGGCTCCGAGCGCCGCGGTGACGATGCCGACCGGCAGTTCGACGGGCCCGGCCCGCGCCACGGTGTCGGCCGCGACGAGGAACGACGCGCCGGCGAGCGCACTCGTGGGCAGCAGCACGCGGTGGTCGGGACCGACCAGCAGTCGCACCGCGTGTGGAACGATCAGGCCGACGAAGCCGATGACGCCCGCGACGGCGACTGCCGCTCCGGTGACGATGCTCGCCGCGGCGAGGAGGATCCGTTTCGTCCGCTCCACCTCGATGCCGACCGCCCGCGCGTCCGTCTCGCCGAGCAACATCGCGTTCAGGTCCTCGGCGTACAGATACATCACGCCGACGAGCGCGAGACCGAGCGCCCCCGTCACGGCTGCTTCGTCGAGCGTGGACGCGTCGAGATGGCCCATCAGCCAGTAGACGACGCGGCGCATGGAGTCGCCGCTCCGGAGCAGCAGATACGAGGTGACCGCGCCGAGCAGCGTCTGGACCGCGACGCCGGCGAGCAACAGCGTCGCGACCGGCGTGCGGCCGCCCTCCGTCGCGATGGCGTAGACGACGCCGGCAGTCACGAGCGCGCCGACGAACGCCGCGGTCCTGAGCCCGAGAAGCGGGACGCCGACGACGAGCGCGCCCACCGCGCCGACGGCCGCTCCGGACGAGACGCCGATGATCGACGGGTCGGCCATCGGATTCCGGAAGAACCCCTGCATCACCACGCCCGCGGCCGCGAGGGCGAAGCCGACCGTCGCGCCGAGTGCGATCCGCGGTAGCCGCACCGTCATCACGATCGCCGCGTGGGTCTGCTCGACCGGGAACGCGAACACCGGTGCCCACTCGACGGTGAGCGCGGGGAGCTGCAACACCGCGCCGCCGGTTCGCGCGACCGTCATCCCGGTCGGAACGGCGATACCGTTTGCCAACACCTTCAGCACGGTCGCGGGCGTGACTCCGACCGGGCCGACAGCCGTCGCGACAGTCGTGACTACGCCGAGCAGCGCTATCAGGCCCAGCGAGTACGCTGTCGCACGTCCGTTCGGCTCCACGAGTACAAACCGGGTGTAGTTAGCCACATATTTATTGACTCCCATCGCCGGTCGAGACGATGCTGCGTAGATTCGCCGTCGTCTGTGCGCTTCTCGTCGTCGCCGCGGCGCTCGCTCCCGCGAGTGTCGCCGGCGCGTCGGGGACTGCAGCGACGACACAGGCGGACTGCTCGTTCCCCGTCACGATCACGGACGCGAGCGGAACCGAGGTCAGTATCGAGGAGACGCCCGAGCGCGTGACGACGCTCAATCCCTCTGCGGCACAGACGATGTGGGAAATTGGCGGCAAGTCACAGGTCGTCGGCCGGACGGCGTTCGCCGCCTATCTGGACGGCACCGAGTCGCGGACCAACATCTCCGCGGCCGGCGGCGTCAGTGTGAGCGTCGAGAAGGTCATCGGCACGGATCCGGATCTCGTGCTCGCGCCCAACACCACGGAGGCCGACACGGTGAGCGCGCTGCGTGACGCTGGACTCACCGTCTATCAGTTCGAGCTCGCGGAGGACATCGACGACGTGGCCGCCAAGACGACGACAATCGGCCGATTGACCGGCAACTGCGAGGGGGCCGCCAGGACGAACGCGTGGATGAACGCGAACGTCGAGACCGCCCGGCAGGCGACTGCCGACGCCGAAGAGCCGCGAGTCATGTATCCGCTCGGCGGCGGCTACGTCGCGAACACGAATACGTTCATCTCGGCGATGATAACCGCCAGCGGCGGTCAGAACGTCGTGAGCGAGGCGAACTACACGCTGGCGTATCCGCAGGTGAACGACGAGGTGATTCTCGAACTCGATCCCGAGATGCTGATCGTCACGAACGCGAACCGGTATCTGCTCGCCCAAGAGCCGTACGCGTCGACGGCCGCCGCGCAGAGCAACCAGACCGCCTCGGTCGACGTGAACTATCTGAATCAGCCGGCTCCGCGGTCGGTCGTCTACGCGGTTCGCAACCTCACGCGCGGCTTCCACCCCGACGCGGCCGCGTCAGCCGAGTTCACGGCCAAGAGCGAGGTGACCCTCGA
>PXQV01000011.1:0-161318 GCA_003021175.1 Halobacteriales archaeon QH_7_66_36 | reverse complement strand
GGTCGAACGGGACCACGCGGCCTCGCACCCGTACGTCGGCTCCGGCGACGGTCCGCCGCTGATCGTCCTGCCGGGCGTGAACGACCCGCTGTTGCGCGCCCGCGAGCAGGCGTGGTTCGACCTCGTGTTGGCCGCCTACTGTCGGCGACAGGCGCGGGCCTGTGCCGCCGCGGGCGCGCCGCGGACGGTGTATTATCTCTCGCGGCCGCCGGGCGTCCCGGAGACGATTGGGGGTATGGCCGAGCGGTACCGCGACGCACTCGACGCGTTCGGTCCGTGTGACGTGCTCGGCGTCTCGATGGGTGGGTTCGCGGCGCTCGAACTCGCCCGCCGAGACGACCGCGTGCGGTCGGTGGCGCTCGGTCTCTCGGCCGCGCGACTCTCCCGACACGGTCGCGAGTCGCTTTCCACGTGGGACAGGTGGGCCGCGGACGGCGAGTGGCGTCGCGTCTACCGGGCGGGCGTCCGGACGGTCGTCACCGGCCTCGGGCGTCGACTCGGCGCGCTCGCGGCGCGCGGCTTCGCCCGCCTCCGTATCCCGCCGATGCGAGATCTCCGACGGACGGTGGCGGCGACGCTCGCGTTCGACGCGACGCCGTGGCTCGACAGGGTTGACGTGCCGGCGCTCGTCGTCGGCGGCACGCGCGATCCGTTCTTCACCGACGAGGCGTTCGCGGCGGCCGCGTCCGGACTCGACGCACGCCACGAGCGACTGGACGGCTGGGGCCACGACGCGATGATAGCAGGTGGCCGCCTCGTCGATCGACAGGTGGCGCAGTTTCTCGCCTAATCGGCTCGTGGGAGCGAGAGGACGACCGCTCGGCCGTCGTCCTCGAAGGCGAGACCGCCCCCGAGCGACGTGGCGACGTAGCGGACGAGCCACAGCCCGAGCCCACGGCTGTGAGTGAGCTGTGTTATCTCCGCCTCGCCGGTGAGGACGTGTTGTTCCCGCTCGGGCACGCCCTCGCCGCTGTCGGTCACGCGAACCGTCACGGCTTCTTCGTCTGCCGTCGCGGTCACTCGGACCGGCGGTGCACCGTGCGACATCGCGTTGTCGACCAGTTCTTCGAGCGCGCGGACGACGTGTTCGCTGCCGTCGACCACCGCGTCCGTCGCCGCGTCGGACTGTAACTCGTCCTCGTCGCCGACGATCTGCCGGACGATGTCACCGATGGGTTCGCGCGACAGCTCCGACTCGGGCGTCGATATCGCGCGCTGGAGCGCGTTACTGGTCTCGCTCAGCGCCGTCAGGCTGGCGGCCGCGCTTCGGATGCCGTCGAGCAGCGTCACGCCGGGGTCGCCGTCCACCTCGTCGGCCAGCATCGCGGCGTTGCCGTCGATGACGGTCAGCCGGTTCCGGAGATTGTGTCTGAGCACGCGGTGGAGCATTTCGAGGCGGTCCTGCCGCTCTATCTGGTCGGTGATGTCGACGTAGATGCCGAACACCAGCCGCTCTCCGCCGGTTCGGAACGGCACCGCCCGGAAGGCGAACGTTCGGGTGCCGTCCGTCGTGACGCGCTCGGCTTGCCGTTCCACGATACCCTCGCCGTGGTCGATACTGAACGACCGCTCTCCGTCGTCAGGGAGTTCCACCACGTCGACGATCCGTTCGCCGACGGCCGTCTCGTCGGCACCGACGAACGTCTCCGCGAACGCCGGATTCAGGTTTCGGACGACGTGTGTGTCGTCCTCGACTCGTATCCCGACGACTGGGTCGGGCAACTCCCGAAACAGACACTCGAAGCGGTCACGCTGGTGTTCGAGGTCGGTCCGGGTCGCTTCGAGTTCGGAGATGTCGTGCAGAACCCCGACGACGCCCTGATCCCGGTCGTCGGCGATCGGCGAGACGCGCAGTTCGACCGGCACGCCGAGACCAGTCGTTTCACGGTCCAACTCGATGACGACGGCGTCACTCCCCGTCGCTGCGAGCCGTTCTGTCGTCTGCTCGATGAGCGTCTCGCCGACGAATCGAAGAATGTGCTCGCCGACGACCGCCTCCGGGTCGCGACCCCAGCGATCGGCCAGCGCGTCGGTCACGAGCGTGATGTAGCCGTCCGCGTCGAGCGCGTACGCCATCTCGGAGGTGTTCTCGAGGACGGCCCGGTAGCGGTTGAGGCGTCGCTCCCGCTCGGTGCGACTGATGGCGGCGTCGGCGCTGACGGCGAGCAGTTCGAGCAGTTGGCGGTCGGTCGCGTCGAACGCCGCTGGCTCGGGGGCCCCGACAGAGACGACGCCTACCTCCCCGAGCGGCAGGTAGAACGCCGACCGCAGATCCCCGAGATGGGTGTCGGCGTCGGGATCAGCCGCCGCGAGGTCGGCGACGTGCATCGACCGGCCCTGCTCGTACGCTTGCCCGGGGAATCCCTCGCCCGGTTCGTACGTCGGGCGAGGCGTCAGTTCCGCCTCGGCGCGTTCGCTCATCGCGACCGGCCGAAGCGTGTCGTCGGTCGCGTCGTACAGTCGGACGCAGTTGTACTCGAAGCCGAGATCCGTGACGGCGCGCTGGATGGTCTCTGCGACCGCCTCGGGCGTTTCGGCGGCGAGCAGCGACCGCGAACTCTCGATCAGCGCCTCGTACTGCAGCTGGCGTCGCTTCTGTGCCGTCGCGTCGTCGGCGAAGACGGAGAGACCGTCCGCGTCCGGATACGCCCGGACCTCCGTCCAGATGTCCAGCGGCGGGTAGTACGCCTCGAATGTAACCGACGCCTGCGTCTCCAGCGCCTCGCGGAGCTTCTCGTCGTAGATGTCCGACGCCGCGTCCGGGAACTCCGCCCAGAGGTCGCGCCCGACCAGCGTCTCGGGGGCCCGTTCGAACATCTGGTCGGCGCGCTCGTTGGCGTACGTGAACGTCCAGTCCGCGTCGACGGCGAACACCGCCTCGTCCGTCCGTTCGAGCGTCCGTTCGATCGCGGAGACGGAGCCACTCGCCGAGCCGTCGTCGGCCGCGACACAGGCACGAGCCCGGTCGGCGAGCGTCTCCTCCCGAGCGGCCAACTCGTCGGCGGGGGCGAACTCCGCGCCGAGTCGCGACGCGTCGACGGCGACGGCCGCAGCCGCGGCTCCGGTGACGACGACCGGGATCGCTCGGTCGCGGAGCGCGTCGACGGCGCGCTGCCAGCCGTCGGCGACGTGACACACCACGCAGTCGACCCGTGCCGGAACCCCGGCGGCGTCTTCGGCGACGACGACCTCGAAATCGGCCGTCTCCAGCGACGCTGGGGAGGGCTCTCCGCCGAGATGGAGATAGCCTACGAGCACGGGTCGGGGAATCCTGCGGTTACCATTCGTCCCGAGTTCGTCTCGGCGGGTAAAAAGTCACCCGGCGGCTCCCTACGGCCCTGCGAACAGTTGCGTGAGCAGCGCGCTGGCCCGACGAAGGCGTTCGAGGAACGCAGACCGCGGGATGCCGACTGCACCGAACCCATCGGATCGACGGTGAACCCCGACCGGACCGCGGTAACGCCGAAACCGACTCCGGATCGCCCAATCCTGAGCGAGTCGAGCGTCCGCGAGTGCGTCGTCGCCGACAGCCCCGCGCACGCCGTGACGTATCGCCCTACCGACTGCTGACCCGTGCTGAGAGCGCCGACCACCGTGAGACGCTGACGGTCGACGGCGACGAAACGGTCGAGTGTTTCCGGGTCGGGCGAGCGCAGTCGAGAACGCCTTTTATCCGTCGGGGGAGTACGCCCAGCCATGAGCGACGAGACGGGCGGGTGGTTCGCCGACGCGACCCCCGACGAACCGGAGCGCGCCAGCGCGGCGATACGGCAAAGAAGCGCCGACGCGCCGGGCGACTGGTCGACGCGGGCCGTGGACGCCGGCTTCGCGGCCGACGAGACGGCGTACTACGACGCGCTCCACGAGGCGACGCTCGCGGCGACGCGGACGGCCGTCCGCGAGGCCGAGCGCGCAGACGACCAGCAGTTGATGCACGCGGTTCGCGCGATGGACGACTGCGAGCGCACCGCCAACGAACTGGCCGAGCGACTCCACGAGTGGGCCGGCAGCCTGTTCGCGGGCGCGGGCACCGGCATCGACGGCGCGCGCGATGTCGCCGACCGCGACCCGGACGGCCCGGCCGAGGAGCGAGCCGTCGCGCTCGCGGAGCGGGTCGTCGAGCTGGCCGACGAGGCTGCCGACCTCCGGGCGCACATCGAGCGGACGGCACCGGAGGTGGCACCCAACCTCGCGACGCTGGCCGGCCCGGTGTTGGCCGCGCGACTCATCGCGCTGGCCGGCGGATTGGAGTCGCTGGCTAAGAAGCCCGCAGGGACGATACAGGTGCTCGGCGCGGAGGACGCGCTGTTCGCGCATCTGCGCGGTCGCGCACCCTCCCCCAAACACGGCGTCATCTACGTCCACGAGTACGTCCGCGGCACCCGCGAGGAAGACCGCGGGAGCGCGGCGCGCGCGCTCGCGGGCAAACTCGCCATCGCGGCGCGGGGGGACCACTACCGCGGCGAGTTCAACCCGGCGATAGAGCGCCAACTCGAAGAGCGGATGGCGACCATCCGGGCACGAGGTGAGGCAGATGAGTGACCTGCCTGCTGGTGTCGAGCGACGGCGCTTCGACGGCGAGAAACGGCTCGCGACGCAAGGCCCCCCCGTCTACGGCGAGCCGACGGCAGACGGCTGGCGCGCGTGGGACGCCCGCCGGTCGAAGCTCGGGGCGATGCTCGAAACCGGGATGGACACCGGCCTCGCCGGCGGGGAGACGGTGCTGTATCTCGGAGCCGCCTCCGGGACGACCGTTTCGCACGTCGCCGACTTCGCCGGGCCGACGTACGCAATCGAGTTCGCCGCCCGCCCAGCGCGTGACCTGCTCGATGCCTCGGCCCCCCGCGACCGGCTGTTCCCCCTGCTGAAGGACGCCCGGACGCCGGAGACGTACGCGCACGTCGTCGAACCGGTCGACGTCGTGATACAGGACGTGGCGACGCGCGGGCAGGCGGCGGTGGCGAACGCGAACGCGCGGTTCCTCGACGAGGGTGGACTCCTGCTCGCGGCGATCAAGGCCCGCTCCGAGGACGTGGTCGCCGACCCGAGCGCGGTGTTTGAGCGCGAACTCGACACGCTCCGCGAGACGTACGAGATACTCGAAACCGCGCGACTGGAGCCGTTCCACGAGGACCACCTCGGCGTCGTGGCGCGTCGACGCGCGTAGCCGACGGCGGGAAGCGCTCGCCGACGCGGACTGCGTGAACGGAACGGCTTTATTCGCGGGGGGCACACCACCTGTCGATGGAACTCGGGTCGGCCGACGCCTTCGACCGAATGGGGACTCTCGGCATCGAAGAGGAGTTTTACGTCGTCGACGAACGCGGCCGTCCGACCGCCGGCACCGACGAACTCGTGTACGAGTCTGCGCCACCGGAGATACTCGAAGACCGCCTCGACCACGAACTGTTCAAATGCGTTATCGAGACGCAGACCCCCACCTGTGAGTCGCTCGCCGAGGCGGAAAATCGACTCCACGCGGTGCGGGACGCGCTCGCCGACCACGCCGAGACGCACGGCTTCGGCATCGCCGCGGCGGGTCTCCACCCGTTGGCGACGTGGCGCGAACTCGAACACGCCGAGAAGCCGCGCTACCGCGCGCAGCTCGACCGCATCCAGTATCCCCAACACCGGAACACGACGGCCGGGCTTCACGTCCACGTCGGCGTCGACGACGCGGACAAGGCGACGTGGATCGCCAACGAACTCCGGTGGTATCTCCCCGTGATGCTCGCGCTGTCGGCCAACTCGCCGTACTGGAACGGCTTCGACACCGGGCTCGCCTCCGCGCGGGCGACGGTGTTCGAGAACCTCCCCAACACGGGGATGCCGACGGCCTTCGACGACTTCGAGTCGTTCGCCGCGCTCGAACGGACGATGGTCGAGACGGACGGCATCAACGACCGCGGCGAGCTGTGGTACGACGTGCGGCCCCACTCCGGCCACGGCACCGTCGAGGTTCGGACGCCCGATGGACAGGTCGACCCCGACCGCGTGCTGGCGTTCGTCGAGTACACGGAGGCGCTGGTAGCCGACCTCGCGGCCCGCTACGAGGACGGTGACGAAGGGTATCGCCACCGGCGCGAGCTGCTCGACGAGAACAAGTGGCGAGCGATCCGCCACGGTCACGACGCGGAACTGCTCGACCGCGAGTTCGAGCAGGCGATTCCGCTCGGCGAACTCGTCGACCGCGAGGCGGAACGCCTCGGCGTCTCGGGCATCCGCGACATCTACGACGAGGGCTCCGGCGCGGAGCGTCAGCGGCACCTCTGGGAGACGGAGGGCGCGGACGCGCTCTCTGCGTCGCTGCTGCTGTAGTCGCCCACGCCGACCACACGGGCCGGTCGTAATCTCCGCACCGGATTCGACCGAGACGGACGACGAGTGCCCCCGCGAGCGGAACGGCTTTAGTAGGGGCCGTCCTGACGGCGGATATGCAGGTCGCCCTCGGCGGGACGTTCGACCCGGTTCACGACGGCCATCGGGCGCTGTTCGCCCGCGCCTTCGAACTGGGCGACGTGACGATCGGGCTCACGAGCGACGAACTCGCGCCGAAGACCCGCTCGGAGGACCGCTACGTGCGCTCCTTCTCCGACCGGAAGCGTGACCTCGAAGGCGTCCTCGCCGAGTTCGCCGCCGAATACGACCGCGACTTCGAGGTGCGCCGACTCGACGAGCCGACGGGCATCGCCACGGAGCCGCAGTTCGATGCGCTCGTCGTCTCCCCGGAGACGGTCGAAGGCGGGCGTCGCATCAACGACATCCGCGAGGAGCGGGACCACGCCCCGCTCGACATCGAGGTCGTCGAGCACGTGCGGGCCGAGGACGGCGGCATCATCTCCTCGACGCGCATCGTCAACGGCGAGATCGACACCGACGGCAACGTCACGCCGGACCGCGAAGGCCGCGCAGCCGAACGGGGCTGAGCGTTGGAACCCGCCGACGGCAGCGAGTGAGGCGCTTCCCCGGTCACCACGACGGCGGTTTCAGTCCCGCCTCCGTCATGAGTTCCTTCCACCGTTGCTGGACGGAAAGCCGGGACACGTCGAGCGCGTCCGCCACGTCGCTCTGCGAGCGAGCCTCGCCGGTGGCGAGCGTCGCGACGTAGACGGCCGCGGCCAGCGCCGGCCGCTTCGACCGCTCGCCGTCCGGCACCGTCGAGAGGAACAGGTCCGCGGCCCGCGACCGGGTCTCGCTCGGCAGGTCGAGGCGCTCGGCCGCGTCGTCGAGCGCGGCCAGCCACTCCTCGTTCGCCACCTCGTCGCTCGCGCGATACACACCGAATGGTTCGGCCCGCCCGGCTTAGTCCTCACGGCTTCAACTGTTCGCCCACCGTTCCAACCTTGCCCCCTCACCTCACGGAACCGTCGCGTCCATCGTGTTCAGGTACACGGGTCGTCGCTCGACTGCGTAACCGCGGTGGGTGGGACTGAAAGGGGCCGGTCGCTCGGCGAAGGCGGGCGACGTAAGCACCGCAGGCCGACCGAAGGGAGGCCGAGGAGCACAGCGAGACCACCGAGCCGAGCGGCCGGGGGCTTTCTACACCCTGTCGCTGACTCATCCAACTGAATTGCGCTTATTTGAACACTACCACCGCGTCCGTACGGACGCTTAACCGTCGCGCCCCCGAATCTCGCGTATGGACGCGAACGGTCACGTGGCGGCCATCTGGACGACCCCCGAGGAGAGCGCGCTGATGGAATCCGTCGAGCGGATCGAGGCGGTCTCGGGCGGCCTCGCGGGCGACCGCTACGAGCGCGGGACGGGCTACTACACCCCGTTCGACGTCTGTGAGGTGACCTTCGTCGCCGGCGAGGCGCTCGATGCCATCCGCGAGGAGGCCGGCATCGATCTGTCCGGCGGTGAACACCGCCGGAACGTCGTCACCCGCGGCGTCGACCTCTCGGAACTGCTCGACGCTCGCTTCCGAGTCGGCGACGCAGTGTTCGAAGGGACGCGCCCCCGCCCGCCGTGCCGTCACGTCGAGGAGACGGCCGGCCTCGACGGCCTGATGGACGCGCTCCGCGACCGCGGTGGGATCTGTGCGGACGTGGTCGACCCTGGCGAGTTCGGTGTCGGCGACGCCGTCGAGTACGTCGAAGACCGGTCGTTCGACGCCGACGGATTCGCGGCGGCCATCGAGGAGCGCCGCGAATAACGTCAGGTTCTTGTCCGCCTCTGCCGGATTCCGAGACGCGCGCGGGTAGCCAAGCTCGGCCAACGGCGCAGCGCTTAGGACGCTGTCCCGTAGGGGTCCGCCGGTTCGA
The DNA here is from genome assembly GCA_003021175.1 of Halobacteriales archaeon QH_7_66_36. Lineage (GTDB taxonomy): Archaea > Halobacteriota > Halobacteria > Halobacteriales > Haloarculaceae > Halosegnis. Next base: position 153,051 of record PXQV01000011.1, on the reverse strand, counting down.
ATCCGGTCCCGCGCAGTGAGGAGCGAAGCGACGAGCGAGCAGGGCCGATTTGTGCCCTGCCACGAGCGACCGTCGGAAGCGACGTGGCTCCGGTTCGAATCCGGTCCCGCGCACTGAGCGAACGCACGTGAGAGACGTTCTGCTACGAGCGGCATTTGAACCCTACCAGTCGCGCACAGCGAACGGAGTGAGCGAGCACGTCTGATTCCGGTTCAAATCAGGATCCGCGTATGGGAGTGACTGAGTGAGCAACTGCTGAATCCCGCTACTCCACCCGAAGCCCTTCCAGCGTCTCTCGCACGTTCGCAACGGCGCTCTCCTTCCTCGCGGGGTAGGCTTCCACCTTCGCGCGGAGCGTGATGCCGTCGCCACGCGCCACTTCGCCCCGGAAGGCGGCCTGTTTGTCGAGCGTCAGAAAGAAGCTGCAGTCCTCGTCGACCCGGTGGTCGAGTTCGCCGATCACGGCCTCGATGCCGTCGAGTTCGGTCAGCGCGGAGAGGACGTGGCGCATCTCGTCGGCCCGTTCCAGCCGCGCCGAGAGGACGAGAATGCGGTCGCCGTGAAACCCCTCGCTTTCGGCGCGGTCCAGTTCCACGTCGTCGGGGAGAAACGTGCGGAGCGCGTCGCCGACGCGCTTCTCGCCCTCCGTGGCGTAGCAGAACGCCCGGAGGTCGACGTAGTGGAACGGGACCGAGGACACGTTACGCCTCGTCCGCGCCGGTCGCCGTGAGCGCGTCCGCCGCGATGCCGGCTTCCTGTCCGTCCTCGAAGGAGACCACGTAGTTCTCGTCGCCGAACATCGTCTCCGAGACCGTCTCGATGGTGCCGGTCTCGCCGTCGAAATCGCTGTGCTCGTCGTGTAAAACGACCTCGTCGCCTTCCTCGAAGCTCATGCGATGTCGTTCTCCCGACCGAATCAAAAGGCCGTCGTTTCGCGCTACCGCCTGCCGAACGCTTTTGCGCGCGTCGGCCGTGAACGGAGAGTATGCAACGGTATCGCCCGCGAACGACAGCGCCCACGCGCCGCTGATGGATCGGCTCTGGTATCTCACCGAGGAGGCGTGTCAGCGGGCCGAGCAGGCGGCCCACGACCTCGACCAGCGCCACGACGACTATCTCGAGGTCGAGCACGAGCGGCGCGTCTCCCGCGACCGGTTCCGCACGCTCGCCGAACGGGTGCGGGCGACCGGCGCGCCCTACGGCGCACACACCCTCGCCTACCGTGCCGGCGGCGACCTCCTCTTGGTTCGCCACGAGGGGGTCGACATGTGGGTGCTTCCGGGCGGCCAACAGGAGGGCGAGGAGTCGTTCCGCGAGGCCGCCGAGCGGGAACTCGCGGAGGAGGCCGGCGTGGAGGCCCGGTACGACGGCCTCGGCCTGCTGACGCGGGTGCAGATCCGTCACGCCGACCACGAACTGTGGGGCGTGATGCCGGTGTTCGCCGCCGAGGCGACCGGCGAGCCGTCCGTCGCGGACCCGGACGACGAGATCAGCGAGGCGCAGTGGTTCTCCGACCTGCCCGCTGACACTCGCGACAGGGACGATCTGCTCGCGTGGCGCGAGCGCCGCTTCTCAGAGTAGTCCGACACCGACGGCGACGACCGCGAGCAGACCGACGCCGATTCCTCCGAGCAGCAGCGCGCGGAGTTGCGGCGGTACGTCCAGCAGGAGGTGGCGGATCGGGGCCTCGACCGGATTGGCGTGGTCGAGCTGGACGGTGTATCGGTCCGGATACGCTCGCACCTGCACGTCCTCGCCGCGGTAGAGACCGCGGTACACCGCGTCGGCGTCCTTTCGAAAGGAGAGCAGCGACGACGAGAGTCCCCACCCCCACTCGGTGGGCGACGGCGCGGCGTCGGCGCGCAGCACCACCGTTCCCGTCCGGAGGCGGTCGACCGTCACCTCGCCGAGCGAGTCCACCTCGATAGTTCTGCCGTCGAACTCGTGTACCATACCGGGTGGAGTCGGCTCGCCGACTAAGCGGTTGCGGCCGTCACCACTCGACGCCCTCGCGGGATTCTGCGTCTCGCCGACGGAGCGTGGCCTGCGCGTTGGCCGCGTCGTAGCCGAACAGGACGCTCTCGGCGTACGCCTCGGCCACCTCCGTCGCGTGCAGCAGGTCGTCGATCTCGACGTCGACTGCGTACAACTCGACAGAGACGGGTGTCGTGAGTCGGTCGGCGAAGCCGGAGGCGATGGCCTCCAGCCAGTAGGTCGTGCCGTAGGCGGTGTCGTACAGCGGGACGACGAACTCGTCGACGAGCGGTTCGAGGGCCGCGAGGTCGAGGCCGGCCCGCTCGTAGAGGTGGTCGCCGTACGGGTCGGGGTAGAGCGTGAGGTAGGTCCGGCCGGGAATCCGCTCGACGGCCGCCTCGACGAAGGACGTGATGACGGACGCCCGCCACGCGTAGCGGTCGTCCACGTCCGTCTCCGCCGGTGGCGGTCCCTCCCCGCGCTCGTGGCGTTCCTCCGCCCACTCTGCGAAGCGCGCGTTACAGCGGTCACAGTAGCAGTACTCGGGACGGGGGAAGCACACGTCGTCGAGTCGCACGTCGGGATTCGTCTCGACACACTCCTCGATGATCTCCAGCAGGCCGCGTCGGTACTCGTCGTGCGTGGGACAGACGCACGCCCAGTCGAAGTAGGTGCGGTCGCGGGTCGCCGGCTGTCCCTCCGGGGTGACGGGGACGAGGTCGTCGTTCGCCGCTGCGGCGGCGTTGTCAGCGAAACAGGAGACCATGCTCACGGCGTCGGCGAGCGGTTCGCTCGACCGCCCGGAGACGTCCTTCACCTCGTAGAACGCGCGGTCGAACTCGGGGTACTCTGTCTCCTCGGCGTTGCGCGTGACGACCCCGTACATGCCTGCAAGTAGCCGACGCGCCGGGGTAAGTGGTTCGAAAGGCCGGACGGTAGTGTTCAGATAAGAGTAACTCCGGCGGCAGGGATGGCAACACAGTGTAGAAAGCCCCCGGCCGCTCGACCGTCCGCGGCTCGTTGCGCTCCTCGCTCACTCCGTTCGCTGCGGTGCTTACGTCGCCGGGGCCGGATCGACCGCCCGGCCCCTTTCAGTCCCACCCACCGCGGTTACCAGTCGAGTGACGACCCGCGTATCTGAACACCGCCGGCCGGACGCGGGCAACGTCAAGATCAGTCGTTGTCGATGAGGTCGGCGATCTCGTCGCGGACGATGGTGTCACAGTAGCCACACCGGACGCCGTCGGACAGCACCTCGAACGAGGACTCGACGGGTTCCTCTTCCGTCGTGATGCAGTTCGCGTTCGGACACGAGAGGACGCCGACGACCCGTTCGGGCCGCGAGACGCGGAGCTTCTCTGACACCTCGTACTCGCGGACGATGTTGATCGTCGCCCGCGGGGCGATCAGCGAGAGCACGTCCACCTCCTCGGGGCTCAACTCGCGGTCCTCGATCTTCACCACGTCCTTGCGGCCGAGACGGTCGGAGGGGACGTTCATGCCGACGCTCACCTGTTCGCCGCCGGAGCCGTCGATTCCGACGATAGCGAGGACGTTCAGCGCCTGTCCGCCGGGGACGTGGTCGATGACGGTGCCGTTCTCGATCTTCGAGACGCGGAGCTGTTTGTCGGTCATAGCATTGAGTCGAGCAGCGCCATCCGGACGGGCACGCCGTTGTGCGCCTGCTCGAAGTAGTGTGCGTGGTCGGTCTCGTCGACGTTGGAGGCGATCTCGTCGACGCGTGGCAGCGGATGCATGACGGTGAGGTCGTCGCGCGCCGCGTCCAGCGCGTCGGCGTCGATGCGGTACTCGCCCGCGACCTCGCGGTACTCGTTCTCGTCGGGGAACCGCTCGCGCTGGATGCGCGTGACGTACAGCACGTCCAACTCGCCGAGCACGTCGTCGAGGTCGGTGTGTTCCTTCACGACCGCGCCCGACTCGTGGAGGTCGAATCGGACGTTGCGCGGCAGTCGCAGCGACTCGGGGCTGACGAAGTGCATCCGGGCGTCGAAGGTCGTCAGCGCGGCCGCCAGCGAGTGGACGGTCCGGCCGTACTTCAGGTCGCCCATCACTCCGACCGTCAGGTCGTCCAGTCCGGCGTTCTCGCGGATGGTGTAGAGATCGAGCAGCGTCTGCGTCGGGTGTTGGCCGGCCCCGTCGCCCGCGTTGATGACGGGCACGTCGACGAACTCGGCGGCCATCGTCGCGGCTCCCTCGCTCGGGTGGCGAAGCACGATGCCGTCGGTGTAGCCCGCGATGACGCGCACCGTGTCCGCGAGCGACTCGCCTTTCTTTACCGACGAGGACTCGACGGTGCCCATGTCGACGCTGTCGCCGCCGAGCCGTTTGATCGCGGTGTCGAAGCTCATCCTCGTTCGCGTGCTCGGCTCGAAGAAGCAGAGTCCCAGCAGCGCGTCCGGGTGGGCGTCCGCGAACGCGCTCGGGTCGGCGTCGATCTCGGCGGCGCGGTCCAACACCGCCTCGATGTCCGCCCGCGAGAGCTGGTTGGCCCCGATGAGGTGGTCGTGGCGCATTATCGTATCGGGGTCGCCTTGGCCTCTTGAATCCCCCGACCCACCGACGGTGTTCAGACAAGCGGGTCGCCGCTCGACTGCGCAACCGCGGTGGGTTGGACTGAAAGGGGCCGGGGGCTTTCTACACCCTGTCGCTGGCTCATCCAACTGAATCGCTCTTAGCTGAACACTACCCGACCCGTCGTTCCGAAGGTTCAAATATCGACGGGCGGCCACCGACGCCGTGCTCGCCGTCACCGGCGGAAAGGGGGGTGTCGGGAAGACGACGACGGCGCTCGGGTTGGCCGCCGCAGCCGCCCGCGCCGGTCGCCGCCCGGTCGTCGTGGACGCCGACCGCGACTGCCCGGATCTCGCGACAGTTACCGGGATCGACGGTGGTGGCCTCGCCCGCCTCGCCGCCGGGGAGCCGCTCGGCGTCGCCGGCACCCTCACGGCGGGCGTCGCGGTGCTCGGCGCGCGGTTCGACACCGATCCGGGGGCGCTCTCGACAGCGCTGGAACGGCTGACCGACACGGAGCGCCCGGTCTTCCTCGACTGTCCGGCGGGCGCGGGGCGACCGGCGGCGACGCCGCTCCGTTACGCGGCCGGGTCGGTCGCGGTCACCCGCCGCACGGAGCGTGCCCTCGTCGACGGTCGTAAGACGGCGGCGATGGCCCGTCGGCTCGACGCAGCGCCTCGTGGCGTGATCGTGTCCCGTGCGGACGCGGCCGGCAACGTCGCCGAGATGTTCGACGTACCGGTGCTCGGGTGTGTGCCGGACGTCGAACGCTGTTCCCCGTGGAGAGCCGCTGAATCGGCGTACGACGCAGTGTACGCTGCGCTGGTGTGACCGAACCCTTAACATCGACGAGAGCGAATCGTGAATGAATGCGGCGGCTACTCCGAACTGGGATCGAGGTTCTCGACCGGAAGATGGGGGGCGGGATCCCAGCCGGGAGTATCGTCGCTCTGGAGGCGACGCCAGCCAGCCAAGCGGAGTTGTTCCTCTACGAACTCACGGCGACCCGCGGGACGCTCTACCTCTCGCTCGACCGGACGGACTCGGCCGTCGCGGAGAGCATCAGAGAGGCGAAGACCCGGACGGGCGACCCGACCGTGCGGTACGTCGGCGGGGACGCGCCGCTCGACAACGCGTCGAAGCTCGTCTCGGCGCTGCCCGAGTCCTCGAATCTGATCGTCGATCCGGCGAACGTGCTCGAACGCCAGGAGGCGCCCCGTTACCGCAAGTTCATGAACGACCTCCAGAACCACATCCGCAACACCGGCTCGCTCGCGGTGTTACACTGTCTCGACGGCTATCACATGCCCGACCTCCGGGACACGACGCTCCACATGGCGGACGTGGTGTTCGACCTCGACACGACGATCAAGGGCGACCGCGTCGAGAACCGGCTCGCAGTGCCGAAGTTCCGCGGCGGCAACGCCTTCGCCGACGTGATCAAACTGGAACTGCAGGAGCAGGTCGAGATCGACACGTCCCGGGACATCGCGTAGTCGCGGTCGAAAACGCCGCTTTTGCTGTGCTGATTCGTCGAAAAGAGCCGTGAGTCCGCCGCTGTGTCGTTACTCCTCGATCTCGTCGACGATCTCGTCGGCGTCGATGTCGGCCTCTTCGAGCGCCTCCTCGATGTCGGCGCCCTCGGCACCGCCGCCCATACCGCCCATGCCGCCCATCATCCCGGGCATGCCCATGCCACCGCCGCCGTCGATGACCTCCTGCACGACGAGCCGGTCGATGTCGGTCAGCTCCATGATCTGCTGGCCGATCTGCTGTTTCTGGAACATCCACTGCTGGTTCATCGACAGCTGCGGCGTCGCCTCGATGTACAGCGAGGTCTTCTCGACCGTCTCGGTGACGGTTTCGGGCTCCTCGTCCTCCTCGTCCGGCTCTTCGACGCGCGTCTCCTCGACTTCCTCCTCCTCGATGTGCATGTCGAGATCGAGTTCGAGGAACATGTCGAACAGCCCCTCGGCGCGTTCGAGCTCGCCATCGACCTCGCCGAGGATCTCGTAGTCGTACTCGACGTCCTCGCCGGCGAGCGGGTGGTTGAAGTCGACCCGCGCGCGGCCGCCGACGATGGTTTCGAGGAAGCCCTGTTCGCCGTCGATCTCGACCTGTGCGCCCGGACGCATCGAGTCCTCGGGAATCTTGTCGGCCGAGACGGTGCGGACCTCGCTCTCGTCGTACTCGCCGAACGCCTCGACGGCGGGGACGGTCACGCTGCCTTCATCACCGACTTCCCCACCGCGGATGTCCGCCTCGACGGCCTCGAACAGGTGGCCCTCGCCGAGCACGATGGTGCGCGGCTCGAAGGTGCCTTGGTCGGCGACGCCCTCCTCTTCGGCGACTTCCTCGTCGGTCGTATCGACGAGCTGCTCGCCCTCGACGGTGCGGGCCGTGTACGCCAGTTCGATGAAGTCGCCGTCCTGCAGTCCGGTCGGCTGCTCCTCTTCGGCCGTCTCGTCGGCGGCGTCCTCGGTCTCCTCGACGTCCTCGGCTTCGTCACTCATACTGTAGTCGACTCTCGTCGTACTCTTAACAATCACGTTTCGTCGGTCGGCGGGCTTTTGTCCGAACCGGCCACAGAGCCGGCGTGTACGAGGTCGAACTGAAAGTCCGGGCCGACCACGAGACGGTGCGCGAGCGACTCGCCGACCGCGGTGCGGCCCGCGAGGAAACCGTCACCCAGCGAGATGTCTACTACGACGCCCCGCACCGCGACTTCGCGGAGACGGACGAAGCGTTCCGGCTCCGCGTCGAACGGAACGACGAGGCGGTGGCGAAGCTCACATACAAGGGGCCGCTCGTCGACGAGTCCTCGAAGACCCGCGAGGAACACGAGACGACCGTCGAGTCCATCGAGGAAGCGCGGGCCATCGTCGAAGGGATCGGCTTCGAGTCGGCGGCGGCCGTCGAGAAGGAACGCGAGCGGTACGCGCTCGACGGGTTCACCGTGACGCTGGACGACGTGACCGACCTCGGCGAGTTCGTCGAGATAGAGACCGAAGTGACGACAGAAGCCGAGGTCGCGGCGGCGCGCGACCGCGCTCGCGACCTGCTGGCGGCGTTGGGACTCGACACCGACGCGACGATCCGCCGCTCGTATCTCGGCCTGCTGTTCGAGGCCGGAGAAGCACATTCGGATGTTTGAGGGTAATCACGAGCGGAGTGAGTGTTTCCGTAAGTTATAGAACCGGCCGCCGGGTATCCGAACCAATGACCGATCGAAACGTTCGCGTGGCGCAGGCGGCGGGGGAGGCAGTCGAGGATCAGGAGGTCGAGATCGTCGAGCGGAAGGGGCTGGGTCATCCGGACTCTATCTGCGACGGTATCGCCGAGCACGTCTCACAGGCGCTGGCACGCGCGTATCTCGACCGCGTGGGGAAGGTGCTCCACTACAACACCGACGAGACACAACTGGTGGCTGGGTCGGCCGCGCCGGCGTACGGCGGCGGCGAAGTCGTCGAACCGATTTACCTGCTCATCACCGGCCGCGCCACGAAGGAGTACGCCGAGATCGAGAACGGCGACGTCGTGTGCCGTCACCGAATCCCGACGGAGACCATCGCGCTGGAGGCGGCCCGCGATTACTTCGAGACACATTTTCCGGAACTCGACTTCGGCACCGAGGTCGTCTGTGACGTGAAACTCGGCGAGGGGTCGGGCGACCTCCAGCAGGTGTTCGGCGAGGACGGCAAGCAGGTGCCGAAGGCGAACGACACGTCCTTCGGCGTCGGCCACGCGCCGCTCACGGAGACGGAACAGATCGTGCTCAACGCCGAGCGGGAGCTCAACGGCGCGTTCGGTGCCGACCAGCCCGAGGTGGGACAGGACGTGAAGGTGATGGGGAAACGCGAGGGCGACCGGATCGACGTGACCGTCGCCGTCGCGATGGTGGACGCGTATCTCGACTCGCTGGCGGCGTACGACGACGCGGTCGACGAGGTGCGAGCCTTCGTCGCCGACCTCGCGGCCGACTACACCGACCGCGAGGTGAACGTCTACGTCAACACCGCCGACGACTACGACCACGGCTCGGTGTATCTGACGACGACCGGCACCTCGGCCGAGCAGGGCGACGACGGCTCCGTCGGCCGTGGCAACCGCGCCAACGGCCTCATCACTCCCAATCGGTCGATGAGCATGGAGGCCACCTCGGGCAAGAACCCCGTCAACCACATCGGGAAGATCTACAATCTGCTTTCGACGGAGATAGCCGAAGCCGTCGTCAGCGAGGTGGACGGTATCCGCGAGATCCGCGTTCGACTCCTCTCACAGATCGGCCAGCCCATCGACGACCCACACGTCGCGGACGCCTCGCTCGTCACCGAGGAAGGCGTCGACGTGGCCGACATCGAAGCGGAGGTGACCGCGGTCATCGACGAGCAGCTCTCGGACGTGACGAGCGTCACCGAGCGCGTCATCGACGGCGACCTCTCGACGTTTTAGTCGACCTCGACCTCGTTGACCGTCACGTGGAGATACGACACTCGCGGAATCGATTCGTCCGCTGCGACTGGGCGTTCGTCCGCCAGTGCCTCGTCGTAGCGGATCGTCGGATTGTTCTCGAACTCGTCGGTGTCGCCGACGATGCCGCCGTACACCGCCACGTTCGATTCCATCTGTACGTCGACGGCCTCGTTCTCGCCGTCGTTTGGCCCGTAGATGACGCCGCGGAACACGGCGTTCCCGTCGAGGTCGACCTGCTTGCCCGGCTGCATGTACACCCAGTGGCGGGGCGAGCGGTCGCCCGGAATGACGACCTCGCTTCCGGCACCCATGTCGTAATTGCCGTCGTTGTAGACGCGGACGGTGCCGTCGCCGCCGGCGAGTTCGATGGTCCCGCCGTCGACGTCGACGCCATTCTCGACGTAGATTTCGATGTCGCCGCTGCTCGCGTCGAGCAGCAGTCGCTCCGAGGACGCAAGCGAAATTTGGCTCAAGTAGTAGCGACCGGGACCCAGTTCGCAGGTCGACCCACAGCCCGTGAGTTCGTCACCGCTGTCTATCGGTGCGCCGTCGTTGTCGTTGGTCTGCCGGTAGGCCGCCTCCTTCTCGTTGATGAGACCGCCGACGGAGCTTCGTTCGGATACGTCGGCACCGCCGGAGATACTGCCACCGACGTGGTCGCCCGGACTCCGTGAATTCGCCGCGTCGACGCCGGCACCGTGCGTGAGGTCGCCGGAAACCGTCGCGTCCGGATGATCGAAGTCCACCTTGCCGCCGGCGACGACGTCGCCCTGTACGTCGTTGTTGCCGTCGACCGTCAGGTCACCACGGACGACGAGATCCCCGTCACCGGAACTGGCCCCGTGGGGACCGACGGACGAGTCGTAGCCGTCCGTGTCGACGTTGTTCGAGAGCCTGACGTCGGAGCCGGCCTCAACCGGCGGTGTCTCAAGCGGGACGACCAACTCGACCGTCGTCGTCTCGGCAGCGTGGTCGTAGCTTACGCTCCCGTGTGTGCGCTGTTGGAAGTAGCTCCCCCACGCGTCGTAGTAGCGGCTCTCTATCGTCACGAGCACCCGGCCGTTCGCGAGCGGGTTCTCGCCGTCCGAACACGGTGCCTTCGTCGTCGTTCCGCCTCCGCGGACGGTCAGCGTCTCGCCGGCCCCGTCGCCGTTCACCGCGATCACGGGCAGCGTCAACGTCCGTCCGCGGTAGTGGAACTCCGGCGGCGACACCATCCGCGAGTCGTCGCCGCTCCGCCGCCGGACTGGTAGGCTATCTCCGAATCGCCCGACTCGCTCACGACACTCCCGAGCGCCGTGTCCACGACATCACACCGCGCGCCGGTCGACGCGTTGATGAACGTGACCGTCAGTCGCCCGGCGTTCGGCCGCACCGTCGCCGCTCCGCCCGCGTCGCTGGCCCCGCCAGCTCTTCCCACCGTCACCTGCTGAACGCTAGAGCGACCGAGCGCCACCGTGCTCACGGCCGAGTCGAACCGCGTCAACGCCAGTTCGCTCTGCTGTAACCGCGTCGAGTCCTGCAGGTCGGTCAGCGCCACGCCGCCGAGCGCGACGGTGAGCGTCGCGCCCGCTATCACCAGTCCGACCATGAGTGCGACCCCGGTGATACTCGCTTGTCCGCGGTTTCGCACTCCGTCTCTCACCATACCCAGAACACGGACGTTCACCACATGAACTGACCGAGCGTCCTCACTGACTGAAACCACCGAGCCGCGTGCCACCGAAGCCGAGCTGTGAGCGCGCGGACGGGACCTCGCGAGCCGAAACCACTAACGGCGACGGCGGTGAAGTCCGACCGTGACGCGGGTGTGTCTCGTCGGGTCGCCGGACGTGAACCTCCGGTACGAACTCGTCTCTCGCGAGACGGCCCGCGACGCGCTCGCGACCTACGACCTCCGGGAGCCGTACGCCAACACCGTCGCGCTGGAGACGATCAGCCTCGGGTCGGCGGTGTCGCTGCTCAACGACCTCAACTGGTATCTCGTCCGCTTCGCCGACGCCGCGCTCGTCCTCGAACCCTCGATCAGCGACGAGGAGTGGCTCTCCCGCGAGTTGGCGACCGCGGTTCGCGACGACGCAATCGCTCCCGACGCGTCGGAGCGGTTCCTGAAGATGTACGGCATCGACGGCGAGCAGCTGGTCGAGCCGATGTTCGTCGCGCGCACGGACCACGAACGCCCGGAGTACGACCTCCGCGACGTGGACGACACGCTTCGCGTGCGTGTCACCCGCGAGGAGTTCGAGGCGTAAGCTGTTTGACGAAACCGTGCGGCCGCCGAGAATCAGTCGAACATCCCGGTCGACATGTAGCGCTCACCGGAGTCCCAGAACACGGTGACGACGAGCGGGCAGTCGTCCGGCAGACCGCCGCCTGCGTCCGGGTCGCCGCCGAGCACGTCGGTCGTCGCGTCCGGGCCCGGGCAGTCGGTCTCGCTCGCCAGTCGCTCGGCCACCCGCTTGGCCGCGAGGTTCGACGCGCCCGACGACTGCCCGACGAGGATGCCCTCCTCGCGGGCGAGTCGGCGACACTCCGCCTCGGCCTCGTCGATGGAGACGGTGATCACGTCGTCGACGAGGTCGGTGTCGAGGTTCGGCGAGACGAACCCCGGGCCCATCCCTTGGAAGTCGTCGTCTGCCGGTTCCTCGCCGGAGAGCACGGCGTTCTCCGCAGGCTCGACGGCGACGATGTCCATGTCCGGAAACGCTTCGCGAAGCCGTCGGCCGATGCCGGAGAGGGTGCCGCCGGTGCCGACGCCGGCGACGAGCGCGTCCACCTCTCCGTTCACCTGTTCGAGTATCTCGTCGCCGGTCGTCGCGTAGTGGGCCTGCGGGTTCGCCTCGTTCTCGAACTGCCGGAGTTGGACGGCCCCCTGCTCTTGTTCGATCTCGTCGGCCCGGTCCTTCGCGGCGGAGATGTCGCCCTCGACGAGTTCGAGCGTCGCGCCGTAGGCGCGCATGATCTCCTGTCGCTCCGGCGACTTGGAGGCGGGCATCGCGATGACGACCTCGTACCCCTTCGCGGCCCCGACCATCGAGATGCCGATCCCGGTGTTGCCGGAGGTGGGTTCGACGACCGTGTCGCCCGGCGATAGTTCACCCGCCGCCTCGGCCGCCTCGAACATCGCGAGGGCGGGCCGGTCCTTCGCGCTCCCGCCGGGGTTCTTCGATTCGACCTTGGCGGCGACGACGCTCCCCGGCGGCGACGACACCTGCACCAGCGGCGACCCGACGGTCCCGAGGATGCTTCGGTTCATTACTCTGGGTTTCCCCCCGACGCGTAAGGCGTCTGTGGTCACCGGCAGCCTCTGCCGGTCTCGCGGACCGCGGCGACGGCCGGTTGTGACGGACGCCGACGTTAACACCGAGCGGTCGCGTAGGAGAGGTATGGAACTCGAGACGATGCGCCCGAATCCGGCGTGGGACGCGGACTCCTACGGGGAGAGCGTCGCAACGCTCGCCGAGCTGGCCGACGACGTGGGGATACACGTGTGGGGCGGCGACTGGTGTAAGGACTGCCGGTCGCAGTTGCCCGACTTCGGGGCCGCGCTGGCGGCCGCAGACGTTCCGGACGAGCGAATCCACCACTACCCGGTCGAGAAGCACGACGACGGCTCGAAGTCCGGCCCGAAGGTCGAGGGGTACGGCATCGAACGGATCCCGACCGTCGTGGTCGAGCGAGCGTCGGGCGAGAACGCCGGCGAGGAGCTGGCGCGCTTCGTCGAGGAGGCGTCGGTTCCGATCGCCGTCTATCTCGCGAAGCGGCTGGACGCCGTCACCGAACTCAGGGCTCAGTAGGGGAGGAAGTACAGCCCCAGTGCGAAGACGGGCGTGAGCACGATCATTACGACCATCGTGTAGCCGAGGACATCTCGGGCGCGCATCTTCGTCAGCCCGAGGAGGGGAATCGCCCAGAAGGGCTGGAACATGTTGGTCCACATGTCGCCGACGCCGTAGGCGATGATGGCCTTGCCGACGGGCACGCCGAGTTCCTGCGCCGTGCCGCCGACGATGCCACCGATGATCCCCCACTCGCCGCCGCCGGAGGGGACGAACAGGTTCATGATGCCACCGAGGAGCCACGCAACGACGGGGAACGTCTCCGGCGTCGCGACGGCGAGGAGACCCTCGGCGATGATGTCCGAGAGGCCTGACCCGCTGACGATGCCGAGGATGCCGGCGTAGAAGGGGAACTGCAGGATGATGCCCGCCGCACCTTCGGTGGCGTCCCGGATGGCGTCCACGTACGCCTCCGGTGTCCGGTGGAGGACGAGCCCCAGCGCGATGAACGTGAAGTTGAATACGTTGAGGTTCAGCGCCTCGCCGATGCCACCGGCGTTGACGAAGTACTGGATCACGTAGACGAACATCCCCGTTGCGAGGAGATACGCGACGAGACGGCTCTCGTTGAGCCTGTCTGCCGGCGTTCGTGGTCCATCGACGTCCTTGAGATCCACGTCCATCTCCGACGCGGTGCTACCGCCGTCGGCGGCGACACCCTCGCCGTCGCTGCCGCTCGCTCGGACGAGGCTCGGCGCGTACTCCTCGATGCCTTTCGAGTCCTCCTCGTCGGGTGCGAGGTACGCGAGCGTCGGAACGACGGTCACGAACACGAGCACCGCGATCCCGAACGCGTACAGGGTGAAGACGCTCTCGGAGAGCGGCACCACGCCGAAAACGTCGGCGAAGACGTGCCCCTCGGTCGCCGAGAGGAGCCCCGCGCTGGTCGAGGGACCGACGTGCCAGATAGCCTGACTCGTGTACCCCGCCGCACACAGAATGGGGTAGTGAAACGTCTGACCCTGCTGTCGTCCCGCGCGGGCGACGAAGATGGCGAAGATGGCACCGACGATGAGACCGATACCCCAGTGCAGATAGCCGAACGCCAGCGCCACCCCCGCCACCAGTCCCGCCGCCTGCGTGTTGTTGTCCGGCCACGAGGCGAGGCTGTCGAGGTACTTGCTGACGAAATCGGAGTCTGCCACCGCGAACCCAGTCACGAGGATGAGCACCATCTGCATCGCGAACGTCAGCAGGTCCCAGAAGCCGTTGTACCAGTTGATGATGTTCTGATACGGCCCGTCCGAGGTGAGACCGATAGCAGCCACATACGCGATTACCGTCAGGATGATTGCGAACAGATACGGACTCGGCACCCACTTCTCGGACCACGCCGCCATGCGTTGTCCCACGGACTGCACCGACCGTCTGAGTCTCGACATGGTACGATACCTCACTCGACAGTTCGTCACATAAATTTACCTTTAGATCGGTTTGTACGTCAGCTCGCTGCCGAAACCCGGTTCTAAGGCGCTCGACGGGATTGCGGAGAACGTCGCTCAGCGAGCCTCGAACACTGGCGCAGGATGGTCGTCGTCCTCCGCGATGGTGCCCGCGAGCGTCACCCTGTCGCCGATGTCGACCTCGTCGCCTTCGACGCGGCCCATCACACGCGCGTCGCCGACCTCGACGACGACGACCTGATAGCCGCGCGTCTCGAACGTCGCCGGCGGCACCTGTATCGTCGTCTCCGTGTGGACGACCCCCTCCGTCGGGAGGTCGACCCGTTCGAGGTCGCGCGACCCGCAGTGCGGGCAGGCGGCGGTCGGCGACCCGTTCGTGTGCCCGCACGAGCACGCGAGACCGAGCAGTCGGCCCTCGCGGACGGCGTCGGCCCACTCGTCGTACGACAGGTCGCTCACGAGTGCGCCTCCAGCACGCTGACGACGGTCGTCGCCGCGTCGCCGCCGAGATTGTGCGCGACGCCCACCTCGGAATCCGTGACCTGTCGCTCGCCGGCCGTCCCGCGAATCTGCTCGGTCAGCTCGACGATCTGTGCGGTGCCGGTCGCGCCGATGGGGTGGCCCTTCGCCTTCAGCCCGCCGGAGGGGTTGACCGGGCGGTCGCCCGAGAGCGACGTGCGACCCTCGGCGGCGTAGGTGCCGCCCTCGCCATCGGGGGCGAAGCCGATCGCCTCGCTGGCGAGCACCTCTGCCCCGGTGAAGCAGTCGTGCACCTCCGCGAAGTCGGCGTCGCCGGCGGTGATACCCGCTTCCTCGTACGCCTCGCTCGCGGCGTCGCGGGCCGCCTGCGTCGCGGTCAGGTCCGCCTTGTCGCCGAGCGGCACCACGTCCGTCGCGTGGCCGACGCCGCCCACGTCGACGGGCGCGTCGAAGGAGTCGGCGAGGTCCCCGCCGACGACGACCACCGCGCTCGCGCCGTCGGAGAACGGACAGCAGTCCATCAGCCGGAACGGGTCGGCGACCACCGGTCCCTCCAACACCTCCTCGACGGTCGTCTCCTTCCCGAAGTGGGCGCGGGGATTGTGCGTGCCGTGCGCGTGGTTCTTCACCGCCACTGCCGCCAGTTGCTCCTCCGTCGTCCCGTGTTCGTGCATGTGCCGCTTCGTGAGCAGCGCGAACACGCCGGGGAAGGTGAGACCGGTCGGCTGTTCGTACTGCCGGTGGGAGGCCGAGGCGAAGATGCGCGTCATCTCGGGCGTCTCCTTGCCGGTCACGGGGGTACACCGCTCCACGCCGCCGACGAGGACGATGTCGTGCACCCCGGCGTCGACCGCCTGCACCGCGTTCTTGAACGCGTTCGCCGAGGTGGCACAGGCGTCCTCGAACCGCTGGACCGGGAGCCCCGCCGCGCCGATGTGGCTGGCGACCCGCGGGCCGAGATGCGTCTCGTTTTCCGTCTGTCCGCCCATCGCGTTGCCGAAGTAGAGCGCGTCGAGCGCGTCCGCCTCCACGCCCGCGTCGTCGAGGGCGGCGAACGCCGCCTCGCCGAACAACTCCTGTAACGTCGTGTCGTGGACGCCGAACTCCGTCATGCCGGCGCCGACGACGGCTGCGTCTGCCATGCCAACCACTCGTATGTCACAGCTAATCAAGGAACCGTTTGCATCGCGTCTCAGAACCGCTCGCGCTTCCCCTCGGGTCGTCGCTCACCGGTGCCCGGGAAGACGAACCAGATGAGTGCCGCGCCGACGACCCCGCCGCCGGCGACGGCCCCCGCGATGCTCGGCAGCGACGCGCCCCCCTGCACCGCGATGAGTCCCGCCGACAGCGCGACGATGGCCGTGAGGCCGAGCTTCAGTTTCAGCGTGAACTGCTCTCGCTCCTCCGCGCTGACCGGGTCGACCATCAGCGTGTCACCCCACCGGTCGCTCGCTCCGGGTCGCGCACCGGACACGAGACGTGCATGCCGGCGAACGCCCACCCGTCGTCGACCCGGCGCAGCGACCCGGACCACCGCGTGTCGAACTCGAGTCGCTCGCCGCGCGCCTCGTCGGTCCACCCCATGAACACGCGGTCGGCGAACCACGCGCTCGGCCCGTCCGTCCCGACGACCAGATCGGACGACTCGACTGCCCAGTCGCTGGTCGTCGCCGTCTGGTCGCGAATCCCCTCGCGGACGGCCTCGTGGCCGCGGAGCGTCTCGCCGATGCCGAACTTCACCGTCGTCTCCGCCTCGTGAAAGAAGGGGTAGAGCGGCTTCCCCGCCCGTAGCGCGTCGTAGTAGGCCCGTACCGTCCCTGCTGCGTCCATACTCCCCCGTCGTGCTTGGCCGACTTACCGGCACCGGTGGACGGAGACCGTAACCGCTTAGCGCCGCCGCTGCCACCTCACGCTGTGCCGGAGCGCGTCGAAACGTACGACTCGGAGGGAACCGACTTCGGATGGGTGATGCAGGTCACCTTCGTGACCACCATCCTGATCGGCGCGCCCGCGGTCGCAATCGCCTCGCTCGCCGTTACGCTGCCGACGTGGCAAGGGAAGGCGCTGTTCGCGGTCCGCGTCGGGTCGGTCGTCTGGTTCGTCACCGCCGTCGCGGTGTATCTCTACGCGCGTCGCGTCCACTCAGAGGCGTAGACGAACTCGACGCCCGCCCGCTCGGCGGTTCGCTCGTCGCGCTCGCCGTCGCCGACGAACGTCGTCTCCGCCGGGTCGACACCCAGTCGGTCGGCGGCCGCGAGCAGCGGCTCGGGGTCGGGCTTCTCCCACGGCCCGGCGTCGCGGCCGACGACGACCGGCACGTGGTCGCGGAGCCGATGCTGCCCGAGCGCGATGTGACAAGCGCCGCCGCTGTTGAGCGAACAGACGGCCGTCGGGGCGTCCCGCGCGAGCAGGTCGGCACACGCCAGTCGCTCGCTCTCCCGGGCACCTGCCCGCTCGTGTGCGGAGATGACGCGTTCGACAGCATCGAGCTGGTCTGCCCCTCGGCCAATCCGGAACAGCTTCCAGAGATCGGCACCGTCGGGGACTGTGACGTCGCGGCGTTCGAGCGTCGCGGCCACCTCACGCGCGACGGCGTCCCAGTCGACCGCGAGACGGACGACCGTGCCGTCGAGGTCGTAGACGACCGTCATTCAGTCGAGCAGTTCCCGGGCGATGACCGTCCGCTGGATCTGCGACGTGCCCTCGTAGATGGTGGTGATCTTCGCGTCGCGGTACATGCGCTCGACGGGGAAATCCGTCGTGTAGCCGTAGCCGCCGTGGATCTGGACGGCCTCGTTGGTCACGTCCATCGCCGTCTCGGAGGCGCGCAGCTTCGCCATCGAGGCGGCCTTCGCCGGGGGTTCGCCCTTGTCCAACTGCTTCGCGGCGTCGTAGGTGAGTAGCCGCGCCGCCTGCGTCTCCGTCTCCATGTCGGCCAGCTTGTGCCGGATCGTCTGGATGTCGGCGATGGGCTGGTCGAACTGCTCGCGGTCGGTCGCGTACGCCCGCGCCTCGTCGATGGCCGACTGCGCGAGGCCGACGGCCTGTGCGGCGATGCCGACTCGGCCGCCCGTCAGGATCGACAGCGCCGCCGAGAGCCCGCGACCCTCCTCAGTCAGCCGGTACTCGGCGGGGATCCGCGCCTCGTCGAAGGTGAGCGTCGTCGTGTCCGAGCCGCGCAGGCCGAGCTTCTCCTCCGGCTCGCCGATCTCGACGCCGTCGGTGTCTTTCGGGACGACGAACTGCGTGACCGTGTCCGGGTCCTCGCGGTCGGTCTTGGCGAACACGACGACCACGTCGCCTCGCTTTCCGTTCGTGATCCACTGTTTCGTCCCGTCGAGCACGTACTCGTCACCCTCGCGGCGGGCCTCCGTCGACATCTGTGCGGGGTTCGAGCCGGCGTCCGGTTCCGAGAGCGCGAAACAGCCGACCGGGCGGCCCTCGGCCATCGCGGGCAGGAACGCCTCTCGCTGTGGCCCGTCGCCGAACTCCGCGATACAGGAGGTGACGAGACAGTGGACGGACAGCGCCGTCGCGACCGCGAGTTGGCCGTGCGCCAGTTCCTCGTTCACCAGCGCGTAGGTGAGTCCGTCGACATCGAGGCCGCCGTACTCCTCGGGCGTCGTCATTGCCGTGACGCCGATGTCGGCGAGGCCGTCCCACACGTCCTCGGGGAAGGTCTCCGTCTCGTCGGCCTCGCGAGCGGTCGGACGCACCTCCTCGGCGGCGAACTCGCGGACGGTGTCGCGTATCGCCGCCTGCTCCGCGGTGAACTCCATGTCGCCACGGTGTAGGTCCGGGCGCAAAAGTCACCCGCTCCTGCCGCCCACGAACGGTACTGTTCAGATATGCGATGGCTGCCCGAACGAGTGCGGTCGGGTGGGACTGGAAGGGGCCGGCGGCTCGACGAACCCGGCCGACGCAAGCACCGCAACGGAGTGAGGAGCGCAGCGAGGCCCGGGAGTCGAGCCGGCGGGGGCTTCCAGGCTCGTCACACTGGCTGCGGCGACTCATCCAAGCTTGTCTGAACACCGCCCACTGAGTTCGACAAGAGGTATAAGCCCGAGTCGTGAGATTCGGGCATGGTCGAGAACGTGCTGTGGCCCGCCGAGTTCGACGCGGAGCTGACACGCTCCGAGGGCCGACGGGTGTCGAGCGACCTCGCGGTGCCGGAGCCGACGGTCGACGAAATCGCCGAGGCCGTCCAGCAGGTCGGCTACGACGCCGTCATCGAGCGCGACAAGCAGTATCCCCGCGAGTACGAACCCCGAGGTCGCGTGCTGGTGAAGGACGCCGACGACGCCGGAAAGTCCGACCTGCTCGGTGCCGTCGCCGCGTATCTGGGTGCGCTCCGCGGCTGAGCGGTCGGTGTCGTTCCGGTAACGGCCAGCTACCACGATGACCACCGGCGCGACCTGTCGACGCGCGACCGGACCCGAAAGAGTCGTGCCCGTCGCCGTCCCAGTCCACGTATGCACCGTCTCGGTGAGGTCACGTCGACCGCACAGGGGTTGCTCGTCGCCCGGCTCCCCGACGACGACCGACCCGACCTCGGAGCGACTGCGGTCGACGAGTCACTCGACGAGGTGGGTCGCGTCGTCGACGTGTTCGGCCCCGTCGACCGACCGTACGTCGCCGTCACGCCCGACGACGACCACCCCGACCGCCTGCTCGGGGAGAAGCTTTACGCCCGCTAAACCGGATCGGCAGGCAGTAGCTCTGCCTCGTCGCGTGCGGCGAGCCACTCGCAGAGTTCACACAACTGCTCCGTGGCCGCCTCAAACAGCCGTTCGCCTTTTTCAGCGGTTGCGTCCGTCTGGTCGCCGAAGACGCCGTTGTCGCTGTTGTCGCGCGCGTCGAAGAACGTCGCCGCGCCGTTCCGGTAGGTGCCCTCCTCGTTCCAGATGTCGCGGACGCCGCCGTCGCGTGCGTCCGCGAGTCGGTCGGCGTGGACGAGGTCGGTCAGATACCGGAGCATCGCCGTCTCCTTCGGGCCGCCGTGGGGGCCGTTGTGTTCGAACAGCTCCGAGACGAGGTCCGGAATCGACTCGTCCCACATCCACTCCAGCGCGTAACACTCCTCGGCGGCGTGGAGGTCCTTCGCCACCTCGCGGAGCGCGTCGACGTTGCCGCCGTGCGCGTTGACGTAGACGACGCGGTCGATGCCGTGATACGTGAGGTTGCGCGTTATCTCGCGGACGTAGTCGCGAAACGTGTCCGGTGAGACCCACATCGTCCCCGGGAACTGGCGGTGGTGCCGCGAGATGCCGACGTTCACCGTCGGCGTGCAGAGATATCCCGTCCGGGCCGCGGCTTCCCGAGCCAGTTCCTCGGCGATGACGTGGTCCGTCGACTCCGGAAGGTGTGGACCGTGCTGTTCTGTCGACCCGAGCGGCACGAGCGCGAGCGACTCCGACTCGAAGTACGCTTCGAGGTCGGGCCACGCCTCGTCGGCCAAGTACATACGACGAGCCTCGGCGTCCGGCCGTATCAACCTACGCGAAACGGCGCGTTGATACAGGAATATAAGTGTCCGACGCGGAACAGATGACATGGCTATCGATCCGCAGTTCGAGGAGTCGCGCGAGGTCGTCGAGGAACACAACGGCCACGACGTGTGGGGGCCGGTCGAGGAACCGGACGAACTCGGCATTCACGGCACACACGTCGCCGTCGACTTCGACATCTGTCTGGGCGACGGCGCGTGTCTGGAGGACTGCCCGGTGGACGTGTTCGAGTGGGTCGACACGCCGGGCCACCCGGAGTCGGAGATCAAAGCCGACCCCGCCAACGAGTCGCAGTGTATCGACTGTATGCTGTGTGTCGACATCTGTCCGGTCGACGCCATCGACGTCGATCCCGGCCGCACCGGTCGAAAGTAACCACCACGCCGCGGTTTCCCGGCTCAGCGGCTCGTCGCTCTGTCCTGCTGCTCGTCGTACCCTAAACAGTTGAAGAGCGATTACTGACCTGATCCTACGTGATCGTCATCAATGCGCTCGGTGGTCCTGACGAGCGGCGTCCCCGGCTTTCGTGAGAGAGTCGTGGCGTCCGGCGAGGAGGACCATCTCGAAGGGGGGAAGCCCCGACGGTGATGAACCCGGACGAGTTCACGCTGGAGCGGAAGTCGAAACGAAAGTTTACGAACTCGAGGAGAAGCGCGCCCGCGAGAACGAGCGCCTCGACCAGTTCGCCGGCGTCGTCAGTCACGACCTCCGCTCGCCGCTGTCGGTGGCCGTCGGCTGCCCCGAGATCGCCCGCGAGGACGGAGACAGGGAGGCGTTCGACCACGGCGAGCACGCGCTCAAACAGCTGGACGCCGACGAGGTTCGCGTCGGTCTGCTCGACAGCGGCTTCTACGTCGCCGACGACGGCACCGGGATTCCGGAGGCGAACCGCGCGCAGGTGTTCAGGGGTGGCTTCTCGACGGCCCGTGACGGCATCGGATTCGGCCTCGCGCTCGTCCGCGAGATCGCGGAAGTCCACGGCTACGACGTGACCGTGACCGAGAGCGACGACGGCGGTGCACGCTTCGAGTTCTGGCCGCGCGACATCGACATCGACTGACTTCGCTCACCGGAACCGGTCGGCCTCCTCGTGGGCCGGTGCCGTCCCGTACTGCTTCACGAGCGCTCGCATCGTCTCGGCGAACGCCAGCGCACACGCTCGCTTCGAGGCGAAGTCGAGTTCGTCGGCGACCACGTCCCACGGTGTCGCCTGCAGCGCCTTGCGGACGAGGAGATGGGCGTCCGCGCCGTCGACAGTGCCGTCCGCGATGGCTCGGAGTGCGAGCCGTCGGAACGGACGCGGCGAGAAGGCGTAGTGGCCCGGACCGTACGCCGCCGCGGCGACCGCACGCCACTCGCGGTCGGTCAGGTCGAGGGCGACGGTGCCGGGGGTCGCGCGGAGCGTCCCGACGACCACCGCCGGGTCGCAGTCGTCCAGCCCCTCGGTCAACACGCCGCCGATCCGCCGGCGGAACCAGCCGCCGTTGCGGTCGAGCAGCGCCGCGCCCGCGTCCGTGAGCGGATGGACGAGCAGCGCGGAGTACTCGCCGGAGCTGTCGTTGCGCGTCGTCGAGAGGTGGACCGTCCGGTAGCCGGCCCGCGTCCAGAAGCGGAGCAGTCCGGGGGTCGCCCCGAAGCCGACGCCGAGATAATCGAACGGACCGCCGCGCTCGCGGTAGCGACGCTCCACCGGGTCCGGGCCGTGGTCGTCGCCGACGGACAGTGCCGCCGCTCCGCCCGGCCCGAACTCGGCGGTGACGGCATCGAGCAGCGCGGAGCCGAGTCCCTGCGACCGGACGCGCTCGTGAACGGCGATGCGGACGACGCGGAGGCCGCGCGGCTCCCCCGCCTCCAAGTCACGGAGCTGTGAGGTCAGCACGTCGGGAAGCATGTTGCCGCGGACGTACTCGCCCTCGTACATGCGCTCGCGTCGCTCGGCCGAGAGGTCACCCTCCCACGCGAGCAGCGCGACGGCGACGACGTGTCCCTCGTGGAGGAGCGCGCGCGTCGTCACGTTCGGCGCGTCGAGCAGCCGCGCGAGGTCGTCCGGCTCCGTCCGGTAGTGAGCGGCGACGAGCAGTCCGAACGCCTCCCGAAGCAGGCGCTCGTCGCTACTGAGCGTCTCCGGATGGAGACGAACGTAGCGCGTCGTCTCCGGGGTGGCGTCCGCGACGAGCGGCGAAACTGGCGGCGCGGCGTCGAACAGCAGCGCGTGAAACGCCCACACCTCGATTGGGTCGCCAGCAGCGTAACGGATCGGCTCCGCCAACTGCACGGTCGTCACCCTCCGGTCGCTCGCGTCGAGTCGGTCGCGGAACCGCACGTCGAAGCCACGGCCGGCACCCTCGTAGCCGTGGACCGTCGTGGCGAACGCCACCGGTACCTCGCCGTCAGCCAATTCCTCAAGCAGTCGCACGGGGACCGCGGCGGCCTCGTCGACGACGACGGCGTCGGCCGTCTCCTCGACTGCATCCGGCGGCTTCGCGAACCGGACCTGCCCGCCGCCGGTCGCGCGGACGGGGTGGTCGTTCGGACGGCCGTCGAACGCGTCGAGCGGCTGGAGCAGGGCCGCCGCGCGGTCGAACACCTCCGCCGCGTTCCGGTATCCGGGCGCGGTGACGAGCACGTCTCGGCCCTCGGCGGCGAGCGCGCCGGCGGCCAACCCCGCGGCGGCCGACTTCCCCCGCCCGCGGTTCGCCTCGACCACGACAGCCGCTCCGGGGTCGCGGAGCGCTTCGAGCGCGCGCACGGCGTCAGTCTGGTCGTCGGTGCGGCAGGCGTCGTACACCGCGGTCGGGAATGCCCCCGACTCCGGTGGCGGTGGTTGGTCGATCGCCAGTCGAGGGACCGGATGCGTCAGGCCGTCCGCCTCCCACGTCTCCGCGTCGGCGTCGTATATCGCCACGCCGCGGTGTTCGCGAAGCGTCCGCACGAGCCGCCGGCGGAATCGGCCGGTCACGTCCTCGATACCGAAGGGCGGGACGGCGAGACGCTCGTCGAAGGCGTCGCGCTCCTCCGGCCACGCGTCGAGCGGCGGCGACAAGAGCATGAGGAGGCCGCCACCGTCGACGGCACCGACGGCTCGCCCGAGCGCGTTCGGCCGACACTCGTCGTGGCAGTCGACGACGACCGCCGTTCGCGTCCGGCCGAGCAGTTCCCCCGAGCGTGCCGGCGGCAGGTGTTCGGCCGGCCCGATGTCCGCCTCGGTGAGGCAGGTGGTGTCCGTCCCGCCGATGTCGGCGGCGGCGAGCGCACGGCGGGCGGCCTCGTAGCAGCGGTCGCGGTCCCCGTGGATGGCGACCGCGCGCCGCTCGTCGGTGGCGCGTGCCTCGGCGACAAGCGCGCGTACCGCCTCGTCCATATCCGACGGAGCCACGGCGACGGAAAGCCGCTTTCGGTCGTCGGAACGGTCAAGGGATCCCCGGGAAACGAACCGGTATGGAGACGCGACAGTGGGTGCTCGACTCGCGGCCCACGGGCGAACCGACGGCAGACAACTTCGCGCTGGAGACGGTCGAACTCGACGCCCCCGACCGCGGCGAGGTGTTGACTCGGACGCTGTACCAGTCGGTCGACCCGTACATGCGCGGGCGGATGCGCGACGCCGAGAGCTACGCCGACCCGTGGGCGGTGGGCGACCCGATGCGTGCCGGCGTCGTCGCGGAGGTCGTCGACTCCGAACACCCGGACTTCGCGCAGGGTGACGTGGTGCAGGGCGAGCGCCTCTACTGGGCTGAACACGCCGTCATCGACGGCGACGACCTCCGCCCGGTGAATCCAGACCTCGCGCCGGTATCGACGGCCCTCGGCGTGCTCGGGATGCCCGGCGTGACCGCCTACTGGGGGCTGCTCGACGTGGGCGAGCCGACGCCCGGCGATACGGTCGTCGTGAGCGCCGCCGCGGGCGCAGTCGGAAGCGTCGTCGGACAGGTCGCCAAACTCGGTGGCTGTGAGGTAATCGGCATCGCTGGCGCGGACGAGAAGACCGCGTGGCTCACCGACGAACTCGGATTCGACGCCGCCATCAACTACAAGACCGAGGACATCAGCGCACGGCTTCGCGAGGAGACCGACGGCGTAGACCTCTACTACGACAACGTCGGTGGCGAGGTGACGGACGCGGTGTGGGAGCTGCTGAATGTGCGCTGTCGCGTCGTCGTCTGCGGACAGATCGCCCAGTACAACGCGACGGAGGTGCCGACCGGCCCGCGGAAGCTGGCGAAACTCATCGAAACCCGAGGCACGGTCGAGGGCGTCCTCGTCCGCGATTACGGGCCCGAACAGTGGGGCGAAGCGATGCGGCAACTCGGCTCGTGGATAGCCGAGGGGAAACTCGACTACCGCGAGAACGTCGTCGAGGGGTTCGAGAACGCGACCGACGCGTTCCTCGGTCTCTTCGAGGGCGTCAACGTCGGCAAGCAGCTGGTGCAGGTCGCGGAGCCGACGTACGCCGACATCTGATCAGCCGCCGGGCGCGATTCGCTCGACCAAGCCGTCGAAGTCGGAATCGAACGACAGCACCGCGTCGATCCCCCGCCGCTCGCAGAGGGTGACGGTCGTCGCGTCAGTGAAACTCAGGTCGTGGTCCGCGTAGCGACGGAACGTTTCGAGCGACTCGTGAACGGCCCTATGCCCGACGTTGAGGAGGTCGAGCTTCGCTGGATACGTGCCTTCACCGAGCATCCGCTCCGCGACAGCGTTTGCCGCACGAAACGACTCCGTTCGGGAGCGCGTGAGCGTGACCGTTTCTTCGAAGATGTGGTCGGTGACGTACGGCCGGCCGTATTCGCCACGGAGCAGCGACTCGAACGCGTTCACCGCTCTGTCGTGACGTGTCGCATGCTCGTCGTGATGTGCGTATATCACGCCCGTGTCAACGATGACGGTCATCCGTAGAGGATGTCGTCGATATCCTCCTCGTCCGTCTCGGTTCCCGAATCGATCATCCCCTCGTGAAACGCCTCGATTTTCTCCTCGGTGAGCGGGACGAACTCGTCGCGAAACGAATCGACGAGGTCGGCCTTCGACTCGACGGCCCGCTCGACCAGCCGTTCGAGGATCTCCTGTTGGGTGACCTTCGTTCCGGTCTGCAGCTTGATCTCCGCTTGGAGCCGTTCGAGCTGGGACTTCGTCTCCTCGTCCATCTTCACCGACGTGGCCATAGTGGTAGTAAACGTTCTACTGAATAAACGTTGGTACGAACCGTGGGTTTCGCACAGCGGTCCTCACTGCCGGCCGTCTCTATATATGACTTGGTCTGTACAGGCGATCAACCGAACGCTTATCCACCCGCTTCATTTACCTGGTGTATGTCGAGTGCAACGCGTGAGGACCCCCCCGAGGAAGGGGTGGAGTTTATTCACGAAGAGGACGGGAGTATTACAGCTCGCGACCTCGAAACTGGCGTTGCCTCTTTTGGAGAGACGAAAACAGAAGCACTCCGAATGCTTGCAGAGGCGCTGGAATTGCACGAAGGCGGTGGAGAGCCAGTGACTGACGATGATCTCGAAGAGTGGAGGCTTGACGATATTGGCTCTGGCGACAAGGAACTTCCTGAGTTCATGCAGTAGATGGTCCGGACGAACTTTTCCGGGCGTGACATAGCGTCTGTTTTGATTGACCACGGGTTTATCCGGACAGGCCGCGTCGGGAGCCATCTGAAACTCCGTTATGAATCTCCAGACACTGACGAGGTACGTATCGTGACAGTACCAATGAAATCTGCGGATGAAATCCCAACCGGAACGCTCCAGTCGATCGCTGAACAGTGTGGAGCGAACGATTTTCGCGCTCGGTGCCAGTGGGTCAATCAGAACTTGTGACAGTCGGTTCACAGAGCTATCTAGCGGCCGGTACTGATGGCTGTCTCTGAAAACCCATCCGAACCGTTCCGTACCACCATCACGGACGCCCCTCGTACCGCCCCCAACCGTGCGAACCCGCGACACCCGCGAACGCGTTCAAACACCCTTTTATGCCAGCGTTTAGTATCCAGAGCTACACCGACGCGCGGCTGTGACACCCCTAGCTCAGGATTAAGGCGGCACGGGCAACTGTGCCGCAGACCCCACTGGGGTCGAGGCGAGGGGGAGCGAGCCGGCGTGTCGGAGGTGACCACACATATGCCCGTATACGTAGACTACGATGTGCCCGCCGACCTCGAAGACGACGCCATCGAGGCGCTCGAGGTCGCTCGGGACACCGGCACGGTGAAGAAGGGAACGAACGAGACGACCAAGGCCGTCGAGCGAGGCAACGCGCTGCTCGTCTTCGTCGCCGAGGACGTGGAGCCGGAGGAAGTCGTGATGCATCTCCCGGAGCTCGCCGACGAGAAGGACGTGCCGTACGTCTTCGTCGAGACGCAGGACGACATCGGCCACGCGGCCGGTCTGTCCGTCGGCTCCGCCGCCGCCGCCATCACGGACGCCGGCGAGGCCGTCAACGAGGTCGAGGACATCACCTCGAAGATCGAGGAGCTCCGGTAAGCCCATGTCCGCAGAAGAGGAAGCGAACGACGCCACGCCCGCCGAGGTCATCGAGGTCGTCGGCAAGACCGGGATGCACGGCGAGGCGATGCAGGTGAAGTGCCGCATCAAGGAGGGCGAGAATCAGGGCCGCATCATCACGCGGAACTGTCTCGGTCCCGTCCGCGTCGGCGACGTGATCCAACTGCGCGAAACCGCCCGCGAGGCGGACTCCATCGGTGGTCAGTGATGCCCCGAACACGCGAATGTGACTTCTGTGGCACGGACATCGAGCCCGGCACGGGCACGATGGTCGTGCTGAACGACGGCACCACACACCACTTCTGCTCCGCGAAGTGCGAGAAGAACGTCGACCTCGGCCGCGAACCCCGCGACGTGGAGTGGACCGAGGCCGGCCAGCAGCAGGGCGGCCCGGCCGTGGAGATCCAAGAAGCCGACGTCGTCGAGACGACGGACGCGGCCGACGCGGCCGACGCTGACGACGTCGAGGCCGAGGAAGCGGATGCTGTCGACGAAGCCGAGGACGACGACACTGACGAGACAGCGGAGTCCGACGAGGCCGCCGAGGCTGAGGAGACAGGCGCGGAGACGGCCGAGGACATCGACGAGTCCGAGGAGTCGGATTCGGAAGCCGTCGAGGAGGAGTCGGCAGTCGAGGACGAAGGGGAGGCCGACGACGCCGAGGCCGCCCCCGAGGCTGACGAGGACGAAGCCGACGCTGATGCGGACGACACTGAGGAGGCCGAACAGTGACCCACGACGAGCGCACCTTCGTGATGGTGAAGCCCGACGGCGTTCAGCGCGGGCTCATCGGCGAGATCGTCTCCCGGTTCGAGGACCGCGGGCTGAAGCTCGTCGGCGCGAAGTTCATGCAGATCGACGAGGATCTCGCCCACGAACACTACGGCGAACACGAGGGGAAGCCGTTCTTCGAGGGGCTCGTCGAGTTCATCACTTCCGGGCCCGTCTTCGCGATGGTCTGGGAGGGCGCGGACGCCACCCGTCAAGTTCGCAAGATGATGGGCGAGACCGACCCCGCCGAGTCGCCGCCGGGCACCATCCGCGGCGACCTCGGGCTGGACCTCGGTCACAACGTCATCCACGGCTCCGACCACGAGGACGAGGGCGCGAACGAACGCGAGATCGAGCTGTTCTTCGACGACGCGGAACTCGTCGACTGGGACCTCGACGCCGCGGACTGGGTCTACGAGGACTGACCGTCACGGCGTCCGACCTTCGCTCGCCACACCGATAGCGACGCGTGGAGGCGCTCCGCCGTGCCGCCGTCCGTTACCGTTGCTTTATAACTCTCTCGTCACTGCTCGCAGCTCCGCCGCTCGCTTCCGAGGCCTCACTACGTTCGGCCTCGCTGTCGCTCCCGCCCACTTCGCGACTCACGTGTCGGTCGCTCCGCTCCCTCCCGCTCGTCCGGCGGGGGACTCACTCCGTCTGTCCCCCGTGCTCTTCGAACCACTCCAGCAGCGTCTCGATGCGGTGGATAGCCCGCTCCGGGTCGCCGATATTGTGGTGCTCGTTCTGGTAGACGACGAGCTTCGCTGGCACGTCCTGTTTCTTGACGCTGAGATACAGCTGTTCGGCCTGCGTCGGTGGACACCGCCAATCCTCCTCCCCCGCAGTAATGAGCATCGGCGTGTCTATCTCGTCGACGCGGGTGATGGAGGAGATGTCGCGGTACGTCTCCACGTTCTCCCACGGGAGGCCGAACTCGTCCTCGTGCCAAAGGTGGTTGTCGTCGGTGCCGAAGTTGGAGTAGAAGTCGTAGATGCCGTGTTCGGGCGCGATGGCGGCGAAGCGGTCCTCGCGGACGGCGACGTGCGCGCTGGTGATGCCGCCGTAGGAGAAGCCGGTACAGAACAGCCGGTCGGGGTCGGCCCAGCCCCGTTCGACGAGGTGGTCGACGCCGCTCACCACGTCGTCGGTCTCCAGGTCGCCGCGACTGCCACGGAGCCGTTCGGCGAAGTCGCCGCCGTAGGAGGTACTGCCGCGGTAGTTGACACAGATGACGACGTAGCCGGCGTTCGTGAAGAACGCGCGGGTGAGATTGAAGCCGGGAGTGTCGTAGGACATTGGCCCGCCGTGGACCAGCGCGACCGTCGGGTGTGGCTCCGGGTCGTCGCGGTCGAACCCCGGCGGGAGGAACGTGATCGCCTCCACCTCGTCGCCGTCGCCGTTCTCGAACGTCACGCGCTCGTGGGTCGGGAGGTCGTACTCCTCGACCAGTCCGGCGTTGAGGTCGGTGAGCCGTTCCGCGTCAGCGAGGCCATCGAGCGCGTACACGTCGGGCGGCGCGTCGGCGGTGGTGAGCGTCCCGACGACACCGTTCGGGGTGGCGTCGACCGCGCCGAGCGTCCGGTGGTCGCCCTGCGCGTCGAAGACGCGCTCGGCCGGCGACCCGTCGGCGTGACAGCGGACGAGCCGGGTCCAGCCCTCGTCGCCGATTGGCGCGAGCAGCGTGTCGTCGTCGGTCCACGACGCCGCCGCGTTCAACGCGACGGTTCGGTCGAGACTCTCTGAGACGGAGCGAATGCCGTCGTCGTCGGCGACGTGTACCTCGGCTGGTCGGTACCAGTTCATCGGCGGGTCGCGAGCGACGAAGGCGAGTCGGTCGCCGTCGGGGCTCCACGCCGGGTTCATGCAGAACCGGTCGCCGTCGGTGACGCGCTCGTAGTTCGAGCCGTCGGGGTCGATGGTGTGAACGTCGTACACCGCGGAGTCCTCGGCGTCGTCCTCGTAGTTGGCGACGAACGCGATGCGACCGTCCGGTCCCCACGCGGGCTGGAGGCCCGAGAGCGCCTCGAACGAGCCGGAGCCGTAGGCGTCGTCGAGCCGGTGGCTCTCCCGCGTGTCCACGCTCGCGACGAACAGATATGAGGTCACGTCGTCGAGCCAGCCGACGCCGTTCGCCTTGTGGTTGAGTCGCTCGATTTCGATGGGACCGTCGTCGTGCCGGGTTTCGAGGCGGTCGGCCTGCTCGTCGGTCGGGTCGCGGGCGTCGAAGACGACTCTGTCGCCGTCCGGACCGAAGTCGAAGGCGCGCACGCCCTCGTCGCGGTCGGTGATCTGGCGGGCGTCGCCGCCCCGCGCGAGGTCGTACACCCACACCTGCTGTTTCGGCCCATCGTCGCCGCTGCCGTTGCCGCCGGCGTCCTCGGCGTCGTCCTCGTCTGCGTCCTTCTCTTCCTCTTGCGGGCCGACGGTCAGTTCTACGTCCCTCTTGCGGGCGGCGAGGATGCCGAGCTTCTCGCCGTCTGGCCCCCAGACAGGTGAACTCGCGTCGGAGGCGCGCGTGAGTCGGTGCGGGTCACGCGAGCCATCCGTCGGCACGGTGAACACGGAACTGCGTCGGCGGTCCTCGTCGGGGTCGTACTCGGACGTGACGAACGCCGCACGCTCCCCGTCCGGAGAGAGTGCCACGTCGACGGCTCCCGTGTACTCGTAGATGTCGTCTGGTTCGAACCGAGACATGGAACCCACATTGCGGAGCTGTCACTAATCGATTCCCCTTCCATGGACACCGCTCACCCTGCGGTCGTAACCGTCTTGCCGGCCGGGGAGCGACGCCACGTATGGAACTGGCGGACGCGCTCGCGGCCGAGGGAATCGTCTGTGCGGTCGGCGCAGGGGGGAAGAAGACGGCGATGGCCGCACTGGCGGCCGCGACCGACCGGGCGACCGTCACCGCGACGGTCCGGATCCCGAAGGCGTTCGCGGACCGCGAGGAGGTCGCGCACCTCGTCACGACCGACGACCCGGCCGAGGCCCTCCGGAACAACGAGACGTGGCCGCTGGAGGTCGTCCCCGGCGCGGCCGACGAGTCGCGCCACGCCGGCTACGAGAACGAGGTCGTCGCCGGCCTGCGCGACGCGGCCCCGGGGCCCGTACTGGTGAAGGCCGACGGCGCGCGGATGCGGCGGTTCAAAGCGCCCAACGAGCGGGAGCCACAGTTGCCGGCGAACACCGACACCGTGCTCGCCATCGCGAGCGCCCACGCCGTCGGCGAACCGCTCGACGAGGGCGTCGTCCACCGACCCGAGCGCGTCGCCGACATCGCGAATCGGTCCCTTGGGGACGAGATACAGCCCGAGGACGTGGCGGCCGTGCTCGCGAGCACCGACGGGGGGCTGAAAGCCGTCCCCGACGACGTGACCGCCGTCGCCGTCGTGAACATGGTCGACGATGACCGCCTCGAAGCGGTCGGTCGCGAGATAGCCGAGGCGACGCTGACCCGCTCCGACCGGGTGGACCGCGTCGCGCTGACGAAACTCGACGAGCCGCGGGTCGTCGACGTGATCGCGTAGCGTCGCGCCAGTCAGAACCGCTCGGCGGCCGCGTCGAATGCCGCTCTGGTGTCCAAACTCTCGAAGGAGTCGAGCGAGCCGTGGGCTTCCAGCGTGTCGCGCTCGACGACGGTCCAGTCGAGGTCATCGAGCGGCGCGACGATCTTCCGGTCGCCGCGGGCGAGCGCCCGGTCGCAGGCGTCGGCCATCGCCTCGGCTCGGTAGACGGCGTGGGTCGTCGCGTACCACTCGTCCGGGCGCGGGACGGCAGCGTCGCGGCCGGCGGCCCGCTCGAAGCAGCGGTCGACGAGCGCCGGGTCGAGAAACGGCATGTCGCAGGCCGCGACGAAGACGTACTCGGCGTCGGTGCGGGCGACCCCCCGACAGGCCGTGCGGATGCCGGCCATCGGTCCCTGATCCGGTTCGGGATCCTCGGCGTAGACGACGGGGTTCGGGTAGCCGTCGAGCGCCGCGCCGATGGCGTCACGCTGGTCGGGGCGGCAGTTGACGACGAGGGTGTCGGTGGCCGTGGCGAGGCGGTCGGCGACGCGGCGGACCATCGGCACGCCAGCGAGGTAGGCGACGGCCTTGTCGGCGTCGCCGAATCGGGTCGACCGCCCGCCGGCGACGATTGCTCCCGCGCGCATACTCCCGTCTGACCGTCGGAGTGACATATGGGTGTCGCGTCGGCAGGGCGAGCGTTCCGTCCCCGATAGTGTTCAGCTACGCGATGGCTGACCAAGCACAGGCGGGCGGGACTGGAAGGGGCCGGGGGCTTCCAAGCTGGTCACACTGGTTGCGCCGGCTCATCCGGGCTTATCCGAGCACTATCCCGTCCGCACCGGAAACGCTTATATTCGGGATCCTCCTTCCTCGGACCAATGCGCCGTGCACCCGACCGCGTGCTCCGGGTCGATCTCTCCGACCGGACGGTGGCAAGCGAGCCGGTCCCGGAGGCGTGGCGCCGCCGCTATCTCGGCGGGAAGGGGCTCGGTGCTCGCTATCTCTACGACGAACTCGACGCCGGTGCCGATCCGCTCGGCCCGGAGAACCTGCTCTGCTTCGCGCTCGGACCGGTGTCCGGCCTGCTCCCCGGCGAGACGCGGTACGCCGCGGTGACGAAGTCGCCGCTCACCGGTGCGTTCCTCGACTCCTACGCCGGCGGTGCGTTCCCCGAGGCGCTCGTCGGCGCGCTCGACGACCACCTCGCGCTGCTGGTGACCGGCGCGGCCGACGAGCCGGTCCGGATCGTCGTCGAGGACGGCGACGCCACGGTGGAACCGGCCACGACGTGGGGCCGAGACGCCGCCGAGACCTGTCGTACACACGACGGCGCGGTGGCGTGTATCGGCCCAGCCGGCGAGGCGGGCGTCTCCTACGCCACCATCGCCTCCGGGCCGAACGCGGACCACCACGCGGGTCGCGGCGGCGCGGGCACCGTGATGGGCGCGAAACGGCTGAAGGCCGTCGTCGCGCACGGGTCACCACCGGACGAGTTGGCTGACCTCCGCGCGGAGTACGAGCGTCGCTACGCCGAGGACGCCACCGGCCGGTGGCTGGCGGTCAGCGACACGCTGGAGACGGTCGACTTCGCCGACGAGGCGGGCGTGCTGTCGAGTCGCGGCTGGTCGGAGCGCGGCTTCGACGGCACGGACGAGGTGGGTATCGAGGCCGCCCGCGCCGCCGCCCACGGCCGCGAGCGTGCGGACGAGGCGGTCGCCGGCGGGTTCCGCGTCGAGACGGACGCCGGCGAGACGGTCCCCCGCGGCGCGACGGCGATGACGCTCGGGGCCGGACTGGCTATCGACGATTTCGACGCCGTCGCCGAGCTGGGCGAACTGTGTAACCGACTCGGGATCGACCTCATCTCGGCGGGCAACGCCGTCGCGTGGGCCGTCCGCGCGAGCGAGGAGGGTCTGCTCGCCGACGACTACGCGTTCGGCGACCCTGCGGGTGCCCGCGCGCTGCTCGATGATATCGCGGCCCGCGACGGGACGCTCGGCGACGCGCTCGCGGACGGCGTCGCCGAGGCGGCCGAGGAGCTGGGCGGCGACGGCCTCGTCCCGACGGTGAAGGGGATGGAGTTGCCCGCCTACGACCCGCGAGGGGCCGCGAGCATGGCGCTCGCGTACGCCACCTCCGACCGCGGCGGCTGTCACCGGCGCGCTCGTCCGGTGGAGCGAGAGCCGTTCGACGGGCCGTTCACGCCCGCCGAGGCCGCGACGGCCGTGATCGACGCACAGGACACCCGCTCCGTCCGGTGGAGTCTGGTCTCCGACGACTTCGCCGGCGAGACGCTCCGCGACGACGGCGCGGAGTGGCTCGAAGCCGTCGGCGCGCCACACGGCGACCTCGCGGCGACCAGCGAGCGCGTCTGGAACCTCGTCCGGCTGTTCAACGTCCGAGAGGGGTTCACGCGCGCCGACGACCGCCTCCCCGACCCCATCGACCCGGCGAGCCTCGACGCGTCGTTTGAGGCACTGCTGGACGCATACTACGACGCTCGCGGCTGGGACGCCGACGGCGTGCCGACGGACGCGACGCTCGCGCGACTCGATCTGGACCACCTTGCCGACGACATCGCATGACGGACAGCATCGACCTCGACGACCTGACGGAACAGGACGACGACGAGCCGGCGGCGAACCCCGGCGACTGGCTCTGGAAGGGCGACGGCGACCCCGACGAGGAGCCGACCAACGACGCTGACGCGCTCACCGGCGACGACCTCGGCGAGCGCACGCCCCGCGTGCCGAGCGAGACCGACGGGAAACCGGTCGGTATCCCGACCGAGCAGGGCGGAGCCGGCTCCGGTATCGAAACCGAAGTGCCAGCAGGGGGCGGCATGGCGAGCGACGACACCGAGGGCGCGGGCAACGTGACGCCCGGCATCCCGAGCAGCGATGGCAGTACAGACACGGATGCGGGGACGCCCGGCGTTCCGGGAGACGAGGAGTCCGTCTCCGGGCCGGTCGGCTCCGGCGCTGCCGGCAGCGGGCCGCACGGCGGCAACGCGGACGACATGACGCTCGCGTTCACCTACCGGGGGGCACGCGCACTCGACGACCCGCAGGCGGCGTGTCGGGACGCCACGCGGTGGACCGACTGGCTCGGCATCGTGGGCGACGTGCCCTCCCACGCGCTCAACAAGTTCCAGCGCCGCCACACCATCGACCTCGATTTCTTCAACGGGTCGGGGACGCGGCCGACGGAACGGCTCGCGGAGGTCGGGCCGTCCTCGATGTTCTACGCCGACCGGCAGGTGCTCGTCGGCCTCCCGGACGAAGCCGGGATGGAACCCGACGGCTGGGAGTTCCGACCGCTCCCCGAGGCCGCAGAGAAGGCCGATTGGGGCTACGAGATCGACCCTGAGTAACGGGAACCTTTATACGTCGAGGCTTGAGTAGCTGTGAGCACACATGGCGGGCGTCCTCAACAGCGTTTATCTGGTCGTCGTCGCACTGGTAGCTATCGCGGGGTCGGTGTTCGCGGTGACCGCGCAGTCGGCCGATTCGAGCCCGCGGTGGCTCGAACTGTCGGCACTCGGCGGCGTGCTGCTGTTCATCCTCGCGTTGACCGCACAGTTGCTCGTCTGACCGACGCGCGCTCCCGGACGGTACAGTTTTAACGGCGGACATCCAGTGGGGAAGCGAGGGAAACACAATGGGTCTTCGAACAGCACTCGAGAACTCGCGGATACTCACGTTCGCCGTCACGGGAGCCTTCGTCTGGCTGCTGTTGACGACGCTCAACGTCGCCGGATCGTTCGACTGGCTCTCGGCGGGGGCGGGCGACTTCATCGGCCGGAACGCGCTTGGCGGTATCGCCGGACTGGTCGTCCTGCTCGTCGTCCTCGGCGCGCTGTTGACGCTGTACAGCGAACTCAGCGAGTCCGACCCGGCACCCGAGTCGTGGCCGCCGTCGGAATGACGTACTACAGCTGTGAGGAGTGCGGCCAGATGATAGACCTCAGCGCGTTCGAGGGCGGGATGCGCCGCGAACACTGCCCGGTGTGTGAGGAGACGACCGTCTGGACGCCGGAGTTCGAAGCCGACGAGGGGGTGTCGCTGTGAGCTACCGATTCGAAGTGAGTGACCGACTGTACGAAGCCGCAGAGAAGTGGGCAGAGGCACGCTTCGAGGAGATCGACGACGCGCTCGCCACGAAGGTGGAGCAGTCGCTCCTCGAGATCGAGCATCTCGTCGCGGGCGCACACGAGACGGAGTTCGAAGTTGAGGGCCGCGAGATCGTCTACGACCCCACCGAGGCGACCGAGGCGTTCCTCGAACGACAGGCCGAACGGGCTGAAATCGACGAGACGACGGTGCTGAAGCTCCACGTCGACCTGTACTCGAACGCCTTCTTGGACGAGGCAGCGGAAGAAGAGCGCCCGCCGGGAACCCCGGGGCCGGAGTGAGTTGACTCAGTCGGTGCGGAAAAGCTTAACACGGGTCGGAGCAAGGTTCAGCTAATGTCACACGAAGATAGCGGATGGCGGCCGAAGGGTGTCACGAACACGTTCGACGGGTCCGAGATATGGGACCACGGCGTCCACGCCAACGAAGTGAACGAGGCCGAGGTCGACGGCGACCTCGACGTCATCCAAGACGAGTAGCTCAGGCGCTCGGGAACGCCCGCTTGTCTCGCGGCGGAACGTAGAAGTTCGCCCGCGAGACGACGGTGATGAACTCCAGTATTCCGTTGTTCGACCGGTCAGTCACGTCTGCGTGCTCGTCGCGGAGCCACCAGCCGTTCATCGCGTCGCGGACCCGCTCGAAGTCCTCGATTTCGCGCTGTAAGGAGAGGAAGTGCACGCCGGCCTGTCCACCGTCCACCGTGTCGAAGTCGCGGCGAAGGAGTCGGGGCTGGCCGTCCTCGTCGCGCGCCCGGGCCGCCTTCTCCCAGTGCCCGACGACGCCCTCCTCGGCGGCGTGTTCCTCGACGGCGTCGGCGAAGGGGAGCGACGGGTCCATGTCGATGTCTTCGGGCGAGAACTCGGGTGAGAACAGCTGTTCGACCTGCTCGGACTCGGCCATCTCCCACCACGAGTTGAGCGACTCGGTGAGCTGCGAGAGATGCATCGTCGTGCCGCCCGCGAACGGGCCGTCGTCTATCGTGACCCGCTCGACGGTCGCCTGCGTCCCCTTTCGACCCGTCCCGAAGCCGGTGAAGTTCGGCGCATCGTCCGGAATGTCTGCCGGGACGCCCTCGGCGTCGGCGTGTTTCGCGGGCAGTCCCTCGCCGAGGAAGCCGGTCCGGCGCTCGGCGAGGCTGAACACGTCGCCGAGTCGGTCCTCGACTGCCGCGCCGCCGAGCGTCCCTCTATCCCCGAACATTGCCTGTTCGGTCGCGACCAGTTGCGAGGGGACGTGACTCGCGAGCACGAGCGCGGCGTCGAACGCCAGCAGGTCCGGGTCGTCGGTGCGAGAGAGCACCTTCGGGTGGCGAATCGGCGAGCCACTCAGCGCGCCGAGTCGCTCGAAGTACGCGCTCCCCCACCCGAGCATGTGGAGCAGGCCGTCGGCGCTGAACTCGTAGGCCTGCTCTAGCGTGCGCATCGCCCGCTCGACGGTCGCCGCGCTCTCCTCGGACGGCTCCGCGTCGAGATTCAACAGCAGGATGCGATAGTGACGCGGGAGGAGCGTGTTCCCCTTCGCGTCCGTTCGGAGCTCCGCTTCCCACGCGTGCTGGGCGACGGGGAGTTCGGCGGCGAGCGGGTTCGCCGGCAGGTCGGCGGTGGGTGCCTCCGCCCGCTGTGCGAGCAGCCGAGAACAGCCACTCAGCCCGGCCGCCCCCGACAGCGCGGCGAGCCGGCGTAAGAGCCCGCGGCGAGATGTCATTACCAAGATGTGGAGGCCGGCGGACAAAAGCGTTGTTCGC
Source organism: Halobacteriales archaeon QH_7_66_36 (assembly GCA_003021175.1). GTDB lineage: Archaea > Halobacteriota > Halobacteria > Halobacteriales > Haloarculaceae > Halosegnis. Next base: position 116,180 of record PXQV01000011.1, on the reverse strand, counting down.
GCCGGGCACAAGCGTTTTGAAGCCGCTGGCCGTTTACGGAGTCGTGAGTGGACCCGGGCATGCCGGCTCGGCACCGGCGCTACCGTTCCCGCCTGACGTAGGGCTCGCCGTCCTCGCGGTCGGCCTCGTCGTACTGGTGCTCGTGGGCTACGACCTTTACCGACGCCGGTCGTTCGGGGTGGATAGCTGATGGCGACAGAACACGGCCGCGACCCCGGTTTCGACGCGGCGACCGCCCTCAGATACGCGGAGACGCTGGTGTACGCGCTCGCCGGGCTGCTGGCGCTGTCACTGCTCGTCGTCGGGACGGTGGCCGTCATCGCGGCGCTGAAACACTCGATGCAACCCGGGCAAAACTGGCACTGGGCGATCCACCTCGAATCGACCGTGAGCTACATGGGACTGTTCGTGAGCCGACTCCTCGCCGTGCTGGTTCCGCTGTTCGCCGTCACGCTCGTCGGTCGCCGGGTGATCGACGATGCGTGACATCAGCGTTCGCCCGCTCGACGCGCTCGTCGCGCTGTCCGTGGGCGGGCTCTGTCTGCTCCTCACCGTCGTCGGCGGACTCGGACTGGCCGCGGAGTACGTCGGCACGTGGCGGTCGCTGTTCCTGTTCGAACGGGCGCTCGCGACCGCGGCCCCGGCGACGCTCGCCGTCGCGGCTGGCCTCCTCGTCGTCGGGGCCGTCGTCGTCGCGACGGCCGATTAAACCATCTGCGCGACGATTTCGTCCTCGAACTGGACGATGCCCCGACAGACGAGCGCCGCGGCGAGGAACAGGCCGTCGTCGGTCTCTCCGCGCGTCTCCGCGACGAAGTCGTCGACCCACTGCGAGAGGTGCTCGTCGATGAACACCCGCTCGAAGCCGAACGCCTCCTCGTGGCCGTTTCGCTGCTGGTCGATGAGATACCGGAGGAACGTCATCTCGACGGCGATGAAGTCGTCCTCCTCGGGGTAGTCCTCGGGGGCGGCCCAGCCGGCCGCGCCGTAACTCGCCTCGACCTCGGCCAGCCCCTCACCGATGAACTCCGTATCGTCGCGGTAATGCGTCTCGTGGGGCAACACCTGCGGTCGCGGCCCGACGAACAGCTCCGTGTACTCCCGTCGCAGATCCTCGTGGACCGCCACGGCGTTCCGGTCGCGGTTCTCGTCGAGCCACGCTCGCAGCAGGTCGAACCCCTCGTCCATCGACTCGTTCACCGAGTCGTCGGGGAACTGGAGTTCGTCGCCCAACAGTCGCTCGACGAACGCCTCTTCCGGCGTGTCCCAGAACGTCTCGATGACGAAGTCGACCAGTTCGAGTCGCGCCTCGTAGAGTGCTCCGTCGTTCATCGCGCGTCACCCTGATCGAAGAGGAGGCGTCCGCGACAGTCGCCACAGTACTCGAAGACGCTGTGGTCGCTGTCCGGCGCGAGGCCGGCCACGCGGTCGCCGACCTCCGCTTCCACCTTCGCGGCCGAGGCCGCGCTGGTGAACGGCGTTCCACAGCGGATACACTCGAGCATCTCGTCCTCGTGAACGGTGGTCCACGGGTCGTCGTCGTTGTGCTCCGGCAGCAGCGAGAGGTCCAGTCCCGTCTCCATCGTGATGGCGGATTCGGGACACCCCTCCTCGCAGAGTTCGCAGTTCACACACCGCTCGTGATTGAACTGAAGCCGACCGTCGTCCGTGCGCTTGATGGCGTCCGTCGGACAGAGGCTCGTACAGGTGGGCGTGAGCGTACACGAGTCGTTCACCGACAGCAGGCCGAAGTTCTTCAGCCCCCTGATCGTCTCCCGTGCCGGGTCGACGTGATCGAGCAGCGCGCGGACGCTTTCCAGCGTCCAGCCGTGACTGTCGAAGTCGGGGTTGGGCCGGTCGTCGTCGATGCGGCCCGTGGCCTCGTGGTTGCCCGCCGGCACCGACGTCTCGTCGAGCGTCTCCTCGACGAACGCCGAGAGTTCCGCGGCGAAGGCCGACGGGTCACCCGCTTCGGGGGCGAAGAAGCCGACGCGCTCGCCGAGTCCCAGATCGCTGGTCGCCGTGTTGAGCCGCTCGACCAGCTCCGCCTTCGGGTCCGGGCCGGAGTGGAGACAGGAGCCGCCACAGCCGACGATTGCGACGCCGTCGGCACCCGCCGCGAGCGCGTGCATCGCGTGTGCCTCGCCGACGGTGTCGGTACAGTTGACCTGCACCGGGAGCACCGGCGGATACTCCACGTCGCCGCGGCGCGCGGCGCGGCGGCCGTACGCGCGCAGTCGTTCGCTCGCCCGCTCGGAGCAGACGAACGCGACGACCTGCGTCTCGATGCCGGCGTCGTCACGCGCACCGAGCAGACTGTCGTCCTCCTCGTCGGCTTCGAGCAGCGCCTCCACCTCGCGAGCGATCCGCTCGTTGGACGGCTCGCGGAGCTTCGCCGCACCCGTCGGACAGGCGCTCGTACAGGCCCCGCAGTTCTGACAGGCCGTCTCGTCGAACGCCACCTCGTCGACCGCCGGCCGGTCGACCGCCTCGTGCGGGCAGGCGTCGACGCAGGCGGTACACCCTTGCTGGCTCGACTCGCCGGCCGCACACACGTCCATCTCCAGATCGAGGAACTTCGGCTTCTCGATGCCGCCGAGATGCGACTCGACGGCGGCGACGGTCCCCGCGTCGACCGGCCCGGTGTAGAACCCGACGCGGCCGCTCCGCGCTCGCGACGTGCCGCCGGGGTGGATCACCTGATCGAACTCCAGTCGTCGGGTCGTGCCGTCGAGTTCGATAGCGTCGGTCGGACACACGTCAACCCAGTCGCCGTCGGGTGCCTCGGGGTGGATGTCGACCGGGAACTCGGTCACCATCCCGTCGGGACCCTCGCGGACGCACTCCATGCAGTCGATGCAGTCGTCGGTGACCTGCGCGCGAACCACCAGCTCGAACTCGCCGAACGAGCCCTCGACGGCGGCGACGTGGCCCCGTTCGACGTTCACGTCGTCCAGCCCCTCCGTGTCGGCGAACTCGCGGCCGTCCGCGATGAGCGTCACGTCCGCCTCGTCCGACAGCGACCGGGCGGCGTCGGCGTCACCGACGACGGCGACCCGGTTGCCGGCCTCCGTCGAGACGGTTCGCGAGATCGCTTCTTCGGCGAGACCGGCCCGCTTCGCGTTGATCAGGCGCGCAGTCTTGTCGGTCGCTTCGCCCTCGTCGTGGACCCACGCGGTCGTCTCTCGGTGGTCGACGAACGCCGTCGCCTCCGGGTGTAGCCCGTGGTCGTCCGCGAGCGAGCGGATGCGTTCCTGACACGACGGCTCCGGCGTCGTCGCGATGAGCTGGTCGAGGTCGTACTCGTCGATCACCTGCGACATCGCCGGACGACCGTCCTGACACAACAGCTCCGAGCTGGCGACGACGTCGACCCCCTCGACGCCCTCTCGGACCTCCTCTAAGTCAATGTCGCACGTGCCTCCGCACGAGCACACGAACGCACCTACGTTCATCATCCGAGCGAATCCCTGCGCAGTTTTATGCGTTGCGGGAGCGGACGGGGGGCAACCCGCTTGGCCGCCTCACGAACCCGAATTCGCCCTCGATGCTTCGTCAGACGGGTTTGCCCCTTGATCCCTCCGCGTTCTATTGGCGGTGAACCAACGCTTTTGTTCGCCGTTCGGATACCGCTACGCATGGGAATAGACGTTCGGACGGAGTTCGACGCCTACATCGGGAGCGGCGACGTGACCGTCGACGCCCGGGACGTGACGCTGTTGCGTGCAATCGACGGCGAGGGGTCGTTGAACGCGGCGACCGACTCTCTGGGCCGCTCGTACGGCCACGCGCAACAGCGCATCGTCGAACTCGAAGCCGCGTTCGGCTCGCTCGTCGACCGACAGCGGGGTGGCACCGACGGCGGAGGGAGCGAACTGACCGAAACCGCCGACGAGTTGCTCGCGGCGTTCGACCGCGTGCAGACGAGTTTCGAGGGCGTCGCCGAGATCGCCGAAACCGTCCTCTCGGGCACGCTCGTCGAGCGTGACGGGGAACTCGCGACCGTCGAAACGTCGGCCGGGCGGCTCCGTGCTCTCGTCCCGTCCGCCGGTGACGGCACGGTCCAGTTGACGATACCGGCCGACGCCGTGACGCTCCACGAGGCGACGAACGCGCCGGTGCCGGACACCACGAGCGCGCGGAACCAGTTCGCCGGAACGGTGCGGGACATCGAAGGCGGCGAGCGTATCGCCCGCGTCGCCGTCGACATCGGTGCCGACGACCCGGTGTTGGCGCTGGTGACCGAAGACAGTCGGGAGCGTCTCGCCCTCGGAGTCGGACGCGAGGTCACCGTCTCGTTCAAAGCGACGGCGACGCGCGGCGTCTTCAACTGAGGAACGCTCACGCTCGCAGGTGGCCACGGGCAGGCGAACTTCGCATCTACGACCCCGACCCCGACGAGTCGCCCCCGGATGTCGCGTACGTCCACGGCGGCGGGTGGGTCTGCGGGAATCTCGCGTCTGATCTTCCTATCTCTCACCGTATTATCGACTGCGTTCGGTGGCGCCGCACACTCGACGTGGGACGGCGAATCTCGAACCCTCCAACGGTCAGCACCACCTTCGGATAGATATCTGCTGATACGTTCGTCTCGGCTAACGTTAGGACTCAAGACAGCATATCTGCGGGACTACATATCCCCCAGAATACGGGGTATGAGCCCCCACGTTTTATTATCCACCAATTTTTATCGACCGTAGGTATAGCCATGGATGGACAGGACCGGGACGGGACCGGGCGACCGGTACCCCGGACACGACGGGACCAGAAAAAATGAGCACGCAACGACCGGATCCGGAACCGGTGTCGCTCGACCTCGACAGGCGCTCGTTCATGAAGGCGAGCGCGCTCGCGGGCGCAGTCGCGCTCGGAGCCGCAGGGACGGGCCAAGCGCTCCAAGAGGGGAGCGAAGAGGTCGACGGCACCGACACGGACACGGAGCTGTCGAAAACGATCTGTAACTACTGTTCGGTCGGCTGTGGCTTCCGCGGCGAACGCGACGGTGACTCGTTCGTCGGCATGGAGCCGTGGCAGGACCACCCGATCAACCATGGGTCGCTCTGCTCGAAGGGGGCAGGCATCTACGAGACCGAACACTCCGAGAAACGACTGAAACACCCGATGATCCGCGAAGGTGGCGCGGACGGAAGCTGGGAGAAGCGGACGTGGGACCAAGCCTACGACCTGCTTTCGGGCGAGATCGAACGGGTGTGGGAGGAATACAGCCGCGAGAGCGTGATGCTGCTCGGGAGTGCGCACCACTCTAACGAGGAGGCGTACGCGATCCGGAAGCTCGCGGCGTTCATGGGGACGAACAACATCGACCATCAGGCGCGGATCTGCCACTCCACCACGGTCGCCGGCTTGGCGAACACGTGGGGGTACGGCGCGATGACCAACACGGTCACCGACTACCGGAACTTCGATCTCAACATCATCGTCGGACAGAACCCCGCCGAGGCACACCCCATCGCGATGCAGCATATCCTCGAGGGGCAGAAGCGGGGCGGCAAGATACTCAATCTCGATCCACGGTTCACGAAGACCTCGGCTCACGCCGACGAGTTCATGCGGTTCCGGCCGGGTACGGACGTTGCCCTGATGATGGGCGTCATCAAGGTGCTCCGCGACAAACACGGGCTCGCGCTCGACACCGACGCGGACGCGAGCGGGCAGAACATGCTCGCCGACCGCGTGCAGGGCTGGGAGGACATCGACGCCGAACTCGACCAGTACGACACGGAGACCGTCTCGGAGATCACGTGGGTCTCCGAGGAAGACATCGAGCGCATCGCGGACATGATCGACGAGGCCCGCCCGAACGTCCAGATCGAGTGGGCGATGGGCGGCACCCAGCACAACAACGGCACCCAGAACATCCGCTCGTACGCGGCGACGAGCCTCGCATCCGGCAGTGCGGCTCGGTCGGGCGGCGGCCTGCAGGTCATGCGCGGCCACGCGAACGTGCAGGGCGCGACCGACCTCGCGGTCGCGAGCCACATCCTGCCCGGCTACTACGGACTGACTGCCGGCGGCTGGAAGTGGTGGTCGGAAATCTGGGATAAGAACCCGTACACGAGCGGCTCCACCTCGTTCGAAGACCTGTACGACAGGTTCGACCTGATGCCGCCGGCAAAGTACGTCGAGCAGTCGAGCGAGGATATCTCGGCGGACGACCTCCCGTCGAGCACCGACGAGACGAGCGCCGAGAACCCGGCGACCAACTCGATGATGTTCCAGAACGGGCTGACGGTGGCCCGCTGGTTCGAGGCGGCACTCGATCAGGAAGACCGGATGCAGGAGACGCCGGCCTACCAGCCGGATCAGGTGAAGATCGCCGTCTTCTGGGGTCACTCCGCGAACTCAATCAGCGAGATGGAGCAGATGAAGGAAGGGATGGAGAACCTCGACCTGCTGGTCGTGGTCGACGTGTTCCCGTCCGTGGCGAGCGTCCTCCCGGACTACGAGGACGGCCCGCCGGTGCTCCTGCTGCCCGCGTCGAGTCAGTACGAGCACTACCGCTCGCTGACGAACACCCACCGCGCGACCCAGTGGTCGGAACCCGTGCGACCGCCGGCCCACAACTCCAAGCCCGACCTGCAGATCATGCAGGAACTCGCGGGTGCGCTGGGCTTCGGCGAGCACTTCGACTGGGGTGCCGGCTCGGAGCTGTACAACGGGAAGTCGACCTACGAGAACGTCATCCGGGAGTTCAACCTCGGGACGAACACCATCGGCTACCGGCAGACCCCCGAGCGCATCCAGCAACACATGGAGTACGACTACGCGTTCTCCTCGGAGAACCTCCAAGGCGCCGAGGGGACGCCCGTCGAAGGGGAGTACTGGATGCTCCCGTGGCCCTGCTGGGGCGAGGACCACCCCGGCACACCCATCATCTGGAACGACGACATGGACCCCAACGACGGGGGCCAGGACTTCCGGACCCGGTGGGGTGTGCAGGCACCCAGTCCCGACCAGTGGAACTCCGACAAGCCGTACCCGCTTCAGGAGACGGTCGACGCCGTCGGCGACAGGTACGACAGCGAGGAGGAGGCGTTAGACCTCACCCGCGCACCGTACGTGCCCGACTGGGCAGACAGCGAGGATCTGGCCGAAGACGGCCAGATTCACGGGATTCCGGAGTATCCCGGCTGGAAGACGACGCCGCCCGAGAGCCTCATCGATCCGAACCAGTCCGTACAGTCGGACGAACTCACGATCCCACAGAAGCGCGCGCTGGACAACGACGAGTCGGTGTACACCGCTGCACAGGCGCTCGCGGACCCGGACACCGGCAGCGCGGCGTTCGACGACTACATCGAGCGGAAGATCGCACCGGGCGTCCGCGGTCAGATGGACACCTTCGAGGAGTACGACTACCGGCAGCCCGACGCCCCGACCGGTCGTGGTCGGGCTCGGGCGGTCGTGTGGAACTTCCTCGACACGGTGCCCGTCCACCGGGAACCCATCGAGAGTCCGAGTCCGGAACTGGTGGAAGAGTGGCCCGCCAACGGCCAGCAGAAGAACTTCTACCGGCTCGACCAGAACAACGCGGTCGAGCAGCAGCGGGCGATGGACATCATCCACAACACCGACGAGGGGCCGGATCTGGACACTATCATGACCACCGGCCGGCAGGTCGAACATCAGGGTGGTGGCGCAGAGACGCGGAACAACATCCACACCGCCGACCTGCAGCCGCACATGTACGCCGAGATCACGCCCAAACGGGCGGAGGATCTCGATGTCGACGGCGGCGACCTCATCATCATCTCCTCGACCGACCGCGGCTCGGTACTGGTGAAGGCACGCGTGACGGACCGGCCGAACGACCGAGAGGTGTTTCTCCCCTACCACTGGGGCGGGGTGTTCAAGGGCGAGAGCTTGGAGGACAAGTACCCCGACGGCCACGTGCCGTACGCCATCGGCGACTCAGTGAACGCTATCACGTCCACCGGTTACGATGTCGAGACCCAGATGCAGGAGACGAAGGTGTCGATGGTCGCCGTCGAGAAAGCGACGGAAGAACGGATGAACGAGCTCAACATGGACACGGACATCGAGTTCCCGCAGGACCGCAACAACATCGGCGGCCAGAAGGACTTCGACGTCCGCGGCAACTCGACGGTGCAGTGAGGTGATATAATATGTCAACTGGAAAAGAACAAATGCACGACGGCGTGATGAGCGTCGGTGAGGGCACTCGCATCTTCCCGGACGTGGAGGCCTGCATCGACTGCGGCGGTTGCGTCGTCTCGTGCAAGCGGACGTGGGAGGTGCCGCACGACGAACAGCGCATCAGTATCTCGACGATGCTCGAGGGCCAAGAGGCCGCCTCGGGATTCAACACGCAGAGCGGGGAGGCGATGAGTCAGGGCGAGTCGCCCGGCGAGACGGCGGTGCCGATGCAGTGTTACCACTGCGAGAACGCGCCCTGTGTGTCGGTGTGCCCGACGGACTCGCTCATCAAGGCCGACGAGAGCGGCTTCGTCGACGTGCGCGACGACCTGTGTATCGGGTGTCAGTACTGTCTGTCCGCCTGCCCGTTCGGGGCCCCGCAGTTCCCAGACTCTGATGAGGGAATGGCGAGTCTCGTCGGCAACGGCGGCAAGATGGACAAGTGTACGATGTGTACCGAACGTCAGGAGGTCGGCAAGGGCCCGGCGTGTGCACAGGAGTGCGCGACGGACGCTATCCTCGTCGGGACGCCCGGCGAGATCGCCGACGAACTGGACCACCGCGGCAGCGGGACGTTCTTCAACGACGAAGCGATGAACATCATCTTCGGCGAGGAGAACGCCGGTGAGTTCGAATGAGCGAGCAAGAGCTCCCCGACACGGCCGGCTACGAGCGGTGGCACGTCGGCGTCAGTGCCGTCGTTGGCATCGTCGTCGCCCTGTTCTCCGTCTGGTGGGCACAGGGGTTCAACGTCTTCTACGAGTCGCTCTATCGCGTGAATCCGAGCGTCGGGGATGGCGGCATCGGTGCCGACTGGGTCGCGGGCAACTCGATTCCCGCGCTCGACTTCCTCATCGCGCTCATCCACGCGGCGGACGTCATCATGGGGATATTCATCCTCGTGATGGTGTTCCTCCACTGGGCGGCGTTCCGCCGACTGGCCGGCCAGATGCAGCGGCCGGGCGAGGACGTGACCGACGCCGTCGCGGCCGACGGCGGTGAACCCGCCGCGCGGAAGATCACCGACGACGACGGAGGTGACGACCGATGAGCAATCTCGACCACGGCAAGTTCACGCGGGTCACGACCCTGTTCCACTCACTGCTTGGACTGGACGTGTTCCTGCTGTTCTTCAGCGGCTACGCCATCATGTTCAACGACGAACTGTGGTGGCTGATGGAGCTGATGGGCGGTCCGAACGGCGTCTCGGCGGTCCACCGGATCACCGGTGTCGGGCTGATCGCGCTTATCATCTTCTGGATCGTGCTTCAGGTCATCTCGCCGACCGGTCGGAGCAACTTCGGCGAGATCATCCCCGGGAAGGACGACATCGACGCGTTCGTGCAGGACATCCAGTTCATGCTCGGCCGCGCCGACGAGCGACACCCGAACGCGCGGCAGTTCGGCGGCTACAAGGCCGACGAGGTGCCGTTGCTGTCGTACATCGGTAAGGGCGTCGTGTTCATCTTCTCGGCAGAGCTGACGCTGTTGGCCGTCTCGGGGCTGCTCATCTGGAGCAAGACCGGGGTGGCGGCGCTCTTCCAGACGAAGGCGGCCGCGGCGGCGTTCGTCACCTTCCACGGGCTGCTTGGCGTCATCATGCTGATGGGGGTCATGTTCCACATCTTCGAGCACGGCTTCCATCCCGCCTTCTACCCGGTCGAGACGAAGGCGTACATCCCGCGAAAGCTGGTGCCCGAGTACCACGCCGACGGCGAGCCCGAGACGACCGGCATCGAGCGGCTGACGCTCTCCCCGTCGTGGGGGTGGGCGTCGACGCTGTTCGGCGCCGCGACCGTCATCGGCATCGCCTCGGTGCTGATGGCCAGTATCCTCGACGAGGGGTATCCGGTGCCCCGCGAGTTGGCCATCGGCGGCGGCCCGACGAATCTGCTGATGACCATCGGCATCAACATCGGCATCCTCGTGCTCGGTGTCGGTCTGGTGCTGTCGATGTACGGCAACGTGCTCCGCATCCGCTGGGAGCGCCAACTCGAACAGGAAGGCAGCGGCGAGAGCGGCGAGGTCGGCGCTGCGGACGACTAACCGACCAGTTCCGCTCCTTCCGAGGAGAGTTCGACCGTCACGTCCTGTCGCGTCTGCTCCTGTATCTGGTCGAGGTTCCGCGTGAGCACCTTGAGGATGTCCTCCGGCTCCGGATACACCAGCATGTTGCCGTCGTCGTCCTCCATCACCAGTTGCGTGTCCGACAGCGTCACCTGCTTCCCATCGATGCCGGCGACGATGACCGGAAGCGCCTCCGCGCCGCCCGGGTCGCCCTCCTCGACGCGCGTGATGTAGATGCCGTCGAGCCCGATGAGGTCCTTGTACTCCCGGACCGTCCGGGCGCAGTTGACCATGTCCTGCGTCACCGCGGTCTTCTGTGGATTCCCGTGTGTCCCCTCGTAGCAGTGTTTGCAGACGCGGAGTTCGATGCGCATGGCCGGCCTTGCCACTGAGGGGACTTGACTCGTTGGGTATGCGACGGCCCTCGCAGACGGTCGTCGAAGAATGGCGTCGAATCGTGGTCCGGGGCGGCTTCGCCGTCGCGCTGTCGTCGGCGCTCTGCGCCGACTGCCCGAGGTGGCTTCGCCACCTCGCTGCTCGACCGCCCGTCAGTCGTCCGCCCCGGCCGTGCGGCAGTCGGATCGATCAGTCGTCAGCCGGCGCAGCCGTCCCCGCGAAGCCAACGTCGACCTCGCCGGCGTCGAGTTCCGCCTCGATCTTACGGGCGGCCTGCACCATGTTCTCCATCTTGCCGTACGCGATCTCCCGCGGGAGGAGCTTCAGCCCGCAGTCCGGGCTGACGGTGAGCTGCTCCGGCGGGACGATCTCGAAGCCCTTCTTGATGTTCTCCTTTATCTCCGCGACGGGCTCGATCTCGGCCGTGTGGGCGTCGACGACGCCCAGCGCGAGGTCCGGCCCGAACTCGCCGTCGGCGAACACATCGAGCTGTTCGTACTCGCCGTTGCAGAGTTCCACGTCGAACTCGTCGATGGGGAACTCGTTGATCTCGGGGTAGACCCGCGAGTAGTCGCCGTAACAGACGTGGAGGCCGATGCGGACCTCCTCGGGGATGTCGTCGGCGATGCGCTCCAGACACTCGCCCACGACGGCGTAATCGTCCGGGGTCGTTGCGAGCGCCGGCTCGTCGATCTGGATGTAGCGCGCGCCGGCCGCGACCAGCCGCTCTATCTCCTCGTTGACGAGGTCCGCGAGGTCGTACGCCAGCGTCTCCTCGTCCTCGTAGGCCTCGTTGAACGACCAGTTGGCGAGCGTGTACGGGCCGGTGATGGGCACCTTCACCGGCCGGTTCGCCACGCTCGCGGTGAACTCGAACTCGTCGACGAGCCACGGCTCGTCGTACTCCACCTCGCTCGACACGCTGGGCTTGTCGAAGTAGTTGTGGCCCCACACCTTCACCGGGCCGTTGAACTCGTAGCCGTCGATGCGCTCGGCGAAGAACTCCACCATCTCGTTGCGGCGCATCTCGCCGTCGACGACGGCGTCCACGCCGGCTCGCTCGTGTTCGTGCGTGATGAGGCGGGCGGCGTCGTCGTGGGCCTCGCGCAGCTGTTCGTCGCCGAAGTCGTGGTCGTGGTCCTCATGGAGCTCGTCGGCGCGGTTGAGCCACTTTGGTTTGGGGTACGAGCCGACGACCGTCGTGAGCAGGAAATGCTCGTTCGGGTGGTCGTCGGGACGGAGCTGTTCTCGCGTCATGCTTCCACCTCCTCGAGGTCCGCCGCGGTCGCAAGCGTCTCCATCTTCGCGACCGCCTTGTTGACGGGCAGATAGAACAGCTCCGTGTTGCTCGTCAGATACGCCGTCTCGAACGCCTCGGCGGGGATCTGCTCGTCGAACCAGTCGAACCGCTCGCGGACCGTCGCCGGGTCCTCGACGAGCGTGTTCTGGCCGTCGACGACGCCGAGCGCCACGCCCGACTTCGTCCCGTACTCCTGTGCGTTGTAGACGTTGGCGTCGTGGTCGCTCACGAGGTCGAAGCCGATTGCGTCCACGTCCGCGTCCATCAGGTGCGCGTACACCTTCTCGTCGACCGCGCCGTAGAACGGATGGACGACGACCTCACTGTCCACCGCAGCTGCGACCGTGTCGATAGCCTCGCTGGCCTGCGCGTCGCGGCCGTCGCCGGGCGCGTCGGTCACGAGCGAGGGTTCGAGCAGGAACAATGTCTCGTGGTCGGGGAACGCGGCGGCCTCGCCGGCGAGGAACTCCGCGATCGCGTCGAGGAACGCGGCCTCGTCGCCGTACTGCTCGTCGGTCGCCAACTCTGCCAGTGTGTACGGACCCGGCAGGACGGCCTGTAGCCCGTCCGTCTGCGCTGCGGTCGCGTCGAGTTCGCCGGCGACGTCACCGCTCTCTGTCAGCGGGCCGGTCACGACCGGGTCGCGGTAGAAGTTGTTGTTGTCGTAGTAGCGGACGATGCCGCGCGTCTCCACGTTGTCGTGGACGGCGAGCGGATGCGCGAGGTTGTCGTCCCAGCGACCCTGCCCCTCGACGATGCGGTCAAGGCCGGCGTCCTGCTGTGTCTCGATCAACTCCGCGCGCACCTCGTCGTAGGCCGCGGTGATCGCCTCGCCCTCGTCGCCGGAGACGAGATCGGATTTCTGGTGGCCCTTCAGGTCCGATAGCTCATCTTTCGCCCAGTCGGGTAACGGGAATATTCCGGGTGTCGTCGCGACTAGTTCCGTCATTACCCTCCATTCGTCATACCGTGGCTTAATATTTCCGAAGGAGACTAATGCTCTGGAGTTATCGACAACGCCGCGAGTCGCTCGAACGGGAACGACTCCTCGCGGGCCGTGGTCGCGGCGAGCCTCCGGTCGGCCGCGTAGGCGGCCACCGCCTCGATGTCGGTCAGCGTCGAGACGAGGAGGAGGACGCGGCCCTCGGGCGCGAGCACCCGGCCCACGTCGTCCAGAAACGCCTCGATCACCTCTCGGCCCGTCTCGCCGCCCGTCAGCGCCCGCTCCATCCAGTCGTCCCGTGCCGCGTCCGGGTCGTAGGGGAGATACGGCGGGTTGAACAGGACGCGGTCGAACGCTCCCGCTCGGAACGGATGGGTGAGATTCCCCCGAGCGACGGGGAGAGCGACCCCCTCTGACCGTGCCGTCTCCCGCACCGCGCGACAGGCGTGCGGGTTCAGGTCGCTCGCGACGACGGCCGCGTCCGTCTCCGCCGCGACTCGGCCGGCGACGTAGCCGGAGCCGGTGCCGACTTCGAGCACGCGCTCGTCGTCTCCCACCCGTTCGACTGCCGCCTCGGCGAGCAGGCGCGAATCCTCCGCCGGCTGGTACACCGTCGTCTCGTCGCCGGCGTCGGCGCGGTCACTCATCTCCGCTACCGCCATCCTCGTCGCCGCCGTCGGTGGTCATCTGCTCGGTCGTTCGCTCCGGGTCGTCGCTCCCCTCTTCGACGTCACGCACCGCGAGTCCGCCGGCCCGCTCGCGACCGGAGAGCACCCGCTGTGGGAACGGGATGGTGATCCCCTCCCGCTCGAAGGCCGTCTTGACTCGCTCCATGACGGCGTTCTGTGCGTCCCACTTCCGCCGAATGCTCGGGTTGGTGATGTAAAACCGGAGCGTCAATACGACCGCGCTGTCACCGAACGACTCCACCACCACGTCCGGGTTCGGCTGTGACTCGACGACGTCGACCTCGGCCATCGCCTCGGCCGCCACGCTCATCGCGTGTTCCACGTCGGTCCCGTAGTCGACGCCCACGTCGACCTGCACCCGGAGCCGGTCGCTCTTCGTCCGGTTTATGACGGCACGCTGGGTGATCTCGTCGTTCGGCAACAACACCAGTTCGTCGTCGAACGTCCGGACCTCCGTGTTGACGATGGTGATGTCCGTGACGACGCCCTCGTGGTCGGCTATCTCGACCCAGTCGCCCAGCTCGAAGGGCCGCGAGAAGAGGAGGACGAACCCCGCGAGGACCGCCCCGAGCGTCTGTCTCGCCGCGAAGCCGAAGACGACACCGAGCACGCTCGCAGACAGGAGTACGTTGCCCGCCCCGACCTTGAACAGCCCGAGGACGAACAGGAACGCGGGGACGAACAGAGCGATCTGCACGACGTGGTGGAGTATCTCGCGCTGGTGGCGGGAGATGGCGTCTCGGTCCTCGCTCACCTGAACGAACCGCTTCGTGATGCGCGTCAGCGTGTAGGTGACACCGACCGCAAGCAGCGCGATGAGCCCACGGACGAGCGCGTCGACGCTGGGTTTGATGTTCTCCAACGCCGTCACGACCGCGTCGGTCTGGTTCCACACGTTGACGAGTGCCGCCCCGGCGACGATAGCGGCGACCATCCCGGCGAGCGTTTGTAACGCCTCCGTGGACTCGTTGGCGAGTCGCTGTTTTATCAGCTCGCCGACGGCGTAGATAGCGCCGGTTACGAGCAGATATCCGAGCAGAATGAGCAGCGAGGCGACCGTCTGCTCGGAGGGAGCGTCGAGCAGCCCGGTCTGTCCGAGCGTCACGGCTCGCCCACCTCCCACGCGAGCGCGGCCAGTTCGGCGAACTCGGCAGGCGTGACGTTGCCGGCCCGCTTCGACATGAGTTCCTCGTTGGCCGCGTTGACGACCGCCTCGGGGTCATCCAGCCCGGAGATGTGAGCGGTGTTGCGGGCGGCGTTTCGCATCGTCTTGCGCCGCTGTGTGAAACACGCCGTGACGAAATCGAGGAAGAACGCCTCGTCGGGGACGGTGTACGCCGGCTCTCGGGGCGTACACCGGATGAGCGCGCTCTCGACGCGCGGCCGCGGGTCGAACGCCTCCTTCGGCACCGTCTCGACAAGGTCGACACCGGCGTAGTGGCCCGCCGTGACGGAGAGCCGGCCGTACTCGTCGTCGCCGGCGTCGGCGGCCATCCGCTCGGCGAACTCCCGCTGGAACATCAACACCAGCGGTCGGCCGGTCGGCAACACCCGGAAGGCTATCTCCGAGGAGACGCCGTACGGGAGATTCGAGACGCAGACGGTGAACTCGGGGAGTTCGACCTCCAAGGCGTCGCCCGTCACGACGGTCAGTCGGTCGGCGGCGACGGCCTCGGCGAACTCCTCGCGGAGAAACGCCGCGAGGTCGGGGTCACGCTCAACGACGGTGACGCGGTCGCCGGCCGCGAGCAGGCGGTCGGTGAGCGCGCCCGCACCGCCACCGATCTCCAGCACGTGGCTTCGGTCGGCGTCGGCGGGCAGATACGTCGGTATCCGGTCGAGCACGCGGTCGTCCACGAGGAAATGCTGGTCTGCGTCCGGGTTCCCCCGCTTCGCTCGCCCGATGAGCGCGTCCGGATCACGACGCTTGCGTTCGGTCACTATCCGTCGTTCGCCGTCGCTACTAAAAAGGCTTCACGAGTTCGCCGGCCGTCACGCCTCGTTCTCGCCGCGAGCGAAGATGCGGTACTTCAGATCGTCTTCGCGGAGTTCCTCGGTGATGCGCTCCACGAGCACGTCCTTCGGGTGGTGGAGACCGGAGACGCGCTCCGCGATGTCCTCGAAGGCGTCGAACGGCTCTCGCTTCCGCTCGTCGAGGATGTCGTTGCGGAGCTTCTTCCCGATACCCGGCAGGAGATTCAGCTGGTGGAGTCGGAGCGTGATCGGCTGCGCCTCGTTGTAGAAGTCGACGAACCGCCGTTCGTCCGCCTCGATCAGCTCCTCGACCGCGTACTCCAACTCTGACTGTGCCGCGCCGGAGATGTCGTCGTACGACGCGTCTCGGACGGCGACGATCTGTTCGTCGCGTTCGTCGCGTGGCTCGACGACGAGTCGCCGGCCGACCAAGACGTGTGCGTCGTCCGATAGTATCAGTTCGTATAGACCGAACTCGTCGACACCGAGGGCGTACGCGAGCGGGTCCTTCCGCGACGGCGGTCGGTCGTCGTCGGGACGGCCGTTCGGCAGCACGTCCAGCACGACCGTCTCGACGCGCTCGTCGCTCTCGGCAGTACTCATACGCACTGATATGTGGAGGGCGTATTTAAAATTCCGCCGCGCTCAGGCGTACTGCGCGACGACGTTGAGGATGTCGTCGAGTTCGTCGCCCGACAGCGAGTACCGCTCCTGCGCGTAGATGGCACGCAGCTCGTCGCGGTCCGCGGGCAGCAGGTTCGCGATCTTGTAGGCGGTCGGCTCGTCGACCTTCTCCAGCTCGTGAAGCTCTTCGACCAGTTCCGCCGCCTCCTCGGCGTCGAGGTCGGCGAACCGGTTGGCGTGGTCGACGGCGCGGGCCAGCTCGTACGGCATCTCGCGGTCCTCGGCGAGAGCGCGCTCCTCTTCGATCTCCGCGAGCGCCTCCTTCACCTCGCCCGTCGTCAGATACTCCTCGTCGACGATCTCCTTGAAGATCGTCATTACTCGTTCGACTGCCGGTGGAGGTGGGCGGGGTTCACGATGAGCGTCTTCGGCTTCCCGCCGTCGGTGATCTCGACCTTGTACGCCCGGCCCTGCTCACCCTCGACCTCTCCGGTGTGGCCGTTGAAGCGGGCGTGGAATCGGCCGTCGGGGACGGACGGGTCGATCCGGAGGTGAACCTTGTCGCCCGTCTCGAACGACTCGACGGTCTGCTGGGGCGGCGAGGTGCCGCGGTCGCGCGGCTTGTTCTGTAGCTTGTCCCGGGTGCCTTCGAGTGGACCGTTTGAACTCGGCATAATCGTAGTTTTGTGTAACTTGGTCATCGTTATAAAACGTGCGTTACGGTGCCGCGACCAGCCCGTGACCGGCCTACCGGCTACCGAGTGAGCGTTGCGACGGAAAGAAGCGTCACACCGCGAGCCGCGTTACAGGCGACCCTGTGATTCGACGGCGATGGACTCGACGCCCTCGACGCCGCCGAACGCCTCCTCGACGGCCTCGCTGCCGCCGGCGTCGTCGGGGACGACGACCGTCGGGAGGAGCGCGACGAGGCCGAACGCCACGTCGTCGCGCTCGAAGCCCTGAATCTTCGCACCCTCGGGGAGCGACCCTTCGAGACGCTCCTGCAGGGCGTCGAGGTCGACCTCCGGGTCCTCCGGCATGATCTTGAGTTTGACGGCGACTTTCCCCATTTTACGGCCCCGTGAACCCGCAGTCCGGGCACTCGTAGAGGTTGCTCTGCTTGCGGCACTTCGCACAGCGGCAGATCTCCTGTCCGCAGACCGGACAGGCGAACCGGGCGGCGGCTGTCCCCGAGATGTTGATCCCGCAGGAGATGCACTTGCGTGCGCGCTTCTGCTCAGTATCGCTCATGCACGTCGGTGAGTGACCGCGCCGTTTAACGCTTTTCAATGGCTCTCAGGTACTCGGCAGGAGTCACCCAGCACGGCCCCGATAGCCCTCGGCATGACCGCGACGCTCACCAGGCGGATGCGACCACCGGCTCTACCCACCTGACGCGCCCGTCCCGAAACTCGGCCACGTAGGCGAGTCCGCAGACGATACCGACGGCCGCCGCGAGCGTCGTCACCTGCACCTCTCGGGCGTCGGAGCGGAGACAGATGACCGGTCCCAAGCCGACCTGTCGGGCGGTCCCGCGTGGCCGTATAGCACTTTCGTCGTCGGGCTAAAGCCGACGTTAGCAAGGGTATTTCAGTCCCCCCGCCCTTCGTGTGTGTATGGATAGATTCACTTCAGGTAAGGGTGCCACGGACGGCGCACCTGAGGAGTTGAAGACGGGGACGACCACCGTCGGTATCGTCGCCGACGACGGGATCGTGCTCGCCACCGACCGCCGGGCGAGTCTCGGCGGCCGGTTCGTCTCGAACAAGTCGGCCGACAAGATCATCGAGGTTCACCCGAACGCCGCCATCACCATCTCGGGTGGCGTCGGGGACGGCCAGACGTTCGCCGACCAGTTGCGCGCGCAGTCCTCGCTGTACGAGACGCGCCGCGGCGACGACATGAGCATGGAAGCGCTGGCCTCGGCCGCGGCGAACACGATCCGCGGCATGCGCGTCGTCCCGCTGCTGGGCGGCGTCGACAGCGAGGGGCCGCGGCTGTTCGAACTCGACCCGCTCGGCGGGAAGATGGAGGACACCTACGGCTCAACAGGCTCCGGGATGCAGATGGCCTACGGCGTGCTCGAAGGCGGCTACGACGAGGACCTCACGATGGACGAGGCAGAGGAGGTCGCGCTCGACGCCATCGAGGCAGCGAGCGCCCGCGACACCGCCTCCGGCAACGGCGCGATGGTCGCACGCATCACCGAGGAAGGCATCGACACCGGAGAAATCGACGCGGAGGAGATCTAACATGCAGGGTAACTCACAACAGCAGGCGTACGACCGCGGAACGAACATCTTCAGCCCCGACGGGCGGCTGTATCAGGTCGAGTACGCACGCGAGGCGGTGAAGCGTGGCTCGCCGACCGTCGGCGTCCGATTCGAGGACGGCGTCGTCTTCGTGGCCGGCGGACGACTCCGCTCGTCGCTTCAGGTTGCGGAGAGCATCGAGAAGATTCACAAGGCCGACGACCACGTCGGCGTCGCCAGCGCGGGCCACGTCGCCGACGCCCGCCAGCTCGTGGATGTCGCACGCCGGCAGGCGCAGGTGGAGCGGCTCCGCTACAGCGAACCGGCCGACGTCGAGTCGCTGACGAAGGAGGTCACCGGCTACATTCAGGAGTTCACGCAGGCGGGCGGCGCACGGCCGTTCGGCGCGGCGCTGCTCGTCGGTGGCGTCGACGACAGCGGCACGCCCCGGCTGTTCGAGACCGACCCTTCTGGCACTCCATACGAGTGGGAGGCCGTCGCCATCGGCGGCAACGCGGACCAGATACAGGGCCACCTCGAAGCCGAGTACGAGGCCGGCATCGACGCCGAGGCGGCGCTCGAACTCGCGCTCCGCGCGCTCGAAGACGCGAACGAGGGCGGCGGACTCAACGCCGAGGGGATGAGCGCGGCCGTCGTCGACAAGGACGGCTTCCGCGAACTCTCACCCGACGAACTCTCCGACACCATCGCCGGCCACAGTCTCGACGGCGAGCCGGAGGAGTAGCCTCCGGGAGACTCAGGCTGCCGCCGGTCCCGCCTGTTCGTCCCGCTTGCTCGATCCTCGCAGTTCTGTCCGCTCGACGTCCCGACCGAACAGTCCGCACCGACGAGCACCGCCAGTTCCTCGTCACCGAGCCGCCAGCCCACCCGGACACAGACGGGGTCGGCCGACAGTACCGTCTCGGAGAAGGCATCGCCGACGTTCCACACCGGGTGTTCGTCGGGCGCGACGCCGTGATCGTACCCGAACGCGACCAGCGCCGGGGGGTCGAGCAGGGCGACGGTCACCGGACAGTCGACGCGCTCGCCGCAGGCAGTACAGGACAGCGTGGCGTGGGCTGGTCCCTGCTCGCCCCCGACGGTATCGACCGTCGCCGTCGTCTCGCCGCCGCAGTCGGGACACGTGCCTTCGCGCAGCAGCCGGACACGGCCGCGGTGGAGTCGGTCGATGGCGGCCAGCAGCTCCTCGGGAGTGTCGTGGCTCGCGAACCCGCCCGGTGGGAAGGAGAGCCGGCAGACGTTCCGGTCACAGTCCGTACAGCCGACCGTGACGACGTTGTCGGCGGTCGCTGCCCGGAGGTCTCCCTCGCACAAGGAGTACGGCTCGGGGATGGACACCGGCTCGCGGTCCACCCGCTCGGTGTAGACCCCGGCCGCGAGCGCGCGAACGACCCTGCGGCCGGCGTCGGTGAGCCGGTAGCCCGCCTCCCCGTCGTCGCGGTCGACCTTCTCGAGGTAGTGGTCTCGCAGTTGGCGGAGGTGGTAGGCGAAGCCGGCAGTGGTCGCCTCGTCGGTCGCCTCGAACAGCTCCGTGAACGTCAGCGTCACCGGGCGCTCCCGCTCGCGGGCAGCGTCGGCGAATGCCGAGAGCGTCGCCATCCGGGTCGGCGCGCCCAGCAACGCGAAGGCGTCGGCAGGGTCGGAG
Source organism: Halobacteriales archaeon QH_7_66_36 (assembly GCA_003021175.1). Taxonomy (GTDB): domain Archaea; phylum Halobacteriota; class Halobacteria; order Halobacteriales; family Haloarculaceae; genus Halosegnis. Next base: position 96,091 of record PXQV01000011.1, on the reverse strand, counting down.
TCCATGCCCCCGATACCGCTGAGAGGGAGTTAAGAGCGACGGGGAATCTGGAACCGATAGCGGCAACCCCTCCCGGCAGGACGTAACCTCTCGTAGTTTCGACCGCTCCCGGAAGCACGGCGGAGTTAAGTAGAGCCAGTGACCACGGAGTAGTATGCTTGAGGACGACTTCGGTCGCGAGATCTCGGGGGTACGCGTCTCGCTGACCGACCGCTGTAACTTCGACTGCGTTTACTGCCACAACGAGGGGTTGGGCGACACGCGGGGACCGATGGAGCCGGCAGACGACGAAATGACCGCCGACGACGTGGTTCGCTTCCTCGAAGTGGCCCGCGAGTTCGGCGTCGAGTCGGTGAAGTTCACCGGCGGCGAGCCGATGTTGCGACAGGACCTCGAAGAGATAATCCGGCGGACGCCGGACGGGATGGAGACCTCGCTGACGACGAACGGCACGTATCTGCCGGGCCGCGCCGAAGCGCTACGAGAGGCGGGGCTCTCGCGGGTGAACGTCTCGCAGGACGCGATGGACCCGGACGCGTTCGCGGAGCTGACGAAGTCGAACGGCTATGAGGACGTGCTCCGGGGCGTCGAGGCGGCGCTCGACGCCGGTCTCGCGCCGGTGAAGCTCAACATGGTCGTCTTCGAGCAGACCGCCGGCTACGTCCCACAGATGGTCGAACACGCGGCGTCGAACGACGGCCTCCAACTCCAACTCATCGAGTACATGCCGGAGCTCGCCGGCCGACCGGAGTGGGCCGTCGACATCGACCGCGTCCACGGCTGGCTGGCGGAGCAGGCCGACCGGATCGAACACCGGGAGATGCACGACCGCCGGCGCTACTACGTCGAGGGCGAGGACGGCGGCGAGGGGATGGTCGAGATCGTCGACCCGGTCGAGAATCCGAACTTCTGTGCCAACTGCGGGCGGGTGCGGGTCACCCACGAGGGCTACCTGAAGGGGTGTCTCAACCGCAACGATGACCTCAAGAGCATGGGTGAGATGACAAAGCCGGAGATCCGAGAGGCGTTCCGGGAGACGGTCGCCGAGCGCGTCCCGTACTACGGCGAGTATCTCGTCGAGGAAGACGGCGAGTGGGTGCTCAACGAGAAGTATCTCGAGGCGCAGCCCGCCGACTAGCCGCTACAGTTTTCATCTCGCGTCGTGTTCCGTGTGCCGACGTGGAGTCTCGTTCAGACAGCGTTGTCTACGTCGGGACCACGCCGCCGCGCTCGTGAATCTCGTCGCAGAGCGCCACGACTGGTCGGTGTCGGTCGAGGAGTCTGCGATGGGGGCGCGCGGTTCGTGTTCGATTAGCTGCGCGACCGGGTGTCGGCCGCGACGGCGTAGCTGTCACGGGTCGACAGCTGTGAGAGCGAGGCGTCGACCTCGTCGCGCAGCCGCGACAGCTTCTCTCTGAGTTCCACGTACGTCTCTTCGTGTGCGAGCTCCTCGTGGTCGTGTTCGGCCTTCAGCGCCGCGACCTTCGACGCGAGCGAGAAATACCGCTGGAGCCGCGCGTCGTACCGGGAGCGCTGACACAGCGCCTCCACCGTCTCGCGGAGTTCGTCGCCCGACACGGGCTTCTTCAGGTACTCGTCGAACCCCATGTCGACGATGTCGAGCTCCGGTTCGACGCCGGTGAGCATCGCCACCTGACAGTCGTACTCCTGCTCGCGAATCCGCCCGAGCACCTCCTCGCCGTTCAGCCCCGGCATTCGCCGGTCGAGCAACACCACGTCGACCGACTCGTCCATCGCTGACAGCGCCGCGGTGCCGTCGAACGCGGTTTCGGTGTCGTAGTTTCCGAGCCGCTCGGCGTGACTCTCGGCGATCCGGCGGTCGTCGTCGACAACGAGCATCGTTACCCGCGTGCCACCCTCCATTGTTCGCTCAGTACGTGGGTGCACGTGAGAGCAAAGATGAATAGCTCTTGCTCAGTAATCGCTGACGCGTCTGCGAAATCTACACCGTTGTGGCCCTTACCGACCGATTACGGATCGGTGCAGTCACGGCTCGGCGGTCGCGAGCCCGAGTTCGTCGAGCGCGTCGAGCACGATCCACCCCTCGACGTAATCGCGCTCGCTGACGTGCGGGTCGTCGCCGTAGCTCTCGACGTGTGTCTCGGCCTGCTCGCGCAGCCGCCGCTCCAGCGGCGTCTGGTCGGGTTCGTCGCGCACGTCGTTCAACAGCGCCTCGAAGTCCTCGCGGAACACCATCGACGCCCGGGCCGCGTTACACCGGCCGAGCGGGCTCATCCCCATCTCCTCGACCAACTCGCGGACGAGGTCCCAGTCGTCCGCACAGAAGTGGAGCGACACCTCGCCCTCGATGTCACGCCACGCGATGGGGTCGCTGTGCTTCAGCAGCTGGACGGCGCGGGGGAAGATATCGATCCGCACGTCCGTCTCCGGGTCGTCGCAGAGACAACAGGGCTGTTCCGTCTGCCCGGTGTACATACACGAACTCGGAGCCACGGACGGTTAACTCGTGGGTCACGGGCACGCGCGACCGGCTCGACGGCTACGGCTCCGGCAGCGCGTCGACGGCAGCCTCCAGATGGTCGCGGACGGCCGCGAGCGCCTCGCGGCTCTCCTCTGACGCGCCCTCGGCCGACACCTGTTCCAGATAGCCGTGCGCGAGCGTCGCGTAAGCGGCCGCCTCGTCCATGTACGTGAGTCCGAGCTGGTTCGCCCAGACGTGGCCGGGGCGGTTCTGTCGGCGGTGCCACGCGTACGACTCCCTGAGCCGGCCCTCGATGGCCGCGACGGCGAGCGTCGAGAGCCGAGCGCGCGCCGCGAGCCACGCGTCCAACTCATCGCCCCAGAAGTCGCGGAATCGGGTCAGGTCGGCGGGGACGGCCACGCGAAACTCCGTCCCCTCCTCGAACTCGTCGAAGGCCTCGCGGACCCGCGCGGCAGCCGCCTCGGGGTCGTCGGCCGCGGCGACGACGCGCACCACCTTCGTCCCGAGTTCGTCCTCGCCCCAGAAGGTGTGCGACCAGTGGCGGATGTGGCCGGCCTCGCGGAGCGCGTCGAACGCCGGCGCGACGTGGTCGGCGACCGCCTCACGCTTCGCTTTCCGGAGCGGGGCGTCGACGAACCGGGGCCACGCGAGCGCGAAGCCGAGATACTCCATACCGGTGGTTGTCTGTCTTCTGTCAAAGAGTCGCCGGTCCCGTACCGACGGTACTGTTCAATGAAGAGTGGTTCCAGGGACTATGAGCGCGCGAGCGGGCCGAGGCGACGCCGTCGCCTCGCTGCTTGCGTCGTCCGCAGAAATCGCAGATTGCTGCTGGGCTGCGGAAGACGCACCGCGTCTTCCAAACGCCGGGCTTCCCGTAGCGCCCACCGGGAGAGCGGCGCTCTCCCGAGCAATCGGCGGCGCAGCCGCCGATAACGGCCCCCTTCCGTCCCACCCGGTACGATTTCGGGGCCGAGCAACGACCCGCGTAGCTGAACACTGCCGTGCCGACAGCGACAGCGTTTACCTCGCCGCGCCGCAGGCACCACCGTGAAGCTCCGCGGCCCCGTGCTCGCCGTCGACGACGCCCGAACCGTAGACACCAGCAACGGGACCACGGACCTCGCCGAGGTGGAGATGAAGCCGGACGGGGGGAGTGGTGACCCAGTCACGGTGACGCTGTGGGGGAAGTGGACCGAGACGGCCGCCGTGCTGGAACCCGGGATGGAACTGCTCGTCGTCGACCCCGAGATCGACGAGTATCGGGGCGAGACGCAGTACGCCACGGGGCGAGAGACGTTCGTGGTCGTCGAACCGGCGTTCCTCGTCGACGTGACCGACGTGCGTTCGTGGGTGCAGTGCCCCCGGATGTACTACCTGAACAAGCTCTCGGCGACGCCGCTGGCGTACCCCGTCGTCCGCGGGACCATCGTCCACGAGGTGTTCGGCGACCTGTTGCGCGGCCGCGATTTGGAGGATGCCATCGACGCGCGGGTCACCGAGGCCGGACTGGACGTGGGCCTGCTCGGCGAGGACGTCGAGAGCGTCAGAGAGGAGGTGCGACAGAACGCCGGCGCGGTCGAGGGATGGCTCGCGCAGGGCGCGCTGACGGCGAGTGACGGCGGCGGAACTGCCAGCGCGGACGGCGACAGATTCGACCCCGCGGAGACGGAGTGGCGTTCCGAACAGACGCTCGTCTCGGAGACGTTCGGCATCAAGGGCCGAGCCGACGCGGTGCGGCGCGGCGCGCCCGTCGAACTCAAGACCGGGAAGAACCTCGACCGCGAGCCGCGGTTCCACGACAAGGTGCAGGCGGCCTGCTACGCGCTCGTGCTGGGCGAACACGAGGCCCACAGCGAGGCGACGAGCATCGTCGAGGCGGCCCCCGACACGGGGACCCTGTTGTACGCCAAGAACAACGCGCTCGACCGCGTGGAGGAGAGCGGCGACCTCTCGCCGGCGAAGGACTTCTCGCTCGGCGCGGGCCTGCTGAAGTACGTCGTCCGCCAGCGCAACGAGATCGCCGCGATGGAACACGACTTCGACGTGCCGACCGGCAACGAGGCGGACGCGATCTGCGAGTACTGCTTCGAACAGGACACCTGTATGGTCGTCTCCGGCCGGCTGGATCAGGAGTCGAAGGCGGGACAGATCGGGACCCCGGTCCCCGACGAAGAACAGGCGTACTTCGAGCGATTCTATCGTGCTATCGAGGCAGAACGGCGCGCGGTCCACGCCGAGTACCGGAAGCTGTGGGAGCAGTCCGCGACGGAGCGGGCCGACGACGACCGCGCGCTCGTGGACATCGAACCCGCCGGTCGCCGGCAACTCCCGGACAGCTCGTGGGAGTTGTGCGGCGAGCGTGTCGGCGACGCGGTGTCGAAACTCCGCGAAGGGGACGTGGCGCTCGCCAGCGACGGCCACCCGACCCGGGGCACCGCCGAGCTGGCGCGCATTCAGCGACTCGGCGAGGAGGTGGTCGTCACGGCCGACGAGCCGCTGGAACTCCGACGGCTCGACGTGTACCCCTCGGAACTCACCGTCGACCGACAGCTCGCCGCGCTCCACGACGCTATCCTGAAGGGCGACCCGGAGCGGAAGGACGTGCTGTTCGGCCGCCAGGCCCCGACGTTCTCTGGCCCAGAGCGGACGTACATCGATAACAACGACGCGCAGGACGCGGCGGTCAACCGCGCCGTCCGGGCCGACGACTTCGCGCTCGTCCACGGGCCGCCGGGAACGGGGAAGACGTACACCCTCGCGGCGACGGTGCGCGCGCTCGTCGAGCGGGGCGAGCGCGTCCTCCTGAGCGCGTTCACGAACCGCGCGGTCGACAACGCGCTGGCGGCGCTCCGCGAGCAGGGGTTCGACGACTTCGTGCGCGTCGGCACCCAGAGCGGCGTGCGCGAGGACATGCAGGACGCCCGGCTCGAAACCGCCGGCGACCCGGTGACCGTGACTGGCCGGCTCGGCGACGCGCAGGTGGTGGCCGCGACGACCGCCTCCTGTGGCGGACGCGCGCTCCGGTCACAGGAGTTCGACGTCGCCGTCGTCGACGAGGCCGGACAGCTCACGGAGCCGGGGACGCTCGCGGCAGTCAACCGCGCCGACCGGTTCGTCCTCGTCGGCGACCACCAGCAGTTGCCGCCCGTGGTGCGGGCCGACACCGACCTCTCCACGTCGCTGTTCGAGCGTCTCATCGAGGAGCATCCCGACGCCGGCGTCCTGCTCGACCGCCAGTACCGGATGTGTCAGCGCGTCCAATACTTCTCCTCGCGGGAGTTCTACGACGGCGCGCTCCGGCCCGCCACCCCGGCCGTCGCGAGCCAGTCGCTCGCGGATCTGGGCGTCGACACGGCCGACCTCCCGTCCGATCTCCGCGATCCGGTGAGCTTCGTCGACCCGGACGGCGAGCAGGACGGGAACACGAATCCGGTCGAGGCGGACCGAGTCGCCGAGGTGGTCGAGGCGTACGTCGACGCGGGGGTTGACCGCGACGAGGTCGGCGTCATCGCGCCGTTCCGCGCGCAGGTCGCCGAGATCAGCAAACGCCTCCCCAACACGACCGTCGACACCGTCGACCGATTTCAGGGCTCCGCGACGGAGGTGATCGTCGTCTCCTTCGTCGCGACCGGCGACCTCGACGGCCCGATCTTCGAGGATCACCGCCGGATGAACGTCGCGCTCACGCGGGCGAAGAAGGCGCTCGCGCTCGTCGGCGACGGCGACGCGCTCGGCTCCGACGAGTTCTACGCGCGACTGCTGACGTGGGCGCAGGCGTGAGCACAGGCTGAGTACGAGACTCCCACGGCAAACTACACGTCGCTTCGCCACACAGCCGAGGCATGGTCACGCTCCCGTACGGCGACGACACGCTCGCGGTCGAGTTTCCGGACTGTGACGTGACCGTCGCGACACCGCCCGGTGGGGAGAGCGTCGATCCGCGAGTCGCCGCCGAGCGCGCGGTCGCGGACCCGCACGGCCCTCGTCTGCGCGACCTCGCCGACCCGGACGACGAGGTGGCGCTGGTCGTCACCGACGTGACCCGCGCGACCCCGGACGACGTGCTCGCGGCCGTGCTGTTGGAAGAACTGCGCGCCGCCGGCGTCGACCGCGAGCAGGTCACGATCCTGCTCGGTCTCGGTCTCCACCGGCCGATGACCGACGCAGAGATCGAAGCGGGCCTCGGCGACCCTGCCGACCTCGCGGTCAATCACCACCCCGACCAGACCGTCGCGGTCGGTGAGGTCGACGGCGTCACCGTGGCGGTGAACGAGCGCGTCGCCGACGCGGATCTGGTCGTCTCCACGGGGATGGTCGAACCCCACCAGTACGCCGGCTTCTCCGGCGGCGCGAAGACGGTCGTCATCGGCGCGGGGTCGGAGTCGCTCATCCGCTACACGCACGGCCCCGAGATGCTGTCCCGGTTGGGCATCCGGCTGGGGATCGTCGAGGACAACCCGTTCCGGGCCGCCATCGACCGGGCCGGCGACGCCGTCGGCTGTGACTTCTGTCTGAACGTCACCCGCGAGGGCGGTGAGATCCTCGCCGCCGCGGCCGGCGAACCGCGGCCCGTCGTGCGCGACCTCGCCGCCACGGCCCGAGGGGCGCTGGCCGTCGAGGTGTCGGGCACGTACGACGCCGTAATCGCGGGTGTCGGCGCGCCCAAGGACGCCAACCTGTATCAGACGACCCGCGCGTTCACCTATCTCGTGTTCGGCGCGCACAATCCGGTCCGTGACGACGGTCGGGTCGTCATCCCGGCGCGTCTCCACGAGGGCGCGGGTAACGGCACGGGTGAACGGCGGTTCTATCGGTATCTGTCCGGCGCGTCAGACCCGGCGACGCTGTACGAGCAGATGCGCGACGGCTACGAAGCCGGCGCACAGCGCGCGTTCGTCGTCGCGCGTGCACTCCGCGAGACCGACTGCTACGTCACGAACAGCGAGGCTCCCGACGTGGTCGACGACTGTCTCCTCGACGCTCGCGAGACGGTCGCCGACGCGGTCGAACCGGGGAGTGACGTGCTCGTCGTCCCGGACGCCATCGACACGCTCGTGATGTAGCGAGCGTCAATCGGTCGCAACCGACTCGCCGCCCTCGCCGTCGCGCTCGATTTCGTCCATCACGCGGGCGTGGAACTCCTGTAACACCGCGGATTCGTCCTCGGCGAGCACCACGTCGCTCGCCATGAGCGTCGCCAGTCCGAACGCGCGGGGCGACGGTGACTCGACCGCTTGTGCCTCCACCCGGGTTTCGCCCGTCACGATGCCGCGGAGCACGCGCTCGATTGCCGCGACGTTCAGTTTGTCCTGCAGTATCTCCCGGTACGTCTCCTCCATCACCGCGAACTCGTCGAGGTTCTGTGCAAACGACAGCAGCATCTCGGAGGAGACCTGCTGCTGTGCGGCGGTCTTCTCGTACCCCTTGTAGCGTTTCAGGATCATCAGCGACCGGGTCGCGTTGATGCGGAAGTAGCGTTTCAAGAGATCGGAGCCGTCGAGGCTGGCCCGCAGGTCCGCTCGCACCTCGTCGGGGTCGATCTCCGCCACGACGGCCTCGATGTCCACCTTCCGATTGAGCGGCAGCGAGAGGGTGAAGCCGTTGTCGGCGACGGCGACCTGCACGTTCGCGTTGGTCTGCTGGGCGACGTGGTATGCGAGCAGTCGCGAGAAGCCGTCGTTGAACCGACGGCCGTAGCCGGAGTGGACGTAGTAGTGGCGGCGATACTCGTCGTGGTCCAGCGCCACCTCGATGGCGAGTCGGTCCGGCGTCGAGACGGAGCGCCCGCCGGCGTACCGGAGTTGCTCGTCGTACATCCGGGTCACCGCGCGGACGGTGTTCTCGTCGAGCGGGAACGTCCGGAGCCACTCGCGGACGGCCGGCGGCCCACCGTCCTGTAGCGTCGCGACGACCTCCTGCTGGAAGGCGAGCATCTCGCGGCCCAGATCGTACGACAGGGGCAACCGCTCGGAGAACCACGAGGGGACGGTCGCCTGCTTGCTCGTGGGGTCGACGTACGCCTTGGTCCCGCGACGGTACTTGTACTCGTAGTTCGCGCCGCCGAGGACGAACACGTCGCCCTTCTCCAGCGTGTCGAGATACTCCTCGTCGAGCTGGCCGACCCACTCGTCGCCGCACCGGGTGAACACGTCGATGTCGAAACTGTCCGGGATGGTGCCGATGTTCGTCATGTAGATGACGCGGGCCATCCGCCCCCGCTTGCCGATCAGCTCCTGACCGACGTCGTACTCCTCGTAGTGGTGCTCGCCGCTCGGCGGGGCGTTCGTGTCCCGCCACACCTTCGCGTAGACGTTCTTCGCCTCCAGCCCGTCGTAGTCGGCCGTCAGATACGCGAACAGCGTCTCGAACGCCGCGTCGCCGTAGTTCCGATACGGGTACGACGACCGGAGTATCTCCCGCACCTCTGTCTCGGGACGCACCTCGTTGATCCCCATTCCGTACACCTGTTGGGCGGCCACGTCGTGGGCGTTCTCGGGGACGAACACTCTGTCGACGAACCCCTCCTCCGCCTTCCGGAGCATGACCGCACACTCGATGAGTTCGTCGCGGTCGAGCGCGAAGACGCGGCCCCTCACCGTCTCGCCGAGCTGGTGGCCCGCCCGTCCCACGCGCTGAAGCAGCGCTGCGACCGACTTCGGTGAGCCGACCTGCACCACCAGATCGATGTACGGCATGTCGATACCCAGTTCGAGGGAGGTGGAGGTGGTCACCACGTCGATGCTCCCCTGCTTCAGCCGGCTTTCGATCTCCTGTCGGCGGTCCTTCGACAGCGAGCCGTGGTGACAGCCGGAATCGGACTCGTCGAAGCCGTGCTTCTCGCGCAGGTTCGAGAGCACGCGCTCGGCCCCCGACCGGGTGTTCGTGAACACGAGCGTGCTCTCGTGATCGCGCACGAGGCTCGCCAGTTCGTCGTAGAACCGCTCGCTCACCACGCCCGGCGGCGTGTCGATGAGGTCGTCGGTGGGACAGGAGAGCTCCATGTCGAACTCGCGGACGAACCGCGCGTCGACGATCTCGTACTCGCGGGGCCGTCGCTCGCCGTCGCTCGTCTCGTAGCCGACGAGGAACTCCGCGACCGTCTCCAGCGGTTCGACGGTGGCCGAACAACCGATGCGGGTCGGCGATTCCTCACACATCCGTTCGAGCCGTTCCAACGAGACGGCGAGATGCGTCCCGCGTTTGTTCTCCGCCAGCGAGTGTATCTCGTCGACGACGACGTACTCGACGGATTCGAGCTTCTGCTTGAACTTCGGCGAGTTGAGCAGGATCGCCAGCGTCTCGGGCGTCGTGTTGAGGATGTGTGGCGTCTCGTCGAGCATCGCCTGCCGCTCCGCGTCGGAGGTGTCGCCGTGGCGGATCGCGTGGCGAATCTCCACGTCCTCGTCGGCGCGTTCGGTGATGCCGTCTAACGGCTCCGCCAGATTCCGGTGGATGTCGTTGGCGAGCGACTTCAGCGGCGAGACGTACAGACAGTAGACGGCGTTGTCGAGCCCCTCGGCCTTCTCGCGGGCGAGCAGGTCGTTGTAGATGGCACAGAAGCCCGCCTGCGTCTTCCCCGACCCGGTGGGCGCACAGACGAGACTGTTCGTGCCGTCGTCGATGAGGGGGATGGCCTCCTTCTGTGGCGGGGTGAAGAAGCCGCCGTTTCCGGGGACGAACTCGCCGAACTCGTCGATCCACCACTCGCGCACCTCGGGTTCCAACCGAGCGAACGCGTCCGCGTCGTCGATGGCGACGGTCGCGGGGTCGAAATCGATGTCGTCACGGGCCGCGAGCAGCTCCCGGCCGTCCATACCCGTATCACGGGTCGGCGACGGAAGGCCGTTGCGACCGCGGAACAGGTAGTGTTCAGTCGACAGTGCCTCCAGAGAGCAGGTGGGCAACGAGGTGTAGAAAGCCCCCGGGCGCTGCGGTCGCGCGTCTCGCTGCGCTCCGTAGCCTCCCTCCGGTCGGCTTCCGGTGCTTGCGTCGTCGGGCTTCCCGCAGCGACCGGCCCCTTTCAGTCCCACCCGCCGCGATTTCTTGCTCAGGCCACAACCCGCTCATCTGAACACCACCGCGGAACAGGACACAAGTGACCGGGCCTCTGACCGCGTGTATGCGCGTCACCCTTCTCGGCACCGGGAGCGCGATGCCCACCGGTGACCGGAACCAGACCGGACTCCTCCTCGAAGCGGGCGAGACCACCCTGCTCGTCGACTGCGGCAGCGGCGTCCTCCGCGCGCTCGCGGACACCGACGCCGGCTACGAGGCCGTCGATGCCGTCCTCCTCACCCACCACCACCTCGACCACGTCTCGGATCTGTTCCCACTGATCAAGGCCCGGTGGCTCGCCGGCGAGGAACAGCTCACCGTCGCCGGTCCCGAAGGCACGGACGCACTCGTCGAGGGGCTGTTCGACGTACACGACTACCTCCAGAGCCGCGTTGACCTGACGCTGCGCGAGGTGACGCCCGGCGAGTTTGAACTCGCCGGCTTCGACGTCGAGGCAGTCGAGACCGTCCACTCGATGCACTGTCTCGCCTACCGATTCACACACGCGGACGCCGACGGCGACTTCTGCTTCTCCGGTGACAGCGAGGCGACGGACGCTGTCGCCGACCTTGCCGACGGTGTGCGGGTGCTAGCGCACGACTGCTCGTTCCCGGACGAGATCGACGTGTCGAACCACCCGACGCCGAGCGCACTCGGCGAGGTGCTCGACGGCCGAGCCATCGAGCAGTTGTATCTCACCCACATGTATCCACACACGGACGGGAAACACCGCGAGATGGTCGAGAGCGTCCGCGAGGCGTTCGACGGCGAGATACGGGTCGCCCGCGACGGCACCGAGGTCGAGATTTAAATACGAGGGCGGGACCACCCCCTGCGTGCCCTGAGTCGTCGCCGCCGGGGATCGAGACGGGTGTGCGGGCCGTCTCCGGTGGACGTTGCGTGGCCCGCCTGTTCGCTATTCCAGTCGGTAGCGAAGCAGCGCGGCCACGCCGCCGAGGTTCTTCAGCTGCTGTCCGGGGGCGAACTCGCCGGAGAACACCGTCACGTCGCCGCCCTTCTGCTCGACGGTCTGGATGAGTTCGTTGGCGTCCACCCCCCAGTCACCCTCGTCGGCGCGCTCCGCGCGCAAGCGCTCGTCGAGGATGAGCAGTTCCTCGACCGCGCCGAACTCGGCGGCCTCCATCGTCTGATCGACGCCGTACGTCGCCTTCGCGCCCTCGGCGATGCGCTCGGTGAGCTCGTCGATGCGGTCGGCTTCCTCCGCGATTCGCGTCTCCGTCTGTACCTGCTCGACAGCACCGCGCTTGAGCACCTCGTGGACGCCGCGGCCCCCTGCCGCCGACGTGTCGACAGTCGTCACCTGCTCGGCCACGGACGGATACTCGTCTTGGACGTAGTCGAGCGCGTCCTGCTTGGTGAAGCCGGGGCCAGCGAGGATGACGGCCTCGGCGTCGGTCCGTTCCAGCACCGCGCCCAGTTCGTCGAACAACTCCTCGCGGGGGCGGGCGTACTCACCCTTCCCGGTCGGCTTCGTGATCGACGCGCGCTCCTCGACGCCGTACTGGGCGACGGTGTGGACGTACGCTTCCCCCTCCTCGACGGTCGCGACCGCCACGTCGGGATTCTCGGCCGCCTCGACGGCCTCTTGGAGCCGTTCGAGTTGGTCGGTCTGCCACACCTTCTCGATTTCCAGCTCGGTGTGTTCCTCTACGTTGAGTGTGTGGTGGAAGCCGATCTGGTCCTCGCGTGAGCAGCCGGCGATCTCGCCGCCGACGCGGAGCCGATTGGCGAACTTCGCGAACTCCACGTCGTCGACGACGAGTTCCACCCACATGTGTTCCCGCTCGCCGCCGGTGTCGCGCGTCTTGTCGTCGTTCCGCTGGATACGTCGAGTCGTGTCGCCACCCACCCGGTCGCCCGGTTCGAGCACGTACGTGAGGTGCCAGAGGTCGTCGAGGCTCTCGGGGACGACAGTGATGCGCTCGCGGCCCCCCTCGCGCTGCTGCCGGTCGGCGATACGCATACTCTGACTCCGTGACCGGGGGTGTTAGGCCCTGTTATTCGACCGTCGGCGTGGGAGAGATATCGAGCGCCTTCCCGTAGCCGCGGCCGAACAGATAGAAGAACGCCACCTGCACGTAGAACTGGACGAACACGCCGAGCAGGGCGAACAGCCCGAAGGTGACGGCCGTCAGCACGAAGGTCAAGATGCCGACGACGAGCGACAGAATGATCGCGAGCAGGCCGGCGACGAAGTAGTCGGCGCTGAACGCGGCACCGAACACGCGACTCGTGTCGAACGCTGCGGCGATGTCGCCGTCGCGGGCGAGAGCGACGAGGCCCGCAGGGAACACGTAGGTCGCGACGAGCGACAAGACCACCGCGAGCAGGAACAGGATCCCTCCGACGACGCCGACGCCGGTCATCGCTGCCGTCGGCGGTCCCCCGCCTTGCCCAACGGCGAACGCGCTGACACCGACGGCGACCGTCGTGCCGACGAACATCGCCAGCGGAATCAGGAAGTAGGCGATACCGACCACGAGCATCTTCAGCCCGTCGACGAGCAGTTCGTCCCAGTCGTCGAACGGTGGTGCTACCTCGGAGCCTGTCGCCCCCGCCTCTGCGGCTCTGAGGTAGTAGCCCAACACCGGGAATATGGGGATGATCAGAAAGCTGAGAAAGGAGAGAACTCCGCCGATGATGATGCTTCGTACGCCGTCGTCACCTGCCAGTGGGAACCGCAGGGCGTCTCCGAACATGCGTCCGTGAGTGACAGCCCACTGGTAAGAATCTTCCCTACCGCGGTCGCTCCGGAGAGTCGGCCTCGCGAGAGTCGGCGTACACGTCGGCGTTCAACACCATCTCCTGCAGCTCTGCCTCTGAACGTGCCCGGTTCGACGGCGTGACGCCGACCGTCGGCACCCTGTCGGCTCCGACGGCCGCCCGGAACGACGCACCGAAGACGTAGCGCGTCGCGACGGCGGTGAGAAAGTAGAGCACGACCCCGACGCCGACCGACGACAGAAGCGCGGCGATTGGAGCCAGCGTCCACTGGAGTGCGGTCGCGAGCACCCAGCCGACGACGTAATCCTCCGTCGCCGCACCGTCGACCACCGTTCGGACTCGGAACGCGCTCCTGACACCGCTGCTGCGCGCGACCGTCGCCAGCGCGGCCGGCGTGAGATACAGCGCGGCGAGCAGCGAGACGATGCCGAGCAGGGCGGCGACGGCACCGAGCGCCTGTGCGAGCAGTCCAACTGTCACTCCTGCACGACCGGCGAGACGCGTCATCCCGGCCGCAGTCGCGAAGAGAAGGACAGACGGTAGCGCGTACGCGACGGCGACGCCGACGGCGACGAACGCCTCGCGGAAGAGTCGCCGACTGCCACCGAACGACGGTGCCACTGGGTCGGCACGCGTCGCGGCCGCGGCCAAGGCTCGGTAGTAGTAGCCTCGGACCGCAAGCAGCGGAACGAGAGCCGCCACACCGGCTACAACGGCGAGCGGGAGCCGTCCGGCGTCGAGCGCGTAGCCAGCGCCGGTGGCCGCACCGCCGGCGAGGAGCAACAGCAGCGACCCGACGAGCAGCGCCTGAGAGCCGCCGTCACCGGACGTGGGAAAGTCGAGCGCCTCCCGGATCATATCTCGGTGTTGGCGTCGGAGGCGAATAAGTACAGTCGTCGCGTCACTCGACTAACCGAGAGCCGCCGGGCGGACAGAACTCCTGTACGAGATCGGGCGAGGCGACCTTCCGGAGGAACGACTCGTCGGCGAACCGGCTCTTCAGTTCCCGGTAGATCAGCTTCGCGATGTCGTTTTGCGCGTACTGGCCGGGTTCGAGCGTCACGTGCGTCTCCACCTGATCCGCGATGGCCCGCTCCGGCCCACCGAGCACGCGGGTCTCGGGTTCACACTGGACGCCGACGGCACAGCCGACAGTCGTATTCCCGTAGTACGTCCGGTCGCCGCGGATGGTGAACCCGCCCTTCTCGAGATACTCGCCGGACTCCGGCGTCTTCGACACCTGATCCGGCGTCACCTCGTACACGTCGCCCTCGAACTTCCCGTCCTTCCAGACCGACGAGTGCGTGACAGCGAACCGGGCCGCCTCCGCTCGCGACCGCTCCGGAATGTCGATGTCCTTCGAGGGCTCCGAGGGACCGGTCGCCTTCAGCACGGTGACCGGGCCCCCGTGGGCCTGTGCGTGGAAGAACAGGTCACCTTTCTCCATGTACTTCTTGACGATTTCCTCGTTCTGGTCGGCGCTGCGACCGCCGATGACGAGAAAGTCGTCGGAGGTGTGGAACCAGCGGAACCGCTCGTACCACTGCTCGTCGTAGCGGACGGGAATGTTCTGCTTCGCGAGCCAGTCCGTCTCTCCGTCCTCGTCCTGCTCGTCGGGCTCTGGTTCTGTGTCCTCCGCTTCCCACTCCTCGCGGCGACGCTTCACGTCGGCGAGGTCCTCACGGGTGTCCTCGATGGCGGCGAGCGCGCCCTCTTTCTTCTCCTCGACGCGCTTCGCCTCTTGATACAGTCGGTCCGCGTTCTTCTCGACGCCCTCCTCGGGCACGAGATCGATCCGGTTGCCGTCGATGTCAACTGTCACCTCGCCGGACTCAGGCTTCACACCGACGACGTGCGAGGCCCGCTCGTTCCCGGCGTCGGCGGCCTCGTCGAACCGCGTCTCCACGTCGCCCCATGGGAAGTCGTTCGCTCGCGCCTCGCGGACCGTCGCCAGTATCTCGTCGACGAGGTCGTAGTTGCCGTACAGCGACTCGGCCATCTCTCGGTACTCCTCGGCTTCCCGCTCGAACCCCTCGATCGCTCCCTCCTGTTGGTCGATGATGCGCTCGTACTTCGCTATCTCCGACTCGAAGTCCGGGCGCGTCGACCCCGGCTCCGGCTCCTCGCGGTCCAACTCGTAGAAGTAGTCGTCGAGCGCGCCCGTGAACCGGTCGTAGGCGTCGCAGTCGACGCCCTCGTACTCCGCCAGCGGCATGGGCGTCGCGTCGACGGGCCGCGTGCGTTCGTGGTCCTCGCTTTCCGTCTCCCAGTAGAGACGCGGGTCGAAGTTCCCGTCGCGGATGTCCTCGCGGAGCCGTTCGAGGGTGTCGAACAGCTCGTCGTACTCCTCGGCGGTCGCGTCGGCGATGTCGCGGGTCTTCTCGACGCCGGCGCGGCTACACAGCTCCTCGGCCCACAGCCCGCCGAGATTGTGCTGGGTGGCGAGCGTTCGCACGATGTCGCTGTCGGACGCTCGCATCTTCGCGTCGAACGCCTCCCGCGAACAGGAGAGCGGGTCGAACCGCGAGGCGGGGAAGCCGTACACCGACCCGGGCGCGACGGTCCGAGACTTGAGCCGGACGGTGTCGAGACAGTCGATCACCTCCCGGTCCCGATTAGTGACGACGAGATTACCGTCGCCGAACAGTTCCGCGATCAGGAGCGTGTCGGCGTCGTCGCGCTCGAACTCGAACACGAGGATCCGGTCGAACTCGTGTTGGCGAACGTCGACGAGGTCAGCGCCCGACAGCCGATTGCGAAGCATCATCGCGAAATCCGGCGGTCGCCCCGGGGCGTCCGGCACGTGGTCGGGGTCGGCGACGTGGGCGCGCTTCGGGTCGCCCGTCTCGATCAGCAGTTCGACGCGGCCGCGGTCGAAGTCGCGGAGCTTCAGACGGACGAGGTCGTCGTCGTAGAGATACGCCTTGTCGAGCTTCGCCCCCTCGTAGTCGCGAAGCTCGGTCGCGAGCGCGCGGATATCCACGCTCGTCATCGCCCGCTTCTGGTCCATACCACGCTTTCCCGGGTCGGCCGGAAACCGTTATCGGGTCTGCCCCGGGGTTTTCGTGCCCGCCCAGTGAAGCGGTTCCATGGTCACACAGCCAGTCGACGGCGTGTACGACATCACCTGCACAGAGACGGGCGCGGACCCCGGTCGCATCCGCGCGTATCTCACCGACGACGGAACGCTCGTGGACACGGGACTGCCGGATTCGACGGACGCCCTGCTCGCCGGCATCGCGGAGGCGGGCGTCGGCGTGGAGCGCATCGTCATCACGCACACCGATCCGGACCACGTCGGCGGTATCGACGCCGTGGTCGAGGCGCACGGTCCCGGGGTGTATCTGCCGGTCGGCGCGGACCCGGAACACGCCCCGGAGGTGGCCTCCTTCTACGACGACGGCGACGAGATCGGCCCGTTTGAGGCCGTCCACATGCCGGGCCACCGCGACCACCAGCACGCCTTGGTAGCCGAGGACGAGGGCTACGCCATCCTCGCCGACGCCCTCTCGGGTGCCGACCAGCGCGGGCTCTCCGGCGGCTTCCACCTCCCGCCGGCGAAGTTCACCGACGACCTGAACGAAGCCGAGGAGTCGCTGGAGAACCTGCTCGACTACGAGTTCGAGGTCGGCCTCGTCTACCACGGTTCGAACGTGCTGGAGGCCGCCGACGAGAAGCTCAGCGAGTACGTCCTCCCGCCGTGATCGGGCGAGCGCGTTCGTAGCCACGGGACCATGCAGGATACGTAATCGTCGGCCGGTTCATTCGAGAGCGTCGGCGTACGCGCGGTCCCAGCGGTCCGCCGCCGGCGTGTCACCGTCGAGTTCGATCCGCCAGCCGTCGAGGGCGGCGGGGTCGTCGAGCGCCGCCGAGAGCGTCGCCCGCACGTCCGCGAGGTCGACGCCGTAAAAGTCGTCCGGGAGGCCGCCCACGTAATCGAGTGCGGTGCGGAACAGCGACCGCATGCCGTCGTCGTCGCCGAAGTCGTAGTGTTTGTACGCGCCGGCGGCCACCTGCACCATCCCGTGTGCGAACCGCGACTCCGCCGAGCCGCGACCGTAGTTGTACCACTCGTTTTCGAAGCAGTCGTGCGCCTCGTGGTACTCACCGGCGTTGTAGAGGCGCACGCCGTGGACGGTCGCGCGCCGGAGCGTGTCGTGTTCCCACCGACCCTCGCGCGGGAGCCAGCCCGTCGGCTCGCCGGTGATCGGCGGTGGCACCTCGCGGTCGGTGGTGTGGTCGTCCACGCTCGGAGATACTTCTTAGAGCGGGTAAGTCCGTCGTCGGCTACGACCGCGATCCGAACAGGAACCCGGCGACGACGATGCCCGACGCGAGGACGCCGAGCAGGAGTTCTTGCGCGACGAACAGACTGTACCCGAGGATGGTGAGGACGATAGCCGCGAGTGTCGCGGTTCGCCCGAGATTCGTCGATCGCCAGTCGCTGTCCGCGTCGCCGAGCGCACCCCAATCGTCGTCGTCGCCGCTCGTCCTGCGGCGTTCGGCACAGTCGTCGTACTCGTCGAGGTGCGCGTCGAACCCCGTCCTCGGGAGATGCATCCCGCAGAACGGGCAGTAGTCGAACGCCGTCGGGGATACGTCACCGGAGGGCATACGAGCATGATCGGCCAGCGACGACTTCAACCCTCGGGCGGTGTCGCAACCGTTTTGCCCTGCGCCGGCTGACACGCTACTGCGTGCGGGGGTAGCCAAGCCGGGAAACGGCGGCGGACTCAAGATCCGCTCCTGTAGAGGTCCATGGGTTCAAATCCCATCCCCCGCACTGGCAACAGTGTCGGAAGGTCGCTCTCGGGGCGGTCTTCCCCCGCATCATCCTCTGGACGACGCTCGGATAGTGAGACCGGCGGCGGACGCAAGATCCGCTCCTGTAGAGTCCTCGTGAGCGAAGCGAACGAGGGCACGCGAGTCGCAGCGTGCGAACGGAGTGAGCACGACCGTCTCGCGGTGGTCCATGGGTTCAAATCCCATCCCCCGCACTGGCAACAGTGCCGGAAGGTCGCTCTCGGGGCGGTCTTCCCCCGCATCATCCTCACGGCGCGACCGGGCAGCTACAGATCCCGCGCGATGTCCGAGAGGCCGCCCACGCGGTCGGCGGTCGAACTGATCTCGTCGGCGGTGAGATACCGCGACAGTCCGGTGTCGGCCACGTGTTCGCGCAGGGTCTCGACGGCGTTCGCCTCCACCTCGACCGAGCGCAGATACTCGGCGGTCCGGTAGCAGTCCTCGGCGGTGGGGTCGCGCCCGCCGCCAGCCCCCGAGAGTCCCCACGCAGCCTCGCGGGGGTCGTTTCCCTCGGGGAGCGTCGCGCCGCCGCCGAGCACGAGCGCCTTCACGACGACGAACGGAACGAGGTCGGCGTTGCCGTAATCGAGGTCGTCGACCAGCAGGGCTTCCGCGCGGTCCGAGAGCGAGAGTTCACGGCGGGTGCCGTCGACGGCGGCGTCGAGACACAGTTCGTCGCCGTCCGCGACGAGATGCGGTGGGCGGGCCATACGACGGGTAGCCGGCGCGGACGGGAGTGGTTTACTCCTCGGCGGCGTCCGCCCGTGAAACCAACGGCCCTTTGCCCGGTCGCTGTCGTGTTGTGTCATGACCGACACGGACGCGAGCCAGCGGGCGGATTTAGCGGAGCGAGCGGCACGAGCGGGCGGTGCCGTCGCGGCGGGACTCTTCCGCGATGCGGTCCCCGTCGAGACGAAGGCGGGCAAGACGGACGTGGTGACGCGCGCCGACCGAGACGCACAGCGACAGGTGATCGCGGCCATCCGCACGGAGTATCCCGAGGACGCCGTCGTCGGTGAGGAGGGAGACGAGCTGAAGTCGGTCCCCGACGCCGGCTCGGCGTGGATCATCGACCCGATAGACGGGACGAACAACTTCGTGCGCGACGTGCCCGTCTGGGCGACGAGCGTGGCGGCCGTCCACGACGGCGAGGCGGTCGCCGCGGCGAACGCGCTGCCCGTGCTCGGGGACGTGTACACGGCCGACGGCGAGGCCATGTTCCTGAACGGCGAGCGGGTCACGGTCAGCGACGAGACGGCTCCGGCGGCGATGACGGTCACGCCCACGGTCTGGTGGGGCCGTGACCGCCGCGAGGAGTACGCCGTCGCGTGCCGGGAGACGGTCGAGCGGTTCGGCGACCTCCGTCGGGTCGGCAGTG
The DNA here is from genome assembly GCA_003021175.1 of Halobacteriales archaeon QH_7_66_36. Taxonomy (GTDB): domain Archaea; phylum Halobacteriota; class Halobacteria; order Halobacteriales; family Haloarculaceae; genus Halosegnis. The sequence continues at coordinate 76,646 of PXQV01000011.1, read as the reverse complement.
CGCAGGCCACGCTCTCGATGGTGGCCGCCGGCCAACTCGACGGCGCGTTCACGAACGTGGCGGCCCATCCGTGGGACGTGGTCGCGGGCGCGTTCATGATCGAGCGGGCGGGCGGCACCGTCACCGGGCTCGACGGCGAGCGGTGGCGACACGATTCGACGGGGCTGGTCGCGTCGAACGGGCACGCGCACGAGGAGGTGCTCGCGGCCGCTCGCGCGGTCGAGGACGCCGCCTGACCGGTCGTGCACGCCGGCCGCGACCCATCGGAACGCTGAAACCGAAGCCGAACCGGAAGCCGGACGTGTCACGAGAGCGCCGTTCTGGCTGGCTCCGGCCCCGCTCGTGGAGTCGCGGACAGACGTGGCTGGCGACGCTCGTCGCCGTCGTGGCGGTGGTCGCCGGCGGCGTGTTGATCGCCCCGGAACTCGTCTGGGACCGCTTCCTCTGGCATTACTTCTGGGGGCCGGTGTACGCCGACGCGAACAACGCCGTCTGTGCCGCGATGCGAACGGGCGGTCCGGAACTGCTCTACTCTCGCTCGATGTGTACCACCGCCGACGCGGAGACGGTCGTCGCGGAGCCGGGGTACACGGTCGTCAGCGAGATCGGCTACGCCGTCACGCTCGTCTTCTTCCTCGCCGGCTTGCTCGACCTCCTCGACCGGCTGGACGTGGGCGGCTCGAAGCGGCTCTTCTACGCGCTGGTGCCGTTCGGCTTCTTCGGCGGTGCGCTCCGCGTGGTCGAGGACGCCAACGACGCCATCCCGCAGGGGGCCGACGCCGTCCTCGGCTATCCGTGGAACGCGCTCATCATCTCGCCCGTCATCTACTTCACCGTCTTCTTCGTCACGCTCGCCGCGCTCGTGCTCGGGGTCCGTGGGGCACGTCGCGGCGTCTTCGACGGCTACGACCGGCCGCTGTTCGCCACTGGGGCGGCGGTGACGCTGTTCACCCTCGGCCTCCTGCTGTACTTCGTCCCGACCAGCCTCGCGGGCGACGTTCCGGGCGCGGGCTTCTATCCGCAGATGACCGGTCTGACGGTCGGCTTGGCCGCCGTCCTCGCGGTCGGGACGTACGCGCTCGTGGAGCGGGTGAAACCCGAGATCAACGCGGGGACGGGCCGTCTCGGGATCGTCGTCGTCTTCGGGCACGCCATCGACGGCGTGGCGAACGTGCTCGCGGCCGACTGGGTGAACGCCATCGGCATTCCCGTCGAGTACGGCCCCAAACACCCCGTGAACCGGTTCATCATCGACGTGACCCAGTCCGTCCAGCCGGCGTGGCTCTCGGAGCTGATCGGCACCTCGTGGGCGTTTCTCGTCGTGAAACTCGTCGCCGCGACGCTGGTCGTCTGGGTGTTCGACGAGCCAATATTCGAGGACGAGCCGCGCTACGCGGTGTTGCTGCTGGTCGCCATCCTCGCAGTCGGTCTCGGTCCCGGCACGCGCGATATGCTTCGAGCGACGTTCGGGATCTGACCGCCGCTACGGGAACGGGTGGTGGTCGCGGTCGAGTCGCGGCTCGAATCCCAACTCGCGGGGGACGCGCTCGGCACGCTCCCCGAAGTACGGTTCGTCGGTGAACAGCGGCTGTGCGGCGGGAACGAGCGCGCGGACGGCCTCGAAGCCCATCCGTTCGAGATCACGCGTCGTGAGCCGCGCGGCGTACGGGTCCATCCCGGCGTCGACGACCGGAACTCCGCGTACGAGCCGATAGCGCCGGACTCGTCGGCGGCGTCCGCACGGCCCATCCCGCGAAGTTCGACCCAGTTTTGCAGCGCCTCTTCGAGCGCGTCGGCGGCCGCAGTCGCCGGGTCGAGGTCGGCGCTCATCCCGGCGGCGAAGCGAGGCCACGAGCCGGCGTCGCGGTGGAGACACGCCGCGACGACCGGCACGTCGACGTCCTGCGTCAGGAGGAGCGCGGTCGCGTCGAGCGATTCCGAGCGGGCGCGCTTCGCGAGCGTCCGGTAGCGGTCCGTCTCGACCGACAGCCCCAGTGGCTCGAAGGTGGAGTACCACGCCAGCATCGCCGCGTCGCGCTCGATTACCTCGTAGAGCCCGGAGAGGAGCGCCTCGACGCCACCGTTGCCGAGACCGAGACCGGTCGTGATGGCCGGCCGGTGGCGTGGTTCCGGCGGGGGAAAGTGGACGAACTCGGCGGGGAGTTTTACCCGCACTCCGGTTTCGAAGTGTTCGCCGGGGACCCACTGGATGGGGGCGGTCGCGTCCGGCTCATCGAAGTCAGGCGAGGTGACGAACCGCGACGGCGGGACGCAGTCGGGCAGTTCCGCGGCCGGTGCCCGGTCGCTCCCGCTTGTCCGGTAGACGCCGGCGGCGTACCGCTCCAGTCCCTCGCCGAGCGCCTTCATGAACGCGGCGTCCCAGCCGGGGGCGACGCCGGCGGCTCTGCGGCTCGCCTGCGCGTCCGAGAATCCGTCCGTGTCGGCCAGCGTCGCGAGATAGTAGGGGATCGGGAACGACTCGGCCTCGCCGATCTCGCGGACGATGCCGACCCGGTCGTCGACCGCGGCCTCCGCGGCCGCCAGCGCCGCCTCCAGCTCCCGGGGCTCGTGGCTCCGGTCGAGGCCACGCTCTCGAACACCGGCACATTCACACCCCGGAACGGGGAGGAACCGTCGCCGTGCGTGGGGTATCTCGATGACGCCACCCAGCGCCGGTGACGCCTCGCCGTCGGCCAGCCGAACGGCTTCGCGGCCGGCGACGGCACCGGCGAGTCGGGCGTCTGCCTCGGTCGTCTCCGCGCGACCGGCGTCCGCGGCGTTGGCGGCGACCCGTCGGGTGAGACAGTCGAAACAGACCTGTCCCGGCGCGAATCCGGAGACTGCGGCCGAAACCTCGTCGAACGCGTGGCCGCCGACGCCGCCGAGTTCGACCGCGAGCCACGGCGTGCCGCTCTCGCGTGCCGTCCGGTTCGCCGCGGTGAAGTCGTCACTCCCGGCCGGGCCGACGACGACTGCGAGATCAACGTTGGCGACGGCCTTCGGGTCCAGTCCGGTGACTGACGTGACGGCCGGCGCTACGGCGTCACGAACCGCGTCCGCGGCGTCGCCGCTCCCAACGAGTCCAACGTGCATGCCGTCGCTGGGTCAGGAGAGGAGAAAAAGCCCGTTATTTCGCAAGGACGGACTGCGCGACGGAGGCGAGTTCGCCGGCAGAGGCCTCACGCAGTCGGTCGTCGCCGAGCTTCAGCCGGAGCCGCGGACGGCCGACATCTATCGGCACCTTCTCGGTGCCGAGCAGGCCCGCTTCCTCCAGCTCGCTCTTGGTGCGGGAGAACGTCGCCTTCGAGGCGATACCGACGTCCTCGCCCCACTTCGAGATGTCGTACAGCAGTTCCTCGTTCTTCGCGGCCACGAGCAGCGAGACGGTCACCTCGTCTAGATCGTCGCCGTCGCCGCGGGCCGTCTCCATCGACGAGAGCACGCCGTCGAAGTCCGACGCCGTGTCGTCGCCGAGACTGCCGGCGAGCGACTCCTGCACCTCGGTGATGCCGGGCGTGCGGAGCCCGAACGCCTCGCTGTCCGCGAAGGCGGTCGCGTACTCCTCGTAGGCGTCCCCGATGAACGAGTCGTCGTCGGCCGCGAGGCCGGCCGCCCCGTCGCCGGTGGCGACGACGGCGACGACCGACTCCTCGGTGACGAGCAGCGTGTTGTCCGTCCCCTCGTACACGCGGAGGTCGAGTCGGCCCGCGTCGCGGAGGTCGGCGGCCGCGCTCGCGAGCTTGAAATCTCGCGCCATCTCCTTCAGCGTCGCGTCGGCCGCGAGCAGCTTGACGACCGGCTCGTCGTCCATCCCGAGCTCGTCGAGGAGGTTCTCGAGGACGGTGACGTCAGGGTTTACTACGTACAGTTCGTCGTCGGCCGCGTCGATCGCTCTGCGAAGAATGTCTGCGACTGCCGGCTCAAATCGGTTCTTGTCGAATGTCATCACTGTAACTAAGCGCTCGCGATGTATAATATTAGCGCCTATTGAGACAATAACTACTCCATAACCCCGATTCTCGCCGAGTCGAATTCGGAAGAGGACGCGGAGACGGTTCTGTCGACTGGCGGGCAGTCACCGGATACGCCGGGTTGCGGTGAGCTCTGCGACCAGCGACTCGCTCCACCGGAACTCGCCGTCGAAGACGACCGGGAGCGTTCGGCCCTCCAAGAAGTTGGCGAGTTCGTGCCGGGTGAGCTGTGCCGTCGCGGGATCGCCGCGAGGCCCGTGGCCGTCGTCGAACGGGTCGTCGTAGTGACTCCCGGCACCGGGTGCCGGCTCGTACGTCACGTCGAGCTCGCTCCCCGACCCCGGCTCGACGGTGGCGATTGCCGGCTCGCCGACCGCGGGAGCAATCGTCGCCGTCCCGTCACCGACGGCGGCGTAGTCTTTCCCCATCATCACTCGACGCCGGGCCACGGAGAGCGCACGGTCGACCCCGTAGCCGGCGACGACGAGGCGGCCGAACGCCGTGCCGACCTTCGCCGCCTGCTCGTTCAACACCTTTTCGAGCGTGACGGCACCGGCGACGCTCCCGCGTTTCACGAGTCGCTCCCCCTCGTGATAGGAGCCGCAGGCGTTGAGGAAGAAGGCGCGCGCGCCGGATCGGGACAGCGACGACGCCGACAGATGCCCGTCCGAACACCGGAGTCCGTCGGCCTCGCAGTGGCCGACGTAGTGGAGAAAATCGTGAGACCGCTCCAGCGTCGCGGCCAACTCGTCGGTGGAGAGCTCCTCCCGAACGGTCACGTCGAGCGGGACGGTGCCGGCGTGGTCGCGGTACACGTCGGCGACGGCCAGCTCTGCGTCCATCTCCGGGTCGTTCAGGACGAGGGTCACGTCGAGTGCGTCACCTGTCGCCGGGCGGCTGCGGGCGTGCTCGTAGGCTGCGGGCGTCGTCTTGAACGCGTCGACCACCTCGCCGTCCGCGAGCCACGCGTGAGCGCGGCCGACACCGAGTTCGGGCGCGAGCGGAGTGACCGAGACGGCTCCGCGGAAGAAGTCGTCGAGCGACGACTCCAGCAGGTCGCTCGGCTCCATCTCGGTCGCCTCGGCGGGATACACGAGCGAGAGGCGGTCGAGCAGCGACGGGAGCGTCTGTGCCCGCTCGTAGGAGGCGTCGACGTACGTGGAGAGGTGCCACTCCGGCAGCTCGCTCGCGTCCACGTCGGCGTCGAGGAACGTCGCGTAACGTACGCCGGGCGGAACGCGCTCGACGGCTTCCGGGGTGAGTGCACGGGCGGCCAGCGGCGTCCGGTCGAACGCTTCGCCGGGTGTCTGCCGCGAACAGCGGTCGAGGTGGACGACGCGCCGGAGCGCGGCGGCCACCTCGCTGGCGAGCGCAGGGAGCCGACTGAACGCCCGCTCCGATCCTGTTGTCGGGAACCGAACGACCGGTGCGTCCGCGCCCACCCGCAGTTCAGCGCCGAGATAGTAGGCGAGCGGCGCCGCCACGAGCACGGTAGCGAGGTCCTCCGGCACCGCGAACACCGGGCCTGCGCCGCCCGGGTCGGGGAGGGACGCGTCGTCGTCGAAGGCGACGAGCGGCGGATGTGGGCGGTACGGTGGAAGCGACCGGTCGGGGCCGTCGGGGAGCGTCTCCCCGGCGGCGGTGACGGCCGCGGCCACCCCGGCCGGCGTGCGCGGGACGCGGATCGTCTCCGGGTCGGGATTCGCGTCTCGGAGTCCGATCGAAACCGGCCTCGGATCCGAGAAGCGGAGCGTCGGTTCGTCGCCGAGCCTGAGGCTCCCGGGGCCAGCGAAGCGGACTGCGGCCGTGAGTCCGTCGCCCGTCGTTCGAAGCAGATGTTCGCCGGCGTCGAGTGCGGTGGTTCCGTTCTCGGACGCATCACGGTCGACGAGCGTCGCCGGTGCGTCGAGTTCGAGCGCCCGGAGGCGGCCGGCGAGTCCCGCGTCCGCCGGGTACGGGAGCGGGTGTGCTGGGGAGGTTGGTGTCCAGCCGTCGGTGACGAGCGCGACCGACCCGCCGCGGCCGAACGCGCGGATCGTCCCGTCAGCCCGCACCCACTCTACCATCACCTCGGGACGCCGTGCGCCGACCGTATCAACCCATCGGGAGCGGGGTTGCCGGAGACGAACACCTTCTTTGTCACAGACCCGAAGAGGAACGCATGAGTCAGGAGCAGATCGAAGAGGCGGGCCGCTACGACGAGGTTCGCGCCGCCGACCCGGCGGTCGCCGACGCGCTCGACGACGAGATCGAGCGCCAGCGCGACACGCTGGCGATGATCGCGAGCGAGAACCACGTCTCCGAGGCCGTCCTCGAAGCACAGGGGTCGGCGCTCACGAACAAGTACGCGGAGGGCTACCCCGGCGAGCGCTACTACGCCGGCTGTGAGCACGCCGACACCGTCGAGGAACTCGCCATCGAGCGCGCGAAGGAGCTGTGGGGTGCCGAGCACGTCAACGTCCAGCCTCACTCCGGCACGCAGGCGAACATGGGCGTCTACACCGCCATCCTCGATCCGGGCGACAAGATCCTCTCGTTGGACCTGACCCACGGCGGCCACCTCTCGCACGGCCACCCGGCGAACTTCGCCGGCCAGACCTACGAGGTCGAGCAGTACGAGGTCGACCCCGAAACCGGCTATCTCGACTACGAGGGGCTCCGCGAGCAGGCGGAGGCGTTCAAACCGGACGTGATCGTCTCCGGCTTCTCGGCGTACCCCCGCGAGGTCGAATTCGAGCGGGTGCAGGCGGCCGCTGACGCGGTCGATGCGTACCATCTGGCAGACATCGCGCACATCACCGGGCTGGTCGCTGCGGGCGTTCACGAGTCGCCGGTCGGCGTCGCGGACTTCGTCACCGGCTCGACGCACAAGACCATCCGCGCCGGTCGCGGCGGCATCATCATGTGCGACGAGAAACACGCTGACGACATCGACAATGCCGTCTTCCCCGGCGCGCAGGGCGGCCCCCTGATGCACAACGTCGCGGGCAAGGCCGTCGGCTTCGAGGAGGCGCTCACCCCCAAGTTTGAGGCGTACGCACAGCAGGTCGTGGACAACGCAGAGGCGCTGGCCGACCGGCTGGCGGACCACGGCTTCGAGATCGTCTCGGGCGGCACCGACACCCACCTCGTGTTGGTCGACCTCCGGCCGTCACATCCCGACACGACCGGCGGCACGGCCGAGGACGCGCTCGAAGAGGTCGGTCTCGTCCTGAACGCGAACACGGTGCCCGGCGAGACGCGTTCACCGTTCGATCCGTCGGGCATCCGCGCCGGGACGCCCGGCCTCACCACCCGCGGCTTCGGAGAGGCAGAGATGCAACGGGTCGCAGACATCATCGCGAACGTCGTCGACGCGCCCGACGACGAGACTGTGAAGGCCGAGGCTGCCGCCGAGGTCGACGCGCTCACCGACGAGCATCCGCTGTACGAGTAGTCATTCGAGCGCCAGCCACGCCGTCGCGCCACACCAGAGGATTCCGGTCACGAGGTGGCCGGTCGCGCCGCCGGGCAGGCCGAACGTCCACGCGAGGCCGGCGAACACGGATATCCACAGCACCGCCCCCAGCGACAGCCACTGTCGGCGAGCGAACGCCAGCATCGGGACGACGATTGCGAACAGCGTCGCGACCACGTGCGAACCGATGCCCAGCCAGCTACCACCGACGGAGAGCACGCCGGTGAGTAGGACGCCGACGACAGAGCCGAGGACCAGTTTCTCCGTCTCATCCATACACACCCACAGGGGCGAGTCGTCGATTGACGTTCCCCCGAACAGGTTCGTCTACCACATAATGCACGTTCGTGTATAAACATTGCTTCAGCAGAGAGGTTGTAATCACGAATGCGCTAAGTTGATAACCGGGGCGTGCCGACGGCCGCACGTGACCGAAATCATCGATGGGGAGGCCGTGGCGAGCCAGATACGCGACGGACTGAGGGACGCCATCGCGACGCTGGAGGACGCCGGCGTCACGCCCGGCCTCGCAACGGTGCTGATGAGCGACGACCCGGCGAGTGAGACGTACGTCTCGATGAAACAGCAGGACTGCGAGGAGGTCGGGATCAACGGCCTCCACGTCGAGATCGACCCTGACGCGCCGGCCGCGGAGCTGTACGAGACGGTCGAAGACCTGAACGCGGACGACGAGGTGCACGGCATCCTCGTCCAGATGCCGGTCGTCGAACAGGTGGACACCCGCCGCGTCCTGCGGACTGTCGCCCCCGAGAAGGACGTCGATGGCTTCCACCCGGAGAACGTCGGCCGTCTCGTCGCCGGCGACGCGCGGTTCAAACCCTGTACGCCCCATGGCGTCCAGAAACTGCTCGCACACTACGATGTGGAGACGGAAGGCGCGGAGGCGGTCGTCGTCGGCCGGTCGGACATCGTCGGCAAGCCGATGGCCAACCTCCTCGTCCAGAAGTCCGCCGTCGGCAACGCGACGACCACCGTCTGCCACTCGCGGACGGAGGATCTCTCGGGTCACCTCGGAAACGCGGACATCGTCGTCGCCGCCGCGGGCGTCTCGGAGATGATCGACGGAACGATGCTCAAGGAGGGAGCGACGGTCATCGACGTGGGTATCAACCGCGTCGAGGCCGACACCGAGAAGGGATACGAACTCGTCGGCGACGTCGAGCAGGCCAGCGCCCGCGAAGTCGCCGGGCGCATCACGCCCGTCCCGGGCGGCGTCGGCCCGATGACCCGCGCCATGCTGCTGTGGAACACGGTGAAGGCCGCGAGCGAACAGGCCGGCGTCGAGGTCACTCTCCCCTAAATCGGGTAACGAGCGGCCCGTGGTTCGGGTGAAGATTCAAATACCGAAACGTGGCCATTGGCCTCGTGCGCTGACGCGTTGCCGACAGTCGGGCAAGGCCGTTGCGCGACCACCCGCTGTCGAGTCTTCCGGTCGCCTGCTCGCTACTTGACGCGCGGTCACCGCGCGTGTCTCGACTCGGGCCGAGGCGTACCTGTCACCGGAGCGATGGCCAGCCCGGCTCAGGCCAACTCGTCCAGTCGCGACTCCGCCCGTGCGAGTGCGGTTTCGTCGCCGTCAGCGACGTAGCGACCGGTTCCGCGAGCGATGCGGACGAGCGCCTCTGACTCCGCCGTGGGAACGTCGCCGTCCAGCGCGTGCACCCGCTTCACGTGTGGACGGAGTCGGTCGAGCGCGTCGCTCGCTGCCGGATCCGGATGCTCGTCGAGATACGTGCGGAGGTCGTCGCGATACTCGCTGATGGCGCGCGCATATGCCAGTCCGCGTGAGTCACGAAGCGACTCCGGAACCTCGCCTTCCGGCGGTCGCTCGTCCAAATCGGCTCCGCGCAGCAGCGACAGGAAGTAGTACTTCTCCTCGTCGTCCACGTTCATGGCGCGTCCCATCGCGTCCGCAACGACACGGAGTTCCGTCGCGGCGAGATACGTGTCTGCCAGTGGCCGGAGTTCCCCGCCGTCGATGAAGCCGTAGCTTCGGACGAACCCCCGCGTCGTCCCGATAGCCTCCTCCGCAACCTCGCGGAGTGGCTGATCGTCCACCGCCTCGCGGACTGCCGTCAGATCCAGCTCCACGTCCGACGCGGTGTGGAGCTTTCGCTCCTCGTCGACGCCCACGCTCCGCATACTCCCGCAGGCCGGACACTCGACGCTACCCGTCTCGTAGTAGGACCATCGGGTGCCGCAGGACTGACACTCTCGCGTGCCGCGCACCTTCATGCCGTAGGATTGGTCCGGTCGGGCAAAACAATCCGGGTCCGGTCGAACAGTGACAACTGTTCGTCCGGCAGGATTTATATGGCCGAAGGAGCGAATAGGGGTATGTCGGACACTCCGACGACCCACGAGGATAGAGGAAGTCGCCGCGAGGCGGCTGGCCGGGAAATTCGACGGTAACGTCACCGTCACCCGCGACGCTGGCGAACTGTTCTTACACGTCGACGAAACGACCTACGGACTCGACGAAGGTGCTGCTTCCGAGCTACGCGAACGGCTCGAAACCGTCCTGACCGGCACGCAGGAGTACGTGTACACGAGCGGCGAACACCGCGAGGACGGCAGTTACGTCGTCGCACGCCGCGGCGCGCAGTCGTCCGGGAATCGCAAGGTGTTCGAGTCGTTCCGCGCCGTCGAACGGCTCTACGAGCGTCTCCCCGAGACGTTCACCGCCGCCGACCTCTCACGGACCGGGCTGACCGACGGCCGACGCCATCTCGTGTTGCGCCACTTCGTCGAACATCCGGGCTTCGACTGTGAGTTGACCGGCAGACAGCCGCTGACGGTGCGAAAACTCTAACGTTAATTTCCCGGGCCGACGAGAGGCCTCTATGACGTTCTCGATCGTCGCTCGCGATCCGGACAAACGCGCCGTCGGCGTCGCCGTCCAGTCGAAGTTCGTCAGCGTCGGTTCCGTCGTCCCGTTCGTCTCGGCGGACGCCGGTGCGATAGCCACGCAGTCGTTCGCCAACGTGGAATACGGTCCGGACGGACTCGATCTGCTACGGCAGGGCCACGACGCAGAGTCGGTGGTCGACACGCTCACCGCCCGCGACGCCGAGGCCGAGTCCCGGCAGGTCGGCGTTGTCGGCCGCGACGGCTCCGTCGCCGCCTTCACCGGCGAGGAGTGCTTCGACGTGGCCGGCGACATTCAGGGCGAGACGTACACGGTGCAGGGAAACATCCTCGAGAACGAGGAGACCCTGACGGCGATGGCCGACGCGTGCGAGGAAACCGAGGGCGGACTCCCGGAGCGACTGCTCGCTGCCCTCCACGCCGGCAACGAGGCCGGCGGCGACTCCCGCGGCGAGCAGTCGGCCGCGATGTACGTCGCCAGGCCGGAAGGCGGGTACGACGGCGGAAACGACCGCTGGATCGACGTGCGCGTCGACGACCACGAGACGCCGATCGCGGAACTGGAGCGCGTGTTCAAACTCTACGACGTGACGCTGCTCGAACGCGCACCACCTGAGGAGACGCAGGAACTGTCGGGTGAGGTCGCCGAGTCCGTCACGGAGACGCTCGCCGACCTCGGCTTCTACGACGGGACGCCGAGTGACGAATTCGACGAGACGGCCCGTGAAGCGCTCGAATCGTTCCGCGGCATGAACAACTTCGAGAACCACTCGCTCGCCGTGTTGGAAGACGCCCTCGCCCACGGATGGACACAGGCGGAGGGTGACGGGGAGGAGCGGATGGTCGACGCCATCTGGCGCGGTCTCTCCCGCCTCGAACGAGTGTGACCGCCTGCCTGGGGTTTTTGCCGCCGCCGTGCGAGCCACGAGTATGCGCGACGAGGCAGAGATCCGCGAGCAGTACGAGTTCCTACAGGAGCAACTCGACAGCGAGGAGATGAACCACGAGGGCGTCAGGCAGATGTTCACCTACTACAAGCGGGCGCTCGGCTGGGTGCTCGAAGAGGAGTACATCTGAGTTCGTTACCGCTAATTGACACTCCGATCGGGTGGCGGTAGGTTTATCAATACCAACCACGTGATTGCTGGTGACGCTTCGCTTTGGAGGGCCGAAGCGTCAGCGGGGACCAATTCAGGGCGGCAAGCGCTCGGCCGGGTTTTCTCCGGCGGAGCGCTTTCCACTCGTTTCGACGACTGTGAAGCCACGTCTGTGAGCGCAACAGTCGCGGGCACACTCGACACAGCGTGCGCTCGGTCTGTGATACCGGATTGACAACACGTGAATACGTACAGCGTTGTCCGTCGTGACGCAGCTCGTGAGAGCGGTGATACGCCGCTGTACTGGTCGTAGCACCCCGAAGCGTCGTTCTGTTTGTAACGGGTCCGATATATTTATTCACCGGAAGGTCGAACCGTCGTGTAGGATGTACGACCTCACCGGATTCCAGCGCGACCTCATGTACGTCATCGCGGGCCGTGACGAACCCCACGGACTGGCGATCAAGGACGAACTGGAAGAGTACTACGAGAAAGAGATCCACCACGGGCGACTCTACCCGAATCTCGACACGCTCGTCGACAAAGGGCTCGTCGATAAGGGGGAGCGTGACCGCCGGACGAACTACTACACGCTGACGCGGCGCGGCCGCCGCGAGATCGAGGCGCGCCGCGAGTGGGAAGGAGAGTACGTCGACCTCGAATGAAGAGCTGGGCGGCGACTGCGGCCGCGGGGTTGGCCGTTTCACTCGCCGTCTCTGCCGTCGTGTACTACTACACCGACTCGCTGTTCGTCTTCCTGTTCGTTCCGTTCGTCCCCTTCCTGTTTCGCGGTCTCGGCGGCGACTCGTCGTCTGCTTCCGACCCGCAGACTCGCGAGTGTCCTCGCTGTGGCTTTCAGACGACCGAGGCGTACGAGCACTGCCCCCACGGCGGGACGCGACTGGAGTAGCTACCCATACGACGAGGATACGCCGGTCGTCTTCGCCGCCGACTGGGACGCGTCGGTCGAGATTTAAAACTGATACCGGGTGTCGTCGTCGAGGTCCGGATACCGGTCCGCGCCGGTCATCTCCTCGTAGGTCATCCCCGAGAGGAACTCGTCGTACGTGCAGTCGTACCCGGAGCGGAGATGGAAGTCGAGATTCCCCGTCTCGACGGCCCGCTGGAACAGCTCGTGGACGGCCCGTCGCACCAACTCGTCGACGTCGTCCGTCCCGTACGCCGCGGTCAGCATCGCGAGTTCGTTGCGCGTCTCCGCGTCGAGCGACACGGCCACCTCATCGCCCAGCTCGCGGCCGGCGTTCTCCACGTCCGTCTGCAGGTGTTCGAGGCTCATACCCGCGCAAGGGGGTGCTGACGGATACCCGTTGTTCCTCGCGCACCATCCCACAGCGCCACCACTAAACGCCGGTCGAACCAACGCCGGATAATGACGGACGCGTCGGAGTATCTACCCGCGGACACAGGGGGCGTCCGCGACGCGCTGGTCGAGTGGTACGAGACGGACCACCGCTCGTTCCCGTGGCGCGAGACGACCGACCCCTACCGCATCCTCGTGAGCGAGGTGATGAGCCAGCAGACCCAGCTCGGCCGCGTCGAGTCGGCCTACCGCGACTTCCTCGACGAGTGGCCCGACGCCGAGACGCTGGCGGCCGCAGACCGCTCGGACGTGGTCGGCTTCTGGACCGACCACTCGCTGGGCTACAACAACCGCGCGAAGTATCTCCACGAGGCGGCGAAACAGGTGCGCGACGACCACGACGGCGAGTTTCCCGAGACGCCCGAGGGGCTACAGGAGCTGATGGGCGTCGGCCCGTACACCGCCAACGCCGTCGCCTCCTTCGCATTCAACAACGGCGACGCCGTCGTCGACACGAACGTGAAACGCGTGCTCTACCGCGCCTTCGACGTGCCCGACGACGGTGCGGCGTTCGAGACGGTCGCGAACGGACTCATGCCCGACGGCGAGTCACGGGTGTGGAACAACGCTATCATGGAACTGGGCGGCGTCGCCTGCGAGAAGACGCCGACCTGTGACGAGGCGGGCTGTCCGTGGCGGGAATGGTGTCACGCCTACGGAACGGGAGATTTCACCGCGCCGGACGTGCCCACACAACCCGACTTCGAAGGGAGTCGCCGACAGATGCGCGGTCGGATCGTGAAGGCACTGCGCGGGCACGGCCCGCTCGCGCTCGACGACCTCGGCCCTCGAATCAGGGTCGACTACGCGCCGGAGGGGCAACACGGCCGCGAGTGGCTCACCGGCCTGCTGGATGATCTCGCCGCCGACGGGTTAGTCGAGTACGACGACGGCGAGGCGCGACTCGCCGAATAGCACACGACATTTATCCGCGGCTCCCGGAGCCGACGCATGGACACGACTCGCGTCGCGGCGCTCGTCGGCAGTCTTCGCGAGGGGAGCTACACGCGCCTCGCCTGCGACCGCGCGCTTGCGGTCGCCGACCACGACGAACAGGTCGAGACGGACTGCATCGACCTCCGGGAGTTCGACCTCCCCGTCTACAACAGCGACCTCGACGAACCCGGCGACAGCGCCGAACTGCTCGCTCGGGTCGAGCAGGCAGACAGCGTCCTGCTCGGCTCGCCAAACTACCACGGCTCCTACTCCGCGCCGCTGAAGAACGCGCTCGACTACTGCGGCTTCGACGAGTTCGAGAACACGACGGTCGGCCTGCTCACCGTCGCCGGCGGCTCCTTCCCGACCGGGGCGCTCGATCACCTCCGCATCGTCGCCCGCGCGGTCAACGCGTGGGTGCTCCCGCATCAGGTCGCGTTCCCGAACGTCTCCTCGCAGTACGAGGACGGAGAACTCGTCGACGACGACTACGCCGAGCGGGTCGACACGCTCGGTCGTCGCCTCGTCGAGTACGCGAACATCGAGCCGAGCCCGGCGACACTCGAATCCCAGAGCAACGTCGGCGCTGACGACTGACCGCCGTCCGGGCGCGCGAAGAGTAACGGTTTTCTCCCGCAGACTTCCCCCCTCCGCCGTGCACGCCATCACGAACAGCGGGTGGGTGGAGGTGGTCACCGGCTCCATGTTCTCCGGGAAGACGGAGGAGCTTCTGCGGCGACTCCGGCGCGCCGAGATAGCCGGTCAGTCGGTCGCCGCCTTCGCCCCGGCGCTGGACGACCGCTACGGCACGGCCACCATCGGGAGTCACGCCGGTCAGCGCATCGAGGCGACCGTCGTCGACGAGTCCGACCCCGGGCCGGACATTCACGACGCGCTGAACGGGGCGTCGGTCGTCGCGATCGACGAGGCGAACTTCTTCTCGGACGCGCTCGTCGACGCCTGCGAGTCGCTGGCCGCCGACGGTCGCCGGGTCATCGTCTCCGGCACGGACCAGACGTTCCGCGGCGAACCGTTCGACCCGCTCCCGGCGCTGATGGCCGTCGCCGAGTACGTCGACAAGTATCAGGCCATCTGTGCGGTGTGTGGCGAACCCGCCTCGCGCAATCAGCGGCTCGTCGGAGGAGAGCCGGCCCACTACGACGACCCGACGGTCGTGGTCGGCGCGGACGAGTCCTACGAGGCTCGCTGCCGCGACTGTCACGTCGTCAGGACCGACTGAGCCCGTCACCGCTCCGGAACCGTGAAACGCCCCACCAGCGTACGGAACGCCAGTGACGACGTGGACCGAGAATCCGCAGGGGGGTCGCGAGCGTGGGGCGCGCGGACTGGTGCGCGCGTGGGTCGAGTTGCTACTGCGCCCGCGGCGCTTCTTCGAGAACGGCATCGCGCCGGGCGATCAGGCCCCCGGCCTCGTCTTCGCCGTCGGCGTCGCGCTCGTCTACGTCACGACCCGGTTCGCGCTCCTGCCGAGCGCCCGCCCGACGTTCTTCGCCGGCGAGGTCGCGTCGGTGGCGGTCGGCCTGCTCGTCGTCGGCCTCGTCCTCGCGCCGGTGGCGCTCCACCTCGTCGCGGCGCTGGAGGTGGTGATCCTGATCGCCGTCGTCCGGGACCGAGCGGGCGTCTCGGAGACGGTACAGGTCATCGGCTACGCGACCGCACCGATGGCGTTGGCCGGCGTCGGCGTGCCGCCCGCGCTGGCCGGCGTACCGTTGCTGACTGAGGGCGTTGCCGCGTGGCGACTCCTGCTCGCGCTGTGGGGGGCGATTCTACTCGTGTACGGGATGGCGACGGTCCACGACACGTCGCTACCGCGTGCGGGCATCGCCGTCGCCGTCCCCGCGCTCGTCGTGTTCGGCTATCTCTACGGCGGTATCTTCGCCGCCGAGACGCTCCTCGGTGTCGAACTGGTCGACACGTCGCCGGCGGGGTGACGCGCCGACATGGAAACGCAGTTACCGCCCGGTCGCGAACGACCGGTGTGACGAACACGCAGGTCACGCTGGTTCAGATCGACAACTACGGCCCGTGGACGGTGACGCCGGACCCCCGCCGCGAGGTGGACCTGCAGACGCTCCAGTCGCGGCTCTACGCGGACCTCTCACAGCTGTTCGGTAACCGCGAGGGGTACGTGTTCTTCTCCCGGTTCGACAACATGATCGCGGTGACGAACGGGCTGGACGCCGACGCCCACGCGCTGATACAGGAGTCCGTCGCCAACCGCTACCCCGTGACGGTGTCGCTTGGCATCGAGGCGGCCGCGAGTCCCGCCGAGGCGCTCGGCACTGCCTCGACCCAACTACAGGAGGCCGGCTCCGCACAGGACGCCGCCCGGACCGAGATCCTCCGCGGCGACCCGCTCGCCCCCGACGAGCGTCGGGCCGACGACGTGCAGATCGCACACTTCGACGTGAACGACGCCACGGGGAAGTACACGGACCAACTCAACGAGTTCGACTCGTTCATCCGCATCGAACAGGGGTACGCCAGCCTGATGCAGTACATGCGAGAGGCGCACGACGCGCTGTCCTTCTTCGTCGGCGGGGACAACGTCATCGCCGTCTGCCCGGGAATGAACGACGCGGATTACCGCGACGCCATCGACCACGTCCGCGAGGACGTCGAGGTGGAGCTGAAGGTCGGCGTCGGGCAGGCCCGCACCGCACAGGCCGCCGGCATGGACGCGAAACACGCGCTGGAGACCTGCCGTCACGAGAACACGACCGTCGAGTTCGCGGAGTGAGCAGGCTCCGACTGGGGGGTGGGCCGCCCGTCTCAGAGCGATCCGACCCACGTCGCGCGCGTAGCTCCCCGCGACCGTGCCGGTTGGGGTGGAAACCGCGTCACCGCGGGCGTAATTTTATATAGGCACGCCGACTCTTCGAGCACATGTCACGCGATGTCGAACGGCGCGACGTACTGAAGACGGTGGGTGCCGCGGGGATAACTGTCGGAATCGCCGGCTGCTCCGGCGGCGAAGACGGGACCGCGACTGGGACGGGAGAAGGCACGAACTCCGGGTCGGGCGGGGGTGTCGACGTGGTCAACGTCATCGGCTATCCCGAAGACGGCAACACGCTGTTCCGCGACTACTACAGTCTGAGCGACGGCAGCGAGGACATCATCGTTCCGGACGGACTGCGCGACGGGGAGTTACAGTCGAACGTCGGCAACCCGATGGACAACGTCGTCGGGACCGCACCCGCTGCCGGCGGGCCCGCACAGGAGTCGTTCATCGGTCTCTACGAGGACGAGTACGACGACTCTCCCGGTGTCTTCACCGCACAGTCGTACGATTCGGCCGCCGTCGGCATCCTCGCCAACGTCGCGGCGGGCGAGAACACCGGGTCCGCCGTGCGCGACCAGATGCGCAACGTCGCCAACCCCGACGGGATGGAGGTCACGCCGGAGAACTTCCTCGAAGGGGTCGAGGCCGTCGCGAACGGCGACCCGGTCAACTATCAGGGTGCCTCCTCGGACGTGAACTTCAACGAGACGGGCGACCCGGCCAACGCCGCGTACGCCATCTGGGAGTTCACCGGCGACGGCGGGACGGAGACCTCCGAGGTGCTGAGCTTCGAGGGCGGGACACCGGAGGGTGCCGGCCCGGCGGCCGACACCATGCCCGGCGGCTTCGGGCGGACGGTGTCGCTCGGTATCCTGCTCCCGGAGACGGGCAATCTGGCGTCGGTCGGCCAAGGAATGATCAAAGCGGCACAGATTCCGGCGATACAGGTGAACGACTCCGATCTCGACCTCGAGGTCGACCCGCAGATCGAGGACACGAACACCGACCCCAACACCGGCATTCAGGCGGCGAACTCGCTCGTTAACGCCGGTGTCCCGTTCGTCTGCGGGACAGCGTCGTCGGGCGTGAACGTGCCCGTCTCGAAGCAGGCGTTCATTCCGAACGAGGTCGTCGGCTGTTCGCCCTCCTCGACCGCGCTGTCGGTGTCGAACCTCGAGGACGACGACTTCATCTTCCGGACGGCACCCTCGGACTTCCTCCAGGGTCGGGTGATGGCACAGGTCGCTTCCGAGCAGTTGGACGGCGCGACCGCCGCGACGCTGTACGTCAACAACGACTACGGCCAGCAGCTCTCCGAGCGGTTCAGCAGCGTCTTCGAGGAGGAGTTCGGCGGCACCGTCACCGCGCAGGTCGCCTACAACCAGAACGAGGGGTCGTACACCTCTGTCATCCAGGAAGCCCTCGGCGGGAACTGACGAGTTCCGCTTACCCACCGAGGAAGTCCTGTCGAACCTGCTCGTCCGCCAGCAGGGCGTCGCCGCTGTCCTCGTAGCGGTTCTGCCCGTCGACGAGCACGTACCCCCGGTCGCAGCGTCGCAACGCCTCCTTCGCGTTCTGCTCGACCATCAGAACCGCGGTGCCGTCGGCGTTGATGCGGTCGATCCGGTCGAACATGTCCTCGACGAGGTCCGGCGCGAGACCGGCCGACGGCTCGTCGAGCATCAACAGGTCGGGTTCCAGCATCAGCGCCCGCCCCATCGCCAGCATCTGCCGTTGGCCGCCAGACATCGTCCCCGCCTCCTGACCGGAGCGTTCACGCAGAATCGGGAACCGGTCGTACACCGTTTCGAGCGGTCCCTCGGGCACCTCGTCGAGGATGTACGCGCCCATCTCGAGGTTCTCCTGGACCGAGAGCGACGAGAAGACGTTGTCGTTCTGCGGGACGTAGCCGAGTCCCTCGTAGATTATCTCCTCGGGTTTCGACTCCGAGATGTCCGTATCGTCGAAGGAGACGGTGCCGGCCATCCGGTTCGTCAGGCCGAACACCGACTTCATCACCGTCGACTTGCCGGCACCGTTCGGCCCGACGATGGCGATGTACTCGCCCGACCGCACGTCGAGGTCGACCCCGGAGAGTATCTGCAGGTCGCCGTAGCCCGCATCGAGGTCACGGACCGCGAGCAGGCTGTCGTCCCACCGCCGCGTCCCGCGCTTCGCCCCGGCCGTCTCGTCGGTGGCATCCGTCCGCTCGCCGTCCGCGGTCGTCTCGCTCATCCGTCGACCTCCCCACCGAGGTACGCCTCGATGACCGCCTCGTTCGTCCGTACCTCCTCGGGGGTGCCCTCAGTGAGGACCGTCCCTTGGTGCATCACGATGACGTGTTCGCAGTTCTCCATGATGAGGTCCATATCGTGTTCGACGATGAGGAACGTGTAGCCGCTCTCCTGCAGTTCGTTGATGTGGTCCAACAGCCGCGATTCGAGCGACGGGTTCACCCCGGCGAACGGCTCGTCGAGCAGGAGCACCGACGGCTCCGTCAGGAGCGCCCGTGCCAGCTCGAGGAGCTTCCGCTGGCCGCCCGAGAGGTTCCCCGCGTACTCGTGGGCGAGGTGGTCGATCTCGAAGAACTCTAACATCTCCCAGCACCGCTCTAACACCGCCGCTTCCTGCTGTTTCACCGACTCCCGAGCGACGGGAAGAACCGACCGCCACAGCGACTCCCCCCGCTGGCCCGTCGGCGCGAGCATCATGTTCTCGAGGACGGACATCTCCTCGAGTTCGCGGGCGATCTGGAACGTCCGAACCAGCCCGCGCTCGGCGACCTCGTTGGGCGACAGGCCGGTGATGTCCTCGCCCTGAAAGTGAATCTGCCCGGCGGTCGGCTCGTGGACGCCGGTGATACAGTTGAAGGTCGTCGACTTGCCGGCACCGTTCGGGCCGATGAGTCCGGTGAGCGACCCCTCCTCGACGGAGAGGTTCACGTCGGCGGCGGCGACGATACCCCCGAACTCCTTGCGGAGCCCCCTGACCTTCAGCGGAATCGCGTTCGGGACGTGCTTCGCATCCCTCTCGACGGTCGAGTCGTTCGTCTCCGGCTCGTCGACGTCCGCCTCCACGTCCTCGGGGACGTTCGTCGTCACGGCCGCCTCGTCGACCTCCGTGTCACTCATCGCCGTCACCCCCTTTCGACGCCACGCCGCCGTCCGTTTCCGTCGCCGGGGCGGTGGCCGTGTCACTTCGGCTCAGGCCGGTCAGCGGGATACACGCGGCCGGTTCCTGCCGGTGGCCGAGCAGGCCTTCCGGGCGGTTGTGCATCAGGTAGATGAGCGTCAGCCCCATGATGACGAGTTGGAGCTGTGCGAGGTTGTCGATAGCGTACGCGAGCATCGGCACCGGATTAAGCCCGGATATCAGCGGCGACACGGCCTGTCCGAACGTGCTCACGGCCCCGATGTCGAAGCTCTCCTGAATGACGTTCTTCAGGAAGAGGGGGCCGCGGAAGAGGAACGCCGCGAAGACGGCCCCGCCCATGACGCTACCCGTGTTCGAGCCGGCACCGCCGATGATGAGCGCGATCCACACGAAGAACGTGATGCGCGGCCGGAACGCGTTCGGCGTTATCGCCCCCTGCTCCGCGTAAAACAGGATGCCGGCCAGCCCCATCAGCGCACAGCCGATGGTGAACGACTTGATCTTGAAGCGGTTCGTGTCCTTCCCCAGCGACTTCGTCGCCTCCTCGTCCTCGCGGATCGCCTTCAACACCCGCCCGAACGGAGAGTTGCCGACGCGCCGGAGCAGCAGGTAGAAGAGGACGAGGAACACGAGGAGGAGCACGCCATAATAGAGGCTGTCGAACACCGGTTTCGGGTTCCCTCCCAGCCCGAGCGTCGCGCCCAGCGACTCGGTCAACCCGGCGTACGGCTCGGCGACCCCGACGGCGTCCAGCAGGCTGTCGGTAATATCGAAATCTAGGATGAGCCCCGAGCCGCCGCCAAGTCCCACGAAGTAGCCGAACAGCTGCATCTGCTGGAAGCTCGACTCCAGCAGGGTGAACCGGACGATCTCGCTGATGCCGACGGTGACGATGGCGAAGTAGTCAGCGCGGAGCCGCAACGCCGGGAGCGCGACGAGGACGCCGAACACCGCCGCGGCGACCACCCCACCGATGATACCCAGCCACAGCGGAAGACCGAAGCCGCCGATGCTGCCGGCGGCGGGTTCGGTGACCGTCGCCGACTTCGAGAGGACGGCGGTGACGTAGATGCCGATAGCCATGAAGCCGATGACGCCGATGTTGAACAGCCCGGTGTACCCCCAGTGGAGGTTCAGGGCGAGCGCGAGCATCGCGAAGACAGCGATGTAGAAGACGAGCAGGCCGATGGAGTTGAGCTGCTGACGTACGCCGTAATCCAGCAGGGTGCCGGCACCGACGTACAGCGCGAGGATACCGCCGACGAGCGCCACGAGCTTCGTGGCGTCGTTGTCCCACACCGCCGCGAGCCCCGCAGGCTCCGACGCGCCGCCCTCGTCGTCGCTCATGCTGTCGACCTCCCGGCGAAGATGCCTTCCGGCCGGACGAGCAGCACGACGATCATGAGGAGGAACGCGGCCGCACGCGCGAGCCCGCTCGGAATCCAGACGATGGAGACGGACATCGTCAGCCCGATGACCAGTCCGCCGACGATAGCGCCGTAGACGGAGCCGATGCCGCCGAGTATCACCGCCGCGAATATCGGCAACAGGAGTATCCACCCCTGAAACCAGTGGAGCGTCCCGTTCCAGAGCACGAACATGTAGCCGGCGACCCCCGCCAGCGAGGCACCGATGATCCACGTGAACCTGACGACCCGCTCGGTTGGGATGCCGGTGATGCGGGCGAGGTCCTCGTTGTCCGCCATCGCGCGCATCGCCTTGCCGAGCCGCGTCCGCTGTAACAGGAGGTGGAGACCGAGCATGAGCAGGACCGACACGACGAGCAGCGACACCTCGTGGAGATTGACACTGACCACACCGTCAACGGCAGGGATACCGATGGACGGAACGGCTCCGGAGTCCGTGACCCCCCGGCGGCTCGGGCCGAAGACGAACTGTATCAGGTATCGGAGCGCGAAGGCGACCCCGATGCTCGTGATGAGCAGCGCGATACCCGACCGGTCGCGGATGGGTCTGTACACCAGCCGGTCGATGAACAGCGCGAGCAGGACGGTCGCCACGCCCGCGACGACGGCCCCGGCGACGACGGCGAGCGGCGTCGTCGCGACGCCGATACCGAGCTGTGCACCGTACACCGACCCGTCCGCGCCGACGAGCGCGAGTGACCCGATGTCGGCCTCGGCACCGAACCCGCCGGCGATGACGTACGTGACGACCATCCCCGCGAAGGAACCGCTGGTGATGAAGTCACCGTGCGAGAAGTTCGCGAAGTTGAGGATGCTGTAGGTCATCGAGAGACCGATGCCGGCAAGCCCGAAGAACAGTCCCCGCATCAGGCCGTCCTTGAGCATCACGCCGAACTCCGAAATCTGCGTCTGACCGACGGCGAGCTGGCGCACGAGGTCGAGGACGAGAACCACCGCAATAACCACGAGCACGGCACGAACCGGGTCCTCGAGAAACAGTCGTCGACCGCGGTCGTATCTGTCGCTTACCCCCATAGTGAATCGTTATCGTGGGTTGAGCCGGCGCGTTACAAGTACCCTTCGCCTCCGTTACTCGGCAGGGGTGGCTATCCCTGCCGCCGGCATTACACAAGCCTTTCGTAACGACCGAGCAACCTCCCCGACATGCCACGGACACTCGATGACCTCGACGCCGAGGGGGCGGCCGTCGGGGTCCGAGTCGACATCAACAGTCCACTCACGGACGAGGGGACCCTCGCAGACGACGCCCGGCTCCGAGCACACGTCGACACCGTCGCGGAACTGTGCGACCGGGGCGCGCGCGTCGTCGTGCTGGCACACCAAGGTCGGCCCGGCGGCGACGAGTTCACGACGCTGGCCCCGCACGCCGACCGGCTCGACGAACTGCTCGCCGCCCCCGTCGACTACTGTGACGCGACCTTCTCCGCGGCCGCTCGCGAGCGCGTCCGCGACCTTCCGAACGGCGGCGTCCTCATGCTGGAGAACACCCGCTTCTACAGCGAGGAGTACATGGAGTGGGGGCCAGAGCAGGCCGCCGAGACGCATCTCGTCGCGAAGCTCTCGCCGGTGCTCGACGCGTACGTCAACGACGCCTTCGCCGCCGCCCACCGGGCACAGCCGTCGCTGATCGGCTTCCCCGGCCGACTCCCGAGCTACGCCGGGCGCGTGATGGAGGCGGAACTCGACGTGCTCGGCCGGATCGACGAGACGCCGACGCCGCGGGTGTACGTCCTCGGCGGCGCGAAGGTGACCGACTCCATCGACGTGGCTCGGTCGGTGCTCCAGCGCGGCCTCGCCGACGCCGTGCTCGTGGCCGGTATCGTCGGCAACGCGTTCCTGCTCGCGGACGGCGTCACCCTCGGTGCCGCCTCCGCGGAAGTCGTCAACGACCGCTCGACGGAGGCGGTGAAGCGGGCCGGCGACCTGCTCGACGAGTTCGGTCACCGGATCTATCTCCCCCGTGACGTCGCCGTCGAGCGTGCCGGCGAACGGGTCGAACTCGGCATCGACGACCTTCCGACCGAAGAGTCGGCGATGGACATCGGTGCCCGCACCGTCGCCGCCTACGCGGACGTGCTGGAGGACGCCGGCACCGCGATCCTCAACGGTCCGGCGGGCGTCTTCGAAGCGGAAGCGTTCGCCTACGGCACCCGCGAGCTGTACGAGGCGGCGACCCGCATCGAACGGAGCATCGTCGGCGGCGGCGACACCACCGCCGCGCTCCGTGACCTCGGCATCGACGGGTTCTCACACGTCTCGACCGGCGGCGGGGCCGCGCTCCGGATGCTCACCGACGGCACGCTCCCTGCCGTCGATGCGCTCGAACGAGAATGAGGATCGAACGGCCGACAGCGTCAGCGGTGGACGCGCTCGCGGAGCTGTGGGTCGACCTCGCGGCCGACCAACGGACCCACGGCTCGCATCTGCTCGCCGCGGCCAATCACGCGTCGATCCGTGAATCGCTCGCACAGCGGATCGTGAGCGGTGGCGTGTTCGTCGCCCGCGAGGACGACGGCGACGATGACGACGTCCTCGGCTTCGTCACCTTCTATCCGGAGTCCGGCGGCTACGAACAGGACACCGACCGAGGCGTCGTCGAGAATCTCTACGTCATTCCGGAGCGACGAGGTGAGGGGATCGGTAGCGACCTGCTCACGGCCGCTGAGGACGCCCTCGCCGAGGGTGGTATGGAGGCGATCACGCTCGACGCGATGGCGACCAACGAGCGAGCGCGTCGGTTCTACCGACGGCACGGCTACGAGCCACACCGCGTAGAACTCGAGCGACGGCTCGAACGCGAAACGGATACAAACGAGGGGGGCGGATGACCAGACGCGCCAAGGGAGCTTGGGCGGTGCAAGCACCCGATTTGTAATCGGGAGTTCGAGGGTTCAAATCCCTCCCTTGGCTCTCATCAAACTGTCCCAGTCGTGAGAACGATCAGTGGTAGAATCACGCGCGTTCCGACCTCGGTAGCGCCCTCGCGTCGGCGGGGAGCGACAACGGCTAAACCCTCCCCCTCGTCGCTTCATGTGTGTCGTGGCTGCGTCGGGTCGGACGCGTGCTCGCCCGGATGAGCGTCATCGGTGAGGCGCAGTTCCGGGACACCGTCGACCTCGCGTGGCCGCGTATCGTCACCGGCTTCGCTATCATGTCCAAGCGGACGGTCGACCTCGCCATCGTCGGCGTCGCCGTCGGTGCCGAGGCGGTCGCCGGACTGGGAGTTGCTAACGGCTTCTGGACGGTCGGGAAGTTCGCGTACATCGGGCTGTCCGGTGGCACCCTCGCGCTGGTGTCACAGAACTACGGCGGCGAGGAGGCGGGCCGCGCCGCAGACGCCGTCGCCGCGAGTATTCTGATAGCCGCCGTCACAGCGATTCCCGTTGCGGCCGTCTTCGCGCTCGGCGCGCGGCCGCTCGTGAGTCTCGTCGGTGGCGGCCCAGCGACGACGGGGTTCGGTGCCGCGTATCTCGCCGTCGTCGCGCCGGGGCTCGTCTTCGAGGCGTTCAATCTCGTCGCGTCGCGGACGTACGCTGGCGTCGGCGACACCGTGACGCCGATGGCCGTCCGCGCGGCCGGTGCCGTCCTCAACGTGACGCTCAGCGCGACGCTCGTGTTCGGCGCTGGCTGGGGCGTCGTCGGTGCCGGCGTCGGGACGACGCTCGCGACGGCCATCGTCGCGCTCGTGTTCGCGTGGGGGATGACCGGCCGCTCGTACGCCGGTCGCGGAGCCAGCCCGATCCCGGTCGGCCCTGACAGTCGGCCGACCTCCGGACTCGTCCGGCAGCTGCTCAGGGTGACCGTGCCGCTGGTCGCCCGCCGGATCGCACAGGGGGTCGTCGTGTTTCCGCTGCTCGCCATCGCGGCCGCCTTCGGTCCGGCGGCGCTCGCGGCGCTGAGCGTCGCCCGACAGATACGCCAGCTGTTGGGGAGTTTCACGTGGGGGTTCTCCATCGCCGCCTCGACGCTCGTCGGACAGGCGCTCGGCGGGGCCGAGGAGGCGCGAGCGGTCGTCTACGGCCGTGACATCGCGAAGCTCTCGCTGCTCGTCTACGTGCTCGCGGCGGCAGTCGTCGTCGCCGTCGCGCGACCGGTGGCGACGCTCTTCGTGGACAGCGGGGTGTCCCTGACCGCGCTGTTCGTCGCGAGCGCGGCAGTCAGTGCCGTCCCGCTCGGCGTCGACGGATCGCTCACCGGCGCGCTCCGGGGGGCCGGCGACACCCGCGTCCCGTTCCTCGCGACGCTCGCCGGGCTGTATCTGGTCGCGCTGCCGGTCGCGTATCTCGGCACGGTGACGGCCGTCGGCGTCACGGCGCTGCTCGTCGCACTCGTGGCGGAGACGGCGGTTCCGGTCGTCGTGAATCTCCGGCGGTTCCGGTCGCGCACGTGGCTCGCGGTGAGTCGCGACTACCGACCGGGAACGGACGCCGACGTCGGCGACTGAAAGGCGTCAGTCTTGGACGGTGGTCGGTGCAATCGGTCAGAAGTCACCGTACGCGTCGACCGTCCACGTGTATCCACACCCCGACGGCGTCTCACAGACGTACCGTCGTTCGACGAGGACGCCTGCGCTCTGTCGGGGTGTCTCGTCCAACTGCTTCGTGTGAGCGGTCGACCGACACTTCGGACACTCCCTGTTCGTCGCGTCGCGTCCGCGCGTGTCTGCCTCACTCATCACCGGAGATATGCGCACGACCAGTTTCGACCTACTGCCGAACATGGGAGGCCCGGTCCGCCAGTCCGCGGCAGAACCACCGGTGACCGACACGCTCAGTTGACTCAGACCGCACCGGTCAGTAATGGCCGCGTACGACGGAGTGCTGTTCGATCACGACGGCGTGCTCGTGACGCTCTGTGGGAAGCCGGCGCTCCACGAGGCGACCGCGGACGCCTTCCGCGATGCGGGGATCAGCGACCCGCGCCGGGAAGACCTCCGAGCGCTCGCGATCCGCGTGTCGGACGCGGAGCTGCGCGCCGTCGCCGACCGGCACGGCGTCGACCCCGACCGGCTCTGGCACCACCGCGAGACACGGATCGAGGAACTCCTTCGAGCGGAGACGACGGCGGGCCGGAAGTTCATCTACGACGACGTTCACGCGCTCGACCGACTCGACCTGCCGCTCGGCGTCGTCAGCAACAATCAGGCCCGAATCGTCGAGTTCGTGCTCGACCATCACGGACTCGCCGACCACTTCGAGACGGTCCGTGCTCGCGACCCGACGCGCGACAGCCTCCGACGCAAGAAGCCCGATCCGCTGTACTTGGAGCAGGCCACCGCCGACCTCGGCTGTCAGAACCCGCTGTACGTCGGTGACAGCGAGAGCGACATTCGCGCGGGCAAGCGAGCGGACTACGACGTTGCCTTCCTCCGCCGGGAACACAACGCCGACCGGACGCTCGACGCCACGCCGACCTACGACGTGGAGAGTCTGACTGCCGTTCGCGAACTGGTGTAGACGGCGCGGGGAGCGTCACGTCGTGCCGTCGGTTGCGAAGCGGTCAGCGACTGTCCGGACCCGCTCGTCGGCGGGGGCTTCGAGCAGCGGGACGGTCACGAGGGGTGCGTCGAATCGGTCGGCCGCCGCGGACAGCACGTCTGCCTGCCTCTCGCGGCGGGCAGAACACAGCGAACACGAGTCGTCGATACTTTCGAGAACCTTGTTCGCGACCACGTAGTCGACCGAAATGTCCTCCTCGCGGAGTCGGTCGAGCAGCCGCTCCGTCTCGCGCAACGACAGCCGTTCCGGCTCCATGACGGCCCGGAACTGCGTTCGCTCGGGGTCGTGGAGCGTCTCGGCGACGCGTTCGATCCGGTTCCGGGTGCCGTCGATATCCACCGCCGCCAACCTTTCGGTGTCGTCGCCGCTGAACAGGCCAGTCACCGTCGAGGTCACCGCGTCGACGCGGGACTTGATCTCAGCTGCTCGCCCCAGCGTCGAGTCGAGCACGCGGGGGAGCCGGAGGAGACGGAGCGTGTGGCCGGTCGGTGCCGTGTCGAACACGACCCGATCCCAGTCGTCGTCCGCCGCGTAGCGACCGAACAGGTCAACGGCGGCGAGTTCGTCGCTCCCGATGACGCTGCGAGCGTCAAGATCGGCCCGGGTCGGGAGGTCGACGCCGAGTCGTTCGATTTCGCCTACGAGCGTGTCGAACGTCTCCGCGTACTTCTCGCCGAGACGCGTCTCGGGGTCGACTTCGACGGCGTACAGTGGCCGGTCGTCGCACACCGGCGTCGGCTCGGTCTTGACCGGCGCGTCGAACACGTCACCGAGTGAGTGTGCCGGGTCGGTGGAGACGACGAGCGTCCGGTCGCCGCGCCGCGCCCGAGCCAGCGCCGAGGCCGACGCACAGGTCGTCTTCCCGACCCCGCCCTTGCCGCCGTAGAGGAGACACTTCGACATCGCCCGTCGCTTGGCCCGGCATCCGCGTCAGTTCCGGCCCTTCAAATGTGGGTTCTCGACGTATCGTCGCGTCTCGCGCTTCGTGCTATCCGAAATCGACTCCTGATCCCGACGTAGTGCTTCTCTGCGCCGACCGCCTTGGTGTGAGGCCGGCGATCAGTGTTTAGCGGACACCCTTTTTGTGCCGGCCCTCACAGGAGTGACGTGAGGCGATACCGATGAACGTGCCGATGCTCACGACGGATTTCCTCGACCGGGGGGTCGAACTCTACGACGACGTGACTGCCGTCGTCGCCGACGACGGGACGGAGTACACGTACGCGGAGTTCGACGACCGGGTGAACAAGCTGTCGAACGCCCTGCTCGACATGGGACTCGAACGGGGAGACAGGGTTGCGCTCGTCTCGGGGAACACCCACTACTTCCTCGAAACGCAGTTCGCCGTTCAGCAGTTGGGGATGGTGTTCGTCCCGATCAACTACCGGCTCATCGCCGACGAGTACGAGTACATCCTCAACGACTGCGAGGCCGAGCTGGTCATCGCCGACCACGCGTACGCCGGCGAGGTCGAACCGATCCGCGAGGACGTGCCGGCCGACCGGTTCGTCGGCTACGGTGCCGACCGGATCGACGGCGAGTGGGACGAGTACGAGGACGTGCTCCAGTCGGGAGATTCGACCGCGCCCGACCGCCCCGACATCGACGAGGAGGACGACGCGTCGATCAACTACAC
The DNA here is from genome assembly GCA_003021175.1 of Halobacteriales archaeon QH_7_66_36. GTDB lineage: Archaea > Halobacteriota > Halobacteria > Halobacteriales > Haloarculaceae > Halosegnis. The sequence goes on along the minus strand of PXQV01000011.1, from coordinate 48,374 downwards.
CTCGGGGACGACGGGCGAGCCGAAGGGCGTCGTCCGGACCCACCGGACGGAACACGTCCACGCGCTCATCCTCGTCCACCACATGGAGCTGTCGGACGACGACACGTATCTGTGGACGCTGCCGATGTTCCACTGTAACGGCTGGGGACACACCTACGCCGTGACGGGACTCGGCGCGACCCACGTCTGTCAGCGGTCGTTCGACCCGGCGGATACGTTCGCGGCCATCCGCGAGCACGACGTGTCGTATCTGTGTGGCGCGCCGACGGTGCTCAACCGACTCATCGAGGAGTACGAGACGAACCATCCGGAGACGACCGGTGCCCGAGACGTGCGGCTGGCGACCGCGGGGAGTCCGCCGCCGAAGGCGACCATCGAACAGGTGGAGGAGTCGTTCGGCTGGCGACTCATCCAACTGTACGGCCTCACGGAGACGGCACCGCTCATCACGACCTCGAACTCGCCGCGCCGCATCAGCGAGACGGACCGCGCCGCCGACATCACGGTCAGACAGGGGTTCGCGACGCTGGCGACGCAACTCCGCGTCGTCGACGAGAACGGCGACGACGTGCCCCGCGACGACGAGACGATGGGCGAAGTCGTCGTCAAGGGGAATCAGGTGATGGACCGGTATCTGAACAAGCCGGATATCACCCACGAGACGTTCAACGAGCGCGCCGAAGGCTGGTTCCACACCGGCGACGTGGCGACCATCGACGAGAACGGAATGATACAGATCAAGGACCGCCGGAAAGACATCATCATCACCGGCGGCGAGAACGTCTCCTCCATCGAGGTGGAGGACGCGCTCTACGACCACCCGGACGTGCTGAAGGCGGCCGTCGTCGGCACGCCACACGACGACCTCGGTGAGCAGGTGACCGCTATCATCGTCGAGAAGGCGGGTGCCGACCTCACGGGCGACGATATCCGTGAGTTCGCCCGCGAGCGGATGGCCGCCTACAAGATCCCGCGCCGCGTCGAGTTCCAAGACGATCTCCCCGAGACCGCCACCGGAAAGGTTCAGAAGTACGAGATCCGCGACGCGTACTGGGAAGACGAGCGCCGTCGGGTGTAACACGCGATAGGTACTTTCTTGTCCGGTGATCCGCGAGTGTCGGTATGAGCAGTCACGTCGTGTTCGCACTGATCGCGCTCGTCGTGGTCGTGTTGATCCTGTTCGCGTTCGCCTGCGTCCACTATCTCAGCGAGATACTCAGCGAGGCGAAGCAGGACGACGACCACGGCACCGGCCATTAACCCCCGGTCAGGCCGTCGAGCAGGAGCGACGCTAACTCCTTGTCGAGCGGCGAGTTCGCGTTACCACAGTGCGGTGACTGGACGCAGGCCGGACAGCCGTCCTCGCAGGGGCAGGCACGCAACATCGACAGCGTGCGCCCCATGTGCGCGTCGACGGTCTCGTAGCCCGCTCGCACCAGTCCCACCCCGCCCGGGTAGCCGTCGTAGATGAATATCGTCGCCCGACCGGTGTGGGGGTGCAGCGGCGTCGACAGCCCGCCGATGTCACCGCGGTCACAGAGCAGTTCGGCGGGAAACATAGATATCATCGCGTGTTCGGCGGCGTGGATGCCACCGGGTAGGTCTCCACCCTCGCGCAGTGCCCGGTCGAGATCGTCGGGGACGGTGAAGTAGAGCGCGCGCGTCCGAAGCGTCGTCTCCGGCAGGTCGAGCGACTCCTCGCCCAGCGTCTCGCCCGTGTTCGCGTCCCGGCGCTCGAATCCCGTGATCTGTTTTCGCATCGTCACCTCGGCGAACCGCACCGGCACGTCCGGGCGGGCGGCGAGTTCGCTCTCGCGGATGTCGCGCTCGACGGTTATCTCTTTCTCGTGGAGCGTTCGCGTGTAGTAGTCGGCCCACGTCGGCTCCAGCTCCGCGATGCCGTGGCTCAGGTCCAGATCCACCACCTCGTACGTCTGCCCCTGATGGTGATACACCGCACCGGGGTGGGCATCGCGCAGTCCGTCCTCGAACGGGAGCGACGCGATGGTCTCGCCGTTGCGTCGGTCGGTGAGTTCGATGTCGCGGTCGGAGACGGTTCGCAGACTCATCTCGTGTTGCGGGGAGCCGTCGCCGCCGTCGATCCACCGGGTGCCGTCGGCGGTCGAGCGGCGGTCCAGCAGTCCCCGCGATTCGAGATGCGTGACGAGGTCCGGAAAGCCATCGCCGAAGTGGCGGTCGTCGTCGGGCTTCAGCCACGTCTCGCGTGCGGCCGAGCGGACGTGCTCGGGGAGCAGTTGGTCGTTCGTCGGGGTCGAGACCGCCTGCTCGGGGTCGCCGTCGAAGAAGTCCGCGGGATTGCGCGCGAAGTACTGGTCGAGCTGGTCCTCGCCGGGGACGACGACGACCAGCGACGAGTCGGTGCCGCGGCCGGCCCGCCCGGCCTGCTGGAAGGCGTTCATCCGCGTGCCGGGATAGCCGTCGAGGATCACGCAGTCCAGTCCGCCGATGTCGACGCCGAGTTCCAGCGCGTTCGTCGACCAGACGCCGCGCACCTCGCCGGATTTCAACCCCGTCTCGATGTCGTCGCGGCGGTCGTCGCGCAGCGCGGCCTGATACGCCTCGACCGACCCGGCCACGCCGTGGTCTCCGCGTTCGCGAAGCGCCTGCGAGGAGTCCGTCGCGTACCGCTCGGCCGTCTGCCGCGAGGGAGTGAACACGACCGTCTGGTGGCCGCGGCTCACGAGATCACAGAACAGTCGCTTCGACTCGACGTGGGAGGATCGCCGGCGCGACCCGTCGTCGAAGCCACCACTCTCACGCTCGGGCGGGTTCCACCACACCCAGTGTGTCGGTCCGGAGGCCGACGTGTCGGTGTCGACGAGCGTGAACGACTCCGGATCGCGGCCGGCCACCGTTGCCGCGTGCTCGACGGGGTTGCCGATGGTCGCCGAACAGCAGACGTACTCGGGCGACGCGCCGAACCGCTCGCAGATGCGGTTGAGCCGCCGACAGACGAGCGAGACGTGACTGCCGAAGACGCCACGGTACGCGTGCACCTCGTCGACGACCACGGTTTCCAGCCGTTCGAAGAACCAGTCCCACAGCCGATGGGCGTGCGGGAGGATGCCGTAGTGAAGCATATCGGGCGTCGCGAGCAACACCGTCGGCTGGCGCTCGCGGACGGCTTCCTTCTCGGAGCGAGACAACTGGCCGGTGTACTCATCGACCGTGACGCGCGATCCGAATCCGAGACCGTCCGCGAGATCGGAGAGCGTCTCGCGCTGGTCGTTGATCAGGGCTACCTGCGGGCCGACGTAGAGCGTCGTCCCTGTGTGGTCCATCGCGCGCTCGAACGCCGGCACGGTGTACGCCAGCGACTTTCCGGAGGCCGTGGGCGTCGCGAGCACGACGTTCTGTCCGTCGCGTACGGCCTCGATTGCATTCGCCTGATGCTCGTACAGTTCGGTGATACCCCGGTCCGCGAGCGCGCTCGCAAGTCGGTCGGCCGTGTCCAGTTCGCGCGTCGTCGCCTCGCGTCCCGGCACCGTTCGATGGTCGCGTATCTGCCCGTCGTAGTACGGTCGTTCCCGCAGCGCAGCGACGGTTTCGTCCACACGCCACGTTGGACTGGCCGACTCAAGATTCCGTCGGGGTCAGGGCCCGAATGCTATACGTGCGCTCTTCGTTAATACAAGTATGCGAGGAGAGCGCCTCGACGAACTGATCACCGAATACTGGAGCTGGTTCGCCGTCTCACTGTTTCTCCTCGTTACCGTCGACATGATCACGACGGTGTTCGCGGCCCGGGTTCACGGGGTGGCGACGGAGTCGAATCCGCTGGTGCAGTGGGCGCTCAGACGGGGAGCGGTCGCCCTCGCGACGGTCAATCTCCTCGCGGTCGTGCTCGTTGCCGCGTTCTTTTACGCGTTAGTCGAGTTACTCCGCGCGACACAGCCGCAGTACCGCCGGCCGTTCGCCTATCTCATCGAGGTGTTCATCGGGCTCCTCCTGTTCGTCGGCTTGGCCGTGCTCGCGAACAACCTCGCCGTCATCATACTCGGGGGGGTCGCTACTCTGACCGCGAGCCGTCCCACTGCTGGCGACACGTGTCGTCACAGAAGTGAGTCGTCTGCACCTCACCGTCAGCTATCCACGTGACCACCGTGTGATTCGCCGCGTCGGCCAGCGGCTCACCGCAGGTTCCACAGTTAGGGGCGTCCTCGGCAGATACGTCCTCGGCGAGGTCGGACGTCGGGTCCTCCATCGGCCGAACGTTTGGCCCCGCCTACTTAGCCGTACCCACGGCGGCGAAACCCGCGTGCATTAGTGCGGTGCAAGATCACCGGTGAAAACGACGCGCGGTCGCCCTCGACACTTGACCGCTATGTCACCGGTCGCGCGTGACCGATTCACCGGGCGTCGTCGTCGCGCCCGCCGACAGCACGACACCGGCGTTCAGCGACGTGTTGACCGCCGTCTTCGCCCCCGGCCCGGCAACGACGCCGAACTTCCGGCGACCGGTCGAGACGCGCTCGCCCTTGACCGTCACTTTCACCTCCGCCTCGTCGTGCCGGAGGTTCGCCACCTGCGTCCCGGCCCCGAAGTTGACGCTCTCGCCGAGGACGCTGTCACCGACGTAGGAGAGATGCGGGACGCTCGCGCCGGCCATCAGCACCGTGTTCTTCACCTCGACGCCGTGACCGACGTGTGCGTCCGGGCCGACAAGCGTCGCCCCTCGGAGATACGCGTTCGGCCCGACCTCCGCGCCGGAGCACACGAGCGTCGGTCCCTCGATTACGACGCCGGCGTCGACCACTGCCCCGGCTTCGACAATGACCGGGCCGCGTAGCTCCGCCTGTTCGTGCACGTCCCCCTCGATGCGGCGGTCGAGGTCGGCGAGCTTCCACTCGTTCGCCGCCAGCAGCTCCCACGGCCGACCGACCCCCAGCCAGCGCTCGACCGGGACGGCGCGCACATCGTACGCACCGATGACCCGTTCGAGCACGTCGGTTATCTCGTACTCGCCCCGCTCGGACCGGTCCACGTCGGCCAACCAGTCTGCGGCCTCGGCGGGGAAGTGGTACGCCCCGACGTTGACGCGGTTGCTCGGCGGGTCGTCGGGCTTCTCGACGACGGCCGTCACCCTGCCGCCGTCTACGGAGAAGACGCCGTACGGCCGTGGGTCGTCGACCTCGTAGGCACCGACCGCGGGACACTCCGCGAACAGCGTCTCGACGGCCGCCGTGTCGTAGAGGTCGTCGCCGTTCAACACCACGAAGTCGCCGTCGAGGTGTTCGCGTGCGGCCGCGGCGGCGTGGGCCGTGCCGAGTTGCTCCTCTTGGGTCGCGTACGCGATCGACACCCCGCGATACTCGTCGCCGAAGTAGTCGCGAACGCGGTCCCCTTCGTAGCCGATCACGAAGATCAGTTGCTCCGCGCCGGCCGCGACCGCCGCGTCGGCGGTGTGGGCCGCTAACGGTCGGTCGGCCACGGGCAACATCGGCTTCGGCACGGTGTCCGTGAGCGGGCGCATCCGAGTGCCCTCTCCGGCCGCGAGGATGACAGCCTGCATAGCAGTGGCTGTCGGGCCGTCCCGAAAGACGTACCGCTTGGCGAGCAGGCGACGGACGCGCCGGACCAGCCCCTCGGCTCCGGACGCTGTTTCGAACGGCGGTGTGTCGCACTCCGGCCTCGTCCCGCCGTCGGCAACTCGTTAGTGCATGCGGGCGCTGGTTCCGTTCTCCTACTTGAATGCTCGTACGGAGCGTGGGTGGTGGGATGCTTCCGACAGAGCTGCCGCTGTGTGTCGATTCGCGAGAGGAAGATGAACGACGCGGCTCAGTAGCTCCGGACCTTCGGTTCGTACGTCTTCTCCTCGCCTTCGAGGATGACGTCCGTGTAGAAGATGTCAGGGTCGCCGCCGTTCCACGAAACCATCGTGTGCTTGAGCCACTCGTCGTCCTTGCGCTCCTGATGCTCCTTGCGCCAGTGCGCGCCGCGGAACTCGTCGCGGGCGAGCGCACCCAGCGTGATCGTCTCCGCCACGTCGATGAGATTGCGCGTCTCGATCGTGTGCAGGAGGTCGGTGTTGAATGTGCGCGAGGGGTCCGCGACCGCGACGTTCTGGTAGCGCTCCCGGCAGTCACGGATCGCCTCCAGCGCCTGCTGAAGCCCCTCCTTCTCGCGGAACACGTTGACGAACTGCGTCATCGCGTCCTGCAGGTCCGACCGGATCTCCGCGTGGTTGATGCCGTCGCGCTCCAGCAGCGTCTCGACGCGCTCGCGCTGGCGCTCCAGCGCGTCTTCGACCACGGCTTCGGCGTCCGTGGCGAGCGCGCCACCGTCGGCGACGGCGTCCGGCTCTGCTCCGTCCAGCGCGCCCGGCGAGACCGGCGTGTCCAGATCCGTCTCCGTCTCGGAGCGGGCGCTCGGCCCGGTGTCGATGCGCGCCTCGCCCAGATCGCGGCCGGCGGCGTCGTAGCCGGCGCGCGCGCCGAAGACGATGAGCTCCGGCAGCGCGTTGCCGCCCAGTCGGTTGGAGCCGTGGACGGAAACGCAGGCACACTCGCCGGCCGCGTACAGCCCCGAGACGCACGTTTCACCGTTCTCGTCCGTCTCGATGCCGCCCATGTGGTAATGTTGGCCGGGCTTGACCGGCATCGGCTCTTCGAGACCGTCGACGCCCTCGAAGTCCTCCGCGAGGTGGAGAATGTTCTCCAGTCGGTCGACGATGCGCTCCTCGCCGAGATGTCGCATGTCGAGATCGACGTACTCGTCGTTGACGCCGCGACCCTCGTTTACCTCGGTCAGCTCGGCGCGTGCGACCACGTCACGAGAGGCGAGCTCGCCGTCGTTGTTCGCGTAGCCGCGCTCGAACAGGAACCGCTCGCCCTCGCTGTTGTAGAGGATGCCCCCCTCGCCGCGGACGCCCTCGGAGATGAGGACGCCCGTGCTCGGGAGCGTCGTCGGGTGGAACTGGACGAACTCGGGGTCTTCGACCGGCACGCCGGCGCGGTAGGCCATCGCCAACCCGTCGCCGGTGTTGGCGACCGCATTCGTCGTGTGGTCAAACGCCTGTCCGTCGCCGCCGGTGGCGAGGATGACACCATCGGCCTCGAAGCCGACGAGGTCGCCGCTCTTGATGTTGTAGGCGATACAGCCGTGACACTCCCGCTCCTCGGGGTCAGGGTGGTCGGTCACGGCCAGATCCATCACGTAGAACTCGTCGTACACCGTGACGCCGCGCTTGACGACCTGCTCGTACATCGTGTGGAGCAGGTGGTGGCCGGTTTCGGCCCCGGCGTAGGTGGTGCGCGGGAACGAGAGGCCGCCGAACGGCCGCTGTGAGACGCGGCCGTCCTCCTCGCGGGAGAACGGCATCCCCCAGTGTTCGAGTTGGATCGTCTCTTCGGGGCTGGTCTCACAGAGGGTCTCGATGGCCGGCGCGTCACCGAGATAATCCGAGCCCTTCATCGTGTCGTACGCGTGGTCCGTCGGGTCGTCGCCGTCACGCAGCGCCGCGTTAATCCCACCCTCCGCCGCACCGGTGTGCGAGCGGACGGGGTGGAGCTTCGTGACGATAGCGACGTCGGCACCCTCCTCCTCGGCCGCGATGGCCGCGCGGAGGCCGGCACCGCCGCCGCCGACCACGATAACGTCGTGTTCGTGCATTGTAGCGTTGTTCGTCATTGGAGTCGTATGGCCTTAGGGCTGTTGCGCGTCACCAGAACTTCAGGTTCTTCTTCACCGCCTCGCGCTTCAGCGCCTGAATGTGCTCGGTCAGCGGGATGTCCTTCGGACACACCTCCGTACAGGAGAACTGGGTCTGACACCGCCAGACGCCGTGCTCCTGTTCGATGATGTTGAGCCGGTGCTCGGTGAGGTCCTCGCCCTCGCGCTCGTCCATCGCGAACCGGTAGGCCTTGTTGATGGCCGCCGGCCCGAGATACTCGTTGTCGCCCGCGGCGATGTTACACGAGGACATGCAGGCCCCACACCAGATACACCGGGTGGACATCTTGATCTTCTCGCGGTTCTCGCGTGACTGCCGCTGTTCGTTCAACCCGTCGGGGGTGTCCTCGTCCTGAAAGTACGGCTCGACGGACTCCATCTGGTCGTAGAAGTGCTCCATGTCCACGACGAGATCCTTCACTACCTCGGCGTGCGGGAGCGGTTCGATACGAACCTCACCCGGGACGCCGTCGTCCGCGAGGTCTGCCACCTGCGTCTTGCAGCCGAGCCGCTGTTTTCCGTCGACGAACAGCGCGTCGGAGCCACAGACGGCCTGTCGACAGGAGTGGCGGAACGTGAGCGACGAGTCGTAGTGGTCGCGCGCCCACATCAGCGCGTCGAGGACGGTCATCCCCTTCGCGAACGGGACGGTGAAGGAGTCGAACCGCGGCTTCTCCTTCTCGGGCACCTCGGGATCGTAGCGGAACACCTTCAGCTCGACCGTGTGGTCGGCGTCCTCGACGGCTCTGCGGGCGCGCCGCTGTGACGCTTCGTTGGCGGCGTCGATCTCCGTCTCGTTCATCCGCGCCTGTCCGTAGGCGCTCTCGCCGGCGGCGCGGGCGGCCCCCACTGCCTGCGATTCCGTCTCCTCTTCCTCTTCTGGTCTGGTGATTCCTGTGCTCATAGGCTGATCCCCGCCATGACGAGCGAGAGTCGGACGATCTGGACGGCGAGCAGGAGCCCCGCGAGCACGAGACCGTACTTCACGGCGGCCTTGGCCGTCCCGTCGATTCCCTGATTCACGAGCGCGTTGTATATCCCGTTGACGCCGTGGAACGTCGCCGTGAGGCCGAACGCGACCATCGTGACGAAGTAGCCGGCCGTTTGCATCCGCATCTGCGTGCCGGCGAACGTCACCTCGGCGGCGTGGTTGACGAAGTGAAGCAGCATGAAGTGGAAGGCGAGCACGACGACGAGGAAGGCCGCCGTCAGCCGCTGGAGGAGCCAGCGCGTCCCCTTCGGCTCGAAGGAGGAGTAGCGCTGGCTCATAGTGCCCCCGCGAGGAACGTCGGCACGCTCGCGACCACGATAGCGCCGGTCAGTATCAGCGAAGCGTAGAAGCTTCGGTCCTGTGATTCCAGTCCGATTCCGAGGTCGACGAGCAGCAGCCGGACGCCGTTGAGGATGTGGAAGACGGCGACCGCCAGCAGCCCGACTTCGAGGAACCGGACGACGAGGAGCGCCTCCAACCCCTGGAGGGTGGAGGTGTACACCTCCGGCCCGGCCATCGCCGTCGAGAGGACGGCGATGTGGGTGAACAGGTAGCCGACGAGAACCCAGCCGGTGAACTTGTGGAAGATCCACGCCCACATGCCGGCGGAAAACTCCGTCCACCGACCGAAGTCCTCGACGAGGCCTCGGTCGTACGATTGGCTCATGCGTACACGTTTCAGGGCCGCCCGGACATAGTAGTTACCTTCTACGTGCCCGCCGAGTTCCGCGTCAGTTCGGCTTCTGTCTTGCGATCACACCCGTTCGGCGTCCCCGTCGTCGGCCCGCTGTCGCTCTATCGCGCGCCGTGCCGAGTCGTCCACCTCGACGACGTGACACAGCGGATTGCCGGGGTAGACGAGCGGGTTCTTCACCACGCCGACGACCACGCCGGTAAAGGGCGCGTTCACCACGTCGGCGGTCTGCTTGAACGGGTTCGTCACGGTACACACCCGGTCGCCGACCTCGACGAGGTCACCCTGCCCGTAGTGTGTCTCCACGAGGCCGCCGGTGTCGGCCCGGAGCCACGTCGTCTCGTCGCCGTCGCCGACGACCGCGCGCCATCCCGGCCACGCCACGGCGTCGGTCGCGCGGAGGCCGAACTCCGCGAGGACCGACAGCGTCCCGGAGAGCGCCCGGTCGATGAGCGGGCGCTGGAACCGGTGGGCCTCGCCCATCTCGACCGTCACCGTCGGCGTCCCTGCGGCGGTCGCCTCTCGCCGGAGCGTCCCCGACGGCCCCTCGCCGTCGATGACGAGATTCGCGGCGAACGCCTTCGCCAGCCGCGCGACCGTCTGGTCCGAGGTGTCCGCTCGGACGTGGAGCATGTTCGTCCGGCCACGGGTCGACGTGTGGAAGTCTACACCGAAGTCGCACGGCTCGACGAAGTTGCGAAACAGCTCGTGGGCGATCCGCTTCGCGCTCGTCGAGTCGGGCGCGCCGGGAAACGAGCGGTTGAGGTCGCGGTCGTAGATCGGGAGATACCGCTCCTGTGCGATGAAGCCGGGGACGTTCAGGACGGGAAGACAGACGAGCGTCCCGCGGAGGTCGGCGTGGTCCCAGTCGTGAGCCACCTCGCGGACCACCTCGATGCCGTTGAGTTCGTCGCCGTGGGCGGCCGCCGAGAGAAACGCCGTCGGCCCGTCGCGCTCACCGTTGATGACCGTGACCGGCACCCGGACGGGGTCGCCCAGATACGACTCCGAGACGGAGTAGCGGAGGTTCTGCGTCTCCCCCGGTGGAACGCTCCCGCCGTCGTACGTGAAGGGCTCGGGCATGCTCGCCCGTGTGGGTCGAGGTACAAAAACCCGTCCAGCCGCGGCGACCCCGTCCGTCACCCATTTTTGCTCCCGGCCACGCGTCGGAACATGCGCGACCGCACATCGACGCCCGATTCGCGAGGTGTTCAGGCGTGACCGGCCCATACGAGACGCTGCGCGACGACCCGAAACTCGCGCCGCTGGTCGACGAGCACGGCGAACTCGGTCTCGACCCGGCCGACGACCCGTTCGGGCGACTCGTCGTCTCCGTCTGTAACCAACAGCTCTCGACGGCCTCCGCGGCAGCCATCGAGGAGCGCCTGTTCGACCGGTTCGAGGTGACGCCCGGGGCGATACTCGCGGCCGACGAAGACGCCCTCCGCGACGTGGGACTGTCGCGACAGAAGGTGGACTACGTCCGCAACATCGCCGAAGCGTTCCGCGACGGCGACCTCTCTGTCGACCGACTCGGCGCGATGGACGACGACGAGGTGACGGCCGCGCTCACCGAGATCACCGGCGTCGGCGAGTGGACCGCCGAGATGTTCCTCATCTTCGTACTCGCCCGCGAGGACGTGTTCCCGGTCGGCGACCTCGGCATCCGCAAGGGGATGGCGACGCTGTACGACTTCGACGAGAGCGACCGCGCGGGCATGTCCGAGCACGCCAGCCGATGGAAACCGTACCGCTCGTACGCGAGTCGGTATCTCTGGCGCGCCTACGACTAATCCTGCCGGTCGTGTTGAGTTACGCGGTTGCTGGCGAGAGAACCGCTCCGGGTGGGACTGGAAGGGGCTGTGCGTGCGCGGCGGCCGTGCCGCCGCGACCAGTCGAGGCCGGCTCTGCCGGCCTCGCGCTCGACGACGACGGGCGTTCGGAAGACGCGGAGCGTCTTCCGCAGCCCAGCAGCAATCGAAGATTTCTGCGGACGACGCAAGCAGTGAGGTGGCGGAGCCACCTCGGGCCGCTCGTGCGGCACCGCCGCGCGAGGAGACCGCAGGCGGGAGCGACGCGACCGACGAGGACCGTGGTTCGAAAGACGGTGTGCCGTCTTTCGTCATCCCGAGGAAGCGGAGCTTCCTCGGAGCTCGCGGAGCAGTGCTCCGCTCACTCCCAGAAATCGCCGATTTCTGGAGACAGCGAGCCCATCGAGTCGAGCGCGCAGGGGCTTCCAAAGCCGTCGTCGCCCCTGTCACCGCAGTTTCAGACTCAACTAAACAGCACCACTCACGGCTGGCGAGGAGTTTTCACCCCGGCCGTCATACCGCCTGTCATGTACGTCAGGGACGCGCGAAACCGGGACGAAGCGTGGCTCCTCGACCACATCGAGGAGATGGGGCTCGACGACACGGCGTTCCGGTCACGGGACTACGTCATCGCCGTCGACGACGAGTCCTCGACGCGGGCCGGCTTCGGTCGCTTCCGCGTCCACCGCGACGAGGACGTCTGTGAGCTGACGAGCATCGGCGTGCTCGACGGCTGGCGCGAGCAGGGAGTCGGCGCACACATCGTCGAGCGCCTGCTCCGGAATGCCGGCATTGAGGGGTACGAACGGGTGTTCGCGCTGACCCCCGCCCACGAGTATCTCGCGCAGTTCGGCTTCCGCCCGGTCGACGAGTCGGACCTGCCCGAGAGCCTACAGGAACGGCTCGCGGAGAAGCGCGAGCTCCACGACACGGTGGTACCGATGGTCATCGACGCTGACCGGTTCAGGATGCCCGACCGCCTCCGCGAGCGGTTCAAGGACGCCGCCGAAGTCGCCGAGGCGGAGACCGAACCGGAGGAGTCACCCGAGGACTTTGGCATCGACCCCGACGAGGCGACGTACAAGTACGACACCGGCTGAGTGGACGCGCACTGGTCCGGCGGTGCTCTCGGCGTCCGCAAACGGTTAACCCTCGCGGCCGAAACGTCGGCGCATGTTCGACGACGAGGACCTCGCCGAGATTCGCGAGGCGCGGGAGGCGTGGGAAGCGGAGACGTACCAGCCCACGGTCGACCGCTTCGGCGAGCGGAGAGAGCCGTTCACGACCGACACCGGGGGCCGCGAGGTCGCGCCGCTGTACACCCCCGACGACGTGGCGGACATCGACTACGACGAGGACATCGGCTACCCGGCCGAGGAGCCGTTCACGCGGGGCGTCTACTCGACGATGTACCGCGGTCGGCTGTGGACGATGCGACAGTACGCCGGGATGGGCACCGCGGCGGAGACGAACGAGCGGTTCCGCTATCTCATCGACGAGGGGTCGTCGGGGCTGTCGATGGCGTTCGACCTCCCGACGCAGATGGGTTACGACTCCGACGACGAGATGGCACAGGGCGAGGTGGGGAAGTCCGGCGTCGCCATCGACTCGCTGCGCGACTTCGAAACCGTCTTCGACGGCATCTCGCTCGACGAGGTATCCACGTCGATGACCATCAACGCGCCCGCCGCCATCCTGCTCGCGATGTACATCGCCGTCGGCGACAAGCAGGGCGTCGACCGCGAGGAGCTTCGCGGGACGATACAGAACGACGTGTTGAAGGAGTACGTCGCGCGCAACACGTACATCTACCCGCCGGAGCCGTCGATGCGGCTCATCACGGACATCTTCGAGTTCTGCGCCGAGGAGGTGCCGAACTTCAACACCATCTCCATCTCCGGCTACCACATCCGTGAGGCCGGCTCCACCGCCGCACAGGAGATCGCCTTCACGCTCGCGGACGGCATCGAATACGTCGAGCGAGCGATCGAGGCCGGACAGGACGTCGACGACTTCGCCCCACAACTGAGTTTCTTCTTCGCGTCGTACAACAACATCTTGGAGGAGGTGGCGAAGTTCCGGGCGGCCCGGCGGATGTGGTATCAGATCATGGACGAGCGGTTCGACGCCGAGAAGCCCGCGTCGAAACAGCTGAAGTTCCACACCCAGACCGCGGGGTCGACGCTCACCGCCCAACAGATCGAGAACAACGTCGTCCGCGTCGGCTATCAGGCGCTCGCCGCGGTGTTGGGCGGCACGCAGAGCCTCCACACGAACGGGAAGGACGAGGCGCTGTCGCTGCCCACCGAGGAGTCCGTCCGCACCGCCCTCCGCACCCAGCAGATACTCGCCCACGAGTCGGGCGCGGCCGACACCATCGACCCGCTCGCGGGATCGTACTACGTCGAGTCGCTGACCGACGACATCGAGGCGGAGGCGTTCGAGATCATCGAGGAGGTCGACGAGCGGGGCGGTATGAAGGACGCCGTCGAGTCCGGCTGGGTGCAGGGGCAGATTCAGGACGTCGCCTTCGAGCGCCAGCGCGAGATCGAAACCGGCGAGCGGGTCATCGTCGGCGTCAACAAGTACGAGGTCGACGAGGAGCCGAAGGAAGACATCGAAGAGGTCAGCGAGGAGGAACAGGAGCGACAGGTCGAGCAGCTGCAGGAACTGCGCGCGGAGCGAGACGACGCGGCCGTCGAGGACGCGCTCGCGGCGCTGCGTGACGCCTGCGAGACGGGCGAGAACGTGATGCCGTACATCGTCGACGCGGTGAAGGCGTACGCGACGACCGGCGAGATCGCCGACGCGATGCGGGACGTGTTCGGCGAACACCGGGCGGGGATCTGAGCATCTGCTTTCTTGGGATACGGTGTCGCCAAGCAATTGCAAAGTGAAGTGGGTGTCGCTCGGCCTCTCGGAGGCTACCGAGGAAGCCATTATCTATCGCCCCGATGCCCTGCTAGCGCGGACCTATGGGTGACCGCACCACGAGCCCGCTAGCTCGCGGTCGCCACGGGGCGACACGCTCGCCAGCGCGCGCCGAGCGGGTGGATAGTTTCGAGAGTGCGGAGATTCGGGACGCACGTTGTCTCTCGACGCCGGGAGCCGCGGGCTTGATACGTACCCGCGAAGAACTCCGGCCATGCACCTCGACCACGCCGGCATCGCCACGCACGACACCGACTCGCTCGTCTTCCTCTTCGAGGATATCGTCGACGCAGAACTCGTCCACGAGGAACTGCTGGACGGCATGAAGATACTCTTTCTCGACGTGGGCGGCGACTATCTCGAACTCATCGAACCCACGAGCGAGGATGGCCCCATCGCGAGCTTCCTCGGCGAGAACGGGCCCGGCATCCACCACCTCGCCTTCGCGGTTGACGACGTTGACGCGGCCTTGGAGCGCGCACGGGACCGCGGCGTCGACCTCATCGACTCCGAGCCACGCCCCGGCGCGTGGGGCCACGACGTCGCGTTCTGTCACCCCAAGTCGACGGGCGGCGTCCTCGTCGAGTTCGTCGAGCACTGATCGGGCAGCTCAGCGGTGAGAACGAGTTGACAATGTCCCCTCGTATCCACCGAGCCGGAGCGAAGCGAAGGCTCGGCGTGTTTTTCATGAACGTTTTTGCAAGCGGGGGTTCCCGCAGGCCGCCGCAGGCGGCCGAGGAAACCCCCCGCAGTAAAAAGGTTCAGGTTCAGCCGAAGTTCTCGACCTTCGCGTCCTCGGCGCTGCCGCCGGTGGCCTCGACGGCGACGGTGGCGAGATCGAGGAAGTCCGCGAAGCCGTAGGCGAACACCTGCTGGCCGTCGTAGCTCTCGGCGACGGCGTCGTGGACTCCCTCGTCGTCGCCGAGGACGTACACCTCGCCGCCGGCGGCCGCGACGCCCGACAGTCGCTCCTCGTGGACGGGCGCGTCGTCGCGGTAGACGACGGTTACCTCGTTGCTGTCGCGGAGGGCGGCCTCGGCGATACCGACTGCGGGGCCGACGCCGGGACCGCCGGCGAGCACGAGACTGCGCGACTCCCCTTCGTAGAAGTCGGAGCCGAACGGGCCGGCGACGGTGACAGTGTCGTCGGGCGAGAGCCCGAGCAGATACTCCGAGAAGGCACCGCCGTCCTCGGGGTCGTAGCCGACGGTCAGCTCGAAGGTGTCGTCGGTGTCGGGCGAGGAGACGGTGTAGAAGCGGGACTCGTCGTCGTCGAGCGTCGCGGTGAGCTTGACGAACTGGCCGGGTTCGGCGCTGAACCCGTCGGGCGTGGCGAGTTCGATGGCGACGGTGTCCGGGCCGACGTCGCTGACGGCACGGACCGTCGTTACGGTAGGATCCATGAGCGAGTAGAGCCGGGGACGCGGAAAGGCCCTTTCGGTCAGGGTTGTGTAGGTTCTGTGGAACACGTGACGCGAAGGGGAGGGGACGGTGGACGCGCGTCGAATTCGGGCCGCGAATCGACGGGGAACGCGTGAGAATTTTGCTGGCAGACGGGGTGATGCCGGGGATACCGAAGCCTTAACCTCTATCGGCTGGAACCGCGACGTAACATGCCAGAGGACCTCAACTGGGCCATCGGCGGCGAGGCCGGCGATGGGATCGACTCCACGGGGAAGATCTTCGCCCAGGCCCTCTCGCGAGCGGGGCGACACGTCTTCACCTCGAAGGACTTCGCCTCTCGCATCCGCGGCGGGTACACCGCGTACAAGGTTCGTACGTCCGTCGACCGCGTCCAGAGCGTGGTCGACCGCCTCGACGTTCTCATCGCGCTCACGGAGCGCACCGTCGAGGAGAACATGGACGAACTACACGAGGGGAGCGTCATCATCTACGACGGCGAGCGGACGATGATGTCCGAATTCGAGGCGCCCGAGGGGATGATCGGTCTCGACGTGCCGCTCAAGCGGCTCGCCGAGGAAGCCGGCGGTGCCATCGTGCGCAACATCGTCGCGCTCGGCGCGGCGTGTGAGGTGGCCGAATTCCCCATCGAGAACCTCGACGAGTCGCTCGAAAAACGGTTCAGCAACAAGGGGGAGGCCATCGTCGACACCAACAAGGAGGCCGCCCGCCTCGGACAGGAGTACGTTCAGGAGGAGTACGACCACGAGTTCGGCTACGAGCTGGAGACGACGGACGACGACTACGTCCTGCTGAACGGCGACGAGGCCATCGGGATGGGGGCTATCGCCGCCGGCTGTCGGTTCTACGCCGGCTACCCCATCACGCCCGCGACGGACGTGATGACGTATCTGACCGGGCGGATCGACGACTTCGGCGGGAAGGTCGTGCAGGCGGAGGACGAACTCTCGGCGGTCAACATGGCGCTCGGTGCCGCACGCGCCGGCGCGCGGTCGATGACGGCCACCTCCGGGCCGGGTATCGACCTGATGGCCGAGACGTTCGGGCTGGTCGCCACCTCGGAGACGCCGCTCGTCATCTGTGACGTGATGCGGTCGGGGCCGTCGACGGGGATGCCGACGAAACAGGAGCAGGGCGACCTGGACATGGCGCTGTACGGCGGCCACGGCGAGATTCCCCGGTTCGTCGTCGCGCCGACCACCATCTCCGAGTGTTTCTGGAAGACCGTCGAGGCGTTCAACCTCGCCGAGAAGTACCAGACGCCCGTCTACATCCTCGCCGACCTCGCGATGGCCGTCACGGAGCGGACGTTCCCGCCCGAGGCGTTCGACATGGACGAGGTCGAGATCGAGCGCGGAAAGGTCGTCGACGAGGAGACCATCGACGAGTGGCAGAACGACGCCGGCCAGTTCCAGCCGCACGCCATCACCGACGACGGCGTCTCGCCGCGGGCGTTCCCCGGCACGAGCGAGGGGGCACACATGTCGACCGGCCTCGAACACGACGAACTCGGCCGCCGGACGGAGGACACCGACATGCGAGTCGAGCAGGTGGACAAGCGCAACCGGAAGGTCGAGACGGCCCGCGAGCGCGAGGACAGGAGTCCCCGAGAGTTCGGCGACCCGGACAGCGACAACCTCGTCGTCTCGTGGGGGTCGAACGAGGGTGCGATGCGAGAGGCCATCGACCTCCTCGAAACAGAGGGCGTCGACGTGCGGTTCCTCTCGGTGCCGTATCTGTTCCCGCGGCCGGACCTCACAGCGGAGTTCGAGAGCGCCGATACCGTCGTCGTCGTGGAGTGTAACGCGACGGGGCAGTTCGCGGACGCGCTCGAACACGACACGCTCCAGCGGGTCGAACGGCTGAACAAGTACAACGGCGTCCGCTTCAAGGCGGACGAACTCGCGAACGATCTCAAGCAGGCGCTCGGCGTCGCGGGGGAGGAGGTGGAAGCAGAATGAGCTCGGACAACGTCAGATTCGTCGACTTCAAGTCGGACAAACAGCCCACGTGGTGTCCCGGCTGCGGTGACTTCGGGACGATGAACGGCATGATGAAGGCGCTCGCGAACACGGGGAACGACCCCGACAACACGTTCGTGGTCGCCGGCATCGGCTGTTCCGGGAAGATCGGGACGTACATGCACTCGTACGCGCTCCACGGCGTCCACGGGCGCGCGCTCCCGGTCGGTACGGGCGTGAAGATGGCTAACCCCGACCTCGAAGTGATGGTCGCGGGCGGGGACGGCGACGGCTACTCCATCGGCGCGGGCCACTTCGTCCATGCCGTTCGCCGGAACGTCGACATGACCTACGTCGTCATGGACAACCGCATCTACGGGCTCACGAAGGGGCAGTTCTCCCCCACCTCCCGGGAGGACTTCGAGACGTCCACCTCGCCGGAGGGCACCCACCAGCAGCCGGTCAATCCGCTCGCGCTCGCGCTGGCGGCCGGCGGGAGCTTCATCGCGCAGTCCTTCTCCTCGGACGCACAGCGACACGCCGAGATCGTGCAGGAGGCGGTCGAACACGACGGCTTCGGCTTCGTCAACGTGTTCTCGCCGTGTGTCACGTTCAACGACGTGGACACGTACGACTACTTCCGCGACTCGCTCGTGGACGTGGGCGAGGCGGACCACGACGCGACGGACTACGACGAGGCGAAGGAGAAGATCCTCGACCGCTCGACGGAGTATCAGGGCGTGCTCTACCGGGACGAGGACTCCACGCCGTACGAGGAACTCGAAGGCGTCGACGAGAACATGGCCGACATTCCGGAGGAGCCGCCGGAGAAGGCGACGGATCTCGTCCGCGAGTTCTACTGACTCTCGCCACGCCTTCAAACGTTCGCAGAAGCCTGAGACTTGTGACCGACGTCGGTGATTCCGGTCCCGACTCTTTTTTTAGGGCTGGTATGTAACCGAGTGCTATGACAGCGGAATCTTTCGACGTGGTCGTCGTCGGCGGGGGGACGGCGGGCGCGTTCGCCGCCGCGACGGTCGCCCGCGAGGGGCTGGACGCGGTGATTCTCGAGCGGAAGTCGCCGGACGACGCCGGCCACATCGCCTGCGGGGACGCGATCAAAGGGAAATCCACGTTCCCCGATGTCGTGGATCTCGACTATCTTCGCGAGGAGTCGTTCAGCAATCAGAACGTCCAGCGCGCGGTGTTCCTCAACCCCGACGGCGGCGAGGTCTCCGTCTCCTTCGACGACCCCGGCGCGGTCATCGACCGGAAGCGCTACGGCGAGGTGCTGTTAGAGGAGGCCGAACGCGCCGGTGCCGAGATCCACTACGACACCGTGGTGAAGGACGTGCGACAGAACGGCGCGGTCCACGGCGTCACCGCCGTCCGGAAGGGGACGCCGAAGAAGTACGGCGCGGAGATGGTCATCGACGCCGCCGGGTCGCTGTCGCTGCTGCAGGACAAGACTGACTTCTCCGAGACGACGTTCGACACGAACGTCAACTACCAGCAGTTCTGTTCGGCGTACCGGGAGGTCATCGAGACGCCGGAGCCGGTCGACTACGACGACGCCATCGTGTTCAAGCCGACAAAGGAGCTCGGCTATCTCTGGTACTTCCCCCGTACCGACCGCGAGATCAACGTCGGGCTCGGCTTCCAGATGAACAAGAAGCCGATGAAACTCGTCCAGACGCTCCGCGAGGACGTGGAACAGCGCCCCGAGTTCGACGGCGGGACGGTCCGCGATAAGCTCGGGGCCGCGCTGCCGACCCGTCGCCCCTACGACTCCGCGACCGCGCCCGGCTACATGGCCGTCGGCGACGCCGCCGCGCACGTCAACCCCTGTACCGGCGGCGGTATCCCCGGTGCCGCGAAGGCCGGCCACTGGGCCGCACAGGCTGCCGTCGAGGCCATCAGCGACGACACGATCGACGAGGAGCACGCGCTGTGGGAGTACAACCGCAAGGTGCAGACGGACTTCGGCAAGCGGTTCGCCGCGATGGACCTGTATAACATCTGGGGCGGAAGCTACGACGTGGACGAGCTCGTCGACATCGTCTCCGCGGTGCCGGGCCAACAGCTCGCCGACGCCATCGGCCGCACCGGCACCACCTCGATGAGCCTCGCTCTGAAGCTGAAGACGGCCGTCAAGACGTTCGGCCACTGGGGCACCATCACCGAACTCGCGCGGGTCGGCCGCCTCGCCAGCCGGCTGCGGGACGTGTACGAGGAGTATCCGGCCTCGCCCGACGGGTTCACGGCGTGGCGCGAACAGCGAGACGCGGTCATGGACGAGTTCCACGACCTGACCGGGGCCGCGCGGAAGTACTGACTCCAGCGCGATTTACGATGGGTCCGAAACGTAAGCCTTCTCTCCGCCGGTTCCGCAGACGGAGCCGTGCCAGTTTCTGACGACTTCTACGCCGGCGTTCGGGACGTAGCGCCCGTCGTCGTCGGCGTCATCCCGTTCGGTCTCGTCGCGGGGGCGGCGGCCGTCGACGCGGGGCTCTCCGGGCTACAGGCGGTCGGTCTCTCCGTCGTCGTCTTCGCCGGAGCCTCACAGCTCGCGGCGATCGAACTGCTCGGCGACAACGCGCCGCTCGCCGTCGTAGTCGCCACGATTATCGTGGTCAACCTCCGGATGCTGATGTACTCGGCGTCCATCGCACCGCAGTTTCGGGAGGTTGCGGCCCGCTGGAAGGCGCTGATGGCGTACGTGCTGACGGATCAGGCGTACGCGATGTCGCTGACGACGTTCCGTGAGCAAGACGTCGCTCGGCGCGGCTACTATCTCGGGACGGCGATGCCGCTGTGGGTCGTCTGGCAAGTTTGCACGATTGTCGGCGTCGTCGTCGGGGCGCGGGTGCCGGCGTGGCTGCCGCTCGACTTCGCGCTCCCGCTGGTGTTTCTCGCGTTGCTCGTCCCGGCCATCGAGAGCGCTTCGACCGCCGCGGCGGGGCTGGTCGGCGGGTCGCTCGCGACGCTCGGCGCGGGACTCCCGTACGAACTCGGACTGCCGCTCGGTGCGGTCACGGGGGTCGTCGCCGGGCTCGCGACGGCACCGGTCGTACGGTTCGTCCGCGGGGTGTTCGGCCGGTGACAGCCGCCGATACGGTCGTCTGGGCCGCCATCCTGATCGGCGGGGTCGCGACCTTCGCCATCCGCGGCTCGTTCGTCTTCCTCTACGAGCGGCTCGGCCTGCCAGCGCTCGCCGAGGCAGCGCTCAAGTACGTCCCCGCGGCCGTCCTCGCCGCGCTGGTCGTCCCGGCGGTGCTCACCGTCGACGGAACGCCGGTCGTCGAGACGGGACTCGGTCCCGTCGCCGCCGGCCGCGCGCTGTTGGCGAGCGACCGCGTGCTCGCCGGCGCGCTCGCGGCCGTCGTCGCCTACTACACCGAGGACGTGCTGCCCACCATCGTCGTCGGGATGGCCGCGCTGCTCGCGCTCGGCGCGGTGTGACGAAAGGTAAAGTGGTTAATTTCCTTCTTCACATAACCATAGACAGTTTCTTTACGTCGGGCGCACTTTACAAGGTATGTCGATCCGCTCACAGTTTCGAGCGCCACTGCAGGCGCGGCGGCGCGCGGTCGTCAAGACCGCCTGCTACCGGCTGGTGATGGTGCTCGTCTCCGTGGCGGTGGCGTATCTCGTCGTCGGCGACGTGTCACAGGCGCTCTCCATCGGACTCGCGACCAACGTCATCAAGACGGCCACGTACTACGGCTACGAACGGATCTGGGACCGGATCGCGTGGGGCGTCTGAGTCAGGCGTCGCCGCCGCGCCGGAACAGGTGGGACATCGATTCGGGGTCGCCATCCGGCCGCTCGACGGGGGACGGATACGGCTCGAAGCCCGCCCGCTGGTAGAAGTCGACGAGTCCCGCACGGCAGGTGACCGAACAGAACACGTCATCGAGCGCGGGATGGTCGAACACAGCGTCGAGGAGTCGGGTGCCGATTCCCTCACCGCGCCGGTCAGCCGCGACGATTACGTCGTACAGTTTCGCGTAGTAGACGCCGTCGATGACGACGCGCGCGGCGGCCACGAGGTCCCGTCGTCGCGGATGCCGACGGCGACGGAGTTCGCCAGCGCCTCGCGTACGTTCGACTCCGTGCGGTCGGCCCACCAACCGTACTCCGCGAACAGGGCGGTGAGTTCGGCCGCGTCGTCGGGCGTCAGGTCGACCCGTTGCATGGTCTCGCCGTCGGGGTAGGTGCCCAAATCGGGGCCGACGGTGTGTGACTCCCTCGCGTGGGTGCGTCGGAATTAATTGCGGTTGGACCCTGTTTCCGGCCATGTCCAGGCGCGACCGTGCCGTCGTCCGCCCGCGCCGCCCGCTGGGTGGCACGTAGCCACCCTTCTCACCGTCCTCGCCGCGCCGGAAACGCACCGTGTTTAAGCGACCGACGAGAGGGATACCCTATGAGCGACACCGAGAGCGAACAGGAGCTCGGCATCACCGAGCAGAAGGAGTACAACCCGGGCGACTGGTACGCGGAGGTCGTCCAGAAGGCCGAACTCGTCGACTACGCGCCGATGGGCGGGTTCATCGTCGTCCGGCCGCGCGGCTACGCGGTGTGGGAGCGGCTCAGGTCGCATCTCGACGGCTGGTTCAAGGAGACGGGCGTCCAGAACGCCTACTTCCCGATGATGATCCCCGAGTCGTATCTGGAGCGTGAGTCGGACATCGTCGAGGGGTTCGACCCGGAGGTGGCGTGGGTGACCCACGGCGGTCACGACGAACTGGAGGAACGCCTCGCCGTCCGGCCTACTTCGGAGTCCATCATCACGCCGTACATGGCCCAGTGGACGCGGTCGCACCGCGACCTCCCGCTCCGTCTGAACCAGTGGTGTTCGGTCGTGCGCTGGGAGGCGACGGACACGAAGCCGTTCTTCCGCACGAAGGAGTTCCGCTGGCAGGAGGGTCACACCGCCCACGAGACGCGGGCGGAGGCGTTCGAGGAGACGATGACGCGGCTCGACCAGTATCACCGCCTCTACGAGGACGTGCTCGCCATGCCCGGCCTGAAGGGGCGCAAGCCGGAACACGACAAGTTCCCCGGCGGCGACACCACGACCACCGTCGAGACGCTGATGCCCGACGGGAAGTCGCTGCAGGCGTCCACCAGCCACTATCTCGGCACGAGCTTCGCGGAGGCGTACGACCTCACCTACCGCGACAAAAACGAGGAAGAACAGGTCGCCCACACCGCGTCGTGGGGTATCTCGTGGCGCGCGCTCGGCGGCCT
The DNA here is from genome assembly GCA_003021175.1 of Halobacteriales archaeon QH_7_66_36. Taxonomy (GTDB): domain Archaea; phylum Halobacteriota; class Halobacteria; order Halobacteriales; family Haloarculaceae; genus Halosegnis. The sequence continues at coordinate 25,619 of PXQV01000011.1, read as the reverse complement.
CATCATGACCCACTCCGACGACCAAGGGCTCGTCCTGCCGCCGACGGTCGCGCCCGAACAGGTCGTCATCGTCCCCATCTGGCAGGAGGACACCCGCGAGGCGGTGCTCGACTACTGCGAGGGGCTGTACGCCGACCTCGACGAGGCCGGCGTCCGAGTCCGCCTCGACGACCGCGACGAGCGCAATCCCGGGTTCAAGTTCAACGAGTGGGAACTGAAGGGGATGCCGCTCCGCATCGAGGTCGGTCCCAACGAGGTCGAGGACGGGGAGGTCACGATGGTCCACCGCCCCGACGGCGAGGAGGAAGTCGCCGACCGCGACGACCTCGTCGAGTCGACCGAGGACGCGCTGGACACCGTGTACGCGAAGCTGTACGCCGACGCCGAGGAGAATCTCGAAGAGAACATTCGCGAGGCGCACGGCCGCAGCGAGATCCTCGGCACCATCGGCCAACACGGCGGCTACGTGAAGACCGGCTGGTGTGGCGAGGAGGCCTGCGAGACCGAAATCAAAGATCAGATCTCCGCGGAGATCGTCATGCTCCCGCTGGACGAGGAGACGGACCCCGTGCACGAGACGTGTGGCGTCTGTGGCGACGAGGCGGTCGAGACGGCGTACTTCGCGAAGAACTACTGACGCAAGTCTCGTTTCGCGCTTCGTCCGGTTCGTTTGAGGACGGCGCGAGCATCATGTAAGATGCGGCACAATATATAAGGCCCCTTATGTGGGATGTATCACCCCTTACCGTTTGAGGGGAAGTGTCATAAGTGGCTCCAAACCCAGTACTGTATATGTCTGAGCACGCTGGGGACGCGAGCGAACTGCTCGCTGACCCGACGGACGACCGGTCCAACTGCGGGGTCGGGGTGGTGTTCGACCTCGACGGCGGCCGGAGCCACGAACCCGTATCCGACGGGTTACAGCTACTCGAGAATCTCGAACATCGCGGCACGACGGGGGCCGACCAGAACACCGGCGACGGCGCGGGCGTTCTCCTCCAGATTCCCGACGAGTTCTACCGCGACGAACTGGACGTCGACCTGCCGCCGGCCCGCGAGTACGCCGTCGGCACCGTGTTCGTCCCGACCGACGACGAAACCGCGGCGGGCCTCCGCGACATGATCGCCACGGAGTTCGCCGACCACGGCCTCGACGTGCTGGCGTGGCGCGAAGTCCCGACCGACAACGCCGACCTCGGTCCCACCGCGCTCGAATCCGAGCCGGACGTCCAGCAGGTGTTCGTCGCGCCGACCGAGGAGATGGACGGCGAGGCCTTCGACCGCCGGCTCTACGAGGCGCGCCGCGCGACCGAGAACCGCATCGAAGAGGCGGAGCCGGCCGGCAGCGCTCGCTTCTACGTCTGCTCGCTCGACCGCAAGACGGTCGTCTACAAGGGGCTCCTGAAGGCCGACCAGCTGCCGACCTACTATCCGGAGCTGACCGACGAGCGGTTCACGTCGACGTTCGCGATGGTCCACGCGCGGTTCTCGACGAACACCCTCGGCGCGTGGCATCTCGCACACCCCTACCGCAACATCATCCACAACGGCGAGTTCAACACGATCAAGGGGAACATCAACTGGATGCGGGCGCGGGAGACGGACATCGCCCACGACGACCTCGACGTCGACACGGTCAAGCCGATCATCGACGACCCGGGCCAGTCCGACACCGCCAGCGTCGACAACGCGCTCGAACTGCTCATGCAGGGGGGCCGCGAGCTCCCCCACGCGCTCCGGATGCTCATCCCGGAGGCGTGGCGCGGCGAGGCGAACCGCGTCACCGAGGAGCGCCGCGAGTTCTACGACTACCACGCGTCGCTCGTCGAGCCGTGGGACGGCCCCGCGCTCGTCTGTGCGACCGACGGCGACCGCATCGGTGCCGTCCTCGACCGCAACGGCCTGCGCCCCTGCCGGTACGACGTGACGGCCGACGACACGCTCGTCATGGCCAGCGAGGCCGGCGCGCTCAACCACGACCCGAGCGACATCGTCGAGCGCGGCCGACTCTCCCCCGGCCAGCTGTTCCTCGTCGACCCCGACGAGGGCCGCGTCGTCCCGGACGACGAGGTGTTCGACGGGCTCGTGGACGAGCAGTACGGCCAGTGGCTCGACGACCAGCAGGTTCGGCTCGACGACCTCGCAGGCCACGACGAGCGTGACCCCCGCGGCGACGTGGGAAATCTCCGCTCGCAGCAGGCGATGTTCGGCTACACCCGCGACGAGTTAGAACACATGATCGAGCCGATGGCCCGCGACGGGAAGGACCCCGTCGGCTCGATGGGTGACGACACGCCGCTGTCGGTGCTCTCGGAGTTCAACCGACCCCTCTTTTCGTACTTCAAACAGCTGTTCGCGCAGGTGTCGAACCCACCGCTCGATTACATCCGCGAGGAGATGGTCACGTCGATGGAGACGCGGCTCGGCAACCAGCGCAACCTGCTGGACGAGACGCCCGAACACGCCCGACAGGTCGTCGCGGAGTCACCTATCCTGACGGACGCCGAGACGGAAGCGGTGAAGGACCTCGACGGCAGCGACGACGTGAGCGGGCTCTCGGCGACGACGATAGACATCACCTACGAGCGGAGTGACGACTTCGAGTCGGCCGTCCGGCAGGCGCGGATGGATGCGACCGTCGCCGCCAAGGATCACGACGTGATCGTGCTCTCGGACCGCCGCGCGGGGAAGGACCGACTCCCGATTCCGTCGCTGCTGGCGGTCGGCGGCGTCCACCACCACCTCGTCCGCAACGGTCTCCGCAACCGGGTCGAGATCGTCCTCGAATCCGGCGAGCCGCGCGAGGTCCACCACATGGCCGCCTGCATCGGCTTCGGTGCCGGCGCGGTCAACCCGTATCTCGCCTACCAGACCGTCGCCGACGCCGTCGCCGGGCCGGACGGGGCCGACGAGGCGGAGGCCATCGGCGCGTACATCGAGGCGCTGGAGGACGGCGTGTTGAAGACGATGGCGAAGATGGGTATCTCGACGGTGGAGAGCTATCAGGGCGCACAGATCTTCGAGGCCGTCGGTCTCGACTCGGATCTCGTCGCCGAGTACTTCGAGGGGACGCCCGCCCGCACCGAGGGGATCGACATCGACGACCTCGAACGCGATCTCCGCGAGCGGCACGCGGTCGCGTTCGACCGCACGGACGAGGCCGCCGACCTCGAACATCAGGGCGAGTACGAACACCGCTCGTCGGGGATGTTCCACGAGTGGAACCCCGAGTCCGTCGGAACGCTCCAGCAGGCCGTCCGCGAGGGCGACTACGAGCAGTATCAGGAGTTCGCCTCCCTGATGAACGAGCAGACGGAGCAGCTCCACAGCCTGCGCGGCCTGCTCGAACTCGACTCCGACCGCGACCCTGTCTCCGTCGCGGATGTCGAGCCGGTCGAGGACATCGTACAGCGATTCGCCACCGCCCCGATGTCGCTCGGCTCGCTCTCGCCGGAGGCCCACGAGAACAACGCCGTCGCCATGAACCGGCTGGGTGCGAAATCCGGCACCGGCGAGGGCGGCGAGCCGCCGGAGCGGTTCGACACCGAGAAGGAGTCCGCCTCGAAACAGGTCGCCTCCGGTCGCTTCGGCGTCACCTCAGAGTATCTCGCCAACGCCGAGGAGATACAGATCAAGATGGCGCAGGGCTCCAAGCCCGGCGAGGGCGGCCACCTGCCCGGCGAGAAGGTGAACGAGATGATCGCCCACGTCCGGTTCTCGACGCCGGGCGTCGGCCTCATCTCGCCGCCGCCGCTCCACGACATCTACTCTATTGAGGACCTGAAACAGCTGATCCACGACCTGAAGGCGGCGAATCCGGAGGCGGACATCAACGTGAAGCTCGTCGCGGAGGCGGGCATCGGCACCATCGCCGCAGGCGTCGCGAAGGCGAACGCCGACGTGGTTCACATCTCCGGCCACTCCGGCGGCACCGGCGCGTCGCCGAAGACGAGCATCAAGAACGCGGGGCTGCCGTGGGAGCTCGGCCTCGCGGAGGCGAACCAGATGCTCCGGTCGACGGACCTGCGCTCGCGCATCCGCGTCAGCGTCGACGGCGGCATGAAGACCGGTCGCGACGTGGCCGTCGCCGCCCTGCTGGGTGCCGAGAGGTACGTGTTCGGCACCGCGCCACTCGTCACCTCCGGCTGTGTGATGGCTCGGCAGTGTCACGAGAACACCTGTCCGGTCGGCGTCGCCACCCAGCGGGGCGTCCTCCGCGAGCGGTTCCCCGGCCAGCCACAGCACGTCATCAACTACATGACGTTCATCGCGCAGGAGCTGCGCGAGATAATGGCCGAGCTGGGCTTCACGAGCGTCGAGGAGATGGTCGGTCGCGCCGCGCATCTCGACCAGCGCACCGACGTCTCACGGGAGAAGGCGCGCAAGCTCGACCTCTCCGCGGTCGTCGCGACCGCGCCCGGCGACCAGCGCACCAAGACGGAGTCGCAGACCCACGAGGTGAGCGAGCAGCTCGACTGGGAGCTGCTCGACGCGGCCGAGACCGCAATCGAGCGGGGCGATCCCGTCCATCTCGACCGAGAGATCAGCAACGAACACCGCGCGGTCGGCGCGACGCTCTCGAACCGCATCTCCAAGCGTCACGGCGGCGACGGCCTGCCGGCGAACACGGTGAAAATCGACTTCACCGGCGTCGCGGGCCAGAGCTTCGGCGCGTTCCTCGCGCCCGGCGTCTCGATGCGGCTCACCGGTTCGGGCAACGACTACGTCGGCAAGGGGCTCTCGGGCGGGAAGCTGTTCGTCGAGACGCCCGCCGACGCCCCCTACGAGCCGGAGGAGAACATCGTCATCGGCAACGTCGCGCTGTACGGCGCGACCCGCGGCGAGGCGTACATCAACGGGATGGCCGGCGAGCGGTTCGCCGTCCGCAACTCCGGCGTGAAGACCGTCGTCGAGAGCGTCGGCGACCACGGCTGTGAGTACATGACCGGCGGCGTCGTCGCCGTGCTGGGCGAGACGGGTAAGAACTTCGCGGCCGGCATGTCCGGCGGCGTCGCCTACGTGCTCGACCGAGACGGCGACTTCGAAGGGAAGGTGAATCGGGGGATGGTCTCCGTCTCGCGGGAGTTGGACGAGCGGGACCGCACGATGCTCCGGCGACTCGTCGAGAACCACGTCGCCTACACCGGCTCCGACCGCGGCCAGTCCGTCCTCGACAACTGGGAGACGGCAGTCGAACGTGTCGTGAAGGTGATGCCGGACGCCTACGCCGGCGTGCTCGAAGAGGGTGCAGACGACGTGCGCGAGGAGCTTCCGCCCCGACCGGACGCCGCCGCACGGGCCGACGCCGACGACACCGGCGTCGCGTCCAGCGACGACTGACCGACAGAAAGCCACCAGTTCTTTTCTTGTTACTCACTCGAAAATAGCAGGACAGAGAGGGTTTCGCCGGTGGCCCAAATCCGTAAACGGCGATGCGAAAATACTGAATTAGATGGGTAACGATCTGATCGGCGATCTGACAACTGATAGAGTTGGCCGCAGGTGAACGACCCGAGCGTTCGGCTGCGGCGCGTGATCCAGTTCCTCGAATCGGCCGGCGGCGTCCGGCACCGCGAGCTCGTGCTCGGCGAGCGGGCGGGCAGCTCGTGGACTGTCGGCGAGGTCTCGCTGCCGGACGGCGCCGAGGAGCGGTTCGACCCGTTCCTCGCACAGACGGCGCTCGAACGGCTGGAAGGCGACGACGGCGACCGCGACATCGTTCCAGCGGACGGGACCGAGGCCGCCTCGAACACCGATCCCGACCGAATCGCGTACGTCGACGAGACGGATCTCGAACTGCCGCAGCTGGTGTCGCCGGTGGTCGAAGGGGAGTCGGTGACGGAGCATCCCGGCGTCAGCGCCTCGCTCGACGCGCCGGACGCGGCGTTCCGGGCGATCCGCGTCGCGGACGGCGACACCACCGTCGTCGGCGTGCAGACGGCGAGCGAACCGCTCTGGGACGAGGACGGCCCGTTTACCGTCGCCGCTACCGACAAGGGGTACGCGGTGAGCACCGACCCGGTGTTGGTTGTGTCGGACGGCCTCGACGCGCTGTTCGTCGACGGCGCGGCGTTCGTGTTTGCGCCGTCTGCCGTCGCCGTCACGTTCGCGACGTCCGACGACAAGCCGATAGAATCCGACCCGACGCCGGCAGACGAGGACAAGCCGACCGTGCTCGTCGTCGACGACGACCCGGGGGTGCGCGACATGTTCGTCGAATTTCTGGAGCGCCACTACGAGGTGCGCACCGCGAGCGACGGCGAGGCCGCGCTGAAGGCGTACGATCCGGGCGTGGACGCCGTGTTGCTCGACCGGATGATGCCGGAGCTCTCTGGCGACGAGGTGTTGAAGCGGCTCCGCGAGCGGGGCGCAGAGTGTGGCGTCGCGATGGTGACGGCCGTCGACCCGGACGTCGACATCGTCGACATGCCGTTCGACGACTACGTCACCAAGCCCGTCGCCCGAGAGGAGCTTCGGGGCACGGTCGAGGGACTGCTCATGGTCGAGGATTACGACGAACTGCAACGGGAACTCTCCTCGATGCGCGTCCGCCGGAACGCCCTCAGCGTCGAGCAGAGCGGCCCGAGCACCGAGAAGAGCGAGGAGCTGCGTCGGCTGGAGGCGAGCATCGAGACGCTCGAATTCCGCCTCGACGCCGCCGACAAGCCGGAACCGCGAGACGGCTCTGGGCCCGCGCGGTAGCGAGCCCGCCGGATAGACACCGTTTTGCCAGCACCCGCCCTCCGTTCAGTCATGTCAGACGCGCTCGTCATCGGCGGGACGCGCTTTATCGGCCGTCACACCGTCGAGGAGTTTCTGGATCACGGCTACGACGTCACCGTCTTCAACCGCGGCAACCACGAGAACCCGTTCGGCGACCGGGTCGCCCACGTCGAGGGTGACCGCAAGGAGGAAGGACAGCTCCGCCTCGCCGCCGAGCGGGTCGATCCCGACGTGGTGATCGACTGCGTCGCATACCAGCCGCGGGACGTGCGCGTCGCCTGCGACGTGTTCGCAGACGTCGACGCGTACGTCTACATCTCTTCCGGGGCGAGCTACGGGGCCGAGCGCGTGCCGAAACGAGAAGGCGAGACGCCGCTGTGTGACTGCACCGCCGAACAGGCGACCGACGACACGTACGAGAGCTACGGTCCGCGGAAGGCCGAGGGTGACCGCGCCGTGTTCGCGACTGCCGAGGACGGCGTCGACGCGATGGCCGTCCGCCCGCCCGTCGTGTACGGCCCGCACGATTACACCGAGCGATTCGACTACTGGATCGACCGCGTCGAGCACCACGACCGCGTGGTCGTCCCCGGCGACGGGACGAACCTCTGGCACCTCGTCTACGTCGGCGACGTGGCGAGCGCGCTCCGCGTCGTCGCCGAGCAGGGCGACCCCGGCGAGGCGTACAACGTCGGCGACGGCCACGCGCCGACGCTCGGCGAGTGGGTCGACCTCCTCGCCGACGCCTGTGACACCACGGTCGAGCGAGTGTACGCCAGCGCGCGCGAACTCGACGCCGTCGATCTCGATCTCACCGACTTCCCGCTCTACCGCGAGTCGCCACATCTGCTGGAGACGGCGAAGCTCCGCGCACTCGGCTGGGAACCGACCGACCACGCGGAGACGCTGGCAGCGACTATCGAGGACCACCGCGAGTCCGACCGGACGGGCCGCGAGAACGGTCCCGACCGCGAGACGACGGAGCGGCTGCTCGACGTGCTGGAGACGGTCTGAGCCGGGCGTCGCCCCTGGCCGCCCGTTCCGACAGTTCGGACAACTGTTTTCACCGACGGCCGCAACTCGGAGGTATGTTCGAGAAGTCGACGTGGATCAAACTGCCGCGGAGCGTCGTCGTGGGCCACGGCGTCCTCGACCGCGCCCCGGAGGTCGTCGCCGACCTGTATCTCGACGGGCGGCCGCTCGTCGTCACGTCGCCGACGCCCGAGGACATCGCGGGCGACCGCCTCCGCGAGGGGTTCCGGGCGGCGGGCTACGACCCCGCGACCGAGGTGGTCGAGGAGGCCCGGTTTGCCGCCGTCGAGGCGGTCATCGACGCCGCGGAGGCGGCCGGCGCGGATTTCCTCGTCGGGCTGGGGGGCGGCAAGCCCATCGACATCGCGAAGATGGCTGCCGACGAGCTGGGCGTCGGGTTCGTGAGCGTGCCGACGGCCGCGAGCCACGACGGCATCGTCTCCGGGCGCGGCTCCGTGCCGGAAGGCGACACCCGCCACTCGGTCGCGGCCGACCCGCCGCTTGCCGTCGTCGCGGACACGGAACTCATCGCCGCCTCGCCGTGGCGGCTCACGACGGCCGGCTGTGCGGACATCATCTCGAACTACACCGCCGTGAAGGACTGGCAGCTCGCTCACCGGCTGAAGAGCGTCCAGTACAGCGAGTACGCCGGCGCGCTCTCACAGATGACCGCCGAGATGCTGGTCGGTCGCGCCGACTCGATCAAGCGCGAACTGGAGGAGTCGGCGTGGGTGGTCACGAAGGCGCTGGTCTCCTCGGGCGTGGCGATGTCGATCGCGGGCTCATCGCGGCCGGCCTCCGGCGCGGAACACCTCATCAGCCACCAACTCGACCGGCTCGCTCCCGACCCGGCGCTCCACGGCCATCAGGTCGGCGTGGCGAGCATCGTCACCGAGTATCTCCACTCGGGCGACGACGGCGAGTGGACGGACGTGCGCGACGCGCTCGCGAGCATCGACGCCCCGACGACGGCCGAGGGACTCGGCATCGACAGGGAGACGTTCGTGTCGGCGATGACGACCGCACACGAGATCCGCGACCGCTACACCATCCTCGGCGACGGCGTCAGCGAGAGAGCCGCGATCGAGGCGGCGACGGTGACGGGCGTCATTTGACGACCGGCATCTCGGGCGAGTCGCTGCGCCACGCGGCCGGGTCGCGCACCTCGCCGTCGTCGGGGGAGGCCGCGAACTGCACCCGGAGCTGGTATGCAGCCCCGTCGCACGGCTCACACTCGATGGCGACGATGGTCGCCGTAGTCAGCGTCTCGATGCGCGGCGTGAGTCCCGTCCGGCACGCCACCGCCTCGCGCACCGTGTCGACGAGCGGCTCGCTGTCGCTCACGGTCGTCTCGGGGCGATGCCACCCGTCGTCACGCTCAACGAGCAGGTGTCGCCCCGCGCCGTCCGTGACGACCACCTCCGCGAGTGTCGTGCTGGTGTCGTCACCACAGACCCGCTCGAACTCCTCGGGACCGACGCTGAGCGTCGTCTGCTGGATGTCGAACCCGTCGTAGACATCTCGCAGCTGCGTGAGTCGCGCCGTGACTCGCTCGCGCGACGCTCCCGGTGGCATACGCTCGACAATCACAGCAGTAAACATAAGGACATCATATCGTTCTGCGGTTCAATCAGCGGTTTCGATTCATTCACCGACAAAACGAGTCCGCCGCTCGCGGGCGATCACACGTGCTCGTCGAGGAACGACGCGATTCGCGAGTACGCCTCGATGCGGTTCGCCCGCTTCGAGATGCCGTGGCCCTCGTCGTCGAAGATCAGTTTCTCGACCGGAACGTGGTCGCTCGCCTTCGCTGCGATCTGTTCGGCCTCGCCGACCGGGACGCGCGGGTCGTTCTCGCCGTGGAGGACGAACAGCGGCGCGCGGATCTCGTCGGCGTGGTTCAGCGGCGACACCGATTCGAGGAACTCGCGGTCCGCCGCGAGCGAGCCGTACTCGGCCTCGCGGAGTTCGCGCCGCCATTCGCCGGTGTTTTCGAGGAAGGTGACGAACGACGCGATGCCGACGATGTCGACGCCGGCGGCCCACAGGTCGGGGTACTCCGTGAGCGCGGCGAGACACATGAAGCCGCCGTAGGAGCCGCCCATCACCACGAGCCGGTCGTCGTCCACCGCGTCGTGGTCGTGGAGCCACTCGACGCCGGCGCGGATGTCCTTCACCGAGTCCATCCGCTTTTCCACGTCGTCGAGGTGGGTGTACGCCTTCCCGTACCCCGTCGAGCCGCGGACGTTCGGCTCGAAGTAGCCGTAGCCGGCATCGAGGAAGTACTGCTTCACCGCCGAGAAGGAGGGTCGCCGCTGGCTCTCCGGGCCGCCGTGGATGTCGACGATGACCGGTGCGCCGTCGGCCGGAGCGTCGGCCGGCGGCGTGAAGTACGCCGGTATCTCGCGGCCGTCGAACGTCTCGAAGCGCACGAGGTCGGCGCTCCGGAACCCCTCGCGCGGGAGGCCGGCAGTCGACGCGTTCGTCCACCGCTCGCGCCCGCCGTCGACGCTACAGACGTGGACGTTCGCGTTGTCGGCGTCGCTGGTCGCCGTCACGGCGAACCGCTCCGCGCCGTCGAAGAAGGCGACGCCGCCCGCCACCCCGTCCGGCAGGTCCGGTTTGCCCACCCGCTCGATGCCGTCGTCGGTGAGGTCGGCGACGGTGAGGTCGGTGTAGCCGTCGACGTTGCGCGAGTAGACGAGCCGACCGGTGTTCTCGTCGAGCGCGACGCCGTCCACGTTCCACTGGTCGTCGGCGTGGACCACGCTGAGGTCGCCGTCGGTCGTCAGTCGCGCGAGCGCCAGCGTGTCGCGGCCCTCGTCGGTGACGAGATAGACCTCCCCGTCGGGCCCCCACTCGAGGCTGCTGTACCGTACCTCGCCCTCGTGGGGCGTCAGGTGGGTGAGTTCGCCCGAGGCCACGTCGAGCGCGTACACGTCGTGGTCGAACGAGGAGTGCGCCTCGTGGACGAGCAGGGTCGAGTCGTCCGGCGACCAGCCGGCGAGCGAGAGCCAGCCGTCGCCCTCGTAGACGAGGTCGGCGTCGTCGCCGGTCGCGTCGCGGTCCTGCACGTAGATGTCGAACACCGCCTCGTCGCGCCGGTTGGAGGCGAAGGCGAACTGCGAGCCGTTCGACGACCAGCCACCCCACCGGTGTTTCGCCTCCGGATGCGCCGTCCAGTTCGTGATCGACCCGTCCGGGTCGAGCCGGTAGAGCTGTGCCCGCTCGTTGCCACCCTCGTCCATCCCGAAGGCGAGCGTCTCGCCGCCAGGTTCGAACTCACAGAAGGAGATCGCGTCCTCGAAGAACGTTCGCTGTTCGGGCCACCCCTGCGGCTCGTCGAGCGTCCACACCTGCGGCGTCCCGGTCGCGTCAAGCAGGAACGCGAGCGTCCCGTCGGCGGAGACCGAGGCACCGCCCGCGCTCCGGACGTTGAGATAGCGTTCGATTTTCCGCATACGCACCCTGTGGCGGCGCTCAGTATAACGGTTGGCTCTCGGCGAATACGGTAAAAAAGCGGAGTCCGTCGGGGATTGGTCGATGGGACAGGAGAGACACAGAGCGCGCCTCCTGCAGAGAAAGGGTTACGTCTCTTAGAAACTTAGAAACCACGATGCCGCGTATGGAAGGAGGACTGACGGTCGGGAACTTCCGCAGGGGAATCCTCTACGTTCTGCTGGCTGCACTCGTCGGAACCCTTCTCATGGCTCTGATCTTCAGTCTCGGTAGAGAAATCTCTCTACTCGACATCGTGGTGTGGCCCTCCTGAATACGTCCTTTCGCTTGCACGGCAATCGGTGACGGTATCACTAATGTGATAGCTGTTTCACTGCGTTTGAGGGTGTCGTAGAAATCTCAGCGAAACCTATATAATGATAAAATGGCCGAACAACTCATCAGGTAGGTATCTAATTACTGGCCGAAGCCGGCAGACTCCCCAAAGCGCGTTCCAACCCTATCCGACAGAACCGTTGTGAAATCCGTTCCGTATCGGCGTTGAGTACCGTCTGCCGATTCGCTTCCGAAGTCTCGCTACCTGACTCAGCGGTCGTCTGATACCAGTCTTCTACGAGGTGTCGTGGGAGTTCGATGGAGAAGTCGGAGTCGCTCAGCCGTTCGGGGCCAGCGTATTGGTAACAGTGGCTGATCTGGCGTTCCGCGCTTCGGCGCGTGATCTCAGCAATTTCCGAACTGCTTGAGTCCCAGTTTGGGACTAACAGGATGTCGATTGCTCTATCACTGATCGCTTGAACGAGTGGTTCCGTTTCAGGTTCGGTGACGACGTTCTTGTGATCGGGATAGATATCGAGCATCCGATAATCGGCTGGAGAGGCCGTCGTCTGGAACGTAAAATAGTCGGGGTACTCGAAGAAGTCCTTAGAAGAGTCCCTCAAGCAGTCGTAGAACGCAGTAACACACGAGAGGACGAAGTTTCCCGCGTCGATTCCCTCAGTCGGGGCACCCATCACTACGCCGATTCTGTCAGTAGGAGTGATGGAGGGCATTACTTCTCGTCTCGTTACTGATTGACCGTTAGACCGATATTCGAAATCCGAAGCCCCAAGCTCCTTTGAAGTGTGCATACTGGAACTGTCGAACAGAACGGCTTAGTCCTCGATATGTAGTAACACACCCTTATTTCCACTACTTTTCAAACAGACAAACCATCGGTCACGTACGTTCGATTTTCTCCCCTATCGACCGAATCGAACGGGAACAGTACGGGTTTGAGAACTGTTGTACGACACCCGCGAGTTCGGTAAGCGCCTGACTTCTCCGTCGGTTCCGGACCGCCCGGACGCCCGACGAAACCTCGTCGGGTTTTTGTCCCCCGGCCACGCGAACTGAAGCAATGCGGGTCGCAGTCGTCTCCTTCCAGACGTCACACCGGACCAGCCGGCAGGGTTCGGCCCGGACCGAGGCGCTGGCGCGGGGGCTCGTCGCCCGCGGCCACGACGTGACGGTGTTCTGCACGCAGTGGTGGCACGGCGACGACGCGGGTGCCGAGCGCGTCGAAGACGGACTCCGCTTCCGGCGGGTCGACGTCGCGCCGAACCCGCTGTCGTCGGCCGCGCGGCTCCCCGGCCAACTCGCGCGGTTCCGACCCGACGTGGTCCACGCGACGCCCGCGCCGCCGGCGGTCCTGCTCGCGGCCAGACTGGGGGCGACGCTCGGTCGCGCGCCGCTGGTTTGTGACTGGTACGGCGACGAGTCGGTCGACGGCTCGCCGCTCGCCGGGGCGGCGACGACGGTCCCAGACGAACTGCTCGCTCCCTCCGAGTTCGTCGGCTCGCGGCTCCGCGAACGCGGGGTCGACGACGAGCGGCTGACCGTCCTCCCGGAGTACATCGACTTCGACCGCGTGCGCGCGACCGAGCCACATGCGGACGCGCCGGACATCGTCGCCGGCCGCCGGCTCGACGCCGACGCGAACCTCGAATCGCTGTTCCTCGGGCTGGCCGAACTCAGACGCGAGGAGTGGACCGCGGCCATCGTCGGCGACGGCCCGGCACGCGAGGAGTTCGAAGCCGCGGCCACGGACCTCCGGATCGACGACCGGGTGACGTTCATGGGCGACGTGTCCCGCGAGGAGCGTATCGCGCTCTACCGTGGAGCGCAGGCGTTCGTCCACACGGCGCGCCGCGAGCAGTTCGCGACGGAACTGCTGTGGGCGCTCGCCTGTGGCTGTCTCGGCATCGTCGAGTACCAGAGCGAATCCGCCGCCCACGAGCTGGTCGAGCGGCGCGACCGCGGCTTCCGCGTCACCTCCTCGAAGGAGATAGCCGCAGCCATCCGAGAGGCCCGCAACGACGAGCACCTGACCGTCGACGACGCGCTAGTATCGTTCGACCGCGAACAGGTGCTCGGTGATTTGCTCGCACGCTACCGGGCGTTGGGCGTGTGATCACCACTTCTCGTACGAGAGATACTTCCCCTCGTAGGTGATCTGAACGCGGTCGCCCTCGGGGTCCGGCACGCGGTCGACGTGACACTCGAAGTCGATGGCGGACATGATGCCGTCGCCGAACTCCTCGTGGACGCAGGCCTTGATTGCGTCGCCGTACACCTGCGGGATCTCGTAGAGCCGGTACAGCATCGGATCGGAGGGGATCGTCGCTTCGTCTCCCCCCTTGTAGGGCGCGCGCTGGAGCGCCGCGACGACCGCCTCGTCCTCGACGCCGAGGGCGTCACACAGCGCCCGCGCCTCCGACGCGTCGCCGCTCACCGCGCCGAGCAGGAGCGCGGCGGTCCACACCTCGTCGCGTCCGACAGCCTCTGCCAGTTCCGCGAAGCCCACGCCCGCCTCGGTCTTCGCCGCGCGCAGCCGCTCCGTCGCTGCCTCGCGTTCGAGCATGTCCGAACGTTCGCCGGCGGACGGCAAGAAACCGGACGCCGAACGCGTTCGGGGGCGGTTTTTACCGGCGAACGATCCTACTCTCCAACATGAGCGAACGGATCGTCGTGCTCGGGGCCGGGGCAGGCGGGACGATGGCCGCCAACCGACTCGACCGCGAGTTGGGCGGCCTCGGCGAGGTGGTCGTCGTCGACCGCGACCCGACACACCGCTACCAGCCGGCGTACTATCTCTACCCGTTCGACCACCTCTCGCTCGACGACCACACGCGCGACGGTCGCGAGTATCTCCGCACCGACGTGCAGTTCTGTGAGGCGACCGTCACGGGCATCGACCCGAACGAGCGACGCGTCACGCTCGGCGCGGGCGAACTGTCGTACGACCGCCTCGTCGTCTCGCTGGGCCACGAACTCGTCGACGAGGTGCCGTGGCGCGGCGAACCGCACGCGTATCCGTTCTACCGACCGGAGGGCGCTCGCGAGTTGGCTACCACGCTCGATCGTCTCGTCGCCCGTCACGGCGACGGCGAGGCCGACGCCGTGTCGGCACCGGCGCGCGACCCGGTTGCGACCGACGGGGCCGGGACAGCGAGCGCCGACGCGCCGCTGCCTGCCGCGGATCCGGCCGACCCGCTGCGCGTGCTCGTCACCGAGCCCGAGACGCCGATGTCGTGTGGCGGCGCGCCGGCGAAGGCCGCGCTCCTCGCGGAGGATTACCTCGCCGACCACGGCGTCCCCTGTGACGTGACGCTCGCCGGTCCCGACGCGCACGTCTTCGGGACGGGGAAGAAGGCCAAGTACGACGAGCGACTCACCGCGGTGTTCGACGAGCGCGGCGTCGAGTACGTCCCGGAGTTCAGCGTCGCCGACGTGGCCGACGGCACCGTGACGGCGACCGACGGGCGGGCGCTGCCGTACGACCTGTATCTGCCGGTGTCGCCACAGCGGTGTCCCCGCGTCCTGACCGACGCCTCGCCGCTGACGGCTCCCGACGAGGCAGGCCGGGAGTACGTCGCCGTCGACGAGGCGACGATGCGCCACCGCGAGGTCGACCGGGTCTACGCGCTGGGCGACTGTACGGACGCCCCCACCTCACGGACGGCCGCGGCCGCGCGCAAGCAGGCGGCCGCGCTCGCGGACAACCTCACGGCCGACGTGACAGGCCGCGCGTACGAAGCGACCTACGACGGCTTCGCCGCCTGCCCGCTGTTGACCGAGAAGGGGAAGGCGATACTCGCGGCGTACGACTACGACGGTGCGACGCTCCCCGCCGTCGAGTCGCGGCTGGGATGGATCGCGGACCTCGAAGCCATTCCGCGGCTCTACTGGCAGGTGTGGCTCCGCGGCTACCTACTCGGTGTGTGACCCGGCGTCGTCGGGGTCGGCGGCCGCCTCGGCGACCCGCACCGCGGCGGCGTTCGCCGCCACGTCGTGAACGCGGAGGATGTCGGCCCCGCGGTCGGCCGCGATGGCGCTACCCGCTACTGTCGCCTCGTAACGCTCGCCGCTCTCGTAGCCGACCAGCCCGAACAGCGACTTGTGCGAGTGGCCGACGAGCACCGGACAGCCGAGCGCGCGGAGCTCGTCGACCCGGCCCAGTAGCTCGAAGCTCTCGGCGCTCGACTTTCCGAAGCCGATGCCGGGGTCGACGATGATCTGCGAGCGGTCCAGCCCGGCCTTCTCCGCGAGCAAGACTCGCTCGGTCAGTTCGTCGATGGCGTCCTCGACAACGTCGTCGTACTCGGGGTCGGCGTCGGGATCGACCGGCGTGTCGATGGAGTGCATCACGACGACCGGCACGTCGTACTCCGCGGCGACCAGCCGCATCTCTGGGTCTTCGAGCCCTGACACGTCGTTGAGGATGTCCGCCCCGGCGTCAAGCGCCGCCCGCGCGACCGGCGCCTTCCGCGTGTCAACCGAGACGAGTGCGCCCACGTCGTGGACTGCCTCGATCACCGGCTCGATGCGGGCGATCTCCTCTTCGACGGGCACCGGGTCCGCGCCCGGGCGCGTGGACTCGCCGCCCACGTCGATGATGTCCGCGCCGGTGGCGACCATCTCTTCCGCGCGGGCGATGGCGTCGCCCGTCACCTCGTACTCGCCGCCGTCGTGGAAGGAGTCGGGCGTCACGTTCAGGATGCCCATCACAGCGGTGCCGTCCTCCCACGGGTAGCCGCGTGTCTCCGTCGTCGTGCGGATGTCGAGCGCGGTCCGGATGCGCTCGCCGACCTGTTCGAGCCCGTACGGCTGGCCGTCCAGTTTCTCGACGAGACGCTCGAACTGCGCGAGCGTCCCCATCAACACCACGTCGATCGGTTCGCGGTTCTGGCTCGCCAGCCCGGAGGCGGCACACTCCCCGCCCAGCGACAGCATCTCCTCTTTCAGATAGCTGGCCTGTCGCGGCCGGACGGTCGTCCTCAGGACGCGGTGGACGCCCTTGCCCCGCATCCGCCAGACGCCCGCGTCGGTCACGTCTGCGTCCGCGAGCGTCGCTTCGGCGGTCGCGAGGTCGGGGACGCGCTTCGGGATCTCGGTCGCGGTCCAGCGTCGCCGCGCCTCCGCGACGACGGACAGCGAGCCGCAGACGACGACCGCGTCCGACGGGTCCGCGGCGTCGAGCGCCGCCTCGACCGCGTCGGGGACGTTCCCGCTCTCCTCGACCGGACCGGGGAACGCCTCGCCGAGCACGTCGGTGCGCTCGGCCCGGTCGAGGTCCGGGCGACAGGCGTAGACGGTCGCCGCCTCGGGGAGCGCCGCGGCCATCCCCGCGTGGTCCTTGTCGGTCATCGCGCCAAAGACGAGATGGAGGTCGTCGTAGTCGAACTCGGCGAGCGTGTCGGCGAGGCCGGCACAGCCGTCCGGATTGTGTGCGCCGTCGAGCACGACCAGCGGCTCCCGCGACATCGTCTCGAACCGACCCGGCCAGTGGGCGTTCCGGAAGCCGCGCGCGAGCGCTTCCACCGGCACGGCTGCGTCGAGCGCGTCGCCGACCTGCCGGGCGACGGCGGCGGCGACCCCAGCGTTGCGCGCCTGATGCGCACCCAACAGCGGGAGCGCCGTGTCGAGCGTCCAGTCGTCGCCCGACAGCGAGACGAGACCCTCCAGCCCGTCGCGCCCCTCGTAGCGGGCAGTCACGTCGGCGTCGTCGCCGCCGACGGTCGTGACGCGGTCGAGTTCCTCCCGGATCGCCGCCAGCGGCTCCCCGGTCGCCGCGGTGACGAGCGGGCGGTCGGTCGCGACGTGGGCCAAGTCGCGGGCAATCTCCGCTTCCGTGTCGCCGAGCAGGTCCGCGTGTTCGATCGCGACGTCGGTGATGCAACTCGCGATCGGGTCGACGGCAGAGGTGGCGTCGTAGCGCCCGCCGATTCCAACCTCCAGAATCGCCACGTCGACGGCCTGTCGCTCGAACTCCCACAGCGCCATGGCCGTGACCGTCTCGAAGAACGTGGGCGAGTCGCCGACGCCGCCGCGTTCAGTGACGTGTGGTTCGGCCGCCTCGACGAACGCCGCGACTGCCTGTTTCGATATCTTCCGGCCGTTGACGCGGACGCGCTCGCGAACGTCGTGGAGATGCGGAGAGGTGTAGAGCCCCACGTCGAGACCGGCCTCGCGGAGTGACCGCTCCAGCAGGCGCGCGGTCGACCCCTTGCCGTTCGACCCGGCGACCTGTACGGACGGGTACGACGACGCCGGCGACCCGAGGGCGTCGAGCAACCGCCGGGTCTGGTCGAGTCCGGCGCGGGGCGCGTGACGCCGCAGGTCGAAGAGCCACGTCGCCGCCTCGTGATACTGCATACTCTCGTTCGCTCCGGCGCGCGCTTAGGAGTGTCGGAGCCGCGAGTGTCCACCGGATACACTATGCGACCTCGGGCCGTGAGACCAATCAGCATGCGTTCGCTCTCGTCGGTCGTCGCCCGACTCGGCTCGGCGACGACAGCGGGCCGCGTGGCGTGGCGCGCTGGGGCAGTCGCGGTCGTCTTGCTCGCGGCGGCGGCGGGCGGCCTCGCGTGGACTGGTTCCGACGCGTCCCGGCCGTCGGACGACGCGGCCGCGTCGACGGCGACGCCGGCCCCGGTCCCGAGCGTCACGACCACCGCCGCGCCCGGCGTGGCGACGGTTCCCGGCGTGAGCGGCGACGGCATCACCGACCCCGCCGCGGTGGTGGCCCACCACGACCAGACGCTCGGGGCGCAGTACACCGTCTGGGCGGATCTGTACTGGCGACCGGCGAACGCGACGAGTGGCTGGAACCAGCGCGACATCGACATCGCGGTCGGCGAGCGCCGCTACACGTTGGACGCGGCGGTCGAGCCGGCGAACGACACCGACCGCCGGCGCGTGCTCTCGATGTACGCGAACACGAGCGGTCGGTACGTGGCAGCGTACAGTGCCGACGGAACGGCGAGATACTGGACGCTCGTCGGAAATCCGCCGTACCCGCCTCGCGTGCCCGACCCCGGTGCGTTGCGCGGCCAGCGGCTGGCCGACCTACTGGCGACGCCGACGACGCGCGTCGCCGGCACGACGACCGTCAACGGGGAGCAGTACTATCGCGTCGTCGCCAGCGGACCACCGGCGACAGCGGTGCCGAATCCGGTCGGCGGGCCGGTCGCCCCGCGTCACGTCCGAAGCTACACCGCCGTCGTCCTGTTCGATCAGGAGGGTCGCCTCGCCGGACTGGAGGCGAACTACACGCTGGTGAACCGTTCCACGGCGCTGGACGTTCGGTTCCAACTCACCTACGACCGGCGCGGAGCGACGACAGTCTCGCGGCCAGAGTGGGTGGACCGGGCCGCCGCGAACGCGACCGAACCGGGCACGCTGGACGCGATGGGACGGCACAGACCGCTCTGATCGGGTGTGTGACGGGAGCGTGAGCGTCTCAGTTCATCGCGATGTACGTCTGGGTGTCCTCGACGCCGTCGAGACTGCGGACGGCCGTGGCGGCAATCTCGCGAACTTTCCCCGGACTGTCGACGCCTACCTTCGCGACGAGGTCCATGTCGCCGGCGACGATGTCCACCGTCTCGACGCCCGCGAGCGCGCGGATGTCCTCGCGGATCCGGTCGGCGTCGCCGGTGTGGGCCTTCACCATGACGTACGCGGTGACGCTCACGCCCGACCACCCGCGGCGAGGGGCGTGTCGTCCCCGACGAGTATCTGTCGCACCTCGGAGAGGTGTTCGTAGTCGGCGAGCACCACCACGCGGTCGCCGGCCTGCAGCGACCGGTCCTCGTCGGGGAGACCGAGCGGCCCGTCGGCTTTGCCGAACGCGAGGACGCGCGAATCGGCGGGGAGTTCCAGTTCCGCGAGGCTGTAGCCGCGCATCGGCGAGGTGTCGACGACGGTGAGTTCCATCACCTGTAGATGGCTGGCGATGTCCGCGACGGCACGGATAGAGCCGCCCAAGAGCGCGTTCTTGGCGACGACGGAGCCGAGACGCTCGGGGAAGACGATCTCGTCGATGTCGTTGGCGTGCTTCCGGAGCGCACTCTCGTGGTACTCGCGAGTGATTCGCAGAACGGTCCGACAGTCGTACCCCTTCGCGATGGTACACGCGAGGATGTTCACCTCGAAGTCGCCCGAGAGCGCGGCGAGGCCGTCGGCCTCCTCGATGCCTGCCTCGGCGAGCGTCGACTCGCTGGTGCCGTCGCCGGCGGCCACGTCGAACCCCTCATCGCGGAGGCGGTCGACGCGTGTCGGCTCCGGTTCGACGAGCGTGATCTCGTGTCCCTCCTCGCGGAGAACCCGGGCCGTTCGGATGCCGACCCGGCCTGCACCCACGATAACAAACCTCATGCACGCCCGTACGGCAAGGGGGAACTAATGGCTTGTCCCCGGGAGAAGGCTTTTCTCCCGACCCGGTGAATCACCGTGTATGGTGCGAGCATACGTCATGATCGACGCCGGGGCGGGGGACGCCGCGAACTTAGTCGACGCGGTGCTCGGAGTCACACATGTCGGGGAGGCACACGTCGTCGCCGGCGACTACGACATCATCGCGGAGGTGGAAGCCGAGGAGGTCGGCGAGGTGATGTCGACCGTCGCGACAACCGTCCGCGACATCGACGGGGTCGACGACACACGGACGTACGTCTGTCTCGGCTGAGCGTCACTCCACGACGACGGCGGTAGAGCCACAGAACAGACAGCTCTCACCGTGACTGATAGCGACGAGTTGCCGGCCGCAGTTCAGACAGTGACACAGCCGTCGGTTCCCGACCGCCAACTCCGCCGCGATGTCCGCCGACTGGGGCGGAACGACCCGCTCCGGGCGACGCAGATCCGGTCGGTCGCGTTCATCCGCCACACTTCCTTTCGGTGGGCCGCGCGCAAGAGTCCACCGCCCGCGGTAGTCGCCTCAGGCCGTCGTGACGAGTTCGATCACGTCGCGAGGCGTCAGTTCGTGGTCACTACCAATCTGTCGGCCGTCACGACAGTCGACGCCGTGGAGCAGTCCGTCGCCGATGTCCGAGTGGATGTGGTGGGCGAAGTCCGCCGTGGTCGCGCCGTCGGGCAGGAGGAAGCAGTCGCGGAACTCACCCTCCGGGTCGGCCCGTCCGTCTGCGCTTCCCGGGAACACCGGGAAGACGCCGAGCACGTCGAACAGCGCCGTCTCGATTGCCGTCTGAACGCCGCTTCCGCCGTACTCGGCGAGAAACCCCTCGATGGCCGCGAGGCCCCGCTCCTGTTCGGCAGACACCTCGCCCACGATCCCGAAGGCGTCGTCGCCGGGCGTGTAGTCGACGACGCCGGTCTCGCTCGCCGTCTTGAGCGCCTTCTCCGCGTGTGCGCTCGTCGGGACGAAGGTGAGATGTTCGTACTCCGGATCGGTCGTGATCTCGTCCCAGTTGGCCCGTGCCGCGGGCGTGTCCATCTTGTTCGCGGCGACGAGGATCGGCTTCGTCGCCGTGCGAATCTCGCGGGCGAGCGTGAACTCGTCGCTGGCGTCCCACGTCGCCGGGTCGAAGGAGAGGTCACACCGGCGGATCAGCCGCTTTATCTCGTCTTTGTCCGTGCGGAAGGCGGACATCTGCTCGGCGAGGACGACCTCGATGTCCGTCGCGGCCGTGTCGTAGGCGTCGGCGTACTTGTCGAGCCCCTTGCCGAGGATCTCCAGATACCACTGGTCGAGTTCGTCTTCGAGGAAGTCGATATCGTCCCGCGGGTCGTGATCGTCCGTCGGCTCGCCCTCGGCGTCGGTTGCCCCGGAGAAGTCGACGACGTGCACCAGCGCGTCCGCGCCGTTCAGGTCGGTGAGGAACTGATTACCGAGACCGTGCCCCTCGTGAGCACCGGGAATGAGTCCGGCCACGTCGACGAGCTTCACCGGGACGAACCGGGTGCCGTCGTCGCAGTAGCCGACGCTCGGCGTACACTCGGTGTCGAACTCCGGGGCTGCACAGTCCACGCGGACGTACGCCTCGCCGACGGAGGGATCGATAGTCGTGAACGGGTACGCCCCTTCGGGGACGTCGTTCATCGTCGCGGCGTTGAAGAAGGTGGATTTCCCCACCGAGGGCTTGCCGACCAGCCCGACCGTGTAGCTCATTACAGAGTCCGGGACTGCCGGCCGTTTGAGCGTTGTCACCTGCCGGTGCCGTGGTACGTCGCCACGTGCCGAGATATGTCGTCACGCTCGTTACTCTATGACCTCGCCGACGGCGAAGTTCGACTTCACCTCGGTCACCTCGATCTTGACGCGTTCGTCGATCTCCGTGTCGGGGACGATGATGACGTAGCCCCGCTCGACGCGGGCGATGCCGTCGCCCTGTTTGCCGATGTCTTCCACCTCGACGTAGCGGATCTCGCCGGGTTCGACCGGCGGTTGGGGTTCATCGCGGCCGGTGGCCGACGCCGACTCGCCGCCCTGTTCCTCGGTGACTGCCTCGGGGTCGGCCGCGATGAGCGCGACGCGGTACGTCTCGCCGGCCTCGACGGACCCGGTGTCGATTTCGCGACGCGGCACCTCCACGGCGCAGCGATCACCCTCGGCCTCGATATCCGCGCTGAACAGACAGAGGAGCTTCTCCGAGATCTCCATAGACGAGCGATACGTCTCTCTGAGGGAGTAAAGTTCTTTCACTGTGGGCGGGGGACGTTGTCGTCCCACAGACCCGGCCGTGCACTCTCACACGTCGTGCGGCCGTGAGCGAACGCCGGTCAGGAGTGTGCGACCGAGTCGGGGGTGATGCGGACGATGACGCGCTCGCCGTCCTCGTCGCCGAGGTGTGGGTACTCGTCGACGCCCATGTATCGACTCGCCAGTTCGTTGATGTGCGCGACCGCGCCGTCGGTGGTGAGCGTCGCCTCGCCCCGCACCGCGAGGAACCGGTAGCCGTCGTCGGGATCGGTCATGCTCACGGCGACGCGGGAATCGCCGCGGAGATTCTTCTCCTTGCGTCGGCCATGGGCAGTGTTGACGAGCAGGTCACCGGCCGCCTCGTCGTAGTCGACCCAGACTGGCGTGACCTGCGGCGACCCGTCGGGTAACAGCGTCGACACGTGCGCGAACGTTCGCTTCTCGAACAGGTCGTGGAACTCGGCGGGTATCTCGGACATATCGGCGCTTCACGCCCCGAGCTAATGGTGGTTTGGCCCCGCTGCCGGTCGCGGCAATATATGACAGCACGGTAGATATAAGGACACATTATACTCTTGGGGGTGTTGGTATTGTTATGACCCGACTGTAGGGAACACTTACCACGTGTCATCGGGAGTATCAGGTATGAGCGCGACCGAGGAGGTTGTTGCCGAGGAGCCGATGTCAGACCCCGAGTTTCGCGAGAAACTCCGCGAACTGCCGCCGAGCGCCAAGCTCGTCGCGAAGGTGCTCGAAGGGTCGAGCCCGCTCTCGCAGGGCCAGCTCGCCGACGAGTCGCTGCTGCCGGACCGCACCGTCCGCTACGCGCTGAACCGGCTCGAAGAGGAGGGCCTCGTCGGGTCGCGGTACAGCTTCCACGACGCCCGCAAGCAGGTCTACTTCCTCGCCAACTAAGCCGACGCGGCGGCTACGGTCACCCGTGACCGTTCACCGCGTCCCGATCACCTACGACGCCGCCCCGGGCGGGAGCGTCAACGCGTACCTCGTCGTCGAGGAGCGCGCCGTCCTCGTCGACGCGCCGGAGCGACATCCGGATCTCGGCGCGCTGCTCGACGAACACGGTCTCGACGCCGTCGTCGCCACCCACCATCACCCGGACCACGCCGCCGGCCTCGGCACCTACGCCCGCGAACACGACGCGACGGCGTACTGTCGAACCGGCCGGGCGACTGCCTTCGCCGACGCCACCGGAGTCGAGCCGGACGAGACGTTCCGAGCCGGAAGTCACGTCGCCGACACGCTGGCCGTGCTCGACACGCCGGGCCACGCGCCCGAACACGTCGCGTTCCGGTGTGCCGACGGCCTCGTGACCGGTGACCTCGCCGTCGCGGACGGCTCCGTCGCCGTCACCGCGCCCGAGGGTGACCTGCGGGCGTATCTCGCCTCGCTCCGCCGCGTCCGCGCGCTCGGGCCCGACCGCCTGCTCCCGGGTCACGGGCCGGTCATCGACGACCCGCGCGCGACCTGTGCGCGGTTGCTTCGGCATCGTCTCGACCGCGAGCGGCGCGTCCTCGCGGCCGTCGAAGCGGGTGCACGCACGCTGGACGAGGTGACGGAGGCCGCCTACGAGAAGGACGTCTCCGCGGTGTGGGCGATGGCCGTCGGCACCGTCGAGGCGCACGTCGAGAAGCTGGCCGTCGAGGGGCGAGTAGCGCGGGACGGCGAGCGCGTCACGCCGGCGTAGGTCGGGGGCTGCTGCCGCTGCTTCAATACGTTCATATACGCGGGGACAGCAGTCGGCGATAGTGAAAGGAGCCGAGTGGTATCAGGCGGACGATGTCGCCGAGGAGTACGACGCCAAGCGGTTCTCCGGCGGGGGCCGACTCATCGACGAGCGGGAGAAGGCGGCCGTCCTGCGCGCGCTCGCGCCGCTGGAGGACAAGCGCATCCTCGAGATCGCCTGCGGAACCGGCCGGTTCACCGCGACACTGGCACAGGAAGGTGCCGACATCGTCGGTATCGACATCTCCGAGGCGATGCTCCAGCAGGGGCGCGACCGCGCCTACGAACTCGGGGTCGACGACCACCTCGAATACATGCGCGGCGACGCCGCGCGACTCCCGTTTCCGGACGATTACTTCGACGCCGTCTTCGCGATGCGGTTCTTCCATCTCGCGGACACGCCCGCCTCCTTTCTCGGCGAGATGGCCCGCGTCGCGGAGTCGCAGGTGTTCTTCGACACGTTCAACCGCTACTCGATGCGGTCGCTGTACAACGCCCTGCTCCCGATGGGGTCGCGACTCTACTCCGAGCGCGAGGTGTACCGGCTCCTCGACGGAGCCGGCCTCCAGCTGGAGGGGTCGGAACACGACTTTGTGCTGCCGTACGGCTTCTACCGGAAGATACCGAACGAGATCGCGAAGCCGTTCCGGACCGTCGACGCGGCCGTCGGGCGAACGCCGCTCGGCCGGCCGCTCGCGTCCGTCTCCTACTGGGACGCGCGGATAGCCTGACCCATACCGGTGGCGTACACGGGCGGGTTGGCATCGTAATCGCGGATCGGGTTGTGAACGGCTCACACGCGTGACCTCGGGCGCTCCGTTCGCCGGAACGCGTCGCATCGGCGTGTTTTTACGGCTGGGGAGGGCTATCTACCGATATGGATGTCTCGGTCGTGGTGCCGACCCTGAACAGTCGCGAGCGTCTCGCGTCGTGTCTCGACGCGCTCGCGGCGGAGGCACCGGCCGAGATACTCGTCGCCAACGGCCCGTCGGCAGACGGCACCTCGGGAATGTGTCGTGACCGGGACGACGTGGACGTGCTCGTCGAACTCGACGACCGGAACGTGAACGTCGCGCGCAACGCGGGACTCGACCGCGCGCGGTCTGACGTGGTCGCCTTCGTCTCGCAGGATCTTGCCGCCGAGGAGGGGTGGCTCGACGCGCTCACGGACGCGCTCGGATCGGCCAACGCGGTCACGGGACCGGTGCGCCGGCAACTCGACGCCGGCTGGACCGCCGAGGAGGCGGAGACGCGGAGCATCGGCGGACGGATGGTCCATTACCTCAACGGCGGCAACATGGCGTTCACGCGAGAGACGCTGCGGGCCATCGATGGCTTCGACGAACATCTCGTCGTCGGCGGGACCCGCGACGCCGCGCACCGGCTCGCGGCGCTCGACTTCACCGTCGACTGGCTGCCGGCGATGGCTGTCTCGCAGCGCGCCGACCGCTCCGACGTACAGCCGTCCGTGCTGGCCGACGGCGGTGACGGCAAGGAGTGGGGGTGGCGCTACCACTCGCTCGCCTACCGGCTGGCGAAGAACTACGGATCCCGGCCGACCGCGCTCTATCGCCTCGCCCGTCACGGAGTCGCCGACGCAGCCACGGCCGCCAAGGAGGTAGCGCAGGGTGACGGCCGACCGTCGCGCTGGCTCGGAAACGGTCGCGACGTGACGTTGGGC
>PXQV01000007.1 GCA_003021175.1 Halobacteriales archaeon QH_7_66_36 | reverse complement strand
TGTCGGGCGCGTGGACCGACCAGCACTCCGAGGAGATGAAACGCGGCATCTCTATCCGTCTCGGCTACGCCGACGCGACGTTCCGGCAGCGACCGGGCGTCGACGCGCCGGAGTGTTACACCGTCGAGGAGGCGGTCAACGGCGAGGAGACCGAGGTCGTCCGGACCGTCTCGTTCGTCGACGCGCCGGGCCACGAGACGCTGATGGCGACGATGCTGTCGGGCGCGGCCATCATGGACGGCGCCGTGCTCGTCATCGGGGCCAACGAGGAGGTGCCGCAGGCCCAGACGGAGGAGCATCTGATGGCGCTGGACATCATCGGCATCGACAACATCGTCATCGCGCAAAACAAGATCGACCTCGTCGACGCCGAGCGCGCCCGCGAGAACTACGAGGAGATACAGTCGTTCGTCGAGGGAACCGTCGCGGAGGACGCGCCGGTGGTCCCGACCTCCGCCGAACAGGGGATCAACGTCGACGTGCTCATCGACGCCATCGAGGAGACGATTCCGACGCCCGAGCGCAACTCCGACGCGTCCGCCCAGTTGCAGGTCGCCCGCTCGTTCGACATCAACCGTCCCGGGACGACGTTCTCGGAACTGAAGGGTGGCGTCGTCGGCGGGTCGCTCGCGCAGGGGACGCTCGAAACCGGCGACGAGATCGAGATCCGTCCCGGTCGCGACGTGGACGACAGCTACGAGCCGGTGACGGCGACGGTCCGGTCGGTGCAGGCCGGCGGCGAGACGGTCGACGCGGCGACGCCGGGCGGGCTCATCGGCGTCGGCACCGGTCTCGATCCTTCCGTGACCAAGGGCGACGGACTGGCCGGCCAACTCGCCGGCCCGAGCGACTCGCTGCCGCCTGTCCACGACGGCTTCACGATGGACGTGGACCTGCTGGAGCGGGTCGTCAGCGTCGACGAGGAGATCGAACCCATCTCGACCGGCGAGCCGCTGATGCTCACGGTCGGCACCGCCACGACGGTCGGCTCGGTCACCTCGGCCCGCGAGTCGGAGGCGGAGGTCGCGCTGAAGCGGCCCGTCTGTGCGGCGGAGGGTGCAAAGATAGCGATCAACCGACGCGTCGGCGCGCGCTGGCGGCTCATCGGCGTCGGAACGCTCCGATGAGGGTCGCGGTGGACACGAACGCGCTGATGATGCCGGTCGAATCCGGCGTGCGACTGTTCGACGAACTGGACCGGCTTCTCGATGGCTACGAGCCGGTCGTGCCGGAGACTGTCGTCGCCGAGTTGGAGAAACTCGCCGACGGTAACGGGGAAGAGGCGGTCGCAGCCTCCGTCGGCCGCGACCTCGCCGACCGCTGTACCGTCGTGTCCACCGACGCCGACTACGCCGACGATGCCGTGTTGGAACTGGCCCGCGACTGCGCGTACGCGGTGACGAACGACCGTCCCCTGCGGCGTCGGCTCGCGGACGCCGGCGTTCCCGTAATCTGTTTACGGAGTGGGACGAAACTCGCAATACCGAACTAATGTACAAGAAAGTCAGGCTCAAGGATACGGTCGAGGTGCCCCCCGAGCATCTGCCGGATCAGACGGAACCGGAAGTACCGCCCGCGCTCATCAAACGACTGCTGCAGGACAAGCTGGAGGGACGTATGGACGAGGAGGTCGGCTCCGTCGTCACCGTCATCGACGTGCACGACGTGGGTGAGGGCGCGGTCGTCCCCAACCGCCCGAGCGTCTACTACGAGGCGGAGTTCGACGCCATCACCTTCGATCCGGTGATGCAGGAGGTCGTCGACGGCGAGGTCGTCGAGGTCGTCAACTTCGGCGCGTTCGTCGGCATCGGTCCCGTCGACGGTCTGCTCCACGTCTCGCAGATTTCAGACGAGTATCTGGCCTACGACGGCGAGAACCAGCAGCTCGCCTCGCGCGACTCGAATCGCGTGTTGAGCGTCGGCGACGCCGTCCGGACGCGCATCGTCACCAAGAGCATCGACGAGCGGAACCCCCGCGACTCGAAGATCGGACTGACGGGCAAGCAGGTGGGCCTCGGCAAACACGGCTGGCTCGACGAGGAGCGGCAGAAGCGCGCCGCAGGAGGTGACTGATGGCCCAGCGACTCGTCTGCCGTGACTGTCATCGCGTGCTCGATGTCGACGACGGGGCGCAGTGTCCCGTCTGTGGCTCCAACTCGCTCACGGAAGACTGGGCGGGCTACGTCGTCATCACCCACCCGGAGGACTCGGAGATCGCGACCGAGATGGAGATCGACGAGCCGGGACAGTACGCGCTGAAGGTCAGGTAATGGCCGTCCTCCTCGAACTGCGCCCGGAGCTTCGCGCGGAGCTGAAGGAGCCGCTCGGTCCCATCTACGAGGACGCCGACGCGCTCCTCGCGGACGCCACCGAGCCACTGGTCGCAGTCGGGGACGTTGTCACCTATCACCTACTGGAGGCCGGGCGGTATCCGTCCGTCGCGCTCGTGGACGAAAAGACGAAACGGGAGCGGGTGCGCCGCGAGGTCCGCGATGCGGTGGCCGGCTTCGACCGAGAGGTCGAGGTCGAATCACCGGCCGGAGCGCTCGCGGAGGCGCTGCTCGTCGCACTCCGGGAGGGCATCGACGCCGACGCGACCACGCTCGTGGAGGTTCGGGGCGAGGAGGACCTCGCCGCGCTCCCTGCGGTGCTCGCACTCTCGGACGGTGCGAACGTCGTCTACGGCCAACCCGACGAGGGGATGGTGCTGGCGACGGTCACCCCGGCGCTCCGCGAGAGGGTGCGTGGCCTCCTCGACGAGTTCGTCGGCAACCACGAAGCCGCCTACGACGCGTTGGGCGTGGCGTAGCCGGAGGGACGCGACGGGACCAGTTTATTCACCCACGTGTGGACGCGAATCACCGCATTGAACGACCAATGCGCACAGAGGCTGCCGTTCAGTCATGCGATGGCTGCCCGAGGACGGACGGGTGGGACTGAAAGGGGCCGGTCGCTGCGGGAAGCCCGGCGACGTAAGCACCGCAGCGAACGCAGTGAGCGAGGAGCGCAGCGAGCCGCGCGACTGCAGCGACCGGGGGCTTTCTACACTATGTTGTCGTCATAATCCTCGAACTCACCCTTATCGGAACACTACCCGCCGAGGAACGCGAGATTTTAAGATGGTATCGCACTGTCGTAGTGCTATGAGCGTCGAGCTACCGTTCGCCCCGGTAGATACTATCATTCGTCGGAACGCGGGGGAGTTGCGCGTCAGCGCCGGGGCCGCCGAGGAGTTGGCCCGTCACATCCAGAATCGGGGGGCAGAGTTGGCGGTAGCGGCAGCAGAGCAGGCGACGGCGAGGAATCGGAAGACGCTGATGGTGGAGGACTTCGACGTCGAGGGCGACGACGAGGAGGCGCTAGAACTCCCTATCGCGCCGGTCGACCGGATCGCGCGGCTCGACATCGACGACCGCTACCGGGTCGCGCGGGACGCGCGGGTTGCGCTGGCGGCGCGGTTGGAGTCGTTCGCCGACACCGTCGCCTCGGCGGCGACCGTTCTCGCACACCACGCGGACCGACGGACGGTGAAGCGGGAGGACATCGAGACGTACTTCGAGCTGCGGCCGTACTACGAGGAGTAAGCTACGCCCGCCCTGAAGAGCGGGTTTTCACCCATGATGGGTTTTCACCACACTCTCGACGGCGGCGGACGCGGGTTGCACGCACAGCGTTCGGCCCGAGGAGACTGTTCTGTGTCCTCGGGCGTACTCTCGCCGGGCTTTATCCGGCGAGGCGTTGGCGTATGGAAGCGCACGTTCGCCGCGGCACGACGCTGCGGCGACCGGCTGGCACACACCGCTTTCATTCCCGGTGGACTCCCCACGCTTCACCGCCACAAGACGTGCCAGGAGCGGTGTGGCGTCATCCGTCCCCGAGTTCAGGGCCGGCCTACGGCGGCCCCTACATCAGGTCCGTTTTGGCCCCGATGCAGTACCAAAGCGTACGCAATCAACCAAGTTAACACTAACGAATCACAAACCATGCACCGTGAAGCACCTCACCATCAAGTTCGAGGACGAAACACAGTTCGAGCGAATCAAAGCCGAGAAACAGCGTCGCGGCCTGACGTGGCGCGGCGTGTTGGTCGAGTGGGCGGAAACCAGTTCGACCGACGGATAATCCGAGCGGAGGGTCGGGTCGGCTTCCTCCCCGCCGTGAACGGCGGGGTTTCCATCTCGGGAGAAAGATGAGGTTCGGCTACCGCGAAGCGTGTCTCGACCACGACACCGGCAAGCGTCACCCGGAGACGGCCGACCGGCTCCGCGCCGTCAAGCGGGGGCTCGCCCGCGAACACGGCGTCGTCTACGAGTCCGGGCGGCTCGCGACCGAGACGGAGGCGCTCGCGGTACACGACCCGGAGTACGTCGAGTCGCTGGAGGCGTTCTGTGCCGACGGCGGCGGCACGTGGGACGCCGACACCGTCGCCGTCGAGGCGACGTGGGAGGCGGCGCTCGCCTCGGCAGGGCTCTCGCTGTGGGCCGCCGTCGCCGCCCTCGACGGCAGTGACGGCCGGGAGACGCCGTTCGCGCTCGGCCGGCCGCCGGGCCACCACGCCGAGGCCGACAACGCGATGGGCTTCTGCTTCTTCAACAACGCCGCCGTCGCGGCGGCCGTCGCGCTCGACCGGCCGGACGTGGACAGCGTCGCCATCTTCGACTGGGATGTCCACCACGGCAACGGGACGCAGGACATCTTCTACGACGACGACCGCGTGCTCTACACCTCGATCCACGAGCGAGGGCTGTTCCCCGGGACGGGGAATCTGAAGGAGACGGGGAGGGGTGAGGGCGTGGGAACCACGCTGAACGTGCCGTATCCGAGCGGCTGTGGCGACGCGGCGTATCTCGCGGCCGTCGACGAGGCCGTCGCGCCGGTCACCCGCACCCACGACCCGGACCTCCTGCTCGTCTCCGCCGGCTTCGACGCCCACCGGAAGGACCCGATCTCGCGGCAGCGCGTCTCGACGGAAGGGTACGGCCTGCTGACGTCGCGGCTGCGAGCGCTCGCCGACGACTGTGACGCCGCGCTCGCGTTCGTCCTCGAAGGCGGCTACGGGCTGGAGGCGCTCTCCGAGTCGATCCGGAAGTTGAACAGCGTCTTCGACGGCTACGAGCCCGCGCCGGTCGACGACGACCCGGGAGACCGCGCACGGTCGGTGCTCGCCGACGTGCGGGACGCACACGGCCTCTGATTACGGCACCGGGTCGAAGTACCGCGCCAGTTCCGTCCCGAACTCGTCGGCCAGTGCGGCGACCGCCTCGCCGGCGAGCGTGTCGTACCCCGATTCGAGCGCGCGTTCGACGGCCGGCCCGAGCGACACCGAGAAGAGCGCGTCCGTCTGTGTCAGTGACTCGGGCGTTCGGTAGTCGCGGGGGCGCTCGACCACGTAGCGGTCGCCGTCGAGATACGGCCCCGTGACTGTCTCGTCGTCCGCGTACGACTCGTAGAAGCGGCGCGCGTGGTCGCGGACGCCGACCGGTGGCCCGACGTGCCGCTCGACTGCAGGGCGCTCCGCGACGCCACACTCGACGAACAACACCGCGGTGTCCGCGGCGAAGCGGGCGCTCCGCGCCGGGTCGAACCCCGCTCGCGAGAGCGCGTCCTCCAAGCCCGCGAGCGACTTGTCCAGTTGCGGATACAGTTGGTCGTCGACGATGTCCGGGGCGTCGAACCGCACCGCAACCGGGTGGGTGTCGCGCTCGCGGACCCGCTCGCGAACCGTCGCGACATCGAGCGGTTCGGGATCACGCGGCTCGAACAGGTCTGTCCGTGGGTCCGCGAGCAGGTCCCGAGCGTAGTGGACGAGCCGCGCGAGATTCCGTTCCGAGAGCGCCGCGGCGACGTTGCGCTCCGGGTCGGTCGGGTCGATCACGACGAGCGCGTCGTCGAACGTCGCCGCGCCGTGGGCCTCGGGGTCGAACCGGACCGGCGGCGACCAGTCGGCCGCGGCCTCGATCAGTTCCCGGAAGCCGCCGTGTTCACAGACGAGTAGCTCCGCGAGATACCCCGCGAACCCTCTGGTCCGGAGGTCGGAGCCGTACACGCCGATCCCCTTCAGGAACGCCTTCGTCACGCGCACCTCGCCCGCCAGTTCCGCGTCGAGTCGCGATTCGAGATAGCTCGTGTGGAACGGCGTCCGGTCGACCGCCGAGCGGATGTCACTCGCCGAGTCCACGTCGTAACACGGCACGCAGTCCACCTCGAATCCCTCGTAGTTCCCCTTCACGTACGGGTGTTCGGCGAACTCCTCGTGGCCGTCCGGGAGGACCGCGTGGCCGACCGCCAGCCCGTGGGACTCCAGTTCCTCGCGGGAGAGGTCGGGCGGGAACCGGACGAACAGGTCGATGTCGCGGTCGCCCGCGAGCCACGTCCCCCGCGCCGTGGAGCCGACCGACAGCACGTCGGCATCGACGGCGCGGTCTGCGACGGCCGTCTCGGCCCGCCGGTGGAGCGTGTCGGTCGCGGTTCGGAGCCGCTCGCGCTCGGCGTCGTCGGGGGTCACCCGCTCGCGGACCTGCCCGACGACGGCCTTGAACGGCGTCTCGCTCATGCCCCGAGTTCGCGGCCGGCTCTCAAACGCGTGTCGATGCGCCCGGTGGTGTTCAAATAAGCGGGTCGTCGCTCGGCTAAGAAATCGTGCTGGGTGGGACTGAAAGGGGCCGGGCGCTCGACCCGGCCCCGACGACGCAAGCACCGCAGCAACGCGAGGAGCGCAGCGAGTCGCGGACGGTCGAGCGACCGGGGGCTTTCTACACCTCGGTGGTCGACCAGTCTTCGGAGTCACTCTTAGATGAACACTACCGTGCGCGCGTCCCCGAAAACGAAAGCCCTATTTGTCGAATCGAAGTACAGGCTGGTGCGACGAGCCGCCTTAGCTCAGCTGGTAGAGCACCTCGCTGTTAACGAGGTGGTCCCAGGTTCGAGCCCTGGAGGCGGCGTCCTCTCTCGCTCCACGGTTCGGTAGGCTAAAGTCCGCGCACTGGTTGGACCCGAACGGAGGGCCCTTAGCTTAGTCCGGTTAGAGCGCTCCGCTCATAACGGAGTGGTCGCTGGTTCAAATCCGGCAGGGCCCATAACTCGAACACACGGAGTTGGGCCGCCGTGCACAACCCATTCACCTGAGCCAGTCCCGGCCTCAGTTGCGAGTCCGTGACTGGGGACGGATACGACCCCTTAACTATCTGCGCCGACAACTGAGAGTAATGAGCGAAGACAGCGGGCGTAAGCCGCTTCGGATGCCCGACGAGAACCAGCAGTTCGCGGTCGTGACAGACATGCTCGGCGGCGGGCGTGTCGAGGTGCAGTGTGCCGACGGGAAGGAGCGAATGGGTCGCATTCCCGGTCGGATGCGCTTCCGGACGTGGATCAACGAGGGCGACGTCGTCCTCATCGAGCCGTGGGACTGGCAGGACGGCAAGGGCGACATCGAGTGGCGCTACGACGAGCAGGACGCCGCACAGCTCCGCGAAGAAGGCCACATCGAGTAGTCTCTTCTCGCTTCGCGTCTGAGGGTTCGCAGCTGTGGGTCCGCGCAGTGCTCGCGACCGCACGCCGACGAGCGGCGATCACCGGCCCGCGACACCTCAGTAGTGGCGGAAGAGAATCCCACGGATGTCGTCCTTCGTGCGGGCCGTCTCGACGGAGCCGTCCGGGAGCTCCACCTCGTACGGCTCGTCGCCGTCGCTCTCGCGCCACTTGTCGTCGTGCTCGTCGAGGAGATTCATCATCGCGTCGAGCCGGTTCGTGCCGTCGTCCTCACCTTGGTCGCTCGCTGACTCGGTGGCGTCAGCGTTGGCTTCGTCCGTCTCTCTACCGACGGCATCGAGGATGCGTTCCGCCAGCGTCTCGCCGACGCCGCTGATCTCGGTGAGTTCACCGACGCTCGCCTCTCGGAGGTCGTCGGGCGTCTCGTAGCCGGCGCGTTCGAGCGCGGCGGCCTTCGCGGAGCCGACGGGTTCGAGCGACGCGAGGCCGCCGCCGGTGGAGTCGGCGCTCTCAGCTGTCGCATCGTCGGCGGTCGACTCCGCGCCGTCGTCCGTGTCGGGGGTGGCTCCTTCCTCCGGCGGGGTGTACGTGTCGAGGAGATACTCGACGGCGTCCCGCACGCGTATGTGGCCGTAGGGTCCCCCGAGCGTCTCGGCTACGTCGTCACGCACCGCTTCGAGTCGGTCGAGTTGCTCTTCGGTCAGTTCGATGGTCGGCATACTGCGGAGGGCGAACGGGGGCGGCTAATAACTGCCGGCGTCATCATCCTGTCTCGGGCATCGGCGTGCTCGCGCCGGTCGCGCCGGCACCGCCGGGGAGCCGTGCCACGCAGGTCCACAGAACGTGTAGACGCGCTCGTTCAGTGTGCCACACTTCGCACACCGGACCGTCGCTGCGTCCGTGGCCACGTCCGGGCCCGCGTCGACCGCCACGTTCGCGTCGCGCTCGTCGCCGTCGCTGTGCCACCGGAGCACCGCGACGGAGAGGGCGGCGTTGACGGCGGCGAGCGCGACCAACAGCGCAATCGTTCCGAGGTTCGCCACGTCCCCGAGCATGCGGGTACGTAGGGCGTTCGCGGCAAGAACTGTTACTGAGTGAACGATTCGTCGTCGAACTCCTCGAGGACCCATTCTAGCTCCTCGATGGCGCGCAGAAGCGCGACCTCCGCCTCCTCTTCCAGCGGCGAGGCGGGCGGGTCGTGTCGGTCGTACTCGGACTCCAGCGCCGCGATGCGCTCGCGGATCGCCTCCTCGGATCGCATACCTGTCACACCGGCCGTGTCACCTTCAGCCTACCGGAGAGACGCCGGCAAGAGGAAAGACCCGGAGCATCACTCACACGGCGAGCGGGCTTTCGGCGACGGGACTACGGTTGTGTTTAGTCAAGCGTGTCGTCGCTCGACTGACAACCGCGGTGGGTGGGACTGAAAGGGTCCGGTCGTTCGTCAGCCGAGCCGACGTAAGGACCGCACCGCGAGCAACGCGAGCGGGAGGACCGCAGCGAGGCGCAGGCGACGAACGACCGGGGGCTTTCTCAACCCTGTTGCTGTCTCATTCAACTGAAGTCCTCTTATCCGAACACCACCCGGACCACGTGGGCACGGATACAAGTCCGTCGGGCGCGTACTGGAGGTATGAGCGACACTAAGGAGCTTCCCGAGAGCGAAGAGGAGTGGCGTGAACTGCTGACCGAAGAGGAGTACCGCGTCCTCCGCGAGGAGGGGACGGAGCCGAAGTTCACCGGCGAGTACATCGGCAAGGACGACGACGGCGAGTATCGGTGCGCCGGCTGTGGCGCACTCCTCTTCGACTCGGACACGAAGTTCGACGACGAGGGCTCCGGCTGGCCCTCCTTCTACGACGCCGTGGTCGGTGCCATCGAGTTCCGCGAGGACCGCTCGCACGGGATGGTGCGCACTGAGACGGTGTGTGCGGACTGTGGCGGCCATCTCGGCCACGTCTTCGAAGACGGCCCGGACCCGACCGGGAAGCGCTTCTGTATCAACTCCGCCGCACTCGATTTCGACGAGTCGTAGCTCACTCGACGCCGCGCGGCGACCAGACGCCCTGCGCGCGGTCCATCCACGCGACCACGACGACGTGGGGGAGCGTCAGCGCGGCGATGAAGACCAGATACAGCCCGACGAAGCCGGCCACGTCGGTCGGCGGAGCCGGGACGAGCAGATACAGTCCGCCCAGCAGTGCGAGCGAGACGAGCGTGAGCGGCGCGGCCTGCTTTCCGAAGCGAGCGAGCGCTTCCGTCGCCGCCCCCCGCGAGAGCGCGTCGACCGCCGGCGGGTCGAGCAGGACGAGCCGGGCGACGTGGCGGGCGGCGTGCCACAGACAGAAGTAGATCCCGACGGCGAGTATCGGCGGCACCGTGGCGAAGTAGACGGTGAGCAGGAGCGTCTCGCCGGCGTCGCGCCGCCAGCCTTCTCCCTCGTCGCGGCGCGCGTAGCCGACGGCGAGGTGTGCGGCGACCAGCAGGGCGAAGCCGAGGCCGACGGCGGCCTGCGCCTCCGGGGTGAACGCCGGGGCGAGCACGTCGGTGTCGCCGGTGAACGGCGCGACCAAGGCTCGGGCGACACGTTCGTACTCGGTCGGAAAGGCGACCAGCGGCACGAGCATCGGGAAACCGCCGCGAACGACCGCCGCGAGCGCGCGCTGGCCCCGACTCCGGAGGTGGTCGCCGCCCGCGAGCGCGACGACGGCGTGAACGTCACCCTGTCCCCAGTGAGCCAGCGTGAGGAGGATGAAGCCCGCGAAGCAGATGGCCGGCGCGACGAACCACGCGGCGGCATAGAGGCCGCCGAGCACGGCGTACAGCACGCCGACGAGCGCCAGCGAGCGCGGAGTCGGGCCGGTGTCGTGGAGCCGTCCGGGGACGAGATGGTCGATGGCGCCGTGCGGGAGACCGACCAGTACCGTCGACGCGACCAACGGGAGATACTGAATCGACCGTGGCACGCTCGGCTCGAAGGCGAACACGACAGCGAGCAGGCCACAGGCGAGCCAGCCGGGCGCGAGCGCCCACCGGCGGACTGTCTCGCGGGCCGGCGCCGGCGGGAACAGCGGCACGCTCACGACTCGGCTGGCACCGCGGCCGCAGTCGGCGTGTCGATACCCAGCCGTTCGGTGAGCCACAGCCACATGACGAGCCCCTGCACGACGAAGAGATTCGTACACAGGAAGAACAGCGCCTCCTCTATCGGCAGGCCGGCAAGCGTCAGCCCGGTCGTGTACGCCGGCGAGAGCTCCCAGATGCCGAGGGTGATGGCGATGAAGTCGGCCGCGCACAGGTACACCGCCGGGAGCCCGACGCCGACGACTATCGTGCGCCACCGCTCGACGAGATACGGCCAGCCGAATCCCCACTGGATCGCGAACACCGGGCCGGCCCACGCGAGGAGCGCACCCAGGTACGTCGTTCCGCCGCCGGCCAGATACAGCGCGCCGCCGGCGGCCGCGACCGCAAATCCGGCGGCAACGCCGAGTGCGCGGTTGCGAACGGTGACGGTCAGCGGTCGGTCGGACGTATCGACAAACTGGTACAGCCACAGTGCCGTGATGAACGGCTGGACGACGATGAACAGCAGCTCCTCGGCGGGAACGTTCCAGAGGCGGGCGCGAACCATCCCCTCGCCGTAGCTCCACACGCCCCGGCCGATGAGCAACACCTCCCACGGTATCGTGTACGCGACGGCGATGGCCGCGAGCAGCGCGATCCCGGCCCACTGGACGCGGGCCCGGGGTAGCCGAAGTCGCCGCGTGGCAACGGCGACGACGAGGACGAACAGTAGCGGCGCGAGGAAGACGACGTGAAAGCCCAGATAGCTCAGGACGGCCATGCGGCTACTGGCACACGAAAGAATAAAAAGTCAATCGGAGCGAGGCGTCCGTCAGTCGGCCGCCTGCGCCGAGCTGGTCGCCTGTTGGAGAACGTTACGGCTGCGGAGCAGGATGAAGCCGAAGCCGACCTTCGCCGCGAGGTCGAGGACGGCGAACAGCGCCGTCTCGACGTTCAGGCTGACGATGCCGAGCGTCGACTCCGTCCCGATGATCCACACGATTGGATACGCCGTCCACAGTACCACGACGAGGTTCCGAAGCGTCGAGAACGTGGACGCGACATCGCCGGACTGCTTTGCGGCCTGCGTGCCGAGCGCGGACACGAGGAAGTACAGCAGCACGACGAAGAAGCCGGTACTGATACCCCACCATGCGATGCGCTCTGCGGCACCTGCGGTCGCCAGCGCGCCGGCGAGACCGGTGATGATCATCGCGGCGTCGAGACCGATGAGTGTCGCGATGGTGTTGCGGTCTGCGCCTGCGAGTAGCGCAAGGTCAAGCAGCAGGAGCGGCGTCGTGAACAGCCAGTCAGCGTAGCGGGCCCAGTAGATGTCGAGCGTCGAACCGGCGACGTCGACGTTGATGAGCCCGAAGCCTGTGGCCATGCTGAAGTACGACGAGAACGCGATCGCCGTAATGAACGTCGTTATGATGTAGAACTCCTGCATCTCCTTGTCTTTCTCGCCCCAGCCCATCGCGATGAACGCGACGGTACCGAGCGCCATCCCCAGGGTACCGACCCAGAGGATCAGCGATTGCGTGTCAGTTGGTTGGACCATAATCCGGTCGATCCTAGAGGTGGGAGCATTATAATACCATCCCCAAAGGCATATATGTCTTCAATATTCGGCAGAGCCAAAACCGCACGCAGCAGAGGCATCGGTATCAGCTCCCAGTAAATGGTGGGTGTCGTGGCCGTTCACGGTGTGCGGGCGAGGGAGTTAGCCTTACGGTGTTCTATCTCCGAAAATAGTCGTGAGCCTCAATCTCGACCCCGAGCAGTTAGACCGGTACTCTCGACACATTATCATGGACGGCGTGGGGCCGGAGGGGCAGGCCGAGCTTCTCGACACGCGCGTGCTCTGTCTCGGTGCCGGTGGTCTCGGCGCACCGGTCATCCAGTATCTCGCCGCGGCGGGTATCGGTACGCTCGGCATCGCCGACGACGACGTGGTCGAGCGGTCGAATCTCCAGCGACAGGTGATCCACGCTGACGCCGACGTGGGTGTCCCGAAGGTCGACTCCGCGGCGTCGTACGTCGAGCGACTCAACCCCGACGTGACCGTCGAGCGACACGAGACGCGGGTCACGGCCGAGAACGTCGAGTCGCTCGTCGCCGACTACGACATCGTCGTCGACTGTTCGGACAACTTCGAGACGCGGTATCTCGTCAACGACGCGTGCACGCTCGCGGGGATTCCCTTCGCCCACGGAGCGATCCTCCGGTTCGAGGGACAGGTGACGACGTTCGAGGCAAAGGAGGGCGGGCCCTGCTACCGCTGTCTGTTCCCCGAGGCGCCGGAGCCGGGGACGGTGCCGGGGTGCGCCGAGGCGGGCGTGCTCGGCGTGCTGCCGGGCGTCGTCGGCACGATACAGGCGACGGAAGCGGTGAAACTCGCGCTCGGCTACGGCGAGTCGCTCGACGGCCGCTTCGTCTTCTACGACGCCGGCGACATGACCTTCGAGGAGGTTCCCGTCGAGCCGCGACCCGACTGTCCGGTGTGTGGCGACGGCGACACCATCGACTCCGTCCGCGACGTGGAGTACGCGAGCACCTGCGCCATCTAGTCGACGACTTCGTAGACGCCGGGCGTCCCCGTCTCCGTCACCGCCACGTCGATCTCGGCTCCTTCCTCGGCATCCGTCTCGGCGACGAGCGTCACCGGCTCGATTGGCTCGCGGCGCAGGAACGCGACCAGTCGCTCGAACCACGACGGCCGCCCGCCCTCGCGACAGACCAGCACGTATCGGCCGTCGGCCCGCTCCCGAAGGTCGGATTCGAGGTCGTAGCTGTCGAGTTCCTCCGGCGGGACGACGTGGATCACCTCCGCGCGCATGGTCTGCACCATACCGACGTGGAGGGCTGTCGCCCTGATGTGTCTTACTCGACGGTGACGGCGAGTCGGTCGAACCTCTCGCCGGTCCACCGCCACGCACCCACCGACGGCTCGTCGGCCAGCGAGACGATTGCGTAGACGTACCCCTCCCACGCCGCCAGTTCGGCGTCCGTCGCGCTCGGTCCCTCGGGACCACGCGGATGCGAGTGATAGAAGCCGACCACCTCGTCGCCGGCGGCCTCGATGTCGTCGATCAGTCGTATCTGCTCTGCCGGGTCCAGCTCGTAGCGCGTCCGCGGGGTGTCGGCCGCGTTGCGCGCCCGCTCGATCCGGGTCACGCGGTCGTCGTCACCGCGCCCCCCGACGAGGACGCCGACCACCTCCGCCGGCGCGCCCTCGCGGGCGTGTGCGAGTATCGCGTCATGGGCCGGGCGGGCGAGTCGCATCGGCTCAGGCGACCGTCCGGGCCAGCGGGCGGGCGACGTGGTCGGGCGGCGTCTCGAACAGATCCGGATGGATGCAGGCCGCGAGCGCCTCCATCGTCTCGACGAGTCGCGGGCCGGGCCGGTTGACGTAGTGGTGGCCGTCCATAGCGTACGCACGGCCGTTTTGCACGGCCGCGATGTCCTCCCACCCCGCGCGGTCGGTCAGGTCGGACAGGTTCTCAAATGACTGATCGAGGTCGAAGCCACAGGGCGCGACGACGGCCACCTCGGGGTCGTACGCGCGAACCTCTCGCCACTCGAAGGGGCGTGAGGCAGCCCCCCGTTCCTGTAGCCCGAGCGTCGCGTCGAGGCGTTCGACCATCCCGGGTATCCAGTGGCCGGCGACCATCACCGGGTCGATCCAGTCGAGGACGGCGACGCGAGGCTGCTCGTCGGCCGTCGCCGCGCGTGCCTCGATGGTCGCGACGCGCTCCCGGAGGTCGGTCACGAGTTCGTCCGCGCGCGCCTCGCGGCCCAACGCCGCGCCGATCTCCTCGATGTCGTCGAACACGTCCGACAGCGAGTGGGGGTCGGTCGTCACTACCTCACAGTCAAGTCCCAACTCGTCGACGGCCTCGCGCACGAGCACCTCGTCGACGGCGCACACGTCACAGATACCCTGCGAGACGACGACGTCGGGGTCCGCCTCGGCGAGCACCTCGCGTCGGATCTCGTAGACCCCGCCCGACGCCTCCGCCTCCTGCACCTGCGCGTCGATTTCGGCGGCCGAGGCGTCGGGATCGACGCGAGAGCGGTTGGCGTCCGGCCGTCCCGCCGCCGCGGGCGGGTAATCACACTCGTGTGAGGTGGCGACCGGCTCTATCCCCAGCGCGTACACGATTTCCGTCGCGGAGGGGAGCAGCGAGACCACGTCCGGCGTGTCGTCCATACGCCCTGTGGGGCCGCTGTGCGTGTTAATCTGGCGACGAGCCTCACACTCGGTCGGGTTGCGTGCCGAGTTCGAACGGTATCGTCGTCTCCTCGTCGTCTCGCAGGAGGGTGAAGTCGACGGTGTCGCCGGGCCGGGTGTTCAACGCGAGGTAACTGCCCAACTCCTCGGTCGTCGTCAGCGAGCGGTCGTCGATGGCGAGCAGGACGTCGCCGCCGACCGGCACCGTCTGCCCGTCGACGACGGTCTGGTCGTCGCTCGCCCGCAGGATACCCGTGGCCGGGCCGTCGTCGAGGACGGCGGTGGTGAGGAGGCCACGAGGCCTGTCGAGGCCGTTCCCCTCGGCGATCTCGGGCGTGACGGGCGTGAACGCCGCGCCGATGAAGGAGTGGTCGTAGCCGCCCGTTTGGATCAGTTCGGGGACGACCCGGGTGGTGAGCGCCGCGGAGATGCCGAAGGCGATGTTGTCGCCGCCACCGGAGTTGATCACCGCGAGCACCTCGCCGTCGAGACTCATCATCGGGCCGCCGCTGTTGCCGGGATTGACGGCCGCGTCCGTCTGGATGGCGTCGGGAATCGGGAACCCCGTCGGTGACGGAATCGAGCGGTCGACGCCGCTGACGATGCCGGACGTGAGCGTCCCTCCGAGACCGAAGGGGTTGCCGATGACGACCGCCTCCTGTCCGACGGTCGCCCCCGACTCGGTGAAGGAGAGCGGCGTCGCCGTCTCCGGTCGTCTGTCGAGTTCGATGGCGGCGAGGTCGCTGGCGCGGTCCCGGCCGACGACCCGACCGGACTGCCACTCGCCCGAGGAGAACCGAACGTCCGCCTCGTCGGCGTCACCGACGACGTGGGCGTTCGTGACGACGTGCGAGTCGTCGTAGGCGAAGCCGGTGCCCTGTCCCTGTTCCGGCGCGACGAGGACCACCGAGTCGATGGTGTCGCGGTACACCCGCGTGTACGGGCTGTCGGCCTCGCCGGGCGTCTCGGCCGTCGCCGTGCCGGGTGTCGTCGTGTCGGTCGCTGCGGACGCGCGCTCTCGCGAGCCACAGCCGGCGAGCGCAGCCGTGAGCGCCGCGCCGCCGAGTTTCACGACGCTCCGCCGGTCGAGCGTGCGCTCGGTCATACCGACGTGACGGCTCTCAGCCCGATGTATGTTGGCACGGCGGCGAGCGTGACGCGACAAGCCTGAAACGTGTTCACACCCAACGGCGCGTATGTCGCGGGGGTGGCTTCCGAGCGGAGTCGTCGATTACACGCTGCTTTGCGGCGTCGTGGTGTCGCTCGGAACGGGACTCGCCGGCCTCGTCGCCCGCCCGAACGACGCGTGGCTGTTTCTCCTCCACGGCGCGGCGGGCGTGACGCTCGTCGGCTTCCTCGGGGCGAAACTGTGGCGCGTCCGCCGGTCGATTACAGCCGGCGTTCGCGCGCGGTCGGGCCGCGTCGCGGCTTCGATACTGCTCACGCTGCTCACCGTCGCGGCGCTCGGCTCGGGCGTCGCGTGGGTGCTCGGCGCGACTATCCCGGGGCCGTGGACGCTGCTCGTCGCGCACGCCGCGCTCGGCGTCGTCACGACCGTCGTCCTGCTGGGGCATCTGCGGGACCGGTTCCACGTCCCGTCGCGGGCCGACCTCACGGACCGGCGCGGCACCCTCGCGTGGCTGAGCGCGGTCACCGTCGGCGGCGTCGCCTACCGCGTCACGGACACGCTCGGCACGAAGCGACGGGTCACCGGCTCGCGCGAGGCGGGGTCCGACGCTGGCAACCGGTTTCCCGTCACGGCGTGGGTCGCGGACGCGCCGGAACCGGTCGACCCCGAGGAGTGGGCGCTGTCCGTGACCGGCCGCGTCGGACGGACGCAGACCTACGGCTACGACGACCTGCCGTCGGCGACGACGGCGCGGGCGCTCCTCGACTGTACGAGCGGCTGGTACTCCGAGCACGCGTGGCAGGGCGTCCGCGTCGGCGACTTGCTCGACGCGGCCGGCCTCCAAGATGGGGCGGCGTGGGTACAGTTCCGCTCCGTGACGGGCTACCGGTGGTCGCTCCCGCTGGCGGAGGCGCGCGACGCGCTGCTCGCG
This sequence comes from Halobacteriales archaeon QH_7_66_36, assembly GCA_003021175.1. Classification (GTDB taxonomy): domain Archaea; phylum Halobacteriota; class Halobacteria; order Halobacteriales; family Haloarculaceae; genus Halosegnis. The sequence goes on along the minus strand of PXQV01000007.1, from coordinate 12,405 downwards.
ACCCGCGTCGACGGGGAGCGGCTGAGCCACGGCCACGGCTTCCCGCTTCGGCTCGTGGCCCCAGAACGCCGCGGCTTCCAGTGGGTGAAGTGGGTCGAGACGGTTCGCGTCACGCGCCGACGCGACCGCTCGGAGTGGGTCGCCATCCACGTGTCTGGACTCGGGGAGTGACGGTACTCGCGAACAGTTGCCTTCGGTCGCCGCTCTGTCACGCCGTCACTCTATCAACGGGTCGCCGTCCTCCGTCGGCGGCGCGACGTGGTCGACGTACGCCTCGAACGACGGGTCGCGGACCGTCACCTCGACGTGAATCTCGCCGAGTTCGTCCGCGGAGCCGACGGCGAAATTGACGACGCCCTCGAAGGCGGCCGCCTTCTTCAGCCGGAACGTAGTCGTGTCGCCGCCACGGTTCTCGAAGAACGCTTCGCGGGCAGTGTCGAGGATGGCCTGCTCGCGGAGTCGCTCGGCGAACGTCTCCATGCCGTGCGCCTCGCCGCGGAGTTCGCCGTCGGTCCGTTCGGTGTCGGCCTCCGGGAAGAGATTGTGGACGGCCCGCTCGACTCGGTCGGGCAGTTCCGTCTCGTGGACCGGCGTGGTGATGGTCACGTCGACGGCGTACACGACGCTCACGCGTCCATCACCTTCCGGACCTGCTCGCGGAACGCCGCCAGCGAGTCGTCGTTCTCGATGCGTCGGTCGGCTCGCTCCATCGCCTCGCCCATGCCGAAGCCGAGTTCGCGCTCGTCGCGGTCGCGGAGCGTCTCCGCGGCGGTGTTGTCGCGGGCCCGAGCGTCGATGCGCTCAGCGCGCGCCTCGAACGGTGCCTCGACGGCGACGAGCGTGAACGCGTCGCCGAACGCTGCGCGGAACCGCTCCAGTTCCTCGGCCGACCGAAGCCCGTCGACGAGCACCGTGTCGGCGTCGTCGAGCGCCTCGCGAACCATCGGAATCGACCGCTCGGCGACGGCGAGCGGGCCGTGCTCCTCGCGGAGCGAGCGCGCGACCTCGCCGTGGTGGTCAGCGGGGTCGAGACCGCGCTTGCGACACTCCTCGCGGATGACATCGCCCATCGTGACGACGGGGACGCCGAGGTCGCGCGCCACGTTCGCGAACTCCCCCTTCCCGCTGCCCGGGAGGCCGACGGTGCCGATGACTTCCATTACGCCACTATACCCCGGAACCGCCGATAAGGGCTGTGACTTCGCGCACGGTGGTATGTTAGATGAGAGTGAGTTCGGAGGCTTTTCGACTAATGAGGTGTAGAAAGCCCCCGCCGTCTCGACTTCCGGGCCTCGCTGCGGTCCTCGGCCTTCGGCCTGCGGTCCTTGCGTCGTCCGGGTTCGTCGAGACGGCGGCCCCTTTCAGTCCCACCCGACGCGGTTGCGCAGTCGAGCGACGACCCGCGTATCTGAACACCGCCTCGCACACGGCGGGAGCGCCCCGCCGACCGAACACGGAGGCGACGCTACCCCTCCAGCCGGAGCCGGTCGAGGACGAACGTCGTGTCCAGCGCCGCGAGGAACGGTCCGAGTCGCGGCCCCTCCGACTCGTCGAGGAAGAGCCGGTAGCCGGCGGCAAAGAAGTCGCCGACGTCGACCTCGTGTTCGCGGGCGATTTCGTATATTTCGCCCTGTAGCGTCTCCTCGTCCGGCGACGCCGCCTCGACGAAGTCGGCGAGGTCGGCGAGCGCGTTCGTGGTGGCGTCGTCGAACTCCACGTCGGGGAGCGACTCGGCGAGCCGGTAGTTGTAGGCGTTGTCCGTGCGGACGGCCCAGTTGCGCGCCTGTTCCACCCGGGCGAGCGCGGCCTCCACCTGTTCCGCGTCGGCGTCTGCGGGGATGTGGCCGGAGCGGCGGGCCATCGTCTCTCGGAGGCCGGAGTCGTCGGTCATCCCGAGGACGGCGGCGAAGGTGTAGGGGATGCGCACCCGGTCGGCGTCCGGGTCCGCGACGAGGAACGGATAGATCCGCTCGGCGCGCTTCCGCTCCTGCTCCTCGCCGTCGATTTCGCCGACGTAGAGCCGTTCGAAGCGGTCGAACTCGTCGACCAGTTGGTCCAGTCGCTCGATGTCGAAGTCGCGGGCGCGCTTCGGGTTCTTCGCGAAGAAGTAGCGCACCACCTCCGGCTCCAGCAGGTCGAGCACCTCCGAGACCATGACGACGTTCCCCTCGGAGGAGGAGAAGGCGTCGCCGTTGAGCGTGAACCACTCGTACACCATCGGAACGGGCGGGTCGTCGCCGAGCAGGTCCCGGGCGATGTGTTCACCGGAGGGCCACGACCCCTCGGCGTGGTCCTTGCCGAACGGCTCGAAGTCGACGCCGAGCGTCCGCCACTGCGCCGGCCACTCGAAGCGCCACGGGAGCTTCCCCTCGCGGAGCGTCGCCGTCCCCTCGTGGCCGCACCCCTCGATGGTCTGTCCGCCCGCCTCGATGTCCGTGCAGCGGTAGTCGACGGCGTCGTCGGCCACGTCGGTGACTGTCTCGGTGATCTTGCCGCAGTTAGCACAGATCGGATTGAACGGGACGTACGACTCGTCGACCTTGTCCTGATACTCGGCGAGGAGGTCGCGGGCGGCCGCTCGGTCGTCGAGAGCGTGCCGGACGACGGGCTCGAAGGTGCCGTCCTCGTACAGATCGGTGTTCGACACTATCTCGATGTCGACGCCGAGCAGGTCGGCCGACTGCCGGATGATCTGCGAGAAGTGGTCGCCGTAGGAGTTACAGCAGCCGAACGGGTCCGGCACGTCGGTGTACGCCTTGCCGAGGTTCGTGCCGAGCGCCGACGCATCCACCTCGCCGAGCCCGACGACGTTGCCGTCGAGGTCCGCGAGCTTCCGGGGGAGCTTCCGGAGCGGGTCGCGGTCGTCGGTCGTGAAGACGTGTCGCACCTCGTGGCCGCGCTCGCGGAGCACCTCGGCGACGAAGTGGCCTCGCATCACTTCGTTCATGTTGCCGAAGTGAGGGACGCCCGAGGGCGAGATACCGCCCTTGATGACGATAGGCGCGTCCGGGTCGCGCTCCTCGCTGCCGATGCGCTCCTCCACCGCGTCCGCGGCAGCGTCAGCCCAGAAGTCGTAGCGGCGGTCGGCGAGCGTGTGGGGCGAGGTCATCCGTCGTACTCCACGCTCCCTTCGAGTTCCGCGTAGTAGTCGGCACCGTCGGGGTAGACGTGCGTCCCCTCGATGCCGGCATCGTCGAGCACGCGTCGCACCTCGCTCGTGTCACCGTCGCGGTCGGCGAGGCCGGTGACCAGTTCGGTGAGTCGCTCCGGCTCGGAGCCGTCGAGGATCACCGTATCCATGGCAGCACGCTGGATGATCTTCGTCGCGAGGAGGTCGACGGGGGCGGACGCACCGGCCGCCATCTCCATCTGCGAGATGATGTCGACGAGCCCGCTCGCGGGCAGTTCGTCCTGCCGCTCGGCGTCGGGGTCCTCGTTCGGGTCGGCGGTGAAGACGCCCGGCACGGAGGTGGCGTACACGAGTAAGTCCGCGTCGACGTACTCCGCGAGCGCGGCGGCGACGGCGTCGGTCGTCTGTGCGGGGACGACCCCGCCCATGACGGCCACGTCGCCGCGGTGAAGCGCCTCGTCGGCCCCTTCGTAGTCCTCGGAGACGGTCGAGGCCGCAATCGTCTCGTCCAGCGCGGCGAGCAGGAGGCGAGCGTTCAGCCGCGTGACAGAGATACCCAGCTGGTCGAGTTCGATTTCGTTGGCTCCGATGGTTCGGGCAGCGCCGATGTAGTCGCGGGCGACGCCGCCGCCACCGACGACGGCGGCGGTTTCGTGCCCCGCTCCGACCAGCGTCTCGATGACGGCCGCGTACGGCTCGACCCGGTTGTCGTCGAGGGTCGGAACCAGCACGCTGCCGCCGATAGATACGACGACTCTCATTAGTAGTGACCACCCACGTTCGCCGCTTAAGACTTGCCAACCCCCGAGCGGTCGTGTTCGAATAACAGTGAGTCCAGGGATTAGGATGGTAACATAGTGTAGAAAGCCCCCGGACGCTCGCCCGTCTGCTCGCGGCTTCGCCGCTCGCACTCGTTCGCTGGGGTGTCCTCGCGCGGTTGCACCGCGCGAGCGGGCCGAGGCGACGGCGTCGCCTCGCGGCTTGCGTCACCCGCAGAAATCTTCGATTGCTGCTGGGCTGCGGAAGACGCACCGCGTCTTCCGAACGCCGGGGGCGGATCGACCGCCCACCGGGAGAGCGACGCTCTCCCGAGCAATCGGCAGCGAAGCCGCCGATAACGGCCCCTTTCAGTTCCATCCACCGCAGCTACTTGTCTGAGCGACGATCCGTTTATCTGAACACTACTGTCGAGCGGCGACTCGCCGGAGGGACGGCGTGACGGCGGGAGACACCTGCCTCGGTCCGTCGACGCCGGTCACGCCGCTACATCTCCGGCGAGGCTTAAGTGTCGCCGACGGATACTGTCGTCCAATGCGAAGCTTCCGTATCGGGCGGGCATTCGGCATCCCCGTCGAACTCGACCTGACGTTCCTCCTCGTGTTACCCCTGTTCGCCTATCTCATCGGCTCGAATCTGGGCCGGTACGCGCAACTGCTCAACGACGTGCTCGGTGCGAGCGCGGCCGTCGACGCCTCCATGCTCACCGTCTCGCCGACGATTGCCTTCGGAGTGGGGACAGTCGCCGCCGTCGGCCTCTTTGCGGGGGTCATCATCCACGAGTTGGGCCACTCGCTCACCGCGATGCGCTACGGCTTCCCCATCTCCTCGATCACGCTGTGGCTGTTCGGCGGCGTCGCGCAGTTCTCGGAGATGCCCGACGACTGGAAACAGGAGTTGTACATCGCGGTGGCGGGCCCCGTCGTGAGCGTCGCGCTCGGCGTCGTCTCGTATCTCGCGTTCGCGCTCGTCGCCGCCGACGGCTCCACCGTCGTCGCCGCCCTTCGGTTCCTGCTCGCGTATCTCGCGTTGATGAACGTCGCGCTCGCGGGGTTCAACATGCTGCCGGGGTTCCCGATGGACGGCGGCCGCGTCTTGCGGGCACTGCTGGCACGGACACGACCGTACGCGGAGGCGACACGGATCGCCGCAGAGGTGGGGAAGCTGTTCGCAATCGTGCTGGGGCTGTTCGGGCTGTTCGGCGGCGGCGGGCTGTTTCTGGTCGCGATGGCCTTCTTCATCTACATCGGGGCGTCCTCGGAGGCACAGCGGACGACCATGACCGCCGCCTTCGAGGGCGTCACCGTGGCCGACATCATGACGCCCGCCGAGCGCGTGGACGCGGTCGCCCCGGAGATGAGCGTCGCCGACCTGCTCGACCGGATGTTCGCCGAACGGCACACCGGCTACCCCGTCGTCGACCGGGAGCGCGTCGTCGGCGTCGTCACGCTGAGCGACGCCCAGTCGGTACAGGAGGTCGAACGCGACGCCTACACCGTCGAGGAGGTGATGACCAGCGACGTTCGCAGCGTCGGGCCGGACGCCGCGGCGATGGACGCGCTCGAACAGATGCAGGAGGCCGACATCGGCCGACTGCTCGTCATGGACGGCGAGGAACTCGTCGGCCTCGTCTCTCGGACCGACTTGATGACCGCACTCGACATTATCAAACAGGGCGGCTCGGTCGGGCGAGAACAGGTCGACACGGACGTGCCGGGCGTCGAGCGGCCGAGCTAACGGAACTCGTCGGTCACCTCTTCTAATTCGACCTCGCCCTCGGGGACGCGGTAGGCGACCACGACCTCCCGGTCGGCGTCGGGGTCGTTCGTCGTCTTGTCCACCGCGTAGCCGACGTACGTACACGACTCGCGGGTGAACTCCACGACTGAGTAGCCCCAGTTGTGCGAGTCAAAGATGGACGAGGTCGAGATCGAGCGCGGAAAGGTCGTACTGAGTAGCCCCAGTTGTGCGAGTCAAAGAAGTCGATGTGGGGGTTCATCGCGGGGATCAGCCGCGACAGCAGCGGCTCGGTCAGCCGCTTGCGCCACCCCCGCGTCAGGTGGAGCGCCTCGGCGACGTTGAGCGAGGTGACCGCCGGCGTCATGAACTCCACGCCGATGCGCTCGCCGGTCGCGACGCCCCGACCGCCCGTCACCCGGCTCGGGTAGGCGGTCCGCTTGTACGCCGCGACGTAACAGTGCATGTCGCCGGTGAGCGTGACGAAGTTGTCGACGCCCCCCTCCACGAGCGCACGCGTGACGTTCTGTCGCTCGCGGGTGTAACCGTCCCAGCCACCCTGCACGGGATACACCGACAGCGGCCCGGAGCCGAGCCGGAAGGGGACGGTGAGCACCTCGTCGGCACAGACGGACCACGTGGCGTCCGACTCCGTGAGCGTCTCGACCAGCCACTCTCGTTGCTCGTCGCCGAGTACCGTCCGGCCGGGCGGCTCGCGGTGCGGTCCCACCTCGTCGACGGTCGGGACCACCTCGCGTGGTGGGTCGCGGAACAGCCGCTCGTCCGTCATTGCGAGGTCCACGAGGTCGCCGAACTCGAAGTCGCGCCACAGCCGGAACCGGTCACGGAGGGAGTCGCCGTTCGGGTCGTAGTCGACGCGGGCGGGCATCTGCTCCCAGCATGCATGCATCGCATCGGCGACGGGTCGGGTCATGAGCTCGGGGTCGTCGCTCCGGGGGTGGTCCCCGGCGGGCGCGTCCGTCCGCCGGTCCCAGTACACGTCGTTGACCATCTCGTGGTCGTCCCAGCCGGCGATCAGCGTGTGGGATTCGAGCGCGCGCTGGAGGAAGCGGTCGGAGCGGTACTCGCGGTAGAGATACCGGTAGTCGTCGAGGGTGTGGACGCGGTCGTTGCCGCTCGGCAAGGTCAGTTCGCGCCCCTCGTAGTCGTAGGAGCCGAATCACTTGAAGTCGCCCGCGTCGGACTCGTAGATGAAATCGCCCACGTGGACGATGAAGTCCACGTCCTCGTCGGCGACGTAGCCGAGCGCGGGGTATAGCCGTTGAGATAGTTCTGACAGGCGAGGACGGCGAACGACACCGACTCGGGGCTGTCGTCCGGTCACGGCAGGGTGCGACAGGTGCCCGTCCGCGAGGCCGCTCCGTCGAAGACGAACCGGTAGCGGTACTCGGTGTCGGGGTCGAGCTGGCCGTCGAGGTCGACCTTCACCGTGTAGTCGTGGGCGCAGACCGACTCGTCGTCGGTCATCACGCCGTCGTAGACGATGTCAGTAAAGTCGTCGTCGCGGGCCACCTGCACGGCCAGCGGCGTCTCCGGGTCGAACGCCTCGGGCGCGAGCCGAGTCCAGAGGATGACGCCCGTCGGCGTCGGGCCGCCGCTGGCGACCGACTGTGGAAACGTCGCGTCCGGATCGGCGTCGGGGGTGACCGCGAACGCCTCGGCCGAGCCGGACGCGGGTTCGGTCGTCAGCGCGAGGTTGTGGGCCTCCAGTTGCGAGAGCAGTTCGCCGTGGTCGTCGCCCCGCCGCGGCTCGTCGCGGCCCCCGAGATTAGTCATCCACGTCCGGTTAGACGGCACCGTGTTGTGAGTTGCGGCCGACGACGAGGTAGTGTTCAGGTAATGTGACTTCGGCGATGAGGAGGGCAACGAGGTGTAGAAAGCCCCCGTGCGCTACGGTCGCGCGACTTGCTGCGGTCTGCCCGCTCGCTCTGCTCGCGGTACGGTCCTTGCGTCGTCGTGCTTCCCGTAGCGACCACCGGGAGAGCGAAGCTCTCCCGAGCAATCGGCGGCGGAGCCGCCGATAACGGCCCCTTTCAGTCCCACCCACCGCGGTTTCTCGGTTGAGCGACGACCCACTTATCTGAACACCGACGGCGAGGGAGCATTCGGCGCGACGACCGCGGACGACGCGATGGCCCTCTGGCGAGCCGGCGCGATCCCGGACGCTCGACCGGTCAGCCGAGGCCGACCCGGTGACGGAGTTCCGCGGCGGAGACGCGTCCGTGGTCGGCACGCCGGTGACAGCCCGGACACAGCGTGACGAGGTTGTCGAGCGTGTGGGCGTCCGCGAGCGTCGTACCTGACGCGTCGAGGAATGCCCGCACCGGGACGATGTGGTGAACGTCGGGATTGCGGCCGATTTCATCAGGGGTCGCTCCACACAGCACGCACTCTCGACCGTCCCGTTCGAGCGCGCGCTCTCTGACGCGTCGCCATCCCTGCCCGTAGTCGCCGGTTGGCCCCCCCTCGTAGTTGGGATGACCCTCGCCGGTGAACGCCTCCGAGAGCCACGCCGCCTGACACGCCTTGCTACAGAAGTTCACGTCATCGTTCACCGCGTTCGGATAGCGTTCGAACCGACTCCCACAGGTGTCACAGGTAATCTCGATTTGGCCACCGTCGTACCGTGGACTGCCCTCACCGGTGAGCCGCACGGTGTGTCTCCACCCGCCCGCTTCGACGCACTCGCTACAGAACCGCCCCGGCTTCTCCGAGGGGTAGTACTCGAAGACGTTTCACACTGTTCGCACGACGTCTTCTGTTTCGCGCCGCTGTAGTTCGGGTTGTCCTCTCCCGCTCGGGACACCGCCTCCTCCCGACAGTCGTCGGAGCAGTACTTCCGTTCGTACTCGCTGTAGAACTCGGTGCCACACGCCGCACACTCTCGGTTCGGCAGTGGGTCACCGTGCGCATGTGCGTGGTGAACCCGTACACCGCGTTCCGAATCGAACTGCCGATCACACGATGGACACTCAGGGGCCATGTCCCCGCTGTGTGCGGCTTCGTATATCAGGATCAACCTCCAGCGGTGGAAGTAGTACACCGGTCCTCACCCCTATATATAACCAGGAGTTATAAGGTCCGAGCACGGGAATTGAACCCGTGTCATCACCGCCACAGGGTGATAGGATGCCACTACCCCAGCTCGGACACGCACTCAATCGTAGCCTACCGGTATTTGAATACCTTACGAAACGCCTCCTAACGGAGTCACTCGGCCAGCGCGTCGGCCAGCGCCTCCGCCGGGTGCGCCGGCTCCTCGTCGGCTTCCTCCAGCTGTGAGCGACACGACGCGCCGGGCGCGACGACACGCTCGCCGGGACTCGCCGCGACTTGCTCGAAGAGCATATCGCCGATTGCCATGCTCATCGAGTAGTGTTCCGCCTCGTAGCCGAAGGAGCCGGCCATCCCACAGCAGGTGGAGTCGAGCGGGTCGACCGCGTAGCCGGCACGCCGGAGGACGCCGACGGCGTGGTGGTCCTTCTTCTCGGCCGTCTGGTGGCAGTGGCCGTGATAGGTGACGGCGTCGTCGGCGTCCCAGTCGACCGCGTCGTCAAGCCGGAAGGCGTCGAGGTACTCACAGAGGCCGTACGCGCCGTTCGCGACCGTCTCGACGGCGTCGCGTGCGTCGTGGTCGCGCCCGACGAGGTCGAGCGCGTCGGACTGGAACATGACGGCGTCCGACGGTTCGACGAGGACGATGTCCTTCCCGGCGGCGACCTCCGGGGCGAGCGCGCGGGCGTTCTCGATCACCGCCTCGCGGGCGGTGTCGAGGAATCCCTTCGAGTAAGCCGGACGGCCGGAGTCGCGGGCGTCGGCGAGTTCGACGCGGACGCCCGCGGCTTCGAGCACGCGAACGGCCGCCTTCCCCGCCTCGGGACGATTGTAGTTCGTGTACGTGTCGGGGAAGACGACGGCCGTGCGCTCGGCGTCAGTGGGGGAGACGGTCGTGCCGCGCTCGGCCAGCCAGTCGGCAAACGTCTCCCGGCGGAAGGTGGGGAGCTTCCGGTCGGCGGCGATGCCGAGCGTCCGCTCCATGAGGGCTCGCGCGCCCGGTAGCTTCGATGCGCGGTTCGCCAGCGGCGCGAGCCGGCTCCCCCACTTCGAGAGCCGGTCGATGTCCGCGAAGACGCGGTCGCGGAGACTCGGGCCGTGCTCCTCGTGGGCGGCGTGTTCCACCTCGGCTTTCAGCTTCGCCATGTCGACGCCGGAGGGACAGTCCACCTTGCACCCCTTACAGCCGACACACAGGTCGAGCACTTCGGACCCGAACTCGGGGTCGAGCAGTTCCGTCTCGTCGAGGTCACCGCTCATCGCCGCGCGGAGCAGGTTCGCGCGGCCGCGTGTCGACTGTATCTCCTCCTCGGCCGCGCGATAGGTGGGACACATCACGCCGCCGGTGGTCGACTGGTGGCCGCGACAGCCGCCGCAGCCGTGACACAGCTCCACCATCCCCTGCATACCGTTCTCCTCGGCCCACTCCAGCGCGGGGTCGAAGCCGGCGTCGAACTCGTAGCTCGGGGAGAAACGGAGGTTCTCGGTCATGTCGCGCTCGCCACAGACGTTGCCGGGGTTGAGCAGCCAGTCGGGATCGAACGCCGACTTCAACTCGCGGAAGACGCGCCAGAGCCGCTCGCCGTACAGCTTTCGGTTCCACTGGGTGCGGGCGTGGCCGTCGCCGTGTTCGCCGGAGACGCTGCCGCCGTACTCGACCACCAGATCCGTCACCGCGTCCGCGATACCCTCCATCGCGTCGACCTCGTCGAGGCGCTTCGTGTTGACGAGCGGCCGGACGTGCAACACCCCGGGGCCGGCGTGGGCGTAGAAGGACGCGAACGTGTCGTGGTCCGCGAGCACGTCCTGAAAGTCGGCGACGTAGTCGGGGAGGTTCGTCGCCGGGACGGCACAGTCCTCGATGAAGGAGATGTGTTTCGCGTCGCTCGTCCGCGAGAGGAGAATGGGCAACCCGGACTTCCGCATCTTCCAGAACTTCGCGCGAGTGTCGGCGTCGTGGGCCTCCATCGCGTGGGTAGCGTGCGGGTCGGCGTCCGTCCGCGCCCGGTCGTCGGTCGGCTCGGTTTCCGTCTCGACCGTCGGCACCCGGTCGGCCACGAGATTCGCCACCTGCTGGCGGCCGCCCGCGTCGTCGTCGGCGTAGAACTCCACGAGCAGGACGGAGTCGGTCCCGTCGGGGAGCAGTCCGACCACGTCCGCGAACTCCGGCGTGTCGCGCGCTAAATCGAGCAGGGTGTCGTCCATCACCTCGACCGCGGCGGGCCCGTGTTCGAGGATGGGCGCGACGTCCTCCATCGCGTCGAGCAGGGACCCGTAGGTGAGCAGCGCGACGGACTTCGTCTCGGGGGCCGGTTCGAGGGCGACGGTCGCCTCCGTGATGACCGCGAGGGTCCCCTCGCTGCCGGCGAGCAGGCGCGCGAGGTTGACCGTGCCGGCCTCCCCCTCCGGGTCGGTGCCGGTGCCGTCGGGTCGCGGGCGCTCCCCCCGGAAGTCGTCGACCAGCGCGTCGAGGTTGTAGCCGGAGACGTTCCGCTTCAGGTCCGGGTAGCGGGCGTCCACCTCCTCTGCCTCCTCGTCGAGGATGCGGACGACCGCGGCGTAGATACGGGGGAGGAGCGCCGCGGCGTCGGGGTCGGCCTCGGCGCGCAGTTCCTCGACGGCCACCTCGCCGAAGCGCGTGACGGTGCCGTCCGCGAGCACGGCCTCCATCTCCTCGACGTAGTAGTCGGTCTTCCCGTAGACGAGCGAGTGCGAGCCGGTCGAGTTGTTGCCGATGGCACCGCCCAGCGCGCTCTTGTCACCCCACGCCGGGTCCGGGCCGAAGGTGAGGTCGTGGCTGGCGGCGGCCTCGTTCAGCTTGGCGATGGTGACGCCGGGACCGGCTGTCGCCGTGGCCGCGTCGGGGTCGACCTCGGCCACGCTGTCCATGTAGCGCGTGAAATCGAGGACGACTGCCTCGTTGACTGCTTGGCCGGCGAGCGAGGTGCCGCCGCCGCGCGGCAGGACGGGAATCCCCTCCTCGGCGCAGTAGGCCACGACGCCGGCCACGTCTGCGGTCGAGCGCGGGAGGACGACCCCGACCGGGAGCATCTCGTAGGCACTGGCGTCGGTCGCGTACAGCTGCCGGGAGTACTCGTCGAAGCGCACGTCCCCCTCGACGCGGGCCTCCAGCGCGGCGACGAGGTCCGGGCGAGCCACGTCGCCGCCGGTGTAGTCGTAGTCGGCGACCCCGTCGGCCGCGGGGTCGCTCTCCTCGTGGGTCGCCATGCCCCGCGTTTCGCCTGCAGGAGAATAAACGCCCGGCCACCGGCATCGGCTCCCTGACAGCGACAGGAAAGGGAGCCACGACTGCCGTGAGGGCGGCGCTGTGAGGGCGGCGGCGAAGCAGTATGGAGTGCGTGCGACGTGGACGCACTCCCGACCGACACCTGTTGTGATTCTCGTGGTAGTGCATACATGCTCGAAACCGACGACAGCGCACCGGCGTTCGAACTCCCCGACACGGCGGCCGGACGCATCGACACGCACACCCTCTCGGAGTACACCGACCGCGGTTGGAGCGTCGTGCTGGTGTTCTACCCGTTCGATATTCTCCTGGCATGTACGAGCCAGTGGTGTTCGCTTCGTGACTGGAGTTTATTCCGGACAGGTTCACCCAAACCTGCCACTACGTAGGTGTACAATTGCTCATGTGCGGTGGCGCGCGCTGGCTCGCGGTCTCGGCC
>PXQV01000006.1 GCA_003021175.1 Halobacteriales archaeon QH_7_66_36 | reverse complement strand
CGGAGTGAAAGTGGAATATCCAGGCCGGCAGTCCTCGTTGAAAGGACAACTAGGCTTATGAGATTCACGCCCGGGCTGAAGGCCGGGATTCTCTCGCTGAATCAAGATAGCGTCGCGAGGAAGTTGTCGATCACGTCGTGGCCGACGCCGGTGAGCACTGACTCCGGGTGGAACTGCACCGCCTCGATGGGGTACGAGTCGTGGCGAATCCCCATCACGAGTTCGTCGGCGTCGCTCGCGGTCGGCTGGTCGGCGCTGATCTCCGTCGTCGCGGTCACGTCGAACCCGTCGGGCACCTCGGTCGCGATCAGAGAGTGGTAGCGTCCGGCCTGAAACCCCTGTTCGAGTCCGACGAAGACCCCGTGACCGTCGTGGTCGACCGGGAACGCCTTGCCGTGGACCGGCCGCGGCGCGCGGCCGACGGTGCCGCCGTACTCGTGCACCGCGGCTTCGAGACCGAGACAGACGCCGAGCGTCGGCACGTCGGGCGACACCTCGCGGAGCACGTCGGTCGTGACGCCCACGTCGCGGTCGTTCTTCGGGTGGCCCGGTCCGGGCGAGATGACGATGCCGTCCGGGTCCGCGGCGCGCACGTCCCCGAGCGACGCGGTGTTTTTCAGTACATCGACCTCGACGCCGTGCTGGCTGACGTACTCGACGAGGTTGTAGGTGAACGAGTCGTAGTTGTCGACGACGAGGACGCTCACGGCTCTACCCCCGTCGCGAGCTCGATGGCCTCCAGCGCCGCCAACACGCCGCTCATCTTGTCTTCCGTCTCCTCGTACTCGCTCGCGGGGTCTGAGTCGGCGACGATGCCCGCGCCCGCCTGCACGGTGATCCGATGGTCGTCAGCTCGCTCGTCGACTGTCGCCGTCCGGATGACGATGGCGAAGTCGGCGTCGCCGGTCCACGAGTAGTAGCCGACGCCGCCGCCGTAGAGCCCTCGCGGCTTGGTTTCGAGGTCATCGATGATCTCCATCGCGCGGATCTTCGGCGCGCCCGAGAGGGTGCCGGCGGGGAACGACGCTCGCGTCGCGTCGAACGCGTCCGCGTCGGTCGCGAGCCGACCAGTCACCGTCGACTCGATGTGCTGGACGTGGGAGTACTTCAGCACGTTCATGAACTCCTCGACGCGGACGCTGCCGGCCTCGCTGACGCGGCGCACGTCGTTGCGCGCGAGGTCGACCAGCATCGTGTGTTCGGCCCGCTCCTTCCCGTCGGCGAGCATCTCGCCGGCGAGGCGCCGGTCCTCGACGGGCGAGGAGCCGCGAGGATAGGTGCCGGCGATGGGGTTGGCCATCACCTCGCGGCCGCGCACGGAGACGAGCGTCTCCGGCGACGCGCCGACGACCGTCCGGTCGCCGTAGCCGAGCAGATACATGTACGGCGAGGGGTTCACCTCGCGGAGCGCGCGGTAGAAGCTCAGCGGGTCGACCTCGCCACGCAGTTCGCGGGTTCGCGACAGCACGCCCTGATAGATGTCGCCGTCGAGGACGTGCTCCTTCGCGCGCTCGACGGCGGCCTCGTACGATTGGCGTGACCCCGCCGTTTCCGATTCGCGCCGGAAGCCGCCGGACTCCAGTGCCTCGGCGGTCGCCAGCAGTCGCTCGACGCGTTCGACCTCCGCACGGAGGTCGTCGTACACGTCGTCGGGGTCGTCGTCCTCGCGCACGACGGGCGTGAAGACGAGCGACAGCGCCTCGGACTCGTCGTCGAAGACGAGCGTCCGCGTGGTGAGCACGAACTGTGCATCCGGAAACTCGGAGTCCGGTCGCTCGATCCCCACCTCCTCCAGCCAGAGGTCGTACACGGCGTCGTACGCGAGGAAGCCGACCAGCCCCCCGTCGAGATGTTGTCGGCCCGTCTCGGTGAAGCCGCGGCGCGGATACGCCGGCAGGGCGGCCCGTAGCGAGTCGACGCAGTCACCGCCCGCTGTGGGGTCGATCAGCCCCTCGTACCGGTCGTCGAACACCTCGACACCTGATCCCTCGGGGCCGATAGTCACGGCCGCTGCGGGGTCGTAGCCGACGAAGGAGAAGCGGGCGTGACGACCCGCCTCCTCGGCGGAGAAGGCCCCGTCCGGGTCCGACGAGGGCACCTTCCCGGCGGATTCGAGCAGGAACGCGTACGCCGCGCGGTTGGCGTCGGTCGTCCGGCCCGTGAGCGCGGCGTAGGCGGCCAGCGGTTCGGCGTCGACGCTCAACTCCGCGGCCGCGCGAACGACGCAGGGGCCGTCTGCGGCCAGCTCGCGGAACGTCTCTCGGTCGATGTCGAGCGTCGCGCTCATGCTTGCCTCGCGTTCGCGACGAACGCGCGAACCGCGTCGTGGTCCTTCACGCCGCCCTCACGCTCGACGCCGGAGGCGGTGTCAACGGCGTACGGGCCGACGGTTGCGACCGCCTCGGCGACGTTGTCCGGCGTGAGCCCGCCCGCGAGAACGACCGGACGGTCGAGGTCGGCCGTCACCTCTCGGGTCCGCTCCCAGTCGTGCGTCTCACCGGTGCCGCCGCCGCCGCCCTCGCGAGGCGTGTCGACCAGCAGCGCGTGGCCGACGTGTCCGTACTCGGCCACCTCGTCCGGCGACACCGCCGGGATGACGGCCCCGTGGAAGTCAGTGATGACGACCGAGAGGTCCGCCGGCGGGAGGCCGTACGTCTGGATCGCGTCGGCACCGACCAGTTCGGCGAGCATCACCGCGTCGGCCGCAGCGTCGGGCATCGTCACCAGCACGCTGGTCACGAACGGCGGGACCGACGCGATGAGCTGTTCCGCCTTCTGGGGGGTGATCTCTCGTGGCGTGTCCACGTCCACGTCGACGATAAAGCCGAGCGCGTCCACGCCGGCGGCGACGGCCGCCTGCACGTCCGCCTCGCGGGTCAGCCCACACACTTTCGCGCGAGCCATCTACGCTTCCGCCTCTTCGCCCGCGAGCGTGGCGAGTGTTTCGGCGGCCGCGCCCGACTCGATGGCCTCGCGGGCGCGCTCGACACCTGCTTCGAGACTGTCCGCTTCGCCGGCGACGTACACCGCCGCGCCCGCGTTCGCGAGGATCACGTCTCGCTTCGGCCCGTCGAGCTCGCCGGTGACGATGGCCCGCAGGTCGGCCGCGTTCTCCTCGGGCGTCCCCCCGGCGATTGCCTCGATGGGTGCCGAATCGAGGCCCAGATCCGCCGGCGTGATAGTGTACTCCTCGATTTCGCTGTCGTCGAGTTCTGCGACGACCGTCTCGCCGTGGAGCGCGATCTCGTCTAAACCCGACCCGTGGACGACGAGCGCGCGGTCGACGCCGAGCCGCGAGAGCGCCCGCGCGAGCACCGGCACGAGGTCGGGATCGTAGACGCCGACGACCTGTGCGTCCGCCCCAGCGGGGTTCGTGAGCGGCCCGAGCACGTTGAATATCGTCCGCATACCCAGCTCGCGGCGCGGCCCGATAACCGCCTTCATCGCGGGGTGGAACGCCGGCGCGTGCATGTAGCCGATGCCGTCCGACTCGATGCGCGCCTCGACGGCCTCGGGCGAACTGTCGAGGTCGACGCCGACCTCCTCCAGCACGTCGGAACTGCCCGACGAGGAGGAGACGGAGTAGTTACCGTGTTTCGCGACGGGCATGCCCGCGCCCGCGGCCACCATCGTCGCCGTCGTGGAGACGTTGATGGTGTCGTAGTCGTCGCCGCCCGTTCCGCAGGTGTCGACCAGCGGCCGCCGGTCCGGGTCGATGGTCCGGGCCGCCTCGCGCATCCCCTCCGCGAAGCCGGCTATCTCGGCTTCCGTCTCGCCTTTCGCGCGCAGCGCCGTCAACAGCGCGCCGATCTGTGCCTCCGTCGCCTCCTCGAACACGAGACGTGCGGCCTCGCGCGCCTCTTCCTGTGTGAGATCCTCGCCGTCCGTCGCTCGTTGGATATACGATTTCATTGATGACCACTAATGTACGCTACTGCGTTACGATGTACAAATCTGTCCATCGGTATAAGCGTATCGGGCGCGTGTGGGGTAGTGTTCAGCGAAGAGTGACCCCCGGAGAGTAGGATGGCAACACAGGGTAGAGAGCCCCCGGTCGCTCGACTCGATGGGCTCGCTGCGGTCCTCGTCGGTCGCGCCGCTCCCGCCTGCGACTGCCCGAGGTGGCTCCGCCACCTCACTGCTTGTGTCGTCCGCAGAAATCTTCGATTGCTGCTGGGCTGCGGAAGACGCTCCGCGTCTTCCGAACGTCGTGCTTCCCGTACCGCCCACCGGGAGAGCGGCGCTCTCCCGAGCGATCGGCGGCGCAGCCGCCGATAACGGCCCCTTTCACTCCCACCCATCGCGGTTTCTCGACCGGGCAACGACCCGTTTATCTGAACACCACCGGCCGACGGCCCGAGGATTGGCGGACCTCTTGATCTTACTCGTCCGGCGAGTAGTTCGGCGCTTCGTCGGTGATCATCACGTCGTGCGGGTGGCCCTCTGACTGGCCGGCCTGCGAGATACGGACGAACTCGGCGCGCTGCTTGAACTCGGGGATTGACGCGGCCCCGACGTAGCCCATGCCGGAGCGCATCCCGCCGACGAGTTGGTGGAGTTCACTTTCGAGCGATCCTTTGTACGGGGTGGCGGCCTCGACGCCCTCGGGGACGAACTCCTCGTCCTCCTCGGTGTCCTTGAGGTAGCGGTCGCCGCCGCCCTCGCTCATCGCGCCGACGGAGCCCATGCCGCGGTACTGCTTGTACTTCTTGCCCTGCATGGTGATGACGCGGCCGGGGGCCTCGTCGGTGCCGGCGAAGTAGGAGCCGAGCATGACCGCGTCCGCGCCCGCCGCGATGGCCTTGATGGCGTCGCCCGAATAGCGGATACCGCCGTCGGCGATGACGGGCACGTCCTCGGGCGCGGCCACGTCGGCCACCTCGGAGACGGCCGTGATCTGGGGCATACCGGCCCCGGAGACGACGCGCGTAGTACAGATGGACCCCGGCCCGATGCCGACCTTCAGCCCGTCGGCGAAGTCGACGGCCGCCTCCGCGGCCTCGCGCGTGCCGACGTTGCCGACGACCACGTCCGCGGACACGTCCGCCTTGATCTCGCGGGCGGCGTCGAGCACGTCCAGATTGTGCGCGTGTGCACAGTCGATGAAGACGATGTCCGCGCCGGCCTCGTCGGCCGCCCGAGCGCGCTCAGTCTCGAACGGGCCGACGGCGACGCCGACGCGCAGCCGTCCCTCGGCGTCGCGCGCCGCGTCGTCGTACTCGCGCCGCGAGAGGATGCCGCGCATCGTGACGAGCCCGGTGAGGTGGTTCTCGTCGTCGACGACGGGGACCCGCTCGATCTTGTGCTCGTACATGAGTTCGAGCGCCTCGCGGGCCGTGAGGTCCTCGGTCGCCGTCACGACCTCGTCGGTCATCGCGTCGCGGACGGAGTCGTCCTCCGCGATACCGATGTACGGCCGGATGTCGGTGCCCGAGATGATACCGAGCACCTCGTCGTCCTCGTCGACGACCGGCGCGCCGGAGACGCCCTCGCGGCCCATCACGCGGTCGACCTCCTCGACTGTCATGTCCGGCGAGGCCGTGACTACGTCGCGGATGATGAGTTCGTCCGCGCGTTTCACTTCCTCGACGTTCGCGGCCGTCTCCTCCACCTCCATGTTGCGGTGGATGACGCCGAGACCGCCCTGTCGAGCCATCTCGATTGCCAGCCCCGCCTCGGTGACGGTGTCCATCGCTGCCGAGAGCACAGGCACGTTCAGTTCGACGTTGCGTGACACCCGGGTCGCCGTCTCCGCCTCATCGGGCTCCACGCGCGACTCCTTCGGACGCAGGAGCACGTCGTCGAAGGTCAGCGCCTCGGGGACTTCGAGCTTCCGCGAGAATCGGTCGTCTACCATATAAACGGTGTAATCGCCCGAATCAAAAGCGTTCCGAGTGACGCGCGACCGGCCCAAATGCGTCGTGGGAACAACTTTTCGCCGGCGATCTGTACGTTCGTACAGTACGGTGCGGCTTTACTGTCCAGACAACGGTTACGCGGCCGTTTCGCTGCGGTCTGTGCCGGTGTCCCACGCAACGTTTATAATAAATCCAACACTCAGTGCGAGTATGGACGCCGCAGGTTCCATCGCATCGCGCATTGCCGGCCAGCCGAGCACCGCCCCCGGCAACTCGAAAACATGGAACTTTGCGGCCTGGTTCGCGTTCGATTGGCTCGGGTTCAACGGGGAACGTCCACGGGGCCATCGCGACGCAAACCACCCACCGGCGACGGGATATCGCCAACGCCCCTGAATGAGCGTCTCGCAACATCCGGTTGCCGTCCGCCTCGAGCAGCAGGTTGGCGAAGGGACGCGACTCCTTGCCACCGTCATGGCGCTGCCGCTCGTCGACGGCATCTTCCCGGCCCTCATCCTCGCTGGCGCGCTCGCGTCACCGCTCGGGATCATCGAGGTCGGCCTGCTCGTGTTCGGCGGGTCCGCCACCCTCGCGGTCGTACTGGCCGAGATGGAGGGCACTCGCCGCGAGCAGGTGACCTCCGTCCTCGTCGTGGGCGCGGTGGTGCTGGTCGTCGCGGCCGTTGAGGCGGCGCTCGCGCCCACCATCGCGACGATGCTGAACAGCGCCATCTTCGAGCGATTCGCCGCGCTGGTGATCCTCGCCATCGCCGCGAAGACGGCCTCGGCGACCGTCGGCGAGTATCTCCCCTCGCCCGGCGTTATCGTCGGGTTGGGCCTGATCGCCTCGCTCCAGCCGGCTGGCTTCGAGTTCGTCCTCGTCGCCGACCCGATGGACGTGGTCCGGGGCGTGGCCGCGGCGGGCATAGGGGTCGTCTTCGCACTCGGCGCGGCGGTGTTCGGCCCGTGGCTCCGCGGCAACGTCGACCTCGACCGCTTCCGATTCGGTAGTGCGGTCGCGCTGGGCGTGCTCCCGCTGTCCATCCTCGGGCTCATCGAGGCGAACGTCCCGCTCGCGCTCGCCGTCTTCGGGATCACCTCGCTGCTCTCGCTCGACCCGGGCGACGGCACGAGGGGGATGCCGGTCGACCACCCGGACCGGGAGACGACGCCCGGCACCGACCCGGTCGACGGGGCGCTGGCCGACGGCGGCGACGAGGACGCGGAGCTGCCGGGGTCAGACGGCGAATCCAGCGGCTCCGACCGCTCGACTGACCCCGACCGCGCCCCGTGGCTGTGACAGGCCGCCTCGCGCTGCGGACTTTGGCCCGTCGCTCGCCGCGCGACGGCAACGCTTAGGGGGCGTCGCTCACCCGCACTCGTATGGCCGACAATCGCGTCGTCGAGGGGCGGATGGTGACGCCGAAGAAGCTCGCCGAACTGATCGAAGGCGAGAGCGTGATGGACGCCGAACCTATCGAGGACGCCGACCGCACGTGTCCGGAGTGTGGCGGCAGCGTCCTCGCCGTCGGTTACATGCCGAGCGTCACCGCGTTCGTCACCGGCTACAAGTGTCAGGACTGTTCGTGGAGCGACACCGAGTCGTGATCACTCCCGGCGCGGCAGTAGCTGTCCCCAGTAGCGCTTCTCGATGAGTTCGACCGTCAGCGGCCGGTCGACCGTCAGCTGACACGAGAGTCGCGGATAGCCGTACCGGGCGGCCAACGCGTCGTGCCAGTGGTCGGCGTCGGGTTCGTCGCCCGCACCGTCACACACCCGGACGCCGCAGGTCGCACAGATGCCGCGCCCGCCGCAGTTGGCCACCTTCGCCGCCGGTGCGTACACCGCGAAGTCGGCGTCCCGAAGCGCCCGTCGCAGGGTCGTGCCGCGCTCGACGGAGAGCGTCTCCTCGCGGTCGCCGTCGTGGACCGTCACCGGCAGTTCCTCAGCCATACCGTGGTATCGGGAGCGGCCTGCATAACGGTCAGGATCGGGTGAATCGAAACCCCTTTACCCTGAATCAGCATACGGAGTGGCGAGGGGCTGTGGCCAAGCCAGGCATGGCGACTGACTCCAGAGGCCACGCGCCCGGTGACGAGACTCCAGACTGATATACCGAGCGGCCGGCTGATCACCGCCCGTGTTGACGACCCTCTGGGGACCCGAGGCGCACACCGGAGATATCAGTCGATCGGGGGTTCAAATCCCTCCGGCCCCATCCTGATTATCAACGTTCCGGGGAACCACTAACCTCAGGTAAACCCGGCTCATGCCGGAGACAACCGGGGATGGTCCCCCGTGTCTGAGGAGCAATCACAGCTCCAAGACTACGGGACCAACGGCATCGACTTCTCCCCGCTTACGCCTCGTGAACGTGAAGTCGTTGAGGCCGTGGGCCGTCGCCGTGACGGGGTTCGCGACGACCAGCGCCGCGAGGAAGAGTGCGAGGACCGCGGCTCTACAGGCAGAGCAGGTCGAGTGCCTCGGGGCTTGCCCCCGAGGGTGAAGACCGTCGGAAGGTTGACCAGCCCTCGTATCGTACAGATAGTACAGTCAGAACCCCACAAAGACGGGTTAAAGACCGTAATCCAACGCTGACTGAGACGATTTGGAAATGCGACTCCTCTCAAAACCCACGTCTTCGGCGTGGTGCGACGGGAGTTGTCGGGCGGGGTGGAGCCGCCGACCCTCACGGACGCACCGTGCGTTCGGGTGTCAATTCCAGCCGACCCATCTCGGGAAGGTCAGGGGGAATTACATTCGCCTGCGTCTGTCCATTCGTTTCTGGATGGCACAGACAAAACCGTGAAGCCTCGGGGCTTGTCCTCGAGGTACTTCACTTCCTCGAGGGCGTTTTACCTCTCTGCTCTTATGAAGAGCTGACGGTGGGGACGCCGAGAAAGCCCGCCAATAAAAATAGCGCACTGTCGGATGAGTGACCCAACTGAATCAAGGGTTGTTTCCGGAGCCACATATGTAGGTGACACATGTTTGGCAATAAGTTTATTCATGCGTCGCGTGACTGTATTAATAGACGAGCCCACTTGACGGACGACCGAGCGTCACCGCATCCCCATACTGGGCGCTCGGGGCGTAGCCAGCCACTTCCCGGTACTGGGGAACCGAGGTATCGGGACCGCACGGGTGCTGGCTCCGGCGATGGGCTCGCAACCCACAACAATGCAATTGAAACAACTCTTCGACGACGACCAAGCAGTATCGCCCGTAATAGGGGTCATACTGATGGTTGCTATCACGGTGATACTTGCCGCCGTTATCGGGACGTTCGTGCTTGGACTCGGCGACCAAGTGCAGAACAGCGCGCCGAACGCGAACTTCGAGTTCGAGTACACCGACTCGGCGGATTACGGTGTAACGATTACCCACACTGGCGGAGACACTATTGATGGTACACAGATTGAGGTGCAGTACACCGACGGGAGTGGAAGTAGCCAGACAGACGCTTGGGTAGCGGACCTAAACGGCGATTCCACGATTTCAACTGGGACCAGCGCCACCGTTTCCGGTATCGGTGCCGGTGAGACCGTTCGCGTGATCTGGACCGACCCCGGCGGCGGGAGTTCCCAGACCATCGGCGAATCCACGGCACCGCAGTAACTACGTCGCGCGATTCTCTGTTCTTTCATCCACGAATAGTGACTCCCCGACCGCTTCCCGATCACGACGAGCGCGAGCGTCGCCTCGCCGCGACATACACGACCGCCAGTGACGCGACAGTGTGGGAACTGGTCGAACAGTACCGCCGCGTCCAGCAGTACGCCGCTGAGCACCCACAAAAGGAATCAACAGCCGTCGCCACCGCGCTGGAGCTGCCGCGGAGTCGCATCCGGCCGTGGCTGGACCGCGGGATGCCCGACGCCGCCCGCGCGATTGCGACGGCCGCAGGCAAGGGATGGCTTGACGCGACGCCCGGCGAGCGGGTGTTCGCCGGGCTGACGGTGTTGCACGCGTGGGTGACGGCCGGCGGTTCGATTGCCGCCCAGACATGGCTGCCGCGATTCGTCGCCAGCGACGGCGACCCCGAGCGGGCGCTTCAGCCGGCGCTGCGAGCGGTGGATATGCAGGCCGACACCCAGCACGCCGCCAGCGACGGCCGCGCGACGGAGTATCAGCCCTCGACGCACGGCACGGTACTTGGACGATTCCTTGGGGGCGTGTTCGGCGCGCCGGTCGGCGAGAAGGCCGGCACCGACCAGCAGCTCCCCGACTGGATCCGGAGCGTGCCGACGGCCACGCAACGGCGCTGGCTCCGGACGTACGTCTCGCTGCGGGGGACACCCATCGACAGGGGGCATGGCTACACCGTCGCGTGTTTCGCCGCCGACCGACCCGGCGACTGGTACGCGGCGCTCGCCGGGCTTGCCGACGATGTATGTAGCGACGAGACCGCGACGGCCGGCGCGCGCGGGTTGCTGCTTCGGCCCGCGGCGGCCGACGCGCTTGACGTGGAGCCGACGGTGGTTGACGACGGGGCGACAGGCGGAGAAAAGACAGACTAGTCACTGCCCGGCTGAAAACGATGCCCCCCGGCGCAACTAAACCGGGGGCATCCACTCGACGGACAGTGAGTGGACCGCTGATCCCCATATCAGCGGGGCCACGACGGCCTCAGCACGGGGGAAGTCGTGCTGTATCATATCATTACGCCGAGCGCGTAAGAATCCATTGGGTGGTTTCGCGCAGTGACGCCGACGAGTGGAAATGCACCGACGCAATGTCCGCTGATGCCGTAGGTACCGGTGTCGTTGCATCATCTGTTTAGAACAGCAGTGACGCTCTCGTATCGGCTGCTCCACTCCACTGGGATCGGTGAGATTCCCCGCACCAAGGCTTCCGCGAAGGTAAAGCAACCCCTCTGAGGTTAGTTCGTGCGCGTCCGCACCGAATCGGAGAACCCGTTCAAAAGCGGGGAGTCTCTGAGTCAGAAGCCGTATCGCTTGTGCGCCTCGTCGATGGGGACAATCTCCAGAACACGCACCTCGTTCTCGTCCTCAAGGACAGTGTAGATGGCGGTGTAGGTCCGAGAGATGTGCATCCGGTGCCGGTCGCGGCGGCCGTCGATGGGGAGCTTCTCCTTGTCCCCACGACCGCGGCCCGGGTACGGGCTCTCGGTCAGGTAGCCGAGTTTCTCCTTACACACCCGCTCGGTCTTCTCATCGGCGACAGAGAGGAATTCGCGAGCGTCGTCACCGAGCAGAACATCGTACTCAGACATCCGAGAGGGGCGTTAACTCGTCGCGGTCCGTCTCCTCCAGCCCTTGGAAGCGCTGCTCCAGATCCCGCCGCCGCCGCTGCTTCGCCAGCTCCTTCAGGAGGTCGTCGTAGGTCTGGCCGGGCTCTTTCAGTTCGTGGAGCTCCTTCCGCGTCTCTTCGGTCACTGGGAGGCGCTTGTCGGCGGCCATGATCTGTGTAGACGTACAGGGCTGACAGTCTTAACAGTTCGGGGATGTCCCCCTTTTGTGTAGAACTATCCGTGTGATCTAACCCACCCATGAACCACCCCTGCCTACCGTCGCCTTCGGCGGCTCCTCGAGGCCGAAAGCTCTGCCTCGAACCCGCTGAACGGGGGTGGGCTACGGGGTGGTGAACGTGTACCGCACTTCTGTCCCATCATCAGAGACAATAACAGTCGTGATGTCTTGGCCGCTACTCATATCAACGGGATCGCCGTTGTTCTTCTTGAACTGTCCCAAGACGAACCCGGTGCTCGCGCCAGCCTTTGCGACGGGGCCAGCGGCGGTCGTCGCCCAGCTCCCACTGTTCGGTATCGTGATCGTGGGGCTCGGTGGGCTGACGGTGCTGTTCAATCGTGCGTCGGAGCGAGAGGCCGCACAGCTGTATCGGCTCTCGCTGCTCGTGTTGGGCGGCTGTGCGCTCTGGGGCGTGATTCTCGTGGGGTGGAACGGCTGGGTGCTGGTGTCGGGACTCCAAGAATTCCGGTACTCTTCGACATCGACGACCTTCTTCGTCTCCTCGTGAGTGAGGTCCCCGTCCCCGGAGACCACCGGCGAGTCAAGCTCACGGCCGACCGCAGCGATTAGCGCGTCAGGGCCGTCCAAGTAGGGGCCGCTCGGCGCAATCTCGTCCGCAATGTCCCCTGCCGTGACGGCCGTCCGCTCATCAACTGGATGAACGTCGACCCACGCCAGGTCGGCGCAGGCACCGTCGACATCCCCTCGGGAGGTTTCCCTCGCCGACGAGAGCCTCGGCGAACGCTGGGACCGGACCGACCCATCGGATCTGGTCACTGCCGTGCTCCTCGTAGAACTCACGGGTCGCCTCGACGCCGTCCAAGTAGTCGATCAGAAAGGTCGCGTCAAGGATCTTCATGCAGCGTCCTCGGCCCGCTCTCGTATCCGACGCTTCCGCTTCTCCTTCGATTTCCGACGGCGCTCACGGACGCGGTCGGCCTCGTCGTCGGACCACCGGCCGAACCCGTCGTAGAAATCGCCGGCGTCCTCCTCGTCGAGGATGCGCTTGAGGGCGTCGTTGAACGATTCCCCTTCGCGACGTCGGCGCTCCAGCTTCCGCTTCACCGTTTCGCTGACGCGAATCTGTTCGTCGGCAGTTGCCATCGTTACGTCGACACTGGCGTTGACGCGGGTTAGTCGTTGGGTTCAGACCGCCGCTGCTGTCTCTTCGAGATACCGTTCCCTGCACTTCCGTGGGGTTCGGAAAGTCTTACCCATGAACAGCGCGATTCCTGTGA
The DNA here is from genome assembly GCA_003021175.1 of Halobacteriales archaeon QH_7_66_36. Taxonomy (GTDB): domain Archaea; phylum Halobacteriota; class Halobacteria; order Halobacteriales; family Haloarculaceae; genus Halosegnis. Next base: position 98,769 of record PXQV01000006.1, on the reverse strand, counting down.
ATGATAAGTAAGACAGAACAGCCAGGCGGCTCTGAGAAGGAGATCGTGGCTGTGACGGAGCACGGGCGGGCGACCATTCCAGAGCGGTTCCGCGAGAAGCTTGGGATCGAGGCTCCCGGGAAGGTGCTATTTCGAGAGGTTGAGGGCGGCGAGGTGATCATCGAATACGTCCGCTCGCCGAGCGAGATGCGCGGATTCGCCGCCGTAGCGAGGCGTCCACCGACAGGCCCGCATCCGAGAGCCTCCGCGAGAAGCGTGAGCAGGACCGCAAAGAGCTGACGCGCAGTTCTCGACGGAGGCGTAATGGAAGTCCCTGACCGCATTGTCTTCGACGCTGAGCCGCTGATCGCACACACAGACGATGAACCCGGGAGCGACATCGTGGAGGAGTATCTCGACGCGGTCGCGGTCAAGGACACGGCCAGCTACATCAGCTGTGTGAACCTCGCCGAGATCCGGTGCACCATCGCCCAGAAGTACGACCGCGACACCGCTGACGAGTATCTCGACTGGCTTACCGACCTCGGCATCGAGACCGTGGATGTCGGCGACGTCTGGATGAATGCCTCAGAGTGCGTCTTCCAGTACAACTCGGCGCTCGGCGATTCGTTCGCGCTGGCAATCGCGGAGGATGTCGAGGCGACGCTCATAGTCGGCGGCGACGACGACCACGACGAGATCGCCGACGTCTCGATAGAGCGGGTCCGGGAGGGGTCTGCGTAGACGAAGCCGGACGCCGCTTTCGTTGCCGACCGCATCGAGGACGCACTCGACGCTACCGTCGACGCCGAGATTTGGCCGTACGAGGTCAATGGCTCACCAAGGGCCCCAGCCGATACCTCTCCATACGTCCTCCGCCACAGCGCCGCTACAGACGATGAACGCCGAAGACAGGAACCCGCTCTACGGCGTGGACCCGACTCCGGCACCGCTCCGTCCGGACGACGGAGCGCATCTACATCGTTCGTGCGTGAGCGCGCCGGGCGGCACTCAGGGCATCTCGTCGAGGAACGCCTGACACGAGTGGGCAAACTCGTGGAGCTGACTCGCGGCCGTCGGATCCAGCGAGGCGAGCACTTGGGCGTCGCCGACCGGGAACAGGACGCCGACCGCCGACTCGTAGCACAACACCACGGCATCGAGATCGCCGATGACTGCGCTGATGCTGTCCGGTATATCGGCTGCCGTGGCCTCACGGATGTACGCGGCGAGATCGGCGATCTCTGCGGTGCGATACTGCTCTTGGAGATCTTCACGGGCGTAGGCGACGCGATGCGACTCGGGCTCGCAAACCAACACCAGTCGGAGCGCGGCCCCGGCCTCTCGGCCGACGAACTCCACGAACCGCTCGGGGTCAGTGGTTGACATTGGGAGGTGCTTGTGTAGTGAGGCTACCGACTGGAATCACTTCAACAGCAGGAATAAAATCCGAGGCCTTCGCCGTCGAATCTCAGTGACAGCGGTGTCCCGTTGAGTGGCGTACACCGATGGCAGCCGCACTCGCTCGGTGCTGTCGACGTCGCCGGTGCTCAGTTTCAGGGCCAACTCGATTGGGGGGAGCGCTCACACCACGTCCGTGACGGCCGAGATGATGTCGGCCGCGGCGAAGACGACGACGTGGTCGCCGGCTTCGATCACGGTGTCACCGCGCGGCACGACGAACTGCTGATTCCGGGTGATCGCCCCGATGACGGCGTCACCGGGGAGGTCGGCCGCGCTCTCGCGGATGGGTCGGCCGCTGAGGACGCTCGCCTCGTCGACCCTGATCTCCAGCACTTCCGCCTGTCGGCCTTCGATGAGCGAGAGGTTCTGAATCTGGCCGCCCTGCGTGAAGCGGACGATCTCTTCTGCCGTGATTTCGCGCGGGCTGATCGCCGCGTCGATACCGACGGTCTCGAACAGGTCGGCGTAGTCGCCCTGTTCGACCACGGCGACCGTTCGCTGGACGCCGATGCTCTTCGCGAGCAGCGAGATGAGGAGATTCTTCTCGTCGCTGTCCGTCGCTGCGATGACTGCGTCGGCGCGGTCGACGTGTTCGCCGACGAGGAAGTCCACGTCGGTCGCATCGTGTTCCAGTACGACCGTCTCCGGGAGGTCCTCGGCGAGTCGGCGGCTCCGCTGCTGGTCCTGTTCGATGAGCCGTGGCTTGAGGTCGCTGTCTTCCAGCTCCTTCGCCGTGTGATAGCCGATGTCGCTTCCGCCGATGATGACGATGTCGCGCGCGCTGTCGCCCATCTCTGCCGGCGCGACCGTCCGGGAGAAGGACTGTGCGCTGCTCGGCGTCCCGATGACGATCACCCTGTCTCCGGCTTCGATCCTCGTCTGCCCGCCGGCGACCGTCACCTCGCCGTCTTTCACCAGCGCGGCGAACGTCAGCGCCTCAAACTTGTCCGCCTGTTCCACCGTCTGGCCCGCGATCTCGCTTTCGGCCGTCACTCCGAACTCGGCCATCTGGACGAGCCCGCCGGCGAACGGGTCGACGTCGACTGCTGCGGGGAGGGCCACGACGCGGACGATGTCGGCGGCCGTGAGGAGATTCGTCGACACCATGAAGTCGACGCCGAATCCGCCCTCCGACTGCTTCCACGTGTCGTGGAAGTTCGCGTTCCGAACCCGAGCGATGGTGAACACGTCACGCACGGTCTTCGCCGTCCCGCAGGTGACGAGATTCGTCTCGTCGTCGTCCGTGCTCGCGATGAGCATGTCCGCTTCGCCGATGCTCGCCTCTTCGAGCGTCTCCAAGGAGGTGCCGTCGCCCTCGATAGCCAAGACGTCGTTCGAATAGGTGAGTTCCTCTACCTTCTCGGGGTCGACGTCGATCACGATCACCTCGTGGTCGTCAGCGAGGCTGGCGGCGATGTTCGATCCGACCTCACCCGCACCGACGATGACTATCCGCATCTCTGCCCACCCAGCCGGGTCATGCCCACGAGTAACGAGAGAGACCGAGTAAAAACCCTGTCTCTCGGTGGCGGCTTCACGTCACGCAGGTAGCTCGGGACAGCAACGCCGACGAAGCGGTCCGAACCGACGGCTCGCTGTCGGTCGTGCGTCGTGAGCCACGTCTGTCGTCAGTCGCCGCCCTCGCGCCGGGCTACCGTCGCCAGTAGCTCGGCGTGAGGATGACGAGGACCGAGACGATCTCCAGCCGACCGATCCACATCAGGAACACCATGTACAGCTTCGCGGGTGCCGAAAACGGGAGAAACGAGTTCATCGGGCCGACGATTCCGAACCCCGGCCCGATGTTACCGAGCGTCGCGATGACGACGCTCATCGCCTCCAGCGTGGAGAGGTCGAGCCCGGTTCGGAGCGCGTCGAGGTAGATCAGGACCGTAGACACCACGAACAGCAGGAGAAACAGGAGGATGAACACGAAGATGTCCCTGATCGTGGACTCGTCGATCGCCCCGTCCGAGATGTGGATGGGGCGAATCGCCGCGGGGTGGACCGTCGTGAACAGCTGTCTCCCCATGGCCCGGACGGCGATGTACCAGCGGATGATCTTGATAGAGCCGGCGGCGGAGCCGGCAGACCCGCCGAGAAACATCGCGAACAGGAGGACGATCTGCGCGGGCTCGCTCCACGTGTTGAAGTCCATGCTGGCGTATCCGGTCGTGGTGACGATAGAGGCCGTCTGGAAGAGCCCCTGTCGGAGCGCGTCCTCCGGATTGCCGGGAATCACGCCGACGTTCTCCGGCAGCGCCGCCAGTCCGAGGCCGGTCGCGAGCAGGCCGGCCAGCAGGGCACCGACGACGCCGATGGCGATCAGATACGAGCGGAACTCCGCGTTCCCCGTGAGCCGCTCCGGATCGCCGTCGAACACGTACCACAGCAGCCCGAAGTTCGCGCCGGCGACGACCATGAACGGCATGATCGCCCACTGGACGACCGGGGCGAACGCTTCGATACTCCGGGCTTCGGGCGAGAAGCCGCCGGTCGGCATCGTCGTGAGGGCGTGAGCGACAGCGTTGTACAGCCCCATGTTCGGGGCGACCCCGGCGAGGTGTAGGCCATGGAAGAGCGCGATTGCAGCCAGCGTCAGCCCGATGTATATCTTCCAGAGCGCGCGGGCAGTCTCTTGGATTCCGGGAGTCAGCTTCTCGAGGGAGAAGCCGGGCGCTTCCTCGTTGATGATCTGCGCGCCGGCGACGGAGAGTTCAGAGAGAATCGCCACCATGAGGACGACGATTCCCATCCCCCCGATCCACTGCGTCAGCTGTCGCCACAGCAGTATCGACCGCGAGTGTCGCTCGAAGGATATCTCCTGTAGGACGGTCGAGCCGGTCGTCGTGAAGCCGCTCATGCTCTCGAACAGCGCGTTCACCGGGTGAGCGACCGTGCCTTGGCCTGCAATCAGATACGGAATGGTCCCGAAGACGGGGACGACCAGCCACGTCGCACTCACCATCAGCAGCGCTTCGCGGTTCCCCAAGGCCCTGTTCTCGGGGAGCTGTTCGAGGCCGAGTCCGACTCCCACCATGGCTATCGTCGCGAGGAGAAACGGGAATAGGCTCTCGCCGTAGTACACCGCGACGAGAGCCGGGAACAGCGGCGCGGCCGACAGCCACTTCAGAATCGTCCCGACGTAGCTGAAGCCCGACCGCCAGTCGACGTAGCTCTCCCAGCCGAGATCGAACCCCACCATTCAGACACTCGTTCTCGTGGGCACGGGCGACCGTCAAAAAAGATTCATACTTCTCCGCGACGCTGCCGAGCGACCGTCGAAGCTATGACTCAGTCGGCGTGTCCGGGAACTAGCGTGGCGCGGGTCACGTCCCTGCTCTCGGAGCGTTCGAGCGCCTCTCCGGCGTCGAGCAGGTCGAACTCCGTGTCGATGAGCCGGTCGTACGGGTAGTCGTCGGCGTGGTCGTCGAGGAAGGCGAGCGCCGTACGCAGATACCACGGGTCGTAGCGGACGGCCGATTCGATCCGGATCGACCGGCGGGTCAACAGGCCGGGGTCGAAGTCGGCCATCTGCCCGGGACTGACGTTCCCCATCTCGAGGTAGCGTCCGCCCTTCCGGACGAGGTGGATGCCCTCCGCGAACGCGGCCGGGACGCCGGCCACCTCGATACCCACGTCGGCACCGACGCCGCCGGTCAGTTCCGCGACCCGCTGGGCGCGCGCCTCGACGGTGTCGTACTCGCGGAAGTCGACGGTGTGGTCGACGCCGAACGCCTCGGCCCGGTCGAGGCGGCGGTCGACCCCCTCGACGACGATGGTCTCGGCACCACGTTCGTTCGCGACGGCGATGGCGTTCAGTCCGAGCCCGCCCGCGCCCTGCACGACGACGGTGTCGTCGCTGGCGACGCCGATCTCGTCGATGCCGTACAGCACCTGCGAGAGGGCGCAGTTCGCCCCGGCCGCGATGCCCGGATCCAGCCCCTCGGGCACCCTGTAGAAGTACTGGTCCGGGTGGACGAAGTAGTGGGTGCCGAAAGTGCCGTGGAAGTGGGGCGGCTCCTCGGGCGGCTTCGACCAGTTCTCGTAGGCGTTCTCACAGAGGTTGAACTGTCCGCGCTGACACGCCGCACACTTCCGGCAGGTGATGAAGTACGCCGGGGCGATCAGATCGCCTTCCGCGACCGGTTCGCCGGCGTAGTCGGTGTCGACGTTCTCCCCGAGTTCGGACACCCGACAGAGCGCCTCGTGGCCGAGCACGCCCTCCTTGACCTCCGGGTGGAGTCCCTTCCAGATGTGGAGCTCCGAGCCGCAGACGTTGGCGCGGACGACCTCGGTGAGTATCCCGTCCGGTCCCGGCTCCGGCACCTCGTGTTCCTTGATCTGGATCTCCTCGGGCTCGTCGAGATACACCAGCTTTCCGGTGGGGCGGTCTGCCATGCGAGAAAATCGTCGCTACTCGTCATTAAACCACCGTCGCCCACCTCACGGTCGTCGGACGCTACGACGGAGAGGCAGAGAGACATCTCGTCGGCCGGTGTCGGTCGGCGGCGCTCGTCAGAGGACGTTCAGCGCCCGCGTGATCCAGAAGCCGAGCGTGCTGGTCGGTGTGGTCGGGTCGGTGCCGACCGCTAACTCTCGGCCGTCCGGATATCCATCGCCGTCGGTGTCGGCGACGGTCGGGTCCGTCCCGAGATTGACCTCGCGTTGGTCTGACACGCCGTCGCCGTCCGTGTCGGTCGCGAGCGGGTCGGAGCCGATTTCGACCTCGCGGCCGTCGACGAGGCCGTCACCGTCCGTGTCGGCGACGGTCGGCTCGGTTTCGAGTTCGACCTCACGACTGTCGCTGAGTCCGTCATCGTCCGTGTCAGCAACCGTGGGGTCCGTCCCGAGTTCGACCTCGTGGCCGTCGTCGAGGCCGTCGCCGTCCGTGTCGGCGACCGTGGGATCGGTCGGGCCATTCACCTCTGTTTGGTCGTCGAGACCGTCCGAATCGGTGTCGACAGCGGTCGGGTCTGTCGCGCTGTTCACCTCCGTCGGGTCGTCGAGGCCGTCGCCGTCCGTGTCGACGGTCGCCGGATCCGTCCCGAGTTCGACCTCGCGGATGTTTCGGATCCCGTCCCCGTCCGTGTCGACGGTCGTAACGGGGGCGTACGCGTCGCGGTCCTCGGGCATCTCAGGGACGGCGATGCCGGTGACGTAGCGGTCGAACCAGCCGTCCAACTGCTCGCCCGACACGTCCTCGGCGGCTTGCTCGATGTCGGCGTTCGTGACCTGCCCGCCTTGGGCGTTGAGTCGCTGGATCACCGCACGGAGCGTCCGTTCGCCGTCCGTCGCCGCGCGGATCCGCAGGTCGAGCGCGGCGGCGACGCGTTCGCCCTTCGTGTACGCGCCCTGTCGTGGCGTCGAGACGTCGGCCAACACGACCTCGGCGTCGTCGGTCGTGGCAACCTCGCCGCGGAACTGGTCGAACGAGATCCGGCCGTCGTAGTAGCCGTACAGGTTCCCGTAGTAGTCCGCGCTCCCCTCGATGAACCAGATGGTCGAGTCGAACGGAGCGAACTGCTGTTGCGTGTGGATGTACTCGTGAACCCACGTCGTCGTGCCCGCGTTGCGGCCATTCTCGGCGATCCAGAACGCGTTCCCCGTCGCGTAGCCGCCGGCCGCCGTGTCGACTGACGCCGGAAGCGGGATGGCGTAGACGGTGTCCGACGCCGTCTCCCCGTCGAACCGTTTCCGTGCGCTCGTGAGACGCTGTAGCGCGCGGTCGCTCCGCACGTCACTCGTCGCCGCCGGGAGGACGAGACGGATTCGCTGGCCGTCGACGACCCGGCTCTCGGTCTCGTAGGCACCGAGATACGCCAACCGGTCGCCGGCGACACCCGAGCCAGCGACCGCTGTCTCCCGTTCGATCGTCGGCTCGGTGCCACGGAACCGGCCGCTGATCCCCGTCGAGTAGCGCTCGACGACGGCCCACGACCCGGTGTCGACGCTCGACTGCCCGAACGGGAGCCGCGAACTCCCGTCGGGAACCGACACCGCGGCAGTGATCGTGGGCGGTTCCGTCTCTCCGTCCCAGACGTATCGCTCGCCGTCACGGGCGAAGCCGTCCGTCGAGACGGCGGTCACGTCGCTGCTGGTGAGTCCCCGAATCTCGAGTTCCGTCACCGAGTCCGGGATCTCGTAGCGGAAGGTTATCAGCACGCTCCCCGCTTTCGGCGTGAGCGTCATGGTCTGTGTCTCGCGTATCGTCGGCTGTGCGGACGCGTTCGTCGCCGCACGTTCGGTGACGGCCGGGGTCGGTGGCGACGGCGCGGGGTCGTCTGTCGGCTTCGCGGCCGCGCCCGGCGCGCCGACGCCGACGAGCAGTACCAGCGCCAGTGCTATCGACGTACCGTGATACCACCGGCGGGTTCGGGGGGCAGCCATTGTCGACTGGGGAAGCCACAGGTAGTTAAGCACTCATGCCGCTGTCGCGACATTTCGACCACCGACCCACTTAGGAGACTCCGCGACACAGTAGGGGTATGAGCCGGCTGGTCGCGACGCTGACGTTCGGTCGGGAGCCAGCCGTCGGCGGCGGCATCGAGCCGACCGCGCTCGCGCACTGCTACGCCGACTCGATTCCGCGATTTCTCGGCTACGTCGTCGACGAGTCGGGGGTGTTCGAGCGCGTCCCCGGCGTCTACGCCCCGGACACCGACGCGGACCCGCCATACCCGGTGACCGACCTCCTGCTCGCGCTCGCGCCGCAGCTGTCCAGCATCGCCGAGCGGATCGAGACGCTGGACACGAAGGCGCGAGCCAACTACGGCGTCGGCTTCCGCGAGAAGGCGTTCGACTCCGACGTGGCGTGGGGCTCCGACGGCTTCGGTCGCCACTTCGAGGCGCGGTCACAGCTCGAAGCGCACCCGCTCGACGGGGCCGTCGCCCTCGCCGTCTACGCGCCCGGCCGGCGGGTCGTCGATGCCGTGACCGATAACCTCGCACGACTGGACGCAGTCGTCCTCGACGCCGGCTGACGCGGACCACTTTCGCCGCGGTTTACCAACCTCCAAATCCCCGTGTGGTTTACGTCGGGGTATGGAGGGGCCGCTCTCGCCGGACCGCGACCCCGAACCCGACGACCGACGAGTGGTGTGTCACGTCGACATGGACTGTTTCTACGCCGCCTGCGAGCGACTGCGCGAACCCGCGCTGGCGGGGGAACCGCTCGTCGTCGGCATGGGATACGAACCCGGCGAGGACATCGGTGCCGTCGCGACCGCATCCTACGAGGCCCGCGAGTACGGCGTCGAGAGCGCGATGCCCATCTCGGAGGCGCTGGAACTGCTCCCGCGGAAGGTCGACGCCGCCCGCGACGACGGCCTCTCCGTCGCCGACGCCGGCTTCTATCGCCCCGTCGATATGGACTTCTACGAGTCGGTGAGCCACGACGTTCGCGGGATTCTCCACGAGGCCGTCGAGACGGCCGACTCGGACGGGACGGTTCGAGAGGTCTCCATCGACGAGGCGTATCTGGACGTGTCGGTGGTCGGATGGACGGACGCGAGAGCGTTCGCCGCCGACCTCCGCGGGCGGGTCGAGGCGTCGGCCGGCGTCACGGCCAGCGTCGGCGTCGCGCCGAACATGTCGACCGCGAAGGTCGCCTCCGACCACGACAAGCCTGACGGTCTCGTCGTCGTCCGGCCCGACGAGGTCGGCGAGTTCCTTGCGCCGCTCTCGGTCGACGAACTCCACGGCGTCGGCCCGGTCACGGCCGACCTCCTCGCCGATCTGGGCGTCGAGACGGCCGGGGACCTCGCAGAGACTGACCTCGACACGCTCGAAGCGGAACTCGGGTCGCGCGGTCGCGCGATCCACCAGCACGCCCGCGGTGTCGACGACCGCGAGGTGGAGCCGGTCGGCAAGCCGAAGTCGCTCTCCTCGGAGAAGGCGCTGTCCACGACCGACGAGGGCGTGACGAAGCGCGAACTCGTCGAGCGACTGGCGGTCGAGGTGGCCGACCGCGCCCGCTCGAAGGGCGCGCTGTACAAGACTATCGGCGTGAAGGTCGTCACGCCGCCGTTCGACGTTCACACCCGCGTACAGTCGCTCTCCGGGCCGGTCGACGACCCCGACCTCGTCGAGGAGGTAGCGCGCGACCTGCTCGCGGAGTTCGACGACGACCGCGTCCGGAAACTCGGCGTTCGCGTCTCGAATCTGGACTTCGCCGCCGCCGACCAGCCGTCGTTGGCGAGTTGGGAACGCGACGAGGAGACGGAGCAGACGGTGAGCGAACACACTCGGGGCGAGGCCGGTCGTGACACGCGCGGGCAGACGACGTTCGGCGACTTCGACGCCTGACCGTCGCCTCTATGTGAGCAGCGACCGGACGAGCGGTATGAACAAGCTCGCGCCGGCCGGCGACGAGCGGTGGGAACTCGCGCCCCACGCGCACGTCATCGTCTACGAGGCCGAGGACGGCGGCGAGTTGCTCACCATCTATGACTGTGGCGCGGCACAGGCACCGCCGCGCGCGCAGATCCTCGGCCACCTCGTCCGCGTCGACGCCGAACACACGCAGGAGTACGGCGCGACGGGCTACGTCGTCAAACTGCGCGAGGACGCGGAGCTGATCCGACAGGCCGGAGTGGGGACCGACCACTACGTGATCCGGGCGGTCGACTGATAGGGCATCGCCATCGTGGACGCCGATATGCCGCGCGTCTGACGCGGATTTATCGGCCGGGGAGCGGTTCGTTCGATAATGCGATCCGACAGGACCATCATTGACGGGGTGAGTTCGAATGGGTGATCGTTACGAAGCGAAATCGAAGCCATGGCGGGACGAAGGAACGATTCGAGAGCTTTACGTCGAGCGAGGACGGACGCTAGAGGAGATTGGAGAGGAGCTTGGTTGCACGAGCCAGACGGTGCGGAAGTGGGTGGATAAACACGATATACAACAACCAGTCCCCCCGTGGCAGGACGAAACGACGCTTCGAGAACTCCGTTCTGATGGCCTGAGTCACGCCGAAATCGGCCACCAGCTGGGATGTAGTAGCAAGACGATAGGAAACTGGTTAGATGCCTTCGGAATGGACACGAGCAGGCAAACCACCGACCAGCCTTGGCACTCCGACTCCCGGCTTCGGGAACTCTACATTGAGAAAGAATTGACCATTCAGGAGACAGCTACCGAACTCGGTTGTCACTGGCTGACAGTTCGTGATTGGCTTGACAGGCACTGCATAGAAACACGGTCCCGAAACCCGGAGCCACCAGAAGAACTGCTTGACGCAACGACGCTCCGTAGGCTCTACCGGGCAGAGGGACTCAGTACGTACGAAATCGCTAACCAGCTTGGATGTGCTGCCTCGACGGTACACGATTATCTCCGGACACACGGAATCGAGACACGTTCCGTCGGTTCACAGACCGGTGAACTACACCACCGCTGGAACGGCGGTTTCGAGCCGTACTACGGGAAGAACTGGCACGAGGTGCGTCGTCGAGTTCTCGACCGTGACAACCGGACGTGTCAGTGCTGTGGTGTCTCGGAAGTGGATCATCAAGAACAACACGGGATGCAACTCGATGTACATCATCGGAAACCTATTCGGACGTTTGATGAACCCGAGGCGGCCAACGACCCAGACAACCTCGTGACGCTGTGTCGGCAGTGCCACAACCGGGTTGAGACCGAGGAGAAGACGGCATGACGGGAGACGAGGCGTTCGAAGCCGGAGAGACGGTAGACGGAACGGTAATTAGATTACCGACGGTTGATATCCTCACAGGTCGCGGCTTCATTACGGGTAAGTCCGGGTCCGGAAAATCGAACTCCGCGTCCGTGATTGCTGAAAAGCTGCTCGACCGTGGGCTGGCCCTGCTGATTGTCGATACGGATGGCGAATACTACGGGCTGAAGGAGGAGTACGAGATACTCCACGTCGGTGCGGACGAGGAGTGTGACCTGCAGGTGTCCGTCGAACACGCGGAGAAGCTGGCGTCGCTCGCGCTCGAACAGGGCGTGCCGATCATCCTCGACGTATCCTCGTTTCTCGACGAGAGCGACGCCCGCGAACTGCTGAAGGAGGTAGCCAAACACCTGTTCGCGAAGGAGAAAAAGCAGAAGCAGCCGTTCCTGATGCTCGTCGAGGAGATACACGAGTACATCCCGGAGGGCGGCGGGATGGACGAGTGTAGCCGGATGCTGGTGAAGGTCGGCAAGCGGGGGCGAAAGCACGGACTCGGCGTCGTCGGCATCTCACAGCGGCCCGCCGACGTGAAGAAGGACTTCATCACCCAGTGTGACTGGCTGCTGTGGCATCGGCTCACGTGGTCGAACGACACGAAAGTCGCCGGGCGCATCCTCGGCAGCGACTACCGTCAAGAGGTGGAGGAGCTGGCCGACGGCGAGTGTTTCATGATGAGCGACTTCGGCGAGTCGCTCCGGCGCGTGCAGATGGAGCGAAAGCGGACCTTCGACGCCGGCGCGACGCCCGGACTGGACGACTTCGAGCGGCCCGAACTCAAATCCGTCTCCGCGGACTTGGTCGGCGAACTCGAATCCATCACCGAGCAGGAGCAACAGCGCAAATCTCGGGTGCAGGAGTTGGAACGCGAACTGAAGGACAGGGAAGAGCGCATCAAGGAACTCGAAGCAGAACTGGGGGAGGCGCGGGACCTCTCGGAGATGGCCGAGCAGTTCTCGCGGGCGATGATGGCCCACGCGACCGGGCGGGCGTTCCGCGACGACATCACCGGCCGTCAGTCGGAACTCACCGAACACGAGGGCAGACCCTCCGGTGGGACCATCGTCACGCGGACTGAAGAGAACCGGGACGAGTGGGAGCGCGAGACGGGAGACACAGCTACGGATGACTTCGACGACAGGGCGGACGACAGCTCCGACAGCGACCGGCTGCGCGCCGACGACTTCGGTGCCAGCCGGATGGCGGCACAGACGAGCGAGTCGACGGCGGAGACGAAAAACAACGCCACGACGGACGAGACAGAGAGCGCCGGTGCGACGGCGTTCGAGACCGACGCAGGAACGGGGGCGGTCGGAGACGGCGTTCGGGACGCGCGCGGCGACGTTGAGCCGGCCTTCGACGCGTCCAAAACCCCCGGCGACGCGAACCGACCGGTCGTCGCCGAGTTGCGCGCGGCGATCGCGTCGCTCGACGACGTGACGCGTGACATGCTCGCGCACTACCGCGAGCACGGCCCGGTGTCGCCGCTCGACGCCCACGTCGCCGCCGGCGGTGACGGCGAGCGGACGGAGGCGTACCGCCGGAACGGCCAACTCCGCGAGCACGGCCTCATCGAGCACGCCGGCCGCGGCGAGTACCAGTCGCGGCTCCGCGCGTCGATACGGGAGGCACACGACGACCGGCTCGACGCGACGAAGCTCGAAGCCGCGCTCTCACGCGTCATCGAACTGCTCCCGTCGGCGCGGTCGCTCGATCCGGTGGACGGCTCCGACGCGCACGAACTCGAGAGCTAGAGGCCGGAGACGAGGTCTTCGAGCGCGGCGCGAGGGTCGTCGGCCTTGGCGACGCCCGACGCGAGCAGGACGCCCGACGCACCCAACTCGCGGGCCGCGAGCACGTCCCCACCCGTGGAGATACCGGCACCACAGTACACGTCGACGGACGGGTCGGATTCGGCGGCCGCGACCGCGCCCTCGACGACCGCCGGGTCGGCCGAGGACACCGGCGTGCCGGTGCCGATGAGCGCCGGCGGCTCGACGGCGACGGCGTCGGGACCGAGCGCGGTGACGGCGGCGATCTGCTCGGGATTGTTCGCGCAGACGAGCGTCTCCAAGCCGGCGCGGTCGGCGGCCCCGAGCGCGCCGTCGATGTCAGCGAGCGTGAGCCGTCGCTCCGAGTGGTTGAGCAGCGTGCCGTCGGCGTAGTCGGCGACGGCCTCGGCGGGTGTCGAGCCGGTGTGACTACCGTGGTCGACCGGAGAGACGTGTTGCGCGAACGTCTCGACGCCCGTCTCCGCGACGGGAGCGAGGTCGGCCGTCTGCGGGGCGACGGCGACGCGCACGCCCGAGTCGTCGGCCACGTCTGCCGCGGCGCGGGCGATGGCGGTCGCGTCACAGTCGTACGCCTTCAGGTTGACGAGAACGAACATACGGGGCAACGACCCGCCGCGAGCAAATAGCTGTCCGTTCAGTCTTTCCGCTTGACCACGTCGCCGAGCGTGTACGACCCGGTCGACGAGCCCTCGTCGCTGTCGAACTCGTACTCGTCGTCGCCACCGGACTCGGAGAGCGAGACGCCGAGCGCGCTCTCCAGTTCGCGCTGCACCTCGTCGGTCGGGAGCGTGTCGCCCCGCTCCAGCTTCCGGATGACGCCCACCTTCTCGTTGAGTTGGTCGGCCAACTCCTCCTGTGAGAGCCCCTCGGATTCGCGGGCGCTCCGAATCCTGTCGTCGTAATCCGTCGCCACCTCCTCCATCTCGTCGAACATGTCGCGGCGGCGGCCGCCGCCGGACGACCCGGACGAGGCCGACGCGGACGACGAGGAGGTGCCTGACGACGATGTGGAGTACTTCGTCGAGGTCGGCGATGAGGTGTCCTGTCGCACTTCGGTCCCGAACTCGGCGCAGTCACCGCACACGTCGAGTTCGGCCCCCTCGACCTTCACCGTCTTCGGGTCGGTGACCGTGGTGCCGCACATCTCGCATTGGACCATACCGTGCGTTTGCCAGCGCCGCGTATAAAACGTACGACGAGGCGGCTCAGCGCGCGTGAGCGACCGGGGCTACGGGCCGTCGTCCAGTCGTCCGAGCGCCTGCTCGAAGCCCTCGGCGGTCAACGCCAGTTCGTCGGCGTAGGCGTTCGCCGTCTCGGGGTCGCGGCCCTCGGCGACCGCCCGGATCGCGTGCATCGACGCCTCGCGGACGAGCGAGGCTATGTCCGCACTCGAGTAGCCGTCCGTCCGCGCGGCCAGTTCGTCGAGGTCCACGTCGTCGCCGAGCGGCTTCCCCGCAGTGTGAACCTCGAAGATGTCTCGCCGGGCCGTCTCGTCCGGTTCGGGCACCTCGACGTGGGTCTCCAGACGACCGGGGCGCAACAGCGCGGGGTCGAGGTCGTCGCGGCGGTTCGTCGCCGCGAGCACGACGAGTCGGGGGTTGGAGGCGGCGTTGTCGAGTTCCGCCAGTAGTTGCGAGACGACGCGCTCGGTCACCTCCGAGTCCGTGCCGGTGCCCCGAACGCCCGCCACGGCGTCGATCTCGTCGAGGAAGACGATGGCCGGGGCCGCCTGTCGCGCGCGGTCGAACACCTCGCGGACGGCCTTCTCCGACTCGCCGACGTACCGGTCGAGCAGTTCCGGGCCGGCGACGTGAATGAAGTTCACCTCCGTCTCGCCCGCGACAGCCCGGGCGAGCAGTGTCTTGCCCGTGCCGGGCGGCCCGTGCAACAGGACGCCCGAGGCGGGTTCCGTCTCCGCGGCCTCGAACAGCGGCGCGTACAGCGCGGGCCACTCGACGGCTTCCCGGAGCGTTGCCTTCGCATCGTCGAGTCCGCCCACGTCGGAGAAGTCGACGGCCGGTGCCTCGGCGACGTACTCGCGCATCGCCGACGGCTCCACGGACGACAGCGCCGTTTCGACATCTGCCCGCGTCACCGTGAGTTCGTCGCGGTTCTCCCGGTCGCGGAGGGCCGCCATCGCCGCCTCCTGTGTCAGCGTTCGCACGTCCGCGCCGACGAACCCGTGCGTGCGCGCCGCCAGCCGGTCGAGGTCGACGCCCTCGGCGAGCGGGATGTCGCGGGTGTGGACGTCGAGTATCTCCCGGCGGCCGGCCTCGCCGGGCGCGCCGATCTCGATCTCGCGGTCGAAGCGACCGCCGCGACGGAGTGCAGGGTCGACGGCGTCCACGCGGTTGGTCGCGCCGACGACGACGACCTGTCCGCGCTCCTCCAGTCCGTCGAGCAGCGTGAGCAACTGCGCGACGAGCCGGTTCTCCATGTCGGCCTCCTCGTCGCGCTCGCCGGCGATGGCGTCCAGCTCGTCGATGAACACCACCGCAGGCTGATTCTCCGCGGCGTCCTTGAACACGGAACGGAGGCGCTCCTCGCTGTCGCCCTTGTACTTCGAGACGACCTCCGGGCCGTTGATGACGCGGAAGGCCGCGTCCACCTCGTTGGCGACGGCCTTGGCGATGAGCGTCTTGCCCGTGCCCGGCGGGCCGTGCAGGAGCACGCCCTTCGGGGGGTCGACGCCCACCTCGCGGAACAGCTCCGGTCGGGTCAACGGCAGTTCTATCGTCTCGCGGACGAGGTCGAGTTCGTCGTCCAGTCCGCCGATGTCCTCGTAGGTGACGCCACCGGCGGCCTCCTCGGTTCCGCCGGCAGGTGGACTCTCGTCGCTCGTAGACGTCTCGGCGTCGAGGATCGGCGCGCCGCTGGTCCCGTCCGAGCGCCGGAGCGTGACGGTCGTCCCCTCCGTCGCCTTCACGACGCCGTCGGGGGCGGTGTCGACCACCTCGGCGCGCAGGCCGGCGCGCTCGACGCGGATCGCGTCGCCGGCGCGCAGGGGCCGGTCGAGCAGCGCGTGCCGTAGCAGTTCCTCGGCGTTCTCCGGCGCTTCACCCTCCAAGGAGAGGGTGACGCGGCGCGCCTCCGTGACGGAGACGGGGCGGACGGTCACCTCGTCGCCGACGGTGACCCCGGCGTTGCCCCGCGTGTCGGCGTCGATGCGGACGACGCCCGGTTCGGTGCCCGGCCACACCTTCGCCACCGCCTGTCGCTCGCCCTCGACGACGACCGTGTCGCCCGACAGCACGCCCAGCGTGGCGCGGGCCGCCTCGGGGAGTCGGGCGACACCCCGACCTGCATCGCGTTTTTCGGCCGGCTCGACCGGCAGCCGGACGATCTCCTCGCTCATACGTACATCTCGTCGCCGGGTCGCTTCAACCCGGCGGTGTGTTCCGTCGTAACACGTTTATCCGAGACCGGACGACACCCGGTATGGTCACCCAGACGGAGCGGGAGGACGGGACGTGGTTCGCCTGCGACGGATGCGGGATGCTGTTCGACGCTCGCGAGGACGCGAAACAGCACGAGACGGACTGCGACGGCGAGGAACCCAGCTACATTCAGTGACGGTCGCGGTGGTCGGCGGCCAGCCGCTCGGCGTGGTCGCGGTTCTGCGCCGCCTGCCACCGGACCTGTCCGTGGTCGCCGTACGCCACGGCGTCCTTGACTGTGTCTCGGACGACACCGACCTCGATCGACTCGACCTCGCCGTCCGTGCCGAACTCGACGACGCCGTACCGGTTCGGTGTCGCACCGACGGCGTCGCGGTCGAGGTCGCGCCAGCGTTTGGACAACGGCATCAGTCTTCGCGCACGATCTCGTAGCTCTGTTCGCCCAGTTCGTCCTCGGCGAAGACGAAGACGCGACCGCGGGCCGCCTCGGGGTCGGCGCGCACCGTCACCCGGTGGCCGCTGTTCTCTGCCTCCACGCCCGGGAACAGCGAGGCCGTCTCGTCGGGGTCGACGGTGATGCGGCCGACGCCGGTCGACCGGAGTATCTCGTCGTCGGTCGCCCGGTCGTTGACGTAGACGAGGACGCCCTCCTCCTCGGTCGGGTCGGTGACGAGGACGTGAACGTCCTTGCCCGGCGCGGTCGTGACGCTGCCCTCCTTCTTCGTCGGCGCGCCGCGGTAGAGGACGCTGCGGCCGTCCGTGTAGGTGACCTCCACCCCTTCCTGTTCGAGCGAGATCGGTATCGTATCCGGGGCGACGTCACTGCGAAAATCCATGCGCGACGTTCGGTGCGACCCCGCAAAAACCGCTCGGGACGCGATGGGCTGCCGGGTTTCGCCCCGACCGCCACGGCTTTAGGTGACCGGCGGGGAAAAGCGGATGATGGACGGGTCCGCGCGGGCACCCGCGGCCGGCACGGTGCTCAACGCGCTCGCTACCGGCACGGGCAGCGCGTTCGCGATAGACGAGTACGTCCACGCGAGCGTCGACCTCGACGACACCGGCGAGGTGAGCGGCACGGTCGCGGGGGCCCCAGACGCCGACACGACGCTGATCGAAGCGTGCGTTCGCGCGGTCGTGCGGGAACACGGCGGCGGCGAAGGCGGTCACGTGCGCACGGAGACGGAGATACCGATGGCCGGCGGGCTGAAATCTTCCTCCGCCGCCGCGAACGCGACCGTGCTCGCGGCGCTCGACGCGCTCGACGCCGACATCGACCGCGAGGCGGCCTGCCGACTCGGCGTCGACGCGGCCCGACGGGCGGGCGTCACGGTCACCGGCGCGTTCGACGACGCCAGCGCGTCGATGCTCGGCGGGGTCACGGTCACCGACAACACCGAGGACGCGCTGCTCGACCGCGCCGAACGCGACTGGGACGCGGCCGTGTTCGTCCCCGACGAACGCGCCTACTCCGCCGACGCCGACGTCGACCGCTGCGAGCGAGTGGCCCCGACCGCCCGCGTCGTCGAGGAACTGGCGCTCGACGGCCGCTACGGGGAGGCGATGACCGTCAACGGCTTCGCCTTCTGTGCCGCGCTCGACTTCGACACGGAGCCGATGGTCGCGGCCCTGCCGGACGCGGCGGGCGTCTCGCTGTCGGGCACCGGACCGAGTTACGTCGCCGTCGGCGACCGAGCGGCCGTCGAACAGACACGCGAACGCTGGAGCGACTACGAGGGTACTACATGGCTGACCACGACACAGACGGACGGGGCACGACCGACGTGAACGTCGAGGAGATGGAACTCGACCAGTTGCGCGAGGAGATACGGACCATCGACCACGAGATCGTCGAACTCATCGCCCAACGGACCTACGTCGCGGAGTCTATCGCGGCGGTGAAACGTGATCAGGGCGTTCCGACCACCGACGAGGGACAGGAACAGGAGGTGATGAACCGGGCCGGGGAGAACGCCGAGCAGTTCGGCGTCGACTCGAACCTCGTCAAGGCCGTGTTCCGGCTGCTCATCGAGTTGAACAAGGTGGAACAGCGGGAGAGTCGGTAGCAACCCCAAGTCGAATTTTAGTGCCTCTACCCCCGATCAGCGATTCGAATATCGGTCTACGCGACGCGTCCCATCCGGGTCGACGAGCAACCGGAGGTCGGTGACTCAATCCAGTCCGAGACTCAGTTTCAGTGCTTCGTCCACCTCGGCCATCGTTGGCTCGCTCAGGCTTCCGAGAACCGAGTGAGTCCGCTTTTCGACAGAGATGACACGAACCTGATCGAGACGAACTGAGGAGTCCTTCTCGAACGGTGACCCATCCGCTTCGACCAGCACCTCGAACGGGTATCCGCGATGCGTACTTGTCGCCGGAGCAACGATGGTCGTACCCGAGTTGCGGTTTCCGATATCGTTCTGTACGATCACCGCAGGTCGAGTCTTTCTCATCTCGTGGCCTTCGGCGGGGTCGAGACGAACGACGACGACATCGCCACGCCGAACCTCGGTATCATCGCTCATTCATCGAGTCCGTCCCACGCCTCGTGGGATGCGCCCTGCCACTCCTCAACGAGCTGGTCGGCGCTCTCGGAAGCCTCGCGGTATGCGGCGGCTAATTCGTCCTCGTCGGGGCGGTCGGACTCGACTTCGACGACGGCGACGGTCACGTGCTTGTTCGCGTACTCCGTCCCGAGGTAGATTCGGCCTCGGTCGTCGGTCTTGTTGGTTTGCAGGTCGCGAACGTTCACTTTCGGCATGCCACCCACTACGACCCACTTCTGAATAATTCTTGCCCACTATTACCCACGGTGCTCGCTTTCTCGCGAACGCATCACGAACCTTATCAATCCGAATAAGGTCGAGTAGCGGGAGAGTCGGTGAACCTACCGTGCGCTTTTCATCATCACTGGCCGATTACAGCATATCATGGCTACCGCGAGGACGATTCGAGCAGACGAGTTAGGCGAACTCTTGGCCCTGTATCAGATGCTTAACCCAAACGACCCACCGTTGGAGCAAACCGAACGGCTCCACGAGCAGTGGCACGATATGCTCCGCGACGAGTCGCTCAAAATTATCGCCGTTGAAGACGATGACCGACTCGTTTCGTCGTGTGTGCTTTCGATCACCGAAAACCTGACCAGAAACGCGAGACCGTTCGGCGTGATAGAGAACGTCATAACTCGTGAAGAACACAGGAAGCGAGGATTCGGCAAGCGCTGTCTGGAGAAAGCCATCAAGATAGCGACAGAAAGAGACTGCTACAAGATCATGCTATTAACAGGATCGGACAGGGAGTGGAAACACGAATTCTACGAGAATTGTGGATTCGATAGGGAGGAGAAAACCGGGTTCGTGTTCGACTTGCGGGAGTAGCCGGTATTAATTAGCGACACATAAGCAGTATCCATAAACACGCTCGTCGGTTGCTAGCCTCAACATAAAAGCGGCAGTATCGGTGGGGCCTGTAACATCAGTCAGAGACTTGAACACGGCAGAGCAGTGGGAGAGTCGGTAGCCGAATCCAACGGTTTACTCTACTAGTGTTCGAGTAGTCGTCTTTCCGGCAGTTGCTCCTCGCTCGTTCACTCGTCGAACGACGACACAGTGTCAATCTGTCCTCGTGAGAGCCACGATCCTTCTGACACTCAGCCTGTCGCGGTTACTCTTCGTCTCGACTCAATCGGCCGCTTCTCCCGAGACCGTCTGGACGGGGTCGACAGCGGACTGCTCCGACCGAACCGGCTCCCATTCGAGACGCCCCTGATAGTGGAACGGTACGTTGTCCTGTTCGGGGTCGAGTACCGTCAGCTGTATCCAGCCGTTGTCGAGAAGCTGCACGAGCTGTTCGTGCCGGCGGAGGACTTCGGTGACCTGCTCGACGGGCGCGTGAATCAGCGCCGTCAGGCGCAGCGGCTGGTGGTGTGGCTGGTCGGTGTCGGCGTAGAGCGACTGAAGCGGAAGTCCGGTCATCAGGTCACCACCATTGCCCTGAAATACGCCGACGTTGCCGACCGGATTCTGTGTCACTTTCGAGCCGCTGCCGTAGACGGCGTTATCGACCGTGGCGAAGTAGTACTGGCTGTTGATCCACTGCGTGACCACGAGCGGTCCCGTCATTATGGCCTCCAACGCGTCGCCCACGGGGTCGGTGCGCCAGTCGTAGGAGTGGAGGAACGTGCGGCCGTCGAGCTGTGCTTCTTCCGTCAGTTCGCGCGGACCGATGACGAACGAGGCGTTGCCGGCCAACCCCCACTCAGGACGCGTCTCTGCCCAGTCGGCGGCGCGACGCTGCGTCTCGCGAACGCTATCGGGAGACTCGGCCGCCATCGACTCCGTCCGCTCCGTGGTCGCGCGGGCCTGCGCCTGCACGAGAGCGTCGCGCAACCGGTCGATATCCTCTTCGTGGCCCTCGGGTGCCTCGCCGTCGAACAGGGTGACTTCGTCGGTCGTCGTGTTGTGTTCGGCGGCGAGGAACACGGTGTCAGCGGGGATGTCGAAGCCACGCTCGCGCAGTTCGGTCTTGACATCCGCGTCGTTACACAGGGTCGCGAGGACGCGAGCGTTCGGACCGCCGGGATTGCCGGCACAGGCACCGCAGTCTAAGCTCGAATCGAACGGATTGTTCGTCGTCTGGCTGGCGTGGCCGGTGAAGACGACGAGCCGGGCGAACTCCTCCCAGCCCATCAGTTCGAAGGCGGTCCGGGCGTACTCGACTTTCTCGTCGAGGGAGAGTCCCTCCCGGAGAGCGTGGACGGAATCCGGGTTGTAATCGACCGACGGCTCGCAGAACTCGTGGTCGGCGGGCGCGTGGTCGGTGTCGTGGAGTGCGTCGTAGACGCGGGCGGGGAGCAGCGTCCGTGCAGCGAGGGCCGCGCCGTACCCTGCGCCGACGTTCTCGACGAAGCTGAACGCCGTTGCCGCATTGGACTTGAGAGACGCGAGCACCTTCTTTCCCGCGCCCAAGACGCCCTGCCAGCGGTCGTACTGAGCCTGTCTGCTGTCCATCCCCTCGGCGGGGCGGTCCGTGATGCGATGTTGAGCGTCGAGGATCGGCGGACAGGCGTCCACAGCGACGTCCGAGCCGTACGCCTGATAGCGCATCGGGACACCGAAGAAGCCGGCGTAGCCGTGGGTTTCGTACGGACCGACTGCCTCGATGTGACGGCGGATGATCTCCGAGCGCGTGTCGATGCAGAACACGAGCTGTGCGGCCGGACGAGCGGTCTCGTCTGCGGTAGCCATCTCCGAGTCGGGCTGTGACACGGCCGCCAGCAGCCGGTCGCGGTGGCTCTTCTCCCACGCGGTCAGCCAGACCTCCGGAAGCGGAATCTCGTCGTTCTCGACAGATTCAATAGCGGGCTCGTCCGGCCGGACAGGGGCGTCGAGGAACCCCGCGAGCAGCAGACGGACGGCGAGATACTCGGTCAGCGAGATGGGGTGGGCAGACTGCCACGGGTCGGCGTCGTCGCTGGCCCGCTGTTTGATGAAGCCCGTCCAGCCGGGAAGTGCAGCGAGTTGCCGCTCGAAGATCGCTTCCCACGCTCCCTGTGGGTAGTCCGAGAGCATCGCTTCCAGTGCCGCGATCGGCGTTTCCGGGAGGTCGGACGGACTGGCACAGCCGGGGATCTCGCCGTCGTAGGGGGCCACCTCGCGCCACGCCGCGTAGAACCCCTCTTCGCGGTCGGGCATCGGCCACTCGGCGTTTCCCTGATCGAGGAAGGCGGTGAGCCACTTCGAGAGGACGCGATCGACCTCCTCCGTGCTGGAATCGGTCCCGGAGGCGGAGACGGATTCTGTCGTCTCCATCTCGTCCAGCAGCGTCGCCGGAGCCTCGTGAATGCCGTTGGCGTCCAGTTCGGCCGTCAGCACCTCCGGGTCGATCTGGCCGTTCCCCCAAGCCCGCCGGAAGACGGAGGGGTGTGGATAGCCGCGGCCCCCGAACAGCTGTTCGGCCTCGGCGACCGCCTCGTGGAACGGCCGGTCTTCGAACCCGGACAGGGGATTGGCCGTGACGAACGAGTGGAGCGGCCAGACCGAGCCGACGTTCTCGGCCGCGCGTTCGATACTGTTCACGATGTGGGTTTTCGTGTCGTCAAGCGTCATTGTAATCCTCCGTGGTGGTCACCGCAGTTTCCGGGGCCGGCTGTGAGAGATTCAGCAACGCGACGTAGAGGCGTCTACTGGACCGGTGCCAGCCGAACTCCGCCGCGAGATACGAGACGACGAACAGAGCGCCGACGGCGAGGTGGACGGCCGTCAGCTCGGTCGGCGCGTTGGTCATCGGAACGTCCGCCAGCAGCGCCGAGACGGCGTTGAACAAGAATCCGTAGACTGCGATGGGTACGACGACGATGAGCGGGAGCCCGACGAGTTTGAACCGCGAAGGGAGCCGCGACTGCTTGAGCACGTCACGGGTCGCGTGTAACGTCGTCAGGACCACCACCAACGTCAGGAATGCGCCGGAATCCAGCTTCGCCCCTTTGCCGGTGATTGCGACGAAGAGTGCGCCACCGCCGACTGCGGCACCGAGACTGACGACGACTCCCGACAGCCCCACGTCGGCACGAGCCGGCTCCGCTGGAGCCGTCTGTTCGACAGCGGCGCCGGAAAAGAGAAACAGATACGCCTTGTAGAAGCCGTGCAGGACGAGGTGGGTGATGGCGGCGGCGAAGAACCCGAGCCCACACTGGAGGATCATGAAGCCCATCTGAGCGACGGTGGAAGCGCCGAGTTTCCGCTTGACGTCGGACCGGACGAGCAACAGTGCCTGTCCGAGCAGGGCGCTGCTCGCGCCGACGACGACGAGAAGGGCCATCGCCGTCGAGAGGTCGACGAAAATCGGCGCGAAGCGAGCCAGCAGGATGCCACCGGCATTGACGAACCCGGCGTGCATCAGCGCGGACGCCGGGGTCGGCGCCGTCATCGACGACAGCAGCCACCCGTGAAACGGGAACAGCGCCGACCGGATCATCGCCGCGAGGAAGAGGCCGCCGATTGCGAGCCAAACGAGATCGGACGGAAGGCTCCCGGACCGCGCGACGATGCTGGAGATGGAACTCGTCCCCGTCGTCCAAGCGAGGAGAGCGAGGGTGCCGCCGAGCAAGCCGCTGTCTGCGACGAAGTAGCGGCGAGCAAGCGAGCCAGCAGCCCGCGCTTGGTCCCAGCCACGGGCGTGTCCGATCAGGGACGCCATCGCCAGTCCCATCCCCAGCCACGCCGCGGCGAACAGCGCGACGTGGTCTGCCGCGGCCACAGCCATGACCAGAAGGGTAAAACCGAACGTCCGACCGAAGAACTGGTCGACGCGTGCGTCACCGGCCATGTAGCGGCGAGCGTAGGAGTGGACGATACCGCTGAAGAACGTGACGACGACCCACACGACCGTCGTCAGCCCGTCGACGACGACGTAGCCCGAGAGATGCCACTCGTAGCCGCCCCAGACGGAAACGGCAATCGCCACCGAGCTGAGGACGAACAGCGCCCAGACGCCTGCGGTCGTCGCTCGCGACAGTACCGAGGGTGACAGTGTCGTCTCTGGGAGTTGTACCGAGTCGTTCGCGTGTGGTTGTCCGGTCATCGTTGGATTCGCTACCTGCCAGCACAGTTCGTCAGGCTTCCCGGAGCCCGGAGTCACTGTAACTTAGCTAGTCTCTATCTCTGATTCGAACAGATTGATTATTATATCCTTCGAAATTACCAAAACGTTCTCGATTGGACACCGTGTGAACAGTATGGTAAATAATGAGGAATATCCGGAGGCGGGAGCGTTGCCGATACGGTCGCGAAAGAAGCTCTGAGAGCGTGTTCCTCGTAGACTCGATTCCGGGGTCGATAGGATTCGTGTCTGCCGCGTCGAAACGGGATGGATATAACCTCTCTCGAACGGAACGGTCTCACACTGATAATGAGGCTATCGAACGAGACGTTCGGGAAGGTCGATATTCGTCGCTCCGTCGCGAGTGGTCACCGTGCACGTTGAAGGGACGATCGTCGCTGGGGACAGTTTAGAACCGATTCGGGGTCGGGTCGTCGTCGGAGAGGGACGTATCCGGGCAGTCGAAGAGTGCGCTACGGACTCCACGGACGTGATCCTCCCGGCGTTCGTCAACGCGCACACGCACATCGGCGACTCGGTGGCTAAAGAGGCCGCGGTCGGTCTGTCCTTGGAAGAGGCCGTCGTCCCGCCGACCAGCCGAAAGCACCGCCGCCTGCAAGCGGCCTCGCGGCAGGAGTTGGTCACGGCGATGCGGCGAACGATGGCGTTCATGGAGACGACAGGCACCGCCGCGTTTCTGGACTTCCGAGAGTTCGGCACCGAGGGCGCGCTCGCGCTTCGGGACGCCGCGACCGAACGGGCTGTCCACCCGTTCGTGTTCGGCAGCGACGACCCGGACGTACTGGACGTGGCAGACGGCTACGGTGCGAGCGGTGCCAACGACTCCGATTTTACCCGGTATCGCGAGGCCGCACAGGCCGCGGGGAAGCCGTTCGCCATCCACGCCGGCGAACCCGACGCGACGGATATCCACCCTGCGCTGGATCTCGACCCCGACCTACTCGTCCACATGGTCCACGCGGAGTCGGAGCACCTCTCTCGGGTCGCAGAGGGGGACGTCCCCATCGCCGTCTGTCCTCGTGCAAACCTCGTGCTCGGCGTGGGCTCGCCGCCGCTTCGGGAGCTACTGGACCACACCACCGTCGCGCTCGGAACGGACAACGTCATGCTGAACGCCCCGTCGATGTTCCGCGAGATGGCGTACACCGCGAAGGCGTTCGACGTCACGCCACGCGAGGTGCTCGGGATGGCGACGAAAGCAGGCGCGACCGTCGCCGGCCTGAACTGCGGCGTCGTCGAATCCGGGCGGGACGCGAAACTGCTCGTACTCGACGGTGATTCGAACAACCTCGCCGGATACGACGACCCGATTGCTGCGATCGTTCGCCGGGCGAGCGCTCAGGACGTGCAGCGCGTGATCCTGTAGCACAGCGACGAGCCAACGCTACTCGTCTTTCGCGTTCGCCTGCGAGGAGAAGTCGTCGAAAGGTGTCCGCTCGTGACTGCGGACGAGTACCTCGTCGGCGACGGTCAAGTCCATCCTCAGGAGTTCCTGCGCGACCGGCGTGATGTCGTCGTCGGTTTCACCGACAGCCGTCACGAGCAAGTTCTCCTCGCCGGTGACCAGCTCTTGGACGGAAACGACCCCCGGAATTTCGAGGATGGCATCGATGAGCTCACCCCGTTCCGGAATCGGTGCCGTACAGAACAGGAGCATCCGGAGTGGGTATCCCGACTCCTGATAATCCACGTCGGCGCTGTACCCCTTGATGACACCCTCGGACTCCAGACGCTGGATGCGCTTTCTGACCGTGCTCGACGACGCTTCGGTCCGGTCGGCGATCTCGGAGGACGAGAGATTTCGAGCCTCCTCCTGCAGTGCGTAGAGGATCTCCCGGTCGATGTCGTCGGGCTCGTGCTCGGTCATGCTCCCTGCTTGCCCTCGCGAGTGTAAGGAGCTTCGGGCGCTGTGGCGTCCTCTCCGATCTCGGGCAGTTCTCGGCGAGCCGCCCGACACGGTCCGTCGGGACGGCCATTCTGCTCGACTATCGCCCGAATCAGGTCGCAGATAGCTCCGTGTCCAACACGAGACGCCGATAGCTGTCGGAACCTGCGTGGTTTCGACGGAGGCGGAAACGGCCCCAGTGCTGTCATCACCTCTCGGCTCAGTTCACGGTACGCGTTCGCCTCCGCGATGTCGCCGCCGGTGATTGTACGACAGCGAGGACCGACGCAAGGGTGACCGGAGAATATATGACGCAGTGGTATTACCTAGTTGTGTATGGAGCGAACACAGATTCAGCGAGCGCGGGCCGGCGAGGTGACGCCCGCGATGGAGCGGGTCGCGGAGCGAGAGAACCGCGATCCGGCGTTCGTCCGCGGGCAGGTCGCCGACGGACAGGCGGTGATCCCGAACAACCACGCGCACGACTCGCTCGACCCGATGATCATCGGCCGGGAGTTCGCGACGAAGGTGAACGCGAACATCGGCAACAGCGAGACGACGAGCGACATCGAAGGTGAACTGCGAAAGCTCCACACGGCGGTCCACTACGGGGCGGACACGGTGATGGATCTCTCGACGGGCGGCAACCTCGACGAGATACGCGCCGCGAACGTCGACCACGCGCCCGTCCCGGTCGGGACCGTCCCGATCTACGAGGCGGTCAAGCACGTCGACGACCCGGCGGACCTGACCCACGAACTCCTGCTCGACGTCATCGAGAAGCAGGCCGAACAGGGCGTCGACTACATGACGATCCACGCCGGCGTCCTGATGGAGCATCTCCCGCTGACGGACGGCCGCAAGACGGGCATCGTCTCGCGGGGCGGTTCCATCCTCGCACAGTGGATGGAGGAGAACGGGATGCAGAACCCGCTGTACGCCAAGTTCGAAGCCATCTGTGAGGTATTTGCCGAACACGACGTGACGTTCTCGCTGGGCGACGGCCTCCGACCCGGCAGTATCGCCGACGCAGGCGACGAGGCGCAGTTCGCCGAACTCGACACGCTGGGCGAGCTCACGCGCACCGCGTGGGACCACGGCGTGCAGGTGATGGTCGAGGGGCCGGGTCACGTACCGGTGGACCAAGTCACCGAGAACGTCGAACGCCAGCAGTCGGTCTGTGACGGCGCGCCCTTCTACGTGCTGGGACCGCTCGTCACCGACGTCGCGCCGGGTTACGATCACATCACCAGCGCCATCGGCGCGACCGAGGCGGCCCGCGCGGGCGCGGCCATGCTGTGTTACGTGACCCCGAAGGAGCATCTCGGACTGCCCGAGGAAGAAGACGTTCGGGACGGTCTCGCGGCCTATCGTATCGCGGCCCACGCCGCCGACGTCGCCAACGACCGCCCCGGGGCGCGCGACTGGGACGACGCGCTCTCGGAGGCCAGATACGAGTTCGACTGGCGGCGGCAGTTCGACCTCGCGCTCGACCCGGAGCGCGCACAGGCCTACCACGACCAGACGCTCCCCGGTGACAACTACAAGGAAGCGCGGTTCTGCTCGATGTGCGGCGTCGAGTTCTGCTCGATGCGGATCGATCAGGACGCACGCGACGCGGACGGCGAGATGTCGGCCATCGACGACGAGACCGACCTCGGGGCCTCGGCGGCCGCAGAGGTGAATCTCCCGCCGGTCGGCAGCCACGACACCAGCGACGTTCCCGAGAAGGTCGAGATCGACGGCGTCACCTTCACCCCCGAGGAGTCACACGCCGACGACTGACCGTCAATACGTCCAGAGCCGGTCGATCCGGTCCGCGACCGCCGGGTTGTCGTCCCGGAGCGTCGCGGGGTCGGTTTCGCCGTCGACGTTGACGATGTGGACCTCGCCGCGGTCGCCGTCGTACACGTCCTGAAAGTCGTAGACGGCACCGACGAGTTCGACGGACGCCGGCACGTCGTCGCTCGCCGCGAGGAACCCCACCTGTCGGTCGACGTTGTACTCGACGAGGCGGTTGATCGCCGCCGCACGGTCGAGGTCGGCCGGGAGCCGTTCGACGCCGGGTTGGAGATGCGGCTTCAGCAGGTCGATACAGTGTTCGATGCCGGCGGATTCGGACAGTTCGCCGGTGAGCGCGTCGTAGGTCGCCGTGACCGCGCCACAGTCGGTGTGGCCGACGACGATTGCCGCCTCGGTATCGGTGTGGGCGATCGGGTAGAGTACGTCGCCGGAGACGGCCTCGCCGGCCGCCGTGTGTTGCACGACGCGGTTGCCGATGTTGCCGCAGGTGAACAGCCGACCGGGGAGGACGTTGTCCCACATCGCGTCCTGCAACACCCGCGAGTCAGAACAGCAGACCGTGACGGCCTCGGGATGTTGGGCTTCCTGTACGTCGTCGAACCGGTCGTCGAAGGCGGCCGCGTGGTCCGTGTTGCCGGCGAGCAGGTCCGCGAGCGTGTCCATAACGTTAGAATATTTGAGGCGGAACAAGAGAACCGGAATTAGCGGCAAGACGTGTCGACTCAGTCCCGGTAGCCTTCTGCGAGCCCGTCGAGAGCTTCGTGGGGTTCGGTAGTGTGGGGAGCCGTCAGCGGCGAGACGGAGATGCATCCGTCCATGACCGTGCGGCGGTCGGTTCCCGCTGGGTCGGGCACGTCGCCCGCAGCCATCCGCTCCCAGATGTGATCTCTGATGTGGACCGTGTCGCCGTCGCGCTCGGCGTCCATGTCGTAGACGTGGCTCGGACGGGTCACGGCCATCGGAGCCGGGTCGTCGCCCGGCACCGGACAGTTGACGTTGAGATAGTCGGCGGTGTCGAAGACGCCCGCGTCGACGGCGTGACGCGTGAGATAGCGAGCGGCGCGGGCGGCCTCCGCGTAGGCACCGTGGTCGGGGTCGAACTCGGCGAAGTTCAGATCCTCCGCGGCAGGCACGTACAGCGAGACTGCGACGGCAGGAATATCGAAGAAGGCGGCTTCGACGGCCGCGGAGACGGTGCCGGAGCGGCCGAGTACGTACTCGCCGAGGTTCGCGCCGCGGTTACAGCCGGAGACGACGAGGTCGGGCGACATGTCGAGCGCGCCGACCGCCGCGACGACACAGTCCGCTGGCGTTCCGTGTACGGCGTAGCCGAACTCGTGTGGCTCGACGTCGACCTCGTGGCTCAGGGCGCGCCCGACCGCCGACTGGTCGTCCGCGGGAGCGACGGCCGTCACGTCGAGCGAATCGACGGCCGAGAGGGACTCGTAGAGCACGCCCAACCCGTCCGCCTTGATGCCGTCGTCGTTGGTGAGCAGTACGTCCATACGACCGACAGGTATGGGCCGCTGAAAAGGTTGGGCTACCCGGCCACCCGGTCGACGACCGTCTCGTCGTCGACGACCAGATTGTACGACGCCTCGTCGTCGTTCCACAACACGAGGGCGTTCTCGAAGGCGAGCGGGTCGCCGTAGTCGGCGCGGGCGAGGTCGGCGTTGAGCGCCGATTCGCGCGTGAGGACGGCGTAGTGGTCGACGGCCTCGGAGCCGTCGCTCATCTTGTACAGCGGGTTGCCGTCGTCGGCGAGGTCGGCCGAGAGCTTCAGCGCGAGACAGTCGACGCGCTTGGAGACGTGGTCCTCGCTGTCGGCGAAGCGCGCGAACCGCGAGGGGTCCGGCTCTATCGCGACCATCTGCGCGTCGTCGCGTCGGAGCACGCCGAACGCGTACTGAACGTCGACGTTGCGGAACTCTCCGTTCCCGCCGGCAGGGTCGTCGAGCGCGCGCTGGAACGCCGGCACCGCGAGATCCGGCTGCACGTCGAAGCTCCATCCGCGGTCGTCCGGGCGGCAGTCGGGCCACAGTCGCACCTGCGGCCCCCAGACACCGTAGCCGTCGGCCTCCAGCGCGCGCTCGACCGCCCGCAGTCCGATGGCCGCCTCCCGGTCGGCCGGTGCGATGCCGACGAACGAGCCGTCGGGAGCGACCGCGTCGATGTAGTCGGCCGCGACCGCGCGTGGGTCGTCGAGTTCCGAGAGCACGTTCGCGAACAACACGACGTCGAAGGTGCCGTCCGGGTCGTGGGCTTGGGCCGTCTCGCGGTAGAGGTTCGTCCGGAAGCCCGTCCCTGTCTCCTCGGCCAACTCTGCGAACACGTCTGCGGCGGCCGACGGCTCGACGGCGTGGTACTCGACCACGCTCTCGTCGGGGAGTAGGTCGTGGATCCCGAGCATCGGCCCGCCGACGCCGGCACCGACATCGAGCACGCGCAACTGCTTCGGGACGAGGTTCCGACGGGCGAGTCGCGCGAGGACGTACTGGACGACGGCGTAGTTATCCGGGAGATGGTAGATGGCGTACGCGAGCGCCGTCGCGTCGCCGTACTCGACGCTCGCGCCGGCGAAGTAGTCGGCTTTCAGCTCGCGGATGGTCGCCCGGAGCGCGTCGCCGGCGGCACTACTCGGCCAGTCGGGGCCGTACTCGTCGACGAGCAGATCCTCGACGCGCTCGGCGCACCGTGCCGGAAACTGGTCGACGCCGTCGAAGTCGACGGTGACCGGTCCCTCCTTCACCGGAACGAAGGTGCCGTCTGCGCGCTCCCGAATCCCGAGGTCGACGGCCTCCTCGCGGAGTATCTGTCGGACGACCGCCGGGTGTGGCCGTCCGTCGACGTACTCCCAAATCTCTTCCGGGTCGACGGGGCGGACCCCGCGCAGATACCGGGCGTTGTCGACGACCGACTGTCGCTGTGCGTCGGTCACCGTCCGGCCTCCTCGACCAGTTCGGCGAACGTCTCGGCGTCGGCCTCGGCCACGCGCTTCGCGGCGGCCGCGAGTTCGTCCGCGCCGTCGAACCGCTCCTGAATCTCGGCGTACACGTCCGGTTCGCCGGTCGTCACTCGCTTGACGAGGTCCGACAGCGGCCCCGAAACCGGCGTGTGGAACGGCTCCGGAACATCCTCGGCGGCGATCGCGTAGGCGACGACCGCGGCGTGCGTCTTGGCCTGTACCGTCTCCATCGCGCGGTCGTGTCCGTCGACCGTCGTCTCGTAGAGGTCGTTGCCGGCCGCGGCGATGGCATCGAGCGCAGCCTCGGTTCGGTCGTCGGGCGCGTCCCGGACGACTGCGACGGTACCGGGGGCGTTGTCGGGTGCGAACAGCGGATGCGTCGAGACGCGCGCCGCGTCGGGACACGCCTCGCGGACCGCCGCAACGGTGTCGCGCATCTCACCCACTACGTCGACGACGGCGTCCCCGCGACCGGCGTAGGCGGCGGTCGCGTCCGCGACGGCCGACATCGGCACCGCGAGCGCGAGCAGGTCGTACCGGTCCCCGTCGTCCGTCTCGACGCCGAGGTCGGCGGCGAGGCTACTCGCTCGCTCCGCGTCCGCGTCGGCGACCGCGACCGCGTGGCCGGCGTCGTCGAACACGCCGGCGAGCCACCGCCCCATCGTCCCGCTCCCGACGACGAGCACTCTCATGCGACGGCGTTGTCTGCCGGTCCGCAAAAGGGGTTCGTTCGGGCTCGCGTTGTCGGTCACGACGCTCTCTCCCGCTCGCTCAGGTGCAGGCTCGCGACGCTCGCCCGCTCAGACGACCAGCGACTCCTCGTAGTCGGTGTAGTTCTCGTAGCCGCCCTCGCGGACGACGACGATGTCTTCGATGCGGACGCCGCCGACCGCAGGGTCGTACAGCCCCGGTTCGATGGTGACGACCATTCCCGCTTCGAGTTCGTTCTCCGTCGCCGACACGCGCGGATACTCGTGGATGTCGAGCCCGACCCCGTGGCCCGTCGAGTGGATGAAGCCCGTCTCCGCCTCCGGGTCGTCGCGCAGCGTGTCCATCTCGGCGTCCGCGTACACGTCACAAACGGCATCGTGGACCTCGCTCCCCGAGACGCCCGCCTCCAGCACGTCGAACGCGGCCTCCTTCGCCTCCTGCGTGAGGTCGTACCACTCTCGGATCGTGTCGCTCGGCTCGCCCTTCAGGAAGGTGCGCGTCATGTCCGCGTAGTAGCCCGTCTCCTTCGACCGAGGGAAGATGTCGACGATTATCGGCTCGTCCGCGCGCAGCGGCCCGGAGCCTCGGTCGTGGGGATCGGCGGCATCGGCACCGCAGGCGACGATGGTCGTGTCGAGCGCGTACCCCTCCCGGAGCAGCGACACCTCTATTTCCTCCTTGACGCGCTCGCTGGTGAGCGGCTCGCCGTCGCGGACGAGAGTGCCGTCGTCAGCAATGTCAGCCGCGCGGAGCAGTTCCTCGGCAGCCGCCATCGCGCGTTCGTTCGCCGCCTGCGCGGCGCGCATGTGTTCGATCTCCGCCTCGTGTTTGGCCGCGCGGATGTGCTCGATTATCCCCTCGTGGTCGGCGGTCACGTCCATTCCCTGCTCGCGGAGCCCGTCGGCGGTGCCGGCGGGGAACGACTCGGGCACGCCGACCGACTCGGCGCCGTACTCGCGACAGAACGCTGCCAGCGTCCGGTGGCTCCCCTCAACGTCGCCGTACTCTTCGGTTTTCGCGGTGGAGTCGTAGTCTTCGCCGCGCTCGACGGTCGCCGCGCGCGCCTCGCGCTCGGCGCGACCGTACTCCAGCGGACTGACGAGGAGGTGTACCTCGCCGTCGTACAGCGTCGTGAACGGGTCGGGGGCGGTGAAACCGGAGAGATACCGCTGGTTCGCGTCCGATTCGTCGGCCTGCACGAGATACCCGTCGAGACCGTTCTCCGCGAGATACGCGTCGAGCTG
This sequence comes from Halobacteriales archaeon QH_7_66_36, assembly GCA_003021175.1. Taxonomy (GTDB): domain Archaea; phylum Halobacteriota; class Halobacteria; order Halobacteriales; family Haloarculaceae; genus Halosegnis. Next base: position 66,203 of record PXQV01000006.1, on the reverse strand, counting down.
CGAGAAGTCGGGGTCCATACCCGCCGTCGGAGTGGACTGAATAAATGCCTACCGCAGCGCGGCGGCGGCCTGACCGCGTCCGGTAGGCTGATTGTCGCGGCCGTGGACCGACGGGTATGAACGTCACCGTCACGCCGTCGCTGGTGCGCGGCACCGCCCGCGCGCCGCCGTCGAAGAGCTACACCCACCGGGCGCTACTCGCGGCCGGCTACGCCGAGCACGCGCGGGTGTTGAATCCGCTGGATTCGGCCGACACTCGAGCGACCGCCCTGGCAGTGGAAGCGTACGGCGGTGACGTGACGCGCGACGAGGACGCGTTCGCGGTCGAGGGGTTCGACGGGCGGCCGGAGACGCCGGCCGACGTGATCGACTGTGCGAACTCGGGCACGACGATGCGACTGACGACCGCGACTGCGGCGCTCGGTGACGGTCTGACGGTGCTCACCGGTGACGACTCGCTCCGGTCGCGGCCGCAGGGACCGCTCCTCGCTGCCATCGACGACCTCGGTGGACGCGCCGAGTCGACGCGTCGGAACGGCCAAGCGCCGCTCGTCGTCGGCGACCGTATCGACGGTGGGACGGTTGCGATTCCCGGCGACGTCTCCTCGCAGTACGTCACTGCGCTGCTGATGGCCGGGGCCGTGACTGACGAGGGCATCACGGTCGAGTTGACGACGGAACTGAAGTCCGCACCGTACGTCGACATCACGCGCGAAGTGCTTGCCGACTTCGGCGTGACTGCCGAGGCGACCGACGACGGATTCCGCGTGCCCGGTAGCCAGTCGTACGAGCCGAGCGGCGGCGAGTACGCGGTGCCCGGCGACTTCTCGTCGATGTCGTATCTGCTCGCGGCCGGCGCGCTCGCGGCGGACGGCGAGCTGGTCGTCCGCGGGGCGCGACCGAGCGCACAGGGTGACGCCGCCATCGTCGAGATTCTCGACCGGATGGGCGCAGATCTGTCGTGGGACCGGGAGGCCGGCGAGATCACCGTCGCACAATCGGCGCTGTCCGGCGTGGAGGTCGACGCGGGTGACACGCCCGATCTCCTGCCGACGGTCGCCGTGCTCGGGGCTGCCGCCGACGGAACGACCCGGATCACGAACTGCGAGCACGTCCGCTACAAGGAGACCGACCGGGTCAGCGCGATGACCGAGGAACTGACGACGCTCGGTGCGGCGGTTGAGGAGACGCAGGACACGCTCACCGTCCACGGCGACGAGTCGACGCTCTCGGGCGGGAACGTCGCGGGGCACGACGACCACCGGATCATCATGTCGCTGGCCGTCGCGGGGCTGGTCGCGGACGGCGACGTGACGATCCGTGGTGCCGACCACGTCGACGTGTCGTTTCCTGGCTTCTTCGACACGCTCCGAGGGCTCGGCGCGGACATGGCATAGACGCGTAGCGTGGGCGAACAGGCGGCACGCGCTCGCAGGCTGATCCGGCCGGTGTGCCGCACACCCGTCTTGGCCGACCGGAGCGCTGCTCAGGTCACACCGCCGTTGGTCGGGTCATCCGGTATGAATCCTCGCCCGGACTGCAAGGTTCAAATGGCCGCGCCACCGACGGCGTGGTAATGAACGGCAATCGTTTCGGGCGGCTCTTTCAGTTCACCACGTACGGGGAGAGCCACGGGGACGCGATGGGCGTCACCGTCTCTGGTTGTCCCGCCGGCGTCGAGATCGACGAGGAGACGATCCAGCGCGAACTCGACCGGCGAAAGCCGGGACAGTCGATGATCACCACCTCGCGGGGCGAACCCGACGAGGTGACGATCAACTCCGGGACGCTAGAGGGGTACACGACCGGCACGCCAATCGGGATGGTCATCCAGAACAAGGACGCCCGGTCCGGCAAGTACGAACCGTTCGTGACGGCACCGCGCCCGTCCCACGGCGACTACACCTACTCCGCGAAGTTCGGCACGCGCAACTGGGGCGGCGGCGGTCGGTCGTCGGCTCGCGAGACGGTGAACTGGGTCGCGGCCGGCGCGGTGGCGAAGGCCGTCCTCGACCAGTCCGAGCACGACGTGGAGATCAAGGCGCACGTCAACCGCATCGGCGACATCGAAGCGCCGGAAGTGACCTTCGAGCAGCTGCTCGAACACAGCGAGGAGAACGAGGTCCGGTGTGCCGACCCGGAGACGGCCGAGCGGATGCGCGAGGCAATCGACGAGTACCAGCAGGAGGGCGACTCCATCGGCGGCGCTATCTACTTCGAGGCGCGGGGCGTGCCGCGCGGGCTCGGTGCGCCGCGGTTCGACTCGTTCCCGGCTCGTCTCGGACAGGCGATGTTCGCCGTCCCGGCGACGACGGCCTTCGAGTTCGGGTTGGGTCGCGAAGCGGCCTCCGTTCGGGGTATCGACCGCAACGAGGACTGGGAGTTCGACGACGGCACGCGCGACGAGATAGTCAGCGAAGAAGGCGACCCGGTCCCAGTCGGCAACGACCACGGAGGGGTTCAGGGCGGCATCACCACCGGCGAACCGATCTACGGCGAGGTGACGTGGCACGCGCCCACCTCGATTCCGAAGAAACAGGAGACGGTCGACTGGGAGAGCAGCGAAAAGAAGGAGGCACAGGTCGTCGGCCGTCACGACCCGTCGCTCCCGCCGCGGGCCGTCCCGGTCGTCGAAGCCATGCTCTACTGCACGGTGCTGGACTTCATGCTGCTGGACGGCCGCATCAATCCCGACCGACTCGACGACCGACCCGGCGAGTACGACACCGACTACCACCCGACCTCGCCACGAGAGGATCCCGACGACGCGGAGACGAAGGCGGAGACGCTCGACGACTGATCACCAGTAGCCGGGGTTCCGCAGCCACTCGCGGCCCCGAGCGCCGACAGCAATCGCGGCGAGGAGCGACCCAGTCACGAGGAGGACGACGACGCCCGCGGCCGTCCCGAACGACCCGAGTAGCGTGTTCCCGACGAGTGAGACGAGCGCGCCGACGCAGAACACGACGACACCGACACCGAGCAGTCCGACGAGCGGTCTCGCGGCGTCCATACCGGCGCGTTGCGCCGCCGAAATAAAAAACTCAAGACAGTACCGCGAGTCCGTGCCGGTATGACCACCATCGCCGTGCTCGTCGCGCCGCCGCGTCCCGGCCTCGTCCTGTCGCGGCTGGCCGCTCGCTCGCCGCTCACCGAGACCCAGTGTGCGGAACTGTACGTCGCCGCGACGCGCGACGTCTGCCGCGCGGCGGTGGACAGCGGCGGCGACCTCCTCGTGAACTATCGCCCCGACGACTCGCTCCCGGCAGAGTACGCCGACGGCGACGCCGAGAGCGAGGTACGCAAGGCCGTCGCGCCCGTCACCGAGGACGCTCGCTTCGAGGTGCAGGTCGGCGAGACGTTCGCCGGCCGCGCGGGCAACACCGTCACGCACCTCCTCGAGTCCGAGGACGCGCAGTCGGTCGCCGTCACGACGCCCGCGGCGGCGTTCCTCACCCGCCAGCAGGTCGACGAGGCCGCGATGAAACTCCGCCGGAGCGAGGTCGTCCTCGGGCCGACGACCGACGGTCGCGTCTACTACGCCGGCTTCCGCGAGCCGGTCGACTTCGAGGCCGCGTTCACCGACCCCGCCGTCCGGACGCTCACCGACCGCGCGCTCGACGCCGGACTGGAAACGGACTTCCTCCCCTACCGCCCGGTGATCGAGACGACGACCGACCTCGCGGACGCGCTCGTGTCGATACGGACGCGACGACGCGCCGACCGCATCGTCCCGAAGTACACGGCCGACGTGCTCGACGATCTCGACCTCGTCGTCGAACCGACCGCAGACGGCTACACCGTCTCGCGATAACCGAAAGACGAAAGCCCCGTCCCGAGTTACCAACGAACGCGGTGGGATGGCAGAGTGGCCGATTGCGCCGGTCTTGAAAACCGGTACCCGTCAGGGTTCCTGGGTTCGAATCCCAGTCCCACCGATGTACTGCCGCGACCGACGGGAGCGACTGTCATTCGGGTTCTGGAACCGTCTCCACCTGCTCGCGGAGCCAGTCGGCTGCGCGGGCCACCTCGTCGGCGTCCGTCCCAGTCACCTTCAGTCGATTCGGCGTCTCCGGGTCGGCGGGGTAGCTGCCCACGTCAGCGGCGAACTCGTCGCGGATCTCGGTGAGCGCGTCACCCATCGCGCCCTCGGGAGTCGGCGTGTACAGCGTCCGGGAGACGACCTCGCCGTCGAACTCGTCGGCGACGAGGTCGAACATGGCCCGCATCTCCTCGGGGATGCCGGGGAGGACGTAGACGCCGTCGACAGCACAGCCGGGGGACCATCCGGCGTCGGTGACGAGCGGCCGCGCGTCCTCGGGGAGTCGTGCGGCGGCGATGAAGTCCAGATCGAACTCGTACTCCTCGGCGAGATCCGGGTTCTCGTCGCGGAACGCCTCGGCCTTCGCGACGAGGCCCTCGTGAACGTCCTCGAAGGTGACGAGGTCGCGGTCGAGTCCGTCCGCGACGGCGGCCATCGTCACGTCGTCGGGCGTCCCGCCGAGCCCGCCCGTGACGACGACCGCGTCGTAGTCGGCGACAAAGCGCGCGACCCAGTCGGCGATGGTCTCGTGGTCGTCCGGCACGGTGAGGATGCGGCGAACCGTCGCGCCGCGCCCGGTTATCTCCTCGGCGAGCCACGCCGCGTTCGTGTTCACGGTGTCGCCCGCGAGCACCTCGTCGCCGACAGTCAGCAGGGTCACGTCCATACGTGATACAGCGGCGGAGTCGGGAAAACGGAACTGATACCCGTCGAGGAGCGACGGGAGTCGGAAACGCTTTTGCGCGCGCTGGCCCGACCACGGGTATGGACTGGCCGCACGATCCCGACGGCGAGAAAGGAAGTGAGGGGATGCGCAAGTTCGGGCACGCCGTCATCGTGAAGAAGGTAGACGAGGAGGAGTCGTTCCCGCTCGACAAGGATGCGTTCGTCGACGAGTACGGCGACCACCCCGTCCGGATGGACCACGAAACCGTCGTCTCCATCGAAGAGGCGTTCGAGTACGTCGACGAAGCGGAGTTCGACGACATCCTCGACTTCCACCAGGCGGTCGGTGACGGCCTGCGGAATTCGCCACACTGGCAGTACAACCCGACGATCGGCGAGCGGCGGTCGGCCTAACGCGGGCGCTCGCCGCTCGCGACGACCCCTCGGACTCGCTCGCGGAGCAGGTCCACGGCGGTGTCGTTTGCTTCTCCCGGAACGGTGAGGTCCGCCTCGCGTTTCGTCGGGGCGACGAACTGTTCGTGCATCGGCTTCACCGTCGAGAGGTACTGTGAGACGACGTCCTCTAGGTCGCGGTCCCGCTCTGTCACGTCCCGACGGATGCGTCGGACGATGCGCACGTCGGCGTCCGTCTCGACGTAGAGCTTCAGGTCGAGCATCTCGCGCACCGTCGGGTCGTGGAGCGTGAGAATCCCCTCGACGACCACCACCTCGCCCGGCTCGACGGTCGTCGTCTCGTCCGCTCGGTCGTGAACGGCGAAATCGTACGCCGGCATCTCCACCGCACGGCCTTCGCACAGCTCGACCAGATGGTCGCGGAGCAGTTCCCAGTCGAACGCGTCCGGGTGGTCGTAGTTGATCTCATCGCGTTCGGCCATCGGCAGGTCCGACTCCGCGTAGTAGTTGTCGAGCGGGACGAGGGTGACGGAGTCGACGCCCGCGGTTATTTCGCGGGCGATGGTCGTCTTGCCGGCACCGGTCCCCCCGGCGATGCCGACGGTGAGCGACGGGACTGACATTGGCCGCGATTCCGGGCCGAGAGAGATGAGCGCACGGATTCAGAGTCGCGTCGAGACGTACGGGCCGTCCTGATGGTAGCCGAGCTTCTCGCGGTAGTACTGGCGGACGCCGATACCGGAGATGACCGCGAGCTTACCGTAGCCCGCCTCGCGCGCCAGTTCCTCGGCCTTCCCGAGGAGCCGGCGGCCGTGGCCCCGGTGCTGGTGGCCGTCGCCCGCCTGTCCCACGCCGACCTCGCTGCCGTACACGTGGAGTTCACGGACGACGGCCGCGTCGCGCAACTCGCGGCGCGTCGGGTCGTTCGGGAACCGGAGCCGACAGAAGCCGACGAGCAGATCCTTCTCGAAGTCCTCGATAGAGATGAACTGTTCCGTCCCGCCGCCGGCGCGGTACGTGTCGACGCGGAGTTCGACGTTTTCCGGCTCGTCGTCGTTCATGCCGGCCTCGCGACAGCGGATACACTCGCAGGTCCAGCCGTGTTGCTCCATCTCCTGCCACGCGAGCTGTCGGAGGTTCGACTTCCAGACGCCCGCGTCGATGTGGTCGGCGGGGATGTCACGCTGGACGCGCTGGAGCCGGGTGTAGCGGGGCACCATCGACTTTATCTCCGCGACGAGTTCGGCCGCCTCCTCGTTGTCGAGCGGCTCGTACTCGCCGCGCCGCCACATGTCGTACGTCAGGGTGTCGCGGACGACGAGCGTCGGGTATATCTTCAGGTAGTCGGGCTTCCACGCCTCGCGCTCGAAGATGCGCCGGAAGTCCGCCAGACACATCTCCTTCGACATGCCGGGCTGGCCGGGCATCATGTGGAAGCCGACTTTGAAGCCCGCGTCTCGGAGCCGGCGGTTGGCGTCGATGCTCGCCTGGACCCCGTGGCCGCGGTGCATCTCCCGATTGACCCGCTCGTAGGTCGTCTGGACGCCCACCTCGACTTTCGTCCCGCCGAGCCGGAGCATCCGGTCGATCTGCTCCGGGTCACACCAGTCCGGCTTCGTCTCGAAGGTGGTGCCGATGTTCCGTACCGTGGCCGTCTCGTTTTCGGCGATCACGTCCTCGACGTAGCGGAACGGATACGACTCCTCGGCGAACGACTCGTCTTCGGCGGGCGTCGGCTCCGCGTCGGGATCGAACTCGTTCATCGCCTGTAGACACCGCTTCACGAACCACTCCTGATAGTCGTGGCTCCGTGCGGTCATCGTGCCGCCCATCACGATGAGTTCCACCTTGTCGACCGGGTGGCCGATCTGTCGGAGCTGGTTCAGACGGAGCGTCACCTGCCCGTACGGGTCGTAGTCGTTCTGGACACCGCGCGCGGCAGCGGGTTCGTGGCCGGTGTAGCTCTGCGAGGAGTCGAACTCGCTGGCGGGACCGCCGGGACAGTAGAGACACTTCCCGTGCGGACAGGTGTGTGGCGAGGTCATCACGGCGACCGGCGAGACGCCCGACGCCGTGCGGACGGGCTTGCGCTGGAGCACCGCCTCCAGTTCCTCGCGGCGGCCGTCGGGCGCGGCGTCGAGAATGTCGGCGTGTTTCGGCACCTTCGCCGCGCCGTGTTCCGAGCAGGCGTCGAGCTTGGCCGATTCGACGCCGTCTTCGTCGATTTCGCCGTCGAGAATCCGCTCGGCCAGCGTCTCGCACACCCGGTCGAACGCGTCCGTCTCGGCGTCGGTGCTCACGGTGTCACAGTCGGTCGACGGTCGCGGCGAGCACGGCGTCGACGGCCTCCTCGCGGCGACCCGAGAGGAAGGCGAGTTTGCCGATGCGGAGCCCCGCCGCCGAGATGCCGGCGGTCGGCGCGCGCTCGGCGGCGTCCTCGGCGACGGCGTCGAGGTCGACATCGCTCGTCGCGCGGACGAACACCTCGTCCTTGCCGAAGCCGACGACGACGGGCGTGTCCTCGCGGTGGCGGCGGTGGAGTTCGTCCAGCAGCAGCGACTTCGGCGGGAAGTCGTAGCGGTGCGTGTACGCGTCCATGTCGAGCACCGACGCCGTCACGCCGTCGACGTCGCGCGTGCCGATGTTCGCCTCGGCGGTCCGGAGTTCGGCGTCCAGTTTCTCGCGGAACTGCTCTGACACCTGCTCCGCGAGACCGACCTCCTGATCGAACAGCAGGTCGATGATGAGTTCGCGCTTGTCCTCGTAGCTCTGGTAGAACGCCTCCAGCGCGATGGCCTCGCGGAGTCGCGTCGTCGCCGTCTCGTCGAGACCGGCGTCGGCCGCCAGTTGCGTGTACGTCTCGGGGGCGTCCTCCCAGTAGGTCACCGCCGGCAGGTGACCGAGATCCTCGCGCACGTCGGCGTTGACCGCGGCGGCGACGTTCGCCGCGAGTGCTCCGGCCGTCCGGTCGGGCGTGGCCGCGACCGCGTCGGCCAGTTTCGTCACCGAGTCGTCGGGGTTCACGCCGTCGACGACGGCCGCCTCCGCGTCGTAGATGTCGAGCAGTTCCAGTCCGTCCGTGGAGTCGGCCGTCGACCCGGCCGCGGCGAACACGAACAGCGGAATCTTCTCGTCGTGGCGCTCGCGGTTGTCGAGCATCCGGGTAGTGTCCTTCGTCGCGTCGGTCATCCCGTAGCTCCCCTCTTCGAGCGGGCGGCGGTCGAAGTAGTGGTACTCCGCGTCGCCGCCGGTGTGTTCCTCGCGGACCAGCGGGAGCACGGCCCGCTCGATGGCCGCGCCGGCCACGTAGCCGTCTGTCGTCGCCGCGTGCCGGACGACAACCGGGCGCGACTCGAAGACCGCTCGTCGGATCGCGCTTGCGACGGACTCGATATCGTCGGCGACGGCGGCGACCGACTCGTCGTCGGCAATCGGTTCGTAGGCGTCGGGCGACGCCTCGGCGTCGAGCGCGTCGGCCATCCGCTCCTCGACCGTCTCGCGCTCCTTGGCGTCGAGCGCGACGATGGCCTCGGTTTCGACCTGCAGTTCGTCGCGGCGGACTCGCGCCTCACCGTCGAGCCGAACGATGTCGCCGGTCTCGATTTCGGGGTAGGCCCGAACGCCCGCCTCGACGAACGCCGCGCAGTCGACGACGCCGCTCTCGTCGCCGAGTTCGAACACCGTCGGCCCGGAGGTCTGCCGCACGGAGACGACCTCGCCCTCCAGTCGAACGTCGTCGCCGACCCGGTTGCGCAGGTTCTCGACCTGCGCGCGCTCGTAGCCCAGATCCCCGGATTCGCTCTCGTCTTCGCCTTCGCTCTCTGCGGACGCTTCCGTGGCCTCGACCTGCACGGCACCGCCGCCGGCGTCGGCCGAGTGGCCGCCCGCCGACTCGGTCGAGGCGGATTCGGCACTTTCTTTGGTGCTGGCCGCTTCGGCTTTGGTGCTCTCCTCGGTGCCGGATTCTTCGGTCGTGGACGTCTCCTCGCTGGCCGACGTACCGCCGCCGTCGTCGTCATCATCGGAGCCGTCGCCGTCGATGAGCCGGTCGCCCTCGGGTTCGTCGACGAGCGTGCCGCGGAACTCGCGGTCGGACTGGCGGATCGACCAGCCGAGGTCGATGTCGCCGTTGTCGCGGACGTTCGTCACCTGCACGCAGACGCTCTCGCCCGCGTCCCAGTCCAGCGACTCCAGCCGCTGGTCGATCTTCGAGCGGTGCAGCAGGCCGGTGACGCCCGGCGCGAGGTCGATGAAGACGCCGAACTCGGCGTAGCCGTCGACGACGCCACGATAGAACCGGTCTTCGGTCAGCTGGTCGGGGCTGTCGCCGCGGAAATCGAAGACGACGTCCTCTTGGTGGGTGTCACAGATCGGCCCGTCGGTTGACGTGCCACAGACAGTGCAGTTTCCCATTGCCAGATTACAACGGTTCCGTGGTAAAACTGTTGTCGGAATTGTCGTGCCAGCCACGAACGCCTCGCGTTCGCGAGACCGTCCGCAGGTCGGTCCGTCGTGGGGTGCTCACGGCGGGGCCGTACTCCTGCCTGCCCGTCGGTCGACCGTTTCCGGGGCCGTCTCGGCGGTTCGGCTGTCGAACAACGCCGGGTCTCGCTCGCACGCATGTCGGTACAGTCTCACCTCCGCGACCGTGGTGACGGTGTTCGCCACTGGTAACGACGCTCCGACGGCGACGCCGTACGCCCAGACAAGAGTAGTCGCGCGCTGTGGTACACGGACGAAACGGGAGTCTCATGTGTCCCCACCCAGTACGGGTCGTAGATGCGTGTCGAGCAGTTGGGCGAGGGAGACCCAGAGATAGCGGTCGTCGGCAGTATCCACGGCGACGAGCCCTGCGGGGCACGGGCGATCAGACGGCTACTCTCGGAGGACCCCGACGTTCACCGGCCAGTCAAGCTGATCATCGCCAACGAGGAGGCGCTCGACCGGAAGCTTCGCTACGTCGAAGAGGATCTCAACCGCGCGTTTCCCGGCGCACCGGACGCTGACACACACGAGGCGCGACTCGCACACGAACTCGTGGGGGAACTGCGTGGCTGTACGGTCTTCTCGATGCACTCGACACAGTCGTACGCCGCGCCGTTCGCGCTCGTCGACGAACTGGACGCGCTGGCGGAGGCGGTGGTCCCCGATCTCACCGTCGAGGCGCTGATCGAGACGGCGAAGTTCTCGGAGGGCCGACTCATCGAGACACAGGACGTGATCGAGGTGGAGTGTGGGATTCAGGGGAGCGAGCGGGCGGCCGCGAACGCCTACTCGCTGACCGTCGAATTTCTCAGCGCCGTCGGCGTGCTCGAAGAGCGCGGCACGCCACGCCACGACATCCCCGTGTTCCGACTCGAACGCAAACTCCCCAAGCCACCGGAGGCGGACGAGTACGAGACGTTCACCGCCAACTTCGAGCGGGCCGCCGAGGGTGACACCTACGCCCGCGCCGACGAGGAGCTGTTCGTCGCGGAGCGGCCGTTCTACCCCGTGTTGCTGTCGCCGTACGGCTACGAGAACGTCTTCGGCTACGCCGGGTCACTCGTCGGCCGTCTCGACGAACACACCGAAGCCGGTCCCGAGCCGACGCCGGAACACGACTAGTACCACGTCCCGCCGGCGTCGACGCCGATCTCCTGTGCCGTGATGTGACGCCCGTGCGGGCCGGCGAGATACGCCACCTGCTCGGCGACTTCCTCCGGGCTGACGGTGTATTCGGGCAGCGCGAAGTCGTCGCCGCCGATGCTGTACGGCTCGGCATCCTCTACGTCCGCGAGCCGCTCCTGCTTCGCGACCACGTCCTCGATGCGGTCGCCCTCGACCGGGCCGGGGAGGACGGTATTGACCGTTACGTCTCCCCGGCCGAGTTCGTACGCGAGCGTCCGGGTGAGTCCGATCAGCCCCATCTTCGAGACTGCGTACGGGACTCGGTTCGGGTAGGGGAGCTTGCCGCCGATGGAGCCGATGTTGACGACGCTCCCGCGGTCGCTCGCGCGGAGGTGCTCGGCGGCGTGTTTGACGCAGGTCGCCGCGCCGGTGACGTTGATCGCGACGGTCGACTGGATGTCGTCGGGATCGAGTCGGTCGAACGGCTGTGTCGGGCCGGCGATGCCCGCGTTGTTGACGAGACAGTCCAGGCCGCCGAACGCGTCGACGGTCGCGGCGACCGACTCGCGGACGCTCGCCTCGCTGGTCACGTCCGTCTCGACGGCGATGCCGCTGTCGCCGAGTTTCTCGGCCGTCTCGTAGATGCCGTCGCTGCGGGCCGCACAGGCGACCGTCGCGCCGTGGTCGGCCAGCGTGTACGCGATTTCGCGCCCGATGCCGCCGCTCGCGCCCGTCACGAACGCCGTGGTGTCCGGTAACATACCAGCGACCGCACGCCACCGCGATAAAAAGTTACTCCTCGTCGCCTCAACATTCAAACCTCAATAATTCGAACTGCGCTTGGAAATGCCGAGAGAGTTGGGGGTTGTTGAGGCTGGTGTTGGTGTTGCAGTCGGCGATAGCGTCGGTGTCAGACGTCGTCACTGTCGGCTCAAGATGCTTCTCTCCGATCAGGCACGGAATTTGAACGACAGGTCGATTTACCCTTCGTGGCTACCAAAGTACATTCATGATACGCACAACGGAGGTAGCTGCCTGAGATGGCGCTTCCAACTGGACTTATTCCGACGCTCGTGTTTGTGATCACGGTCGGTATCTCGGTCCCAGTGACGTTAGCTGCACACCGACTCCATCGAACTGGCACGGATGACTTCCGCACAGCTCTTGCGGGAGCACTCTTTGAGGCCGGCCTCTTGTACATCCTCGGGGTCGGCGTTGTCTGGTCGATAGCTGGCGGTGGCATCGACACGGAACTGTGGGAGATCCCAGCGATCCTTCTCGCGACTGGTATTGCAACCCTATTCCTATTCGTTGCACTTCCCCTCCAGATAGGCGAGCGACTCGTCACACGCCTCTGGGACACCGAGCCGGCGACAGCGTTCCAGTTCACGGCATATGGCTGGCCGGTCGCTATGTTGTTCGTGTTCGGTATCTTCGTCGCTCCCGGTGGCGTCTTCGGCGGGGACCTCCTCTCGCTCGAAGGGCCACGAACCTGTCTGGCCGGGTTCTGTGGGATCGGTCTGATGCTCGTGGGTGCAGTACTCTTGGAGGTGCTCGTCGCCGTGGTGGGTCCCGGACTCGTTGGGGCACTTCTCCTCTCGCAGACCAGATAGACGTGATCTAGCGCCCGACCGATGGCCCGTCGATGTCTTTCCTCCACGACATCAGGCCGAGTAGATGGAACGACAACGGTTTGATCCTCAATAGGACCGCGCGCTACTCCCAAAACTGGTCATGGGCATACACGAAACAGAGGCACGCATCCGTTCTGTGAGTTTCCAAATCGGACACTACTCCTCATCGGGCGGTGCGAACTCCACGAGCGTCAGGTCGCGGTCGAGCATGCAGTAGTCGTGGGGCGGGTCGCCGACCACCTCGTCGATGCGGTACTCGGCGTCGAAGTCGCCGCCGGCCGGTTCGCAGTACTCGTGGCTCGGACAGCCAGTGTACGGACAGGAGCCTTCGAGCGAGGCTTTCGACCCTGCGTACGCGCCGCTCGACGCGACGTTCGCCCGGACCGGCGCGGGTTCGACCTCGACGGCGCGAACGCCGGTGTCGTGGACCGCACACTCCAGCGTCTCCGTGTTCTCGCGCACGTCCGTGACGCGGTAGCGGCGACCCTCGCGCAGGTTGAGACACTGCCCGCGGTAGGGACACTCGTCGCAGGCGGTCGACTCACCGCCGTAGACGAACTCGACACCGGACTCCGCGAGGCGGGTGCCGATGAGCGTGATGTTGGCCATACCCGACGGACGCCGGCCTGCCTCTTCTACCTGTCGCGGCCCGTCAGCTCGTCAAGCTTGGCGAAGTACGATTCGCGGGGGACCTGATACAGCGCGCGGTAGTCGACCTCGCCCGCGGCGAACCGGTTCGCGAGGTCGCGAGCGCCCGCGACGGCCCGCTCCCGGTCGGCGAACTGCTCTGCGTCCCGCTCGACATCAGGTTCGAGAAATAGCGTCACGTACCACGGCGTGTCCGGGTCGGGATCGCGGTCGGTGCCGGGACGCCGGGAGCGGCGGCCCTGCGTCGCGTAGATGGTCGGGAGACACGGCGGCGGGAACGCGCCGCCGTCGAACACGTCGGGCCGGTAGGCCCACACGAGTTTCCGCTCGCCCTCGTTCCACCGCTTCCAGCCGTCGGGCAACTCGTCCATGCCGGTCGATGGCCGTCCGAGCGCTTCAGCGCGGCGATACGTCGGAGCGTGATGTGCGCCCCGACACAAGGGTTATGCTAACGCAACCCGTTGTTCAGGACGTAGTAACAAAAACGCCTTCCCCGAATTCCATCGCCGGTCGGGAGGTGTTCAGCGTAGCCGGACACGCGAATCACAGCACGTGTCTCGGCGCCGGCCGGCCCAACAAACACCGACGCCGTCGATTGATACCAATGAGCGACATGGAAACCCTGCAACAGCTCTCCGAGGAGTACCGAGACTCGATCCCAACGGACCTGCGCGAGGCGCGCTCGTTCGACTGGTACCTCGAAGAGTGTTACTCGGACCCGAAGGTGGCGCGCAACGCCCACCAGCGAGTCGCGGACATGTTCGACTTCTACGGCACCGAGTACGACGAGGAAGACGGCGTCGTCGAGTATCACGTCGCGGGCGAAGACCCCGTGGGCGACGGCGAGAGCGTCTTCTACGGGCGGGAGGTCCACGAGGCGATCCACCAGTTCGTCAACAAGGTGAAGTCCGGTGCCCGCGGACTCGGGCCGGAGAAGCGCATCAAGCTCCTGCTCGGTCCGGTCGGCTCCGGAAAGTCCGACTTCGACCGGCAGATCCGCCGCTACTTCGAGGATTACACGGCGCGCGAGGAGGGCCGGATGTACACCTTCCGGTGGACCAACCTCCGTGACGTCATCCCGGATCAGGACCCCGAGGACGACACCGTCCGGTCGCCGATGAATCAGGACCCGCTGGTGTTGCTCCCGCAGCCACAGCGCGACACGGTGATCGAGGAGCTGAACGAGCGGCTCGATGCGCCGTACACCATCGGCAACGAGCAGGCGCTCGACCCCGCGAGCGAGTTCTACATGGACCGGCTGCTCGACCACTACGACGACGACCTGCAGGCCGTCCTCGAGAACCACGTGGAGGTGATCCGGCTCGTCGCCGACGAGAACAAGCGACAGGCCATCGAGACGTTCGAGCCGAAGGACAAGAAGAATCAGGACGAGACGGAGCTGACGGGGACGGTCAACTACTCCAAGCTGGCCGTCTACGGCGAGTCCGATCCCCGCGCGTTCGACTACTCGGGGGCGTTCTGTCGCGCGAATCGCGGCATCTTCTCCGGCGAAGAACTGTTAAAACTCCAGCGGGAGTTCCTCTACGACTTCCTGCACGCCTCACAGGAGCAGACGATCAAGCCGAAGAACAACCCGCGGATCGACATCGATCAGGTGATCGTCGGGCGGACGAACATGCCCGAGTACCGCGAGAAGAAGGGCGACGAGAAGATGGAGGCGTTCAACGACCGCACCAAGCGGATCGACTTCCCGTACGTCCTCCAGTACGAGGCCGAGTCAGAGATCTACCGGAAGATGCTGCGCAACGCCGACGTGCCCGACATCCACGTCGAGCCGCACACCCTGCAGATGGCCGGGCTGTTCGGCGTGCTCACCCGCATCGAAGAGCCGGACGGCGGCGAGGTGACGCTGGTCCAGAAGGCGAAGGCCTACGCCGGTGAGGGCGACGCCGCCGACGAGATCGACGTGCGGAAGCTCCGCGAGGAGGCCAGCGAGACGGCTGACGTCGGCGAGGGGATGAACGGCGTCAGCCCGCGGTTCATCGGCGACGAGATCGCCGAGGCGATCATGGACTCGATGCACCGCGACCGGGAGTTCCTCTCCCCGCTGACGACGTTCAATCACCTCGAAGAGAACATCGAAAACCACGGCTCGATTCCGGAGGAGAACTTCGAGACGTACCACCGCTACCTCGAACTCGTCCGCGAGGAGTACAAGGAGCGGGCCATCGAGGACGTTCGCGCCGCGCTCGCGTACGACATCGACGAGATCCGGCGACAGGGCGAGAAGTACATGGACCACGTGATGGCGTACATCGACGACGACACGGTCGAGGACTCGATCACGGGCCGCGAGCAGGAGCCGGACGAGAAGTTCCTCCGCGACGTGGAGGAGCGGCTGGACGTGCCCGAGGACCGCAAGGACGACTTCAGACAGGAGGTCGCCAACTGGGTCTCCCGGCGCGCTCGCGAGGGGTCGTCGTTCGAGCCACACGACAACGACCGGCTGCGGCGCGCGCTCGAACGGAAGCTCTGGGAGGACAAGAAGCACAACATCAACTTCTCGGCGCTGGTGTCCAGCGGCGACGTCGACGACGACGAGCGGAGCGCGTGGATATCGGCGCTCGAAGAACAGGGCTACTCGGAGGCCGGCGCGAAGGAAGTGCTTGAGTTCGCCGGTGCCGAGGTGGCCCGCTCGGAGATGGAGGAATGAGTCGCAACGGCGAGTATCTCGCCGCGGCCGACGACGCGCTGCGGGAGACGTACGAGCCGCCGATGAGCCTCGCGGAGTACGTCGACCACGTGCTGGAGAACCCGTCGACCGCGGTCCACGCATCGAAGTATCTGCTCGACGCCATCGAGCGGGCGGGCACCCGCCCGGTCATCGAGGAGGGCGAGGAGCGGCGGCGCTACCGCTTCTTCGACGACCCGTACAACGACGGCGAACACGCCGTCCTCGGCAACACGGAGACGCTCAACGAGTTCGTCGCCGACCTGCGGGCCATCGCCGCCGGCCGCGGCAAGGAGGAGAAGATACTGTGGCTCGACGGCCCGACGGCGACCGGCAAATCCGAGCTGAAGCGGTGTCTCGTCAACGGGCTCCGCGAGTACTCCAAGACGCCCGAGGGTCGCCGCTACACCCTGACGTGGAACGTCGACGGCGAGACGACGGCGACCGGGATGACCTACGGCGACGCCGCCGAGCCGAACGAGGACGACTGGTACCACTCGCCGGTCCAGACGCATCCACTGGCCGCCTTCCCCGACGAGGTCCGGGCGGACCTGCTCGCGTCGCTGAACGAGGCGCACGACGACCACATCCCGGTTCGTGACCCCGCGGACCTCGACCCGTTCTCGCGGGAGGCGTACGACCACCTCGCGGAGCAGTACCGCCGGCAGGGCCGCGACGATCTGTTTTCGGCGGTGACGGCACCGGAGCATCTCCGCGTAGAGAACTACGTCGTCGACGTGGGACAGGGCATCGGCGTCCTCCACTCCGAGGACGACGGCACGCCCAAGGAGCGACTCGTCGGCTCGTGGATGCCCGGGATGGTTCGCGCGCTCGACTCGCGCGGTCGAAAGAACCCGCAGGCGTTCTCCTACGACGGCGTGCTCTCGCAGGGGAACGGCGTGCTCACCGTCGTCGAGGACGCGGGCCAACACGCCGACCTGCTTGGCAAACTCCTCAACGTCCCCGACGAGGAGAGCGTGAAACTCGACAAGGGGATCGGGATGGAGGTGGACACCCAGATGGTCATCATCTCGAACCCGGATCTGGACGCCCAGCTGAACAAACACGCCGCCGCGGAGGGGTCGGACCCGCTGAAGGCGCTGAAGCGTCGGCTGGAGCGCCACGAGTTCGGCTATCTGACGAACCTGTCGCTGGAGACGGAGCTGGTCAGACGCGAGCTGACCGACGAGACGGCCGTGTGGACGACCGACGACGAGACGGACCCGGCCGACCGGGTGCGCGAACCCGTGACCGTCCGCGTCCGCGTCGGCTCCGAAGACGAGGTGCGCGAACGCGAGTTCGCGCCACACACCATCGCCAGCGCCGCGATGTACGCGGTCGTCACCCGTCTCGACGCCGCCGATCTCCCCGCCGGGTTGAACCTCATCGAGAAGGCGCGGCTGTTCGATCAGGGGTATCTACAGGAGGGCGACGACCGCCGCGAGAAGGACGACTTCGACTTCGCCGTCGACGCGGACGACGGCGAGCGCGGCATCCCGGTGACGTTCACGCGTGACGTGCTCGCCGAACTCGCCGGCGCGCCCTCCGAACGGAGTCACCCGACGCTGAGCGTCGAGGACGTGATCACGCCGGAGGACGTGGCCGAGGCGATGGCCGACCGGCTGATGGACGCGCCGGTGTTCTCCGGCGAGGAGCGACAGGAGTACGCTCGCCGCGCAGAGGCCGTCGAGCAGTACGCCTACGAACAGCAGGAGGCGGACGTGCTCGCCGCGCTGCTCCGCGACGAGCGGCCCGACCCCGAGGCGGTCGCCGAGTACGTCGAGGGCGTCTACGCGTGGGCCGAGGGCGAGCAGGTGCAGAACGACCGCGGCGAGATGGTCGACCCGGACCCGCTCGCGCTGAAGGTGTTCGAGACTGACCAACTGGGTCGGTTCGACGAGTCGGACTACGACGGGACGGCTCCCTCGCCTGCCGTCGAGACGTTCCGTCGTGAGCGCGTCGTGACGGCGGTCAACCGCCACGCGTGGCGGAGTCGCGACGAGGGATTCCACGCGAGCGAACTCGCCTTCGAGGAGATTCCCGCGCTGCGGGCCGTGCTGGAGCGGGACGACTGGGACGACGTGGCCCGCACCTACGAGGAGTTCGACCCCGCACAGTGGGTCGACCCGCCGACCGGCACGGAGACCGCGCGGCTGAAACGCGAGACGATAGCGAACATGACCGACCTGTTCGGCTACAGCGAGGTCTCGGCCGAGTTGGCGAGCAGACGCGTCATGGACGAGGTGCGTGACCGATGGGACTGAGAGAGGACTTAGAGCGGTTCCGCGAGGTGGGCGAACAGCGCCGGCAGGACCTCGCGGAGTTCATCCAGTACGGCGACCTCGGTGCCTCTCGCCCCGACTCGGTGAAGGTGCCGGTGAAGATAGTCGACCTCCCCGAGTTCGAGTACGACCAGCGCGACATGGGCGGGGTCGGGCAGGCCGAAGACGGCGAGCCGGAGCCGGGCGACAAGGTCGCGGAAGGCGAACCGGACGACGGTGACGGCGAGGGCGAGCCCGGCGAGGAGGCGGGCGAACACGAGTACTACGAGATGGATCCGGAGGAGTTCGCTCGCGAACTCGACGAGGAACTCGGCCTCGACCTCGACCCCAAGGGTCGGGAGGTGGTCACCGAACGGGAAGGCGAGTACCGCGACATCCGTCGGTCCGGGCCGGCGAGCACGCTCGACTTCGACCGGCTGTTCAAGAGCGGGCTGAAACGGAAGCTCGCAACGGACTTCGACGAGGAGTACGTCCGCGAGGCGCTCCGCATCGACGGCTGGGGACCGGCCCGCGCCTTCGAGTGGGCGCGCGAGGAGCGCGTCCCCGTCTCGCGGGCGTGGCTGGACGACGCCTACGACGACATCCCGGCCGACGAGCGGGACCGCTGGCGCTCGCGCTCGGAGATGGAGAGCAACGTCGAGCGAGAACAGACCGCGACCCGCATCCGCCGGGAGGGTATCGACTCCATCCCGCTTCGCCGCGAGGACGAGCGGTATCGCCACCCGGAGACCATCGAGGAGAAGGAGACGAACGTCGTCGTCGTGAACATCCGCGACGTGTCGGGGTCGATGCAGGAGACGAAACGCGAACTCGTGGAGCGGACGTTCACGCCGCTCGACTGGTATCTCACCGGCAAGTACGACAACGCCGAGTTCGTGTACATCGCCCACGACGCCGAGGCGTGGGAGGTGGAGCGCGACGAGTTCTTCGGCATCCGGAGCGGCGGCGGCACCCGCATCTCCTCGGCGTACGAGCTGGCCGCCGACCTGCTCGACGAGCGGTATCCGTGGTCGGAGTGGAACCGCTACGTCTTCGCGGCGGGCGACTCGGAGAACTCCTCGAACGACACCGAGGAGCGAGTGATCCCGATGATGGACGAGATCGACGCGAATCTCCACGCGTACGTGGAGACGCAGCCGAGCGGCAACGCCATCAGCGCCACCCACGCCGAGGAAGTGGAACGCCACTTCCGCGACAGCGACGACGTGGCGGTCGCGTACGTCCAGGACGCGACCGACGTCGTCGACGCCATCTACACCGTGCTCTCGACGGAGGACACCGATGAGTAAGAACGACCGCATCCGGAAACGACAGGTCGCGCAGGGTCTCGAACCGTACGTCGACGAGGCGGCGAAGCTCGCCCGGAAGCTCGGGTTGGACCCGTATCCGGTGAACTACTGGATCGTCGACCACGACGAGATGAACGAGCTCATCGCCTACGACGGGTTCCAGAAGCGCTACCCGCACTGGCGGTGGGGGATGAACTACGACCGCCAACGGAAACAGCGGCAGTTCCTCGGCGGGAAGGCGTTCGAGATCGTCAACAACAACGACCCTTCGCACGCCTTCCTCCAGGAGTCGAACTCGCTGGCCGACCAGAAGGCTGTCATCACCCACGTCGAGGCGCACGCCGACTTCTTCCGCAACAACCGGTGGTTCCGGCTGTTCGACGAGGGCGCGTCGTACGGTAGCGTGGACGGGTCGCCGACGACCCCCGGCAGCGGCCCCGACGCCGCGGCGATGCTCGCGAGCCACGCCGAGACCGTCACCGAGTACGTGAACGACCCGGACATCGACCGGGAGGCGGTCGAGGAGTGGGTCGACCACGTCGCGTGTCTCGACGGCTGTATCGACCAGCACCGCGCCTACCGCTCGACCGAGGAGTGGGAGCGCGAGTCGCCGGAGACGGGCGAGGAGACCGACACGCCGGAGGAGTTGGCGATCTCAGAGGAGGTGCGCGACGAGGTGTTCGACGAGGAGTGGCGCGAGGAACACGACCCCGGCGAGGACGCGCTCGGCGAGAAGGACCTGCTCGCGTATCTCGCGGCCCACGGCCGCGCGTACGACGAGGAGACCGGACGGGCCGTCGAGTACGAGGAGTGGCAGCGCGAACTGCTGGAGATACTCCGCCGCGAGTCCTACTACTTCGCACCACAGCGGATGACGAAGGTGATGAACGAGGGTTGGGCCTGTGTGGCACCGGACACGCGGGTTTTCACCGAGGACGGACTCGTCGAGATGCAAGAGGTCGTCGGCGACCGTCCGGATGTCTCCGACGGCGATACTCGACGGCGCGTTTACGACGCCAACGTCATCGAGGACCACGACATGGTTCGCATCGAGACGCGCCGTGGCTTCGAGCTGACCGGGTCGAACAACCATCGGATCCGTCGTCCCGACGGCGAGTGGGTCAGACTCGACGAACTAGAGGTCGGCGACACCATCGAGGTGAGCGGCGGCGACGGCTGCTGGCCTGCGGAGTACGTCGAACTCGACTGGGAGACGCCGGAGTACACGACGCTCGACGATGTCGCCGAGCAGGCCGGCGTCTCCATCTCGACGGTACTCCGGTATCGGGAGCTCGGCCGTGCGGAGCGCGCGGACGCTATCGAGGAAGCGCTTGAAAGCTACGACCCCGACGATGTCGGGCTCGCCAGCCGCGACCCAATACGGATCCCAGGGACCGTATCGGAGCAGTTCGGGCGGTTTCTCGGCTTACTCATCGGCGACGGGCACGTCCCGGAGAGTTCCCGACACGTCGGGTTTACGGCAGGGGAGAAACCGAAGGCCGAGGAGTTCGCTGGCCTTTGTTCGGAGCTGTTCGGGGTCGAGCCGACGGTGGAGGAGCAGGAGGGCCGCTGGCGGGTGTACGCCTATTCGAAGCACCTTCGGGATCTGCTGATCGGCGGATTCGGGCTGCCGACGGGACGGGCGGCCGCCAAGAAGACCGTCCCCGAACAGGTGCTTCACTCGCCGAAGTCGGTCGTCTCGGCGTTCATCCAAGGCCTCTTCGATGCCGACGGGTACGCGGGTGATCACGGGACGATTCTCTCGACAAAGAGCGAATCCCTCTCCCGGATCGTCCAGTTGATGCTGACGAACTACGGTATCCTGAGCCGCCGTCACCAGCAGTCCGACGGCTGTTATCACGTCCACCTGACCGGCGAGTCGGCCTCGCGATTCGCGAACGAAATCGGGTTCGGCTACGACGAGAAACAGACACGGCTGGAGACCTACGTCGACGATCTGGCGTGGCTCGAAGAGGAGTCGTGGACGACCGAGGTGACCAGTATCGAGCACGATATCGGAGACGTGTACGATATCTCCGTCGAAACCACCCATCGGTACGCGGCAGCGGGGTTCGTGAATCACAACTCGAAATGGGAATCCCTGATGATGACCGGCGAGAACTTCGCCGACGACGACGAGTTCGTCTCCTACGCCGACCACATGGCACAGGTGCTCGGCTCGCCGGGGCTCAACCCGTACGCGCTCGGGTTAGAGCTGTGGACCTACGTCGAGAACCGGGCGAATCGCCGCGAGGTGCTGGAGAAGCTCCTCCGCGTCGAGGGTGTCACCCCGGCGACGTTCGACGACCGCGTCGACCTCGACGAGGTGTTGTCGCTGCTGGAGCCGGCCCCGGAGATAGCGAACGTCGTCGACCACCTCGACGAACTGGACGCCGACGACCCGCGCGTCGACAGCGACGGGTTGGCGGCCGCCCGCGACGGCGCGTTCGACGTGGACTCGTACCCGTGGAAGGTGTTGAGCCACGAGGGGCTCGTCGAGCGGCACTACTCGCTGGTCCAGCCGGCGAACCGCGGCTTCCTCAAGCGGACGACCCGCGAGACGCTCGACCGGATCGACCGGTATCTGTTCGAGCGTGACCGGTACGGAACTGTTCGGGAGGCACTCGCCGACGTGGAGTACGACGCCGGCTGGGACCGGATGTTCGCGGTGCGGGAGAGCCACAACGACGTGACGTTCATCGACGAGTACCTCACCGAGGAGTTCGTCGAAGCCGGCGGCTACTTCACCTACGAGTACAGCCACCGACAGGACGACTACCGGGCCACCTCGACCGATCCTGCGGACGTCAAGCGGAAGCTCCTGCTCCAGTTCACCAACTTCGGAAAGCCGACGGTGACGGTCCACGACGACAACTTCGGCAACCGCAACGAGCTACTGCTCGCTCACCAGTACAACGGCGTCGCGCTCGACGTGCCGCAGGCGAAGCGCGTGCTCGAACGCGTGTTCGAGCTGTGGGGTCGACCGGTGCAGTTGCTCACGGTCGTCAAGGAGGTCGACGAACGAGACGTGAAGGCCGCGAGCCGCCGGGGCCAAGAGCCGGAGCCGGCGGAAGTGGGCGTTCGCTATCGCTACGACGGCGACGGGTTCGAGCGGATCGACGTCGACCGCGAGGAGTGGCCGCCGCTGTCGGTCGGAGCCATCGGCTACGACACGAAGCCAGACGAGTGGCTCGAGTGACCACGATAGGTTCAAGAGCTGTGGGGCGAATACGACCGCATCTGTGGGAGAGACACAACGAGGCGGCGTAAAGACAGACCGAGACGGCGAGCTCGAAGCGGCGGAGATCCACGACGTGTTGCGGAACGACCGCCGACGGCTCGCGCTCCGCTGTCTCCGAGACGACGACTCGAACGGGCTGTCCGTCAGCCAACTGTCCGAGTGTGTGGCGGCGCTCGAGACCGGAGAGGACCCGGCGCCGCGCGACAAGCGACAGTCCGTCTACGTCTCCTTAGGTCAGACGCATCTGCCGAAGCTCGACCGACTCGGCATCGTGACGTACGACTCCGACAGGCAGTTCGTCGCGCTGGCCGACCGCGCAGAGGAGGTCGCCGTCTACATGGAGGTCGTTCCGGAGTATGGTCTCTCGTGGGGGGAGTACTACTTCGGGCTGGGGCTGTTGGCCGGGCTAACGACCGTCGCCGCGCTGGTCGGCGTTCCGGGGCTCTCCCGGATCGACATCGCGGCCGTCGCCCTCGGCTTCTTCGCGTTCCTGATGGGGTCGGCGGCGTATCAGGTGTACTCACAGCAGGACCGGGTCGTGTTCCAGCGACTCCGCTCCTGAGTCCGTGCCGCTCTCCCTCGGCTATTCTATTTCGATATCCAACGCTATCAACACTAGCTGATGGCACGCTGAGTCTACCGCCGATTCAGGTCGATTTCGTCATCAAGTTCAACACGTCGGTGCCGGATAGTTTAGCTACTGTACGGCAGGGTTGAGACACTTGCGAACACGCCAGCGGTTTTCATCTATTGGCGAAATCCCCCAGATTATTTTCCACCTTGTCTAATGTACAATCACTCAGTGGCTTCGTGTGAATGGGACAGTCGGTGTCAAACTCGAATGCATAGTTATTCTGACCGCACAGAGTATCGGGGATTGTTCCGCTCCCGCACGACTCAATTAAAGTTGTTCCCCCACAAATCTCTGTATCGCACTTACTCCCATCATCATTATACGTATATGATGTAGCCATGGGTGATACATCGTCAATTTGGTAACTTGCGTCTATACCAACAGAACCGTCGTTATGGGAGGCGAAAATCGGCTTAGGATGGAGTAGCTCATGCATCCCAATATTCCGCGCAACATAGTAACCTCCGACGGATATGAAGTGGTTACCACCAAACACTGTATCACCATCGCCCATAGTATAGCTGAATGGTCCGTCGCCCCATCCTTCTATGCCTTCCTCACGCCCGACCAAGAGATGGTCGTGATCTTGTATATATGTACCAGAGTCAGTTTCTTCTTCGATATAGTCCGCAGCATTACGGAACGTTTGTTCATCATTTGAACTCACATCGGAACGGTCCTTATAGAGATAGTCACTTATAATACCGATAACCCCTAATCTTGTCGCAGTATGTGATGTCCTTGACTCGATTTCATTAATTAGGTCATCGACTGCATCTACTGTTCGGTCCTCGGGATTCGCGTCGTCGTACGCCGCCCATATTGCCATGTCAACTATTTCAGGTCACCTCACATTATTCTTAATCATCTGTAGTAATATTAATCTATTGGCAAAAATTCTAATTTGCCTCATCTACAAGCATATTCAATCTTGAGATGGACGCCTCCACAAGGCATATTAAATGAGAGCAAGCAGATAGTGTTATGAGACGGCTGATAATAATCATGCTGTTTCTCTTGACCGTCTCGGCAGGCTGCGTCAATAGTACATCACCCAGCCCAAACCTTTCTCTCCAGAATGATTCCTCAGAGACAGTACATCTACAAATTGCTGCCTACAGATACCATCTAGGCGAAACAGAGGAACTAAACACTCAGGAGGAATCCTATTTCAGCTCTAATCTTACAATTCAGGCGAATTCAAATCGCTCTGTGGAAGTATTCCAGACGAGGGACCTGTATCGGGTATTTGTATCGCTCGAAAGCCAGTCCGTGGTATTTAGAACAAGACCAATATGTGAACAAGCCGTAACGAGAGTGACTGTAACTTCGAATCAGAACATCACATATTTTATCAAGCCGTGTGAAGGTCTCGAGACTACCGGGCACTCGTAGGAAACGTACCACTAATTCGTAGCAAATCGGTGACCTTTGTAGCTCAACGGATCCGTGTTTTATTGAAGTCGGACGAGTCGTCCGCTAATGCGTTCGCCGTGGTGTAACGACCCGCTCGCTTCGCCTTCCAGTACGGCTTTGCTTCCGGCGTCCCTGCCGTCGGTATGGACACTGCCGTCGTCTGGTTCCGCCGCGACCTGCGACTCCACGACAACGAGACGCTCGCACGCGCGCTCGCCGACGCGGAGCAGGTCGTACCGCTGTACGTCTTCGACCCGGACGAGTACGCGCCATCGCGGTACGTCGACGAGCCCAAGACCGGGCCGTATCGCGCCGAGTTCGTCCGTGAGAGCGTGGGCGACCTGCGCGCGAGTCTGCGAGCGCGGGGCGGTGATCTGCTCGTCAGACACGGCGACCCGTCGTCGGTCGTGCCGTCGGTCGCAGAGCAGTTTGGGGCCGACGCGGTGTACTTCGGAACCCACCCCGCGACGGAGGAGCTGACCGTCGAGAACGCGACGCGGTCGGCGCTCGCAGACCGCGAGATCCGCGTCGAGCGGTTCTGGACCCACACACTGTACCACATCAACGACCTCCCCACGCCGGTCGACGATATCAACGACACGTACACGCCGTGGCGCAAGGAGGTCGAGCGGAACGCCAGGGTCCGGGAGACGGTCGAGACGCCCACAAGTGTCTCGACGCCGGCGTTCGATCCCGGCGAGCTGCCGTCGCTCGCCGACCTCGGCGTGTCAGGGCCGTCGGTCGACGACCGTGCAGCAGTCGACCCGCGCGGCGGCGAAACCGCCGGTCGCGAACGCCTTCAGGAGTACATCTGGGACGACGACAACCTCCGCCGGTACAAGAAGACGCGCAATGGGCTACTGGGCGAAGACTTCTCCTCGAAGTTCTCCGCGTGGCTCGCGCAGGGGTGTCTCTCGCCGCGGTACGTATCCGAGGAGGTGGACCGCTACGAGTCCGAGCGGGTCGCCAACGACTCTACCTATTGGCTCGTCTTCGAACTGCTGTGGCGCGACTTCTTCCAGTTCCAGTTCATCAAACACGGGTCTGACTTCTTCGCCGATGGGGGGATCCGTGGCGTGGACAAGCGGTGGCGGCGCGACGAGGCCGCCCTCCGGCGCTGGGCCGACGGCGAAACCGGCGTGCCGTTCGTCGACGCGAACATGCGCGAGCTGAACCGGACGGGCTACATGAGCAACCGCGGCCGGCAGAACGCCGCCTCCTTCCTCGCGGACGTGCTCGGCATCGACTGGCGGTGGGGCGCGGCATACTTCGAGTCGCGACTCGTCGACTACGACGTCTGCTCGAACTGGGGCAACTGGGCGTATCAGGCCGGCGTCGGCAACGACTCGCGCGACAACTACTTCAACGTGCTCGGACAGGGCGAACGCTACGACAGCGACGCCGACTACATCACCCACTGGCTCCCCGAACTCGACGACCTCCCGACCGAGTACGCCCATCGGCCGTGGCGACTGAGCGAGCGCGAACAGGCGGAGTACGGCGTCCAGATCGGTATCGACTATCCTGCGCCGATGCTGGACGTCGAAGAGTGGTATCGGATGCACTGAGCCGGCAGACGACGGTTCACGACCCCGTCACCGCGATCCGGTTCGGTTCGGGCGAGAGGTCACCGAAAGCTCGTCTTGAAGAGTCGCCGGTCACCCGGCTCGTTCGTTCGGTGACCGTTCGACGTGCTCTCGAAACGCCGGGGCAAACTCGAACGTATGCGCCCGAATGGGGGCCGCCAAGGGAGAACGAGCGCATACGCCGGTGCCTCTGTCGGCCATGGGGGGCAGGCCAGTTGAGGGTAGCGAGTTGGGAGGTAAACAGTGCTCTTGCTACGTACATAGTGGTCGATTATATAATGCAGTTTGAGACGAGAACTGGCGCGTCGTGAGCCTCTGCACGGATCCAGCAGTCGCTCGCCGGTGAGAAACGAGAGGTGCACCGTCAGGGATTTGAACCCTGGTCCTCGGCTTTCTTCACCGCTCAGGGGGTAGACCTGTCAGCGATACGAAAGGCCAAGATGATTGGCCGGACTACACCAACGGTGCACATATTCGTATGGGCGACGGTCAAATATAAACGCTATCATCTACATTCAGTCGTCGAGGGGGTCCTCGATTCCCGATTCGAACGAGCGGTCACCGTGTTCGGCTCGCATATGACAATCCCGACAGAGGAGAACGAGGTTCGAGAGGTCGTGTCCGTCGGATACATCGACGCACTCGGCTTGCCTGAACCGATTGAACGGGACAATGTGGTGTACTTCTAGTTGGGCCTCGATATCGTCAGCACTACAAGTCTGACACACTTCGTCGCGCTCTTTCACCTGTCGCCGAGCGAACAGCCACTCCGACCCGTAGTATCCGCTCTCCCCGTCGACGTACCTCGGGGTCTTCTCCCCCCGGCGTGCTTCGCTCATCTTCCGTTTCGTCTCCTCCGACTTCGCCACGCCATCGAGTGAATCGGAGATCCGTTCACGGACGCCCTTCGGGAGCGTGGCTCCGGTGTGAGCCTCGGCAATCTTATCTCGCCACTCCTCGTCCGTCTCGCGACCTTCCATCGTATCGGAGATTTTCTTTCTTACCTCGTCGTCGCGCTCCTCGCCGTACAGTCCGTGATTCTCACCGCGAACCTCTCGTCTCTCGATACCGTGTCGCTTCATCCAGTCACGGATCGCTTTCGGTGAGACATCGCATTCTTCCGCGATCTCGCGTTGCGTCTTCCCATTGCCGTGATACTGCTCGTCCAGCCACGTCGCATCGTGATACTGCCGGGACACGAAACAAGTACACGGTCGAGAACTATCTCAATGCGAGCCCCCGAGCAGTACTAAAAATTCAAGTAGGTCGCTTCGCCCGCTGTGGGATGCCCGAACAACGGGTTTATCCCATTTATTCTCCCTCGAACTCGGGTTCGTCGTCGCCCATGAACGCGGTGATCCCCTCCATGAGGTCGTCGGTGCCGAGGAGGTGACCGAACGCTTGGGCTTCGAGTTCGAGACCGGCGTCGATATCCTCCGCGCCCTTGAGCATCACCTGTTTCGTGAGGTCGCGGGCGACGGGCGGACCGGCGGCAAAGTCGGCGGCGAGTTCGTGGGCCCGCTCGTCGAACTCGTCGTTGGGGACGACCTCGTTGACGACGTCGTACTCGTACATCGTCTCGGCGTCGTACCGCTCGGCGGTGAAGACGATCTCCTTCGCGCGTGACATGCCGACGAGACGCTGGAGACGCTGCGTGCCACCCCACCCGGGGAGCAGGCCGAGGTTGTGCTCGGGAAGACCGAGTTCCGACCGCTTGGATGCGAGCCGATAATCACAGCACATCGCGAGTTCGAAGCCGCCGCCGAGCGCGAAGCCGTCGATGCCGGCGACGACCGGGAGCGGCGACGCCTCGAAGGCACCGAAGGCGGACTGGCCCTTCCGCGAGAGTTCGACGCCCTCCAGCGGCTCCGCGGAGGACGCCATGGAGGTAACGTCCGCGCCGGCGGAGAAGGCGCGAGCCCCCGTTCCGGTGACGAGGACCGCTCGCACGTCGTCGTCGGCCTCGAACGTGTCGAGCGCCTCGCGGAGTTCGTCGAGCATGGTCTGATTGATCGTGTTCATGCGCGCCTCCCGCGAGAGCACGATCTGGCCGACCATGTCGCCCGGATAGCGGAGTTCGAGCGTGGAGAACTCCGTCTCCGCCTCGACGACCCCCTCCTCCTCGGCGTGGAAGCCGCCGATTTCGGCAGCCTCACGGAGTGCGTCGCTGACTTCGAAGCGCGGGTGGTTCCGGTCCGAGTGGAGATCTCCGAGCGTGTCGACCAGTCGCGAGAGTCCCACGTCGTCGGCCATCTTCGCTGGACCCTCCGGGAAGCCAGCACCGAGCATGACGGCCTCGTCGATATCGTCCGGGTTCGAGACGCCCGCTTCGACGAGGTGACCAACTTCGTTAGCCGTGACGGCGACGAGTCGCTCTCTGATCGCCTCGGTGCCCGCGTTCGTCGGAATGTCGACCCCGCCGTTCTCGTAGTTGTAGAACCCGTTGCCCGTCTTCTGCCCGTAGCGTTCGGCCTCGACCGTCTCCACGAGGAACGGAGCGGGTTCGTAGGCGGTGCCGAGCACCTCGCGGAGATACTCGAGGACGTGGTAGGTGACGTCGTTGCCGACCTGATCGCCGAGTTCGAAGATACCCATCGGGAGACCCATGTCGAATTTCGCCGTGGAGTCGACCTCGGCGACCGTTGCGTCGTTTTCCGTGACGAGCCAACAGGCCTCGTTCATCAGCGGAACGAGCACCCGATTGACGATGAAGCCGGGCGAGTCCTCGTGGACGCGAACGGGAGCCTTGCCGAACGACTCGGCGAGTCGGTCGACGGCGTCGATGGTCTCCGTGCTCGTGTGGTCGCCCTCGATGACCTCAACGAGCTGCATCCGCACCGGCGGATTGAAGAAGTGCATCCCGCAGAACTGCTCCGGGCGGTCGGTCACCTCCGAGAGTTCCGTGATCGACAGCGAGGAGGTGTTCGTCGCGAAGACCGCTCGGCCGGGAGCGTGCTCTTCGACCTCGCTGTACACGTCCTTCTTGATGTCCATCTGCTCGGGGACGGCCTCGATGATGACGTCGGCGTCCCCGACGGCCGCCTCGACATCGACCAGCGGTGTGATCCGCTCCTTGGCAGCTTGGGCCTCCTCGGGCCCGATCTGCTCCTTCTCGGCGAGTTTGTCCAGCGACCAGACGATCTGTTCGTAGCCGCTCTCGACGAACTTCTCCTCGATGTCTCGCAGCGTCACCTCGTAGCCGGCCAGCGCGGCCACCTCCGCGATGCCGTGGCCCATGTTGCCGGCGCCGAGCACCGCGACCGTCTCGATGTCCTCGAACTGCATACTGACGCCTGACACGTCGTGCGCTTCAACGTTTCCGTCGGCAGGACGGTGCTGTTTAGTGAAGCCGTAGAGTTGCGGCGAACGGAGCGGCGACAGGTTTGGAAGCCCCTGCACGCTCGACTCGATGGGCTCGCTGCGGTCCCCGTCGGTCGCGCCGCTCCCGCCTGCGGTGTCCTCGCGCGGCGGTGCCGCACGAGCGGCCCGAGGCGACGGCGTCGCCTCGCTGTCGTCGGCGCTCCGCGCCGACTGCCCGAGGTGGCTCTGCCACCTCACTGCTTGTGTCGTCCGCAGAAATCTTCGATTGCTGCTGGGCTGCGGAAGACGCACCGCGTCTTCCGAACGCCGGAGCCGAATCGAGCGACTGGCCCCTTTCACTCCCACCCAGCACGGTTTCTTGACCGAGCGACGATCCGTTTATTTGGGCACTCCTGCGTGTGGTGCGGTCAGGGTGCGCGACTGCTGCGCGGGTGGCGGATGCGGTCCCTGCGTTGGAACCTCTCGCATCAGGCGTTCGAGTCGCGGACGGCGTCCGATCGTCACACGACTCGCCGCTCGCACGGTCCCCGATTCGAAACCTTCAATTGTACCACCGGGCTACTCAATATTGAACTCACAAGAGGGTTCGTGGTCTAGGTCGGTTATGACACCTCCTTGACATGGAGGAGATCGGCAGTTCAAATCTGCCCGAACCCATCCGGTTATAAGGTTTCTCCGGGCCGCAGTAATAGTGTTCAGCGAGGAGTGACTCCGGGGGACTAGGCAGCCAACGAAGTGGAGAAAGCCCCCGGTCGGTGCGGTCGCGCGCAGCGCGGACCGGTTGCCCCGCGCGAGCGGGCCGAGGCGACGGCGTCGCCTCGCTGTCGTCGGCGCTCCGCGCCGACTGCCCGAGGTGGCTCCGCCACCTCACTGCTTGCGTCGTCCGCAGAAATCGCAGATTGCTGCTGGGCTGCGGAAGACGCTCCGCGTCTTCCGAACGCCGGGTTTCCCGTACCGACCACCGGGAGAGCGACGCTCTCCCGAGCAATCGGCGGCGAAGCCGCCGATAACGGCCCCCTTCAGTCCCACCACTGCGGTTGCACAGTCGAGCGACGCCCCGCGTAGCTGAACACTACCCCACAACCTGATATGTTGACTGACGTAGCACATCGACGGTCACGAGCAACACGACCCGACACGCGCCGCTCTTCCCTGCTCGACGAGCCGTCGGCTCGGAGTTTAGAAACGGACGCCCGGAGTTGCCCGACCGTTCCAGCACGGGGAGTCCCGGTTGCCTCCTCCACCCCGCGACCCCACGGGCGACAGGTGTCCACGGGTCCGCTGCTCACTTCCGTGCCTGACGGATTGCCCGCGATCAACCGCGTCACGGCTCCCCTGCAGGGGCCGGTACGCGGACCGCTGCCCTCGTGGGACGAGGTTTCGACGTTGGCTCCCGGGGCCCGTACTGGGCGGGTCGCACGTGCCCGGGATTCGGCCCCCGCTGAAGACCATAGTGCGGGTGACGAGCGGGGCCTAACCGCCCGGCCTAGTCCACCGGAAGATACCCCGCTTCGGCTTATATCCCTTTCGGGTACGGAGCCTCGACGCGCGGTGGTCTGGCGCGAGTCGGACGAATAGATAGACCGCGGCTCAGTCGTCTGCCGGCGCTTCGCTCTCGATAATCTCCTTCGTCTGGACCGCGTCGGCCGCGGCCGAGCGGCCGGAGAGCGCCCGCTGCGGGAACGGGATGGAGATGCCGGCGTCGTCGAACCGCTGTTTCACGTTCGTGATGAACTCGCCGCGCGTGCGTACCCAGTCGGCTCGCGAGGGCTGGTCGATCCAGATGCGCGACTGGAGACCGACGTACGAGTCTGCGAGCTCGGTGAGACGGACGGTCGGCTCCGGGTCGTCGAGTATCTCCGGGTGGCTTCGCGCCTCCTCGACGATGATGTCGGTCGCCTCGTCGATGTCGTCGTCGTAGTCGATGCCGAAGACGAACTTCAGGCGGAGTTTGTCCTTCGCGACGGGATTCTTGATGACGCCGTCGGTGAGTTGGCTGTTCGGCACCGTTAGCAGTTCGTTGTCGAAGGTGCGGACCCGCGAGACGCGCAGCGAGATGTCCTCGACGATCCCCTGTCTGTCGCCCCACTCGATCCAGTCGCCGATGCGGAACGGCTTGTCGGTGTAGATGAACACGCCGCTGACGAAGTTCTTCACCACGTCCTGCATGGCGAAGCCGATGGCGAGCGTGGCCGCGGCGGCGACGGTCGCCAGCGACTGGAGAAAGTTCCCGAAGCCGGCCAGTCCGAAGGCGACCGAGACGGCGACGAAGCCGACGAGTATGCCGACGAGTCGCCGGATCGGTCGCTTGGCGTGTTCGCCGAGGCCGCGCCGTTCGAGCGTGCGGTTCGTCAGCGGGCGAGCGAGCGACCGCCCGAGGAAGTAGACGACGACGAGGACGGCGACGAAGACGACGGCGGCCGCGATGGGTCCGGCGAGCGACCCCGGTACGCCGAACTGTTCGAGAAACGCCGCCACGGCGTCCGGTGCGCTGGCCTGTAACGGGACCATCAGTGGAACACCGCCGTGTGGCCGCGCGTCTCGATGAGTTCGGCGTCGACGGCGTCGGCCAACTCCTCGGCCAGCGCCGCGGTGGTCGTCCCGCCCCGGGCCGCCCGGAGGAACTTCACCTTCACGAGCTCGCGGTCGTCGAGCTGCGTTCGAAGCTCGTCGGCCACGGCGTCGATACCACCTTTTCCGACGCGGAGCGTGGCGTCCACGTCGTGGGCGCGTTCGCGGAGGTCGTCGTGCATGAGCGGCCGTTCGGCGTCGTCAGGTTTGAACCTTGTCGCTCAGTCGTATGGGTAGCGGGCGTGCGTCCCGCAGTCACAGGTCACGACGACGGCTCCATCTTGGGTTCGGACGCGGGCGTTCCGCCCGGGGACGAGGTACGCGTCACAGTCGTCGCAGGTGAACCGCTTGAAGCGCGTCGGCAGTCCGAGTCGGTGGCGCTCGGCGACGCGTCGCGCCCGGCGCACGTACGAGCGGGCGCGGTCGTCCGCTCCCTCGCGGGCGGCCTCACGAGCGAGGTCGTGGAGGCGCTCGACGCGCTCCTCGGGGATGGAAGCGGCCATGCGCCGAGCAAGACGGGCCGTCCTCATGTCGATTCCGGTCGCCCCGTCGGTACGCTTTTGTCGGCCACGGCAGGAACGTGCGATAATGGGACTCACGTGTTCGCTCCTCGGACACGCGTTCGACGAAACCGACGTCGACCGCGACCGGTCGGAGCAAGGCAGCGAGGTGGTCACCGTCGTCCGCGAGTTGGAGGTGTGTCGTCGCTGTGGCGAGACGCGCGTCGTCTCCGAGAACAAGGAGGTCACGTCTATCGTCGAGCCGGACGACGAGGGCGGCCCGGCCACCGAGGCCCCCAGCGACTCGGGACTCGACGCCGACGCCCCGGCCGGGCCGGGCGGCGACAAATCCCCGGTCGAGTCGGAACCGTCACCCGCCGTCGGCGATGCCGACGCGGCGGCGCAGGCAGTGTCGAAGGCGGGCACCGAACAGGAGTCCGTCGAGTCGGAGGCCGCTCCCGACCCGTCGGAGGAGGACGCCGAGATACTCGACGACGACTCCGACGAACCCGAGCGAAAACCCGGCCAGTGGCCCGGTAACGACGCCAGCGACGACGAAACGGCCGAGTCGACCGAGGGGCCGGTCGACCTGACGACGGAGCCGGACTCGCCCGAGGAGACGCCGGAGCCGACCGCCGACGCCGTGCAGGACGGCGACTACGTCTGCCCGGAGTGTAGCTTCACCGAGCCGATGGAGGCCTCCTCGTTGCGCGCGGGCGACGCCTGTCCGTCGTGTCAACGCGGCTATCTCGAGGCGAGGTAGGGGTCCGAAATCGGTAAACCATCCCCCGCCGAACCCCGTGGCATGGAGGAGTACAAGATGCGGCGCGGGGAGTATCTTGACGAGCGGATCCCCGACATGGAGACGACCATCAAGGAGTACTTCGGCCCCATCACGGGCACGGAGGAATTCAAGGGGTCGGACCTGCACGTCATCGCCGAGCCGGACAATCCGGTGTTCGAGAAGGTCGTCGTCGGTGCCGTCTCCTACTCCGGCAAGAAGGACAAGCTCGCGGTCGACTTCCACGAGCGCAGCCTCGAAGAGCTGATGGACACCGGCGACGTGGACGCGGCCGGCGACGCCAACGCCGCGAAAAACGAGTTCCTACTGGAGGCGACCGGTCGCGACGCGAAGGCGCGCCGCGACTCGATGAAACGCGACGTGGAGGACGACGCCGAGACCCCCGACGGCGTCGAGTAGCTACATCACGCCCGGCCCCTCGTCGGCGTACGCGTGTTCAGTGAGCAGGGCTTCGAGGTTCGCGTACGGCACGAAGGCGAGTAGATTGTCCGCCTCGTCGTACAGTTCGATGCCGTTTTCGATGCGCTCGTAGTCGTCGGCTTCGAGTTGGCCGTTCGGCAGGATGGCACGGTACACGGCTACGGATTTGGGGTCGAACGAGAAAAGTACGCGGCGTCGTCTGGCGGCGTCGACACCGCCGCCGCGTCACCCGAGCAGGTAGCGGAGCGGTGGGACTCGCTCGGTAAGCGCCGGTTCGAGGGCCGCGTCGACGCCGAGCACGCGGCCGGCACCGAATGCCCCGAGTCCGAACAGCAGTGCCGCGTAGACGAGGTGGGAGTCGACGACGTAGCCGTGGGCGACTGGAAGTCCCGCAGCCACTCCCCCCTGCAGAGAGGCTGCCCAGAAGATCAGCATCATCACGGCCCCCCAGAACGCGTTCCAGCGAACGAACGCGCCGAGGACGAGACCGACGCCGGTCAGCGTGAGTCCCCACACTACCAGCATGTCGACGGCGGGGATTCCCGCCATCGCTGCGAAGGTGTCGGCGAGCGGGTTCCCTGCCGGGATGGCGTTCTGCAGGAACCCTGCGGCTGTCCAGTCGTTCGTCGGCGTGCCGTCGAGGTATGTGACGAGCTTCGTCACTCCGCCCTGTAGCAGTATCCACCCCATGGTGAGTCGCATCGCCACCAGTGCGTAGCCGACGGCTCGGCCGGAGTAGGAGACTCGCGTCTCGTGGCCGAACAGCTGTGCATCGAGTGTATCGCGGTCGGTCGTTGCCATGGTCGCTCCCTCCGCGTGGACGGTCGCCACGTCGTGTATTGAACCGGCAGGCTGCGTCCCGGAGAATGGGATTTGGAGCGTGGATTTATATACTGGTTGTTCCCGCTACTCGATGATGCCGTAGCCGCGTCGGAACAGCGCCACGTCGACAGCGAGCACGGCGAGCGTCAGGCCGACGAGCACCGCCAACGAGAGGTCGGCGTTCACGTCGGTGTAGCCGAGGAACCCGTAGCGGACGCCGTTGACCATGTACACCATCGGATTGAGCAGCGACACCGTCCGGTAGACGGGCGACAGGATGTCCAGCGAGTAGAAGACGCCGCCGAAGAACGTCAGCGGCCGGAGGATGAACTGGTTGAGCACGGTGAGATAATCGAAGTCGCGGGCCCACAGCCCGCCGACGACGCCGAAGGCGGCGAACAGCGTCGTGATGGTGAGCATGAACGCGACGAGATACAGGGGTCGACGCACTGGGACGCTCCCGCCCTCGATGGCGAACGGGACGAAGACGAGGCCGACGGCGACGATGATGAAGCCGACGACGATACCCCGGAGCGCCGCGGCTGCGACGTAGGCGAACACCTGACTGGAGTACGCCAGCGGCGAGGTGAGCGTCTCGTGTATGTACTCGTTCCAGCGGCCGTGGAAGATGGAGAACGAGGCGTTCTCGAAGGCGTTTGACACGGCACCGAGCACCACCAGACCGGGGAGGATGAACAGGATGTAGTCGAACCCCTGAATCGCGTCGATACGGTCGCCGAGAATCAGGCCGAAGACGGCAAAATAGAGCACGTTCGTCACCGCGGGCGGGAGAAACGTGTTGCGCGGCCGTCGGACGAACCGAAGCACCTCCCGCTTCAACAGCGAGCGGAAGCCGACGCCGAACCGGTCGCCGAGCGCGTCCTGAATACTCACTGTGACACCTCCGCCTCTGCCGTCCGGGTCATGCCGACGAACACGTCCTCCAGCGAGGCGCGACGCACGTCGAGATCGGCGATGGCGTGGCCGGCGTCGTCGAGCGCGCGGATCACGTCCGGTGCGACCCGGCCGGCGTCGTCGGTGGTCACCGACAGCGTCCGGCCGTCGAGCGTCACGCCGTGGACGCCCGGGGCGTCGAGTTCCGGCACGCCGATGGTGTCGTTAGCCAGCGTGACGACGAGAGTGTCCTCGCCGCGGGCGCGGAGTTCGTCCGGCGTCGCGACCTCGACCTTCCGGCCCGAGTCCATGATTGCCACCCGGTCACAGAGCCGTTCGGCCTCCTCGATGTAGTGGGTCGTCAGCAGGACGGTGGTGCCGTCGTCGTTGAGTCGCTGGACGAGCTCCCACAGCTCGCGGCGGAGCTCCACGTCGACGCCGGCCGTCGGTTCATCGAGGATGAGCAGGTCCGGGTCGGTGACGAGCGCCCGCGCGAGCAGGAAGCGGCGCTTCATCCCGCCGGAGAGCCAGTCGAAGCGCGTCTCGCGCTTGTCGTAGATGCCGACCGTCCGCAGCGCCTCGTCCGCGCGGCGCTCGGCCTCCGCGGGCGGGATGCCGTGATAGCCGGCCTTGTGTTCGAGCACCTCGTGAATCGGAAAGAAGCGGTCGACGTTGAACTCCTGTGGCGCGAGGCCGATGCGGTCGCGTGCGCGCTGGTAGTCGTCCTCCACGTCGTGGCCGAACACCTCGGCGATGCCGTCGGTCGCGCGGGCGAGGCCGACGAGGATGCTGATGAACGTCGTCTTGCCGGCACCGTTGGGACCGAGCAGGCCGAAGAACTCGCCGTCCTCGACCTCGACGGAGAGATAATCGAGTGCGCGGACGCTCCCGTAGGTCTTTACGAGACCGTCTGCACGGATAGCAGTCATCACCGAAACGGAGGCGTCCCGGCCGGGTAAACGGCGCGCTTTCCGGCTATCGGCCTAACTTCTCACGGGAGATACCGACACCGCCCGGCGTGATGATGAGTTGGTCGTCGTCCTTCTGGATGATGTCGCCGCCGACCTCGTCGGCTACCTGTTTGAGTTCGTCGGAGATGTGCTCCATCGTGCGGTCCGTCGTCGTGTGGCGAGTGATGTCTGCGACGACGACGTCGCCGTCGTAGACGGCGTCCTTGATCGGGATGACGTCGTTCTTGTCGCCGATAGTCGCGATGCGAACCTCCGTCTCGGCACCCGCGGCCGCCTCGTCGAAGTCGTCGGCGCTGAGTTCGACGTAGTCGCCGGTGTTCCGGCCGCCGCCGAGTAGCTTGCTCATCAGTCCCATACGCCCGAATCCCGGTGGCGAGGGCAAAACTCTTGCGTCAGACACGGCCGGCAAAAATAAACTTGTTAAATATTTTATAGTTCAAAATTCTTAGTTTAAGTCAGAAGTCGTACATTATAACTTCTATATCGGGTGACAACGTCTCACGACGCACGGTACTGCGAACGGTGGGCGCGCTCGGTGCCGGTACCGTTCTCGCGGCAGGCACCGGCGGCACGGCTGGAAAACCCCCCGTGCGTATCGTCGGGACGACCGACTATGCTGAGAAACGGGCTGCCGGCGACCGGGCAGAGAGCGTGAAACGGACCTTCGACCTCGGCGACATCTACGACAGCCACTACGGGAACGTCTACGTCGACTGGGACAGCAATCAAGACTGGTCGACCGCGACCGAGACGCAGATCATGACCGACGTGGACGACGACACGGTCACCTACACGGCGACGGTGAACGTCCCGAGCGACGCGTCCACCGGCAGCACGCTCGCCCGGGTCCGACTCAGCCGGAGCCAGTTCTACGGTCCCGACACCGACGACGAGTACGGCGAGGTCGAGGACTTCACCATCTACGTCGAGTAGGCTCCCGCGTCGTGTAGCCAGTGACCCCGGTCTTTTTTATTCCTGTCCCGTGGTGTGGCCCGTGACCTTCAGCATCTGCGTTCGGGAGGAGTACACCGACGACGACGGCATCGACCAGACTCGCTACGGCGTGGCGGTGACGACACGGCTCGCCGCGGTCGGCACGCTGTGTCCGTTCGCCAACGAACACGGCGCGGTCGCCACGCAGTCGCTGGTCAACGTCGAACTCGGCGAGCAGGGCGTCGAGTATCTCGCCGATGGTCTCGCCGTCGAGGACGCGCTCAACGCGCTGTTGAACGCCGACGACGGGAAGCCGAACCGCCAGCTCCACGGCGTCGACAGCGAGGGGACGTTCGCCTTCTCCGGCGACGAGTGCCGGCCGTGGTACGGCCATATCGAACGCGAGGATGTCACCGTCGCGGGCAACCTGCTGACCGGCGAATCGGTGATCGAGGCGACGGCCGAGGCGTACGAGTCGGCCGACCGTGACCGACCGCTCGCTGAGCGGCTGATCGAGGCGCTCGCCGCGGGACAGGCTGAGGGCGGCGACAAGCGGACGGATCTGGAGGTGCAGTCGGCCGCGCTGAAGGTGACGACGACCGAAGAGCGCGAACTCGACCCGTACTACGACGACCTGCGCGTCGACGCGACCCGAACCCCGGTCGAGGATCTGCGCGAGACGTACGAACTGGCCGACGAGAGCTTTCAAGACGCGCTCGCGAAGTACGAGGAGGCGTACGAGGACGACAGTCTGGAGTGAGCCGCGACGGCCGCGCCCGGCGTCAGGCCAGCGCCTCCCGGATTGCCGTCCGCTTCAACAGCAGGAAGCCGACGAGGATGACGAGGAAGCCCGCGACCGCCGTCCCGTCGAGGACCTCACCCAGTAGCAGGAAGCCGACGACGGCCGCGACCGGCGGCGCGGCGTAGGAGACGAGATTGATCTCGATTGGCCCGAGTCGCTCCAGCAGGTCGAAGTAGACGAGGAATCCCAGCGCCGAGGCGGCGACCGCGAGATACAGCAGCGCGGCGAGCGAGCGCGTGGTGAACTCGACGGTTGCGACGGGTTCGCCGACCCCGACGCTCGCGGCGTGCATCAACAGCGCGCCGAGGATCATGGCCCACGCCTCCAGCGTCTCGATCGGCATGTCGGCGTCGATGCGTCGGTTGAGCACCGACCCGCCGGCAAACGAGAGAGTGGCGAGGAACACGAGGACAACCCCCGGCGCGATGGAGAGATCCGACGGATTCGGCTCGGCGAGCAGGACGACGCCGGCGAAACCGAACAGGAGGGCGAGCGCACCGAGCGACGTGAGCCGTTCGCTGGGGAGCCAGACGCGAGAGAAGCCCGCCGTGAGCACCGGCGACAGCGAGACGACGATGGCCGCTGCGGCGCTCGGCACCGCCGGGTCCGTCTCGCCGACGAAGAGGAAGGCGTGGTAGGCGGCGATCATCAGCGTGGCGGCGACGAGCGTGCTCGCCCACTCGCGGCGACCCGACGGGACGGCGTGGTCCGTCGCGTACGCCGCGTAGCCGAGCATGAGGACGCCCGCGATGTCGTACCGGAGCGCGGCAAACAGGATTGGCGTCTCGAAGAAGCCCGCAGGGTCGGCTGGCGTGCCGAGCCCCGCCTTGATGGCGACGAACGAGGAGCCCCAGGCCAGCGACAGGAGGGTGAACAGGACGAAATTCCGGTGTCGCACGGCGGGAGTCGGCGGGTCGTCGGTGAGAACCTTTCGGAACCGGTCGCGAGCTCCCGAGTGGTATCACCCCGCGAAAGGCAGTGTTCAGATAAGTGGGGCCCCGCTCGTTGGGTAGTCGCCGTGGGTGGGACTGAAAGGAGCCGTTATCGGCGGCTTCGCCGCCGATTGCTCGGGAGAGCGCCGCTCTCCCGGTGGGCGCTACGTGAAGCACAGCGATGTAACGCGAGGACACCCCAGCGAACGCAGTGAGCGAGGCGCGTGGTTCGAGAGAGCGACGCTCGCTCGTCATCTCGGAAATCTCTGATTGCCGGCGACAGCGAACCGCGCGACCGCAGCGACCGGGGGCTTTCGACACCCTGTTGCTGGCTCATCCAGTCGAATCGGCATTATGTCAACACCACCCCTGCGAAACGCCCGTAGAATTAAAAGGCTGGCCGGCTGAACGGCTGATATGGCCGCACACGGCCGGCCGGCGCTGAGGGATCTGTTCGACGACAGCCCGACCCCGCACATCGCCCACCCGCCGCGTACCCACCACCGCGATTTCTACGTGGCGACGGACGGCTCCTTCCACGACCACGGAGCCGGCGGGCTCGGCGTCGTCATCGAAACCCGCGACGGCGAAACCGTCGCCCGGCTCTCCGTCCCGGACTCCCCGCCGGACAACAACGTCGCGGAGTACCGCGCGCTCCATCTGGGGTTGGACGTGCTCGCTGCCCGCGCACCTGATTCGGCCCGCGTCGGGGTCGTCATCGACCACGACGATCTGGCGGCGAACGTCAACCGAGCGGCGCTCGCGCTGTCGGCGCCCGATGCGCGCCCGCCCCACCCGTTCCGCGTCCCCGCCGC
This sequence comes from Halobacteriales archaeon QH_7_66_36, assembly GCA_003021175.1. Taxonomy (GTDB): domain Archaea; phylum Halobacteriota; class Halobacteria; order Halobacteriales; family Haloarculaceae; genus Halosegnis. Next base: position 26,266 of record PXQV01000006.1, on the reverse strand, counting down.
CACCGACAACCACTGGCGCGGCATCCGCGCCCGCATCGGCGGCTTCGACGAACTCCGGGCCGCGCGCCTCGACTCCCGTGAGAACCCCGCACACCCGCTCGCCAACGACCCCGACCGGTACGCTCATCTCGACGGCGACCCGGACCGGTGTGTCGTGCCGACCACCCTCGCGAGGGACGAGCAGATACCGCCGCCGAGTCGCTCGAATCGGCCGTCGGGGGCCGACTGACGCGACGCTGGCTTCTCATCCCGTCAGTATCGCACGGTGCGTTCGAGCCGGCGGTACGCCACGTGGACGTGCTCGCCGCGATGCACAGCTAGAGGGTAACGACGGCGTCGAGCGCGATGGCGATGGCCCGCTCGACGTTGTTCTTCGCCTTCTCAGGCAGCTCCGCGCCGGAGTCGGCGCTCTTCTGTGTCCCTTTCACGAGGTTGCCGTCGACGGTGCAGATGGCCCCGGCCGCGAGGCCGCGTCGCCGCGCGAGCGAGAACAGCGTCGCCGCCTCCATCTCGACGGCGAGCAGGCCCGCATCGTTCCACTCCTCGACGTCGTCGTCCGTCTCGTTGTAGAAGGCGTCGTCGGAGACGATGGGGCCGACGTGGACCGACTCGTCGTTCGCCTCCGCGGCGTCGACCAGCGCCGTGAGCGTCCCGTAGTCTGGGACGGCAGGGTACACCGCCGACTCGTACCGCTTGGATGTGCCTTCTTCCTTGGCGGCGCCGGTGGCGACGACCATGTCGCCGATCTCCACGTCGGCCTGTAGCGCGCCGGTGGTGCCGACGCGGACGAACGTCTCCACGCCGGCCTTCGCCAACTCCTCGACGGCGATGGCAGTCGACGGACAGCCGATACCCGTCGAACAGATGGTCAGATCGCGGCCCTCGTAGCTGGCGTTCACCAGCTTGTACTCGCGATTTTCGGATGTTTCCTCGACGTTCTCACAGTGGCTCGCGATGCGGTCGACTCGACCGGGGTCGCCCGGCACGAGCGCGATGTCGTTCACGTCACCCTCCTCGACGAGGAGATGCGGCTGCTTGGCCATGCGGATGCGTGCGGGTGGGTCGTAATGAGTGATTCGAGAGAGGGCTGACGGTAGGTAGCACACCGAACCCCGGCGAAACGACTAAAGGGCCCGCTCGAACAGTATCGTGTATGTCCGCACTCACCCGACCGACGCGCGCCGGTGGGCCTGCGGTCCGTCGTGTCCGTGTAGGCCCCCTGTAGGGGCCACACTACTTCCTTCGTCGTTGCATCGACCCCCGACCAGCACTGTCGTCGCGCAGACAACGAACAGTATAAACGCCACACGAGAGAGCTACACACATGAGCACGCAGGAGCCGGAACGCGAGGAACGCATCGAGGGGACGTACGACCCCGACGCCGTCGAGCCGAAGTGGCAGGACCGCTGGCTCGACGACGAGACGTACGCCTACCGCGGGGAGAGCGACGACCCGAACACGGCCTACAGCGTCGACACGCCGCCGCCGACGGTGAGCGGGAGCCTCCACATGGGCCACCTGTACGGCAGCACGCTCCAGGATTTCGCCGCCCGCTACCACCGGATGGCCGACGGTGACGCCTTCTTCCCGTTCGGCTACGACGACAACGGCATCGCCAGCGAGCGGCTGACCGAACGCGAGTTGGACATCCGTCACGGCGACTACGAGCGCCGCGAGTTCCAGCAGCTCTGTCGCGAGGTGTGCGAGGAGTACGAGGCGGACTTCACCGAGGAGATGCAGGAGTTGGCCGTCTCCGTCGACTGGTCGAACACGTACAAGACCATCGAGCCGCGGGTGCAGCGGCTCTCGCAGCTGTCGTTCATCGACCTGTACGAGCAGGGCCGCGAGTACCGCGAGCGCGCGCCGGCCATCTGGTGTCCGGACTGCGAGACGGCCATCTCACAGGTCGAGACGGAGGACGCCGAGCGGAGCGCTCACTTCAACGACATCCGGTTCGACCTCGCGGACAGCGAGGCTTCAGCCTCGGATGTGAGCGGTGAGCGAAGCGAGCCGCGAGCAGGACCGCGAGAGTCGGTCACCATCTCGACGACGCGGCCGGAGCTCCTCCCGGCGTGTGTCGCGATGTTCGTCCACCCCGACGACGAGCGCACCGACGATCTGCCCGGGTCGACGGCGCGCGTCCCGCTGTTCGGCCACGAGGTGCCCGTCTACGAGGACGAGCGCGTCGACCGCGAGAAGGGGACGGGCGTCGTCATGTGCTGTACCTTCGGCGACCAGACCGACATCGAGTGGTATCAGGCCCACGACCTCGACCTGCGGGTCGCCATCGACGAGTCGGGGACGCTCACCGAGACGGCCGGCGAGTACGCCGGGCTGTCCACCCACGAGGCGCGCGAGGCAATCGTCGAGGACCTCGACGATGCCGGCCACCTCGAATCGCGTGAGGCTATCGACCACGACGTGCAGGTCCACGAGCGGTGCGAGACGGACATCGAGTTCCGCGTCACCGAGCAGTGGTACGTCGAACTGCTCGACAAGACGGACGAGTACTTGGAGGCGGGCAGCGAGATGGAGTGGTATCCCGAGAAGATGTTCACCCGGTATCAACACTGGGTCGAGGGGCTGGAGTGGGACTGGTGTATCTCCCGCCAGCGCGACTCGGGCATCCCGTTCCCGGTCTGGTACTGCGCGGGCTGTGGCGAGACGATCCTCGCCGAAAAGGCGGACCTGCCGGTCGACCCGCTGTCGGACGAGCCGCCGGTCGACGCCTGTCCCGACTGCGGCGGAGGCGAGTTCACGCCCGAAGGAGACGTGTTCGACACGTGGGCCACCTCCAGTCTCACGCCGCTGATCAACGCCGGCTGGGACTGGAACGAGGCGACCGGCGAGTTCGAGTTCGACAACCCGGAGCTGTACCAGTTCGACCTCCGGCCGCAGGGCCACGACATCATCTCGTTTTGGCTGTTCCACACCGTCGTCAAGTGTTACGAACACACCGGCGAGGTGCCGTTCGAGTCGGTGCTGATCAACGGGCACGTCCTCGACGAGAACCGCGAGAAGATGTCGAAATCGAAGGGGAACGTCGTCGAACCCCGCGCGGTGATGGACGAGTACCCCGTCGACGCCATCCGCTACTGGGCCGCCTCCTCGTCGGTCGGCGACGACTTCCCGTTCAAACACAACGCGATGAAGCAGGGCGAGAAGCTGCTCCAGAAGCTGTGGAACGCCTCGAAGCTCGTCGACTCGCTCGCGCCGGCCGACCCGACCGAGCCGGACGAGTTCGCCGCCATCGACGAGTGGCTGCTTGCGTCGCTGGACGACCTCACCCGCGAGGTAACCGACCACTTCGAGGCCTACGAGTTCGCCAAGGCGCGGGACGAACTCCGGGCGTTCTTCTGGCACACGTTCTGTGACGACTATCTCGAGATCGCCAAACAGTCCGACGCCGACTCGACGGCGTACGCGCTCCGGACGGCCCACGAGCGGTTCCTGAAGCTGTTCGCGCCGTTCCTCCCCCACATCACGGAGGAAATCCATCGGACGCTGTACGCTGACAGCTCGGTCCACCGCGCCGACTGGCCCGAACCGGCCGGCTACGAGGCCGACCGCGCGGCCGGCGAGACGGCGCTCGAAGTGATCGGCGCGCTGCGCGGCTACAAGACCGACAACGGTCTCGCGCTCAACGAGCCGCTGTCCGAGGTCGCCGTCTACGGCGACATCGACGGCTTCGAGGACGCCGTCGCGGGCGCGATGCACATCGAGCAGTTGGAGCGACTCGACGACCCGCCCGCGCTCTCGACGGAAATCGTCGGCGTCGATCTCGATTACGCCACGGTCGGCCCGGAGTACGGGAGCAAGGTCGGCGACATCGACGCGGCGATAGACGCCGGCGAGTTCGCCGTCTCCAACGGGAAACTGCACGTCGCCGACGAGGTGCTCGACGCCGACCTGTTCGAACTGCGGGAGAAGCGCACCTACGCCGGCGAGGGTGACTTCGTCGAGACGGACAGCGCCGTCGTCATCGTTCGGTAGGCTCCCCCTCTGCGTCGCTCGCCGCTACCGTGTTCTCTTATTCGTGCCGGCGTGGACTCGAAGACATGGAACGGATGCATCTCAACCTCTTCACGATGAACGCGGTCACCCACGTCTCGCCGGGCGCGTGGCGGTATCCGGGCGACCGCGCGGCCGACTACACGGATCGCGACTACTGGACCGACGTTGCCAGAACTGCGGAACGCGGCGGGTTCGACGCCGTGTTCTTCGCCGACGTGCGCGGCATCTACGACGTGTACGACGACGACTGCGACATCGCCATCGAACGCGCGGTCCAGACCCCCTCGAACGACCCGCGATTCCTCGTTCCCGCGATGGCGGAAGTCACCGACGACCTCGGCTTCGCGATCACCCGCTCGACGACGTACAACCACCCGTACGAACTCGCCCGCGAGTTCTCCACGCTCGATCACCTCACAGACGGGCGGATCGCGTTCAACATCGTCACCTCGTATCTCGAAAGCGCGGCGGCGAATCTCGGCGTCGACAAACGCCTCGACCACGACGACCGCTACGACCGCGCGGACGAGTTCATGGACGTCTGTTACGCGCTGTGGGAGGAGTCGTGGGACGAGAGCGCGGTCGTTCGCGACCGCGAGGCCGACGTGTTCACCGACCCGGACGGCGTCCACACCGTCGACCACGACGGGGAGTGGTTCTCCGTCCGCGGCCCGCACGGCTGTGAGCCGTCGCCACAGCGGACGCCGTTCATCTATCAGGCCGGCTCCTCCGACCGCGGCCGGGCGTTCGCCGCCGCAAACGCCGAGGCCGTCTTCTGCTCGTATCCGACGAAGTCGGGCGTCGAGGAGTACGTCGCGGACATGCGCGAACGCGCCGCCGACCACGGCCGCGACCCCGACTCGCTGAGCTTCTACCCCGGTGTCGTCCCTATCGTCGGCGAGACGGCGGCGCTCGCCCGCGAGAAACACGAGAGCTACCGCGACGCCGTCGACGTGGAGGCGGTGCTCGCGCTCCTGTCCGGCTTCATGGACATGGATCTCTCCGAACTCGATCCGGACCAGCCGTTAGAGCACATCGAGACGGAGGCGATTCAGGGCGCGGTCAACGCGTTCACGAAGGCCGATCCAGACCGCGAGTGGACGGTCCGTGAAGTCGCGCAGTTCGCCGGCCTCGGCTCCACCTCGCCGGTCGTCGTCGGCACGCCGCAAACGGTGGCCGACGAACTGGAAGCGTGGTACACGGACCTCCCTATCGCGGGGTTCAACGTGAAGGAAGTGACGCGACCGGACTCGCTGTACGATTTCGTCGACCTCGTCGTTCCCGAGCTACGCAAGCGCGGACTGCTCGCCGACGGCGACGGCGATACGCTCCGCGAGCGGGCCGGCGGCGGCCCGCGCCTGCCGGACCGCCATCCTGCGCGGCGATAGCCGAGCTTCTCTCACGGTTCTCACTCCGTGAGAAAGCCGCTGTGTGTTTATTGATATACGATTTAAACCTGTATCATGTCGAGTGGTATCGGTAACGGTGGGTCGGGTGGGACCGACGGCGAGGATTCGAGACGCATCGGAGTCCTCGAAGCGAAGGCGTCCCAACTGCGGCGTGATGTCCGGCAGGCACAACGCGGGGTAACATCGGGGACTGGCCGCGAAGCCGCCGAACTCGCCGCGACGACGGCGCGACTAGAGGCCGTGGAACAGAAGTTGGCCCGGCGGGACGACTGAGGTCAGTCGAGCACCACGGGAACACCGCGGCTCGCCGCGTCAGCCGCGAACGCCTCTGGGTCGGTCTCCAACGCCTCGAAGGTGTCGTAGTGGACCGGCAACACCAGATTCGGATCTAGTTGTTCGGCCAGTCGGGCGGCCGCGCGCCGGTCCATGGTGAACGCGCCGCCGATGGGCGGACAGAACAGCGACACGTCGAGTTCGGCGTGGCCGGCGAGGACATCGGTGCCGCCGGGCCAGAAGACGGTCACGTCGCGGCCCCAGACGCTCGGAAGCGTCAAATGGTAGCCGCAGCCGAATCCCTCTGGGTGGTACGGCTCTCCGTCGCTCGTCGTGTGCGAGCCGCCCGGGTCGTTGTACGCGGCCATCGTGCGGACGAACACCTCGCCCGGCCGCGGCCCGTCGGCACGGTCGCCGGTCGGGTCGCCGACTGCGATGTCTGCCGTCTCGCCGACGCGGACTACGTCGTATGGGAGGTCGCCCGGCCGTTCCACGTCGCGGTCGATGCGCGCCGCGTCGACGCCCTCGAAGAGCACGAGCGTCGCATCGTCGGCCGCGACCCGACGGATGCCGTCGCTGTCGTAGTGGTGGTCGTGCGTGACACAGATAACGTCGCCGTCGCCCGGTTCCATCCCGTCGAGCACGCCGTATCGGCCGGGATCACAATAGACGATCACGTCGTCGCCGGCCAGTCGCAGCGTCGCGTAGCCGAGCCAGTGGGCGGTCGTCCCGTCGTGGTGGACCATGCGTGGCGTACCGGCGGCTCCGCGAAACAGGTTTCGTCACGACGAGAGCGGAGCCGACTACAGCAGCTCGCCGAACTCCTTGTGCCCCTCGATGTCGACGCCCGACTCGGTAATCTCGGCGAGATAGATGGGCAACGGTCCGCGCCTCCTCGATGGAGAGGTCGTCCGTGTACTGGCCTTCGAGGACGCCGTAGGCGAGCTGCATCCCGGAGCCGGTGACGGTGTAGTCATCGCGCATGACGCCGCCGGCGGGGTCCAGCGAGTAGACGTGGCCGCCCTCGCTGTCGACGCCGCCGAGGATCGGGCTGACGAGGAAAAAGGGCCCGCCGCGCAGGAAGTTGCCACACAGCGTCGACAGCGCCTCCATGCTCATGTCCTCGCCGCGGCGCGCCTCGTAGAGGTTCGCCTCCGCTCGGATCGTCTCGATGAACGACTGTGCGCCGCCGACGGAGCCGGCCATCGTCAGCGCGGCCGTCGGGTGGACCTGCTCTACCTTCTGCACGTCCTTGTTCGAGACGAACCGACCGCCGAGCGACGCGCGCATGTCTGTCGCCATGACGACGCCGTCGGGCGTCGTGATCCCGATGGTCGTCGTGCCGGTCTTGTTGACGTTGTCCAGATCGGCCTCGCTCAGGTCGTTCTCGGGCAGTTCGCCGACCTCCGGCTCGTAGGGGTCGAACTCGGGGTCGAGGTCGAGCGATGGCTCCGGCGGCTCTGGGGCGTCGATGGAGAACTCCTCGTTACGCATTACCTCATGTTAGCCGCCCCCGCGTATAAACGACACCCTTCCGATCTCGCTCGCCGGGACCGACGCCTCAGTCGACGCGCTCGCCGAGGCCGGACAGCAGTCGGTCGAACGGCACCGGCACGCCGAGGCGGCGCGCGAGCAACGCGGCCGGCATGAACAGGACGCCCAGAACGACCGATAGCTGGTAGAGCGCGAACAGCGTGAACCGCACGGGTCGCATCGTCATCGTCTCGGAACGACGGAGGCCACAGCAGCATATAAATCTTCTCGCCGATTGCGACGAGCGATAAACGCCGCGTGAGGGTACTGAAACGGCTGATAACGTCTGATCGGACGATACGACCGCCCGCGTGCCTGCTCGCTCCGACGGCTGCTCCCGTTCGTTCCTCGCTTCGGTGCTGGTGTCTGCACACGTAGGCATAACTTATGTACCGCTTCGCCGGAACGTGCGCGACGAGGCCGAACCCGTAGTGTCAAGTTCGCGGCCGCGCTCGGTGTACACATGAGCGATTACGTAGTCGCGATGGAAGCGGCGTGGCTGGTGCGAGACGTGGAGGAGGTCGACGACGCCATCGGCGTCGCGGTGAGCGAGGCGGGCAAACGCCTCAACCAACAGGAGATGGACTACGTCGAGGTGGGCGTCGGCGCGACCCCGTGTCCCGCCTGCGGCGAACCGTTCGACTCTGTGTTCGTCGCCGCCGACACCGCCCTCGTCGGTCTCCAGTTGGAGATGAAGGTGTTCAACGTCGAGAGCACCCAGCACGCCCAGCGCGTGGCGAAGAAGGAAGTCGGCGGCGCGCTCCGCGACGTCCCCCTGAAGGTCATCGACACGGCCGAGATGGAGGGGACCGACGACGGGTAAATTACCGTTGGTTTTAGGGATAACCACGGATTATTTCTCTGCATGGAGCTACCGACGCCGGCCGATCTCCGCGAGAAGCGGAAGTCACTGGAGTTGACCCAGAGTGAACTCGCCGAGCGCGCCGACGTGTCACAGCCGCTCATCGCCCGTATCGAGGGCGGCGACGTCGACCCGCGGCTCTCGACGCTCCGCCGGATCGTCACCGCGCTGGAGGAGGCCGAGGGGAACGTCCTGAAGGCGCGCGACCTGATGCACGAGGAGGTCGTCCGCGTCTCGCCGGACGACGCCGTGCGGGAGGCCGCCCAGTTGATGGACGAGGAGGCCTACTCGCAGCTGCCGGTGCTCGAACACGACCGGCCGGTCGGCAGCATCTCGCAGTCGGGGCTCGTCGGGCTCGCCGAGGAGGATAGACAGAAGCCGGTCTCCGAGCACATGAGCGAGTCGTTCCCGACCGTCGCCGTGGACGCCAGCATCGACGAGGTCCGACATCTGCTGGAGTACTACAAGGCAGTGATGGTGACCGAAGGCGGACGGGCGGTTGGCATCATCACCGAGGCGGACGTCGCCTCGCGGCTGAGCTAAGGGTCGAACTCCGGGGTCGGGAAGGCTCCCTCGTCGGCCGCGGGATCGTACGCGCCGATGGCCGTCAGGACGAATTCGATGAGTCCGTCCGGTCCCCACCGGCCGGTGTTGATCGAGAGGTCGTAGATCGACTGGTCGGAGAGGTCGATCCCGTAGTAGGACTCGTAGCGGCTCTCCTCGATCACCTCGCGGACCCGCATCTCCGAGGCCATCTCCTCGCGGTCGCTGGTCCGGTCGATCCGGACCTGCTCGGGCGCGTCGAGCCATATTTTGAGGTCGGCTCGGTTCCCCGCTATCCACGCCGCGAGCCGAGATTCGAGGATGAAGCTGTTGTTCGCCACGCCCCACTCCTCGGCGATGCTGTGGAGTCGACGGTCGAGCGCGCGGTCGATCTCCTCGGACTCGCCCGCCGCCGCCACGAGTTCCGTGAGCGTCTCGCCCCGCTCTTCGGCGATCTCGCGGAACACCTCGCCGCCGGAGACGTAGCCGCAGTCGAGCGCGTCGGCCAGCCCCTCACAGAGCGTCGTGACGCCCGCGCCCGGCGCTCCCGATACGGTGACGAAGAGATTCCGCTCGCTCGCCGAGGCCTCCTCTCGGTTCGCCATGTCCGTGATGTGCGCTCGTCTCTGTAATAAACTGGTTGGAACATCTCCGACTTCTCCGTCAGTCAACTACAGCGACAGCCCGCGGATCTCGACGGCGTCACCCTCGTCGACGTGGCCGATGACGCGGCCGTCGGTCGCGTCGGCGACCCGCTCGGCGTCGTCCTCGGAGAGCGCGGCGACGAAGCCGGTGCCCATGTTGAACGTCCGGTGCATCTCCGCGGCGGCGACGTTCCCCCGCTCGCGCACGAACTCGAAGACTGGCTGTGGGTCGTACGGGTCGGTTATCTCGTAGGCGAACTCGCCCATCCGCGAGAGGTTCGTCCAGCCGCCGCCGGTGACGTGGGCACAGGCGTGGGTGTCGGCGTCGTGGAGCGCGGGCAACAGGTCCGCGTAGAGGCGCGTCGGCTCAAGCAGCGCTTCGCCCACGGTGTCGTAGCCGTCGCCCGGGAACGGGTCGGTGTAGGAGCCGCCGTCCCGGGTCGCCGCCTCGCGGGCGAGCGTGAGACCGTTCGAGTGGATGCCGGACGACGCCCAGCCGATGAGCGCGTCCCCGACCGCCGCCTCGCCGGGGAACACCTCGTCTTCGGTCGCGAGGCCCGCGCAGGTGCCCGCCAGATCGAGGCCCTTCACCACCTCGGGCATCACGGCCGTCTCGCCGCCGACGAGCGCCATGCCCACCTCCGCCGCGCCGCGCTGGAGTCCCTCGCCCACCTGCTCGGCGAACGCCTCGTCCGGTTCGTCGACGGCGAGATAATCGACGAACGCGACGGGGCTGACCCCGGCGGCCACGAGGTCGTTGACGTTCATCGCGATGCAGTCGATGCCGACGGTGGAGTAGTCGCCGAGCGCCTCGGCCACCAGCAGTTTCGTTCCCACGCCGTCGGTTGCGAGCGCGAGATACCGGTCGCCAACCTCGATCATCCCCGCGTAGTCACCCTCGAAGTCACCGACAGCGCCGACGAGCGCCGCCGTCGCCGCCTCGCTCGCCTCGATGTCCACGCCGGCCGCCGCGTACGTCAGCTCCTCCCCGCTGTCCTCGCTCATGGAAACTCGACGGTGCGACGGGCGCAAAGCGGTTGCGGTCCGTGGCCCCTGTCGACTCAAAACGGAAAGCCGACGAACACGTAGGCGGTGACGCCGACGCCGACGCAGACGACGAAGGCGACGGCGAAGACGGGCGTGCTCCACTGGCGGACGGTCGCGCCGTCGAGCGGGCCGAAGGGGATCATGTTGAAGCCGGCGAGCACCGCGTTGATCGTGACGCCGAGCGCGCCCGCCTGTCCGACCGTCCCGCCGACGAGCCACAGCGGGACGAACGCGAACGTGAGCACGACGTTCACCGCAGGGCCGGCCAGCGCGATCAGGCCGTGTTCGCGCGGCGTAATGTGACCGCGGTGGTGGACGGCCCCCGGCGCGGCGAAGATGAAGCCGGCGAGTCCACCGAGCACTGCCAGCCCGAGCATGCCGTAGTCGGCGCGGAACGCCGCGACCTGTCCGAACCGGACGGCGACGACCTTGTGTGCGAGTTCGTGCAGGAGGAAGCCGACGCCGACGGTGAGCAGGGAGGCGACGAACACGCGCCCGAGATAGCCGACCGGCACGGTCGTCGGGTCCGGCAGAACCGCGAACCGGCTCGTCCGCACGATGAAGAAGGTGAACGCGAGCGATAACAGTCCCCACGCGGCCGCGATGTCGCGTAGCTCCTCCGGGTCGAACCGGACGTTCATAGCGTTCCCACGAGGCCGACGAGAAGGTCGATGCTGTTGCGCGCCCCCGCGACCATGAGCCGTGCGATGTCGTCCGGGCCGCCCACCTGTTCGGCGAACAGGTAGGGGATGAGGACGGTCGCGAAGAGGATGCTGCCGACGAAGGAGCCGACGTTCGTGAGCGCCACGACGGCGATGAGCCGGAACAGCGGCACCGTCTTCAGGTCGGCGAGCAGTTCGCGGATCGGTCGCTCCTCGTCCGAGACGATCTCGTTGAGCGCCGAGATGTCGGCGACGTTCACGTTGACGTAGCGGAGTTCGACGTAGCCGGCGAACCAACCGGGCGCGAGCAGCGGGTTGACGGAGGTGAGCCACGCCACCGCGCCGCCGACGCTCGCCGACTGCCAGTGTGCGCCGGCGAGTTTCGCGAGCGCCGCCGAGAAGACGGCGTTGACGAGGAACCACGCGCCGAACAGCCGGGCGAGCAGGCCGCCCGAGGCTCCGTCCACCCCGGTCACCGTCGCCACGACCAGCAGGCCGAAGAAGACGACGAAGCCGAGCGTGAACAGGTAGCCGAAGAGCTTGTACGCCGAGAACCCGGACTCCTGCGTCCCCGTGAGCGCGTCCGGCTCGGGGAGCGTCTCGGGGGCGTCGAGATACCGCTCGATCCCCTCGCGGTGGCCCGCGCCGACGACCGCGACGACGCTCCTGCCCGCCTCGCGGAGCGCGACGAGCTGGTGGGCGATGTAGGCGTCCCGCTCGTCGATGAGCGCCTCCGCGCCCCCCGGCGAGAAGCGGCGGAACTCCTCCATCATCGCCGTCACCACGTCCGCGTCCGTGAGCTCCGAGAGGTCGAGCTCGTCGTACTCCTCGTCGGGCGCGGTGAGGCGGAACGCCGCGGTGAGAGCCACGCCGACGACGAGCGCGATCACCGACGCGACGAGCAGGAAGTCGGCGACGGCGACGGCTGCACCCGGCAGGGCGACGGCCGGCACGACCACCGGGCTGAACAGCGCGACAGTCGGGATCGCGAGCATGACACCGAGAAACGCCCCGACGCCGAAGCCGACTGCGACCGGGTCGCCCGCTCCGAGCGCGAGCGAGCCGACGAGCTTGATCTTTTCGAGCGTCGAGAGCCGCGCCCAGAACCGCTGGATCGTCACCTGGATGTCGCGGTCGACGAGCGCCACGTCGACGCCCACCTCCTCGGCGGTTTCGACGGCCGCGAGCATGTCGGCACCGGGCGTGATGTCGAACCGCTCGCCCATCCGCGCCTGCACGTACGAGAGCATCCAGTAGGCCAGAAACTGAAAGACGGTGTTCCCACGCAGCAGGTCGGCGGCGTCGAGATCGTCGGGCGTCTCCCCCTTGAGCTGGCGGTAGCGCCCGTCGTCGAGTTCGACGGCGACCACGTCGGGCCGCTCGGCTTCGATCGCGGTCTCGACCTCGTTGACGCTGTCGGCGGAGACGTGGGCGGTGCCGACGACGCGCACATCGCCGGCCGGCTCCGAGGCCTGTCCACTCATCACCTACACCTTCACGGCCGACCGTTTGTAGCTGTCGGGCTGGCCGCACACCCGCCGGCGTCGGTCGTACGGCTGCTCGCACAACACACACCCGACCGCTTTACTCCCCGCGCGTGTTACCGACCGCCGTGACCCTCGACGTTCCCGCGCCCGACCCGCCCGAACTGGCTGTCGGCCGCGACGCGGCGGACTACGACGACACCGACCCCGGCAGCGACGACTACCGCCGCGAGGAGATCCAGACGTTTCTCCGCGACGGCGCGTGGACGGACGCGTTCGACGAGTGGGCCGCGACGACCGACCTCGACGAGGACGACTGGCAGGTGGTCACGGAGTTGGGACTCACGGCCGGATTCGACTTCTTCTGGGACGACTTCGCCGACCGCGTCGGCTACCACGCCCCCGGCATTCCCGAGGACTGGAAGGAACGCGACCTCCACCCAGAGCTGAACTCGTGGAACAGAGTCTCGGCGATCAACGCCGGCCTGACCGAGTTCGGCCAAACCGCCTGTGACGTGCTGAAGGCGGAGTACATCGACTGGGAGTCGGAGTTCGACGCGCCCGACGACTTACCGGAGTTCTAGTTCCGCGGGACGGAGATGTTCCGTACCATCCCGGAACAGTCCGGGCAGGCGGCACACTCGTCGCTCTCGATGCGCGTTCCGCACTCGGCACACTCGCAGGTCGAGACGTGGACACTCGACGGATCGTGTTGCATGTGAACATTTACCTCGATAGCGCGCTAAAGTCCTTTCCTAATGTTGTATTATTCTCCTTTGGCTCCTAGTACGTAGCTAGAGGACCGGGACTTCGGTGACCGTACGGTCAGTTTTGGTTTCGGTGGTCCGGCACGCGCGCCGTGATCGTGAAGGTGTCGCGGCGTTCGGTGCTCGTCGGGACGGTGAAGTCGGCGTCGGTGAGCAGTCCTGCGGCGTCGGCGGCGTCGTACCGCTCGTCCGTGGGCGGCCCGCCCTCGCCCGTGCCGGCCGCCGACCAGTCGACGAGCACCAGCCGCGCGCCGGGCGCGAGCACCCGCCGGCACTCGGCCAGCGCGTCCGCGCTCGCGAACTCGTGGAACGTGAAGGTGGAGACGGCACCGTCGAGCGCGTCGTCGGCGAACGGCAACCCCGTGATGTCGGCGGTGACCAGCTCGACGCTCGCCGGGACGCCCGCCTCGCGGTAGTGGTCGTGCATCGCGGGCTGTACGTCCACGGCGTAGACGTGACCGAGGCCTGCCGCGAGCCGACTCGTGTAGAGCCCGGTTCCGCTCCCGAGGTCCGCTATCGTCGCGGTCTCGTCGACCGCGAGCGCTCCGAACAGTTCCTCGACCGAGCAGTGTTCGAACCGTGTCGGGTCGTCCAGCGTCGCGGCCCGGTCGGCGTCGAACGTGTGAAAGCCCATACGTCCGTCTCGTGCCGGTGGCTCTTATTCACGACGGGGCAACGCGTTTCCGTTTAGCATACAAAGATCGTGTATGTCCGTGTCGCTGGAGGTGCGTGAGGCGGAGCCGGCCGACGCACAGGCAATCGAGGCCGGCGCGGCGGCCGCGTGGGAGTACGACTACCCCGAACTGCTCAGCCGCGAACATCCGGGGCAGGCCGCACACGACTGGTACGATCCCGACCGAATCCGTCGGGACGCCACGGACCCGACGCACGCCCTCTTGCTCGCGGAAGAGGACGGCCGAGTCGTCGGCTTCGTCCACGCGTTCGGTCTCACGGAGGACGACCCCTCGACCGACGAGAGCGGTGATATCCTCCGCGTGTACGTGCGCCCGGACGCTCGCGGTCGCGGCGTCGGTCGCTCGCTCGTCGACGCCGCCCGCGACGAACTCCACGACCGGGGGTACGATACCATCAGGGCGATGGCGCTGGCCGCCAACGACGCCGCGTGGGAGTTCTACGAGTCCTGCGGCTTCGAGCCGACCGACGACCGCGAGGAGACGACCATCGACGGCGAGCGTTACGAGGAAGTGCTGTTCGTCGACCGCTCGTAGCTGCCGACGATCTGTTTCGAGGCGAGCGTCGCCGTCTCCAGCTCCTCTTCGAGCGCGTCCCGCGAAGCGCCGGGTTCGAGGTCGATCTGGCGTCGACAGGCGTACAGCGTGAACCAGTGTTCGTACGGTTCGCCCGGCGGCGGACACGCCGGCAGATAGCCGAGGTCGCCGCGCGCGTTCCGGCCCTGCGGCGCGCCGTCCAGCGCGGCGACCCGTTCCGTCGGCGGCACGCCTGCGGATATCGTCTCCGTCTCCGGCGGGACGTTCCACACCGTCCACAGCGTCGTCTGCGAGGCGACCTGATACGGGAAGGTGAACGTCAGCGCGAGCGACTCCGTCGGCTCCGGCACGGCGTCGATACTGACGCGGGGCGAGACGCCCTCACCGTCACACGTCGCCCGAGTCGGCACCGTGCCGTCGTCGAGCGCCGGCACGGAGTAGCGGAACGGCGCGGGCGTCGCCGTCCCCGTCTGGTCGGCACAGCCGGCGAGACCGCCGACGAGTGCCGCCCCGAGACTCGCCACGACGCGTCGTCGTCTGACCATCAACCTCACCTACGCGGAGGGGCGGTTTAGGTGCCGTGACACAGGATTGAAGCGCCGCCGCACCGACGACGACGTGTGAGCACGACTATCGACCCGCCGACGGAACGGACGTGCGAACGGTGCGGCCGAGAGGACCGCTGGGACGACGAGGCGGAGACGTGGATCGTCGAGAGCGAGCAGGGGTCGGCCACCTGCATCCACGAGTGGGACATCAACGGCGAGTACAACCCCGTGCAGAGCGACGAGGAGTCCTGAGCGTTTTAGTTTCACTTTCACCACGCTAGGCTGGGTTTAAGGACGGTCTCAGTGCTATCTGTTCGTATGAGCATCAGCATCGACACGGTTCGGACGGACGAGGAGTCGGAGGAACTGGAGGAGTCACGGGAGTCGGGGCTCCCGCCGGCGGCGTGGATCACCGCCGACGACGCGCTCGACGTTTCGGACCTCACGTTCGACCGCGTGGCGACCTACGCCCGACAGGCCGACCGCGACGTGCATCTCGAACGCAAGGGCGGTCGGACGCTCCTGGTCGCAGCCTACAGTAGAAATTGAAACTATTCACACATCGACGGGCACACGGTGTGCCCGTCGAGTGTGTCACCGCGTTCAATTTCTACTGATCCTCCTGTAACACCGAGACGACGGGTTGGTCGGCGTCCATCAACAGCGTCTGCATCTTGGAGCCGAACAGCGCCTTCCCGACCGCAGAGCGGCCGCGACCGTCGATGACGAGATACGTCACGTCGAGTTCGTCCGCCACGGCGATGATCGTCTCCGCCACCGGGCCGACCTCACCCCGGAAGTCGATGTCGCCGACGCCACCGAGCGTGCCCCGCGTGATCCGGCGAGCGACGTTGCGCGCCGTCTCCTCGGCGTTTTCGAGGAAGTAGTCTGGCGTCGCGCTCTGCCGGTCGGCGAAGTCCTCGTTGCTCATCACGTGCAGGACGACGAGTCGCTCGTCGTAGGCACCCGCGAGGTCGAACGCCGTGCTCACGACCCGGTCCTCCTCGTAATCGCCGTTCACGGCGGCAAGTACGGTCATGCACGACCCGTCTCAGCCCCGCCGCTTAAACGATTCGCGACCTGTTCCGGTCAGTCGCACCGCTCGCTCGTCTCGGCGTGAAGGGCCGATAGGCGCTCGTACTCCTCGCCGGCGTCGGCCCACGGCGACTCCTCGTACGTGGATTTCACCTCTGCCGGGACGCCGGCAACCAGCGTCCGCGCCGGCACGTCGGTGTCTTCGACGACGAGCGCGTTCGCCGCGACCATCGCCGCCTCGCCGACGACGCTCCCGTCGAGGACGGTCGCCCCCATGCCGACGAGCGCGCGCTCGCCGACCGTCGCGGCGTGGACGATGGCGTTGTGCCCGACGGTCGCGCCGCTGGCGATATCGGCTCCCTCGTGACACACCGCGCCGTCCTGTACGTTTGCGCCCTCGCCGATGTGTATCTCGCCTCTGTCGCCACGGAGGACGGCGTTCGGCCACACGGACGCGTCGGCTTCGAGCGTCACGTCGCCGATGACGACCGCCGTCTCGTCCACGTGTGCCGACTCGTGCACGTCCGGTTCGACCCCGTCGAACGAGCGGAGTACCATATGCGGGGTGGTACGGCGGGTCACTAAACTCCGCCGCACTCAGTAGTCGAGGTCGTCGGTGGTGTAGTCGAGTACGAGCACGAGCACTGCGCCGACGCCCGCCGCGATGACCACGGTTCCGGCGGCGGTCGGCGTCCACGCGCTCACGGCTCCGGTCACCTCCAGCGCCGGCGCGCGTAACGCGCCGACGATGAGCGCGACGAGGAACGTCAGCGTCCCGCGCCGATAGTTGGTGAGCGCGTAGTTCACCCCGTGTGAGATGGTGAGCAGGCCGATTACCGAGCCGGCCACGAAGACGACCACGACTGCCGTCGCGGCCGCGAGGTCTGCCGACCCGCCTCGCAGCGTCACGAACAGCGCCGTGACGAACCTGCCCGGAGCGCCCGTCAGGAACTCGTACTGTCCGAGCAGGAAGAGGATGAACGAGCCCGAGACACCGGGCAGAATCATCGCGGAGATGGCGACCATCCCCGAGACGAACAGCACCGGAAGCGAGGGGTCCAGCAGCCCGGTTCGCGCGGCCCCGGAAAACAGGAACGCGAACACAAACCCTGCGACTGCCGCCGCTACGCCTCGCGCGTCGGACAGCCGCAGCTCGTCGCGCAGGACGACGGCGCTGGCCGCGATGAGGCCGAAGAAGAACGCGTACGTGACGGCAGGGAATTCGGTCACGGCGGTGTGCATCACCCCCGACATCGCGGCGACGGCGGTGACGACGCCGAGTCCGAGCGCGGCGAGAAACGGCACGTCCATCGCCACGAGGATACGCGCAAGCGTCCGTCGTCCGTCGCGTGTGTGGAGTCGCCGCAGATGGCGGAGCGCGCGCGGGTCGAGCGCGGTGAGCGCAGCGATGAGTCGCTCGTAGACGCCGACGATGAGCGCGATAGTGCCACCGGAGACGCCCGGCACGGCGTCGGCCGCACCCATACAGAGACCCTTCAGGTAGACGAGAAGCATCCCGCGTGCGCCGCCGCCCTCGTCCGTCCGGGCACGGTCGTCCATCCTAGACCGACCGAGCGGCGAACTGCGGTCCCGTCTGGGTGTCGGTCGTGGGCACCGTGTCGTCCGGACTCGGGAGCGACGCTTCCGATCCGGCGTCGGAGTCGGTGGTGTTCTTTCCTTCCGGCTCGTCGAGCACCGTCCGCTCCAGCTCGACGGTCGTCGCCGACTCGTTCTCCCCGACGACCTGTCCCTCGGTCACGTCGGCCGTCGCGTTGTAGTAGTAGGTGGTCAGATTCTCCTGTTGAGTCGGGGTCGCGAACCGGTAGGGACCGGCCGCGCGGACGCTGACGTTCGTGTACCCCTCGTCGGTGCCGTACTGCTCGTAGCCGGTCGTAGAGTACGGCAGGGTGAACGTCGCCACGCCGTCGGCGTTCGTCGTCGCCTGCTGGCGGTAGACGAACGTCTGCGGCTGGCCCGTCGAGACGGGCTGGATGCGCCCGCCGGCGATGCCGAGCCGCTGGCGGTCGCGGGCGGTCATCACCATCTGCACGCTCGCGGTGACGGTCGTGTTCGGCGGCCCGCGGGCCGTCGCGGTCGCGCCGGGCACCCGCTCGAACGTCTTCACCGCGGCGTACACCTGCCGGTCACTCCGTCTGATCCGCGACTCGTTGCTCGCGTGGACGAGGCGGAAATGCTGTAACGCGGAGACCGTCTTCGCCGGGAAGTTCGGCGTGCCCCCGATCTGCGCGGTGCCGTCGGACGCGACGTAATCGCGGGCTGCCGACATGTTACGGAACGTCTTGGTGACGTTCCCCTCGGCGGGCGGCGTCGGGACGCCACGCAGGTCGGTGTCCCAGTCGAAGACGACGACCCGTCCGCGCGGCGTGGTCGGCGACATCCGACTCCCGTGTGACTGGTAGAGGCGCACCCGGAGGCTGTCGTAGGCGCGCGGCTTGTTCAGCGTGAGCGTCTGCCGAAGGAGCCGTGAGTTGCCGCGCTGGATCGCTTGGTTGACGGAGTCACGACTGTAGATCGGCCGCTGCAGGTCACGCGGGCCGACGTCGTACTGCGACTCGAAGGCGGTCGGCGCGCTGTACTTCCGCGTGCCGGGCATCCCGAGCGGGTAGTCGACGGCCACGTATCGGGTCTGCTCCTCGCCGCTCAGCAGGCCGGTCGCCCGCGACTCGTTGGGGGCGAGCAACACGTTCGCGGCGTACTTGGCGTTCTGCTGGAACGGGTTGGCGTTCGGCACCCGATGCCCGAGCGTGGTGATCCAGTGGCCGTAGTCCCACCACGCGAGGACTCCGTAGCTTCCGTCGCCGTACTCGAAGTCGTCTCGTCGGTCGTACGTGCCGTAGTACTCCGTGTCGCTCGGCGTGCCGTCGCCGTAGGCACCCATCTCGGGCGTGTTGTCTTCCATCCAGTCGAGCGACCCGGTCCACCGCTCCACGCCGCCGGGGTTCGCCCGCTGTTCGGCGACGGCCGGCGCGGTCTGTGCGCCGACGGTCATCGGCGCGACCACGACCAGCAGGACGGCGACCACGGCCATCACCTGATAGCCGGTCGGGCGTTCGAGGGTCGCGATCCGCTCGCGCAGGCCGACGAGGTCGAACACCACGGCCGCCAGATAGCCGTTCAGCACGCCGACCGGAATCGCGAAATAGTACTCGAACCGGCGCTGTGTGATCGCCGCGAGGAACATGAAGACGGTCAGCGTGAGCAGGAACAGCCGGTCTGCACGCGGCTCGTCGGCGGTGACGAGCTTGTAGAGCATGAAGACCACGCCGCCGATGGCCGTGAACAGCCCGAAGCCGTACGACTGCTGGAAGAACGGCGCGAGCGAGTCGAGCGGCACGGGCTTCGCCTCGGCGACCGTCCGGCTCGCGGCCGTCGAGTCGTAGCCGAAGATGCGGAGCACCTGTCCGACGAAGTAGTCGAAGGTCTCCGGTAACACGAGCGCGAACAGCCCGAGGCCGACGATAGCGACGCCCAGCACGCCAGCCGGATACAGCCGCGGGTCCACGTCTTCCCGCTCCCAGAGGCGAGCGAAGCCGGCGAGGAACGCACAGCCGGCCGCCAGCCCGACGCCGAGCAGCGGCTGGAGCAGCGAGAGCTTCACCGCGTCGATGGTGAACACGTCGATGGTGAGGAGCGTGAGCACCGCGACGACGAGACCCACCACGATGCCCGGCAGCGTGACGTGGTCCGGGCTGACGCCTCGCGCCTGATACACGGCGGCGGCGACAGCGAAGAACACGCCGAGGATACCGATGAAGAAGACGGCCGGCGGCCACGTCCAGAGATACAGCGTCAGTGCGAGGCCGGCCAGCGCGCTGTACGCGACGGGGCGGCGGAGCGCGTCGTAGTCGCCGGCGGCGACGAGTTCCCACACCGGCTTCTCGTCGAGTGCGACGCGTAGCGCCGCCACGACGGCCGCGGCCGTCACCGCGAAGAAGAACGCCTCCGCGATGTTGTGGTCGGAGAAGCCGACGACGCCCCGCGTGAGGAACTGGCCCGTCGTGAGCGATAAGAACAGCACCGTCACGAGACCGCCGAGGCGGTCGGTCACTTGGCTGGCGAGCGCGTAGGCGGGCAGCAGTGCGAACGCCCCGAAGAAGGCCGGCGCGAACAGATGCACCATCGCGATGGTGTGGTCGCTCGGACTTCCGAGACCGACCACGAGCGCGACCGTCGCGATGATCTGGTCGAACAGCGTGCCGAACTGGCCGACGGAGGTGCCGGTCGGATAGCCGGTCCACGGGTCGAACGGCATCGTGAACGGCCAGTTGCGGACCGTGTACTGGACTGTCCGGTAGTGGTACCACGGGTCGTTGCCGGAGAAGAGGACGCGCCCGTCCGTGACGAAGTTCTGCCACCCGCGCGTCCGGACCCACAGCGAGAACGCCACCGCGAGCGCCAGCAGCGGAACGTGATAGTAGTCGCGGAGCAGGTCGAGAACCGACGCCTCGCCGTCCGCGAGCCGGGAGAGCCTACTCATTGCTACGACGGTGCCCCAAAACACGCATAAGCCTTCTCATATATCGAGACGACCCCGGCTCGTTTCGCCGGGTTCTGGGCGTTGCATCGACTTCTCGCCACCCTGCAGACGACCGGAAAAGCACAAACCATATCGCCGGTGCGTCGCGACGGTTCGCCATGCACGTGTCCGTCGTCGTCTGCACTCACGAGCCGGCGCGGTACGACGCGCTGGCAGAGGCCGTCGACTCCGTCCTCGCCGGCAGCTACGACGACGCGGAACTGGTGCTCGTCTCCGACGGCTCCGAGACGGTTCGCCGGCGGATGGAACGCGACTACGGCGACCACGACGACGTGCAGATCGAGGCGCTCGACGAGAACCGTGGCCTGCTCGTCGCGCGCAACACCGGGGCGCGCGCCGCAACGGGTGACCTCGTGGCGTTCATCGACGACGACGCCGTAGCAGACCCGGAGTGGCTCGGCCGACTGGTCGCCGCTCACGAGAGCCGGGACCGCCGCGCCGTCGCCGGCCGGATGGAGCCGCGCTGGGTCGCCGGCGAACCAGCGTTTCTCCCTGCGGAGTTCTACTTCCTCATCGGTGCCACTCACCGCGGGTTCGGACCGGACGGCGACCCGAGCCGGGAGGGCGAGGTCCGGAACGGGATGGGGTCGAACATCGCCTTCGCGGCCGAGGCGTTCGCCGACCTCGGCGGCTTCGAACCGAACGTCGGCGGCCGCAAGGGGGACAAACAGCTACAGGGCGGCGAGACGGAGCTGTGCGCGCGGTTCCGCGAGACGTACGGCGAGGGCGTCTGGTACGTGCCCGATGCCGTCGTCGAACACAAGATCTACGAGTACCGCACGCGGCCGGGCTGGCTCCTGAAGCGGGCGTTCATGCAGGGCGTCTCCAAGCGCGGGATGGAGCGGTTCGTCCCGGCTTCCACCGGCGAGGAGCGGGCGTTCCTCGGTCGGCTGTTCGGCCGGTTCGTCCCCGAGCGACTGCGCGGGCTGGCGTCCGACCCGAATCCGGCCGACGCTGCGCAGTTGGGCTTTCTCCTGCTGTTGACCGCGGCCGTCGGGCTGGGCTATCTCTACGGCATCGTGAAGTGGCGGTGACTCAGCTCGTCGCCACGCTCTCGTGGTCCCAGACGAGTTCGAAGTAGCGCTTGAAGCCGGCGACGAAGGAGCCGTTGGCGGTGAGCGCGGCCTGTCGCATGTGGTCCGGCACCTCCGGCTCCTCGACGAGGAAGATGGCTTCGCCGTCGTCGTACGTCGTGCTCGGGTCGACGAACGTGCCGCGCCACGGCAGCTCGCCGGTCGAGAACCGGAACTCGACGGCCGGAAACTCCCCGCGGAGCCGCTCGGTGACCGACTCCTGTATCCGGCGTTCGCCCTCGTCGAGCAAGTCAGGATGATAGAACAGCGCGCGGACGGCCACGCCGCGGTCGAGCGCCGCCGCCAGCGAGGGGGACACCGCGTCGAGATACTCGAAGCTCTTGGTGAGCACGTACGCAGCGCGGTCGGCCTCGTGGTAGAGCCGCCGCGTCTCCGACTCCGAGGGGTCGCCCACGTCGACGACGTGAAACAGCTCCTCGGCGGGGCGCACCTCTTCCTGCTCCTCGAAGGCCGATTCGAACGTCGCGAGAAACGAGTCGCGCGCGTCGTCGAGTTCGCGCTCGAATGTCTCCAGCTCTTGGCGCTTATTCTCGCGGGCTCGCTCTAACACCGTCTCCGGGTCGTGGGGCTGATACTCCTTGGGGCGGCCGGGGATCACCTTCAGATAGCCGGCGTCGGACAGCGAGCCGAGCACGTCGTAGATGCGCGCCTTCGGGATCCCGGTCGCCTCGGCGAGGTCGGGTGCGGTCGTCCGCCCGAGCCGGAGCAGCGCCGCGAGCGCCGTCGCCTCGTACTCCGTCAGGTCGAGCGTGTCGAACAGCCCCGCGTCGTCCATACGGTCGCCAGCGACGGCTGGCGTATAAGCCTCCGGAAACGCCGCGCGCCCCGGAGTCGCTACAACGAGCGCGTACGCCCCGGTTCGACGATAGTGTTGAGATATGCGAGTCGTCGCTCGACTGCGCAACCACGGTGGGCGGGACTGAAAGGGGCCGGGCGCTTTCTACACCTCGTTGGTCTCCTCATCTCCGGACTCACTCTTGACTGAACACATGGTTCGACCTACCAACGATTAATACCCGGTCCAGTTGTACGGAGGCGTATGCAGGCGAAGCGGGAGTACCGTGACCGGGCGGACGCGCAGGTTGCGATCCTCGACGCCCTCGTGGACCAGCAGGAGGAAGGACTCACCGTCTTGGAGCTCCGGTCGAGCGTCGACGTGCCCATCGGCCAGATCGAGGACGCGCTCGGCGAACTGACGGAGGCGGGGCTCGTCCGCGTCGAGGAGATGGACGACACGACCCGCCTGTTCCCCGACGAGCAGGTCATCCCGGTTGCCGAGGACCACGACGAGCCGTCGCTCGTCGACGCCGTCCGCGAGCGGCTGCCGTTCTGACGACTCGTTCGGCGCGGCGACGGATTTAGTATCTATCGTAAACAACTGTTAACAACTATGGCAGTCGAGGGTGCCAAGTCGCCGCTCCGACGGCTCAAGGAGTACTACGACGAGGCGGAGCCGGCCTGCCCGGCGTGTGGACACGTCGACGAGCGGACCGGCTGGTCCGGCGAAACGGACGGCCGGCAGGTCCACTACTACCACGAGTGTCCGAGCTGTGGGGCGGTTCGGGAACACGAGATAGACGTCCGTCGGGCGTGACTCGCGGCGACGGACCACGACGGTCGCACGCTCGCCGCGTCGCCGGTAGCCGCAGTGCGCGAACGCGAGCCGTTTTTCCCGCCGGGCCGCGTCCGCCCGACAATGACTACCGTCACGAACGCGCACGAGGCGCACAGCGCACAGTTTCGCGAGCAGGGGGGTCGCCGCGTCGTCGAGCACTACGGTCGGCCGGAGCGGACTCACCGAGCGGTGCGCAACGGCGTCGGCGTCATCGAAGCCGGCTACGGCATCGTCGAGGTGACCGGCGACGACCGGGTCGACTTCGTCGACAACGCCGTCTCGAACGCCGTTCCGGCCACGGACGGCCACGGCGTCTACGCGCTCCTGCTCGGCCCGCAGGGCGGCATCGAGACCGACCTGTACGTGTACAACGCCGACGAACGGCTCCTCTGTTTCGTCCCGCCGGGCCGGGCCGCGCCGCTGGCCGACGAGTGGCGCGAGAAGACGTTCATTCAGGACGTGGAGATCCGCGAGATAACCGACGAGTTGAGCGTGTTCGGCGTCCACGGCCCGACCGCGACCGAGAAGATAGCGAGCGTGCTCCACGGCGGCGTCGGCTCTCCCGACGAACGGCTCTCGTTCGTCCGCGGGTCGATGGGCGACGCGGGCGTGACCGTGATCCGCAACGACGACCTCACCGGCGAGGAGGGGTACGAGGTGGTCTGTGCGGCGACGGACGGCGAGGAAGTGTTCGACACGCTCCTCACGCGGGGGAACAACGCAGTTCCCTTCGGTCATCAGGCGTGGGAGGCGCTCACGCTCGAAGCCGGCACGCCCCTGTTCGAGACGGAACTCGACGGGACGGTGCCGAACGTGCTCGGCCTGCGGAACGCGCTCGACTTCTCGAAGGGGTGTTACGTCGGCCAAGAGGTCGTCTCGAAGATAGAGAATCAGGGCCGTCCTTCCCGCCGGCTGGTCGGTCTCGCGCCCGACGCCCTCCCGGGGTCGGGAGCGGCCGTGTTCAGCGGCGACAGCCACGTCGGCGAGGTGACGCGCGCCGTCGAGTCGCCCGTCCGCTCGGAGCCGCTCGCGCTCGCCTTGGTGCGGTACGACGCCGACCTCGACGCCGTGAGGGTCCGCGTCGACGGCGAGGAGGTCGCGGCCGACCGGCCGTCGCTCCCGTTCGTCGACGGCTCCGCCCACTCCGCCCGCCTGCCGACGTACTGACCGGTCGACGGCTACACGGAGAACTCGAACAAGTCGTCGCCGACGTGGTGGAGCGACTCGACGACCTTCCCGCCGTCGCCGGCCATCGCGTCGCCGCCGACCAGCGCGCGACCGACGGCGAGCACCGTCCCGTGCGTCTCCTCGGCGACCGCGACGAGGTCACCCTCCGCGATACTCGCGTCCGCCTCGACGATGCCGGGCCGCATCACGTCGGCCCCATCGGAGACGAACGAGATGGCACCCGCGTCGACCGTGACGACGTTTCGCTCCGGGATGAATGCCTGTGCGCCGTTGACGGTGAGGAACGGTTCGTCATCGAAGAAGGCGACGTACGGCTCTCCGTCCACGAGGACGATCCGTCGGTCCGAGTCGGCGAGCTCGACGTCCTCGAAGGTGTCACCCTCGACCGTGACGCCGAGTCCGTCCTCGATAGCCGCGACGATCTCGTCGATCTCGTCGCCGCGGAGGTGGTGGCGCGACTTGACTTCCATACCGGGGTGTCGGCCGGTCCGCCGATAAATCCGTTCATCACCGCGCCGTCCGGGCCAAATACGTGCTGTCGGTCGACTCGCGGACAGTGTCGCGTCAGACGGGTCACACGCCCGGCCGGTGGACGACGGCTTTTACATCCGACGGCGGTAGATGCCGACGTGAAACTGATTGTCCACGGCGGCGCGGGCGGCCCGCCCGAGGAGCCGCCGGAGCGACAGACGGTACTCGACGAGGCGGCCGCGACGGGCACCGAGGCCGACACCGTGACCGACGCGGTGTGTGCGGCCGTCCGCGTGCTCGAAGCCAGTCCGCGGTTCAACGCCGGCACCGGCAGCGCGCTCCAGTCGGACGGGATCGCCCGCACGGACGCCGGGCTGATGACCGACGACCGCGCCGCCGGTGCCGCCGCGTCGATGCCGGGCGTCGAACGCGCTCTCGACGTGGCACGCGTCGTGAAGGAGGAGACGCCGCACGTGCTCGTCTCCGGCGTCCACGCGGTCGATCTCGCCGACGCGTTCGACATCGCGACGGGCGTCGACCTCACGACCGAGCGGCGCGAGGAGGAGTGGGCCGACCTCGACGACTACCCGCCGGTCGACGAGAAGCGAGCCCAACTCGACTGGATCACGGAGCGGTTCGGCGAGGACACCGAGGAGTCGGCAGACGACACGCCCCGGTCGCACGACACGGTGGGGGCAGTCGCCCGCGACGGTGACCGGATCGCGGCCGCCACCTCGACCGGCGGGCGATGGCTCGCGCTCGCCGGGCGCGTCGGCGACGTGCCGCAGATCGGCTCCGGCTTCTACGCGACGCGGGCCGGCGGCGCGAGCGCGACGGGTGCCGGCGAGGACATCGCCCGGGTCACGCTCGCCCGACGAGCGGTCGACCATCTCGAAGCGGGCCGGGACGCGACCGACGCCGCCGACCTCGCCATCGAGGAGTTCGCCGACACCACCGGCTCGACGGCCGGCGTCATCGTCATGGGTAACGACGGGTCGACCGGTGAGGCGTTCAACAGCGACGCGATGCAGACGAGCGTCGCCGAGGAGTAACCACGTGATTCGCCGATGTTCAGATACATGCGTGTCGCTCGACTACGCAACCGGGGCGGGCGGGACTGAAAGGGGCCGTTATCGGCGGCTCCGCCGCCGATTGCTCGGGAGAGCGAAGCTCTCCCGGTGGGCGCTCGATCCGGCCCCGACGACGCAAGCCACGAGGCGACGACGTGGCCTCGGCCCCCTCGCGCGGTGCAACCGCGCGAGGACACCGCAGCGAACGGAGTGAGCGGG
>PXQV01000005.1 GCA_003021175.1 Halobacteriales archaeon QH_7_66_36 | reverse complement strand
TGACGTGGAGCAGGTGGACGAGCGTAGCACCTCAAAGACCTGCTCGGTCTGTGGGACGAAGAACGGAAACCAGCGCGTCGAGCGCGGGTTGTACGTCTGTGAGCCGTGTGGGACGGTCGCCAACGCGGAGATCAACGGCGCGGAGAACATCCGCGAGAAGGTACTCCCAAGTCTCGCCTGCGATGGGGGAGATAGGGATAACGGCTGGATGGCACAGCCAGCGGTCCGCCTGTTCGACAAATCGACGGGCCGAGTACGCCCACAAGAACAAGTCGTGGATCGCGAACCCTAATATCCCAAACGCGGTCGGAAAACCCCGGCGTTTACGCCGGGGAGGATGTCATGACCGGTGTTCCTTCAGATACTCGTAGGCCCACCGGACGCGCCTGAACGCCGCCTCGTCGCCGCCGTGGTCGGGGTGCGTCTCCTTCACCCGCTCGCGGTAGGCGCGTTTGATCGCCTCCACGTCCGCGTCGATGTCGACGCCAAGCGTCTCACACGCCTCCTGCTCGCGGGGGGCAAGCGTCCGCACGCCGCCGTCACCGGAGGGTTCGCGTCGCGTGCGACGGTTCCACCAGTCCGTCGGCCCCTCGTCGGCCCCCGGCGGGTCGTCGCTCGGCTCGTCGTCGAACCAGAACGCGTCGTCGAACGGCCAGTCCTCGGGGTCGTCCCAGTCGTCGCGCGGCTCGTAGTCGATGTCCGCCGACCGGGACGGCTCGGCCTCGCGGCCGGCCTCGCCGACGGTGCCGTCGGGGTTGCGCTCGACGCCGACCCGGTCGTACGCGACCCTCGTGAGCCGCTCGCGGCTGCGCCGGAGACAGAGATAGCTCGCGCCGACGGCGGCGAGCGCGGCGACGAGCAGCGACGGCGTTCCGGTCGCGGCGATGGCTAACAGCGTCGCTGCGGCCGCGAACGCCAGCCCGCACGCGAACAGCAGCCAGCCGGAGTCCACGACTGTTCTACGGCGTCGGCTCGTGTAAATCTCCCCCCGTCGCAAGGCTCAAACGCCGCGACACCGTGACACTCGAACGCATGAGCGCACCCTCACCGGCCACTACGACGACCACCACGTGCTCGTGATGAGCCGACAGGCCGCCACGAGCGCGATGGCTCGCGAACTCGCCCTCCACGAGCTCTCACACATGGCCCGCTACGAGGAGGCCCACCCCTCCCACACGATGGAGACGGAGGAGGCGCTGTTCCTCGCCTTCGCCGGGCGATCGGTCGAGCGGCGAAAGCTCGCCCACTGCTACCAGATCGCGAACCACATGAAGGACATCTACGCGGACGACCTCACGCTGTCCGTCGCGCCGGCGGACAAACTGGTCGCCTTCTTGGAGTCGTCGCTCGCTGCGGCCGTCGCCGACCGTCCCGCGGCGGCCCCCGGTGGCTGGACCCGCACCAGTCCGGCGGCCGACCCGGAGATCACCGCCGTCAACGCCGCCTTCGCGCTCGCCCTGCTGGAGCGGCACGACGCCATCGACGACGGCCACCGGCTGTACGACCTCGCGCGCGTCGCCAGCAGCGACGCCCCCGAGGTGCCGGTCGAGACGTTCAAACGGACGTTCCGGTCGCTGTCGGCCGACCCCGACGAGTCTGAGTTCCGGAAGGCGCTCGTGGACGTGACCCGCGAGTACGTGCTCGGCTCCGGGGGTGCGCGCGCGGCCGACTGATCGACGAATACGAACGCCAGAGACCGCCGGCACGCCCGGTCGTGCGGCCACACACGCCGCGGAGCGGGATTCAACATCCTTTTCATCGCGCACGGACTGCACCACGTATGGCAGAGTTTCAGGTCGTCGTCGCCGACCCCGCCGACGGAGCGACGTATCAGCTGGAGGTAGACGGACAGGACGCGAACCGATTCATCGGCCGCTCGATAGGCGAAGAAGCCGACGGCGGTGCCGTCGGGCTGAGCGGTGCGACGCTCGAAATCACCGGCGGCTCCGACACCTCCGGCCGCCCGATGCGTGACGACGTGTCCGGCTCGTCGACGGAGGCCGTCCTGCTGACCGGCGGTACGGGCTACAACCCGACCGCCGACGGCGAGCGCAAGCGCGTCACCGTCCGCGGGAGCGAGGTGAGCGACGAGACGCGTCAGATCAACGCCACGGTCGTCGACGACGGCGGCAACGACGTCGCGGCGACCCTCGGCGAGAGCGACGGCGACGAGTAACTCCCCCTTCATGCCGGAATCAGTTCCCAGCGACGCCGTCGATAGCGTCCGCGCCACGCTCGAACGCGCCGGCCGGACCGACCGCCCGAAGGTCGTCATCCCGGACGACGC
The DNA here is from genome assembly GCA_003021175.1 of Halobacteriales archaeon QH_7_66_36. Lineage (GTDB taxonomy): Archaea > Halobacteriota > Halobacteria > Halobacteriales > Haloarculaceae > Halosegnis. Next base: position 5,342 of record PXQV01000005.1, on the reverse strand, counting down.
CCACGACGCCGTCCCCGAGGGCGAGGTCGTCCGCGTCTCCGCCGACGAGACGGTTCACCACGCGCGGGTCGACCTCGCTATCGACGACAGTCTGGAGATTCGCGGCCTCTACGACAACGCTCGCCTCGCGCGAGACGGCGACGGCGAGAACCGCCTCGCGGCGTGGGCCGACGACCATGGCCTCGACTTCGGTCGGACGGTCCACCTCGACCTCGTCGACGAGGGATTCTTCTACGGGCTCAGAGCCCCCGGCGAGCGCGCCGTGTATCAGGTGCCCGACCGGCCGGACGACGACCTCGCGGACATCGCCCGGCAGGTGGAGGGGTGTGACGAGTGAGCGCCACGCCCCACGAGCAGTTCCTCGCCGGCGAGCGCCACGACGACATCCTGCTGTTCCTCCACGGGGACGCTGTCGGCGCGCCGGAGGCGCTGGAGAGCGTCTCCGAAGCCGTCGAGTCGGGCGTCGTGCTCGTCCTCCCCGGCGACCACGGCAGCCAGACGTTCGAACAGGTCGTCGGTATCGACCCGATGGACTTCGCCGGCAGCGCGATGGACACCGACGGCGAGATCCGCGACGACTGCACCGGCGGCGACTGCCCCGACGGTCCGGGAGCGGCCCATCAGGTCACGTTCGTCTTCGCCTTCTCCGAGCCACAGAACGAGGAAGTCGGCGACATCTACGCCGAGGGCGACGTGCTCCACGCCTACGCCGCCTGCGAGTGCGGCACGACCTACTCCGATAAGTGGGTCATCGACTGAAAGCCGTTAACAACTCCCGCTCCGACACGAGACTTTTGCCGAAGCGCGCGCGTCTACGACTGTGAGCGAGGGCGAACCCCCGAGCGGCGACGCCGTCGCCGGGATGGTGCGCGCCTGCCGCCCGATGTGGGGCGTCCGCGACCACGACCCGGTCGACGAGGGAACGGACTTCGTCGCGCGGGTCGCGTGTGCCACGCCGGAGGGCGACCGGACGGCAGTCCTGAAGACGACGACGGCCGGCTTCGTCACCCCCGACATCGCCCGCGCCGAGTCGCGCCTCTACGAGCTGGTCGGCCGCGAAACTGACGTTCCTGTCCCCGACGTGTACGGCTTCGTCGACGATCACGACGCGTACCCGGCCCCGTTCTACCTGCTGGAGCACGCGTCGGGCGCGAACGTCGAGGACAGATACAAGACGCTCGCTCCCGCGGCGCGTGAGCGAATCGTCCGCAAAGCGGGAACGAACCTCGCTACACTCCACGACCTCGGCACGCTCCCCCGCGTCGGCAAGGTCGGGGTCCGCGACGGCGACCTCGCGGTTCTCGACGGCGACCACGGACCGGTCGACGACTTCCGAGAGTGGTTCCGCGCTGGCGTCGCGGAGACGTGTAACGCGCTCGCCGGCGGGACGTTCTTCCCCGACCGCGCCGCCGAACCGGAGCGATTCACCGACCTCGCCGAGCCGCTCCGCGCAGAACTGTTCGCACGCGCCGACACGCTCTCCGATCCTGACCCGCCCGGTACTGCCACTGGGACTATCGGTACGGCAATCTGCTCGTGGATCCCGACACCGGCAAGACGCGTGCCGTCCTCGGCTGGGCCAATCTCACGGTCGCCGAACCGGCGTACAATCTCGCCAGAGTGGAATCACACCTGTTCGACCCGGTCGTCGAACCGACCCGAACCGAAACGCTCCGGTCGCTGTTCCGCGATGCTTACGCCGATGCGCGCGACGAGTGGGCGTTCACGTCCGCTATCGAGGATCGAATGGAAACGTACCTGCTGGCCGCTCGCGCCGAGGCGATGGCGTGTCTCCCGCTGTGGCTCGAAGATGCGACGCCCCGCGAGAAAGCAGAACGCGAACGCCAGCACCGCGCGTTCGTGAACGAGTATCTGTAATCAAGTTCTGGACAGCCAGATCGGCTCGGTGTCAGCCGGGTCGAAAGGGAGTGTGTCTATGTGCGCGACCGCAGTCCGTACCTCGCCTCCCGTCTGCTCCTGTGTCGTGACGAATACGGCGACCGACGCGTTGAGGTTCCCGAAATCAGTTGCGTCGGTCGAGAGAACGGCGAACCGTTCGCGTTCGGCGTACCCGATGATCGCTTCGTCGCTCGCTTCCGGCCCGAGTTCCGAAACGTGACGGCTCCACACGACCTCGTGGCCGTCACCATGGAGTGCAGCAACGTGTTCTTCAGGTACGTTCACGTCTGCGAGTATCCACACGGGTATTTCGCTTGTTCCGTCGCATCCTGACCGTCGGTATCCCGGAGGAGTTCTCCGGTCGCCGCCTCCCCCTCGCGACGCGCGACGGCAGCCTCACGTTCCCGCTCGGCGAAGCACTCACGATTGTCGTAGTAGTAGGCGAGTGCCCCGAACAGGTCGGCGAGTCCGATCTCGTATTCGCCCGCAACGACGTGGGGGTCGTCCCCGGCGTCGATGACCCGCCGTTTCAGGTCGAGGACAGTGATCCGCGTGCCGTCGAGCCGCGGCTGTCCCGAACGGATGTCCTCGTCGCGGACGATTTCAGTCACGGATCGGAGTTGGTCGGTATCGGATAAAAACCCTCGCCGCTACCCCTCTGAGTCGTCTGCCGGCTCGTCAGGCAGCCGCCGGAACGCGTCGAGGATGGCCTGCTTCGCCACGGCACCCTGTGTCGTCCAGTGGTGCGCGTAATCGAGCATGTCGTCGTAGATGTCGGGCTTACAGCCCGCGGCCTTCGGGTGGCCGCCGCCGTTCACCTGTCCCGCGACCTCGTGGCACCGTTCGAATGCGTCCGTGCCGCGGATCGACGCCGACCCGGCCGGCTTCACGATCACCGACGCCTCGGCACCCTGTTCGCGGAGCGCCTCGGCGACCTCGTTCTGTGAGCAGCGGCCGTAGGTGACGCCGACGACCGTGCCGTCGACCTCGCGGATATCGGCGCGCTCGACCGCCTTCTCGATCAGCGCCTCCTTCTCGACGCGCCGCTCGGCGAGGAACTCCTCCACCTCAACCGGGAGGTCGGCCCCGTGTTCACGGACGGTCTCGACGTAGGTTTCCGGCTCCTCCCAGTGTGCGTAATCGGCGAGGTCGTCCGACCGTGGGTCCTCGCGGAGCCACAGGTCGTGGTCGCGGGTGACGGCCGCGAGGTCGCCGAACGTGTCGGCGAACTCGCCGGGGAGCGAGCGGAGCGTCACGTCGGCGCTACACTCCTCGTCGCTGTCCCCGACGACGAGTTCGACGCCCGCCTCGCGGACGCGCTCGGTCGCCGTCGGCTCCCACTGGTGGTGGTCGAACCACGAGACGGAGTCGGCCCGCTCCGTGAGCGCTGCGAGCCCATCGAGGTCGTCCCGCTCGTCGGGACACAGGTCGCAGACGTAGGCGTCGACCCCCTCCTCGGCGTACTCGGCGAGGTGGGCGACGGCGTCGTCGAGTTCGTGGGGACCGGCAGGGACGAACGCCGCGTCGCCGTGGTGTTCGCGCAGGAGGGCGACGCAGGCGAGTCCGTCGGCGTCGGGGTCCGCGACGACGACGACGTCGCTGTCGGCGAGCGTCTCGGCGACCTTCTGCTCTTCGCGTTCGGCCTCGAACGAGTCGGGGGTGAAGAAGCCCGCACCGGGAAGGAGCGACTTCCGTTCGACCGAGAGGCGGTCGTCGTCGATGAGCCAATCGTCCATGCGTATCGTCGTGCGTCGGCGGGGAAGAAAGGCCCGGGTTCGGGGCTCAGGCCGCCGTCTCCGACTCCAACTGCCGCACGGTGAGCACGGGCACCGGACAGTTTCGAACCATCGACTCCGCGACGGAGCCGAGCAGGAACGAGTGTTCGCCGTCGCGGCCACGCGTCCCTGCCGCCACTACGTCGGCGTCTACCTCGCGGGCGTAGGCCGTGATCTCGGCGGCCGGCCGCCCCTCGCGGACGGCGAGCGTCACCTCGCGGTCGGTCGCGTCCTCGACGGCGGCCAGCGACGCCTCCGCCTGCTCGTCGAGCGCCGCCCGCACCTCGTCGTGGACGTTCTCGGGGAGCGCGTCGACCTGTGACTCGTCGACGACGTACAGCGCGTGGACCGCCGCCTCGAACGTCGCCGTCACGTCGAGTGCAGCGTCCACCGCCCGGCGGCCGCTCTCCGAGCCGTCCGTCGCGATGACCACCGTGTCGAACATACTCGGTTCTGCGCTCCGGGTAGGCATAAAGCCACGCAGTGGTGTCGTCGTGCGAGACGAAAGGAAGCGAAACTGCGACGGCTCAGGGCGTTTCGCGGGTTTCGAGCGTGAGGTCGTCGGTCGGATACGCCACGCACGTGAGCGTGTAGCCGTCGTCGAGTTCGGCCTCGCCGAGCATCTCCTGTGTGTGGTGTTCGACGTACTGTTCGGCGTTGCCGCCATCGGTGATGTGGCCGGCACAGGAGACACACTGGCCCTGACGGCAGGCGTACGGGAGGTCCCAGTCGCTCTCCTCGCCCGCCTCGAGCAGCGTGGTGTTCTCCTTCACCTCGATGGTCTCGCCCTCCTTCACGAACTCCACGTCGAAGCTCTCGGCCTCGTCGTCCGGGATTGCGGCCGGGTCGTCGTCGACCTCCGCCTCGCTGCCGGCGAGTTCGCCCTCGGTTTCGCCCTCACCGACTGCGCCCGCGGCGACGCCACCGCCACCGACGGAGCGGTTCATCGGCTCCGGGAAGTCCGTCTCGGGCACGCTCTCGGCGCGCTGCTCGATCACCTGCTGGGAGATGTCGTCCGGCGTGGGGTACTCCGTCCCCTGTGCGAAGTGTAGCCCCACCACGACGAGCGTGAGGAACGCCCCGAGCGCGATACCCAGCGTTTCTACCATGTTTCCGCGTTGGGAAAGGCCGTTAAATAGCGTTGCGATTACGCTGACGTGCCGGGCTTAACTTCTACAGCGAGAGAGTTCCGCCCTTCGGGACGGGAGTGAATCGCGTGAGCCCGTGGAACGTTCCACGGCGATGGCCGGCCGGATATTCACGTCCACCCCACCCTCCGAACGTTTATTGAGTTAGCTGTCATAGGCTACGTATGGCGAATCGGACGGTCACGCGCACCCACGTCGCCTCCATCCGCAACCAGCGACAGGTGCGTGATGACCTCGATTCGCTCGGGTTCGCCGCCTCGAAGCTCTGGAACGTCGCCCGGTGGACTGTCGAGCGCATCTGGAGTGAGATAGGCCACATCCCCGGCCACGCCGAACTCTCCTCGTACCTCAAGTCACACGAACGCTACGCGGACCTCAACGCACAGTCCAGTCAGCGAGTCATTCAAGAACTCGCTGAAGCGTTCAGATCGTGGTACGGTCATCGGCACAACGGGAACCAGAACGCGAATCCGCCAGCATACCGCAAACACGGCGACCAGCACCCACGCTCGACGGTCAC
>PXQV01000004.1 GCA_003021175.1 Halobacteriales archaeon QH_7_66_36 | reverse complement strand
TGATGCAGTCCGTGTGAGACTTGTCGTCCCAACAGAATTCGGCGGCACGGTTCGCGCAGTAAAGGAACTGTCGGGCGGATTCGTGGAGGTCGTCGCGGTACTCATCGGGAACGATGAGTTTGACCGGCGCAGTTCGGCGTACTTCCATGTTTCAGAGCGTGTCTGTGGGTACGTAACAATTGGGAGTCGGACTGGTTTGAAGCGTGGGTTGGGGGTAGTGTCGGCTTCTTCTCCGATCTGCTCGTTTGCTTCGCTCACTCTTTGAGGACGGAGGCTCCGCCTCGAAACCGCTGAGACGCGCGACAGACGGCCGTCTGACGGGAGTTTATTACGTGCCACTCGGTAACACACGTATGCGCCGCTTCGAGTTCGTCGCCCCCGCCTCGACTGCGCGCGACATCGAGCGTCTCGCCCGGGAGTACGGACTCACCGAGCAGGAGGTGGTCGAGCAGCTCGTGGAGCTGGGAATGCAGGAACTCGACGGCGACGCGAGCCGCGAGAACATTCGCTCCGGCGGCGACCCCCGACCGTAGCACGTTTACCGACTCCGCGGGAACCGCTCTCCATGTACGACCGCCTGAAGGGGTTCCGCGACTTCTACCCCGAGGAGATGGCCGCGCGCCGCGAGGTGATCGACACCGTCGAGACCGCCTGCCGGCGCTACGGCTTCCGCGAGACGGCCAGCCCCCACCTCGAACGCGCAGAAATGTGGACGGACAAGGCCGGCGAGGGCATCGTCGAGGAACTGTACGCCTTCGGGGACCGGAGCGACCGCCACGTCACGCTCACGCCGGAGCTGACGCCGACGGCTGCCCGGATGGTCGCCGCGAAACAGCAGGAGCTATCCAAGCCGATCAAGTGGTTCTCGACCCGCCCGTTCTGGCGCTACGAACAGGTTCAGCAGGGCCGGTTCCGGGAGTTCTACCAGACGAACATTGACATCTTCGGCAGCAGCGACCCCCGGGCGGACGCGGAGGTCATCGCCCTCGGCGCGGAGCTCCTGACTGATCTGGGGCTGGACGGCGACGACTTCGAGTTCCGCGTCTCGCACCGCGACATCCTCGGGAGCGTCCTCCGGTCGTTCGACGTGGATATCGACGTGCGAGACGCAATCCGCGCGGTCGACAAGAGCGAGAAAATCGACACCGCCGAGTATCACGACCTGCTCGCCGACGCCGGCCTCTCCTACGATCAGGCCGCGGAGTTCGACGACCTGATCACCGCGACGACCCGCGACTCGCTCGACGACCTCGCCGAGTTCGCGGGCAGCGACGACGCCCACGCGGCTGTGGAGAACCTGACGGCCGTCCTCGACGCCGTCGACCGATTCGGCGCGAGTGACCACTGCGAACTGTCGTTAGAGACGGCCCGCGGCTTCGACTACTACACCGGCGTCGTCTTCGAGTGCTTCGACTCGACCGGCGAGGTGTCGCGCTCCGTCTTCGGCGGCGGCCGCTACGACGACCTCATCGAGAGCTTCGGCGGCGAGCCGACGCCTGCCGTCGGCTTCGCGCCGGGCTACGCGACGCTCCCGCTGCTGCTCCAGCGCGCCGGCGTCTACCCCGACGAGGCCGTCGCGACCGACTACTACGTCCTGCAGGTGGGCGACACCGAGCGGGAGGCGGCCGAACTCACCCGCGAACTCCGCGAGCGCGAGTACGTCGTCGAGACGGACGTGTCCGGCCGAAGCTTCGGCGCGCAGCTCGGCTACGCCGACTCGATCAACGCCGAGACGGTCGTGATCGTCGGCGAGCAGGACCTCGCGGACGACCAGTACACGCTCCGCGACATGGAGACGGGCGAGCAGCGAACCGTCTCGGTCGACGAGTTCCCGCCCGAGTCGGGAGGGCCGGCGGACGACGCGTAGCGTGACCCGCCGCGCGTTCCGTATCGCCTACGACGGGACGGCCTACCGCGGCTTCCAGCGCCAGCCCCACGCCGAAACCGTCGAGAACGAGCTGTTCGCCGCGCTCGCCGCGCTGGAGGTGACGGCCGAGCCGACAGCGCCGTCCGGCTACAGCGCGGCCGGTCGGACCGACGCCGGCGTCTCCGCTATCGGGCAGACGGTCGCGTTCGACGCGCCCGAGTGGCTCACGCCCGCGGCGCTCAACGGGTCGCTCCCGGCCGACGTGCGAGCGTGGGCGAGCGCCGACGCGCCCGACGACTTCCACGCGCAGTACGACGCCACCGCCCGGACGTACGAGTACCATCTGCACGCGCCGGAGGCCGACGCCGAGCGGGCGACGGCCGTCCTCGACCGCCTCTCCGGCACGCACGACTTCCACAACCTCACCCGCGACGACGACGGTACGAAACGCGATCTGACCGCCTCGTGTGAGCGCGATGGCTCCTTCCTCGTGTGTACGTTCACGGCCGACGGCTTCCCTCGCGCGTTCGTCCGACGCGCCGTCGGGCTGGTCGCGAGCGTCGCAACGGGCGAGCGCGACATCGAGTTCGTGGATCGCGTGCTCTCCACCGAGTCGCTGGACGGGCCAGACGGCGTCGGGGCGGCCGCTCCGGAGCCGCTGCTCCTGCGGCGCGTCGACTACGACATCGAGTTCGCGCTGGACAAGTCAGCCGCGGTCAGCGCGTGGACCGTCTTCGAGGAGCGGCGCATCAGCCGGCTCACCGGTGCCCGCGTCGCCGAACGGCTGCGCTCCGACACGTCGCGGAACCCCTGAACCGACGAATGGGACGACCTACTCCCACGCGTCGGGCCAGACGCCGGCCGCTCGCATCCCCGGTTCGGCGTCCGCCGCCTCCAGTTCCTCGCGGAGCGTGGCCCTCTCCCGGCGCGATACCGTCGTCCGGGTCAGCTCGGCGACGACGAGCGCGGTCAGGAGGGCGTGGTCGCGGAGGTTCCGCTCGTCGGCCTTGTCGCGGGTGTCCGCAGCGGTGTGGCCCCAGCCGCGACCCCGCTCGTGGCCGCTCGCGGGCTGGCTGTGGAGTTGGACCGACGGCACGCCGGCCCGGAGGAACGGCCAGTGGTCGCTGTACGGGTGTGGCGTCTCGTCGACGTGACACGGCTGGCCCGCGCCGTCGGCGACGCGCTCGGCGAGGTCACGGAGCGGGTCGCTCCCGTGGACCAGCGCGCGCAGGTCGCGGTGTCGCCCCGCCCCGTCCACGTTGACGACGGCCCGCACCCGGTCGCGGTCGAGGCGGTCGGCGAGCGCCTCCGCGCCGAGCAGTCCGGTCTCCTCACAGCCGACGCCGGCCACCCACACCCGCGAGTCGAGGTCGAGGTCGGCGAGATAGCGAGCGGCGGTCGCGACCGTGGTGATGCCACAGCCGTTGTCCAGCGCGCCCTCCGCGATGTCGTGGGCGTCGAGGTGGCCGACGACGAGCACGCCCTCGTCGGTGTCGGGCCCGAGCGTGCCGAGCACGTTGTGGGAGGTGCCCGGTTCGATGGTCGCGGCGACGCGCAGTCTGAGATCGGCTCCCGCGGCGGCGTACTCGCGGAGCCACTCGCCCGTCTCGTAGGAGACCCCGACAGCGGGCACCGCGCCCTCGTGGCCGAATCGGAGGGTGCCGGTCGGGACCAGTTGTCCGGGTTTGTGATGTGCAAAGACGAACGCCGACGCGCCCGCCTCGACCGCGTGGCCGTACTTCTCCATCCGGTGGACGTACCGTCCGTCGCCGGGGGAGGCGGTATCGGCGAGCGCGACCGTCCCGGCCACCTCGGCGTCGTCCGTCTCCGCCGGCGTCCCGTGGCCCACGTCGGTCAGCGGCGCGCGAACGTCGCCCGGCGGCGAGTACGGGAGCGCGATGGCGTCGAAGGACCGCTCCACCGTGCGACCCTCGCGGTCGACGCTGACGGCGATTTCGGCGTCGCCACGCTCCCAGCGCGAGATGTCGAACGCGCGGATTTCGGGGTCCGCGCCGGCCGTCTCGAACGCCTCGGCGACCAGCTCGGCCGCGCGTCGTTCACCCGGCGAGCCACCGAGTCGGGGACCGGTCTCGACGAGGTCGGTGAGAAACGACCACGGGAACGGATCGTCGTACGCCCGGCCTGCCAACGTCATCTCGTCCATATCTGCCCGTTACGCGTCGCCTCCAAAAGCCGTGGGGACAGCGATGCGTTTAGAACCGGGCCGGTGCAACTATCGTCAATGAGTTCGGTTCCCGAACGCTCCGACCTCGACGAGGAGTACACGTGGGCGCTCGACGAGATGTTCGCCTCCGACGAGGCGTGGGAAGAGGCGTACGAACAGGTGGAGTCGCGGCTCGACGAACTGCGTGCCTACGAGGGGCGAGTCACCGAGAGCGCGGCGACGCTGCGTGACGTCCTCCAACTGCGCGAGGATCTGATGCGGACGGTGTCGAACGTCGCCTCGTACGCCCGGATGCGCTCGGACGAGGACACCCGTGATCAGGAGTATCAGGCGCTGAGTGCACGCGCTCGGTCGCTGGCGAGCGAGGCGTCCTCCGCGGCGTCGTTCATCGAACCGGAGCTCCAGCGGACGGACCGCGAGACGCTGGATTCGTATCTCGACGCGGAGTCCGATCTCGAGCGCTACGACCACTATCTCGACGACGTGATGCGGCTGCAGCCGCACACCCGGTCGCCGGAGGTGGAGGAACTGCTCGCGGAGCTGTCGGAGGTGACCGGCGCTCCCTCCGACATCTACGGGATGCTGTCGGACGCGGACATGGAGTTCCCGGTCGTCGAGGGGCCGGCCGGCGGCGAGGTGCAGATCACGCAGTCGAACTTCACGACGAAGCTCAAACACACCGACCGGGCGTTTCGCGAGCGGGTGTACGAGGCGTACTTCGATGAGTGGAGTAACTTCCGCAACACCGTCGCCTCGTCGCTGAAGAACGCGGTGAAGTCCGACGTGAAGACTGCCCGCGCCCGGAACTACGACACCGCTCGCGAGGCCGCACTCGACGGGAGCAACATCCCGGTCGCGGTGTACGACACGCTCGTCGACACGGTCGAGGACAACCTCGACGTGTTGCAGCGACACGTCGACCTGAAGCGGGACCGACTCGGCGTCGACGAGGTGGCGATGTACGACCTGTACGCGCCGCTCACCGAGGGCGAAGCGCCCGACGTGGCGTACGAACAGGCGAAGGAGTGGGTCATCGAGGCGGTCGCGCCGCTGGGCGACGAGTACCAGTCGCGGCTCGCCGAGGGGCTCGAATCGCGCTGGGTCGACGTGTACGAGAACCGAGGCAAACGGTCGGGGGCCTACTCCGGCGGCACGTACGACAGCCAGCCGTACATCCTGATGAACTACCAGGACGACCCGGCCTCGATGTTCACCCTCGCGCACGAGCTGGGCCACTCGATGCACTCCGAGCTGACCAGCGAGACGCAGCCGTACGTCTACTCGGACTACGGCATCTTCGTCGCCGAAATCGCCAGCACGGTCAACGAGGCGCTGCTCACGAACCACCTCCTCGACACCGTCGAGGACGAACAGCTCCGTCGCCACGTCCTCGACGAGTATCTCGAACGGTTCCGGTCGACGCTGTTCCGCCAGACGCTGTTCGCCGACTTCGAACACCGGATTCACACGATCAGCGAGGAGGGCGGCGCGCTCACGCCCGACCGGCTCGACGAGGAGTACGGCGACCTCAAGCGGGAGTTCTACGCGAACGCCGCCACCGGCGACCGCATCGACCGCGAGTGGATGCGCATCCCCCACTTCTACTACAACTACTACGTCTACCAGTACGCGACGGGTATCTCGGCGGCCAACGCCATCGTCGAGTCGATCCGCGAGGAGGGTGAGCCGGCCGCCGAACGCTACCGCGAGTTCCTCCGCACCGGGTCGCGTGAGTATCCGCTCGAACTGCTCGAAGGGGCTGGCGTCGACATGACGACGGCAGCGCCGATCGAGGCGGCCATCGACGCGTACGACGGCTATCTCGCCGAGTTCGAGTCGCTCTCCTGAGAGGCGGCCGTGCCACACGGGTAGTGCGGTCGTGTTTAGATACGCGATGCCTGCCCGACTACGTGCGGGCGGATGGGACTGGAAGGGGCCGGTGCGCGGCGGCTGCGCCGCCGCGACCAGTCGAGGCCGGCAGAGCCGGCCTCGCGCTCGGCGACCCCGGCCGACGTAAGGACCACAGGAGTGAGCGGAGCGAACGACGAGGACCGCAGCGAGGCCCGGGAGTCGAGCCGCCGGGGGCTTCCAAGATGGTCACGCTGGCTAAGTCGGCTTGTCCGTGCTTATCTGAACACTGCTATGTGGCGCGACCCAAAGACACATTTACACACGCGCCCGAAACCTTGGCATTCAGATGTCTCGTAGTTCCTCGCTCCCCGAGCGACCCAAACTCGATATCGACCCCGATATGTCACCCTCGGAGCGGCTCGCTGCGCTCCGCGACCACTTCGAGGATATCGTGGGCGTCCACGACGAACTCGCAGACCAGCTCGAATCCGCTCGTGCCCGACAGGACGACCTCCGCGAGGACGTCGACCATCTCCAGCGCGAGAACGAGGCGCTGAAGACCTCGTCGCTGTACATCGCGACGGTCGAAGAGCTCAACGAGGGCGAAGAGGTCGTCCTGAAGCAGCACGGCAACAATCAGGAGGTGTTGACGGACGTGTCGCCGCGGCTCGCCGAGGAACTGGAGGCCGGTGACCGCGTCGCGATCAACGACTCCTTCGCCGTCCAGCGCGTGCTCGACGACGAGACCGACGCCCGCGCACAGGCGATGGAGGTCACGAACCAGCCGACGGTCGAGTACGACGACATCGGCGGCATCGACCAGCAGTTGACGGAGGTGCGCGAGGCCGTCGAGGACCCGCTCACCGATCCCGACCAGTTCGACGAGGTCGGTATCGAACCGCCGACGGGCGTGCTCCTGCACGGCCCGCCGGGAACGGGGAAGACGATGCTCGCGAAGGCCGTCGCCAACCAGACCGACGCCACCTTCATCAAGATGGCCGGCTCCGAGCTCGTCCAGAAGTTCATCGGCGAGGGGGCGCGGCTCGTCCGCGACCTGTTCGAACTCGCCTCCGAGCGCGAACCCGCAATCATCTTCATCGACGAGATCGACGCCATCGCCTCGAAGCGCACGGAGTCGAAGACCTCGGGTGACGCGGAGGTCCAGCGGACGATGATGCAGTTGCTCTCGGAGATGGACGGCTTCGAGGCCCGCGGTGACATCTCTATCATCGCCGCCACCAACCGCTTCGACATGCTCGACCGCGCCATCCTCCGGCCCGGCCGCTTCGACCGCCTCATCGAGGTGCCCGAGCCCGACGCCGAGGGGCGCACGCGGATCCTCGACATCCACACGCGCGGCATGAACCTCGCCGACAGCGTCGACTTCGAGGAGCTCGCGGACCGCACGGAAGGGTTCTCGGGTGCCGAGATCGAGTCGCTGTGTACCGAGGCCGGCATGTTCGCCATCCGCGACGGCCGCACCGAGGTCCACACGGTCGACTTCGAGGACGCCCTCGACAAGATCGACCGCGAGGACGCCACCGGAACGCCCGTCGCGTTCTACTGAGCGGTCCTAACTTCTCTCGGCTTCGCTCTCGCGAGCGGCGAGTCTCGTCTCGAATCGTCGGCTTGAAGCCCCGGCGTCTCCCCGACTGCGCATGGATCGGCTGTGGCTCGCGGTCGTCGTCGGCGTGCTACAGGGCGTCTTCGAGTGGCTACCTATCTCCTCGGAGGGAAACATCGCCCTCTACCTGACGGCCGTCGAGAGGTTGCCGCCGAGTGCGGCCACGGAGTTCGCGCTGTTTCTCCACGCCGGCACGGCGCTCGCTGCGGCCGCCTACTATCGCGGCGAGATAACGGCGCTGCTGCGCGACCTGCCGTCGTGGCGACCCGCCGCGCCGGGCGCGACGCCCGACCTGACGTTTCTCGCAACGGCGACGCTCGTCTCCGGCGGCGTCGGTATCGCCGCCTACGCCACGCTGGAGGAACTGTTTCCCGTGCTCGCGGGTGGTTCGTTCATCGTCCTCATCGGCCTGCTGCTCGTCGGCACCGGTATCCTCCAGCGAGTCGCGAGCGCGCGGCTTGGCGACCGGACGGAGCCGACGCTCGGCGACGCGCTGCTCGTCGGCGTGCTGCAGGGACTCGCCATCCTGCCCGGGGTTTCGCGGTCGGGTTCGACCGTCTCGGCGCTGCTCCTGCGCGGCTACGACCCCGAGGCGTCGTTCCGGCTCTCCTTCCTCCTCTCCATTCCGGCAGCACTGGGCGCGGGCCTGCTCGTGCTCGCGGACGGCGTGCCGACGCTGTCGCCGACCGCCGCGCTCGTCGCCGTCGCCGTGAGCGCGCTCGTCGGCTATCTCACCATCGACGCGCTGCTCCGGGTCGTCGCCCGCGTCGCCTTCTGGCTCGTCTGTCTCGGTCTCGGCGGGCTGGCAGTCGTCGGCGGGCTCGTGACGGTGCTGTAGCCGTCTCCGCTCACCGCTTGCCGAGTGCCGTCTCGAAGACGCGCTGTGCGCGCTCGTACCCGTCGTTCCGGTCGACGATGGGATGTGCGTAGTCGGGCGCGAGCGACTCGCGCTCGCCGCGTGAGAGGTTCGGCCACTCGATTATCGTCTCGGGATCGACGCCCGCCAGTTCGGGGACGTACTCGGTGACGTAGACGGCGTCGTCGTCGTACTTCGCCAGCTGGCTGACCGGGTCGAAGATGCGCACGTCGACGGAGTCGGTGCCCGTCGAGGCGACCCACTGCCAGCCGCCGTAGTTGGAGGCGGGGTCGTGGTCGAGTAACTGCTTCGTGAACCAGCGGGCACCCTTCCGCCAGTCGACGAGCAGGTGTTTCGTCAGGAACGACGCGGTCACCTGTCGGGTGCGATTGTGCATGTACCCCTCGCGGGCGAGCTGTCGCATCCCGGCGTCGACCAGCGGATACCCCGTCTCGCCGCGTTTCCACGCCTCGAACCCGTCGTCGTCCTCGCGCCACGCGATGTCGTTCGGGAAGTCGACGTAGTTGTCGGTCAGCAGCGTCGGCTCGTGGTACAGCAGATAGTAGTTGTACTCGCGCCACGACAGCTCGTCGCGGTACTTGTCGACCTGTTTTCGCGTGCGGCCGTCCGCCGCGTCGTGTGCGGCCGTCGCCGCGCCGTACGTCTCTCTGATGCCGATCATCCCGGCCGCGAGATACGGCGACATGCGCGACACGGAGTTCGCCGGCCGCTCGACGGCGGCCGTCAGGTCGTCTCTTGTCGCGCTGTACGACTCGATGCCGTCCGCGACGAACGAGTCGAGCCGGGCGCGGGCGGCGTCGTAGCCGGCCTCGGGAAGGTCGATATCCGTCTCCACGTCAGGTACGCCCGTCGCGTCGGTCACGTCCGCGAGGTTGTCGTCGGGCGTGTCCAGCGCCGGGAGTATCGGCAGCTCCGTCCACGCGCGCTTGAACTGGCTGTGCGTCTCGTGGCCCGTGTCGAGCCGTGCCGGGTCGACGAGCGTCAGGTCGGTCACTCGCTCCGTGTCGAGTCGCGCGTCGACCCGTCGCTGTCGGTTGCGTCGCGAGGGACGGTAGTGGGTGTTGTAATACACCATCCCCGCGTCGAGGTCCGCACAGATATCCGCGAGCGCGTCGACAGCGGGACCGGACCGCACGAGCAGGTCGCTCCCCCGGTCGCGGTACGCCTGCTTCAGCGCGCGGACGCCGGCGAGCAGGAACGCGCGCTGTCGCTGCCCGACGCTGCCGAGCACGTTCGAGTCGACGACGTAGACGGCGGCGGTCGGTCCGTCGTTGGTGGCGACGGTGAGGCCTCGATTGTCGGGGAGTCGGAGGTCGCACTGGTGCCAGAAGACGTTCACACCCTCGGTTGGAGCGGCAACGGCTTGTGTCTGCCCTCCGCGGCGACCCACGTTCAGCCGAGACCAGCGGGCGTAAGAGGCCGGCTCCCGAACGCGGGGTATGCAAGATCCGTTCAAGGAGCTCATGTTTCGCTCCTTCAAGGACGCGATGGACATCGCCGCCGACTACAACGCGTGGGCGGGGGAGGCGTTCGACGAGCCGATGCCGGTCCAGCCGAACGCCATCCCGCAGCTGGCGATGTTACTGTACCGGAGCCGGGTGCAGGCCCGCCTCGGCGAGGGCTCCATCGACTTCCCCGAGGTGGACGACCGGATGTACGACTGAGGCCGAAGCGTTTACTACGACTGCGAGTAACTAAGCTGGCATGACTGTCACGACGGGGGTCGTGCTGGCGGCGGGCGAGGGGACCCGGCTCCGCCCGCTCACGCGCAACCGACCCAAGCCGATGTTACCCGCCGGTACTCGCCCCATCCTCGAATACGTCTTCGACGCACTCGTCGAGGCTGGGATCGAGGATATCGTCGTCGTCGTCGGCTACAAGCGCGACCGCGTCCAGAACCGTTTCGGCTCGACGTACCGCGACACGCCGGTGACGTACGTCCGACAGGCGAAGCAACTCGGAAGCGGCCACGCGCTGTTGCAGGCACGCGACGCGATCGACGGGTCGTTCGTCGCGGTGAACGGCGACCGCGTCATCGACCCCGAGACGGTGACGGCGACGCTGGATCGCTTCGACGGGAACGATCCGGTGATGGCCGTGCGCGAACACCCGCGCGCGAACCAGTACGGCGCGATCGAACTCGACGGCGACCGAGTCGTCGAGTTGGCCGAGAAGCCCGGAGACGACGCCTACCGACTCATCAACGCCGGGGTGTACGCGCTGCCGAGCGACTGGTTCGAGCAGTTGGCCGACACGCCGCGCCGGGACGGCTCGCTCATCCTCACCGACGGACTGACGCCACAGGTCGAAGATGCGGGCGTCCCGGCGGTGCGGACGGACGGCGTCTGGGTCGACGCCACCTACCCGTGGGATCTGCTGGAGGTCACGCGCCGCCTCCTCGCGGACGGATGGGTGACCGAGAGCCAGCGCACCCGCGACGTGTACGTCCACCGCACCGCAACCGTCCACGAGGACGCGACGCTACAGGGTCCGGTCGTCGTCGGCGCCGACGCGGAGGTGGGTGCCGGCGCGGTCGTCGGCCCGGAGACAGCGCTGGGTCGCAACACGACGGTCGGGGCGAACGCCGCCGTCGAGCGGTCCGTGCTCGACGCGGACACGCGAGTGTGGACGGGAGCGACCGTCCGCGACTGCGTGACCGGGACCGCCGCCGCCGTCGGGCCGGGCGCCGTCATCCCGGGTGGCAGTGCTGACGTGCGCGTCGGTGACCGGGTGTTCCCCGACGAACGACTGGGGGCCGTGCTCGCGGATCAGGCGAACGTCGGTGGCGGCGCGCGCTGTGTGCCCGGCACGCTCGTCGGCCCGAACGCCTGCGTCGGCGTCGGCGCGGTCGCCAGTGGTCGAATCCCCGAAGGCGGGCGGGTGGTCCGCTGATGTGTGGCATCGTCGGCTGTGTCGGCCGCGACGGCGACACGCTCGGAACGCTGCTCTCCGGGCTCGACACGCTGGAGTATCGCGGCTACGACTCCGCCGGGGTCGCGCTCGTGAACGACAGCCTCGACGTGGTAAAGAAGGCCGGTGAACTCGACGCGCTCCGGGCGGCGCTGGCCGGGCGCGCACTCGACGGCCGGGTCGGCGTCGGCCACACGCGCTGGTCGACGCACGGCCCGCCGACGGACGAGAACGCCCACCCGCACGTCGACTGCACGGGCGAGGTGGCCGTCGTCCACAACGGCATCATCGAGAACTACCAGACCCTTCGCGAGGAACTCGCCGCCGACGGCCACGAGTTCGCCTCCGACACCGACACCGAGGTCGTTCCACACCTCGTCGAGACCGAACTCGCCGCCGGTGCCGACGCCGAGACGGCCGTCCGGGCCGCCGTCGACCGCCTCGAAGGCAGTTTCGCGGTCGCGGTGACGGTCGCCGGCGTCGAGGCCGTCTTCGCGGCCCGACGCGACTCGCCGCTCGTCCTCGGCGTGGACGACGACGCGACGTATCTCGCCAGCGACGTGCCCGCGTTCCGCGAGTACACGGATCGCGTCGTGTATCTCGACGACGGCGAGTTCGCCCGCATCGACGCCGACGGCTACGCCGTCACCGGTCCCGATGGCACGCGCCACGAGAAGCCGGTCGACACGGTCGAGTGGGACCCCGAGGAGACAGGGAAATCCGGCTACGACCACTACATGCTGAAAGAGATCCACGAACAGCCGCGGGCGCTCCGGCAGTGTTTGCAGGGGCGCGTCGACGAACTCGGCGGACGGGTAGCCCTCGATCTTGACGCCGACCCGGAGCGCGTCCAGTTCGTCGCCTGCGGCACCTCGTATCACGCCGCGCTGTACGGAGCGGCGCTGTTCCGGGCGGCGGGCGTCCCCGCAGGGGCGTTCTACGCCCGGCGCGGCGCGCGGACGCTCGCGGTGACGAACGTCGTCGGGTCGACGATGGCACGCGAGTGTACCGACGCGCTGTTCATCCGCTCCGGCCCGGAGATCGGCGTCGCGGCCTCGAAGACGTTCTCCGCGCAGTTGGCCGCGCTCAATCTGCTCGCGCTGCAGGCGGCCGGGCCGGGCGACACCGACGTTCGCCGTCTCGTCGCCGCGCTGCGCGACCTCCCGGGTGACGTGCGGGCGCTGCTCGATGACACCGACGCCGCCGCGGTCGCCCGCGAGTACGTCGACAGCGACGGCTTCTTCTTCATCGGTCGACGGCTCAACTATCCCGTCGCGATGGAGGGGGCGCTGAAGCTGAAGGAGATCTCCTACGCCCACGCGGAGGGGTTCGCGGCCGGCGAACTCAAACACGGGACGCTCGCGCTCGTCACCGAGGACACGCCCGTGATCGCGGTCGTCACCGGCGACGGCGAAGCCGCGCGGAAAACCATCGGCAACGTGAAGGAGGTCGAGGCGCGCTCTGCGCCCGTCATCGCCGTCACCGACGGGATGAGCGACGTGGAGCGGTACGCGGATCAGGTCCTCGACATTCCCGACACGCATCCGCGAACGGCGGCCGTCCTCGCCAACGTCCAACTCCAACTGTTCGCCTACCACGTCGCGGACGCGCTCGACCGGCCGATAGATAAGCCGCGCAACCTCGCGAAGTCGGTGACCGTCGAGTAGATCAGTCCGCGACCACTCCCGGAGCGGGTTCTTCCATACTGACTGCGTCCGTCATCGCCTCGTTGATCGTCTCGGCGAGGTGAAACACCGCTGTCTCGTGACGTGCCTTCGCCGCGTGGATGGCGTTCGGTCGAACGCGCATCGCCTCGTACTCCGGCGCGTCGACGCTCACGCCGAGTTCACGCTCGCAGAACCGTTCGACTACCGCCAGCAACTCGTGGACGTGGATGAGTTCCTGCTTCCGCATACTACTCGGTGCGCCCGCCATACGGACGAAACCGATACCTAACGTGTTCGGTCGCTTCAGTTATCGGCGCGCCAACCGGTCGAGAAACGCGTCGAACGCGCCGCTCTCCGGATGGACGTGACAGTAGGTGCCGAGCGTCGCGTACTCGTGTAGCCCCTCGCGCTCGTCAGTAATCCCCTCGCCTCGTACCACGTCGAACGCGAACCGAGCGTCGCCGGCGACCGTCGGCTCCGAGTAGTGGAACTCGTGGCCGCGCAGCCGGTCGCCCGCCCCCGCCGTGAGCGTCTCGCGGCGCGCTTCGAGTTCGACGTGGTCTAACGCCCGATACCGGTCGCACATCCGGGTCTCGACGGGCAGCGCGCCGGCCATCGCGTGCGTCTCGCCGTCGACGGTGAGCGTCTCGCCGAGCGCCATCAGCCCGCCACACTCGCCGTAGACGGGAAGTCCCTCAGCCGCGCGCGCTCCGAGCGTGTCGAGCGCAGTCGCGTCCGCGAGCGCGTCGGCGTGGAGTTCTGGGTAGCCCCCCGGAAGGTAGACGCCGTCACACGCCGGCAGCGGATCACTTGCGACGGGGTCGAACGTGGCGACGGTGGCCCGCTCGCGCAGCCGCTCGACGGTCGCCGGATACCGGAAGGCGAAGGCCGGCCCGGTCGCGACCGCGACGGTCGCGTCGGTCGCCGGTCGCGGCTCGGAGTCGAGACCGGCGGGCGGTTCCCGCGCCAGCTCTGCAACTCCCTCGCCGTCGATGTTGGCCGCCGCGTCCGCGAGCGCGTCCGGGGAAAGCGACGCCTCCTCGCCCATCGCCAGTCCGAGATGGCGGTCGGGGATCTCCAGCCGGTCGTCCGGCGGTATCCGGCCCAGATAGCGGACGTCGTCGGGGAGCGCCTCGCGGATACCGTCGGCGTGGCGACCGCCGTGCGCGCGCTGTGCGAGCACGCCCGCGACCTCGATATCGTAGCCTGCCTCGGCGGCGTACTCGCGGAAGCCGAGCGCCGTCGCGCCGACGCTCTGCATCCCCGCCGAGGCGTCGACCACGAGCACGACCGGCAGGTCGAGTCCCTCGGCGACGCTCGCCGTGCTGGCGACCGACCCGTCGTACAGCCCCATCATCCCCTCCACGACACAGAGGTCACCGTCACCCCGCGTGTAGTTTCTCCGGAGGCCCCCCGCGCCTTGGAGCCACGGATCCAGCGTCCGTGAGGGAGCGTCTGTCACCTGCGCGTGGTGGCTGGGGTCGATGAAATCCGGTCCGGCCTTCGCGGGTTGCACCGTCCACCCGGCGGCCTGCAAGGCCCGGATCGTCGCCAACGTCGCCACCGTCTTCCCGGTTCCCGAACTCGTCCCGCCGAGTACGACACCCCGCATCGATCATCGCCACGAACCGTGACGACAAAAGCGTTACAATCTTGCTTGAGTTCTGTTCAATAGTAGTTGACCATCGCCCGGCGTGTCGAGCGTCCCGACGACAGGCCGAATCGTCCGTCTTTCGCCGCGAGCGAACGCGGCGCTCTCTGCCCGCGATAAAAGCTCCCGGGCGCTCTCGAACTGTCGTAAAACGTCCGGTGGGGAGCGTCATTGTCGCGTTCATCCCGTGAAGCGTCGCGAAACGACGTTGAGCGTCGGGTCGGTATATGTGGGTGTGGGATGTAGGGATAGACGAGTCAGTCCATGTCCACCGCAGACCCCGCCTCGACGCTCGCCGCGGCCCTCCCCGACGCGGCTCCGACCGACCTCGCCAGCGCGGCGACGATGATTGCCCATCTCGCCCGCGGCACGGCCTTCTGGGCCGGTATCCTCCTCGCGTTCGCGCAGGTGCCGATGCTCGCCAGCGGCATCACGACCGAACGCCCGGGACTCTTGGCCGCGCTGCTCGCTGTCAACGTCGCCGCGATGGCTATCGGCAGCGGCCACCGCGCCTGAGAGTACGGTCGTCAGTCTCCGATACTAAGGAACCGTCGGGAAAGCAAACGTATTACTTGTAGCCGAGACAGCTGTCGCCGATGGCAACTCGCCGCCGCCCTCCCGGCCCGAACGGACTGCCGATACTCGGCAACACACACCAGTTCGCCCGCGACCAGTTCGGCTTCGCCGAGCACCTCGTCGCCGCGTACGACGACATCGCGTACTACGAGGTGCTCGGCCGTCCGTTTTACCAACTCAACGATCCCGACGCGATCGAACGCGTCCTCGTTCACAACAACGAGAACTACGTGAAGGGCGACTTCGTGCAGGGACTCCTCCGGCCAATCGTCGGCGGCGGCTTGCTCACGAGCGAGGGGGAGACGTGGCGCGGGCAGCGCCGCCGCCTCCAGCCGTCGTTCACCCCGGACCGGGTTCGGGGCTACGCCGACGCGATGGTCGACGCCACCGAACAGAAGTTGGCGGAGTGGGACGACGGCGAGGTCACAGACGTCCACGAGGACATGATGGAGGTGACGCTCGCCATCATCGCAGACACGATGTTCGGGATGACCGTCGATGAGGAGGTGGAGACGGTCGGCGCGGCCTTGGAGACGGCGATGCGACAGACGGAGAAGGTGTGGGAAGGGTTCGTTCCAAAGAGCGTACCGACGCCCGGTCGTCGCCGCTACCAGCGCGCAATCGACGCCCTCGACGAGGTGGTGTATCGGATCATCCGCGCCCGGAAGGCGGACCCGGCCGACGACGTTGTGACCGCGTTGCTCGAAGGCGAAGACGACGTGGACGACGAACAGCTTCGCGATCAGGTGATGACGATCCTGCTCGCGGGCCACGAGACGACCGCGCTCGCGCTCACCTTCACCCTCCACCTGCTCGCACGCCACCCTGACATCGCCGGCCGACTCCGCGCCGAACTCGACGAGATCGACGGTACGCCGACGGCGACCGACGTGCTCGGCGCGCCGTATCTCGACCGCGTGATCACGGAGTCGATGCGGCTCTACCCACCGGTCCACACTATCAACCGTGAGGCGACGGGACCGGACACGCTCGCCGGCTACGAGATACCGGCGGGCGCGACGGTGACGATGAGCCAGTGGGCGATCCACCGCGACGACCGGTTCTACGACGACCCGCGCACCTTCGACCCGGACCGGTGGGCGGACGGCCTCCGCGAGCGTCTCCCCGACTTCGCGTACTTCCCCTTCGGCGGCGGGCCACGCCGCTGTATCGGCGACCGGTTCGCGCTACTGGAGGCGAAACTCGTCCTCGCGACCGTCCTGCCGCGCTACGAGTTCGACCTCGTCGGCCCAGAGGAGTTCGACCTGCTCGCGTCGATCACGGCCCGGCCAGCCAACCCCGTGGAGATGCGCGTCCGCGAGCGCTGATCGGGTCGCCGTCTCGTCGTCGCGGGTGCCGTCCGGGCGTTCCGCTCGCCGGCGTTCTCGTCGAGCCACGCGAGGAGACAGCGATCGCCACCGCGAGCGCGTCGAGTGCGATGCCGACGCACAGTCCGGCCGCGCCAACCGACGCGACGAGCGGCCACCTGCTCCGGTGTTCGTGGCTGGCGTGACCGGTGGCAGTCTCCGTCGTTGTCGTCTTCCGGTGGCTCCGGCGGCACGAGCAGCGCCGCGAGCAGGTCGACGACCCGCGAGTCGGCGAGTATCGGTCGCACGCCATCGGCAACGCGCTCGGCGGTTCGTTTCGGCCACGAGCGCCGCACCCGCTGTCGCCACTGCGATCACCACAATAGTGCGAGTGCGTCGATGGTATTCACCCGCCCGAACAACTGCCCTGTTTGTCGAGTATACGCATCGCTTCCCCCACCGTCGTATTCCAACACCTCCGGTGGCAAACCTCTTCCGGCCCGAAGATGGCAAACTACTTGCACGTGGTTACTCATATCGTGAGTAACCGTGAGCATCATCGTCACCGGAGGCGACGGCTACATCGGGTGGCCGACCGCGCTCCGCATCGCGACTCGGACGGACGAACGCGTGCTCGCCGTCGACAACTTCGCCCGTCGCGGATGGGTCGAAGAGGTCGGCGCAACGAGCGCGACGCCAATCGCGAGTATCGAGGCCCGTCTGGACGCCGCCCGCGATGTCCACGGCCTGTCGAACCTCTCGTTCGTCGAAGGCGACCTGACGGACCGCTCTTTCGTCGCGGAGCTACTGGCGGTCCACGAGCCGTCGACCGTCGTCCACACGGCCGCACAGCCGTCCGCGCCCTACTCGCAGATCAACGGCGAGCGCGCCAACTACACCCAGCACAACAACATGCAGGCGACCCGGAACCTCCTGTTCGGGCTCCACGAGCAGGGCCTCACCGACACCCACTTCGTCGAGACGACGACGACGGGCGTCTACGGCGCGCCCGAGTTCCCGATTCCGGAGGGGGGTGCCGTGATGGAACACGACGGCGAGCGCGACGAGGTGCCGTTCCCGGCGATGGCAGGATCGTGGTATCATACGAGCAAAGCACACGACGCGGCCAACCTCCGGCTCGCCGCCCAGCAGTTCGACATCCCGATCTCGGACGTGCGCACGGCGATCACCTACGGGACGGAGACCGCGGAGACCCAGCCGGACGACCGACTGAAGACGCGGTTCGACTTCGACTACTACTTCGGCGTCGTCGCCCATCGGTTCGCGGCGCAGGCGGTCGCGGGCTACCCGCTCACGGTCTACGGTAAGGGCGAACAACGCAAGCCGTTCGTCTCGCTGGAGGACGCCGTCGAGGGGTTGGCTCGGCTCGCGTGCGACGGGCCGGCGGCGGACGATGAGGTCACTGCCGGTGCGCCCGCCGGCCTCACCGTCTACAATCAGGTCACCCGACCCATCGCAATCGTCGAACTGGCCGAGACCATCCGCGACGTGGCCGCCGACTTCGATCTCGACGTGGATGTCACTCACGTCGAGAACCCCCGCGACGAGGACGAGACGCACCGCATGGAGATCGACAACGACCGCTACATGGACCTGATCGGCGAGCAGCGCGCCACCTTCGCCGAGGGCGTCGAGGACATCCTCGACACGCTGATTCGCCACCGCGAGGTCATCACCAGCCACGAGGACCGGTTCCTCCCCGACGCGTTGCAATGAGCCACGTCCTCGTCACCGGCGGCTGTGGCTACATCGGCAGCGCGCTCGTTCCACAACTGCGCGCCGACGACCGCGTCGACCGCGTGACCGTGATGGACGACCTCTCGTCGGGGTCGCCACGCGCGCTGATCGGGCAGCTCGGCGACGGGACCGTCCGATTTCACAACGGCGACGTCCGCGAGTACGGCGACGTGGAGGCGGCCGCCCGCGACGCGGACACGATCATCCACCTCGCGGCCATCACCGGCGCGGCGAGCACACACGACCGCCGCGAGGAAACCGTCGCGACCAACTACGAAGGGACGCGCAACGTCTGCACCGCCGCGGGCAAAACTGGTGTCGACACGCTCGTGGTGGCGTCGTCGTGTAACATCTACGGCCGCGCGCCGACGACCGACATCGACGAGACGGTCGAGCCGGCACCGATCAACCCGTACGCGGAGACGAAACGCGACGCGGAGACGCTGCTCCGCGAGACGACCGCCGACTTCGACGTGGACGGCGTCGCGCTCCGGATGGCGACCAACTACGGCCACGCGCCGTGCGTCCGGTTCAACCTCGTCGTCAACAGCTTCGTCTTCCGGGCGCTGACCGGCCGCCCGCTCACGGTGTACGGCGACGGTTCGAACTGGCGGCCGTTCATCCACGTCGAGGACGCCGCCCGCGCCTACCGCGCGGCCGCGCTCAGTCCCGACGACTGGAATCGGGACGTGTACAACGTCGGCTCGAACCCCGGTAACTACCGCATCGCCGAGATCGCCGAGGTCGTGAGCGAGGAGGTCGCGCCGGTCGACGTGACGTACCTCGAGGACGAACACCCCGGTCCCTCGTATCACGTGAACTTCGACCGCCTCGACGAGACCGGGTTCGAACCGGAGTGGACGCTCCGCCAAGGCATTCGCGACCTCAGAGACGCGTTCGTTGAGGGTCAGGCCACGCCGTCGAACTGAACCGTTGCCGTCGGTATCTTCGCTCGACCACCGAACACCGAAACCCGCGACACGAAAGGCACTTGACGCCGCCCTGCGGTTACTCGCTCGATGAGTGACTCGCCACACGTCGCCGTCACCGGCGCGGCCGGCTTTATCGGGAGCCGGGTCGTCCGTGACCTCCGGCGTGCACACCCCGACTGGGATCTCACCGCGCTCGACAACTTCTACCTCGGCGAGATTCACGAGATTGAGGATGTTTCGGTCGCCTACGTCGACATCCGGAACCGCGACCGGCTGGCCGAGACGCTCGCGGGCGCGGACGCCGTCCTCCATCTCGCGGCAATCTCGGGCGTCGACGACTGCGAGACGAATCCCGATCTCGCGTACGAGGTGAACGTCGTCGGGACGAACAACGTCGCCTACTGGTGTCGCCAGAACGGCGCGGCGCTCGCGTTCCCCTTCTCGATGGCCGTCATCGGCGACCCACCGGGATTCCCCATCACGACCGACACTCGGCGCGACCCGCTGAACTGGTACGGCGAGACGAAGGTGCTCGGCGAGCGGGCCGTCGAGACGATGGCCGCCGACGCGTTCCCCGCCCACCTGTTCATGATCTCGAACCTCTACGGCGACCATACTATCGGCGACCGGCGCGTCTCCAAGAACACGGTCATCAACTTCTTCGTCGAGCGCGCCCTCGCCGGCGACCCGCTCACGGTGTACGAGCCCGGTACGCAGGCACGCAACTTCGTCCACGTGAAGGACGTGGCCGCGGCGTTCTGCCGGAGCGCCGAGCGACTGGTCGAGGCGAACCGAGACGGTGAGACGGGCGCTCGCGCCTTCGAGGTTGCGAGCGACGAGGACCCCGGTGTGATGTCGGTCGCCGAGACCGTAAAGCGGGTCGCCCGTGAGGAGCGCGACCTCGACGTGGACATCGAACTCGTGGAGAATCCGCGGAGCGGCGAGACGCTCGTCGATACCTTCGATGTCGACACGGCGGCTATCGAACGGGCGCTCGGCTGGACGCCCGAACAGTCCGTCGAGGCGTCGATCCGGGAGTTGTTGCGCGACCGCTGAGCCGCTGGACCGTTCGTATCTGTCGTTCGGGGACTCGGGAGTTCGACCGGGAGCATCGAGGTGACGAGGGCGCGGAAGTCGCCCGAGACGAGCAGTAACGGGCTGACGTAGACGACCGCGCCGACCCCGACTGCCGCGCCGGTCGCCACGCCGCTGTCGGTCGGCAGGAGCGTCACGACGACGAACACTCCGCCCTCCGAGAGCGCCTGCTTGACGACGGGCGGCTGTATCGGCTCGGCGCCGTCGAGCCACTGCGAGCGGCTTTGCGGCTTCACCGACACTGACGACTTCATCACGCTGGTGGAATCGGACGCCCGGTACGAGGTCCGCGAGCAGATTCAGAGCAGTGAGGCAACTGGCATGAAAAAGGCAGATTCCGGCGCTACTTCACCACCAATCTATTTCCTACGGGGCGTCAGGGGACCGTATGGAATCTACGTCTCTCGAATCACGGGCCGGTCATCCTTGGAACTGTGACCGGGGCGGCGACGACTTCAATCAGTATCAAGAATCAACGCCGGGCCAACTGGAGATCGCGGTTGCCGATCACGATGAACGACCGACGAAAGAGCCCTTACAGAGGCCGTACTCAAACCGGCGACGGCTGGTTCGTGATCCTGAAGCTGAGAGGACGAAGCGGCTTGTGATACTGCTGGTGCTGACACTGACTGCGGGTGCCGGATACGCGCACGGGGTGGTGCGGTGGCACTGACCGACCTCGACATCGCCGTCGCCCACTGGCACATCAACGCGTGGGGCGGTGCGGAGTATCTCGTGACGCATCTCGCTGAAGCGCTGGGCGAGGAGACGGTGTACACCCTCGGCGACCCGGCCCCCGACACCGCGAACCCGTACGGTGACGTGACATTCAAGAGTGTGATTCCATCGCTCGACTACACGCTGGTGCGTCACCTCCAGCACCGCGCGGGCCGGGTCTTTGAATACGCGATGTGGGAAGACGTCGACTGGCGCGAGTTTGGTGATCCTGACGTGCTCGTCACCTCGGGAGCGACGACGCGTGCGGTCATCACGCCGGACGATACGCTACACGTCAACTATTGTCACTCGCCGCCGAGGTGGTTCTACGACCTCTATCACGACCGGAAAGAATCGATCGGCGGGATATTAGCGCGGCCGTTAGTTCGGTATCTTCGGACCCGGGACCAGACCATCGACCCGCGCGTCGACCACTACCTCGTCAACTCACCGATTATCGAACGGCGCCTCTGGAAGTACTACAAGCGGAACTCCGAGGTGCTGTATCCACCGGTCGACCTCTCAGAGTATCACAACGAGGGTGACGACGGCTACTACCTACATCTCGGGCGACTCGACGAGGAGAAAGGCCTCCCGGCAGTCGTTGAGGCGTTCGACCGCGCGGACCAACGGCTCATAATGGCCGGTGGAATGGGAGACATCGACGACTCGGTCCGGAAACGCATCGACCGCGCCGAGAACATCGAGTACCGGGGGTTCGTGAGCGAGGACGAGAAGTTCGACCTGCTCTCGCGGTGTCGCGCGGTGGTGTTCAACGGTCGCAACGAGGACTTCGGCATCGTCCCCATCGAGGCCAACGCCAGCGAGAAGGCTGTCCTCTCCCGCGACGAGGGATTCCCCGGGCTGTACATCACCGACGGCGAGAACGGGTACACGCACGACGGTACCTCCGCTGACATCATCGCAGCTATCGAGCGGTTCGAGAGGAACGGTATCGACGGAGAGCCGGGAACGACAGCAGCACAGTTCAGCATGGATCGGTTCAGGTCGTCTCTGCAGTCTGCCATAGAGACGCAGTGGGCGATATTGAACGACCTCAGTGGCTGACTACACGTAGCCGAGGTCCTCAAGTCGGTCCTGCACGACGTCTTGGTCGTGCTCCTCGGCGGCCGCCGTCCCGTCGTCGGTGATCTCGCGGCGCTCCTCGCCCTCGACGACGGCCCACGGCACCTCGACGAGCTCCCGGTTCCGGACGCCCTTCGGGTGGCCGTACACGCGCATCGGTACCGGAAACGTCCGTTCGCCGAGCATGTTGCCGTGGTCGCTCGTGACGACGGTCCGGCCGTCGACCTCTTCGAGCAGGTCGGCGACCGCGTCGAGCGCCACGTCGAGGTTCTCGCCGTACGCCCCCCACACATCTTCCCGCGAGGCGAGCCCCATGTAGAGGGCGTCCCACGGGGTGTGGGGACGACCGTGAGCCGTGGCGTCTTTCAAGCCGGTCTCCTCTTGATGCTCGGTCCAGCCGTCGAAGTCGTCGATCTGCCAGCCGTGGAACCGGAGGTCCGGTGCGGTTACGAACGGGTGGTGTGGCTGCATATAGTGGACGACGAGCCGCTTGTCGGGGTGCTCCCGGTGCGCCTCGATAGCCGCTTCCGTCGTCTGCTCCGGGAGCACCGTCCGCGTCTCCTCGTCGAACTTCGTGAGCCACGGTTCGTAGATGGCGTGGAACGCGTCGCCGGCTTCGCGGGAGACGAACGGGTTTGCGGTCACGTAGACGGTATCGCCGAAGGACCCACCGGTGAAGTTCTGCTGGACCCACTCTTGGGTCGCGCTCCCGCGGCTCCGTACGATGTCGTACTCGTCGTAGCTTCCGAGGTCCGCCCGTGCCTCGAACAAGTCGACCCGGCAGGCGTCGAGAACGACTAGGGTGTCCCAGTCCTCGGAGATGACGTCGACGCTTCCCTTCCGGGTCGGATAGGCGGAGAGGTGGAACGGCGCGACGATACGGTGCAGGAACCGGTCTCGCCACCAGAACCGGTCGTCGTAGTTGTCACGTATCTCCTGATACGCGTACCGGAGCGCTCCGAGGGGCTTCATCCGTCTCTGAAGTCCCGGGGGTCGGGCAATTCATTTTCGGTCTTTCGGCTGTCGACCGCTGAGCCCGACGAATCGCCGCGCGTCGCGGCGATAAAAAGCGTTATTGTGTCGACGGCAACAGCTTCGGTAACCGTTACTTGGTGCAAATGAAAGTCGAGTTCTTCGTCACCGGCTCCGAGCAGGACTGCGGTATCGCGACGTACACGACGACCCTTGAGAACGCGCTATCGGTGGAGTACGCCCGCACGCCGTTGAAGCTCCGGTCGCTTGACGTCTTCCACTACGTCGTCCAGAGCGTCCGCGCTGGACTCACGGACGCCGATGTAGTCCACGTCCAGCACGAGTACGACATCTACGGGCCGAAGAGCGTCGCCAGCTGGCTCGTATTCCCGCTGCTCTGGCTGCTGACGACGCTCCGGGGGCGACCGCTGGTCGTTACCTTTCACAGCGCATGGGGCGAGGAGACCGTTGCCCCCCCAGTCGAATCGGTCAAGTGGGCGTACCTGTGGCTCAACAATCGCCTCCTCACGGCGGTGACCGACCACGCTATTTTCCTCTCCGAGGACACCCGCGAGGTATTCGAACGGACCGCTCCGCTTTCCTCCGTGGAGGTGTTGCCCCACGGCGTGCCGACCGACCTGTACCCGATGCCGCAGGCGGACGCGAAGCGCGAACTGGGCGTCTCCCCGAATCGACCGCTCGTTGCCGAGCCCGGGTTTGTCCGCCCGCAGAAGGGATACCACCTGTTCGTTGACGTGGCCGAGCGGGTTGACGACGTAACCTTCCTCGTCGGTGGCGGCATCCACGAGGGGACCTACGAGGACTACTTGGCCGACCTCCGGGAGCGGTGCGGCGACCGGGTCGGCATCACGGGCGTCCTCGACGACGAGGCGTTTCACGCGCTGTTCAACGCCATGGATGTCGCGCTGCTCCCCTACGAGACGGTCACGCAGAGTGGCATCCTGAACTGGTGTCTCGCGTACGAGGTCCCGGTCGTCGGCACCGACGTCGAGCAGTTCGCCGACCTCCGAGACGACCATGGCTTCCCGGTGGTGTTCCCACAGGACGACCCCGACGCCGGCGCGGTGGCGGTTCGGGAACTCCTTGACGACCCGACCCCTGTCCTCGAGACGATGCGGCGCTACCGCGACCAGCACGGGATGGACGCAGTGGCGTCGGCACACGCCGATCTGTACCGCTCGCTCGTCGGCGCACGCGGCTGACGCACCGGCACGGCGAAACCGAGAGGGCTTTTAATTGTGGAGCCGGGGGCTAACGATAAGATGCTCGGGAAACTCCGCTACGCCGCCTCGGAAATCGCCCGCAACGGCGACGACCCGTACTGGTGGCGACTCCGCTTCTCTTCGCGAATCGCCGGTCCCGTCCTCGGAAAGATCCACGGCAACACGGGGATCGACTACATGCGGGAGGACTGGGACAACCTCCTCATTCTCGACGCGTGTCGCGCCGACCTCTTCGAGGAGGCGACGGACGTCTCCCGGTTCGACGAGTACCGCCGCGTCCACTCCATCGGCTGCTCCAGTCCCGAGTGGATGGAGAAGACGTTCGACGGCCGCGAGTACCCCGACACGGTCTACGTGACGGCGAACCCTTGGATCTCGAAGATCGCGCCCGACTCGTTTCACGACATCGTGAATCTCTGGGTCGAGAGGGGCGAACTCAGCGAACAGGAGATTCAAGACGCCGGCGGCGCCATCGATGGCGTCGGCGTCAGCGGGGGGGTGACTATCCATCCCGACACGCTCTCGGAGGCGGCCCGGCAGGTGCAGGAGCGTTACCCAAACAAGCGGCTCGTCGTCCACTACTTCCAGCCGCACGCCCCCATCGTCGGGAACCGCGACGGGACGCAGAAGCCCGAGACGCAGAGCGGGCTTCACCCCGGCGACGACCTCAAGGAGGGCAACGTGACCCGCGAGGAGGTCTGGGACGGCTACATCGACAACCTGCTGTACGCCCTGCACTACGCGGAAGAACTCGCCGAGAACCTCGGCGGGCGCTCGGTGTTCACCGCCGACCACGGTGAACTGTTTGGCGAGCGGCTCTGGCCGTTCCCGCTCCGCTGCTACGCCCACCCGGACGGTGTTCGCCACCCGAAGCTCACCGAGGTGCCGTGGGCCGTCAAGGAGGTGGGCTCGCGCCGCCGCATCGTTGACGGCGAGATCAGCCATCACGAGGCCGACGAGGGCGAAGTCGACGAGCGGCTCCGCAACCTCGGCTACAAGGTGTGAGATGACGAACGTCGCCCTCCTCGTGTTAGACACGGTCCGGAAGGATTATTTCGACGAGCACGCTCCACGACTACGGGAGCTGGCGGACGTCGAGTTCGACCGCTGCTACGCGCCCAGCTCTTGGAGCGTCCCGAGTCATGCGTCGATGTTCAACGGGCGGCTCCCGAGCCACCACGGCGTCCACAGCTACAATCCGAACTACGCGGACCTGGAGGTGACGTTCTTCGACGACCTCGACCACCGGTCGGTCGGACTGAGCGCCAACGGCGCCGTCTCGGAGTCGTTCGGCGCGGAGGCGCTGTTCGACGCGTTCGACTCGTTCGCGGGTAACGACGAGCGCTCGTTCGACGCCGTGAGCTTCGGCGAGGTGGCCGACACGACCGGACTCGATCGCTACCGAAAGTACGTCTCTCTCTCCCGCGAGCGGGGCGTTCTGACGGAGAGTCTACGCAACGGCCTGTACATCAAACTCAACGAGCGGCTCACGGGGACGCGGGTGCCGAAGCTGGGGGACTTCGGCGCGACGGCGGTTATCGACCGGGCGTTGCGGGAAGCGGCCGGCGAGCCCTTCCTGCTGTTCGCGAACTTTATCGACGCGCACGGGCCGATGGAGAACCTCCGCGTCCTCGACTCGGACGTGCCCTACGCCTGGCACTCGCGGTCTCTCTCCGCCGAGACCGTCCGTGAGGCTGCCCCCGAGACCATCGACGAGTACCTCCAGAGCTACCGCGACCTCTACGCGGCGAGCGTCCGATACCTCGACGAGCAGGTCGCGGCCTTCGTCGAGCGACTTCAGGCGCGGACGGACGACGACACCGTCGTCATCGTCACCGCCGACCACGGCGAGGAACTCCGGCTCCCCGGCGAACGTGACCTCGGCCACATGGATTTCTCGACGGCGTTGCTCCACGTCCCGTTCGTGGTCATCGGCGCGGAGGGTCCCGACGACGCCGGCCTGACCTCGCTGCTCGACGTTGGCGAGGTGGTGCGCGGCATCGTCGAGGACGGCCGCGTCCCCGAGATCTCACGCGAGCGCGTGTCGGCCGAACGACCGGGAATGTTGTTCTTCGACGGCGAGGACGAGTACTGGACGCGGGGGGTCCGCACCGTCTACGAGGGCGACGTGCGCTACGAGTGGGACACCGAGGGCCGAACGCTTCGGTACGAGGTCGAGACGTCCCGCGACGGCGACGCGGAGACGGTGGCGATTCCCGACCCCGCTCGCGACGAGTTCACCGTGTCCCTAAACTCGGTCGCACGACCGACCACAGACTCGGGCCCGGACGTCGACGGCGAGACGATGCGCCAGCTGGAAGACTTGGGGTACAAGGTGTAACGCATGGACATCGGCGACACGGACTTCGGCGTGCAGGTCGGCATCGGGTTCGTCGGCCGGATCGTGACGATGCTCGTGGCGTTCCTCGGTGCCATCTTCCTCGCCCGCGTGCTCGGGCCTGACGGCTACGGCGCTTTCTACATCCTCATGGCCGTGGTGTCAATTCTCGACAATCCGGTCACGGGGTGGGCGAACGCCTGCCGGAAGCGACTCACCGAGGCGGGGTTCCCGTCGGGCGAGGCGGTCGGCTCGACGCTGCTCGGCGTGGCCGTGTCGGCGGTGATCGTCACGGCCGGCGCGTGGCTGCTGGCCCCTTGGATCACCGAGTTCACCGGCGAACCCATGGGCTGGCTGCTCCTGTCCGTGTTGTTCGTAGGCATGGTGACGTACGTGGCGACACTCGAGATACTCAAGGCGAGCGCTAACTTCGGCAGCAGTCAGTGGATGATGGCCGGACGCGATGTCGTCAGGATCCTCGCACAGGCGGCGCTCGTGCTTGCCGGGCTGGGGGCCGCCGGGATGGTCGGAGGGATGGTGCTGGCGAACCTTCTCATAGCCCCGGTGGTGATCTACTTCCTCGGCATCCGGCCGACGGTTCCGAGCGGGGAGACCATCCGGGCGATATGGCCGTTTGCGAAGTCGAGTATCCCCAATGGATTCGTCGGTACAGCGCAGAACCGAATGGATACGCTCCTGCTCGGGCTCCTAGCGACGCCGGGGATCGTCGGTAACTACGAGGTTGCGTTGCGACTGACGACACCCGCCATGTTCGTCGCCGGCGTGGCGAGTAGCGGCCTGATGGGGCGTATCAGCAACCGTCGGAGCAAGCAGCAGGACGTCGACCGTGACATCCAGAACAACCTCTCGTACGTGAGCGTCGTCGCCATCCCGCTGTTCGTCGGCGCGCTCATCGTCGGCACGCCAGTCGTGGTGACGATGTTCAGCGGACAGTACGCGGACGCCGGGGCGTTCATCGCCGGCCTCGCACTGTTCCACCTCGTCCGCTCGCAGAAATCCGTCTTGGTATCAACCTTGGACGGCTTCGACCGCCCGGACCTGAACCTCCGTATCTCGACCGTCGTCTTCCTGCTGAACGTTGTTCTCGGCGTCGGCCTGTTCTTCGCCGTCGGCCCCATCGGCGTCGTCGCCGCGACGGTGATTAGCGAGGCAGTCGCATACGTGGGTGCCGCGTACGCAGTCCGGTCGATCATTCCCTCACTGTCGCTGCTCCCGCGACCTCTGATCGAACAGGGTGTTAGTGGTCTCGTGATGGGCGTGGTTGTGTACGGCGCCCGCGAGGCCCTACCGCTCCGCTGGTGGGGGTACGTCGTCTTCGTCGTCGGGTTAGGCGGTGCCGTCTACTTCGCGACACTCGTGGCTATCAGCGAACCGTTCCGCGGCACCGTGCGGGCCATCTCCCGGGACGCCGGGCTCCTATAGGGGCCGTATACTTGTGGGATCTCAGCGTCGTCTGAGGACTCTCTCATACTCCCCACCAGATCGAAGTACCGCTTGAACTCCTCGGCGAACGACCGTCCTCGGCAATTGTGGCCTGTCGCGCGTAGTTCGGCACCCCCGGCTCCTCGACGAGGAAGATGGTCTCGCCGTCGTCATACCCCATGCTGGGACCGATGAACGTCTCCCGCCACAGCGACTGTCCCTCTGAGAACCGGAGTTCGACGCCGGCATACTTCTCACGTGGTCGTTGACTTCGGTATCGTCCCGGTCGAGGCGCTGGTCAGCAGCACGCCCGTCGTCGGCGTTCGAGACGCCACAGGCTTACGGAGCGGCTGGCCCTACGGGAGTCATGGCGAGCGAGCAGGAAGGCGGGTCGGGCTACCGCCGCGGCTTCGAGACCCAGCACGAGGAACTGCAGGACGTGTCGCTGTCCGTCGAGGGTGCCTTCCCGGACTGGCTGCGCGGCCGCTACATCGCGAACGGTCCCGGCGCGTTCGAGGCCGGCGACACCGACCTGCGCCACTGGTTCGACGCGCTGGCGATGCTCCGGGCGTTCACCTTCGACGACGACGGCATCCGGTACACGAACCGCTTCGTCCGGAGCGAGGATTTCCGGTTCGCTCGCAAGCAGGGCGGTGTCCGGGCGATGTTGCCGGGCACGCCCGCGGACCGACCGCCGTGGACGCGGCTCCGGCAGGCGCTGACCGACGCGTTTCAGGACAACCCCTCCGTCGGCGTCGTCCGCTACGGCGACGACTACCTCGCGGTCACGGAGTCACCGTGGGGGCTCCGATTCGACCCGGAGACGCTCGAAACGACGGACCGGGTCGACCTCACCGCCGGGCTGGACTGCGACGTGACGCTCGCGCACCTCCACCGCGACGGCGACCGATTCCTCAACCTCGGCGTGAGCTACGACCGCGGGGCGACGTACACGCTGTTCGAGCGGCCCGCCGCGGGCGGCGACCCGACGCCGCTGACATGCCTCCGGTTCGAAAACGCGCCGTACGTCCACTCCTTCGCGCTCACCGAGCGGTACGCCGTCGTCACGGTGAACCCAGTCGGTCTCGACACGACTACGCTCCTCGCTGGCGTCGTCACCGGCGACACGTTCATGGACGCGGTCGAACCGCTGGACAAGCCGCTCCGGTTCGTCGTCCTCGACCGGACGACCGGCGACCACGTCGCGACGGTCGCCGCGCCGCCCGCGTTCGTCTACCACCACGCGAACGCCTACGAGACGGACGGCGAGGTGGTGGTCGACTGCGTCGCCTACCCGGACGAGCGGGCGATGACCGGCCTCACGCTGGCGAATCTGCGAGCCGGCGCGCCGGACCTCCCGCCCGGTGACCTCGTCCGGTACCGAATCCCGCTCGACGGCGACGACCCGTCCGTTCGGACGGTCCACGACGGCCCCGTCGAGTTCCCGATGATCGACTACGCCCGGGACAACGGCCGGCCGTACGACCGCCTGTATCTCGCCGAAACGCGGGGCGAATCGAGCCTCCCGACCGCGCTCGTGCAGGTCGATCCCGACGACGGAACGGTGACCCGCTGGGCCGATTCCGGTGGCTACCCCGGAGAGCCGGTGTTCGTGCCTGCTCCCGAAGATGTCGACGACGGCGTGCTGCTATCGGTCGTTCTCGACCCCGACGCGGACCGGTCGGTGCTCGTCTGTCTCGACGCCGCGAGCATGACGGAGCGGGCGCGGGCACCGCTCCCCCACCGGCTCCCCTACGGCTTCCACGGCCAGTTCTACGGCCCGTCGTCGCCGGGACGGAGCATGAACTGAGCGGCGTGACCGACATCCCTCCTCGGGGGTAGCCTCGGCTCACCGCCACGGCGCGCCCTCTGGGTCGAACCGTCGGTAGCATCGGTCGATGCCGTCGACGCGAGCGAGCGCGTCGGCATCGAGCGATAGCTCCGAGGCCGCGTAGTTGTCGGCGAGGTGGTCGTGGCCGGTCGCCTTCGGGATGGGAGCGACCCCCTGCTCGAGTAGCCACGCCAGACAGACCCGCGCCGGCGAGACGTCGGCGTCCTCGGCGACGGCCGTCACCGTCGGGTCGGTCAGCGCCTCGCCGCGACAGAACGGCGCGTACGCGACGAGGTCGACGCCGTGGCGCTCGCAGGCCGCAACGAGCTCCTCGCGGGGCGGCAACAGCGGGTGAATCTCGACCTGGTTCGCGGCCACCGGCGCGCCGAGCAGGTCGACCGCCTCCGCGAGCAGCTCCGGCGTGAAGTTGCTCACGCCCACGTGGCGGGTCAGCCCCGCCTCGTAGAGTCGGTCAAACGCCGGTAGCGTCTCGGCCGGCTCGTAGGCACCCGTCGGCCAGTGGACGTACAGCAGGTCGACGGTGCCGACGCCGAGCCGGTCGAGGCTCGCGCGGACCGTCGTCATCACGTCGTCTGCACCGAGGTTGTCCGGGTGAACTTTCGTGGCGAGGAACACCGACTCGCGGGGCACGCCGGCGCGGGCGAGCCCCTCGCCCACGGCTGCCTCGTTGTCGTACATCTGTGCCGTGTCGATGTGTCTGTAGCCGAGCTCCAGTGCCGTGCGCACGGTCTCGGCGCACTGCTCGGGGTCGTCGTTGCCGGAGGTACCGAGACCGAGTCGCGGAACAGTAGCCATGGGGGCTGTTCGCCGGAGCGACGCAAGAAGGCCGGGGTCGGGCCGCTAGCGTGCGTCGCCGCCGGCCGACCCCGGTTTACTCGTCGGTGTACGGCGACGCGGCCCCTGGCGGCGTCTCGCCGGGCAGGGCGACGAGGTTCCGCTGGCCGATGTCGATGCGCGTCACCTCGCCGGCCTCCTCCATGTCCGAGGGGACGCGGCTCGCGGTCGCCTTCGACCATCTCGTTTTGCGCCATCCACCCGTCGTGGACCGCGAAGAGCCCCGGATACCGCGCGAGGACGCTCGCGAGCAGGGCGACCGGACCGAGAGTCACGTCGGTCGGCCGGCAGGTCGAACGAGCGCCGCTCGCCGGCGGGCGTCTCGACGTGGAAGACGCCCGTCGACGGGTCGAACGCCGTCGAGAGGTCGTGGACCCGCGGCGTCCGCTTCCCGCTGACCACCTCGTCGTCGCTGTCGAACAGTGCGTACTCGCGGTCGTGCGCGAGCGTGCCGCCCTCGCGGACGGCTGCCGTCTCCACCCCGACCCCGTCGAGCCACTTTACCGGGTACACCCGTAGTCGGGCGGGGCGTGCCATACCGTCCGCTGCGGTCGCGCCGGCATATGCGCTCGTGTCGTAGCTCGGCGAGCGACCGTAGCTTTATGTGCGTGTTGCCGTGTGAGCATACCATATGGGAGAAGGTGGCACACGCTCGGTCGACCGGCTGCGCGACTCCGGCGGCGTCGACTACGACGCCTTCGAGGACCGTGTCCACGAGGAGGCCAAGTGGCTGAAAGAGACGTTGGCTGCCGGCAGCTTCGACAACGACGGCACGACGCTTGGGCTGGAGTACGAGTTCTACGCGGCCGACCGCACCACGGGCCGGCTCCGCCGGCTCCCGCGGTCGCTGCTCGCGGCCCCCGGCTTCGAGAAGGAGCTCGGGTTACACAACGCCGAGCTGACGACCGGCGTCCATCCGTGCAACGGCCACGGCTTCGACGCCGTCCGGACGGAGGTGGCCGCGAAGCTGACAGCCTTCCAACAGCGGGCGGCCGGCTCCGGGCTCCGGCTCGTCAGCGACGGCATGTGGACGCTCGGGCCGGCGGAGAACACCACCCGCGGCTACCTCACCGAGGCGACTCACGAGGAGGGGCTCACGCTCGCGGTGAACGTCAGCAACGTCGCCCGCTACCACGGCTTCGCCAGCAACCGGCGGTCCATCGGCGGGCACATCGACGTGCCGGGCGTCACCGTCGACGCCGACTCGCCCGGCCCGGTGAGTCTCACCTCCTCCATCCAGCCTCACTACCAGTGCCGGTCGGCGGCCGCCCTGCCGAGGCATCTGCGCCACGCCATCCGCCTCGCGGGCCCGCTCGTCGCGCTGGCCGCGAACGCCCCGTTCCTCCCGCCCGACCTCTACGACGCGCCCGAGCCCGACCGCGAGGTGTTGTTCCACGACGGCTGGGTCGAGAACCGCATCCCCGTCTACGAGGACATGATGAACCCGGCCGATGGCCCGGCGAAGGTGCGTTTTCCCGAGGACGTCGAGACGGTCGAGGAGGCGGTCGACGCGCTCGTGGACGACCGGCCTCTCGTCCCGGCCGACATCGAGCCCGGCGGCCGGTTCGACGACGCGTTCGTCCACCTGCGACACAAGCACGGGAGCTTCTGGCGGTGGGTCCGGCCCGTCTTCGAGGGGCCTACGGAGGCGGCGGCGAACGTCCGCGTCGAGTTCCGACCGCTGCCCGGCCAGCCGACGATTCCGGACACGGTGGCGCTGGTCGCCGTCGTCGCCGGCGCGCTCACCGGGATGGCGGCCGCCGACCACCCCGTGGCCGACCTGCCGTGGAAGCAGGCCCGGGAGAACTTCTACGCCGCGGCACGCGACGGGCTCGACGCCGACCTTCGGTGGATAACCGCCGACGGCGACGAGACACGCGACGTGGACCGGCTCTTCGCCGACCTCTTCGGCGTCGCGGCCGAGGGGCTCCAGCAGGAAGGTATTCCGGCCGACCGCGCCCGCCGGCTGCTCGCCCCGCTGCGCGCCCGCGTCGACCAGCGTCGCACCCCGGCGAGCTGGAAGCGCGACGCCGTCCGAGCGGAGCTGGACGCCGGCTTGCCGCCGAGTCAGGCGATCCGCGCGATGCAGCGCCGCTACGTCGACCGCCAGCAGCGGACGCTCCACGACGGCCATCTGACGGACTGGCCCGCGCTCGACGCGTAGCCGCGCGGCCGCCCCCACGTGTGTGCCGTCGCGCGGCACAAAGCGGAACTTCCCGGCCCCCGAGCCGTCGGTATGTCACCGACCTTCGACCCCGAGCGCGTCGACGCGGTCACGTTCGACTCGTACGGCACGCTCGTCGACACCGGGGCCGCGGCGACGGTACTGGAGGGCGTCGTCGACGACCCCGCGGTCGTCGCTGGCCCGCTCGACGAGCACGAGACGTACATGCAGCTCCACCGACTCGGGCTCGCGGACGCGTTGCGGGCGGCCGGCTACGACCCCTCGCCCGAGCGGCTCCGCGAGCTCAACGCCGTGTATCACGACCTCGCGCCGTACGACGACGTGGCCGCCGCCGTCGCCCGGCTCGATACCGCGGGTACGCGCCGTCGATACTCTCGAACGGTAACCCGGAGATGCTGGCGTCGCTCGTCGAGACGACCGGCATCGAAGACGCGGTCCACGAGCGAATCAGCGCCGACACGGTTCGGAGGCTGAACCGCGGCGGCGAGGAGTGGACCGCGTTCGGCGGCGAGCCGGCAGCAGTCGTCGACTCGCTGGACGCGCTGTGTGCGCGGCTGCTCGACCGACGAGGCCGTCCCAGCCTCGGCTGTCGCGCCAGCACAGAGACCCAAGCCTCCTGCGTGTGGGAGTATCGAGACGTGTACCGGGGCGCAGGAGCGACGAGCTGGAGGCGCTACTGGACGGTACCGTGAGCTATCGGCCCGTCCTGTTGATCCGATGAGCGCGGCGCGAGTGGCTGGCCGTTGCCGTCGTCGCCCTCGCCGTCGTGTTCTTGACTGGCACGGCTCTCCTGCTGTGGCCGCCGGGACACGGGTCGTCGGCCGCCGTCCGCCTCCTCGTGCCGCTGTTTCCGGTGGTCGTGGCGACCGGGCTGGTGGCCGGTGGCCTCGCCGTGGGACCGGCCGCGCGTGCTTACCGCTCCGCGTACTCGGCTATCGGCGGCGTGAACGCGTCGATCAGCTGGGTCTCTTCTGCTCGGCCACGGACGCCGTGTTCGGTGCTCGGGCCGACGACGAAGGTGTCGCCGGCCCCGAGGACGGCCGTCTCGTCGCCGAACAACTCGATTTCACCATCGATGACGTACACCGCCTGCTCGGCCTCCTCGTGCGTGTGCGCCGGAAAGACGGCACCCGCATCGACGGTGTAGTGGACCAGCATCAGCTCGTCGGTAAAGGCGAGCACCCGACGCTCGATTCCCTCGTAGGCGGCCTCCGTCTCGAACGGGTCGTCCCACGGTCGTATGTCCATCGACACAATCAGTCCACGTCGCCGCCCGGCGTGAGCCTAACGATGCCGGTCAGTTCGGGTTGCCGGCACGCCAGAGAGCGCCGACACTCGGTCCGTCACACGCGCGGCGCGACTTCCTCGGCGAGCAGCCGGATGGACGAGCGCGCGTCGGCCGGGGCCATCCCCGGGAACTGCGTGCGGACGAACAGGTGATCGAGATCCATCGCCGCTCGGTAGCGCTCGATTTCCGCGACCACGTCGTCGGGGCTCCCGACGAGGAATCGGTCCTCGGCGAGCCGTTCCCACTCCGACTCGAACGTGTCGTCGCCGATGGCGTCGTCTTGGCCCCACTCCGTGTATCCCTCGTACTTCCGCATCAGCGGCTCCGTGACGACGGCCTCGGCGGTCGCGGTCGTCTCCGCGACGTACGCTTCCCGGAGGATGCCGACCTCGCCGGGGTCGTGGCCCGTCTGTTCGCGCTCGTCGCGGAAGTCGGCGATCTGTTGCCGTGCGAGGTCGAACGGGACGTGTGCGCCGAGGAAGCCGTCGGCGATCCGCGCGCCGCGGCGCACGCTCGACTCGTTGCTCGCCCCGACCCAGATCGGCGGTCGCGGCTCCTGTAGCGGCTTGGGTCGGACGGTCACCTCGTCGAGTTGGAAGTGGTCGCCGTCGTACGTCACCGCGTCCTCGGTCCAGAGCCGCTCGATTACCTCGACGCCCTCGACGAGGCGGCCGGGACCGTCGGCGTGGTCCACACCGAAGGCGTCGTACTCGGCGTCGCGGTAGCCGAGGCCGACGCCGAGCCGGAACTGGCCGCCGGTGAGCACGTCGACCGTCGCGCCGAACTCCGCGATCCGAACGGGGTTGTGATACGGGAGCAGACACAGCGCGGTCGTGAGTCGCATGTCGCCGACCGCGTCCGCGAGATGGGCGACGACGGCCTCGTTCAGCAGATACTGGTGGCCGTCGGTCACGTGGTGTTCGCTGACGCCGACCCCGTTCAGTGCCCCGTCCCGTGCGATGGCGACCTGCTCGCGCAACTCCTCGCCGACCCCGGCAAGCGCCCGGTCGCGCCCGTACTGGGTCACGAGCAGCAGTTCGAGATTCATGCCGGCGGAGACGCCCTCGGATCGCAAAAAGGTCGGCCCGGCGGCCCGGCCGAACGCGTCTCGGCCGTGGCGAGGGCTTTTTACCCGTGACACCGCCTCTACGGGTATGACAGATGGAGACACACCAGAGCGGGTTCTCGCAGAGTTCGTTGCGACGCTCGACTTCGAGGACGCACCGAGTGACCTCGTCGCACTGGCGGAGCGGGCGTTCGTCGACACCGTCGGCGTGACGCTCGCCGGGACCGACGCGGACGCGGGCGAGCGTGCCGGCCGGTTCGCCGCCGCGCAGGCGGGTGCAGTCGACGGCGGCGCGACGCTCCTCGGCCGGACCGAACGCGCCACCCTGCCGGCCGCGGCGCTGGCGAACGGAACCGCCGGCCACGCGCTCGACTACGACGACCTCTCGTGGGGGATGGACGGCCACCCGAGCGTCATCCTCGTCGCGACTATCCTCGCAGCCGGCGAGGTAACGGACGCGACCGGCGCGGACGCCGTGACCGGGTTTATCGCCGGCTTCGAGACGGCGTGTTATCTCGCCGAGCCGATCAGCCCGGAACACTACGAGCGGGGCTGGCATCCGACGGCGACGTTCGGAACCTTCGGCGCGACGGCGGCCACCTGCTCTGTGCTCGGTCTCGACGCCGACGCGACCCACCGCGCGCTCGCCATCGCGGCGTCGATGCCGTCAGGCCTGAAGCGGAACTTCGGGTCGATGACGAAGCCGCTCCACGCCGGCCTCGCGGCGCGGTCGGGCGTCACCGCCGCGCTGTTGGCCCGCGACGGATTCAGCGCCGACGCGACGCCGATCAGCGGCGACGACGGCTTCTTCGACCTGTACGGCGGCGGCGCGACGAGGACGCCGACGCCGCCCGGCGAGCCGTGGCGGCTCCGCACCGAGGGCATCCACGTCAAGTACTACCCCTGTTGTTACTTCACCCACACGAGCATCACGGCGACCGCGGCGCTGGCCGACGAACACGGCATCGACCCGGCCGGTGTCGAGCGGATCGAGGTGACCGCCTCGCAGGGGGCCGCGGACGCGCTCGTCAATCCCGACCCCGAGACGGGACTGGAGGCGAAGTTCTCGATGGAACACTGCGTCGCCGCGGCGCTCGTCCGTGACCGCGTCGGGCTGAACGCGTTCGAACCGAACGCCGTCACCGACCCGACTATCGCGGCGCTGCGCGAGCGAGTCGCCTTCGGGACGGACCCGGACCGCGAGTACGACGGCCACGGCGCGACCGTCCGCGTCGTGACGACCGCCGGCGAGACGTACGAGCGGACACAGGCCGACCCGCCGGGCGTCCACGAGGACCCGCTGTCGACGGCACAGCTCCGAGAGAAGTATCTCGAATGCGCGACCCGCGTCCTCGACGAGGCGGCCGCCGAGCGCACCCACGACCAGCTGGCGGCGCTGGCCGACGAACCGTCCCTCGCCGATGTCGTCGCGTCCCTCACGCCCGCGTAAATTTATAAGCCGCTCGCTGGATGCGTAGCCATGGCTCGGCTGCGCTGTTCCGTCGAACTGAGCGACTCGCAGCGGCTCGTCCGCGACAACATCCGCGAGCTGTGTTCGGAGTTCGACGACGAGTACTGGCGGCGAAACGACCGCGAGGCGCGCTACCCGACGGAGTTCGTCGACTTGCTCGGTGAGCACGGCTGGCTCGGCATCCTCCTCCCCGAGGAGTACGGCGGCGCGGGGATGGGCACCCCGGAGGTCGTGGTGATGATGGAAGAGATAGCCGCGGGCGGCGGCGGCTTCGCCACCGCACAGGCGATCCACGGCGGCGTCTACAACTCCGTCCCGCTCGTGAAGTACGCCCACGAGGAACTGAAGGAGGAACTCCTCCCGGCGGTCGCGGCCGGCGAGCAGTCCATCCAGGCGTTCGGGCTGACGGAGCCGAACGCCGGCTCTGACTCCACCTCTATCGAGACGTTCGCGGAGCGGGACGGCGACGGGTACGTCATCAACGGCCAGAAGATATGGACCTCGCGGGTCGACCAGAGCGACTATCTCCTGTTGATGGCGCGGACGACGCCGAAGGCCGACGTGGACAAGCGAACACGGGGCATCTCGATGTTCCTCGTCGACTTGGCGGACGCCAACCGGCAGGGTGCCCTCGATATGGAGCAGATTCCCAAGACGGCGAGCACCGCCGTCCACGCCTTCGAACTGTGGTTCGACGACCTGCGCGTGCCCGCCGACCGACTCATCGGCGAGGAGGGTGACGGCTTCTATCAGGTGCTCGACGGCCTCAACGAGGAGCGACTCGCCATCGCGGCCGAGTGTATCGGTCTCGGCGAGGCGGCGCTCG
The DNA here is from genome assembly GCA_003021175.1 of Halobacteriales archaeon QH_7_66_36. Classification (GTDB taxonomy): domain Archaea; phylum Halobacteriota; class Halobacteria; order Halobacteriales; family Haloarculaceae; genus Halosegnis. The sequence continues at coordinate 52,461 of PXQV01000004.1, read as the reverse complement.
AACGCGGCGTCGACTACGCGAAGGAGCGCGAGGTGTTCGACGCGCCCATCGGGACGAATCAGGCGATCCAGCACCCGCTCGCCGAGTCGTACATGCATCTGCAGGCGGCCAAGGGGCTGGTGTTCGACGCCGCCGGCCGGGTAACCGACGAGGACAGCACCGCGACCGGCACGCTCGCCAACACCTCGAAGTATCTCGCGGCGGAGGCGTGTTACGAGGCGGCGGACGCGGCGGTCCAGACACACGGCGGGTTCGGTGTCGCCCGCGAGTACGACGTTGAGCGCTACTTCCGCGAGGCGCGGCTCACGCGGCTCGTCCCCGTCACCCAACAGCTCGCCCTGAACTACGTCGCCGAGAACGAACTCCGCCTCCCACGGTCGTACTGACAGCATGGTTTCGACCCATCCGGGTGTTAGCGTTCAAATAAGAGTGAGTTCGGAGACTATTCGAATAATAAAGTGTAGAAAGCGCCCGGCCCCTTTCAGTCCCACCCACCGCAGCTGCTCAGTCGAGCGACGACCCGGGTAGCTGAACACTGCCCATCCGGGCCGTCGCCAAGTATAATGTCGTCCGTTCGCCCACTACGCTCTATGACCGAATCGAACTCCGGCGAGGCGGACGACGACCGCCGACTCGTCGAAGGCTGGCAGGGCCGATTCTACGAGGACTTCACCGTCGGCGATATCTACAAACACCCGTACGGCCGGACGGTCACCGAGACCGACGACGTGTGGCTGACGAACGTCACGATGAATCTGAATCCGATGCACTTCAACGAGGCGTACGCGTCGGAGACGGAGTTCGGCGAGCGACTCGTCAACGGCCTCGTCGTCATCGCCATGGCCGTCGGGATGAGCGTTATCGACATCTCGCAGAACGCGACGGCGAACCTCGGCTACGACGAGGTGCGCCACCACGGGCCGATGTTCCACGGCGACACGCTGTTCGTCGAGAGCGAGGTGCTCGACAGACGCGAGAGCGACTCGCGGGACCACGTCGGCATCGTGGAGACGGAACTGCGCGGCTACAAACAGGACGGCGAGCAGGTGCTCTCGCTGAAGCGGACGCCGATGGTGCTGAAACGCGAGGCGGCCGACCCGTCCGCGGCCCGGCCGCCGGGGTGGCCGGCCGACATCGGCACACAGCCGGAGGATTTGGCCTGATTCCGCGCCTCGAACTCAGGGGTCGGGCGGGTCGATCGCCGCGAGAATCGCGTCGATCTGCGCCTCGTCGACGCCGACGGCAGACAGCGCGGCCGCCGTCGTCTCGCCGAGGGCCGGAACGCCGCGTTCGATCTGCTGGTCGGTCGAGTCGAACGCGACCGGATGCCGGATCGCGTCCACCTCGCGGTGGCCGTCGGTGACGGTCGTCAGCAGGTCGCGCGACCCGACGTGCTCGTCCGTCCGCACGTCCAGCGTGTCGTAGATGGGTGCCGCGGGAACCCCACGCTCGCGGAGGCGGTCGAACCACTCGTCGGCGGTCGCGTCTGCGAACGCCTCGCCGAGCATCTCGTCGACCGCGTCGCGGTGCTCGCGCCGGGCGGCCCCGGTCGCGAATCGCTCGTCGTCAGCCAACGCCTCGCGGCCGATGGTGGCACAGAGCCGGTCCCAGTGGTGGTCCGCGACGACCGCGAGTGCGAGATACCCCTCGGCGGTGTCGTACACGTCGTAGGGGACGAACTCGGGGAGGGCGTTCCCCATCCGCGGATACGGCTCGCCGGTGTCCCACGAGCTGCCCGCCCGGACGGTGAGCCACGACGTCAGACAGTCGAGCATCGACACGTCGAGGAACTCCCCCTCGCCGGTTCGTTCACGCTCGTACAGCGCGAGCGCGATACTCTGGACGGCGTACATCGACGCGGCGATGTCGCCGATGGGGATGCCCGCGCGGTGCGGGTCGCCGTCCGCCGGCCCGGTCACGCTCATCACGCCCGAGAGCGCCTGTGCGATCATGTCCAGCGACGGCAGGTCGCGGTACGGCCCGCTGTGGCCGAACCCCGTGATCGAACAGTAGATGATCTCGGGATTGCGGTCGCTGATCGCCTCGTAGCCGAGGCCGAACCGCTCCATCCGGCCGGCGGGATGGTTCTCGACGATGACGTCCGCCGCCTCGGCCAACGAGAGGAAGGCGTCGCGGCCGCGGTCGGACTTCAGGTCGAGGGCGACCGATTCCTTGTTGCGATTGATCGAGGCGAAGTACGCGCTCCGGCCCTCGTCGATGGGCGGGTTCGACCGGCCGAGTTCGCCGCCGTCGGGCCGCTCGATCTTGTACACGTCCGCGCCCAGATCGGCGAGTTGCATCGACGCGAACGGGCCGGCGACCATCTGTGTCGCGTCGAGAACGGTCACGTCGGCAAGCGGTGGCACGTCAGAAGGGCGAGTGACCGGGCAACGTAAATCCCCCTGTCGTCGGTCGCGGCAGACTCCCGCTGGTCAGATCGCCTCGCGCACGGCGCGTGCGGCCGCTTCCAGCGCCGCTCGCTCGTCGTCGGCAAGCTCCCACTCGACGACCCGGTCGACGCCCGTCGCCGACAGGACGACCGGAACGCTGACCGCGACACCGTCGATGCCGTACGCGCCGTCGAGCGGCGTGGCGAGACAGATCGGGTCGTCGGTGCCGCCGTCCAGCATCGATTCGACGACGAGGCTCGCCCCGCGTCCGGTCACCCACCGCGAGGAGTCGCGACGGCCACGACGGTCCATCACGTCGTACGGCACCGAGCGGACGTATTCGAGTATCTCCTCGCGGGCGGTCGCGTCGAGGTCCAACGGCTCGCCGTCGACGGTCGCCCGCGAGAACGCCGGCACGATGTGTTCGCCGTGCTCGCCGAGGATCGGACAGTCGACGGTCGCCGGGTCGGCGTCCGCCCGTCGCCCGATGGCGTCGGCGATGCGAGCCGTCTCCGACAGCGAGTAGCCGAGGAACCGCTCGCAGGGCCAGCCGCTCCGGTCGTGGAGCCGGCTCACCATCCGGTCGGCCGGGTTCGTGACGACCACGACGGGGCACGGCTCGGCGTCCCGCAGCCACTCGGCGATCTCGTCGGCGAGGTCGCGGTTGCCCGGCCAGAACGCCTCCCGGCCGCCGCGTTCGGCACCGCCCTCGGGTCGCGGGACGCTCGCGGTGACGACGACGTAGTCCGCCCCGCGCACTGCCTCCGGTCCCGGGTCGATAGTGGTCACGTCGCCGGTCGCCGAGACGTCGGGTCCGACCGGGTGGCTGGCGTGCAACCGGGCGTGGCGAGCGTCGGTCGCGTGGCCCCACGCGGCGTCTCCGTCGACATCACAGATCTGCACGTCGAGGGCCGGCCGGTCGATTGCCAGCGTGTAGGCGACCGTCGCCCCGACCGCCCCGCCGCCGCCGATAACCGTCACGCGCATACCGCCGCAAGCGACGGCAGATGAATAAGCGTACGCCCAGCGTCAATCGACGTCCGGGTCTGCGCCGGCCGAACGTTTATCTCCGTGTCAGAAGTGCTCTCGACAATGCGCCCAGTTCGCTCCCTGCTGTACGTGCCGGCGAACCGCCGCGAGTGGGTCGCGGACGCGGCGGCCAACGGCGCCGACGGATACATCTTCGATCTGGAAGACGCCGTCCCGCTAGACGAGAAGGCGGCGGCCCGCGAGGTCGTGGCCGACTGCCTCCCGACGTTCACAGGTGTCGACGCCGCGGCGACCGTCCGCGTGAACGCCCCCGACACGGGCCTGCTGGAAGCCGACCTCGACGCCGCGGTCCGGCCCGGACTGGACGCGCTCGTCGTTCCGAAACTGACCGGACCGACGGACGTCCAGCGGGTCGCGCACGTGCTCACCTATCTCGAACGGGTGCGCGACCTCGACGAGCGCGTCGACATCGTCGCGCTCCCGGAGACGGCCGACGGGTTCCGGCGGGCACACGACATCTGCGCGGCGAGCGACCGGGTCACGGCGCTCGTGGGCGCGACCAGTCGCGGCGCGGACGTGGAACGCGCCCTCGGCTTCGAGTGGACCGACGAGGGCCACGAGCGTCAGTACATGCTCTCGAAGCTCGTGATGGACGGCCGAGCCGCGGGCGTCGAGCAACTCGTCTCCGGCCCGCGACTCGACGTGGACGACGAGGAGGGACTGCGCCAGGAGGCCCGCCGCGCCCGCGAACTCGGCTACACAGGGTTTCAGGCCATCCATCCCGACCAAATCCCCGTGATCGAATCCGTGTTCACCCCCGACCCGGAGGAGGTACAGCGGTGTCGGGACCTCGTCGCGTCGATGAACGAGGCCGATGCCGAATCTGGTCGCGGCGCGATCCGGATCGACGGCGAGATGGTCGACCTCGCGCACGTCCGGCGAGCCGAGGCCGTCATCGAACGAGCGGAGATGTTCGACGTCGGCGAGTGAGTCAGGTCGTGTAGTGGTGTTCAGACAAGAGCAATCCAACTGGATGAGCCAGCAACAGGATGTAGAAAGCCCCCGGGCGCTCGCCCGTCCGCGACTCGCTGCGCGCCTCGCTCACTGCGTTCGCTGCGGTGCTTGCGTCGCCGGGGCCGGATCGAGCGCCCGGCCCCTTTCAGTCCCGCCCAATGCGGTTACTCAATTGAGCGACGACCCGCGTATCTGAACACCCCCGGACGTCTCGGGTAAGCATTTACCTTCCCGCCCTGCCTCCACCCGCAGATGCCGTACACGACGGAGATTCAGGTTCGGTTCCGCGACTTCGACCCAATGCGTCACGTTAACAATGCACTGTACGTCACCTATCTTGAACAGGCGCGGGCAGCCTTCTACGACGACGTGGTCGGAGTCCCGCTCGGCGAGGTCGATACCGTCCTCGCGCAACTGGAGGTGTCCTACGAGGAGGCGATCGACGAGGTCGACAGCGTCACGGTCGAACTGTCCGTTGGCGAGGTGGGCGAGTCAAGCATTCCGATGAAGTACGAGATACGGGCCGGCGAGACGCGGTACGCGACCGCGCGGACGGTGCAGGTGTACGTCGACCGCGAGACGGGGGCGTCGCGGCGAGTCCCCGACGACCACCGCGAGCGACTGCGGGCGGGCGGCCGCGACTAGCCGAGGAACTGCCGTTCGCGGGCGGCCTGTCGGACGCCCGAGCGGACGGCCTCGTCGTCGCCGCTCTGTAACGCGTCGATGACCGTCGACGTGGCCTCCTTGTGGGTCGGGTTGGCGTCGACGTCGACGTGGTCGAAGGCCGCCTCCAGCGTCCCGCGGCTGAGGTCGAGCAGTTCCGTACACCGGGGGTTGTAGTAGCGGGCGGCGTCCGCCAGTGTGTCGAAGAACGTCGGGAACGCGTCGGCGACGAACTCCACATCGTCGGGGGTGAGACCGTCGACGCCGAGCAGCGTCGGCGGACAACCGACCGAGTAGAGCGCGGCGGTGTAGCCGATGGCCCGCGGCAGTTGGTTCTCGCCGACCTCACGCGAGTAGCCGAACAGACCGACGTGGAGTTTCCGAGCGCGTCTGTCCGGGACGTACCGCGCGAGGCGGTTGATCGTCGGCGCGATAGCGTCGACCTGCCGCGAGTACGTCTCGGCCATCCGGTCGACGACGGCGAGCGCGCGGTCCTCGTCGATTGGATCTGGTGGCGCGCCCAACTCCGCCGACTTCACGCGGTCGAGCGCGTCTCGAACGTCCTCGACCGGGTGGTCGTACTTGAACGACGACTGGACGGTGAACGTCTCCACCTCCGGATACGCCGACAGGACCCGGTCGACGGTCGGGGGTGCGAGACCGCCGCGGAACGGCGCTGGGCCTGCCCCGAGGATCGGATGCACCTCGATGCCGAGGTCGTCGGCCGCTCGGTAGAGCCGCGCGAGCGCCACCTTGTTGATCAGGTCCGCGGCGAGACTCCCGTAGTTGAGCGCCGGGTCGGAGCGGGCGAGGAACACCCGCACCGACGACTGGTCGTGGGTGGTCGCGTAGTCGCGGACGATGTCGTCGGCCGACAGCATCGCCTCGCGCTCCTCGATCAGCGGGATGACGCGGATCGATTCGGGTTCGAAGGTGCCGACCCAGTCGGCGACGGTCCGGCCGTCGGCCACTTCGCGGTCGGTCTTGCCGGCGACGAACCCCTCGTAGTAGCGGTGGACGACGTTCACCTGTTCGGCGTCCGTCACCATCGGCACGATGACCTCGTGGATCGGCGGGACGGTCGGCAGGTCGAACTCCTCGGCGTAGCGGGCCGCCGCGTCGTGCGACCGCGGAACCGATTCGAGTATCTCTAACAGTATCTTCGCCTCTGACTCCTCGACGGCGGGGTTCGGGCCGCGGACGGTGAGCCGAACGTCCTCGCCGAGTCGCGTCTCCGCGAAGTAGTTGTCGTACCGCGAGAGCAGCTTCTTCACCGCGTACTCGTCGCCCTCCTTCCCCTCGAAGTCCCACATCTGCTCGTCACAGCCCAGATGCGAGTAGACGTAGTACGCCTCCTGTATCTCGTCGTCGCCCTCAATGACGTCGCCGTCGGCGAAGAAGGGGAGCATCGCGTTGTCGGGGTGCTGCGTGCTCATCAGTCGCGGTACGTCCGCCATACGACGCTGTACGGACCGTGCGGTGAAAAGTCGGCCGGGAGTGTGTCAGCGACTCACAATCGCTCGGAGCGAACGACGCGACGTGGCTTCACAGTCGCTGTCGGTTGTTAGCGGCCCTCATACGTCCGAATTCCGGGTGTTCGGGGTGAGGCTTATCGCGTCACTCGGTGTATCTTTGCGTGATGTCCGGCGGAGCAGACCCGGTCGCGCGACTCCGCGAGTGGCGGAGCGTCGCGCCCGACACGTTCGACGCGCAGGTGCGCGAGGAGGCGGCGTGGCTCAAGGAGGAGTTGGCCGCCGGCACGTTCGACAACGACCAGACGACGCTCGGTTTAGAGCACGAACTGTACGGCGTCGACCGTGCCACGACCCGACTCCGACGCGTCCCTCGTGACCTCCTCACGCACCGCGACGTGTGCCCCGAACTCGGCCTCCACAACGCCGAGATCAACACCTGTCCGTTCCCGTGCAACGAGTCCGGGCTTCGGGCGCTGTCGCACGGCGTCGCCGCCAAACTCCGGGGCGTCCAGCGAGCGGCCGCAGACGACGACCTCCGGTTCGTGAGCGACGGTCTGTGGACCGTTCCGCCGGCCGAGGCGACGACGCGGGAGTATCTCACCGCCGCGACCGAGGCCGACGGCCTCACGCTCGGCGTCAACGTCACGAACCAGCCCCGGTATCACGGGTTCGCGAACACCGATAACGCCGTCGGCGGGCGACTCGACCTGCCCGGCGTCGACATCGCCGCCGACTATCCGGCGTTCGTGGCGCTCACCACCTCTATCCAACCCCACTACCAGTGTCGGCGCGCGGCGGACCTCCCCGCCCAGTTCGGCTACGCGCTCCGCATCGCGGGGCCGCTGCTCGCGCTCGCGGCCAACGCACCGGTCCTCCCGCCCGACCTGTACGACGGGTCGCCCGACCGCGACCTGCTGCTGGACGACGGCTGGACCGAACACCGGGTTCCCATCTACGAGCAGATCATCAACCCCGCCGACGGTCCGGCGAAGGTCCGATTCCCGAACGACGTGGACTCGCCGGGCGACGCGGTCGACGCAATCGTCGACGACGAGACGCTCGTTCCGGCACCCTGCGAGGCGGGCACCCGGTTCGACGGCGCCTTCGCCCACCTCAGACACAAACACGGCTCCTACTGGCGGTGGGTGCGGCCGGTGTTCGACGGCGCGACCGAGGCGGAGGCGAACGCACGCATCGAGTTCCGGCCGCTCCCCGCCCAGCCCACCGTTCCGGACGCCGTCTCGCTCGTCGCGGCCTTCGCCGGACTCCTCACCGAACTCCACGCGCAGAACCATCCCGTCGGCGAGCAGCCGTGGGCGACGGCCCGCGACAACTTCTACGCCGCCGCTCGGGACGGTCTCGCCGCCGACCTCGAATGGATCACCGCCGACGGCGACGCGACGACCGACACCGCTCGGCTCTACGAGGACCTGTTCGCCGTCGCGGCCGACGGCCTCGAGCGGCAGGGGCTCACCCGGGCACAGGCGGCCGGCTGGCTCGACCCGCTCCGCACGCGGGTCACGGACGGCCAGACGCCGGCCGAGTGGAAGCGGGCGGCCATCGCCTCGCGGTTGGACGCCGGCGACGACCCGACCGAGGCGGTCCACGCGATGCAGCGCCGCTACGTCGACTGTCAAGCCGAGACGCTGTACACCGGGACGCTCGCCGACTGGCCGGCCCCCGAGCTGGCCGCCGTCCACGCGTAGCCCGCCTGCTCGGTTCGGTCAGTCGTACCGTTCCGCGACGGTCCCGACCTCGCGGAACGTCGCCCCCACCGCCCGTGCGTGGTCGACGAACGCACCCAACTTGACGAGGCGGTCGGGTCGGCCGATCACCTGTGGATGCATCGTCAGCACGAAGACGCCGTCGGCGGGCGCGTGGTCGAACTGCGCTCGCCAGTCGTCGAACACCGCGTCCTCGGCCGTGTAGCCCCGCCCGCTGGCGAACGCGAGCGGCGGATAGTCGTCGCGTGCCCACGACACCGGCACCTCCAGCAGGTCGGTCGCCTCGCCGGGGTCGTACCGGCCGTCGGACGGGGCCGCGTCGTCTCGGACGTAGTACGGCTCGAACTCGCGGGCCATCCCCGACGAGGAGTAGTCGAAGCCCAGCGCACACAGCAGGTCGACCGTGTGTTCCGAGTAGTCCCACGACGGCGAGCGGTAGCCGGCGGGCGGTGCGCCGGTCAGTCGCTCGATGCTCTCGATGCCGCGCTCGACGTCGGCCCGTTCAGCGTCGCGGCCCTCGTAGTCGCCCGGCGGAGTGTGGCTCCAGCCGTGGTGGCCGATCTCGTGTGCGTCGGCGACCCGCTCGCACACGTCGGGGAAGCTATCGATTGTGTGACCGGGGACGAACCACGTCGCCGGCAGGTCGTGCTCGTCGAGGAACGCGAGCACGTTCGGTGCGCCGACCTCGGCCCCGTACAGGCCGCGCGACCGGTTTGTCGGCGTGTTTCGGCTCTCGTCGATGTGGAGCCACGGCGAGACGGCGTCGAAGTCGAACGTGAGACAGACGGTTGGGGCAGACACGGGTGGGAGGTCGGCCGCCAGCAAGTAAACGACTGTCCCGAAACGTCACTTGGGAGGGGGCGGCACATTCGTAGCGACCGGGTTCATCGGGTGGGACCTCACCTGCCGGGCTGGAGCCGTTCAGTATCGGCTCTCCGTCCGGCGGGCCGGCTCGTCGTCCATCGGTGGCGAATGATTGGCATCAGAGTCTTGCTCGTCGTCGACGGTATCGTCCGACATGGTTGGTACGGCAGCGGAACGCTGCTCGCGGGTTGGTGAGGCTATCGGGACGGAACGGCGAGGGAGCTGAATCCCTCAATACGTCGTGGTACGCACCCACGCCACTGAGTGGCTTAGCAGTCGGATACTTTTCGTATCGCTTCGATACCGTGTCCAGCAACGTTCGATTCGAACGTACCGGTCTGTAGTTCATCAATCGAGTACCACTCCCATTCTGAAGCGGTCACTTCGTCCGATTGTGGCCGAATGTTCGTGTCCGTGGCCTCCGCGTAGTAGATATGGTCAATATGCTGATGTCCCACAGCTCCATTGTAGACGTTAATGTCGACTAGTTGAATCGCTTCCGGGCGTGGAATCGGCTCAACGGTTTCCGACTCTTCACCGACAGGTTCAGAAACAATCGCCACATTGAGTCCAGTCTCTTCACGTGTTTCTCGTAATCCAGCTTCGAACGGGAGTTCATCCTGCTCCACGTGTCCCCCTGGCGGAAGCCGAATTGAATGTCGTTTGTGGCTGTGTAGTGCCGTTTTTTCGCCACAGACGACGTATACAGTCGCCGTCGTGTGCCGCGTTACCTCCATACTCTTCCTTGTCAGACATCTATAAAGAATGTCATGGTACATCTGAGAAGGAGGTCAAAATGAAGAAGTTTGATTACTCGGGATACTGCTCAGCCCACGGCCGGACGCGCTCGTAGGCGGCGCTCGCGGCCACCACGTACCGCTCGGCGAGCCGCGGCCCGACCAACTGGAGACCGACCGGCAGTCCGTCGTCGGTCTGCCCGGCAGGGAGCGCACACACCGGCTGGCCGGTCAGGTTGAACGGTTGGGTCAACAGCCAGCCGCGCCGCGGGTCTATCTCCGTCCCCTCGATTTCGGTCGGATGGTCGCCGACCTCGAACGGCGGCACACAGAGCGTCGGACAGACCAGCAGGTCGTAGTCGGCGAACAGGTCGGTCATCGCGTTGAGCACCCGCGTGCGGACGCGCTGTGCGGCGGCGAGTTCGCGCGTCGAGACGGAATCGGCCTCGATGATGGTCTCGACGGTGCTGTCGGCGAGCAGTTCCCGGTCCTCGCCCCGCGGGTCGAATCCCTCCGTTTCGAGACCGTCGAACAGCCCCTCCCAGAGGACGGTCGCGAACGTGTAGTAGGCGTCGAGTATCTCGTCGCTGTCGGGGTCGAGCGGCGGGTCGGCCCGCTCGACCGTCGCGCCCGCATCCGCGAAGGCGTCGACGGCGTCGTCGATTACGCGTCTCACGGAGTCGGCGACCGGGTACGTGTCGAGCGCCGGGCTGTAGGCGACGGTGAGGTCGTCGACCGGGTCGGTGACGGCGTCCACGTATCGCGTCTCGGGTTCGGGTAGCGAGAACGGGTCCGCCGGGTGTGGACCGGCCATCACGTCGAGCAGCAGCGCGGCGTCCTCAACCGTGCGCGCGAGCGGGCCGAGATGGCTGAACGGCGTGACTGTGCTGAAAGCGTTGCGCTCGTCGGCCATCGGGACGCGACCGAACGTCGGCTTCAGGCCGACGACGCCACAGCACGCGGCGGGCGTCCGGATGGAGCCGCCGGTGTCCGACCCCGGTGCGAGCGGGACGAGCCGGTCCGCGAGTGCGGCCGCCGCCCCGCCCGACGACCCGCCGGAGACGTGGCCCGGTGCGAGCGGCGTCTCCGTCGCCCCCGCGACGCGGTTGTGAGTCGTACAGCCGAGCCCGAACTCCGGGGTGTTCGTCTTCCCGACCACGATGGCCCCGGCGTCGACGAGCCGTTGCACGAACGGCTCCGTCCGCGATGCGACGTGGTTCTCGAAGAGGAGCGACCCGTTCGTCGTCGTGACGCCCGCCACGTCGTCGAGGTCCTTGACCGCGACCGGGACGCCGTGAAGCGGGCCGAGCGGGTCGCCCCGCTCGACAGCCTGTTCGGCCTCGCGCGCCGCCGTTCGCGCCCGGTCGGCGGTGACCGTGACGAAGGCGTTCGTCCGGTCGTTGCGAGCGTCGATGCGGTCGAGCACCGCGTCGACCACCGCAACGGGCGAGAGCGTCCCCTCGCGGATACCGCGAGCGAGGCTGGCGGCGGAGCGTTCGTGAATGGGTGGCACACTCGGTGCGTTCTGTCTCGGGGAACTGAAACGTTCGGATCATCAGCGCGGTCGTGTTCAAGTAGGTAGGGCGTCGCTCGACTACGCAACCCTTCGGGGGGACTGAAAGGGGCTGCCCGCTCGCCGAAGCACGCCGACGTAAGGACCGCACCGCGAGCAGCGCGAGCGGGAGGACCGCAGCGAGGCGCGCGAGGCGAGCGGGCAGGGGCTTTCTACACCCGGTTGCCGGCTCTTCCAACGGAATTGCTCTTTATTGAACACTACCGTCGGGGAAAGCCCCACGCTTTTTATCTCGACCTCGGTAGCTACGGGCGAGTATGGACCTCGATTTCGTCCAGCTCGGTGACACCGGGCTGCAGACCAGCGAGATACAGTTCGGCACGTGGCGATTCGGCAAGGAGACGGAGGAGGGAAACCTCGAGATCGACGAGCCGCGCGCTCACGAACTGCTCGACGCGTACGCCGACCACGGCGGCCGGTTCATCGACACCGCCGACGTGTACGGCGGCGGCACCTGCGAGGAGTGGATCGGCGACTGGCTCGCCGACCGCGACCGCGAGGCGTACACCATCGCCTCGAAGATCTACTGGCAGATCCGCGAGGGCGACCCCAACAGCCGCGGCACGAACCGCAAGAACGTCCGTCACCGCATCGACGCGCTGCTCGACCGACTCGGCACGGACTACGTCGACGTGCTGTACATCCACCGCTGGGACGACGAGACCTCGGCCCGCGAGATGATGAAGACGCTGAACGGGTTAGTCGAGGACGGCAGGGTCCACTATCTCGGCACGTCGACGCTCGTCCCCAACGAGTGGAAGGTGGCGAAGGCCAACCAGATCGCCCGCGAGGAGGGGTGGGAGCCGTTCACCGTCGCCCAGCCGCGCTACAACCTTGTCGATCGCGAGATCGAGGGTGGCTATCTCGACATGGCCGACGACTACGGGCTGGCAGTCTGTCCGTGGAGCCCGCTCGGACAGGGGTTCCTCACGGGCAAGTACAGCCGCGACGAGGGGTTGACCGGCGAGTCGCGTGCCGCGGAGTCCTCGCGGTTCCGCGAGGCGTATCTCACCGACGAGAACTTCGACGTGCTGGACGAGCTCCGGACCGTCGCCGACGAGGTCGACGCCACCATCGCGCAGACGGCTATCGCCTACCACATGGCCCACGAGGGGATCACCGCACCCATCGTCGGCGCGCGGACCGTCGACCAACTGGAAGAGAATCTCGGCGCGGCCGAGGTCGATCTCTCCGCCGAGCAGGTCGAGCGACTCCGAGAGGCGAAGGGCGGCCCGTACAGCGACATCTGACGACACGGCGCGATGTAGGTCGCGCTTCGCCCGTCCCGTGGTGCATTTATTCACCCGTCTCGTGGCGTCGATCATGGACCCCGACGAGAACCGCCGCGGCTGGGCCGAGCGCGTCGGCGAGTTCTCTCCCGAATACTACGCCGAGATCGGCCCGAACGAGGTGAGCGAGACGCTCGCGGCCGTCTTCGACCACTACGTCGACACGGACGCGGCGGTGCTCGAAGTCGGCTGTAGCTCCGGGCGACACCTCGCGTCGCTCCGCGAGGAGGGCTACGAGAATCTCACGGGTATCGATCTCAACGACGAGGCCTTCGAGCTGATGGCCGACTACTACCCGCGACTCGCGGAGACGAGCACGTTCCACACGGCCGCCATCGAGGAGTTCGTCTCCGAGCTACCGGACGGGGCGTTCGACGTGATTTACTCGGTCGAGACGCTCCAGCACGTCCACCCGGACGACGAGTGGGTGTTCGCGGAGCTGGCACGCGTCACGGACGACCTGCTCGTCACGGCCGAAAACGAGGGGAACAGCCCCGAGCGCGGGCGCGAAGACGCGACGGTCAGCCACGTCAACGACGAGTTCCCGCTGTACCACCGCGACTGGAAGGCGGTGTTCACCGAGCTGGGGCTGGCACAGCTCCTCTGTGAGCCCGGCTCCCGCGACACGGTGCGCGTGTTCCGGACCGTGTGAGCGACCCTATGGGCCGGAAGGCCTATTCCACATCCGGTCGTGAGCCTCGTATCCATGCCGAGCGGGGATCGGCTGTCACGGCGCGCACTGCTCGGGAGCATCGCCGGCGGCGTCGGCGCGGCGCTCGCGGGCTGTTCGCTTCCGGACTCCGAGCCGGACGCCACGACCACCGCCGTCGATGAGGACCGGGCGCGGGCGCTCGCGGAGCGGTTCGCGCCGACCATCTACTTCGACCGCAACGAGCGGTGGTTCCCGACCGACCCGAGCCGGTACGAGAGTGAACGCGACGGCCAGACCGTGGTCGATGGCTTCGACGCGTTCGAGGGGTACGTCCGTGACGGCGGCAGCACGGACCCGCCGGCTCCGACCGCCTTCTACCACGTCGTCGAGTACGCCGGCTCGCCGCTGGCCGTCGTCCAGTACTGGCTCTACTCGGCGTTCGACCAGTTCTCCGCCAACTTCCACTGGCACGACTGGGAGCTGTTGCAGGTGTTCGTCGACACCGAGACCGACGAACTACAGCTGTACGTCGCCAGCTCGCACTCGCGGAAGGTGCCGAACAACGAGTATCTCGACCCGGACGGCCGGCCGCGCGTGCTCTCCGAACTCGGCTCTCACTCCAGCGGCCTCTCGGTCAACGACGACCCGGACGCGTTCCAGCGGCTCCCGCTCGGCGGCGACGCCGCCGACATCACCAACAGCATCGTCGAGGAGATCGAAGACGTCGCGTCGATACCGATGGCGTACGGACTCCCCCGCGACGAGGGGTTACAGCTCCCGTTCGTCGTTCCGGAACTCGACGGGACGCCGCTGTACGACCACGAGCGGCTCCCCAGCGTCGAGTCGGCGGACCTCGTTCCGGAGGGGCTGACGGTCCGCTCGTTCGACGCGCTCTCCTCGCCGCCGGCAGACCTGCCGACCCGCGAGACGGGCTTCCGTTTCGAGCATCGGGGCCGCGACGCCGACGCGGACGTGAGCTACGAGCTGGCACCGACCGCCGACCTCGAACACATCGCGGCGTTCACAGGGCCGCAGCTCAGCTTCGAGTTCTCCGTCCCCGACTTCGCTGAGGACCTCGTCTCCGGCCACATCACGACCTCTGGAACGCCGTGGAAACAGCCGCGCTACGACGCGCCCGCGAGCGACATTACCGACCCCGCACACCGAGAGACGCTTGCCAACCGCTACGACGCCATCGGCGCGCCGCCGGCGCGAAATCAGGTCGTCGCGTCGGTGACAAACGCCGTCAGCGCCGACGATGCCCCCGAGGACGAGGGGTTGATCACCGTCGACTCGCCGACCGAACTGTTCGCGCTCCTCCAGAGCGACCCCGAGGCAGTCCCCACGTTCCAAGGGCTCGCCGTCGTGCAGGATGTCTCCGAAGGTGAACACACGCTGACGGTCAACGGCGCGGGCGTGACACCCCACAGCGAGACGGTCGCCGTCCCGGACGAGGGAACCAGCGTCGCGGGCGTCGACGGCGAGATTCCGGTGGTCGCCCAAGAGAACGCCCTCAAGCTGGAGGTGGACCCGCGCAACGCCGAGGCTGACCTCACTGCCCTCGCCGTCGAGGACGACTTCGCCGGCCGGCTCTACGACGCGCCGCTCGACGGTCCCGACGCCGTCTACGTTCACCGAGGCGGCGCGTTCACGACCGAGGTCCGCGACGCCGCCGACGAACTCGGCGCGTTCCGGGTCAACCCGGACACGACCGGGCCGGTGCGTCTCGACCGACCCGAGACGGGGAAGGCGTCACTGGCGACGTACCTCGCCGACGTGGGCGAGGAGACGCAGGCACAGGTCGACGCCGTCGCCGGGGAGACGGCGGCCGGGGGAAAGGGCAACGCGGTGTCGGGGCTGGCGACGGCGCTCGCGGCCGTCGCCGAGGCGGCTCGCGCGGCCGCGGAGAATGCGAACGCGGGCGACCGACGCGCGGCCGATCGCCGACTCGACGCGGTCGCGTCGCGGCTCGGCACGGTCTCCGACCGGCTGGCCGCGGCCCGCGGTGACCTGCCGGACGGGCTGGCGAACGCGGTCGACAACCGCCTCGGTCAGGCGCAACGGCGAAGTGAGCAGGCGAAAACGGCGGAGAAACTGTGAGCGGCCGAGCCATACTAATGCGCGCAACCCCTACCTGAGTCGATGGCAGACGCCGCGCCCGCCGGGGTGCCCGACCCGACCGCACTCTCCGAGGTGTTCCGCGTCTACGAGGTGGAGGTCATCGGGGACCGCGTGCGCTACTACGGGCAGTTGACCGGCGATGAGGAGACGGCCCTCCGGACGCTCGCGCCGCAGTTTCGCGAACGCGGCTACCGGGTGAACCTCCAACACGAGACCGGCGAGTACGTCCTCGTCGCACAGGAGCGGTCGACCGGCGTCGACGGTGTCCCGTGGCTCAACATCATACTCTTCGTCGTGACGGTGCTGTCGACGCTGTACGCGGGCTCGCGGTGGTACGGGGTCGACCTCGCCGCGGAGCCGCTCGGGCTCCTCCGGGCGTGGCCGTTCGCCCTGT
Source organism: Halobacteriales archaeon QH_7_66_36 (assembly GCA_003021175.1). Classification (GTDB taxonomy): domain Archaea; phylum Halobacteriota; class Halobacteria; order Halobacteriales; family Haloarculaceae; genus Halosegnis. The sequence goes on along the minus strand of PXQV01000004.1, from coordinate 36,575 downwards.
CTGTCGTCGGCGTGCTCGCCGTCCACGAGTTCGGCCATTACCTCCTCAGCCGCTATCACGACGTGGAGGCGACGCTGCCGTACTTCATCCCGCTGCCGAATCTCCTCGGGACGCTCGGGGCGGTCATCCGGCTGAAGGACAACATGCCGAGTCGACGGGCGCTGTTCGACATCGGCGTCTCCGGGCCGTTAGCCGGGCTCGCGGTGACGGTCGTCGTCACGGCCATCGGCGTCTCGCTCCCGCCCGTCGCGGCGACCGACGCCGCGCTGGTCGGCGGCGTCGAACTGGGGTATCCGCCGCTGGTGCAGATCGTCGCCGCCCTGCTCGGCCAGCCGCTGGCATACGGTCCCGGACAGACGGTGAATCCGGTCGTGGTCGGCGGCTGGGTCGGGGCGTTCGTCACCTTCCTCAATCTCCTCCCGGTCGGCCAACTCGACGGAGCCCACGTGACGCGGGCGCTGGTCGGCGAGCGCGTCCGCACGCTCGGCCGACTCGTCCCCGTCGCGCTGCTTGGCCTCGCGGGCTACCTCGTCGCGTTCGAGGGCGGCCGGAGCGCCCAGCTGTGGGTCGTCTGGGGCGTCCTGTCGCTGCTGTTCCTGCGGGCCGGCACGGCGACGCCGATAGACGAGACGTCGGTCGACCGGAAGCGACAGGTCGTCGGCGCGGTGACGCTGCTGCTCGGGGTGCTGTGTTTCACGCCGACGCCGGTCACCATCACCGTCTGAACGTCGGCTGTACGGAAGGCGCGTCAAACGCGAGAGGACTGGACGAGCGACGAGGAGATACGCCTCGGAAAGCGGATCAGATGGTGCTCTGTCGACTAGCTCTGGTTCTTCCCGGCTTGGAACGCCTGAAAGCCTTGGAATAGCTTGTAGGCAATGTAGACGAGAGCGACGGGAATGAGCACCAAGAGAGCGATTATCATTATTTCCGGTCCGCCCGGGACGGTGACTTGGGAGGGCAACATACAGTTTTCTCAAACCAGCACGGGCGTATGTCTTTTGGGCGCACGAACGACCGGGTACTGTACCGAACGATCCGTAGGTCGCCAGTACTGACCGTACACCCTCGGTGCCCGGCTCTCAGCCCGTACCGTGTTCGCGCAGGGTGACAGAGTCGGTGGAACCTGTCCCGAACGGGATTTCCTTCCCGAACGGTGCGCCGGGGGATTTGACCCCGACCCGGACCCCACACCGTTATGCCGCCCGTCCGCGAGGAGCCACCACGATGATCCGCGACTACGACGAGAGCGGGGTGCCGTCGGCACCGACCTTGACGACGCCTTCCCCGGCTGGGAGCGGGACCTGCCGGCCGAGTTCGTCCACGTCACGCTCCACGCCGACGCCGGCCACGATCACCGTCTGACGGCCGGCCGCGTGGACGCCGGAGCGAAACTCACGGCGAGCAGATCACTCGTCGACGCGACGCTGAACACCAAGCCAGTTGGTGACCGTCCCGGCCTCGTCGGTCACGGGCAGCAGCGAGACGCGGTTCCGGAACGGCGTCCCGTCGGCCCGGTAGTTGCGGAGTTCGATCGTGGCGGGCTCCCACGTCCGCAGCGCCTCGTGCAGGTCGGCGACGGCCGCGGCGTCCGTCTCCGGTCCCTGTAGCAGTCGCGGGTTCTCTCCCCGCAGGTCGGCCATCGGATATCCCGTCATCTCGCGGAAGGTGCGGTTCGCGTACAGGAGCGGGTTGTCCTCGTACGCGGCTCCGGCGACGGTGACGCCGAACGGGGCGTCCGCAAGCACCCACGCCTTCCAGACCAGCCGACGCTCCCGGGCCAACAGCGAGTCCCACGGGCCGTCTGCCGGCCCGTCGAACGCCGCGGGCGTCGGCACGGGCTGGCGCGGCGGCGTCGCGCCCGACTCGGCGAGAAACGCCGTGGCGGCGTCGGCGAAGGCAGTCGGCTCGCGCCGAAGCAGATCGAGCAGCGTCTCGCGACGGGACACGGCCCTGTTACTCGCGCTCGGCGGAAACAGGTGTCGTTCGTCGCAGGACCGGGGTGCCGTCAGTGCCGACCCGTGCGGACGTCGCCGCTCAGACCGTCCCTCTGACGCTGTCAGCGAGACCGTCGCTCCACGCGAGCAGTCGCTCGTCCGCGCCGAAGCGGGCCGTGACCTGCACGCCGACTGGGAGTCCGTCGACGTGGCCGGTCGGCAGTGCGACGGTCGGCTGGCCGGTCGTCGTCCACGGAGCGTTCATCACGGGGTCGCCGGTGTCGTCGATCCCTTCAGGGGCTGGTCCGGGGGCGCTCGGACTCACTACAACGTCGACGTCGTGCTCGTCGAGGCGGTCCTCGACCCGCTCGCAGAGGCGGGTGCGGAACCGCCGAGCGTCCGCGAGGTCGCCCACCGAGACGCCCTGTCCCTCCTTTAGGAGGGCACGCATCTCGGGTCCGTAGGCGTCACCGCGGCGGTCGAACCAGTCGTGGTGTGACTGTGCCGTCTCGGCGGCCATCAGCCGGCCGTGCTGGTCGTTGACCCGGTCGATGTCGTCGAACAGCGAGACGCGGTGCACCTCGTAGCCGCCGTCCGCGAGTGCCGCGACGGTCTGCTCGAAGGCGTCGCGACCGCGCTCCTCGGCCTGATCCAGATACGGGCCGTCGGGGACGCCGACGGTCGGGCGGGTGGTCGCGGCGGGCCGCCACGCGTCGGTGAGCACCGACGCCGCGCGGGTCGCGCCGGCCACGTCCTGCGTGAACAGGCCGACGTGGTCGAGCGACGGCGCGAGCGCGAGCACGCCGTCGATGGGCACGCGCCCGTGACTCGGCTTGAAGCCGACGATGCCGCAGAACGCGGCCGGGCGGATGACGGAGCCAGCGGTCTGGCTCCCCAACGCGAGCGGCACCATCCCGGCGGCGACGGCCGCGGCCGACCCGCTGCTGGAGCCACCGGGCGTGTGTCCGAGATTGTGTGGGTTGCGGGTCGGCCCGGGGTCGAAGTAGGCGAACTCGGTCGTGACCGTCTTGCCGGCGACGAGTGCGCCCGCGTCGACGAGCCGCGACACCGCCTCGCTCTCGGGGCCGACGACCTCACTTGCCGGGATGTCAGCGCCGGCCTCCGTCGGCAGTCCGTCGACGTGGAAGATGTCCTTCACCCCGACCGGCACGCCGAACAGCGAGGGTCGGTCCTCTGGGTCCGGATAGCGGTCGGCGAGCGCCTCCGCCTCGGCCGTGAGTTGCGTCCGTGGTTTCGGGCCGTCAACCCACGCCCGCACGTCCGATTCGATGGCGTCGATGCGGTCGTGACACGTCGCGACGTACTCTACCGGGTCGCGGCGGCCGTCGACGAGGGCCGACGCGGCCGACGCCAGCGGTCGGTCGTCCGTGCTCATAGTCGACTCTCCTCGCGCTGCGAGCGCGTGTCGGTCGGGATCGATCCGTCGTAGGGCGACATTTGAATGATCCTGCGTGACGGGACGACAAATATGTGGGTGGCGCGGACGCCCCTGCGCCGGCGACTTTTCAGAACGGGAGTGTGCAGTATCAGAAATGAGGCTACGGCAGATAGACGTGCTCGAACGGCTTCGTTCACGGGAGCGATCAGTTATCGGTAGTCCGCGATGTTTCGATACGGAACGTAGTATCCGACTTCGTCGATCCACGCCGAGAGCCACTCGTCCGCAGTTTCCTGACTAATTTTCCCGGCGTCGATGGTCGCCAAGAGCACACCGACGGAGCCGACGACGGTAACACCCTGCTCTTTCGCAAATGACCGGGCATCCCCGTCATCGGTCAGTAGTCGACCGTCGTGTGCGTCCGCCAAGGCGAACGCCTGTGCTTCCCCGGGATCGAGGTGGTCACTGACAACTGCCTCTCGATTTGCGACTGTCTCCGAAACGGTTGCGACTGGAACATCGTCGCCGAGTGTGTCGACTGCCGACTGAAGATACGGATGGCTATCGACGCCGCGTTCGAGTTCCTCGCGAACGACCGGCACCGTACAGATACGTGAGATTCCTACGACCACCCACAGTTGGTCGATGTACGCGAAATTCGAGAGAACGGTCGTGTTGAGAACGCTCGGGTTCGCTGGCAGGTTATCGCCTGTCATTTCGCGGGCGACTCCTCGTCGTTCGCGTCCTTCTCGTCGAATTCGAGTTCGCGTGCCGCCTCCCGCTCGTAGGCTGCATCGTCCTCGTCGACGAGTCCGAACCGAAGCTCGACGCCGTGCTCGCGGAGAATATCCCGCATCGTCCAGCGGTTGACAGCGGCGAGGCGGGCCGCATCACCGAGCGTGATCCGCTCGCGTTCGTAAAGCGCGACCGCGGCTGCAATACGTTCGTTTTCGTGGTCTTCGAAGTACTCGCGGACGAACTCTCGCAGCGCATCGCTCTTGCCACCGAACACGCCTGCCTCGACGGCACCCTCGATGAGGAGATCAAGGTCGTCTGGATAGGAACCGGTGATTCGAGCCATCTGCCCGTGCGAACCTACGTGTTCATATTATTTATGAACCACGCCGAAATGCCGTACGGATTAGTAGCGCCAGTCTCAATCGCTGACAATGTCTCGCATGGACGTACTGGTGTACGGCCCGCTTCGCGCGGCCACGGACGGCAAGCGCGTGACGGTGTCGCCGGCGGAACAGACGGTCGCGGGCGTGGTCGCCGCGCTCTGCGAGGAGTATCCGCGGGCGGAGTCGCAGTTGGTCGACGACGAAGGGAATCTCAGGGCGAGCGTCCGCGTCACCGTCGACGGCGAAACCGCCGACCCGGAGGACGACTGCCCGCCCGACGCAGAGGTGCGTGTCTTCCCGGCGATGCAGGGTGGGTGACCGGCGGGAGTCGCCGGGTTATAGGTCGTACTGCGCCCGAACGGTGTCGGCGAGACCGACCGCTTCCAGTTTCGCCATCGGCGCGAGCATCGACAGCTGGACGACGCCCGGCAGTCGGGCGATTTCGACGCCGCCGGTGAACGTACACCGACCCCGCACCTCGCCTTCGGTCATGTCGAGGAGGGTGCCGGCGCGGTCGAACGCGTTCTCCGTCGCGTCGTTGATCGTCGCGCCGGAGCCGATCACCTGGATCGGTGCGGCGTCCGCGAGTTCGTCCACGTCGTACTCCTCGGCGACGGCCGCGCCCGCCTCGCGCTCGGCGTCCGTGTACGGCTTCGCGATGTGCGGCAGGTCCGCCTCGTTCGGCAGCAGGAGCGGGCCGTCCAGATCGAGGTCCTTGATCACCTCAACTTCGAGTTCGGTGCGGCCGCTCACGTCCGTCGTGTGCAGGGAGAGTTCGCCGTCGCCCTGATTGGCGTGAAGATCACCGACGTAGAGACCGGCCCCCTCGACGCGGACGGGACAGACGAGCGTCGCGCCGGCACGCACGTCGTTCGAGTCCAAGTGGCCGTCGGTCCGGGATTCGAGCGCTTCCTCGTCGGGGAGGCCCCAGTCGTGGGAGGCACCGATGAGGAACTGACCGAAGTCGCCGGCGTTGTGCGAGTCCGGATACTCCTCGGCGGGGGTCGTCCCGATGTTGCCGACGAACGGCTGGAGGCGTCCGAGCGCCCCCGGCATCTCGTCTGGCCCGTACAGCAGGATGGGGTGTTGGCGCGACTTGTCCGGTAGTGCCATCGCCTCGTCGGCGTTCTCGGCGAGCATGTCCGCGCCGTCCCGACCGACGGTGACGCCGACGGTGCGGTCCTCGTCGAAGGCGACGGTGTAGCCGTACTCGAAGCCGAACGACGACGCGTTCGCGCCACACTCCGCACAGCGGATGGCGTCCTCGCCGGTGCCCTCCACGACGCTGTCGGGCCACGCGGTGCCACACTCCGGACACTCGTGATCGATGAACGGGTCGTCGCCGAACGCCTCCTCGCGTTCGTCCATGCTCCCCGTCGAGGTGGCGACGCTCGTCACCTCCACGTCCTTGATGTGGACGACGAGCGCGTCGCCGGGTTCCGCGTTCTCGACGCGGATCGGTCGCGTCACCTCGTGACCGCCGCGGAACTCCGGTGTGACCATCGGTCCCCAGCAGGCGGGCGGCGTGTGCGTGCGGACGGTGCCGCCGTCAGCGACCGTGCCCGCCCACTCCTGATCGGGTCCGACTAATCCGAGCGTGAACGCGTCGACGTCCAGTTCCTCTTGGATCTGTTGTGACATACAGTTACGTTTGGACGGCGGCCATCATAAACACTCAGGCGACGCCGTGCCCGACCACGAGCGCGGTTTACGAGAGTGTCCACGTATTAGGTACTCACTAGTATGAACCCTTCATACCGAGACGCGAGCGGGGTCTGGAGGTGTGCACTGCTCACAACCAGTTTTAATAGATGTGATTTGCTCTGTGGGAGTACCTGACAGTGTTTCACGACCGACCTGCGTTCATGTGGAATGATACTGTGTCCGGTTCGGAGCGAGCACTGTCGTCACTGACCACAAGACAATGAGTAACGATATCTCGGAGCAGATCAATCTCGACCGGCGGCGGTTCCTGCGTGCGACCGGGGGGAGCACCGCCTTGGCGATGCTCGCCGGCTGTGCGGGAGACTCCGGCGGCGAAGGAGCGAGCGGTGACACCACGGGGACCGGCGACAGTGGCGGTAACGGCGGCTCCACTGACGGCGAACTCGCCATTCTCTGGCCCGGCGGTGTGAACAACATCAATCCGCTCGGGTGGCTCACGATTCCCGACTACGACGCAGCCCGGATGATGTACGAGCCGCTGACGAGCGTCGACATGGAGGGGCAAGCTATCGGCCACGTCGCCACCGACTGGGAAACGTTCGACGACGGCGCGAGCTACACGTGGTCGATCCAGGAGGACGCCACGTGGCACGACGGTGAACCCCTGACGGCCGAGGACGTGGCGTTCACGTTCAAGGCTATCAAGCAGTACGATTGGCCGTACCTCGGCTCGCTTTCGAGCGTCATCGCTGACCCGAGCGAGATCACCGTCGAAGACGAGTACACCGTCACGACGCCGCTGACGCAGCCGTACGCGCCGCTGCCACTGGTGCTCGCCGACCTCGGGCTCGTCATCCCGAAGCACATCTGGTCCGAGTTCGACAATCCAGCGGACGTCTCCAACACCGAGAACCCCATCGGCAGCGGGCCGTTCGTGTTCGAGAACCGCGAGCAGGACCAGTACATCAACTTCTCCGTCAACGATGAGTACTGGGGCGAAGCGCCGGACTTCGAGGGCGTCAGCGTCAAGATCGTCTCCTCGACGGACTCGCAGGTGCTGAACATGAAGCAGGGTGGTGGCGACATGCTGCGCCTCCAGCCCGGCCAGTACGTCGAGGAAATCGAGAGCGCGGACAACCTCGATGTCGTCAGGGGTGGGTCGACGTACGTGACGTACCTCGGCATCAATACGAACCGGGAGCCTCTCTCGGATACGGCCCTGCGCAAGGCTATGGCGTACGCGGTCGACCGCGAGACCATCGCGGATCTGGTGAATGCCGGATACGCTACCCCCGGCTACTCTCCCGTCCCGCCGGGGTTGGAGTTCTACCACAACCCGGAGACCAACAGCTACGCTCACGATCAGGAGCAAGCCCGGTCCGTGCTCGACGACAACGGCTACGAACAGCAGGGCGATGGCCGGGTCAGACCCGACGGTGAGCCGCTCGAACTCGTGCTCTCGATTCAGAACACGGGGAACTGGCCGCGTATCGCCGAGGTGCTCTCCAGACAGCTCGGCGAGGTCGGCATCACCGTCGACGTCAACTCGATGGAGTCGAACGCCCACACGCAGAAGGTGTCCGTCGAGCACGACCACGACCTGACGCTCAACACGTGGCGCGTCTGGTTCGATCCCGACCCGTTCCTCTCGCCCGTGTTCGAAGACGAGGGCAGCCTCAACACCAGCCAGTACCACAGCGACGAGTTCGACCAGCTCATGCAACAGCAGCGGCGGGCGACTGACCCGAACGAACGGCAGGGGTATCTCTACGACGCGCAGGACATCCTGACCGACGAACTACCTTGGGTCGTCCTGTACTATCCGCAGCTGCTTCACGGGATGCGATCCGCCGCGTGGGAGAACTACAGCCCGATCCCGCGCTACGGGATGCAGAGTCCATACGGAATCGAGCCGGGAACCGGTCCCATCGTCGAACTGGACCCGACGTAGCGACTCCCTTCACACCCTACGAATGGCCAGCACCTCATCGAAGAAAGCGTACATCGCCACGCGGGTTCGGAACTATCTGGCCGCGTTTGCCGCCATCCTCGTGGTGAACTTCGCGATCCCGCGCGTGATGCCCGGTGACCCGACGACGCGGTTCGTCGGGCCGGGCTTCACCGAGGAAGCCCGTCAGGAACTCCTCCGAGAGTTCGGCTTGACACAGCCACTCTGGGAACAGTTCTTCCTGTATCTGACGAACACCCTGACCGGTGATTTCGGGGTCTCGTTCGCCCGGTATCCGACGCCGGTCATGGAGCTCATCGTCCAGCGATTGCCTCGAACACTGTACCTGATGGGAGCGAGCGTCACCATCAGCGTCGTCCTCGGCATTCCGTTGGGAGCCATCGCCGCGTGGAAGTTCGGCGACCGGCAGGACCTCGTCATCACACAGTCGTCGCTGCTCTTCCGCTCCATCCCGACGTTCTGGTTGGCCATCCTGCTCGCGTTCCTGTTCGGATACGTCGTCCCGCTGTTCCCGATCTCGGGGGCGACCAGCAACGCGACGCACCCGTCGTTCATCAGTTATTTCATGGACCTGACGTATCACACGTTCCTGCCGGTAGTGACGATGTCGGCGTACTTCCTCGCGGGCTACACGTTTCTGATGCGCGGGAGCCTCCTCGACATCTTACCGGAAAACTACATCAAAATCGCGGAGAGCAAAGGACTGTCCGAGCGACAGGTCCTGTTCGGCCACGCCGTCGCCCCGGCGTTCCCGCCGGTCCTGACGCAACTGGGATTCCAGATCGGTCGCCTCGCCGGCGGGGCCGTGCTGGTCGAGACCGTGTTCAGCTACCCCGGCATGGGACAGCTGATGTTCGAGTCGGTGTTGGCCCGTGATTATCCCGTGATTCAGGCCACGTTCTTCTTCCTCGCCGTGATGGTTCTCGGCTCGATGTTCCTCGCGGAGATACTGTACACCGTCATCGACCCTCGGATCGGAGGCAGCGAATGACACAGCCCAACCCAACCCCAACGAGCGACCGGAGGTGCGCCGATGAGTAACGAGCGAGCGACCGGAAGTGAGCCGACGAGTACTGCCGGGGACGCTTCCCGAGCCGGAACCCGGCGCTTCGACCGGATCCGTGGCTTCCTGCACGGCTTCCTCACCAACCGGAAGGGCCTCGCCGGGACCGTGTTGCTGGGGACTATCGTGTTTATCAGCGTCGCAGCGCCCCTCATCGCACCCTACGATCCAGAGGCGTACGGCGTGGGCCCGGCACTCGCGCCGCCGTCGGTCAGCCATCTGTTCGGCACCGATGACCTCGGCCGGGATGTCCTCTCGCGGTTCCTCTACGGCGGCCGCATCTCGTTGCTGGTCGGAGTGACCAGCGGCGTCGTCGCCACGATCGCGGCGACGCTCATCGGCGTCCCGGCGGGGTATTACCGAGGGCGCATCGGTCGGTGGATCACGACCGCCATCGACATGAGCCTCGTCTTCCCCCCGTTCGTTCTGGTCGTGGTGTTCGCGGCGTACGCGGGCAGCAGCGTGTGGAACATCATCCTCATTCTGTCGCTGCTCTCGTGGCCGATTCCCGCCCGGACGATCAAGGCGAAGACGCTCAGCGTTCGCGAGAACGACTTCGTCGAATCGACGGAGGCGCTTGGTGCGTCCGACGCTCGTATCATGCGCCAAGAGGTGCTTCCGAACATTCTGCCGGTCGTCTTCGCGAACGGCATCCTCCAGATGGTGTACACCATCCTGATGGAGGCTGCGGTCGGGTTCCTCGGCTTGGGCGACACCGCGCGTATCTCGTGGGGGACGATGCTCTACTTCGCCCAGAAGCAGGCCGCCCTGAGCAGCGGCGGTTGGTGGTGGATGGTGCTGCCGGGGTTCGGCATCGCCCTCGCAGCGTTCAGCTTCATCCTCGTCGGCAGCGCGCTCGACGAGGTGCTCAATCCCCGCCTCCAGCGGCGGACGTGGGGGGACGACTGATGCGGCCGGGCCGCCCCACGAGCGAGCACTCACCCGTACACGATACCCATGAGTAAGCAAACACACGACCGCGCTCGCACCACCGAAGAGACGCTGTTGTCCGTCCGGAACCTATCGACGCACTATCGAGAGGGCGAGGACGACGTCCCCGTCCGAGCGGTCGACGGCGTCGATCTCGAAATCGCGCGCGGCGAAACGTACGGCTTGGTCGGCGAGTCCGGCTGTGGGAAATCGACCCTCGGGTTGAGCCTCATCCGGGCGCTGCCTCCACAGGGCGAGATAATCGACGGTGAGATCCACCTCGACGGGCGTGAAATCGGCCAGCCCGCCAGATCGGCGGTCAAGGACGTACAGTGGGCCGATATCTCGATGATATATCAGGGGGCACAGAACGCGTTCAACCCGGTCAAGACGGTCGGCGAACAGATCAGGGAGCCGCTCCGCATTCACGATGTCGTCCCCGAAGGGGAGCGTGCGGGCCACGTCGAGGAGCTGCTCGACAAGGTGAATCTGCAGCCCGATATCACTGACCAGTACCCACACGAGCTGTCCGGCGGGATGAAACAGCGCGCCGCCATCGCGATGGCCATCGCGTGTGAGCCGGAGTTGCTCATCGCCGACGAGCCGACGACGGCGCTCGATGTCATCGTCCAAGCGGAAGTGCTGAACATGCTCCAGCGGCTTCAGGAGGAACTGAACTTCGGGATGCTCGTCATCTCTCACAACCTCGCGGCCATTATGAAGCTCTCCGACCGCGTCGGCGTCATGTACGGGGGCGAACTCGTCGAGACCGCTCCATCCGAGGTGCTGTACGACTCCCCGCGTCACCCCTACACGGCACGCTTGCTCCGGAGTCTCATCGACCCACGTCGTCCGCCCGAACAGGTCGAAACCATCGAAGGCACGCCGCCCGACCTGCGGGACCCCCCGACGGGCTGTCGCTTCGCCGACCGATGCGACCTAGCCACGGAGCAGTGTACGGCCGAAGCGCCCTCGCTCGAGGCGATGAGTGAGAGACACGAAGCCGCCTGCTTCCACCACGACGAGGTGTCCGAGCTGTGAGTTCTGAATCCGCTGTCACGCCCGGTTGGGCGTCGGAAGAGCCGATACTCGAAGTTCGGAACCTCGAGAAACACTACGTCAAGAGCACCGGCTGGCTCGAATCGTTCTTCGCCGATGAAAAGCGCGTCCGCGCCGTCGACGGCGTGAGCCTCTCCATCGACCGCGGTGAGATCTTCTCCGTGGTCGGCGAGTCCGGCTGCGGCAAGACGACCCTCGGGAAGACGCTGCTCCGCGTCATCGAACCGACGGAAGGTGAAATCCGGTTCAAGGGGACCGACCTCTCGTCGCTCTCGTCGACGGAGATGCAGGAGATGCGCGAGCACGTCCAGATCGTGTATCAGGACCCGTTCGAGGCGCTCAACCCCAAGCGCACGGTCAACGGACTGTTGCGCCAGCCGATGGAGATTCACGACATCACCTCGCGCGACGAGCAGCGCGAGCGAATCTACCGTGCTCTCGAAGACGTGAATCTGCTTCCCGTCGAGGACTACCTCGACCGCTACCCCGAGGAACTGAGTGGCGGGCAGCTCCAACGTGTCCTGTTCGCCCGTGCCCTCGTCTTGGACCCGGAGTTCATCGTGGCCGACGAACCTTCGAGCATGCTCGACGCGAGCGTCCGCGCTCGCGTGCTCGACCTCATCGACGAACTCCGGAACGAGCGGGACATCTCCTTTTTCATCATCACGCACGACATCGGTGCCGCCCGCTATCTGAGCGACCGTATCGGGGTCATGTATCTCGGCCGCATCGTCGAGATGGGAAGCGCCGACGGCATCGTCGAAGACCCGAAACACCCCTACTCCAAGGCGCTCATCGAGAGCATACCCTCTCCCGACCCGCGAGAGCCACTCGGGAGTTCGGGCATCGGCTCCGAGGTTCCCGAACCGGTGGATCTTCCCATCGGGTGTCGGTTCCACCCGCGCTGTCCGGCCGCGACCGAACACTGCCGCAGGGCCGACCCGGAGTGGCGGAGCGTTCCATCAGAGACCGACGATGGTCGCATGACCGAGTGTCACGAGGTCGAACCGAAGCAGCAGCCGCCCGAGTGACAGCAGTCCGCGGCTCTCGGCGTCGTCCGTACCCCGTCGAGGCAGTGGGAAATTTCAGCCCGACCAGCGTTTCTGTTCGGCGTAGATCTCCTCGTCGTCGCGTCGCACGCGATACTGCATCGTCGCGTACGACCGGCTCACGGAGGTGTGAACGCGCGACTGAATTGTCTCGGTCGGGTATCGGAGCGTCGTGGTCGTCTCCCGGTCGATCGTTTCCGATGTGAGCGTCGAACGCTCGACGGCCGCTTCGATAGCCATCTCGTACTCGAAGTCGGCGTCCGCGAGGGACTTCGTGTAGGACTGTTCGAGGGCGACCGCCACCGTCCCGTCGGTGTGGTCGGTCGTCGTCTCCCACGTCGGGCGTGTCGGCTGGTCGTAGACATCCTGCGGTGGGTCGAACGCGTACGTGTTCTCGAACTCGGGGGAACCGTCGCGGTGTCGACCGGGTAGCTCGACCGTCGCTGGCGTCGCTGGCGTGGACGCAAGCTCGAACCCGCCGCTCCCGTCGGGCGGGGAGACGTAGGGGAAGAAGGCCCCGCTGACGGCCACCCGGAGCCGGTGGCCCGGCCCGAACACGTGTGACGTGGGCCGAAGCCCGACGGAGACAGTCTGCGACTCGCCCGGCGTCAACGGGTCGACCGTGGCTCCAGTCTTCCCCGGAGGGTCGATCTGCCCGTCTTGGAGTTCGGCACGTGCGACGCCGTGTGTCACGAGCGTCCCGCGTCCGTCGGGTGCCACGTCGACGATGCGGACTGCGACGAGTTGCGCCGTGCTTTCGGGCACGACAGGAAGGGTGGCGGTCCCCGTTCCCGTCAGCTCGAACGCCTCGTCGAACGCTGGGGTCTCGTATCGCAGCGACCGGATGTCGTCGGGTGTCGTGTCGAGGTCCGTCCCACCGGGAATCTCGAAGCCTATCGAGGCGGTGCCGACGCCGTAGTCGACCGTCCACCGGTCGGCCACCGGAGCGAGGGCGTCGAGGTCCGTCCGAAGCCCGTCGGCACCGATGCCGAACGTAACTGTGGCCGCGTCGTCCTCGGCGGTCGGCCACGTCGACCGCCCTCGCCACTGTCCCGCCAGCGGGGCATCCGGCGACGGGTGTTCGGTCCAGTACCGGACCGGCGGTGCCGGATCACGCTCACTGCTATCGTCCGTGAGGTGTTCGTCGAACCAGTTTTCGACCTCCTTTAGGAAGTCGATACGCGCCGTCTCACCCTGCTCCGGCTCGGCGTGTCGCCACGGTCCCAGAATGATTTCGGTCGGGGCGTCGATTCGCTCGGCGTACGCGAGGGTTCCGCCGCCGAACGCGTCGCGATACCCACCGACTGCGAGCGTCGGGACCGAAATCCGTTCGACCGGAACGTCCTTCCGCGCCCAGTAGTCGTCCTTCTCGGGGTGGTCGAGATACTGGAACAGGAACGGCTGGCGGTCACGGAGGCCGTCGAGTCGGCGGTCCCACCGTTCCCCCCAGTCGGCCGTCGTCCGGTCGACCGGCGGCTGGAGAGGGAGATACTCGAAGTTGGGGGCCCACTGCCCGCAGGTGCGTAGGAACGCTAGTGCTCCACCGTCGAAGTAGGCGTCGTAGATACGCGCCGGGGCGTGAATGGGGACGATCGCCGCCAAGCCCTCGGGGCGTTGTGCGGCGATTTCGAGCGCCGTCGTCCCCGGATACGACCGACCGATGATCCCCACCTTCCCGTTGGACCACGGACGGCCGGCGAGCCATTCGACGACCGCAGCGCCGTGGCGTCCCTCGTCAGCAGTGAACGGGTGCTCGACCAGTCCGTCTGAGGCACCGGTCCCGGCCGCGTCGGCGACGACGACCTCGTAGTCGGCGTCGACGAAATACTCGACCCGCGGGTCCGACCGCGTATCCGAGAGGTCGTCCTTGTGATACGGCGTGTACGTCAGGACGACCGGCCGCTCGCCCTGCGTTTCCGGGCTACGTCTCGTCGCCCGGAGTGTCCGTCCATCGACCGGGATCTCTATTTCCCGGAGTCGCGGTACGGAATCGCTCATCGGTCGGCCTCCGGATCGGTGGCGGCGAACGCTTCGATACACTCCGCGGCGTTGGCGACCAGCTCCGCCCAGAGTTCCTCGCCCTTCTCCGCGGACGCGAGCGTTGGGTCTCCGACGTGGCCGCGGTCGCCGTCGGCGGGCGAGTGGGCGGTACTCGGTGTCAGGACGCGGTCGTCGTTACCGACGAGATCGAGACTCTGATACGGCTCGGTTTCGTGGCTCTCCTCGACGAACTCGTCGTCGGCCACCAGTTCGGGGTAGCGGGCGAGCATGAACGAGGTTTCGAATTCGCCCCCGTGCATGCCGTCGTCCGGGTCGCCGTCCCGGAGCCGCTGGTGGACTTCGATCCCGATGCGGAGCGGATCGATTGCCCCGAAGGATACCTCCGGATACCGTTCGTCGCTCCGTTGCATGGCCGTCTCGATTGCCGTGAGGTTCGCGATCCGGTGGCCGTTGACGGTGATGACGTTGGCGAAGCCGTGACCGGCGAGGCTCGCGTACACGTCGGACAGCACCGACACGACCGTCCGTGTCGACAGCGAGACGGTTCCCGGAAATTCGAGATGGTGGTTGGCATCGCCGTAGGGGATGAGCGGCGCGACGAGCACGTCCGCCGCTATCGCGATCTCTTCGGCCAAGTCACGCGCCTGAAAGGCGTCGACCGCAAGCGGAAGGTGCGGGCCGTGTTGCTCGGTCGAGCCGATAGGGACGAGCACGGTCGGGGCTGTTCGTTCCGTCAGATACTGCTCGACTTCCGGCCAGCGCAACTCCTCCAGTCTGTGTGTTTCTCGGTTCATGATGAGGTGTCGGTCGCGTCCGTATTGTCTGCATCGGGATTCGTATCGCTGTTCGTGTCCGCCGTGGCTCGGTCCGGTGTCGCCTTCCCGTCGAGGCGGTCTGCCTCGATTGCGCCCGCCGCCCGGTCGGCGGGGTCGCCGTAGCCGCCGCCACCGGGCGTCCGGATCGTGATCGTCGTTCCGGCGTCGACGTTCCGCGTCGCCTTCGCCGGAAGCGGCTCCCCGTCGGCGAGGTTCTCGCCGCGAGCGCCCGGTTCGCCGCCAGCGACGCCTCGTGGCTGGTGGCGTCGCCGTTCCGTCAGCAGGGAGACGACGGCGTCCGTCTCGACGGTCATCGACCGCACCAGCCCGAGACCGCCGCGATACTCCCCGTCGCCGCCGCTGTCGGCACGGAAGCCGTACTCCTCGACGCGGAACGGATACTCCGCCTCCAGCGCCTCGATTGGCGTGTTCAGCGTGTTCGTCATGCCGACCTGCACCCCGTCCATGCCGTCCTTGTTCGGGCGGGCACCGAACCCGCCGGCGATGGTTTCGTAGTAGGTGAAGCCGCCACGTCTTCGTGTGCCGATGATGAGGTTGTTCATCGTCCCCTGCGAGCCTGCGGGGACTCGGTCCGGCACCGCTTCGGCGAACGCGGCGAAGACGACATCCGTGAGTCGTTGGCTCGTCTCGACGTTCCCCCCGACGACGGCCGCCGGCGGGGACGGGTTCACGACCGTGCCGTCCGGCGCTGACACCTCGATGTTCGCGTAACATCCGTGGTTCGGCGGGATCTCTGGGTCCGTGATACTTCGAACCACGAAGTACACTGCGCTCTTGGCGACGGCGAGCGGGGCGTTCATGTTCCCCTGACACTGCGGTGCCGTCCCGGTAAAGTCGACGTCGATGCGGGAACCGTCCACCGTGACGGTCACCTCGATCGGGAGGTCGGCGTCGGTGATCCCGTCGCCTTCGAGCACGTCGCTCGCCGTGAACGTCCCGTCGGGGAAGGCTTCCACCTCGCCGGTCATCCGCGTCTGTGAGTAGTCGATGACGGCGTCGAAGGCGTTCTCGACGCGGCTGCTCCCGTGTTCGGCTAGCAGTTCGCCGACGCGTTCCTCGGCGCGGTCGTGCGCTGCGAGTTGGGCTCGGAGGTCCGCCCGCCGTTCCGTCCGGTTCCGGACGTTCGCCAGGATGACCGCCATCAGGTCGTCGTTTAGTTCGCCGCCAGCGCGGAGTTCGACCCCCGGCAGTCGAATCCCCTCCTGATAGATCTCCGAGGCACCGGCCGGCATGCTTCCCGGCGTCATCCCGCCGACGTCGGCGTGATGCGCACGGGTCACCGCGTAGCCGACGACGGCGTCTTCCGGGGCGAGCGTGGAAACGATGGTCACGTCCGGCAGATGCGTTCCGCCGTTGAACGGGTCGTTCAGAATGTAGGCATCGCCCGGCCCGGGGTCCGATTCCGCCACCACCTCGACCGCGTCCGGCATCGCACCCAAGTGGACCGGGATGTGTTCGGCCTGTGCGACCATCCGGCCGCTGGCGTCGAACAGCGCCGTCGAGCAGTCCTGTCGCTCCTTGATGTTCGGCGAATAGGCGCTCTGGATGAGCACTTCGCCCATCTCCTCGGCGACGCTCTCCAGCTGGTTTCGGAACACCTCGAGGGTCACCGAGTCGATCTCGCCGGTCGTCATCGGTCGGCCTCCGTGAGGACGAGTGCGCCGTTCGGCCCCACCGTGGCTTCCCACGCGGGCGGAACCACCGTCGTGCTCTCGTCCTGTTCGAGGACGGCCGGGCCGCGCACGGTTCGTTCGGGCGTCATCGGGCGCTCGTAGATGGGCGTCCGGTGCTCCTCCCCGTCGAACACTGCGGTGTGCTCGCCGAGCTTTTCGAGCGTGTCCGCCGTGACGGCCGTCGATGGGACGCTTCGCGGGAGGGTCGCCGTCGCACGCAGGTTCACGACCTCGACGCGTTCGTCGGCGGTGTAGCCGTAGATGCGTTCGTGTTTCCGCTCGAACTCGGCGCGGAGCAGTCGCGTGTCGATTTGGTCGTCTGGCTCGACTTCGAGTTCGAAACTCTGCCCCTCGTAGCGCAGGTCGGCGGAGCGTCGCACGTCGACCTCCTCTCCGGACGTTTCGATCGGGAGGTCCGACACGAGTCCGTCGTAGATCGAGATCAGCTCCTCGTTCGTCGCGTCGGCGAGCGCCGTCTGGTGGGTCCGGACGGCGTCGTGCGTCTCGTCGGCATCGAGCAGCCCGTAGGCCGACAGCACGCCCCCGGCGTGTGGCACCACGACCGTTCCGATGTCGAGACGCTCAGCGAGAGCGACTGCGTGCATCGGTCCCGCTCCCCCGAAGGCGACGAGTCCGAAGTCACGCGGGTCGTGGCCTCGCTCGACGGTCACCGACCGAATCGCACGCGTCATGTTCGCGTTCGCGACGCGGAAGACACCTCGTGCGGCTGCCCGAGCCGATTCGAGGTCCGCGCGCTCCGCCAGTCGGGAGAGCGCCTCGACGGCCGCCTCGTAATCGAGACCGAGCTCCCCGCCGAGCCGCGTCTCCCTGTTGATGTACCCCAACACCAGATTCGCGTCCGTGACCGTCGGCTCCTCGCCACCACGGCCGTAACAAGCCGGTCCCGGCTCGGCCCCGGCCGACTGGGGACCGACCCGGAGTGCCCCGCCCGAATCGACCCACGCGACACTCCCCCCACCGGCCCCGACGGTGGTGACGTCGACCATCGGCACTCGGATCGGATAGCCGTCGATCTCGTTGTCGGTCGTCCGCTCGACCTCGCCGTCTCGGATCAGACTCACGTCGCTCGACGTTCCCCCCATATCGAAGGTGACGAAGCCGTCGAAGGCAGTCCCGTCCCTGTTACCGGTCGCCGTCCGACTCGCGCCGACGACACCGGCGGCGGGTCCGGACAGCACCGTCTGGACCGCATGGGACCGGATCTCCGCGGCCCCCGCGATACCACCGTTCGACTGCATGATCCGGGGTTGGGGCAGTCCCATCGCCGCTGCCCGCTCCTCTAACCGGCTGATGTACGAGTCGATAGCCGGCGTCACGTAGGCGTCGACTGCGGCCGTGGACGTCCGCTCGTACTCCCGGAACTCGTTGAGCACCTCGTGTGAGGCGGACACCGACGCGTCGAGTTCCTCGCGGAGGCGGTTCGCGACGACTCGCTCGTTCGTCGCGTCGACGTAGGTGTGTAGGAACGAGACGACGACGCTCTCGACGTCGCGACTCCGGAGCGTCTCGACGACCTCGTCGAGGGCCGCCTCGTCGGGCGCGGTCCGATCGCCGTCCGTCGTCGTTCGCTCGGGAATTTCGAGTCGGTTCCGACGCCTGACGAGCGGTACTGGCTTCTCGGCCTGCAGGTCGTAGAGGTCCGGTCGCGTCTGTCGGCCGATTTCGAGTACGTCCCGGAACCCCTCGGTCGTCACGAGTGCGGTTCGGGCACCCTCGCCCTCCAGTAACACGTTCGTCGAGACGGTCATGGCGTGTGAGAACTCGTCGATCGCCGCGGGGTCGATTCCCGCCTCGGCACACGCCTGCTCGATACCGTGAACGACGCCGTTGCTCTGGTCGGGCGTCGACGGTACCTTGGTCGTCGTCAGTTCGCCGTCGGCGATGAGCACGACGTCGGTGAACGTCCCCCCGACGTCGACCCCGACCTCCGCCGTCACCATCGCCGAGTCGGCGGGTCGGCGTTCGGCCGGGAAGCTGGCGCACGGATCGAGCTACTCGCCCGCGACGGTCCATCGTCCATTGGTAGGACGTAACACGCGGTATCAGTGCAAAAGGATTGTTGAGAGAACCCCATACTGGGTATGCAGCCGTGTGAACATCACGCCTCGGTGATGAGGACCTTCGAGACGCCTTCCGACACTTCGACCTCGAAATCGAGCTTCGCCGTGCTTCGCTCGATGAACTCCATCATGAACCACTTCACCTTCTCGGTGGGGAACACGACGTGGTAGGTCTCCGATTCCGCCTTGCGTGCCGTCAGGAAGCCGCAAAACGAGAACCAGTCGAGCATCCCTTCGAGACTGTGGAAGCGAGTCCGGTACTCCTCGGCGTGAAACTCGGCGACGCGGTTGATCACCTGCTGGAACTCGGGATTCGGCTCACCGTCGTCGAACTCGACGTGATCGAGCAAGCCGTGGAGGAAATCGACGTCGAGGAGGACGTGCTCGCCGCCCGAAAGCATACGATAGTACCGTTCGAGATCGATGTCACCCTCCGAGTTTGCCACCTGAAAGTTCGCCGCGTAGAAGATTATCGCTCGGCGGACCGTCTCACTTTGCCCGTTCTCGGTTCGACTGACCAGATCGTCGAGGGCCTCCCGAGACTCCTCGTCGAGCGACACGGTGAGTCTGTCACCAGCCATAGCCTCCGTTCGAGACCGCTCGGGAAATACGCGATGATACTCCTAGTAGCTGATGTGTTTGCCCTGTCAAGCATGGAGACCGAGCACGTCGACTCGGCAGCGGTACGACGCCGACCGTGTGCTTGGTCACGCCGCGTCGATCGGGCCGAACCCGTCCGGCGGCCGGCGGTGGTCGCCCACCTGCTCGACGGCCGCCGCGAGTTCACACAGGTGTCGCTCGGCGAACGCCCGGCCCAGCAGCTCCACGCCGACCGGCAGGCCGTCGTCGGTGACTCCCGCGGGGACGACGATGCTCGGCAGCCCGGTGTGGGCGGCGAGCTCGCAGTTCAGCTCCGCGAACGGCTGGTTGGCCGGAATCTCGACGGGTGGGATCGTGGAGGGGGGATACACCAAGGCGTCGAGTTCCTCCTCGGCGAGCGTTGCCAGCACCTCCTCGCGCAGTTGCTCGCGGCGGTGCAGTCGGCGGAGATAGCCGACGTTCGTTTCCGGGTCGACATCCACGTCCAGGATGTCCGCCGCCTCGATCCGCTCGGCGACCGACGGAGCGATGGTGTCGGTCTCGTAAATGTCGGCGAGCGAGTCGTGTGGCGGCTCGTCGAGCGTTGCGAGATACGCGTCCAGATCGCGGGCGAACTCGTATTCGAGGACGCGGGCGCTTTCGAGACGGTCGGGGTCGACCACCTCGATCGGGTCGACCAGCGTCGCCCCCGCCCCGGACAGTTCCGTGAGTGCCGACTCGATGACATCGGTGACAGCCGCCGCCTCGGCCGCCGTGGCGCTGTCAGAATCCTGTAGCCCGAAGGCCGACCGGACGACGCCCAGCCGCGCGTCGGCGAGCGTCTCCTCGGCGGCATCGAGCCCGGCGGCGTAGCCCTCCGTCGGCACCTGCCCGACACCACGAGCGGTGACTGGGTCGTCGGGGTCGTAGCCGGCCATCACCTCCAGCAGCCGGGCCGCATCGGCGACGGTCCGGGCAATCGGGCCGGCGGTGTCCTGCGTGCTGCTGAGCGGGACGATCCCCGTCCGGCTGACCAGCCCGCGGGTCGGGCGAATCCCGACGCAGCCGGTGAACGCCGGCGGCGACCGAACCGACGAACAGGTGTCCGAGCCGGTGCCGGCGACCGCGAGGTTGGTCGCGACGGCCGCCGCGGTGCCGCCGCTCGACCCCGACGGCCGACGGTCGCGATCGTACGGGTTGCGGGTCGCCCCGCCCAGCGAACTGATCGTGTCGACGCCGAAGGACAGCTCCTGAAGGTTGGTCTTTCCCAAGATGATCGCGCCGGCCGCACGCAGCTGCGCGACGACGAACGCATCGTGGTCGGGCTGGGACTCGGCCAGCGCCGCCGCTCCCGCGGTGGTCGGCAGGTCGTGCGTATCGTGGTTGTCCTTCAGGAGCAGCGAGATGCCGTGAAGCGGGCCGACGGGCCCGTCGCTCTCGAACGCGGCGTCCAACTCGCGGGCCCGAGCGGGCGCGTCGTCGTTGAGCGTCAGGACGGCGTTGATCGCCCCGTCGTGGGTGGCGATGCGGGCACGATACCGGTCGACCAGCGCCGCTGCGCTGGTGCGGCCGTCGGCCATTGCGGCGTGTATCTTGGCGATGGTCGCCTCGATGGGGTCGAAGTCGGACATGATGCTCGATGTGTCGTAGAAATTGAAACTGGTTACGCATCGACGGGTGCCACGCGCTCCCTTCGAGTGTACCGTTTCGTTCAAGTTCTACTATCGATCCCCGTGGCGGGCAGCCACATAGCAGTGCCGCCCGGAAGGACTGCTCTCAGGAGTAAGGCACAACGACGAATCGGCCACGATTTCGAGTTGCCTGTCGAGTTCAGCGACACTTGCCCTTGTCGCTGGCGTTCATTACCGTAGCCGTCGAGAGGCCACGTGTGAACGAGAAACGACTCCTCATCGCGGGGTTCGGGACAGTCGTCGCCGTTCTGGTCGCGGCACTGGCGTACCGGTTCATCGCCGCGCTCACCGTCTCGGTGTTCGTCTACTACTCGACGCGCCGCTACTACGCCTCCCTCCGTCGTTTCCGGCTGCCGGCCCGCGTCCGCGCCGTCATCGTCCTCGCGTCGCTGGTCGTCCCGTTCCTCCTCGTCGTCGGCTACACGCTCGTCCTGCTCGCCGTCGAGACGCGACGGTTCATCACCGGGTCCTCCTTCGTCGACGTGGCCGCACAGGCACCGTGGCTGAGCGGCGTTCAGGAGCTCCCGAGCTTCACGCTCTCCGGGCTCGTTACTGCCTATCAGGCCGGCGACCTCGACGTGTTCGTCTCCTTCGCGGCCGAACACGCCGCCTTCCTCACGAGCGTCGTCTCGGGCTTCTTCCTCAACGCCTTCATCGTCGTCATCGTCACGTACTACCTGCTGATAGACGGGGCACGCATCCGTGGGTGGCTGCTCCGCTTCGACGACGACGCCATCGTCCGCGAGTATCTGGAGGCGGTCGACGACGAGCTCGAGGCCGTTCTGTTCGGCAACCTGCTCAACGTCATCGCGACGGCGCTGATCGCCATCGCCGTCTACCACGGGTACAACGCCGCCGTTCCCGCGAGCGTGACGGTCCCGTATCCGACGCTCGCCGGCGCGCTGACGGGCATGGCGAGCCTGATCCCAGTCGTCGGGATGAAGATCGTCTATCTCCCCATGGCCGTCATCACGGCGGTCTCGGCGCTGGTGGGGTCGAACTCGCGGCTGCTCGTCTACGTCGCCGGCTTCCTCGCCGCGGCCGTCGTCGTCGTCGACACCATCCCGGACCTCGTCCTCCGGCCGCTCTTGAGCGGCGAGCGGACCCACGTCGGCCTGCTGATGCTCGCGTACACCCTCGGCCCGGTCGTGTTAGGGTTCTACGGGCTCTTTTTCGCCCCGATACTCCTCGTCATCGCGCTCACCTTCGCCGACACGGCCCTCCCCCGGCTGCTCGGTGCCGACGCCGACGAAGGGCTCCACCCCGAACAGCGCCGGCTCGACGACTTCCGCTCGTGGTACGGCCGATAGGGTGACCCTCTTTTTTGCGAGCGTGCCGACGGCTGCGGGTCACGCGTTAGCTGAATGCAGGCGCTAAGGCTTGAGTGTACGATGACATGGGCGTGAACGGGTTGTTGTACGTGCGAATGGTAGCTGTATGTCGGTCCGAACTTGGTTATCCTGGTAAATCGATGTGTGATATGTAATGACAATACACGTGGCGGGAAAATATCTTACTCAGGGGAGGGACGGACGCTCGACAGACCGGCATGAAGTAGATGGCAGTCGCGCTATTCGTGTCCGAGGAGGGTTGGAACGTAGCCCGAGTTCACGCGAGCGGAGCGTACCGATGTAGCTAGCGTAGCGACGGCGACGCTCCGGAGCCACTGAGATAAGGTGATACTGTCCTCCTCTCGCCATCGTTCCAGCAGCTCGATGGCAATCGTCCTCTCCAGCGAGATGCCATCGCCGACGGATCTCGGTCCGGCATTCGATGAGTGGTCAGGCAGTCCACTCTGGATAGCAGTTCTTGGGGTAGCCCAACCCCCGTTTCAACTACAGCGCGCACTTACCGTTCGGTATCGGAAGCACGAATGGTAATCAGCGGAGTCGGCGGACATACCGGGCGATAATCCGGTAGTATGGGGTAACAATCGACGTGTCAGAGAGTGGTGAGGAGTGTATTCATCGTTCACCCGAGTGTGGTCCGAGCACTGAACAGATGACAGTAAAAGGCCACATACGTCCGGCTTCGGCCACAGCGGGCGTATCCGGAAGGCAAGCCAGGAAAGCCGAGCGACGGTGACGGCCGCTCCACCCGAATTCCGCGAACACATCGGTGTAGCGTGCCGTTGCGTCGGGATTTCGGCTATCAGTTCGTGGGACTGCTCTAACCGGAGCTACTGCTTGATTCGACCGATACAGCGTCTACAACGATGGTATACCCCTCTGTGGACGAGTCGAATACCTATTGATACATGTATATATCCGCCAAATCAACCCCGAAGCAAAATCGAACACTTCGGCGTCGGCCTGTGATTTCCGAATTCCGTCGATTTATTTCACCTCACGTATACGACCCAATCCGACTGGTAAAGCCCACCGTGAAGGGGCCGTCTCCGGCGGACTCACAACGCATCGAGCCCCCCAGCCGCCACAGGACAGTCCCACGTGAGAGAGGATAGACGGACAGCCCCGCATAAACACGGTTGTTTTCGGATTCTCTCCCGAAGTGTTCGATATTGCCCGGCTGTCGTGGGTCGGCGACGCTCGATACACGGGGGGGTTCCACTCGAAATAGTGGTGTGTCCGGCTGCGGCTCACATAGGCTCCTGTGGTGCAACGGGGGCAGTACCGCGAGGGGACGCGCCCGCGGCGGGTCAGACGTTGCGCGACAGGTCGCGGTACAGCGATCCGAGCGTCGTCATGTCCGTGAGACCGTCGGTATCGTACGTGAACCGACCCGGGGCCGTGTTCTCGCTGTACGTCTTCGTAACCCGCTGTGGACCCGAGAGTGAGTCGTGGAGCGCACCGATCACGTCGTGGGCCGTGTCGCGGCTGTTGACGACCCAGATCGCAGCGGCCGGCTCGCAGGCGGCCATCGCATCGAAGTCGGCGACCGCCGCACGGGCGATATCGTTCCCCCCGCGTTCCGCTTCGAGTGCGACGACGATATCGCCGTCGGCGTTCCGACCCGCTGCATCGAGTCGGCCCTCTGCGATGTCGACATACGTGGCTGCCTCGGTGACGGGTGACGCCGGGTCGGCGACGAACTCTTCCTCGATGTACCGGCGGCCGTACTCGACCATCACTCGGTGGAGCGTCGACTCGCCGAGATCGCCGACGCCGTCACCGTAGCCGACACCGAGCCCGTGCGGAATCGCGACTTCGTCGCGTCCGTCTGGCGTTACGGTGTACAACAGATGTGGCTTCCGGCAGTCTTGCCGGAGCAAGCCGCCGGCGACGAGGTCCTCGACGGCCGCCGCGTCGAGCCCACAGTACTCGCGCAACCGAACCATGCTCTCGGTACAGGGATCGTACTCGAGGTCGCGGTCGAAGCTGAACCGGCCGGCCGCGTACACCGCCTGAACAAACAGCAGCTGCTGGTGCGAGTAGGGACTGTCCGCAACTTCGGTCACATCGAGCCGGAACGGGACGGTACAGACGGGGCTGTCGGCGGTGTCGACGCGGTCGAGGCTGGCATCACACGCGATGGCCGTCCGAAGCCCCTCGCTGGTTGCCGGATATCGAGCGTCACAGTGGTCACACCGGATCATATGCCCGTCAGCGTCGTACGTGATCGGGTCCGGGAATCGGTCAGTGTACGGCAGCAACGTATCGAGCCGGTCCGGCAGTTCGCCAGCGTCGTCGACCGCCGCCGTCGTGGGGTTGGCAGTGTCGTCGCCGACGGTATCAGCGCCCGTTCCCTCGGTATCAGCGTCGACGGGGAGCCCCGCCGTGGTTCGTGTGCGCTCGATTGCGAGTTCTCGTTCGGCGTCGACGCCGGCTTCGCGGGCCGGCGTGAAGCTATCCGCCTCGGGGTGGCCGGTCGGCAGCGGCAGTGACTCGACGACGAACGGCCGGGGTTCTGGCTCGTCGAACGGCGCGGGCAGCGAGACGAGCCACTCGCCGCGAGAGAGTGCCCGCAGCCGGTTGCCCACCGCCTCGGGTGGCATATCGCCCGTGGCGAACCGTTGCTGGAGCTGCGTGTCGACGGCGACGTTGCCCGTCACCACCGTCGAGACGTTGTTCATCAACTCGGCGTATGCGTCAGGATCGGCCTCGCGGAGCTGGCCGGGAAACTGCATGGCGAGCGTGACCGCAAGCCCGAACGACCGTGACTGTGCGAGCAACTCTGAGAGCAGGTCTGTCACCGCGAGGTCGGCTGCCTCTTCAAGATACAGGTTCACCAGCGGGAGGGCATCCTCATCATGCCGCCGTGCTCGTTCGCGTAACACGGTCCAGAGACTCGATAGCAGCGCGAGCGTGAGCGCTTGCTGGCTCGCGGCACGTAGCCCGCCCATGTCGAGGATGATCAACGCGTCCTCGTCGAGCACCTCGCTCAGATCGAATTCCGGTCCCTCCTCATCGGGGACGTGATTGAACACGCGGGCGAGCCGGTCGTCGAGGGGCACCTTCTCAACGCGGTTGGCGACCCCCTGCATGATGCGGTCGAAGGTCTGGGTGTCGTTCTCGGTGATACCTGCAAGCATCCCTCGGAGGTCGGCATCGCTCACCAGCGGCGGTTTTCCCTCCGTGCGGAACTTCCGCACGGCACGCTGGAGGTCGCGGTGGGTGAACGCATCGGCTCCATGTTCGGGGTCGAACAGTGCTTTCACGAGATAGCGAATCACGTCCGGCGAGCGGACGGCGCTGTCGAATGAGTCCCGGCCCGTGATCGCGCGGAGCAGTTCGATGTAGTGGTCCGTGATATCCTGTACGGCCGTGGTCCGGGAGACGCCTGCATCGAGTGCGTCCCGGATGTCGAAAAACGAGAGTGCCGGGACGATTTCGCGACAGTCGAAATAGTACACGTTCTCGAGATCGCCCTGTGCAGCGTAGTGGGCTCGCAACAGCGTGGTAGCCATCCCGTCGCCCTTCGGGAGGACAGCGATATCCGCGCCGTCGGTACTCTGGTGGTTCGCGGTGATAGCGCGAGTGAGCGCGGTAGACTTCCCGGAGCCGGTTTTGCCGAACCACGCGGTGTGGAGCGGCTGGAGTCCGGGTGGGAGCGCGACGGTCGTCTCGAGCGTGCGGCCGGCCGATCGGCAGTCCGTGATCGTAGCGGGCGAGTTTCTCATCGTCGGGCGGCGTGAGACCGGTGCGTTCGCTGGGGAGCGCCCGGAGGGCACGCCGGGCCGTGTCGGTGAGTGAGCTGCCGTCGAACAGACAGAAGTGTGGGACGGTGGTGGAGTCGGCGACGATCGCCGGCGAGTTGTTCGGGACCAACGGAAGCGTCTGTTGTAGCGTGGTCCGCAGGGTGGAGCCGTCTCGGCGCGTGTGATCCTTGATCGCGTCGTGGAGTTCACCGGCGTCGGTGTCGATGGTCGCCCGGACGTCATAGAAGTTGCCACCGATGGCGTTGAACGTCGCCGCGAGATCGCGGATGGTGGCGTCGGCGTCCGGACCGGCCGCGAGCAGGCGGGCGTTGACAATGAAGCAGTTCCGACTCGATTTCGCGAGGATGGCGTCGATACGCGTGCCCGGAACGCTGCCAGCATCGCCGCGGCGGTGGGCCGACCGGCGTGGGGAATGGCGGTCGTCGTTGTTCTCAATGCTCCCGAAGAGGAGTGTGAACAGCCGCTGGCCGTAGGTGTCGCGGTTTTGGTCGATGCGTCTGACTCTGTACTCGGCCTCGCCGGCCCAGTCGGGTTTCGGGGCAAGCAGTGCTTGGTAGACGACGGTGCTATCAGTCTGGGCCATTCCCTGAACGACTGATTCGAGTGGGAGCGTCGGGGCGGCTTCGACGCGTGGGGTGTCGTGTTGCTCGGGAGCGTCGGAGAGGGCCGGAGGTCTGAGTCTGGTTTGCCAGTCGTCGTGGCGCTCGCCGATCCCGTGGAATTCGGCGGCGACTGGCGTCTCGATGTCGGGCAGTGGGTCCGTCTCGACGGTTTCGACGGGATAGCTGTCGGGGGTGAGGCGGTCAAGGATGCGGGCGAGCGTGTCGCGGGTGCGCGGTGGCGCACCGAAATAGTAGGCAATCTCGTCCGTGTCAGCGACGAGGAGACACTCGATAGGGTGGCCGTCGAGTGCGCGGTGGAGCTGTTCGAACTGGCCGGTGATGCGGTCGGCGGGCAGCGGGTCGTCACTCGGGCGAACGCGGAGATACGCGTATGGTGTCGCTGTGTCGGCCGGGGGTGTCGATGTGGACTCGGCCATCACACGGGCGTATCGGAAGTCGGTAGCAAGTACTCATGGGAGTACACAGTGTGTAGGGGTGTAAGCAGCGACTCGGCCACAGGAGAGGTCCGGTGGCGTTTCGATAGGGACGCAGCGTCGGGGGTGCAGCCGCATAGAGTTGACCGGGCGATACGGACGTGATAGTCGCCGCTGTGGGGCTTGAGCGGTCGTGTCAGCGGCCGGTAAACGCCCCCAGCACACGATCGGCCGAGGCTCGCTGCGCGCCGCGGGTTGGGGTGCTTGGGTCGTCCGGGCGAGAGCCTGCGGTCGGTCCCGTTCAGCCCCACCCAGAAAGGGAACATCTCCGAGCGTTGTGGTCGGCTGTCTGGTGGTGCGTCACGGCCCGCCCCGCTCGGCGCTGCGGCCAAGTGCTTGGCTCTCAGCTACCGTACGTCGCTATGGAACAGGTTGAGTGCGTGTTACAAAGTAGTAAGCACAACGTAATTCGTGATCGTCCATGTCCCGTCCTCATATTCTGGAACGGCCGGTCCCCCGTCTACACCGACTCTCGTTACCGTTACTGATCGATCCTCTGAAATTATTTCCCCGAACCGTTCAACCTCCAAGGTCACAGTGATTGTTCTCTGAGCTGGTGCTTTCTCATCAATAGCAATGAGTTCGAACGACTGTAGCTTGAGATGCTCAAATTCACGACGGAGATCACCAGGATGCTCAGTCTCGCCATCGCTCGTAATCAACGAGGCAGCCATTCCACCGTAGTTCTTGTCCGCCCAGTACGAAAGGAAGTCAATGACTGCTCGCTCTGGGGTTTCTTTATCGTACTCCTCAGATGGCCCATTCACAGGGATATCTCGCCCCGCAACGACATCGCGTGGCTCCCAAGTCTCCATCGCTTGCTTCACATCCTGCGTCTCTCTGTGTTGCTCAATCGCCGCTTCGAGTCTCTCTCGGATGGTTTGTTCTGTGGCATCCTCGGTCGGCGGGTCTAGGTCGTCGCTCTCGGCCTTACGTGCCCACTCGCCAGCGGCGAATAATGCGCCCCACGTCTTTGCGGCTACGTGCTCGGTCGCATAGCCTAAATCCATTCCATGGAGGATGCCGTTTCGATACGGCTTGTCGATCTCCTCGGTTCGGGTCGTCTTCCGACCTCGAAGCATCAGGTTCTGTAGGTGCTCAAGGCCAGTCGCATGTCCAGCGATCGAGTCCCACGCCTCTAGTTTCGTGTCGTTTGATGCGAAGCCACGGGACTCACCGTTACCCTTCGGATGTGCGTGCTGGACCATCCCATCGAGCTGTGCCAAGACGACTGGAATACAGGCATGATATCGACCAGCGTCGTAATCGGTTAACGCCTGCTCGACCAACTGCTGTCGCGGTCGAAACGCATCGACAGAAGCCAATCGATTGATATGCCATTCGACGGTTTCGGTATCGTAATAGTCGACGAGTGCGGCCTCAGCCGCGTTCATATCACCTGCTTCGGCGTATCCGACCGCAGTTTCAGCTACCTCCAAATTCATGTCTTCGTACATGACCCAGCCTGCTGGCCCGAGCTGGTCGTTGAATCGGTCGGGTAGTGTCGCAAGGTGTTCGGCGCGGTCGGTCAGTTCATCGTGATCGTATGTCTCCAGTATCTCTTCGATATGGTCAACATCGATCCCGAGTTCATTCAGTTCGTCCCGATAATGCGCAAGTCCCTGACCGATTTGCGAGAGTGTCCGAGCGGTGGTCAGAAGGGTTTGGAGCTTCGGAATGTCACGAATGCGATCATCAGTCATTGCTATTGAAATCAGACGATCAGTCTGTAAGCGACTTAACAACCTCACACGGCTTGATGGTATCGCTCGTAGCCTCCCGCAGATTAGTTATCACTTGCTGCTTGCGGGTCAAGAGACGTTCGCAGCAAGTGTATTCGCGTGGTTGGGAAGTGTATCTTCCGGTGATCAAGACAGTCCAGCTCTTTCTGAGTTCAGTAGTACGGTAGTTGCTGTGCCGAGCATTGTGATCAGTTAGCTGACGGTTTGTAGCGGCCCGCCCCGCTCGGCGCTGCGGCCGCTCGCTCGCGGCCGGTCACCGCGCGGTGCTGGTTGTGGACGGTTGCGACCGCGCTCTCGCTCGCGCCCGTGGGGCGCTCGCGAAGGCGCGAGCGAGAGCGCAGGTGTGACTGGTCGGGTGGCGTCGTGAAAACCCCTGTCGTAGCAGGGGGCGTCGGGCGCTGTGGTGCGCGCCTTCGAGGACTGCAATGGAACATAATCGACTCTTTCCTGAAAAGGGTACGGATGCATCGGATACAAACGATGAGGCGGTTGAAGCGGCCGAGGAGCCGGAGCTGCGTGCGACGGTCCGGCTGGAGACGCAGGCCAAAGTGGATTCAGAGGCGATCGAGAAGGTGGCCGGTGTCGACGAGCGCGAGCATCCGTACGGAATGACGCTCGAAGCCGAAGAGAAGTGGGCAGCCCGCGAGGCCGAGAAGGCGCGGACGCGCGAGCGGCGGGCGACCCAGTCGAGCGTGCGCGAGCAGGGCAGTCGGGTGAGCGCGCAGCGCGGTCGCGAGCAGGCCCGGCGTGCGTTCGACGAGCGGGCGGCGAGCGTCACGCCGAGCGTGGACCCGCGGACGAGCGATCCCCGGGAGCGCGTGAGTAGCGACGAGTTGGCGGCGATCAACCAGCAGGCGGCGCGGATTACGGAGGAGCTGCGCGAGACGGGCAGTCGGGCGGCGGTGAGCCGGCGGCTGGCCGACCGGGTCGTCCACGGGGACTCACTCATGAGCGCGAGCGTGGCCGTGATGGAAGCTGAGCGCACGCGGCCGGGAACGGTCGTGCCCATCGACGAACTGGAGGACATCCCACGCGAAGAGGTGAGCATTGAGGGAGAGGTGGCGACGCTGTGGACGAGCGACCATCGGGCCATCGCTCAGGTCGGCCTGCTTGAAGACGAGAGTGGGCGTGTGAAGTTCACGGTTTGGCAGAAGAGTCGTCAGCCAGTCGTGGCAGTCGGTGAGCGTGTGCGGATGCGCGCCGTCGCGAAAAACTGGTATCAGGGACGTGTCTCGGTGGCCCTGACTGGCGACAGTCGGATTATTCAGGTCAACGAGCGATAGGGGTCTCGCCCCCTCTTTTTTATCGCCATCACCCGCCAACCACCGCCCCACCCTCCGCTCCCGGCGGTCGGCCGGCAGCCACAACCGGACCCACAGCTTTCGGGAGTGGCGTGCCGAGGGAGAAGACCGCTGTTGTGGCGGTGCCGGTTTATTCGTCTCCGGAGGGGTGAAGAAGACACTACAACGTGCCTCTGTGCATTAAGATCTGAAGAACACACACTTACGATGCGTGAACGGCTTCACGTCCCCTCAGCGAAGCTCGCTGGACAAACTGACTCACCCAATCGTGGAAGCGCAGCTCACGGTTGCGCTGGACATCTAGAACAACCAACATCTCTACGGAAGTGTCCCGTCTGCGCCGACGACTGGAACAGGTCAACGAGTACGTTTCAATCCCGGTTTGAGTTTCTTCTCAGTCGCAACGGAGCAGAAACTTGCTCCGAGATTAAAGCATGTGGCGACCGTATCCAACGTCGTTGTCGAGGATTCAATGAATATCGCCTGCAGTAAATCCCGAGCCATATCATCCGTAATCGACACGAGCGACCGGGCTTGACCAACACTGATCATACACGTCGGCTACGAGGTAATGAGGAGGAAACGTCCGTGATTCATATTATGTTTTGACATCAATATCCGGTAGTTTTTGACGGACACAACCGATTGATGGAGACAGGTCACAAGCTCAGTAGCCGAATTCAACGACGATTAACCGTCAAGTCAAGATACAAAATGTTCTTTGAGAGAATGTCGACTTCAGCGACGTGCTTGAGATGAAATCGAGGACGATATTAGGAATCACCGGCTTATTCAAAAATGTGTTATATTCTTTGTAATTACTTGTTTGTGGATATTGTGCCGCGTTGGCGAGTGCCTAACATGTACATAATCCGAGCGTATTAACATACTTCCATAAAAATTACATTAATCCCACAATGCTAAGTGTGGGTGCGGTCTGTTCCAAACCTCTCGGATCTGGTTATCAGATATAACTGCATCAACGTAGCCCCTGCCGTACCTTCGATACTGAAACCAACACACATACGCCGATTGACGTGGAGTCTGAATCAATGAGTGAAAACGGGGATGAACCATGCTGCAAGATCACCCGGGTCGCACAGGCCTACCATATCCGAGATGTTGATACGAAACTACTACAGCAGCGAGAACAGGGAGCCAGCCTGCGTGAATTAGCGACATTTTTCAATAAACAGGTTCTTTCTAAGGCACTTAATCGAGCTACGCAGGAGGTAGTCGGTGACGCAGAAACGATTTATGAGGTTCTGATGGACGATGATACAGATCGAGCACGGGAGGCGGAACTTCGGTCGAAACTGGCCCGATACAACGTCGATATTGACGATGTCCAGCAAGATTTTATCTCGCATCAGACCGCTCGGAATCATCTCAATGGCTGTAGAGAAATAGACACAGGAAGAGAGTCTACCTTCGATCTTGAAGCTGGACAAAAGACTATCGAGTGGGCTCAGGCCCGTTCTGAGGGAGTAATCAGACAAACGATCAAACGGCTTAGAAACGCAGGGGAAGTGACGGACACGCAAACCGAGGTGACTCAGTCTGTTCGGGTAGCGTGCTCTGCCTGTGGACAGTCGTATCGAATCGAAGTATTTCTTGAACAGGGTGGATGCAGCTGTCGCCTCGACTCAGATTAATTTGATATCCTCCGGTGATAGGAGCCGCGCGAATCCTATACTAACATACCGCTAGATTGGGATATTAGGTTTGCAGTCTACCACTTGTTTCTGCGGTTGGGATCTATCGGACAAATAATGAACGAGAAATTTAGACCGTATTAACCAGCCGACATTCCCATCTCTAAACAGCTGTTCGGAAGAATTAGACTCACTCAATGATCATAGTATTGTGGCTTTCACCTTGCTCACATCAGCATTGAGCGCGGTATCACGGTCCAGTATATGGATTACTAAATTTATTAATTGAATAAATACACC
Source organism: Halobacteriales archaeon QH_7_66_36 (assembly GCA_003021175.1). GTDB lineage: Archaea > Halobacteriota > Halobacteria > Halobacteriales > Haloarculaceae > Halosegnis. Next base: position 4,309 of record PXQV01000004.1, on the reverse strand, counting down.
GATACTCTTCCTACCGTTTATGTCAGGACACGAATATATCCCGCACGGCTTATCTGTCACTGCCGAATAGCAGGTGTATGAGCCGGCTCGACACGGAACGGCCCGTAACGGTGTATGCGGAGAATATTGGAGGACTTTCAGAGTCTGAAGTGACACTACAGCCAGGTGTCACAGTTCTTCGAGGCGAAAACGCGACTGGACGGACATCGTTACTCAAGGGTCTAACTGGAGTTCTTGGTGGCTCGATACCCGCTCTCAGAGGCAACACAGAGAAGGGCCATATCCAGTTAGAATGGGGAGAGGATATCTATAACCAACATCTGGAACGTAAGAACAGAACTGTACAATCATCCGGGCAGACCGTCACCGAACGAAGTGACCTCGTTGATCTCTTCGTCTCTTTGACAGAGAATAACCCTACACGCAGGGCGGTCGTTCAGGACGAGAATCTACGGGATATCATCATGCGACCCGTCGATACCGACGCGATTCAGCGTCGAATCGAAGAGTTACAAAGCGAGCGGAACCGAATTGGCCAGCGGCTCCGGTTTATCGACAACGAATTAGATAGCCGCACGAAGGTAACGTCCCGTAAAACGTCTGTAGAGAACGAACTCAATGAAGTCGACGAGCAGATCACCAAACTACGCGAACAACTGGCCGAGTATGACGCCGACATAGAGGAAGCCGAACAGGTGGAAGAGGCTCTGACGTCACTCGAAAAGCGAAAGCAGAAACTGGAATCGATTAGCAATCGGATTCGAACCAACGAGGACACCCTCGAAGCACTTCGCGATGAGCAGAAGGAACTCCAAACAGAACAGAGCTCCGTGGAGACTTCAGAGGAAGAGCTCTCGCGGATTGAGACGAAACTTTCTACACTTACCTCTCGGAAGCGCTCCCTCGCAACGACTATTAACGACCTTTCTGCAATCGTGGATTTCAACCAAGAGTTGGTTTCAGACACCAACTCGGAGTTCCTGCTCTCGGATGACGTTGACTCCACTATGACGAAACTGAACCCGATGTCCGAATCTGTTCAATGTTGGACATGCGGCAGTCAAGTCAACCGAGACCGGGTTTCGAATCAACTGGACGAGCTTCAAGACGTAATCGAAGAAAAGAGAACGGAACGTGCTGATGTACAATCACAAATCGAAGCCTTCCGTGGGAAGAAAGAAGAACTACAAAACGAAATCGAGCGTCGAGACGAACTCAGCCGTCGTCTCAACGATATTTCGACTGAAATCGCTCAACGGGAACAGAAGCTTGAGTCACTGCGAGACCGACGGAACGAGACCCGTCAGGAACTCTCCAATCTTGAGGAATTCATCTCGAACCGCGAAACACTACAAGAAAGTGAACTGGCAGACCAGTATCAGCGACTCAGTAAGCTTGAGTACGAGCGTGGGCAGTTAGAGGAAGAACTATCGTCTGTTCGAGAAGAGATTGCAGAGTTGGACCGTCTTGCGGACGAGCAGAAGCAGCTCCGGGCTCAGCAAGACGAGATCCGGGAGGAGCTAGAGGGCCAGCGGACTCAGATTCGAGACCTCGAAGAAAGTGCAATCGAGGCGTTCAACGAACACATGGACGAGATTCTTGAGGTACTTGACTACAGAAACGTTGCCCGTATCTGGATCGAACGAAAAACGGGAACGGAGTTCGATTCAAGTCATGGCGGCTATCGCGGGGGATCTGCAACCAGATTTGAGCTACACATCGTACGCGAATCCGACCAAGGGGCTGATTATGAGGACACTGTCACCAATCTTAGCGAAAGCGAACGCGAAGTCGTCGGATTGATCATCGCGCTAGCGGGCTACTTGGTGCACAGCGTCTATGAGGTAGTTCCGATGATACTCTTGGATTCGCTGGAAGCCATCGATGCAGACCGGATCGCCGACTTGGTCGATTACTTTGATGAGTACACGTCATATCTTGTTGTCGCTCTACTCCCCGAAGATGCTAATGCCCTCGATGACGGCTGCACGCGCGTCCCTGCGGAGAACCTGACATCGTGACTGGTTGATTCGCCGGTGAATTTACATCCGATGTTTTGTAAAGTGTCTCGATTCATTCGGAGTCCCTTTGAGCCGATTCTTCTCGACCGGGATTGAACGGTGTAACTACTTCTTCAGTGATCCCGCCCTTTGAAAATATCGTAACGAGATCGTTACTCTTGATCTCTGTGTGGCCGCGAGGGATGATGACTTCACCATTGCGTTCAACGGCGACCACGATCATACTCGGAGAGAGGTACCCTGCCATATCTGCTTCTTCAAGCGTTTCGTCGACGACAGAAGCTTCTTGTGAAACCGATATTTCGAATACCTCGGCGTCGCTGTTGGCGTCGCCGACGTTCATGAAGTCTTGAACGCCCGGGTTGTAGGTACCGCGGAAGAGGTATTCCGCGATCAGCTGCTGAGGGTTTTCTATGATCGTCGCTCCCAACTCCCGAAACATCGGAATGTTCGCTTTGTCGTGAACGACACTGACCAGTGTTTCACACCCTAAGTCTCGAGCCAACATCAGGACCATGAGATTTACCGCGTCCTCCTCAGTGGTCGCGATGACTGCGTCGGCATCACTCACTTCTGCTTCTTGGAGTGTGTCCCGCTCGGTAGCATCGTCGTGAATTACGTGGCAGTCATCAAAGGCATCGAGATCGTGGGCTCGTTTGTGGTCACGCTCAATAACAGTCACCCCAATATCGGCGGCGGCCGCTAATTCCAGTACACTTGAGCCTATGCGGCCGGCACCAATGATCACAGCGGTCATGTTATCACCAGTCTTGCCGGGAACCAGTATAAAACATCGGAAACCCAGAGGCGAGGGACATGCGGGGCGTGGGGTTCTTGACCACATTCTGATTCCAGCTGCGGGTCGCGTATCTCTACTGTAGAGTGGATTCGGATCTCAGAGGTTTACAAAGAATTGGTTGTAAGAACGCTCCACTAAACCGGTAAGTATAAGTTATCTTCAGAGGTGGAGTAGGCTTGCATGCTCATCGGCGAAGCGGTACTGGCAGTAGTGACTGTATCGGTCATGGCGTACCTGACGTACGTCATGGTGTACCCAACGAGGTTCTGATAATGGCGAGTCCACCACCAGTCATCGAATACGCGGTGTTTTTTACTCTGGCTGCTGTCTTGATCGTCTTAGTCGGCGAGTACCTCGCGTGGGTGTACCGTGACCAAGCAAACAGTGACCACGAACTCCCCCGTCTCTTGGCAGGGTTACAGCGGCTTGATAGCGTGTTCACGCCAATCGAGAACGGTATCTACCGACTATCGGGAATCAAGCCGAGACAAGAGATGACCTGGAAGGGACAGGTGAAGGCGGTTCTCGTGTTCAACGCGTTCATCTGGGTACTGTTGTATTTCGTCCTGTACTTCCAGAATGTCCTTCCGATGAACTTCGTTGACGTGGCCGGACAGAGCTGGGATCTCGCGTTCCACACCGCAAGTTCGTTCACCTCAAACACGAACCAGCAACACTACAGCGGTGAGAACCTCTCGGTGTTCACTCACACGTTTGGGATCGGGATTGCGATGTTCCTGACACCTGCGACCGGCCTCGCGCTCATGCCCGCGTTCGCGCGAGCGTTCAACAATGACGAGAATCCACGACTCGGGAACTTCTACGAGAACGTCGTGCGAGGGCTCGTTCGATTCCTGCTCCCGTTCGCGTTCGTCATCGCGCTCATCCTGATGGCGGAAGGCTCGGTCCAGACCATCACGAGCGGGCAGCTCACCGTCGAGACGTTCACTATGGGCGTTCAAAACATCCGCATCGGACCCCACGCGGGCATCGAGGCGATCAAGATGTTCGGAACCAACGGCGGCGGGATCAACGGAGCGAACGCCGCGACGGCGTTCGAGAACCCGACGCCGCTCAGTAACCTCGTCCTGACGCTCGCGATGCCCGTCGGCACGTTCTGCGCCATCTACGCGTGGGGTGCCTGGGTGGGCAACCGGGGTCACGGCATCGCGCTGGTCGCGGCGTTTTTCGTCATCTACGCCGCGCTGACCGGCGTGGCCGTCGTCGGCGAGACCGGCCCGAACGTGGCGATGGAGGTTCAGGAGAACGGGCTGACAGTCGACCAGACCGTCGGAAATATGGAGAGCAAAGAGACCCGATTCGGGCCCACGGCGAGTGCGATCTGGGGGCTTTCGACCACCGGTACGACCAACGGCGGGGTCAACAGTATGCACAACAGCTGGACCGCGCTCGGGGCGTTCTCCTTGCTGTTCGCGTTCGCCACCAACAACATCAGTAACGGGGTCGGGACCGGCCTGTTGAACGTCCT
>PXQV01000003.1 GCA_003021175.1 Halobacteriales archaeon QH_7_66_36 | reverse complement strand
GCGGGCTCGTTCCCGGCCTCCCGGCGCGTCCGGAATACTTCCTCGGACTGGTGTTCATCGGGATGGCTCGGTGTATCGCAATGGTGCTGGTCTGGAACGAACTCGCGGAAGGGTCAACCGAGTATGTGACGGGCCTCGTTGCGTTCAACAGCCTCTTCCAGATCATCACCTACGGGGTGTACGTCTGGTTCTTTGCGCTGTTCCTCCCACCGCTGCTCGGGATGGACTCGCTGGTCGCCGGCATCACGACCTTCGGCATCACGCCGATGCAGGTCGTCGAGGCGATTGTCATTTTCCTCGGGATTCCGTTCGTCGGCGGCTTCCTGACCCGCTACGTCGGGACCCGGGTGAAAAGTGAAGCCTGGTACGACGACGAGTTTATTCCGAAAATCGATCCGCTGACGCTTGTTGCACTCCTGTTCACCGTCATCGTGATGTTCGCCACCCAGGGCGGCAACATCGTCGCCTCGCCGGCCGACGTCCTGCTGATCGCCGTTCCGCTGACCATCTACTTCGTCGTGATGTTCCTCGTGAGCTTCGGGATGGGCCGCGGTATCGGCGCAGACTACTCGACGACGACAGCCATTGGCTTCACCGCTGCCTCGAATAACTTCGAACTCGCAATCGCCGTCGCAGTCGCCGTCTTCGGCGTCGGCTCCGGCGTCGCGTTCGCGACCGTCGTCGGCCCGCTCATCGAGGTGCCGGTGCTCCTCGCGTTGGTCAACGTCGCCCTGTACTTCCAGCGGCGGTTCGACTGGGGTGGCTTCGACACCGGCAGCCTCGACGCATCGACACGCGACCCAACAACTGACGACTGACTACCACCAGACTATGTTCACTGACACTCACTCGGCTGATCCGATCCGTATCGCCTTCATGTGCGTCCAGAACGCCGGCCGGTCGCAGATGTCGATCGCCTTCGCCGACCGCGAACGGGAGCGTCGCGGTCTCGAAGACCGCGTCGAGACTCTGACTGGCGGGACGCGCCCGGCTGAGCACGTCCATGACGAAGTGATCGACGTGATGGAAGAGATTGGAATCGACCTCTCAGACAGGACGCCACGAGAAATCATACTGGACGAGCTCCGCTCGTGTGACTACGTCGCGACGATGAGCTGCTCGACGCTTGATGTTGGGGAGGTTGGCGACGAGGTCGATATCCGTGACTGGGCGCTCGACGATCCTGATGGACAGGATCTGGACCGGGTACGCGAGATTCGTGACGAAATCAAGGGCCGTGTGAAGGCCCTCTTCGACGAGTTCAGTAGCACAGAGTAGTCCGTACTGAACTCGATACTCCGCAGGAACGGCGCTGTTCATTCATCGGCCTCTTCCCGGAGTTCGTCTGCCTTCCACTTGAGCCGTCGCAGAATCTGTGGTCGATTCTGGTGGGTGTTTTCGTAGGCAACACACTCGCGGAGTGTTTCTATATCGAGGATGGTTGCGATTCCGGCCTTGACAAGTCGATAATTTGGTGCTTCGAGCCGCCTCTCCGGTGGGAATTGGTTGTCACTCCCATCGCTGTCCGCTGACTTCTCCATCTCTATCGCCCTCCACCCCTCAAGGGCGAAAAAACAGAAGAGACGACTACTTCATCGTCGCGGCCTCAGGCCATCGCCTTCTGGAACCGTTCACGAAGCGCATCCTCGCGCTCCTCGAACTGGTCGACCTTCGCCTGCGGGTCGTCACTCACACGTTCGATACTCGCCAGCGCTCGCTCGCCGGCGAGCGAGGACTGGGACCCATCACCGTCCTCAGCGTCCAACTGCTGCTCGTAGGCCTGTTCGGCTCGGTCGATGGTGCCCTCGGGATTGAACAGAATGTCGTTCGCAACGCGGACGTACTGGTCGAGGGACGTGCCCTCCTTTCCCTGGAAGAAGTACGTCAAAATATGTACATTCTAGATTTATATATCGATATGTGATAGAAATTTAAGCCGACAGAAGTCGGAACCGCGTAAGATAATGCTATGAATCGATTTTACGCCCTATTACCGTGTCGTTTCTCGGCAGCCGTCGTTGCTTGGTGAAGTCGTTCGACGACGCGTTCAGGTTCTTCGACGTATGGAAGTGACTGCCGGTAGAAGCCGTACGGCGACTGCTCGACCGCCAGATCGGTCCGGTCAAGCGTGACTGTCGCTGCGTCCGTGCCGGGCGGTTCCGTCCAGAGACCCCGTTCGATCGAAACGGTTCGGACCGCCTCTAGCGGGACGCGCCACTGGACGGCGTCGAGTCGCGCGTCGTACGCGACCAACTCGTCGTCGTACAGTCGGTACTCCATTGCTCCGAACGCCAATTCGAAGTGAGCGATACCCATCGACACGAAGCCCACCACGACCGCGATACAGGCCCCGACGACTGCCGCTATCGATCCGAGAGCGGAGGCCGCCACGAACCCTACGACAGCCAACAAGAGGAGGGCCGTGAGTCGGGAGATGACATTGAGTAGCTCCCACTCGATTCGGGGAGCAACACCGTCGAGCATCCCCGCGATCCGAACCGCGCGCCGGTCGGCCCGGAACCGCTCGACCGGTCGTCTCGGCGGTATCGAAAGCTCGAACGGGTCCGCACCGGTCGGTAGCTCGTCCCGGCGCGTCTCGTAAACGACGTGCCCGACCACGATCAGGACTGCCACCGCGGTGAACCCAGCCGAGGGGTTGAACTCGGCCCCCGCGTGGACGGTGTCGACGGCGATGACCGGAAACGCCATTAGAATCGGTCCAAACCATCGCAGGCTGGGGAGAATCTGCTTTGCTGGCGGGCGCTCCGAGCGGACGAACCGCCGGAAGGCCCAGCCGTGCTTCACGAGAACCGCGAGAACACCGGCAGTCAGAATGCTGACCGTCGGCCACGACCGAACGGCGAACGGTGGTTCAAGGTTCGTCGCCGTCAGGCCGATAGCGACGGCAGTCATCGGTGCCGCGGTGAATAGTCCAACCACGGCCGGTTTGAGGTTGTGTACCGCGATCGGCGGCAACCACTCAGCCGGCCGGACGGTCCCAAGCTTCGGTGTGAAGAACCTGAACGGATTCGAGTCGCCGTTCCGGCGCATCGCCGGTGGTTCGGTCGGCGAGTACTCTTCGCGTGGCGCCGCGACCACCGTCTGGCAGAACTGCCGAGTCGTCCCACCGAGGAGGTCCCCCCAGTAGAGAAGTAGCACGACGTACAACGAAAACGGATGGAGCAGGATCGTCCCGAGCGCGACGAGATCGATAGACCGCGCGGTAGCACGACGGAAAATCTTAGAAGCCATGTCCGTGAGTTGCTGCCGGAATAAGAAAAGCCATTCTCAGTCGGTGGCGCTCGGCTCAGCAGGGGTCAATCTCGGAGACGATGTCCCCGCCACACAGTTGCTTCTGGACGTCGCTATGGCCGAAGTACTGGGACCCGAACTGGATGAGTGCTTCCGCAGCGACGATACACACGACCAGCGCCGGCAGTGCTAGGCCGATGTAGGCCCAGAGGTACAGATGCACCTTCCGAAGCGAGCACATCTCATAGGAAGATTGTGAGGAACACACAGCCAGCACACCAAGCACCGATACCAAGTGGATCGAAGAACCCAGCGCTCGCAAGGCCCGCCATTCCCACCACGGGAGCGACTTTAACTCGCCAGGCCAGCTTCGCTTTGACCGGGAGATTGGCAGACGGAAGCCCCTCTGCAACGCTCGCTATCAGCGCGGGAGACGAATGTCTCGCCCGACGGCGTCCACATCAATCAGGCTGAGTGCCTGTTTTCCCTCGTTCAACCGTGGCTGCGGAAGTTCCGCCGCCTGTCCAAGCAGGGCTCGGAGCAGGCCACTCACACCGTCGGCATCGTTCGGTCACTCACTCTGGTTGGTGAATCCGTCGATTTAACCATTGACTGTCTCGTTATCGGGGCTTTCCACAGTTCTACATAAGAGCGTCACCTCTTAACCAACACCTCACCCAAGAATCCAGCGCTGTTGGTTAATGTCTGAACGGCCTCGATACCCGGATTTATCTCCGATTTTCGCTCGTCGGCCTGACGTCGCCGGCGCACCTGCTCTGGATTCGGGACCCAAGGATGGGCGTCCCAGCAGTGGAGAGCATGGTCTCGTGCCGTGTCGAACAGCGCCTCGCACGACCCACACTCGTAGGTCGTCTCGGGCCAGCGTTCCGCGACGAATATCGCTGTCACCGTCGATCTGACCGGATCTGGGGCGGCCGACCGCCGGACGTAGTCGTATCCGATTACCGTCCGTCGACGAAGCGCAGACCGCGCCAACCGTTCGGGCCGGTCTGCTGGGAGATACACTCAACGGACGAACGCTTCTTCCGAGTCTTTCGCCGAGGGTTGGAGGATGAACCACCGACCGTGCTCGTTGCGGAAGAGATACCGCTCTCTTCCCCGATTTTGGAGATAGAGCGGATCGCCGCGACCGGGAATCACTCGCAGACCGATGGACGGAGAGATCGGGGTGAGGAGTCGCTCTTCCAGTGTGAGCGAGCGGGACTCATCAGATGGTTTCTTGACCTCGAAGTCGCCGAGTGTTGCTTTGCCGGTCATGATTCGTGGGGACTCAACCCGTCTGCACCTTCCTCCGCTGTTCGCTCGTGTCGGTCGTTGTATCGCTGGAGTTTCCGGCCAATCCGCTCCAGCGCCTCGACAGCGCGTTTGATGAGCTGGTACGTGGTTCGCGACAGTCGAAGCGTCTCCATCAGACGTCCCCCTCTGGCTCGACGAGGTCGTTGCTCTCAGCGACGAGTTCTTGGACGGCGGGAGCAGGGTCGTTCTCGACGGGGAGGGTCCGATGATCGAGCGGGGCGGGATAGGCTCGGTCGCCCTGCGCACAGAGGAGGAGTAGCCACTCCCCGCTCCCGTCGCCGAGGACGATGTGGTGATCGATGTCTCGGCGCTGGAAGACCGTCCGATCTACTCGACTCACGGCACTCCAGTTTACCGACAGCGACGGCGACGGCTTCCCACCATCCGGCGTGAGGCCGTGGTGGTCCTCACACTCAGCGAGGGCGGCCTCGATGTCGTCTCCGGTGAGGTGCCAGCAGTTAGCCGGGCCATCACACACCAATTGACTGATCACTGCGTTGCGGAACTGGGTGTAGTGTTGCTGAGCAACGGTCTCGTCGTCGGTGTAATCGAGCAGGAGCCCGCAGGCGAACTGTGCCGGTCCGCTCCCTCGATACCCAACTTCGAACCTATTAGGACTGTGATTGACGAGCTCAAGACTACGATCGGGTGTGAGCTCTGTACCCTCGGCGCGGCGAGTGACAACGAGTTCCCCTTGTCGCCGTCGGCCGACGTACGTGGTTGTCATTTGAACCGCCCCCGTTCGTCACGCTCTCGCCCCGATCTGTCCCATTCATCGTCCGATGGTCGGATTTCGATACCGAAGTCGTGCCGGTCGGCATGTTCGGAACGACTAAGAATTAGCTTCGCTATCTGTGGAAGTTGTGTTCTGCGAGATGGTCTTCGTGAGACAGAATAACCAGATTCTCGGGCCTATTATCGGCCCTGTGGTGGTTCTGATGGTGAACCTGCTTGCCACCGAAAACAGCCTTGGATCAGCACCATCGGCGATTGCTACGAGTTGGTGAACGTACACCATGTCTTTCTCGCCGTCGACTGCTGACTCGGCACGAAGATAACCATTTGTGTCGAACCTAACAAAGGTCGGCCCCTGCCGCAGATACTCCACTTGATCTCGACGTTCAATTCCGAACTCCTCCATTCGTCGTTGAATAGTTCCTTCTGAAGTGCCGAGCAGATCCGCTATTTCCGAGAGTGTCTGCCGCTTCTCGATGTATAATTCTCTCAGGATTTCCTCGTCGTCCCACGGACCACTGTTGCTCACTTTCTTCCGTTGGTCGGCGGGACGTCCCTCGATGTCGTGTCGACGGAACCACGTCGCTATCGTTCGACGGTGGCACCCAGCCCGATTCGCTATCTCGGCTTGTGTGAGTTCTTCGCCGCGATACATCTCTCGTAACCACTCCTCATCTCGGTACGGTTGCTCGTCGAAGCCCCGTTCCCCTATCTCACTTCCGCGGATGTCGCTGTGACATTCCGGACAGAGTGTAGTGAGGTTATCGACATGGTGAACGCCGCCGTCCGATAGCTCTGTATCGTGGTGGACGTGTGCTACCGGAACGTCTTGATCGCCGACATGGCCGACAGCTCTCCCGCACGACGGACACTCCCAGTCGTCTCGCTGGAGTGCTTTGTCTCGTGTCCGCTGATATACGGACGATCCGCGGTGGATGCCGTCACTCATTTTATTTCGAATTTGTGTTGTAATGGATCTACGCCGCCATTTGATTGGCGGTGGTTGAGTGCTTGTCCGCGACAGCCTCAAATCCGCGTTCTGCTACCATTACGAGTCGGTGAATCCCAATAGAATCCGTCGTTCCGCGGTAATTCGACGCGCAGATGATGTAACCACGGTCGGTGAACACGGCGGGATGCCGTCGTCGGTTTGGAGCCGCTTCGCGCGGGTTTCGGCGTGGAATGCCGAGTCGCTGCATCCACTTTGAGACCGTCGGTTGCGTACAGCCCAGTTTGTCAGCAATCTCGGTCGTACTCAGCTCCTGCTTCCAGTAGAGATTGCGGAGTAGCGATTCATCTCGCCACGGGTAATCTGCATCGGTCATAGCTTGGTGACGCGGAGTTGGTTCACCCTGCACCTCTCTCGGAGGAAATAAACTCTACCGATCCGGAATCGTGCTTGAATTTCAGTCTGATAAATTACCTTAGGAAGAGGCGGGAATAGCTAACCAATAGGCCGGACTATGTGTGAAGTGAACAAAGCACCTTTGTCGTCGGTTTCAGTATATCCCGATTATGAACGGTCAACAGGAATTACTTTCTGACTCAGCTCTCGAAAACTCAGAACAGGATCAATTGGGCTACAGCAGTTTTGCAAAGAACATCGCAGATACAATCTCAACTCGTACTCCTATTGATGAATTCGTCGTTGGCATCTACGGGCAATGGGGATCAGGTAAGAGTACAGTCCTGAATTTTGTGGAACAACATCTCGAAGAACGCAGCGATCCTCCTGTAGTTATCCGGTTCAATCCTTGGTGGTTCTCAGGGCAGGCAGATCTTATCAACAAGTTCTTCTCTCAATTCCGTGCCGGTCTCGACTTAGAAGATAATCGATTTGCTAACATTAGGGAGGGAATAGCGACGCTCTCCCGTGGCGTTTCGAAGCTTCCATTGGAAGCTTATGGCGTCCCAATTAGTGCTGTGGCAGAGGGTGTTGCAGACGTTGCTGAAACGGATGCCCCTGAACTTAGTGAGGTGAAAGAGTCTATTTCGGAGGACCTCCGAGAATCAGACCAGCAGATTGCGGTGTTCATTGACGACATTGATCGGTTGACCAATGACGAGATCCGGCAGATGTTTCGTTTAGTGAAAAGTGTCGCCGACTTCCCGAACGTAACGTACGTTTTGGCGTTCGACCGTGATGTAGTAGTTGAAGCCCTTGAAGAAGGCGAACGCGGGGTTCAAGACGGGGATGAATACCTTGAGAAGATAGTCCAACTGTCTCAACATATGCCAGTCCCTGCCGACAACTCATTACACGTCTTCTTTACTAACCGGTTGGACGCTATCGTAGGCGAGGACGAAGTCACATTCAACGAGACCCATTGGCAGACGGTGTACCGGCACGGGATTGATCCTCTCATTGAAACCCCTCGCTCCGCCATTCGGGTCACCAACGCTGTCAAAACCGCATATGACGCATTGGGAAAAGAAGTAAACTACGTCGATTTAATTGCTGTGGAATCGCTGAGAATATATTTTAATGACATCTACGAAAAGATACGAGAAGACAAATCGAAATTTATCGTGCGCAATCATCCAAGTCAGCGACAAGATCCTGATTACGACTTCCTGTGGGAGAATTACAAAGAGCCGGTTGGTACGGCAGAAATGCTATTATCGTATTTATTCCCCCGATACTCTCGTGACGAGATCAACCCTCGGAAATCAATCAGGGAAGATGAAGAGACCTACCGGAAACGGAAGCGGATCTGCCATCCTGATATGTTCAACTACTACTTCCGACAAACCGTGCCTGAAGGAGAGATCCCACAGAGCGAATTCACTTCGATTAAAAATTCTGCTCAGGACCACAAAGAATTCGCACAGAACCTTCTTGGGTTGTCTGAACAGGATGGTAAATCTGGCCGTTCTCGGGCGTACAGTTTCCTTAAGCGATTTCAGGAGCACAGCGAAGAAATTGAAACCCGAAAAGAAGCAACGTTGGGGATCTTTGAGGTAGCCGACCACCTTGTTCAGGTAGACCCCCGAGCGAACTCCCTAGATGACGGGAACATCGGCTTGTTATTTCAGACTGTCTACTCCCTGATGGAGGACGCCGACAAGCCCACTCAGATTCTGGAAAACGCCATTTCAACCGGCGATTCCCCTTATTTCTCGGCTTATTTATTAGGTTTGTTATCACAAGAACATGGAGAGTATGGCGGCACAGAACGATTGGAACGGAATCGGCTACTACGGTATGAGGACATCCTTGACCTCAGAGAAACGTGGGTAAGTCAGATCGAGAACCAAGCGATCAGGGGTGACCTTGCCGATATTAACAGAATAAATCTAGTCTTGGAACGCTGGAGAGACTGGGGAGATTCAAGTGGTGCTGTTGAGTGGGTCAGAAGGTACACAACGGACACTGAGGCGCTAATAGAATTTATTGAGCACTTCCTCACCGATGTAAATGCATCGAATAGAGAGACATACGAAATCCTCAAATTAGAACAAATCGAACCTTTCCTGGATATTCAAGACGCGGAATATAGACTCGATAATATCGACGATAGCGAGTTGACTGAACGACAGAAGGAAGTCGTGAATATATTCAAACAAGCCCAGTCACTCGAAGACTCGAATTCACTCGAGGGTTGGGCATTTTGAAAGAGAGCAGTAGTGATGAAGGTGACTGTATTGACCCCCTGAGTGATGATCTTGGATTGATTGTGCTTGGACTGCGTTCGACGTGGGACGTCGTGCGTTCCCGTTCATCGATATGTCGCAGGAGTAGTAACCCCCGCACCCCTCTTGGGAGTTCTATAAACAGATCCGGAAACGCCAGTCAGTCCCTCTTCTGGCTAGCTGCCGGGAACTCGACCTTGCCTGATTCGGACCCCGTCGTGTCTGAGTCGGCTGCCTCCGAGTGAACGTTGTCACGGGTGGCGTCGAGTTCCGCACGCCGCTCGTTGACGCTCTGATGAACGCTGATGTCGTGTTTCTCGCAGAGGGCTCGCTCGACCGCGAAGCTCATCTCGTCGAACTCGACCGTCGTGATGTCGACGTCCTCCGGTGACGGCGTCTCATCAGCGACGTCGATCTCGCGCGACCAGGTATCGGCCGAGATGTCGCTGGTCGGGAGCCGCCACTCGTCGCCCTCGAGCTCCTCACGCAGGTATTCTGCGAACTCCTTGTAGTGGTCGAGCGCGATGTTCTTCGTCGTTGAATCGGCCAGCAGCGCGATGGCGAGCTGATCGATGCGGGCCTCCTCAGCATCGGGTCCCCAGTCGAACCCACCGGGTGCACGGCGAAGGACGTGGAGGTGCTTGTCCAGCACGTCGCCATCGGGCGTATAGACCAGTTGTCCGCCCAGACAGCGCTCGCCCTGATATGCGCGGCCGGCAATCATCGGTACTCACCCCGGCGGTGGCCGAGGTCTCGTAGCCGCATGGGCGGCTGCCGGGGGCGGGAATCCGATGGCCGACGGGCAGTATCTGGGGGACCCGACATACATCGGTTTGCGAGCTTGGCCTCGCTCCGTAACGACCTCCCGATGGAGCATCGTACAGAGTTCCATGACGCTCTCAGCAAGCGCGACGGCCGCTGCTCGCGACCGGAGGTCGTGTTGACTGAAGAGGATCGCCCCATCGGCCCGGTCGATCCGGACCAGCCAGTCCGAGGTTTGCTGGACGTGGCAGAGCACGGATTTTGAGAACTCACAGCCGAATACGAAATGCTCATCATCTGATTGCCGATGCAACCACCAGTGGTCAGGAGCGATTTCGGTATCGCTTGTAGCACTCATCGGTGACCTGGGACGGTCGTGCCGTCCCGCACCCCTTGCGGGACGGCTAACTACAACATCATTAAGTGGCGGTCTTCTGACTCAAATAGGCGCATCTCAGTCGGCTGTGACAAGCGATGGGGATTCATCAGGCTGTCGTGCCGAGCTGATTGAATAGAGCAGACTTCCGGTGAACAGGAGGATGCTCCCAACGATGAAGAACGCACTCAGCGGTGACGCGGAATCGACGAATAGCCAGTAGATGGGGGCGGCGAGAGACGGGCCCACCGCGAGCACTGCGATTTTGGCAACGAGTGGTCCACAGCAGCCACACGTACAGGTTCCCACGATTGCAGCACTTCCAGCGGTTCCCTGTGTCAGCCCTGCTCGTTCTTCGACCCGCCAGTGGCGCGCAATGATGGCTGCGTTCAGGCCGACGAGCGCGCTCAACGACCCGACGATGATGAGTTGTCCGGGAGAAACCGCCAGGAAGAACGGGATATGAGGGAGTACAATCTCGAGCGTGGGCCACGTTACGATCTGATAGATCGCGGGCAGAACGACGATCGTTACCTGATGGGGGGCGCCTTCTTCCGGGAAGAACGAGAGGTAGCCCGTGATCGTGAGAAAGAACAGCGCCAGAACGAGTCCGACGCCGACCCCGAATCGTCGGGCAACGGGATCACGCATAACGGCACGCAGGATATCACCCGCATCTGTCCAGATGATATATCCGACCAGAACGGGCGTACTCAGGACGATGGCATAACCCAACGGATGAGAGTCGCTTGCGGGACCTGGAAGGAGGTATGGATACGAGATCCACAGGCCCATCAGGATGCCGAGAAACGTGTAGCGGGGTCGGGTCGGCCATCGAAGCCAACCAATGGCGAAACTTAGGATGGTGATTAAAAATCCGATCGACAACGCCAGTGGCGGATACCACGAGCGCGGGAATGGAAACGAACTCGCTGTATAGGTAGGGTCCGGCGACAGCCCATCAAAGAGAACTGCGCCAAAACCGGCTAAGACAATCCCGAGAAACACCCCATAGAGAGCAACGGTTGGCGAGATGCGATCTGTCCGCTTCAACGCGATTGCTCCACCCACCAAGACGACGCCAACGAGAACGATGAGGAGTCCATGCCCCCGGGAGAGCCCCCCGGTTGCCGTCACATTATGCGCTGACGCAGTGGGGATCTGAGTAAGCCCGAGGAGCCCAACTAAGAGAACGGATAGCAGACGAGAGACGCCGCGGGGTCGTGAATGCACATCCGTATTCTCGCGCTGTGCCTGCTGTTCCGGTGCCATCAGTTCCCCTTTGTGAGTGAGCGCTTTTTAGATGACGCATCGATCCCCGATTGGTCGGCCGAGTAATCGATCACCGTCGTCGTACAGAGCATCAGGAGGATCACAATCGCGGTGCCGAGGTGACTCGTCACGATCAGCGGCTCCAGATTCGCGGTAACTGTGAGCCCCCCCAGCACGACCTGAAGCGGCAGCAGTAAGAGAGCAACCGCAGCGGTCCGTCGCACGAGCGGTTGCTTCTGGAGCCGATACGCAGCCCCCGTCGTCGCGAGGATGCCGAACCCGACGAGCATCGCAACGCCCCGATGTGCCCACTCTGCAAAGATCTGCAGCGCCGTATACGGAGAGCTGTTGATGATCTCGGGGTGGAGGAATGGGACGACTGTCCCGTAACACGCCGGCCAGTCCGGACACGACAGCCCTGCACCGATCGCACTCGTGTACGCGCCCAGTAGCATCAGGACGTAGGTGCCGACCAGTACGCACCCCGAGAGATGGTAGTAGTTGAATCGGTCTGTTCTTGGACGTGTTCTTACAGACTGCATTGAGATCGAATCCGTCATGCTTAGAGTGACACCGACATCTCGCCCATCTCGAAGAATGCGGTTTCGTAGCCTTCGTGACGAGCGGTCTGTGGCGGTGAGTCGACGGTAATGGCCAGTTCATCTCCGGACTCGACACCGGAAACCACCGCGCCGTAGTGATACCCCAGCTCCGGATCGATCGTCGACTGGAGGATGTCGTCATAGATGGCGTCATTCCCTCGGCTCAGTGTCCCCGAGAGTGACATCAGCGGCAGCATGTACTGGTTGTAGGGTGTTCGGGGTGACACCGCCAGGTAGGTTTCGTCTTCACGCCCGCCAAACGGAGTGGCATCCGATAGGGTCGTGACGACGAATTTCGCATCGCCACTCGTGACGGACCCGTGGACTGTTCCAGGAAGGTCGGCTTCGGCGGGGACGTGCGTGCTTGGCATCATCTCCATTCCCATCGGGTCGACGGCCCCATCCGTTCCCTCCGTGTCCGATGGAATATCTCGATACATGATTTCCTCGAGTGCCGACTGCTGGAAGTCGAATTCGAACGAGAAGGTGGTCTGTCCCTGATTGTCCGCGAGCGCCCCCGTCCGCCGTGTCGACGGAGCGCCAATACTCACCTCGACCTGATAGGTCCCGTCACCGGCGAGTTGGACGTTATCACCGAAGTGAAACCCCATCGGCTGGGAGAGCATCGGCCACGGTGAGAGCTGGGCGACGCTCTCGCCGTCCTGTGTGATCTGGACCTGCGGGTTGATGTCCGGCGGGACGATGCCCGTCTCAGTTTCCCAGACAACCGGCATTAGGTGAGTCGAGTCGTTTGATTTGATGTCGACTTTCTCCCGACGGCTGCCCGTCACGAGCCAGAACCGGTGGGGATACGTGTACGTGAGCGCGCACTTGTAACCCCCGCTCGACTGCATCTCGGCCATCTCCATCCCTTCGACGTGCGTCGGCATGTAGACCGCATCCGGTCGATTCTCTGGCAATGGTGGCGCTCTCACAGACCGTGTCTCGAAGAGTCCAGTACACCCTGCGAGACTCCCAACAGCACCACTTCCGACAACGCCGAGGAGTTCACGACGACGCATTGGCCACCTCCTGGGTGGAGTCAGTCCTGGGCGTCGCAGGCGGAAGCGCACGCAACGACCGCGGCGGGACGAGGTAGTTCCCGCGATGTTGCGTCCGGATGTACTGGAGGATCCCGTTGTTGTTGCGTTGGCCGACGGCAGACTGCTCGGCGATATCCGTTCCGTTCATCGCTTCGCGGGTTTTCACGAAATCGCTGATTTCGCGCTGGAGCGCGAGGAAGTGGAGGCCAGCGTGCCCGTCGTCTGTCGAATCGAAATCGCGTCTGAGGATGATCGGCTGATCGTCCTCTCGAGCGCTGACGGACTTCTGTGAGTGGCCGACGACACCCATCTCGCGGGCCGTCTCGTCCGCAGGGTCACACTCGTCGATCTTGCTGGAATCGCCCAGGTTATCGCCAGTGCCCTCGATGACATCGTTCTCGGCGTGGTACGGACAGAACATCTTGGCCTCGCGCTGCCAGCGGTCGTCCTGATTGTACCACTGATCGAGATTCAGCCGGAGGTTCGAGATGTGCTGGGTCGTCCCGTTGGCGAACGGACCGGCCTGGATCGTCACGCGGTCTTCGCTGGCCTGATTCTTCTCGAAGCCGGATTTGAATCCCATGAACAGCGGCGCATCGTCGGGAACTTTGTCCGTGGGGACTCCGTCGACGTCGGCGTTCTCGGCGGGTAATCCATCGCCGATGAAGCCAGTCCGTCGATCGACCGCCTCGAAGACGTCAGTCAGTGCGGCGTCCGGTTGTTCGACGCCGTTGAGGGTCGCTTCGTTCCCTTCGAGCGCTTCTTCAGCACCGAGGACGACCTGGGCGTGATTGCTCGCCAAGTGGACAACTGCGTCCGGAGTATCCAATTTTGGGTCCTCGAACGGCGCGAGCGCCTCGGGATCAGGAAGGTCGACGCTTTCCGGAAGCGACGAATCGAACCGGTCGAAATACGCGGGCGAGTAGCTCATCGTCACGAGCAGTCCGTCTCCACTCCGTTCGTAGGCGTGCTCGACACCCTCGAGTGCAGTCTCGACTGTGGTTCGGTCGGGTTCGGTCGGGGGACCGTTCTCTTGGAGGTTCAGGAACAGAAGCACGCGGTGGTGCGGAGCGACCACGTTACCGTGGTCGTCCCGCGGGAGGATCTCGTTCCAGGCATGCTGGCGCTGTGGGTAGGACGATAGATCGTCCGGGCCAGTCGGTACGTCGATCTCTTCGCGTCCGAGACACGCACTGAACGCCGCTGTCCCGCCGATTGCGACAGCTGTTTTCAAGAATTCCCGCCGTGGGATACCTTTCCTGTCGGTCATTGCGCATCGGTTTGTATCTCCGCCGAAAAGCGGTTCTGGTAGGGTTCTCGAATCCCTTGGGGAACGACGACCCGGATCGATATATCCCTCGATAGATCTATCTGACCGGTGCTATGCTTGCCGAGTGTGTGGATTGTCCAGTTCTAACGAATCCTCCCCGTGGCCCACCTCAATATAACTTCGCTGGACTACTCAGGTCGATCAGGTTCCTGCCAACAGGGGCACCCGTCACTCGCAGACTCTTGCTGCGGTTTAGGAGTCACTACTCGTTCCGCTTGGGTCTCTGTAATCCCCTCCGTATTTGAGGAAGAAGTACGCCAGTCCCAGCGTGGATCCCATCGCGGTCGTCGTAGCGATGGCAAGGGTTTTCGTGCTTTTCGGAACCTGAGGAACACTGCCACCGCCTCCATCTCCACTTCCACCACCAGGGGGTTGCCCGGATTCGTTGACAATGATGTCGCCGATCATTCTCAACGGTTTATCCGGTGCGGAACAGGCGCTAAAACCCCGCCGTTTACGGCGGGGATACAGCGCCGCCATCGGTGAATTTACAGGCGTACAGGCTGTCTGTGATACCAACCGAGACGGTCCATCCGCCCAATGTAATGAGACAGTATCGCCCGCTGTGGATACCGTCAGAAAACAACCAAGATACTCCCGAATCCACCGAGGATAGGGATACCGGGGGCGTGGCACTCCCTGTATCACGACGGGATACGAACCCGAGGTTCCCAACCCAGCGAAGACCGGCTTCGTGGGAAGCCCCGCCGTTTACGCCGGGGAGGATGTCACGTGGGACACACCAGAAGTGGTACTCGCCGTTGACGTCGAAGGTGTGCGTGTGGGTGAAGCCCGTGTCGTGGATTTTCTCGACGCCCTTCGAGGTTGCCTTCTCCGGTTGGCTATCGACGTGGATGTTGTGCCCGTCTGAGACCCAGTCGAATTTCACTGTCGTTCCGGATTTGACGTACAGAGGCGACTCCGTCGCACCATCGAAAATGTACGGCTCACTCTTCAGTTCGACGACAACGGGCTGTTGTTGTTGGACGGTAGCAACTGACGATGCGCCAAGTGTTGTTCCCGCCCCGACGGTGACGGGTCGAAGGAACTCCCGTCTGGAGACCGCCGAATCGATCTCCTGCATACCTGTGTTTACGGCGGCGATACAGTTGGGGAGCGTGGTCTGGTTCTCGAATCCCGGGAGTCCGGCGAAACAACTACGTTTCTACTGGCTGGTTTTGTTTTTAGATAAATCTAATTCGATGGTCTCGCAGAACGAGCGAGCCGAGAAGGGCTGCTAATGCCTAGTGAAATTGTCGACATTTTCCTCGCATCCGTTCGCGACAGCTACGTCCAAGTGAGTGCATTCGTTGCCGTAACCGTCCTCCTGTTTAGCTACGTCCAGTACCGGACGCGAGGCGTCCTCTCACTTCCACGACTTGCAATTCCTACCCGACTGCGTCACGAACTATCCGTTTTCCCGTCAGTTCGAAACCGACGTTGCTGTTTTCGTCTTAGTAGTCGCTCCACCTGTCGACCGGAGCAAGCTCCCGAGGAGCAGGAGTATACTCGCCGCGAAGAACGTGCTTCCAACGGGGGAGGACGGGATCATGAACGACCAGTACACCGGGGTTGCGGCAGTCCCAAAGAACACACTGAGCACACCGTAGAATGCCGGCGCACAGCAACAACAGGCTGTGGCACCAGAGACCGCTAACGATCCCGAGAGCAGCTCTTTGCCAGCGATCGATCCCAAGCCGGTCCACTGCTGGGCCACGACTGCAATATTCAGCCCGACGAGCCCGCCCAATATCCCCATCAACAGGAGCGTTCCGAGAGAGAGAGAGAGGTAGCCGGTGAACTGAATCGAAGGGAAGTACCACTCGACCGCCGGCCAGATGACGAGTGGACTGGCGACATCGTGAGGGATGATGAACGCCTCAGTCGGCCCATTTACCAAGCGGTTCGAGGCGAATGCCACGGGGCTTGCCCCCGTGGATGAAGCCGACACGCACTGACACAAACTATTAACTGCTAACACACCACACAAAACGGTGTGACGGCATCTAACGCGTCTGATTTCACGTCCAAAAACACGGACGGTCAGACCCTCCGCCGTCGCCACCAAGTAGGTCGGGGAGAGGCCGAATCCACGCCTGAGGAGACTGTGCTCTCTGTGGATTCCCTCGTGGACTCTGCAAAGCGCGTCGTGGAAACAGGAAGCCTCGGGGCTTGCCCCCGAGGCACTTCACGAACGACGATGATTTCTTTGTGGCTGGCGGCGACCACGGACTGATTCTGTACGATCAGATCGAAGATCCAGCGCCCGGTGATGTCGTCGCTGCTGTCAAGGGGATCGGTCGAGCGTATCGGTCACACTCGGAAATCGTCGAAAGCGTGCCGGGTGGCTGGCTCTCACGTTGATCGGAACTGTGGCGGCTGACCGGACATCTCGGCGTGACAGTTCGGGTGACACGGGTCTCTCTGCCGTTGTGCCATGCCTTTTTGAGATTTACTCGCTCTCCACAGAGCGAGCCGAAGTCGAACCATTCCGGTGGAGTGGTGGCGCTCCCGACGACGTGACCACACACGCTCCAGCACAACACCGCGCGGCGGATACTCCGGACGAGCGACGAGAATGACCGCTACACCGGATCGGCGTCGAGTGACAGCAACTGTGAGGCGACGCGCTCCTTGGCGAGCAGCACCTCGGAGAGCGTCGGGGGGTTGTGAATGCCGGCAGCTTCGAGGGCCTCCTCCGGGACGGCGAGCGTCTGCTCGGGGACGCCCTCCGCGCCGTGCACCGGCAGGTGAGTCCGCCCCACTTTCATGACGAGCGGACGGTCGAGCCGCGCGACGCCCTCACCGCTCGCGTACAGCTGCTCGTTCACCGTCTCGTGGTGACCCCGGTTCAGCACGGCTCGCTCGCCGTCGGTCGGCTCCACGTAGAGCCGCCCGAGGTAGTAGCCGCTCGAAAACCGTTCGAACATCGTCCACTTCTTTGTGGAAGAGTACCACACATAAGCGTTTGCCGGCACCCTTTTATTGTCGTGCAATCCGGACGCAGGCCGGAGGAACCAATAGGGGAGGCGACAGACGGAGAGTAATGTCAACCGAGAGGGACGCTCCCACGGTCCCGGACGCGGACGCCACCGGTCCGCTCTTCGACCGTATCGTCGCCAGTGAGCGGCTCCCAGTCGCGTCAATGGCGCTCATCACCGTCCTGTTCGGCCTGCTGATCACCTACAACTTCGTCGACGAACTGTCGACGTTCTCCACCACGCTGCTCCCGGTCATCGCCGCCGCGCAGGGGTATCTGCCGGTGCTCGGCCTCGCGTACGGCACTGTCTGGCTACAGAGCAGCGGTTTCGACGGGATCGGTCGGTGGCGCGTCGCCCTCGCCACCTACGGCGGTGCGTTCCTGTTCGGCGCGACGACGGCCGTGACCATCATCGTCCGACTCGCGGAGGGACGCATCGTCGGCGAACCGCAGTACGCGCTGTTCTCCACGATGGGTGCCGGCGGTCTCGCGGGGCTGCTCGTCGGGACGCTGTACGCGCGGTCGATGCGGACCGCCGAGATCGCCGCCGAGACGCGCGACCAGTTCGAGCTGATGAACAGCATCCTCAGACACGACATCCTCAACCGGACGATGGTGATCCGGTCGCGCGCGAACTTCATCGCCGACGAGTCCGAGGGACGGACGGCGGAGTTCGCGGACACCATTGTCAGACAGAGCGACGACGTGGCAGATCAGGTGGAGCGCACCCGCGCGCTGCTGGACGCGCTGAGCGGCGAGGAGAGGCAGTTGTCGGCCATCGGGCTCCGAGACGCAATCGACGAGAATCTTGGTGCCATGCGCGCGACCCACGGCTCGCTGACGATCACCACCGACGTCTCCGAAGACATCGAGGTGCTCGCCGACGAGACGCTGGTCGACGTCGTCGGCAACGTGCTCTCGAACGCCGTCGAACACAACGACGAGTCGGAGCCGCGCATCGAGGTGACCGCCGAGGAGACGGACTCGTACATCGACCTCCGGATCGCGGACAACGGTCCCGGCGTTCCCGACGAGGTGAAAGACGCCATCTTCCGGCGCGACGAGACCGGATTACACGAGGACGGCACCGGCTCCGGCTTCGGGCTCTTCTTCGTCGACGCGATGTTGTCTGACCTCGGCGGCGACGTGTGGGTCGAGGACAACGACCCCGAAGGCGCCGTGTTCGTGCTCCGGTTCCGCCAGCCCAGACTGGCGGAGCAGTGACTCCGGTCGCTCCGAGCCGTCCGTTATGTGTGCTCACAGATTTAACCGTAGTATAGTGACCGACGCCGACAGCACATCGACCGTGCTCGTCGTCGAGGACGACGACGACCTGCGGGAGACGTACTGGCCGTGGCTCGGGGGAGATTTCGAGGTAGTGACTGCCTCGGACGGCGAAGCCGCGCCGTCGGCCGTTGACGAGATGGACGGGGACCCGGACATCGCGCTGCTCAACCGGATGATGCCCGGGCTCTCGGGTCGCGAGACGCTCGAAGCGCTCCGCGAGCGTGACCTCGACACGCGCTACGCGATGGTGACGGCGGTCGAACCGGATATCGACATCATCGAGATGGGGTTCGACGCCTATCTCACGAAGCCGGTGACCGAGACGGCGGTTCGCGAGGTCATCGACCGGCTACAGGAGCGCAACAACTACGCCGATGCCCTCGACGAGTACACCGCGCTGTTGGAGAAGAAGCAGACCCTACAGGCACACCGGAGCGACGAGGAGTTAGCCGAAAGCGACGAGTACCAGCAGTTAGAGCGTCGACCGGAGCAGCTCGACGAAGAACTCGACGAGACGGGAGCCGACGACGAGGCGTTCGTCGCAACGCTTCGCGGGATCGAAGACGAGAGATGAGCGACGCCGCGTACGATCTGAGTCCGTCGGTTCCGACGGACGGCGTCCGCCACGTCCCCGCCGGGACGAGTCTCCTGATCGCCGGGCCGCCCGACGTGGACAAACGCGAGGTCGCACTCGAGTTTCTCGCGGCCGGCCAGCGCCGGGCGGACGGAGTCATCGTCGTGAGCGTGGACCTCGGCGCGCGACCGCTCGTGGCGGCCGACGAGAGCGCCGGCGACACGGACGACCAACGACTCCGCATCATCGACGCGACCGGCTTCGGCACCGACGACGACGACGATCGGGTGGTCGCGGTCGATGCGCCGACAGACCTCGCCGGCATCGGGTCGGCGTTCGGCCGCCAGATCGAACGGTACGTGACGATGGGCACGGACGGCCTGCGCGTCGGCCATCTCTCCGCGACCGCGATGCTCGAACGGATGGATCACGGCGCGGTGTACAAGTTTCTCCGGACGATAATAGATAGGGTCGACCGCGGCGGCTATCTCGGCGTCTCGACGATCGACACCGCGACCTGCCACGAGCAGACGGTCGCGATGCTCGCCGACGCGTTCGACGCGCTTGTGGAACTGCGCCCGACGCGAGAGGGACCGGAGTTCAGAGTGTCCGGACTCGACGCTGGCCTCTCGTGGACATCACTGACGATATGACTCGCATTCGAGCGGTATTGCGCGGATTAAACGGATTTGAACGGAATGAAACGAGGGAACGGCTGTCGGTTTTTATAGATGGATAGGAGCTACGAGTGGTAAGATGATGAACCGATCGCTGGTGGTCGTCGTCGCGCTGGCCGTCGCGCTGGCGACGGTGGGGCCCGGCGCAGTCGGAGCAGTAACCTCCGGTCCGACGGCCGACAGTCCCGCGGCACCGCCGGACAGCGGAACGGAGAACGCGTCGATGGGCGCGTCTATCTCCGGCTTCATGCAGGCCAGCGCCGCCGACGCCGAGGGTGAGGTGGACAACGAGGTGTTCCGCGCACAGATGAACAACGCGTCGAACGAGTCGCAACGAGCCCTCGTCGCCGAGCGGACCGAGACGCTCCAAGCGCAGTTGGAGCGCCTCCGCGAGCAGCGACAGGCGATACTGACACAGGAAGGGAACCAGACCGTCGCCGACCGTGCGAAAGCCGCTCGGCTGACCGCAGAGATCAACTCGCTTCGGCGGGGGATCAACACGACCGATCAGGCGGCGTCTGCGGCCGGCATCAACGAGTCGTCGCTCGACCAACTCCGCCGGAACGCCTCGGATCTGAACGGGTCGGAGGTGTCCGACATCGCCGGCGACATCGCCGACTCGCCGAGAAGGGACGAGCGCGGCCCACCGGCGGACCGCGGCCCGGAGAACCGAACCGAGACGGACGACGGGTCGCCGGGCAATGCATCCGGTGAGGGGACGAACCAGTCGCGGAGCGACGAGCGAGCAGGAACAGACAACGCAACTGACGCACCGGACGAGGGAAACGGAAGTAACCCGGACGGTGAGGGGCCGTCCGGGAACAAGGGCAGACCCGACGACACTGGAACGGCGACACCGACACCGACGGCCACCGAGACGGAAGCGTAGTACCGACGGTGAGTGACGCGGCGGAGACAGCGGTGTGGTTATACCTTCCGAGGGATTACATCAGGTGAATGGACTCCGCCGCGCTGCTCGACCTGCTGGGGAACGAGAACCGACGGCGCATCCTGCGGTTGCTCGCCCGCAAGCCCTGTTACGTCACGGAGATATCTGAGTATCTCGGCGTGAGTCCGAAGGCAGTTATCGACCACCTCCAGAAGTTAGAGGAGGCGGGACTCGTCGATTCTCGCGTCGACGAACGGCGGCGGAAGTACTTCTCGATTGCGCGCAATCTCCGGCTGGAGGTGAACGTCTCGCCGTACGAGTTCGGGACGAAATCCGCGTATTCGGCGTCCAGATCGCTCGACATGGCCCGGTGTCGCTATCTGAGCATCCACGTCGAAGGCGAAAGCGACGAGCCGCCGGACGGCGACGCAGGCGAGTCGTGTGGCGACTCTCGGCAACGTGACGGGGAACTGCAGGAGTTGGCCTCGGAACTCGAACGGCTGGAGACACTGGAAAACGAACTCTCGATGGCCCAACGGTGGGTGCAGGGACAGCTCACGGACGTGATGGACCGCATCTCCGAACAGCTCGGCGAGCGCGACGGCCGCTTTTATGCCGAACTGCTGTCGGCGTTAGTCGACGGCGCGGAGACGACGGAGGCGGCCGCACGCCGCGTCGACGCCAGCCGGGAGATGACGGAGGACGCCCTCCACCGGCTCGAAGACCTCGGCGTCGTCGGCCACGAAGACGGCCGCTGGCGGCTCGTTTAGAGGTCGCGCGTCAGGCCGGCACGGAGGTCGCGCCCGAAGTAGTGGCCGACGACAGCAGTGAGCAGCCCCGATCCGGCACCGATCAGCGCCACCGGAACCCCGACCTCGCCGACGAAGGAGAGCAGCAGATACTGCGAGACGGCGGCGACGACGGCCGTCCCCGTCCCGGCGGCGGCTGCCTCGAGATACGACCGCGTGGCGCGGACGAGACCGAGCGCGAAACCGCCGACGAAGACGCCCGCCAGCGTCGCGACGGTGCCCGGAACGAACGGGATCAGGCCGGCGAGCGCGGAGCCACCGACGGCGAACGCGACTGCGAGCAGAAACGTCCGAAACGAGAACGGTACTCCGATGCGGCCGCGCAGCCCGGAGAGTCGGCCCCCGCTGGTCGGTTCCTCCGTCGTCGGCTCCCGGTCGCGTTCGGCGAGCACCTCGTCGCTACGCGTCATACGCCACGTTCGGCGGCCGCGGATAACGGCCTTTCGCTCAGTCGTCGCCGCGATGAACCGGCGAGTCGCGGCGACTGCCGGCGTCCCGCGCGTCCACAGGCCGAGCGCCGCCTCGACGTTCCGCTCGGCCACACGGATGGATTCAAGTCTGCCGACCGGATAGCGACGGGCATGAACGCAGGCGACCGGGTCCGCGTCGAGCGCGGCGACGTGACCCACGAGGGCGTCCTGATGCCCTCGACGACGGAGTCGGAACTGGTCGTGAAACTCGAAGGCGGCTACAACGTCGGCGTCGACCGCGAGGCGGCCACGGTAGACGTGCTCGACACCGACGTGTACGCGGTCGGGACGGCGGGCGATACTGAGTCGGGGTCGGAAGTCGCGTTCGACGACGACCTGCCGACGGTGGCGCTCATCTCGACGGGCGGCACCATCGCCTCGACCGTCGACTACCGCACCGGCGCGGTCACGGCCCAGTTCGACGCCGAGGACGTGCTCCGGGCCGTTCCGGATCTCGCGGGCCGCGCCAACTACCGGGGCCGGGTCGTCGCCAACATCCTCTCGGAGAACATGACGTCGGACGTCTGGCAGGAGCTCGCAGAGGCCGTCCGCGAGGAGGTCGAGGCCGGCGCGGACGGCGTCGTCGTCATGCACGGGACGGACACGATGCAGTACACCGCGAGCGCGCTCGCCTTCATGCTCGACACGCCCGTGCCGGTCGTGTTCACCGGGAGCCAGCGCTCGGCAGACCGCCCCTCGTCGGACAACGTGATGAACGCCGTCTGCGCGGTGGAGGCCGCGACGGCGGACTGCGCGGAGGTCATGGTGTGTATGCACGCCGGGAGTTCGGACGACCGGTGTGCGCTCCACCGCGGCACGCGGGTCCGGAAGAATCACACCTCGCGCCGCGACGCCTTCGAGACTGTCGGCGCGGAGCCGCTCGGCCACGTCGATTACGACGCCGCGAGCGCCGAGGAGTCCGGGGCGGTCACGTTCCACGCCGACCACACCGCGCGGGGCGAGAACGACCTCCGACTCGCCGCCGAGCTGAACGACGACGTTGAACTGCTGAAGTTCACGCCCGGCATGGACGCCCAGCGGCTGGAGCGACTCGCCGGCGTCGACGGACTGGTGATCGAGGGAACCGGGCTCGGCCACGTCCACACGGACCTCGTGTCGACGCTCGACGAGATGGTTGATGACGGCACCGTCGTCGCGATGACCTCCGCCTGTATTGAGGGCCGGGTCTGCGACCGCGTGTACGATACCGGGCGTGATTTGCTGGACGCAGGCGTCGTCGAGGCGGAGGACACGCTTCCCGAGACGGCATACGTGAAACTGATGTGGGCGCTCGCCAACCGCGACGACCCGGCGGCGACGATGGGTGAATCGCTCGCCGGCGAGGCGACCGACCGCTCGACGCCGTGGCAAGCATGAACGTCAGGCCGGCGACGCACGACGACTACGAGGCGGTCGCGGCGTTCACCGAGGACACGTGGGCAGACCGAGACGGCGAGGACTACATCCCCCGGGTGTACCACGACTGGATCGACACCGAGGGAAGCGAGACGTTCGTAGCCGACGACGGCGACGCCGCCGCCGGCATCTGTCAGGCCGTGATGCTCTCGCCTCACGAGGGATGGGCACAGGGGATGCGCGTGCATCCCGACTACCGGGGCGATGGCGTCTCTACGAGGCTCTCGGAGCGGGCCTTCGACTGGTGTCGCGAGCGCGGCGCGACCGTCTGTCGCAACATGGTGTTCTCGTGGAATCAGGCGGGACTCGGGAGTTCACGCGCCGTCGGATTCGGCCCGGCCACGGAGTTCCGCTGGATGACGCCCGCGCCGAACGCGACCGCCGAACCCGCGCTGTCGGTCCGTAACGCGCCGGACGCCGCGTGGTCGTGTTTCCACCGGAGCGACGCCAACGACGCGCTGCAGGGGCTCGCATTGGACCTCGACGAGACGTACGCCGTCGCCGAACTCACGCGCGAGCGACTCCACCGCGCCGCCGCCGAGGAGCGCGTGCTCGCGGTCGGTGACGACGGCGGGACGCGCGCGATGACCTTCCGCGTGCGGACGACCGAGTACGGCGACGACGAGACGTACGCCGAGTACGGCGTCGCGTCGTGGGCCGACACCGAGGCGCTTCGCTCGCTCGTCGCGGCGATTGCCCGCGACGCCGCTACCCTCGGCGTCGACGGGACGCGCGTGTTCGTCCCCGAAACCGCCCGGCACGTCAGCGACGCCGCACACGTCCGAGCGGGCATCTCCGATGAACCCGACTTCGTCCTCGAAGCGGACCTGACGAGTCGCTGAGACGAGAACGGTTGCGGCTATCGCGCCGACGTGCGCTCAGCCGCCGGAGACGGGCGGGAACAGCGCGAGCGTGTCGCCCTCCTCCAACACGGTGTCGAAGCCGTCGTCGGCGACGAAGGGGTTCGACTCGTTGCGGAGCACGCGGATGTGCTCGCGGATGTCGCCCTTCTCGTCCAGCACCTCCTCGCGCAGTTCCGGATGCGTCTCCATGAGCGCGTCGACCGCGTCACGGAACGTCGCTTCCCCGTCGACGGCCACCTCGACCTGCTTCGTTCCCGCCGTCTCGGCGAGATTGGCGAACAGCTTCCACTTCACGGACGGAGAGAGCGGGTCGCCGGGCTTAGGAGTTGTGTCAGCGGACGAACTGCCGTGTGCCCGGCGCGTCGGTGTCGCGGTTCCGTTTCGACAGTCTATAACCGTGCCGCGTCGAAACGCGGTCGTGTCTCGTCGTCGCCTCTTCGCCTCCCTCTGCTCGCTGGTGTTTCTCGTCAATCTCGCCCGGGTGGTCTTCGCCCCGTTGTTGGAGCCTATCGCCGCTGACTTCGGGGTCACGGTCGGCTCGCTCGGCGTCGTCGTGAGCGCCGCGTGGCTCGGAAGCGCACTCCCTCGGGTCCCCACCGGCTGGCTGTTGACCCGCGTCCCTCGCCACCGGGTCATCGTCGGTGCCGGGTGTGTCCTCACGGCCGCGGCGGCACTCGCCGCCGCAGCGCCGAGCGTTCCCCTGCTCGCTGCCGGGGGCTTCCTGATGGGGCTGGCCTCGGGCGTCTACTTCATCGCGGCGAACCCGCTGGTGTCGGAGCTGTTTCCCGACTCGGTCGGGCGCGCGCTCGGCATCCACGGGATGGCGTCACAGGTCTCGGCCGCCGGCGCGTCGCTCATCGTCATCGCCGTCGTCGCGGTGTTCGGCGGCTGGCGCGCGACGTTTCTCGTCATGGCGGTCGCCGCCGCGCTCGTCACGGTCGGGCTGTTTCTCGTCGCACGGCGGACGGACCTCCCGGACGCCGGCAGCAGGGACCGCGACCTGTTGGCCGCGGCCCGCGCGCAGTTGCCCATCATCCTCACGGGCGTCCTCGTCACCGGGAGCGTCGGCTTCGTCTGGAACGGCCTGTTCAACTACTTCCCGACGTACATGGGCACGAAGGGACTTGACCAGTCGACCGCGCGGCTCATGCTGTCCATCGTCTTTGCCGCTGGCATCCCGGCGTTTCTGTTCGGCGGCCAGCTCGCCGACCGGCTGTCGAACGTGCCGCTCATCCTCGGCGTGGTCGGCGGCTTCGTCGTCTGTCTGTTCGCGTTCCCGTACGCGACGGGGCTGTGGCCGCTGGCCGTCGCGAGCGTCGCGTTGGGGTACGTCGTCCACTCGCTGTTCCCGGTGATGGACACGTATCTGCTCGGGTCGCTCCCGGACCACCACCGAGCCTCGGCGTACACCGCCTACTCGGCGACGATGATGCTCCCGCAGTCGATGGGCGGCGTCGTCGTCGGCTCGCTCACCGACGCGGGCGTCCCCTTCGACACGCTGTACACCGGGTTCGCGGTCGCGCTGACGTTCGTGTTGTTCGCGCTGCTCGCACTGTACGTCGCTGGCCGGCTCCCCGTCGGGAACGTCGGGGACGCTCAACCGTCCGTTTGAGCCTCCCGAAGCTATACCTCCGTCTCCGGTGATGCGACGCACATGGCTGACATCGACGCCGAGACGGTGTTCAACTGGGCGACCGGGACTCTCGCGACCGCCGGTGTCCTCTTCTTCCTGTTCAACGTCGAGAGCGGACTCTCGCCCGTCTCGGTCGGGCTACTCGTCGCCGCGTTCGTCCTCGGAATCGTCGCGCTGACCCAGCGCACGGACGACGCCGAACTGCGGACGGTCGGCTACGCCGTCGCCGTCGTCTCCGGCGTCGGTCTGTTCGTCAAGTTCGCCAACACCTTCGACGCCGGGTCGGCAGTCGTC
Source organism: Halobacteriales archaeon QH_7_66_36 (assembly GCA_003021175.1). Taxonomy (GTDB): domain Archaea; phylum Halobacteriota; class Halobacteria; order Halobacteriales; family Haloarculaceae; genus Halosegnis. The sequence goes on along the minus strand of PXQV01000003.1, from coordinate 127,601 downwards.
ACCGTCGGACTACTGGCGCTCGCGGCGGCGCTGTTCGGTCTGCGAACTCGGCTCGACGAGACCGGTGGACTCGTGGACGACCGTCGGGCGACGCTGCTGTTCGGCGCGGTCGCGGCGCTGGCCCTGCTCGTCGTCGTCGGTGACGTGGCGACGGGCGGCCTCCAGTACGAGCTTCGGACCGCCGGGGAGATTCAGGTCCCCGAGACCCGTGAGGCGGAGGTGGAGGTCGGCGTACTCGTCGCCACCAACCCGACGCCGCTCCCGGAGCGGGTCGAGCCGCCCCGCTACCGCGCCTGTGCGGCCGGGGACTGGAGCGAGTACAGGGAGGGCGGTGAGGGCGGCGAACCGCCCGAGGAGGTCCGACTCCACCTCGACGTCGAGGGTGGATACGACGACCACGTGGCGGGCTTCGGCGAGCGACGGTATCCGGTTCGCCTCCACATCGGCGCCCGGAACGTCAGCGGCGCGGAGTTCGCCGTCCGCGTCAGGGAGCGCTGTCCCGACGACGAATCGGGGGCGGCGTACGTCGCGGTGTTCCCGGCCGAGGGGCCGCGCGGAGACCCGGTGTAACGGACAACCCATATAGGCGCGCCATCCCTCGAACCCGCTGATGGAGTACGTTCAGGAGCGAGTCGCCACGCTCCACGACTTCGACGGCGCACGGCCCGACGCGCCGACGGACCGGGCGGCGGTCGTCGTGCCGATGACCGACCGCGACCACGCCTCGCTGGCCGCCGAGCGCGTGCTCTCGACGCTGGAGGCGGTGTCGCCGGCCCGCGTCGTCGTGCCGCTTCGCGCCGACGAGGCCGCCGCCCCGGCGGTCGCCGCGTGGCTCGACGGCTTCGATCTGAACACCGAGGTGGTGTGGTGTGACGGTCCCCGACTGGCGGACCTGCTCGGCGAGGCCGGACTGAACGGCACGCGAGGGAAGGGCCGAGACGTGTGGCTCGCGTTAGGACTGGCCGCCGAGTCGGCGTACGTCGCGATTCACGACGCCGACGCGACGACGTACAGTCCGGCACACGTCCCGCGGCTGCTGTTCCCGCTGGATCACGGCTATCAGTTCTCGAAGGGGTACTACGCCCGCGTGGAGAACGGCCGACTGTACGGGCGGCTGTTCCGACTGCTCTACCGACCGCTGGTGCGTGCGCTGGCCGAGGCGCATCCGGAGGCGTCCGTGCTCTCGTATCTGGGCGCGTTCCGCTACGCGCTGGCCGGCGAGTTCGCGGCGACGAGCGACCTCGCGCGGTCGCTGCGCGTCCAGCGAGGCTGGGGGTTGGAGGTCGGCACGCTCGGCGACGCCTACGCGGCGGCCGGCTTCGACGGCTCCGCACAGGTGGATCTGGGCCGACACGAACACGACCACCGGGCCGTCTCCGGCCCCGCCGGTCTCTCGACGATGAGCGAGGAGGTGGCGGGGGCGCTGTTGCGCGCCGTCGCGGAGAACGGCCCGACCCCGGAGTACGAGACGCTCCCGGGTCGTTACGAGACGGCCGCCCGGTCGCTCGTCGACTCGTACGCGGCCGACGCGGCGTTCAACGGGCTGTCGTACGACCGCGACGACGAGTTGACGCAGGTCGAGGAGTACGTCGACTCGGTCACGCCGCCGGGCGAGGACGAGCGCCTGCCGGCGTGGAGCGACGCGCCCATCGCGCCGGCCGAGGTTCGCGAGGCCGCGACGGCGGATCTGGAGGCGATCCGATGACGCTCTCGCCGGACGAGGTGGCCGGCGTCGTCGACCTGTTCGGGGCCGTCACCCGCGACGAACTCGACCGCGCGCTGGAGGAGTTGGCGTACCGTCGCGACGGGGACATCCCCGACGCGGACGTGGAAGCGGCGCTGGAGACGTACGCGCTCGTCGAATACGAAGCCGGCGACGGTGAGCGACTCGCGGTCGGCCCGGCCGCGTTCCCGACCCTACCGGACGGATCGGAGGACCTCCCGCACATCCTCGACGCCGAGGTCCGGGCACCGGATCGTGCGGCGCTGGCGACGGCCGCCGAGCGGCGGTTTCGCGCCGACGTGGCACAGGCCGTCGACGCCGAGGACGCGACCCGGATCGAGCGACTGCTGGACGTGAGTTACGACCTCGAAGCGTGGGGCGACGTCGCGCTGGAGGACCTCCGGGAGCGTCTCGACGACGCGCTCACGACGGCGTGATCGTCGGCCGTCAGCGGTCGACTTATCACCCGCCCGCGCGTCCGGGACAGTATGGATCTCGCGCTCGAACCAGTCGCCGCGCACGACCCCGTCGCGGTGACTGGCGAGGAGCGCGAGGCAGCAGTGATCGTCTCCGTCGTCGAACACGAGGGTGCGGAGCATCTGCTCTTCATCAAGCGCGCGGACCACCTCGGCGAGCACGCGGGCCAGATGTCGTTTCCCGGCGGCGGGCGAGAGCCCTCCGATGCGGACCTGCGCGAGACGGCGCTCCGCGAGGCCAACGAGGAGGTCGACATGGATCCCGACCGAGTTGAAATGCTCGGCCGCTTGGACGACATCTCGACGGTGACGCGGTACGCCGTCCGGCCGTTCGTCGCCCGCGTCGCCCAACAGGAATGGGTGCGCGACGAACGCGAGGTGGCCGAGGTCGTCCTCCTGCCGGTCGAGGCGCTGATCGACCTGGACAACTACGAGAGCGAGCGCCGCGACCACCCCCACTACGGGGACGTGCGACTCCACTTCTTCCGCGTCGACGGCTACACCGTCTGGGGTGCGACCGGCAGGATCCTCGTCCAGTTCCTCGCACTCACGACGGACTGGTCGCCGCCGGAGGAGGTCGATCGGGTCGTCGACCCGGATGCCGACTATCCGGTGTAGTCGGTGCTTCCGACGAGCGCAACCCACAGGCACTCCCGGCAAGCCTCGCGCGAAGCGACGACTGTTATATCCGGAGCGCGTAGCCTCGTTCATGATGCGACCGCGGCGGACCAGTGTCCGCCCCGCACACGCCTGCGGCGGTGAGACGACGTGTTGACCGACCAGTCGCCGGTCGCCCGCGTCGGCCTCGACGGGGTCGCGCTGAAACCGCTCGAACACGACCTCTCGCTGGCGACCGACGTCGAGGCGGACCTGCTCAACGTCGATTACGAGGGCCGCGACCCCTTCCCGGACACGGCGACCCTCGCCGAGCTGGCCGCCGACCATCGGCTGACCGTCACGACGCCGGTGCGCGCCGACGGCTTCGACCCGCTCGGCGACGACTCGCTGCTCCCGCTGCCCGACGGCGTGGAGCGCGTCCTCGTCGCGGGTAACCCGGCGTATCTCACCGGCGAGGAGCGCGAACGGGCCGTCGCGCCCCGGCTCGGGGCCGCCCGCGAGGCCGCACCGGACGCGTGGGTCGGCACCGAGGGCGTCGAGCGAGTCGCGATGGCCGCCGGCGGCACACAGTACGAACTGCTCGGGCGGAACACCGGCCGCGAGGTGCGGGCGTTGCGGTCGGCCGGCTTCGAGGGAGGCGTCGCGCTGTACGCGCCGGTCGTCCTCTCCGACGACGAGGACGCGATTCTCGATGCCGTGGGCGGCTACGCGTCCCGTCGCGGCCCGGTCCGGCGCGCGCTGCCCGACGACGCGGCGACGGACGCCGAGGCGACGGGCCGTGCACGCGAGGTGCTGTCACAGGCAGTTCGCGACTTCGCACTCGTCGGGTCGGTCGCCGAGGTGGCCGACCGCACCGCCGGTCTGAAGCAGGCTGGCGTCGACACTATCGTCGGCTACCCCGCTCGCGGGCTCGACGAGTTTCGCTGACCGACCGACGGCCGACACCGGCAGGGCGAAGTGGGTCGAACCGTAGCCACGCATATGGATGTCGCAGTCGTGGGCGGCGGCGCGGTCGGCGTCACGGTCGCACACGACCTCGTCGAGACGGCCGACGTGACGCTCTATGAAGCGGAGGAACTCGGCGCAGGCGCGAGCGGCCGCGCCGCTGGCCTCTGTTACGACGCCTTCTCCGACCGGCGAGACGCTGCCCTCGCCCAACGCGCGTTAGCGCGGTTCCGCGACCTCTCGGGAAGCGGCGGCTTCACCTTCGAGTCGTCGCCGTACGTCTGGCTGGCGCGCGAGCGGACGGCCGAATCGGGGGACGACGCCGACCGACTCGCCAGCGAGATCCGCGAGCAGGCGGTACGGATGCGCGACCACGGACTCGACGTGACGACGCTCGCCGCCGCAGAACTCGGCGAGCGGTTCCCGCAGATCGCGACCAGCGACGTCGCAGTCGCGGCCGTCGCGGAGGACGCCGGCTACGCCGACCCGAGCGCGTACACGGACACGATGGGCCTGCTTGCCCGGGCGAAGGGGGCCGCCATCGAGGAGGGGACGCCCGCGACGCTGACCGCCGACGGGCGCGTAGAGACGGACGCGGGCGTCCACGGGCACGACGCGGTGGTCGTCGCCGCCGGCGCACACACCCGGTCTGTCGTGGAACCGGTCGCACCGCTCCCGGTCAAGCCGTACCGCGTGCAGGCGCTCGTCACCGAATCGGTCGACGTGACGCCGCCCACGCTGTTCGACGCGACCGGCGGCTTCTATCTCCGCCCGTACGGGGAGGGCGTGCTCGTGGGCGACGGCACGGAACCGGTCGAACAGGACCCGGACGACTGGGACGCCACTGCCGACGAGTCGTTCTGCGAGGCGTGCATCGAGTATCAGGAGCGCGCGCTCGGCTGGTCGTGGCCGGAGAAGCGGTCGTGGGCCGGGCTCTGCACCGCGACGCCCGACGGCGACCCGTTGGTCGGGGAACTCGCCGACGGCGTCTACGTCGCGACCGGCTGGCAGGGCCACGGGTTCATGCGTGCGCCGGCCATCGCCGAGCGACTCGCGGCGCAGGTACGCGGCGACGGCGACCCCGTCGCCGGGTTCGACCCCTGCCGGTTCGACGGCGACGAGTCGTTCGAGATCGTCGAAGGAATGACCGTCGAGCGGCGGTAGCTACGCTTGGTCGTCCGAGTCGCCTTCGTGTCCTTCGTCTGTCTCGTGTTCCTCGCTCTCCTCGGGGTCGGCGACGACCTTCGGCACCTCGACTCGGAGCGTGCCGTTGTCGGTCAGCGTCGCCTCGGCTCCCTCCGGATCGACGGCGGCACCCTCGGGGAGGTCGGCGCTCCCTTCGAGGGTGAGGCCGCGGCCGGGGAACACCATCTCGAACCCGTCGTGGAGGGCACGGAAGCGGTCGAGGCGGACGCGCACCGCGCCTTCCTCGAAGCGAACCTGCACGTCGTCCATCTCGACGCCCGGCGCGTCGAAGACGGCGAGATAGGCGTCGTCGCCTTCGAGCACGTCCGCCGCGAGCGGTCGCTCCTCCTGTACGCGCGAGGAGACCTTGCCTGCACCTTGGAGGAGTCGCTTCCCGACTGATTCGCCGAACTCACGGATGTCGCTCATACGCTCGCTTCGCGTGGCACGCTTTTAGCTGTATCGAGGCGCTAATTCCCCCGCATTAAGTAGCGCCGAAGGAAGCGAGCATGGAGGAGATACAGCGCCGCACAGTTTCTATATATTCCTTGTTCGGGCCACAGGCCCACGGTTCATCGAAGAAGTAATGCGTGTATCGCGTATAGCGTGCATCGTAGTGAAACGAAAGACAATCACTATTCGGGAGGACCAACACGAGTGGATTGAACAGCACCATCTAAATCTTTCGTCGTTTATCCGCGAGCAGTTGGACGAACTCATCGAAGAACGCGAGTAGCGCCATGTATTACGCCTACAAGTATCGCCTTGAGCCATCCGACGCCCACCGCGAGGCATTGGACCGCCACCGCGATATTTGTCGGCAACTGTACAACCACACACGCTACCGCCTCAACGAGTATCAAGACGAACACGGTGAACTGCCGTCCATGACCACGCTACGGTCGGAACTCCCCGACCTCAAGAAGTGGTGGGACGACCTCTCTGACGTGTACTCAAAGGTTCTCCAGACCGTGACCTACAGTCAGTCCGGTCACCAGAAGCCGACGGCTTCTGGTTGGCAGCCAGAAATCTGCGATTTCTGGCGATGGCTTCAAGCTCGACAAGAAGGGCGGGCAGACTGTCCTGTCCCTCTCGAAACTCGCGGATATCCCGATACGGCTCCACCGACCCATCCCCGACGTTCATAAGAGCGACAGCTCTTATGCAGCCCATCAGAAATCTCCGATTTCTGAGGACGACGCCACGCTCAAACAGGTCACGGTCAAGAAGGAACCGACGGGCGAGTGGTTCGCCACCTTCGGCGTCGAGATGGACCGCGGACCTCCTGAGCCACCCGAAAACCCTGAGAAGTGCGTCGGTATCGACGTGGGGATTCTCACGTACGCCCACGACACCGACGGCACGGCAGTCAGGTCGCTCGACCTGTCCGACGAACGGGAACGCTTGGAGCGCGAGCAACGGAAACTCTCGCGCAAACAGCACGGATCGAGCAACTACGAGACGCAACGGCGGCGAGTCGCGGAGTGTCACGCCGACCTCCGACGCAAGCGCCGCGACTTCCTGGATAAGCTCTCGAACTACTACGCTCGGGAGTACGACCTCGTGGCGGTCGAAGACCTGAACGTCAAGGGGATGATAGAGTCGCCGTCGAACAGCCGCAACACCGCGTCTGCCGCGTGGCGGATGTTCCTCTCGTTGCTCGAATACAAGTGTGAGCGCGAAGGAACGCATTTCGTGGCGGTCAACCGAGAGGGACGAGCAAAGAGTGCGCGGTCTGCGGCGTCTCGACGGACAAGCCGTTGTGGGTCCGCGAACACTCCTGTCCTGCCTGCGGGTTTGAGGCGGACAGGGACGCGAACGCGGTCGTCAGACGCAGTCTGACGGGCAGCAAACGCGAAGCGTTTGCGACGGCGTGGAACATTCTTTCTCGCGGCCTCGGAGATGTAGGAGTGGGACACTCCGAATCACCGCCTGTGGAGACTGCGCTCCCTACGGACACCGACTCGGTGTCTGCAAAGCGCGTCGTGGAAGCAGGAAGCCCCACCCTCAAGCGCGAGCGGTCAAGCGAGCGGTAAGGTGGGGTAGTTCACCGGTTGTGCACTGCGAAGGCGCGCGAGTCAAGCAGCGCGGAGCTACACCTCGATTTCCGCGACGTCTCCCCCGCAGTAGGGACAGGAGAACGCGTCTACGCCGGTGTCGTCCGGCATGTCGTAGGTGAAGTGGAGTCCGGCCATGTCGAACTCGCAGCTATCGTCCGTGCAGACGACTTCCATGGTTTTCGGCATATCCGACATCACGCTCTCGCCCGTCTTGAACATCCCGGCTCGCAGGCCGGGACCGCGTGTGCCGGAAAACGTATTCCGGCCGGCGGAGTACATCTGCGCATGCAGGGTGCCGACCGGACGACCCGGGAGCGCATCGCCGACCATCTCCGCGCGGAAACCGCCGAAGCCGGCACGCTCGCGAACGAGTTCGGCGTGACGACGGCCGACGCACTCGCGCACGTCGAACACATCGCCCGCTCGCTGGACGGCACGGACGAGGAACTGCTGGCCGCGCCGCCGCAGTGTCGCGCCTGCGGCTTCTCCGACTTCGACGACCCGGCCAACCGGCCGTCGCGGTGTCCCGAGTGCAAGAGCGAGGATCTCACCGAGCCGGCGTTCAAGATCGAATAGCCGTCCGCGAGCCAGATCAGTCTCGCTCCCCGCCGCGCACGGCCTCGACGGCATCCCACGAGAGGTCGGCTTTCGGGCCTTCCGTCTCGGCCGCGAGTGCGCCACAGGCGTTCGCGACGGCGACGGCAGCACGTGGGCCGTCACCCCGCAGGCGTGCGGCGATAAAGCCGGCGGCGAAGGCGTCGCCCGCGCCCGTGGTGTCGACGGCCGGGAGGTCGAAGCCGGCGTGCGTGACGGTTCCGTCGGGCGTCTCAGCGACTGCGCCCTCGGTGCCGCGCTTCGTCACGACGGTCGGCACGTCCGGCCCGTCGAGCGCCCGCGCTTCCACCTCGTTGACGAACAGCAGGTCGGCCCGGGCGAGAACGGCCGAGAAGTCGCGGTCTGCGAGCCGCCGTCCCGGATCGAAGGAGACGGGCACGTCGGCCGCGACGGCGAGGTCGGCCACCCGCGCGGCCGTCGCCGGTCGGTGCGCGGTGACGTGGACGTGGTCGGCCGCCTCGACGAGTGCCGGGTCGATGTCGTCGGGACCGAGGGCTTCGTTCACGCCCGGCGCGGCCAGCACCGACACCTCGCCGTCGTCGTCGACGAGCAGGTACTTCGTCGTCGTCTCGCCGTCGACCGTCCGCAGGCCGGCGAGGTCGACGCCCGTGCGGTCGAGCGAGCGACGCGCGAGCAGGCCGTACTCGTCGTTCCCGACGCTGCCCGCGAGCGTCGCCGTACAGTCCAGTCCGGCCAGCCCGACGGCGACGTTGCCCGCCGACCCGCCGCCCGTTCCGGCCGTGTCGCGGACGACCGACTCGCCGTCCGGCTCCGGCAGGTCGTCGACCCGGAGCGTCACATCCCAGTTGACGTGACCGACACACAGCACGCGGGGCATACGCGCGGCTGGGCGCGGCGACGGCAAAAAGCCGCGGTCAGGCGAGCGCGAACAGGACGAGATTGTGCGTGCCGGGACCGAGACCGACCGCGGCGATAACGCCGAGATACAGCGCGGCCTCGCTGGGGTCCTCGCGCACGTACTCGCGGAAGACGAACAGCACGCCCGTCGCGACGACCAGCTTCACGAGGACGAACAGCCACGCCTCGCCGAGCAGACTCGCCGGCGGCAACCCCGCGCCAGCCTCGATGAGTCGCGCCGAGAGCGGCGTCTGCTCGCCGAAGCCGAGTCGGATGCCCACGGCCGTCGAGACGCCGTCGAGCGTGTGACCGAACAGGACGAGGAGCCCCGGCCACCCCGTGACGCCGACGCGGTCACGCACGCCGAGCCAGATGCCCCCCGCAAGCGCCACGGACAAGCCGAGGCCGCCGAGCGGCCACGCGAGCGTCAGCGATCCCCGAGCGAGCGCGGTCGCAACGCCGGCCGCGACGAGGAGCGTGGCGACGGCACCCCCAGTGACGGCGAGGACACCGGGGACGGCCGAGAGCGCCCACCGGTCGGCCGGTCGGTCGGCGACGGCGAGCCACACCGCCCCGGCGACGGCGAACGTACTCGCGTAGACGATTGGATTGCCGAACAGCGGCGTAACGGCGTCCGGAACGACGTCGACCTGAAACAGCGCGTAGCCGCTCGCGCCAGCGGCCATCCACGGTGCGAATCCGGCGACGACGCGCGGCGTGACCGGCGGGCGGTGGCGGGAGAGCGCGCCGCCGACCGCGGCGAGCGCGAGGAGGACCGCCGCGAGGTACGGGAGCGGCGGCAGCGACGCCCCGGTCGGGAGCAGTTGCGCGGGCACGTCCGACCGGGCGACCGGCCGCCGTGAAAGCGTTGTGGAACGAAACGGCCCGGGGCGCGCCGGCGACCGTACTCTCCGCCCTCACCGCGGTGGCTCCCGAGCGACGGGTGCTACCTCCCGAAAGGATGTGTGAATAGTCTCAAACAGCGGAGGAGCTCGGGGGCGCTATCTGGCGTAGTAGAGCGCGCCGACGTACTCGCCACCCACCGTCCAGACGAACACTCCGACGAGGAGCAAGCCGACGGTGTACAGCGTGGCGAACTGGAGGCCGAGCGCCAGTAGGACGAGGAAACAGCCGGCGAGCAGCGCGGCGACGGTGTCGAGACGACGGCGGAGGGCATCGTCCATGGCTCCGCGTTGCGTCGCGCCCGAGCTAATCCGTTTCCCCCACCTTTTCACCCGCGCCGGCCGGACTGCCGGCATGGACAGAGACACCTTCGCCGCACGCATCGACCACACGGTGCTCGGCCCGACGGCCACGCTCGCGGACGTGGAGCGCGTCCTCGACGAGGCGCGCGAACACGGCATGAACGCCTGTATCCCCCCGTGTTACGTCGCCGATGCGACCGCGTACGCCTCCGAGGTAACCATCGCGACTGTCGTCGGATTCCCGCACGGCCAACACACCCCCGAGACGAAGGTTGCAGAAGCCGAGCAGGCGCGGACGGACGGTGCCACCGAACTCGACGTCGTCATCAACGTCGGCCGGCTGAAGGCCGGCGACGACGATGCCGTCCGCGAGGAGTTGGTCGCCGTCGTTGAGGCGACGCCACTCCCGGTGAAGGTCATCATCGAAGCGCCGCTCCTGACCGACGGAGAGAAACACCGCGCCTGCGAGGCGGCCGAGGCGGCCGGCGCGCGGATGGTGAAAACCTCGACCGGCTACGCCGACGGCGGGGCGACTGCCGCGGACGTGGAACTGATGAGCGAGTATCTCCCGGTGAAGGCGTCCGGCGGCGTCGGCAGCTACGAGGAGGCGACGGCGATGCTCGACGCCGGGGCGGAGCGCATCGGCGCGAGTTCCGGTGTCGCCATCGTGGAAGGCTTCGACGGCTAGTCTGGTCGACGATTCCGGCGGCCGCACGGTGGCGTTTCGGTCCGTTCCACCGTGCTTTTACCGACGCGTCTGCTTGTTGTGGTACGATGGCTCGGTACCACATCGAGACGTACGGCTGCACCTCGAACCGCGGCGAGAGCCGCGAGATCGAGCGGCGGCTGCGCGACGCCGGCCACCACCGCGTCCCGCTCGACGCGGCCGACGTCGCGATCCTCAACACCTGCACGGTGGTCGAGAAGACGGAGCGAAACATGCTCCGCCGAGCCAAAGAACTCGAAGCGGAGGTGGCGGACCTCGTCGTCACCGGCTGCATGGCGCTCGCACAGGGCGAGGAGTTCGCCGACCTCGACGCGCAGGTGCTCCACTGGGAGGACGTGCCCGCGGCCGTCACGAACGGGGAGTGCCCGACGACGACGCCCGACGCCGAACCCATCCTCGACGGCGTCGTCGGCATCCTCCCCATCGCCCGGGGCTGTATGAGTAACTGCTCGTACTGCATCACGAAGCACGCCACCGGCCGCATCGACTCGCCGTCGGTGGCGGAGAACGTCCGCAAAGCCGAAGCCTTGGTCCACGCCGGAGCCACGGAACTGCGCGTGACCGGACAGGACACCGGCGTCTACGGCTGGGACGAGGGCGAGCGAAAGCTCCCGGAGCTGCTCGACCGCATCTGCGACATCGACGGCGAGTTCCGGGTCCGACTCGGGATGGCGAATCCGGGCGGCGTCCACGGCATCCGCGAGGAACTCGTCGACACCTTCGCGCGAAACGAGAAGCTCTACGACTTCATCCACCTGCCCGTCCAGTCCGGCTCCGACGACGTGCTGGCGGACATGCGCCGCCAGCACCGCGTCGAGAAGTTCCGCGAGTGCGTCGCGGCGTTCGACGACCGACTCGACCACTGGACGCTGTCGACCGATTTCATCGTCGGCTTCCCGACGGAGACGCCGGCCGACCACGAGCAGTCGATGGACCTGCTCGCCGACGTGCGCCCGGAGAAGGTCAACGTGACGCGGTTCTCGAAGCGGCCGAACACGGACGCCGCCGAGATGAAGGGCCTCGGCGGCCAGACGAAGAAGGACCGCTCGAAGGCGATGAGCGAACTGAAGATGGACGTGGTGAGCGAGGCGTACGAGGCGTTGGTCGGCACGCGCCGCGAGGTGCTGGTCGTCGAGGAGGGACACGGCGACTCGGTGAAGTGTCGCGACAGCGCCTACCGGCAGATCGTCGTCCGGAACGCGAGCGACTACGGCATCGAGCCGGGGGAGTTCATCGAGGTGGACGTGACGAGCGGCGAGCGGGTGTACGCCTTCGGCACCCCCGTCGTCGCGCCCGCCGACTCGGAGGAGGTCGCGGCGGCCGACTGACGAGCGGCGACCGACGCGGCTTCCGTCACTTCTCGCGCCAGTCCACGAGTTCGTCGAACCGCGTCCACGCCGCGCGTTCGCGAGCGCCGGCGGCCGACTCGACGACGCTCTCGAAGAATCGAATCCGGTCGCGGAGCGCGTCGTCGTCGAAGCCGGCAACGCCGAGCCGCGACGCCGCGACGGTCGCCTCGACGACCGCGCCGTGCCCCCGCGAAACCGTGGGCACGGTCTCTCGCACGACGACCGACTCCACGACCCGGAGCGTCCAGTCGGTCCACGTCGTGTCGCCCTCGGTTCCCGAGTCGCGTTCCTCGACGGACACCTCGGCCCACGCGTCCGCCGAGTCGAGCACGGGGTCGGATTCCTCGCGAACCGTGCAGGCTGCCTCCACGAAGTCGACCGGGTCGCGCGTGAACTGGACGTAGCCGCGCCCGCGCTCGGTGAAGTTGCGCCACGTCCGCGTGCGCCCCCACGTCCGGGCCGTGACAGGGTCGTCCGGCCGTTCGCCCACCGTCACGCCGCCGTCGGGCGCGTGGAGACCGAGCGCCGCGACGTTCCAGCGGTCGTTCGGGCCGCGGGTCGTCACCACCGACTCGGCGACGCCACCCCAGCCGGCCGGCCACGCGTCGCTCACACCGACACCCCGCGTTCGAGCGCGACGTACAGCGCCGCACAGGTGATGTCGGCGGTCGTTCCGGGGTTGATACCTCGCTCCACGAATTCGTCGGCGAGCGCCTCGGGGTCCGCCTCGCCGTCGAGACACGTCTGCGCGCGGGCCGTCGCCTCGCGGGCCGCGTCCGCCCCGGCGGTCGTCCGGACGAACCCGTCCGGCTCCTCGGCGAGCAGTCGGAGGAACGCCCGCGCGGCCCGGTCCGGGACTGGCCCCTCGTCGTCGCGTATCCGGGCGGCCTCGCGGAACGTCCGCGGGAAGCCGCTGGTCCACTCGACGGCGTTGCCGTCGCCCTCCGAGCGGGCCATCACGTCGTACAGCGTCAGGCCGCGCGCCTCCAGCGCGGGCACGGCGTCCGCACCGCGGCGCGCGTCCAGTTCGGCCATCCCCTCGGGCGGATCGTCGACGGCCACGTCGACGTGCTCGAACGCGCGGTAGAACCCCACCGCGTCCGCGACCGTCGTCGCTTCACACACCTCGCGGACCCTATCACGCGTCAGCGACCCCGTCGCCGCCGCGCGGACGAGCGGCACGAGCAGGAGCAGACAGCCGAACTGCGTGTTGCCGCCCTCCTGTTCGCTCATGCCCGCGACCGCCCGCTCGAACGCCCCGCCGACCGGCGCGCCGTCGGCCGCGGTCGCTAGCCCGTCGCGTGCGCCGACCGCACCCGCGAGGAAATGCTCGAAGCGGAGGTCGTCGTGGTCGCGGTGTCGGTCCACGTTTCCCGGCTTCGGCGTGCCAGCGACCTCCAACAGGAGCGCCAACTCCGCGTTCTCGGCGTGGCTCCGCGTCACGCCGACACCTCCAGCTCGCGGAGGGCGCGCGCCACCCGCCGGAGCACGCGCGGGTCGTCTGAGGGGCGACCGACGCTCACCGCGTCCGCGCCGTGATCGAGGTACTCGCGGACGGTCGCGCGGTCGCGAACCCCGTTGTTCGCGACGAGGAACAGGTCCGAGGCCGCGCGCACCTCGCCGACAATAGGTTCAGAATCCATCGCGTCGACGTGGAGACAGTCCGCGCCGGCGCGCTCAAGCTCCGGCGCGAGCGCTGCGAGGTCGACACCCGACACCTCCGTCCGGGTCTTCACACTCACGTCGGCACCCGCGTCGACCGCCGCGGCGACGTACTCGCAGAGCCGGTCGGTGTCGCGCAGCAGCGTCTCTCCGCCCCCGACCGCGCACATCTCTTCCTGTCGGCAGTGGGCGTTGACCTCCAGTATCGCGTCGTGGCGGGCCGCGACGCGGGCGACCTCCCGGAGCGGGTCGACGCTTGTCGTCCGGACGTTGACCGCCGGGCGAAGCGGCGTATCGGCGAGCGCGGCGAGTTGGTCGTCGACGAACGCGACGGGGTCGTCAGGGAGAAACTCGTTCCGGTCGCGGGCGACGAGTTTCCGGGCCGCACGGCGCGTCGGGCCGTCGAGCGAGACGCCGCCGAGGAAGGCACACCCTGCCCGCTCTGCGCCGGCGCGTGCCCACGCGGCGTCCGCCTCGCCCGACAGCGAGGCCAGCGCGAGTCGCGGGCTGAACATCAGGCTACCTCCGCGAGCGCGCGGTCGACGGCGCGTGCGACCCGTTCGCTGTCAGCTTCCGTGTCCAGCGTCGTGTCCGTGCGGACCGTCGGCCGGTCGAGCGCCGTCGGGTCATCTCGGTCAAGCACGAACGCGTCCGCGAACTCGTACGCCGCCGCAACGCCGGCGGTCGACGGCTCGCGGCCCGTCGCGGCCATCAGTTTCCCCGCCGGCCCGGAGAACACGCGGTCCTCGACGAACGGCGACACTGCGACGACCGGCGTGTCGGCGAGCGCCTCGCGGACGCCGTCCAGCGCGAGCATCGGGCCGAGCGACGTGACCGGGTTCGACGGCCCGACGACGACGGGGTCGGCGAGCGCGTCCAGTACCTCCGGCGTCGGCTCCGCCGTCTCCGCGCCGCGAAACTCCACGCGCTCGACGGCCGGGTCGCCGCCGCGTGCGACCCACCACTCCTGGAAGTGCTGTGGTCCGTCGGGCGTGTGGATGATGCTCGCCACCGGGTCGTCGCTCATCGGATAGATCGGTCGCTCGACGCCCAGCGCGTCGCGGAGCGCCGCCGTCGCCTCGGTGAGCGTCTTTCCCTCGTCGAGCAGGCCGGTCCGCGTGAGGTGGACCGCTCGGTCCCGGTCGCCGATGAGCATGAACTCCGCGACGCCGGAGAAGCGCCGCCAGCGGGCGATGCCCCGACCCTCCGTCTGTGCCTCGGCCGGGAGATACCGCGGGCCGTCGTCGAGACCGGCGGCATCGGCGAACGCGTGCAACTCGTCGTGTGTCGCCGTCGTGTCGCCGGCGATACCCCACCACGTCCCCGTGTCGAGTTCGCCGGCGTCGGCGAACAGCTGCGTGTCGAGGTCCGGACAGACGAGGTGGCCGGCTATCTCCACGTCGTCGCCCGTGTTCGCCACGACGGGCGTGTCGGCCGGCGGGAAGGCGTCGCTCGCCCCCTGAAGCAGCTTGGGCGTTCCCGTCCCCCCAGCGAGGAACGTAACCATACTATCGGGTACGCGGGCCGCGGCTTGTGGCTTTCGTCGCAGAGATCCAAACCCGAACGGCCAAGCGCCCGGTCGCCGAACGCGGGGGTATGAATGCGATCAAGGACTCCGTGCACGACTGGATCCCGCTCGACCCGGTCGCGGCGGACCTGCTGGACACGGCGGCGGTCCAGCGGCTCCGCCACATCAAACAGCTCTCGACGGTGCGGCTCGTCTACCCCTCCGCCTCCCACACGCGCTTCGAGCACTCGCTCGGCGTCTACCACCTCGCGCGACAGGCGCTCGACTCACTGGACATCGGTGAGGAGCGTGCCCGCACGGTCCGGGCGGCCGCGCTCCTCCACGACGTGGGCCACGGACCCTACGGCCACCAGACCGAGGAGGTGATCCGCCGCGAGGTCGGCACGGACCACGACGAACTCGGCGACCTGCTGTACGAGACCGAACTAGCTGGCGTACTTGAGGCCCACGACATCGACCCCGACCACGTCGCCGCACTCGTCCGCGGCGAGGGAGAACTCGGGCAGGTCGTCGCCGGGGAACTCGACGTGGACCGGATGGATTATCTGGTACGTGACGCTCACCACACGGGCGTCCCGTACGGGACAATCGACCACGGACGCTTGGTACACGACCTCCAGCTCCGGGACGGTCGGCTCGTCCTCGCAGAGGGGAACGTCCAGACGGCCGAGTCGCTGCTGCTCGCCCGAGCGCTGATGGACGGCATCGTCTACCGCCACCACGTCTCCCGCATCGCCGGCGCGATGCTGGAGCGGGCCTGCGAGCGCCTGCTGGACGCCGGCGTCGCTCTCGACCGGTTCCGCCGCATGGCCGACCACGACCTGCTCGTCGCGCTCGGTGAGCACGTCCCCGACTTGGGCGGGCGCATCGAGCGGCGCGACCTCTACAAGCGGGCGCTGTGGGTCGGTCTCGACGGCGTTCCCGACGCAGTCACCGAACTCTCTCGGGAGGAAGAGCGACAGGCCGCACGCGAGATCGCGGCCGCCGCGGGCGTGGACCGTGACCACGTCATCGTCGACGTGCCGGACCGCCCTCGGCTGAAGGAGTCGCGCACCCGCGTCGTCGTCGACGGCGTCGTCCAACGGCTGGAACAGGCGTCCGAACTCGTGGGTGCGCTCCGGGCGACCCGGCGGGCGCAGTGGCGACTCGGCGTGTACGCGCCGACGGACGAACGGACGGCGGTCGAGGCAGCCGCGCGCGACGTGCTGGGCCTGCCGTAGCGGGGTAGCGAGGCGGCCGAGGGCCGCGAGAGGGCTCTACTCGACGGCGCTCGCCGCGCGGATGATCGTCCGCTCGTCGAACGCCTCGCCGACCAACTGGAGACCGACCGGTCCCTCGGCCGTCTCGCCGGCCGGCACGGAGATGGCGGGGAGATTGGCGAGGTTCACGGGGACGGTGTTCGCGTCGGCGAGATACATCTGGAGCGGGTCGTCGAGGCTCTCGCCGAGTTCGAACGGCGGCACGGGCATCGTCGGCGAGGCGATCACGTCGGCGGTCTCGAATGCCTCGGCAAAGTCCCGGCGAACCCACGCGCGAGCGTCCTGTGCCTTGTCGTAGTACTTGTCGTGGTAGCCGGCCGACAGCGCGTAGGTGCCGAGCAGGATGCGCCGCTTCACCTCCTCGCCGAACCCCTCGCGGACAGCGGCGAACGCGTCATTCCAGTTGCCAGCCTCCGCGTCGTCCGTCGCGGCCGCGGTCGGCCCGTACCGGACGCCGTCGAACCGCGCGAGATTGGACGAGGCTTCCCCCATCGCGATGACGTAGTACGCCTGCACGGCCGTCTCGACGGAGGGGAGCGACACCTCGACCGTCTCTGCGCCTTGCACGCGGAAGTCCTCCAGCGCGGCCTCGAACTGCTCGACGACGGCCTCGTCGGCTCCCTCGACGAGTTCCGTAGGTACGCCAATCGTCAGCCCGTCCACGTCACCGTCGGCGGCGCTCGCGTACGCCGTCTCTGCACCGTGCTCGCGGGTCGTCGCGTCGCGCTCGTCGGGACCGGCGATGACCTCCAGCAGTTCGGCCGCTCCCTGAACCGTCGGCGCGATGGGACCGATCTGTTCGAGCGAGTTGGCGTACGCGACCAGTCCGTAGCGGGAGACCAACCCGTATGTGGGTTTGATGCCGACGACCCCGCAGAACGCGGCCGGACAGCGGACGGAGCCACCGGTGTCCGACCCGAGCGCGAGGTCGGCTTCGCCCGCGGCGACGGCGGCGGCCGACCCGCCCGACGAGCCGCCGGGGACGCGGCCCGGCGCGGCGGGGTTGTCGGTGGGACCGAACGCCGAGGTCTCGGTCGTCGTCCCCATGCCGAACTCGTCCATGTTCGTCTTGCCGACGATCCGCGCGCCGGCGTCTTTCAGCCGCTCGACGACGGTGGCGTCGTACGGCGGGACGTAGTCGGCGAGCATCGCCGACCCGCAGGTGGTGGGGACGCCGGCCGTCGAGATGTTGTCCTTCACCGCGACCGTCCGCCCGGAGAGCGGCCCCTCGTCGGTCGGGTCGATCTCCTCGCGGGTGATGAACGCGTCCGTGTCGGAGCTCATGACACGTTCGGCCCCTTGAAGTAGCCGTCCTCCGTCTCGGGAGCGTTCGCCAGCGCCTCCTCCTGTGTGAGCCCCTCGCGGACCTCGTCGGGCCGGAACACGTTGTCGAGTTCCGTCGCCGCGTCGGCTTCGGGCACCTCGTCGAGCGCCTCGAAGTACGAGAGGATGTCGTCGAACTGCGCGGCGAAGCGTTCCGTCTCCGCCTCGTCGAGGTCGACACGCGCCAGCGAGGCGACGTGTTCGACCTCCTCGTGGTCGACCATACGGTTCGGTCAGTCGCGAGTGGACTAAGCGTTTCGAACCGTGAGAGCCGCAAGTCGCGCGCGTATGGTGCCCTGTAATTTAAGTTACTCGGTCCCCTACGAATAGTTGAATAGACCCGGTTCTACTACCGCCGCCGTCCCCGGAACCCTAACATGTCAGATACGAACGTGAGACGCTTCCAGCGTGCCCGAGACGAAGAAGAACAGGAGGAAGACGAGCAGAGCGAGACGCTCGTCTGTCCCGAATGTGGCGGCTCGGTCGCGACCGACACCGAGCACGGCGAGACGGTGTGTGAAGACTGCGGGCTCGTCATCGAAGAGGGCGAGATCGACCGCGGGCCGGAGTGGCGCGCGTTCGACGCCGCGGAGAAAGACGAGAAGTCCCGCGTCGGCGCGCCGACCACGAACATGATGCACGACAAGGGCCTGTCGACCAACATCGGCTGGCAGGACAAGGACGCCTACGGCAACCAGCTGTCCAACCGCCAGCGCCAGAAGATGCAGCGGCTCCGCACCTGGAACGAGCGGTTCCGCACCCGCGACTCCAAGGAGCGCAACCTCAAACAGGCGCTCGGCGAAATCGACCGCATGGCGAGTGCTCTCGGGCTCCCCGACAACGTCCGTGAGACGTCGAGCGTCATCTACCGGCGGGCACTCGACGAGAACCTCCTGCCCGGCCGCTCCATCGAGGGCGTTGCGACCGCGAGTCTGTACGCCGCCGCCCGGCAGGCCGGCACCCCGCGCTCGCTCGACGAGATTACGCAGGTGTCCCGCGTCGAAAAGGACGAGATCGCGCGCACCTACCGCTACGTCGTCCGCGAACTCGGGCTCGAAGTCGCGCCCGCCGACCCCGAGAGCTACGTCCCGCGGTTCGCCTCCGATCTGGACCTCTCCGACGAGGCCGAACGCCGCGCGCGGCAACTGCTCAAGAGCGCGAAGGAGCAGGGCATCCACTCCGGCAAGTCGCCGGTCGGCCTCGCGGCCGCCGCGGTGTACGCCGCCTCGCTCCTGACGAACGAGAAGGTCACCCAGTCGGACGTGAGCGAGGTCGCCAACATCTCCGAGGTCACCATCCGCAACCGCTACCACGAACTGCTGGAGGCGGAGGACGGCATCACCACCTGACGCGGCTATCACTTTTCAGTTCGCGAGTCGTAGGCTCGCCGTGGCCCGGAGCTACGAGTACGTCTGTCCGGAGTGTGGCAACGTCGTCGAGCGGGAGTACCGCGTCCCGTCGGTCGTCCGCGCCTGCGAGAACGACTGTGGCTTCGACCACTACGTTCGCACCGACCTCTTAGAGAAGGTCGAATCCGTGCCGGAGGCCGACCGGCCCGACGACTGGGACGACCTCGACAACGAGGAGAAGGTGTACGTCGCCCTGAAGGAAGGCGTCGTCTCGTTGCCCGACCTCCAGTAATCAGACGCCGCGCTCGTGTCGAGCCGAGTGACGAAGAGCGTTTGTAGCCCGGCCGAGAGCCGTGTGTATGGAGACGACCCGCCACTTCGTGGCGACGGTGTACGTCGTGCACGAGGGTGCGACGCTGCTGCACGAACACGACCGCCTCGGGATGTGGCTCCCGCCGGGCGGCCACATCGACCGCGACGAACTCCCCCACGAGGCCGCGGTTCGCGAGTGCTACGAGGAGACTGGTCTGGACGCCTCACTCGTCGCGCCGGAGGGTGACGTAGAGAGCGAGGCCGCCCGCTCCATCCCGCAGCCACAGCAGTTCCTGCTGGAGGACATCAACGTCCACGGCGGAGAGGTCGGCCACCAACACGTCGACTTCGTCTTCTACGGTCGAGTCGATAGTCGAGAGGTCGCGCCGGCCGGCCGCGACGAGGCCGACCCGTCGGTGTGGGAGTGGTTCGACGCGGCCGACCTCCGTGCGCGTGCCGAGGAACTCCCCGACGACGTGGTCGAGGTGGGCTTGGACGCCATCGAGACAGTTTAGAATGGCGTACGGAGCGCGCGGGCGATGCGCCGGCGGACGCCGCCGCCGAACTGGCGCAGCGAGATGCGCCACGGCGTCCGCTTGCCGACGACCGAGGTGCGACCGTCGCGGATCGCATCGAGCACCGCGTCTACGGTTCGTTCGGCGGCGTCAACTTCGGTGACTGCCTGTCCGACCATCTCCGCGATGTGGGCGTCCGATCCCGCCGTCATCGGTAGGTTGCGTGCGGCGGCGAACCGCTCGGCCGTCCGGTTCGACCGACCGGTGAACAGCCGCGAGTTGTACACCTCGATGGCGTCCGCGCTGGCGAGGGTCGCCTCGGAGATGTGGGGAGCGACGCCGTGGCGCGACCGCTGGAACGGGTGAGGGACGACCGCGATGCCACCCTGTGCGTGGATGCGGTCGAGCGTCTCGACGAAGGAGAGCCCCGGCGGGACGAGTTCCTCGACCCCGAGCGCGAGCACGTGGCCGGCCTCGCTCGTCACCTCCATGCCGGGAATCCCGACGAGGTCGTAGTCGGCCGCCTGCTCGGCGGCGGCGAGACTGGCCTCGATCTCGTCGTGGTCGGTGACTGCGAGCGCGTCCAACCCCACGGCCGCCGCCTGCCCGAGCAGCATATCCACCGGGTCACGACCGTCGTACGAGAGCGACGAGTGACAGTGGAGCTCGGCCCGTAACACACCGGAGCGTCGGGTGCCGCCCAAAAAAGGGCCGTGGTACGCGCGGGCGACGAGGGTCACGTAACGACGTTCCGACACGCTGGCGGGCCCCGACCCGTGACCACGGCCGTGTACATGGAAAGGAACAATACGCTCGGAAGTGGGCATCCACGTGAATGGCGCTCAGCGACGCGGACGAGTCCCGCATCCGGGCGGAGTTGGACCGGGAGCTGACGGACACGGAGAGACATCTCTTCGAGAATCTCTGGAGCGAGCACTGTGCGTACCGCTCGTCCCGGCCGCTCCTCTCGCGGTTTTCGAGCGAGGGCGAGCGCGTGGTCGTCGGACCGGGCGACGACGCCGCGGTCGTCGCGCTCGACGAGGAGACGTATCTGACGCTCGGCGTCGAGAGCCACAACCACCCGTCCTACGTCGACCCGTTCGACGGCGCGGCGACGGGCGTCGGCGGCATCGTCCGCGACACGCTGTCGATGGGTGCCTACCCCATCGCGCTGGCCGACTCGCTGTACTTCGGTGACTTCGACCGCGAACACGCTCGATACCTGTTCGGGGGCGTCGTGGAGGGGATCAGCCACTACGGCAACTGTATCGGTGTCCCGACGGTGACGGGTAGCGTCGCCTTCCACGACGGCTACGAGGGCAATCCGCTCGTCAACGTCGCGTGTCTCGGCGTGACGAACGAGGACCGACTCGTCACCGCGGCGGCCAAGTCCGTCGGCAACAAGCTCGTGCTCGTCGGGAACGCGACGGGCCGGGACGGGCTCGGCGGCGCGTCCTTCGCCAGCGAGGACTTGGGCGAGGATGCAGAGACGGAGGACCGACCCGCCGTGCAGGTGGGCGACCCGTACGCCGAGAAACTGCTCATCGAGGCGAACGAGCGACTAATCGACGAGGATCTGATCCGGGCCGCCCGCGACTTGGGCGCGGCAGGACTCGGCGGGGCCTCGGCGGAACTCGTTGCCAAAGGCGGCTACGGCGCACACATCGAGTTGACGAACGTCCACCAGCGCGAACCGAAGATGAACGCGCTGGAGATCCTCCTCGCCGAGTCACAGGAGCGAATGTGTTACGAGGTCCGCCCCGAGGATGTGGACGCGGTTCGGGAGATAGCGGACCGCTTCGACCTGGGCTGTTCGGTCATCGGCGAGGTGACCGAGGGCAACTACGTCTGCACGTTCGAGGGGGAGACAGTGGTCGACGCGCCGGCCGAGTATCTCGCCGACGGCGCACCGGTGAACGACCTCGCGCAGGTCGAGCCGACGCCACAGGAACGGAACCTCCCCGAACCAGACCTCGACGCCGCCTTCGAGACGGTCGTCGGTCACCCGAACACGGCGTCGAAGCGATGGGTGTACCGGCAGTACGACCACGAGGTCGGCAACCGGACGGCGAAGCGGCCCGGTGACGACGCGGCACTGCTCGCAATCCACGAGGCCGGCCGCGGCGTGGCTTTCTCCGCCGGCGCGGACCCCAACTGGACCGACGCGGCCCCCTACGAGGGCGCTCGGGCAGTCGCGTTAGAGAACGCGACGAATCTCGCGGCCGTCGGCGCGCGTCCCCTCGCGGCCGTCGACTGTCTCAACGGCGGAAACCCGGAGAAGCCAGCGGTGTACGGCGGCTTCAGCGGCGTGGTCGACGGCCTCGCTGACATGTGCCGCGCGCTCGACACGCCCGTCGTCGGCGGCAACGTCTCGCTGTACAACGACTCCGCGACCGGCCCGGTTGCGCCGACGCCCACGCTCGCCGTCGTCGGGTCGAAAGACGGATACGACGCCCCCGGCACCGCGCTTGCGGGCGACGGGACGCTCCTGCTCGTCGGCGAGTCTGCCGGCGCGCTCGGCGGGAGTCAGTATCTCGCCTCACACGGCGGGCGCGACGCGTTCCCGACGCTCCCGGACGACCCGCTCGCGGTCGTCGAGGCGATTGCCGCCGTCGCCAATCACGAGGCGACGACGGCCGTCCACGACGTGAGCCACGGCGGTCTCGCGGCCGCGCTCGCTGAGATGGTCACCGGCGACGCCGGCGTAGACGTGTCGCTCGACGGCGACGCTCGCTCTGACGAACTGCTCTTCTCCGAGCGGCCGGGCCGGGCCGTCGTCGAGACGACCGACCCCGCGGCGGCCCGCGAGGCGGTCGGTGACGCCGCGCCGGTGACGGTGCTCGGGGAGTCGGACGCGAGCGGACGACTGTCGCTGACGGCGGGCGAGACTACCGTTACACGGGACGCTGACGACATCGCCGCGCTCCGGTCGGTCATCGAACGCGAGTTGGCCTGATTACAGGGTGACGCGGTCGCCCCGGTCCGCCTCCCGCGCGGCGTCGAGGAGATACCGGCCGGTCGCGGCGTCGAGGACGGCGGTGCCGACGCTCTTCACCAGCACCACCTCGTCCGGGCGAACGCGCGGGTCGTCGCCGCTCAGGGCCGCCGAGAGCGGCGTCGGGTCGTCGTGGTCCGCGGCGAGGAAGTCACCCGTCTCGACGGCCTCCGCCGGCACGTCGGCGTAGAGACGGTCGGCGCGTTCCACGATAGTTGGGTGGAGTTCCTGCGTCTCGGCGGTGTACGCCCCGACTGCGACGACGAGCGTGCCGTCGTCGAGCGCCTCGGGCGAGAACGTCGGCGCCGTCGCCGTGGTCGCCGTGACGACGACGTCCGCGCCGTCGACCGCGACGCCGGGTGCGTTCACGGCCCGCGCGTCGATACCCCGCTCCTGTAAGTCGCGGGCACAGACCCGCCGCGAGTCGCTGGGGGAATAGATCCGAACGCCCGCCACGTCGACGGCCGCGTCGATGGCGCGGGTCTGCCAGCGCGCCTGTGCGCCAGCGCCGATGACGCCAAGCGTGACCGGTTCGTCGGCGAGACGCTCGACGGCGACCCCGCCGATACAGCCGGTGCGGGCGTTCGTGATCCGCTCGCCGGCGAAGAGCGCCGCGGGTTCGCCGGTTTGAGCGTCCGTGAGCAACACCTGCGCGTGGATTGTCGGCCGCTCGGGCGGGTTCTCCGGGTGGACGCTCGCGAGCTTCGTCGCGTACGTCTCGTCGCCGTGGAGATACGCGGGCATCGTGAGTCCGGTCCCGAGCGACTCGTCGCCGTCTAAGCCGGTGCCGACGGGGAAGTGTGGCCGCTCCGGTCGTTCGACCTCGCCGCGGCCCTGTCGCCGGAAGGCGTCGGCGACGACCGGCAGGAGTTCCTCAAGTTCGAGCAGGGCGGCGACGTCGCTGTCTGAACAGACGCGCATGCCGAAGCCACGCGGCGGGAGATGTTGAATCTACGCGAGCAACAGCGGCACGCCGAAGACGACGAGCAGGCCGACGAGCGCGACTGCCGTGCCGATGGCTACATGCCGACCGGCGTAGGGGGCTTGGGGAGCAGTCGTCCGCTCGATGTCGTGGTCGCTCTCCTCGTGTGCGTGATCGTCGTCGGTCATACCCGGCCCTCGCGTGGCCTGCTACTTGTAAACCGTGATCCCGGGGGAGGGTTCGCGGCGCTGAAGACACAGTACTTTAGACCGGGTGGCGTTCCGACTACCCATGGAGCTGACCGTCGGGGCCGGGGCACTCCTCACAGCCGGGGTGCTGGGGATCACACACGGGATCGAACCGGACCACGTGGCCGGTATCGCGGCGCTCACCCACGAGGCCGCCGATCCGAAGCTCTCGGCGCTCGTCGGCGGCTGTTTCGCCGCGGGCCACGCGATTCTCGTGGTGTGCTGGATCGCGCTCGCGTACGTCCTGCTCGGCACGACCTCGTTTCCGCCGGCGTTCGAGCAGTTCGGCGTGCTGTTCGCCGGCGTCGTCCTGTCGCTGTTGAGCCTCTATCTCGGTGTCACTGGCACGCGGAAGCTGACGCACAAGCACGAACACGACCACGGCGACGGCTCGCACGCACACTACCACGTCCACCTGCCGGTCTCGATTCGGTCGAGCGTCCACAACCGCGACGAGCACGAACACGGCCACCGCGTCGTCGAGTATCTCAAGATCGGAACGGTCGGGGCGCTGTTCACCCTCTCGCCGCCGGTGTCCATGCTCGCGTTCGTCTCCGTGACGGTGAGCGAGCGCAGCGACCCGCTCGTGGTCGGTATCGTCGCCGCGTACACGGCGGCCATCGTCGCGACGATGGCTGTCGTCGGCGGCGGAGCCGGGTCACTGTTCCGAGTATCGAAGGCCAAGGGTGAACGCGTACACGCAATCGCGCAGGTGGTCGCGTCCGGACTGGTGCTTATTTTCGCGGTCGACCTGCTCGCGGGCGTCGTCCCCGGACTGCTCGCGTGAGGCGTCTCCCGCGTTCGGACCCCTTTTGAGGACGCGGACGCTACCCGCTCGTATCACATGCCGTTAACGAAGCGGATCATCCCCTGTATCGACGTGGACATCGACGAGGACGGGGACGCGGCCGTCTTCACCGGGGTTAACTTCGAGGATCTGGAGTACACCGGCGACCCGGTGGAGATGGCGCGCAAGTACAACGAGGCGGGGGCCGACGAGTTCGTCTTTCTCGACATCACCGCCTCGGCCGAGGGCCGCGAAACGATGCTCGACACCGTGCGCTCCGTCGCGGACGAGGTGTTCATCCCGCTGACCGTCGGCGGCGGCATCCGCACTCGCGACGACATCAAAGAGACGCTCCGAGCCGGCGCGGACAAGGTGTCGATCAACTCCGGGGCCATCGCGAACCCGGAGCTGGTGAACGAGGGCGCGCGAGCGTTCGGCTCGCAGTGTATCGTCATCTCGGTCGACGCCCGACGCCGCTACGACGAACAGGGCGAACACTACGCGGAGGTGGACGGCGAGTCCTGCTGGTTCGAGTGCACGATTAAGGGTGGTCGCGAGGGCACCGATCTGGACGTGGTCGAGTGGGCACGCGAGGCAGAGGAGCGCGGCGCGGGCGAACTGTTCGTCAACAGCATCGACGCCGACGGGACGAAGGACGGCTACGACGTTCCGCTCACGTCGGCCGTCTGCGAGAGCGTCTCTACGCCCGTCATCGCCTCATCCGGTTGTGGCGATCCCGAGGACATGCACGAGGTGTTCACCGAGGCGGATGCCGATGCCGGCCTCGCGGCCTCTATCTTCCACTTCGACGAGTTCGGCATTGACGAGACCAAGCGGTACTTGGACGAGCGCGGCGTTCCCGTGCGGTTGTAGCTGAAGCGCAGGCAGTTCCGGGCGCGAGTGAAGCGAGCGGCCGGCCGTTTTTGTTGCAGATTTTTGCGGGGAGCGGGTCGCGCAGCGACCCCGAACCGGAAAAAGGTGCAGCGGTACTTGGACGAGCGCGGCGTCCCCGTGCGGCTGTAAACCACGTTCACCACGCTCGGGTGAAACTGAACGAGGCTGGGTTTTCGCTGCCGAGCACAGCAGTATCGGACCGATTCGTCTGCCGTTAGTTTCACTTTCACTCCGGACTCGGCTCGCCTTTTTGTTAGCGAGCCATCTACTGTGGATGTTCACAGCGCCACACGGCGCGTGACGAGAGCACCTATGAAACGACCCGCTCTCCCACACGACTCGCGGTGTGAGTTCCGCGTTACTCGCATCCCTCATATCGCCCCGGCGTCACCGACGGTGACTGACTTCGGGAGGTGTCGCCGTGGCTGACGACGCCCCGAGTGCCGGCTGGCAGGGCGTCTACGCCGCGATGGCCGTCTCGACCGACCACGAGAGGCGGTCACGGCTGGAACCCGAGCACGCCCGGGATCCGACTGCGTCCGCCCCGCGCCGGTGACCGGCCCGATGCGGTTTCGACTGTCGCCGCGTCGCTCTGTCCAGTTGCGACTTCGACGTTGACAACTGCGTGACGCGAGAACAGGGAGAAAGAGAGCGTCGTCGGTCAGGCGGCCGCTTCGAACGCGCTGTGGAAGGCGTCGGACTGCTCCTGAACCTCGTCGGCGGCGACTTCGAGCGCGTCGAGCGGGGCGGTTCCCTCCTCCGTCTTGATGGAGAGGATCGGCTCCGTCTGGCCGCCGGACTGCTCGGGGTTCATGTCGTACGTCGCGGCGACGACGCCGTCCGTCTCCAGCAGCGCGCTCTTGAGTACGTTCATGAACGTGTGATCCTCGCCGGCGATCTCGATTTCGAGTTCCGTTCGCTCGTTCGTGATGACGCGTAAGTCCATATTCTGACACGGTGAGGGGCGCGCAAGTAGCTTACGAACGGGAGCGCACCGCGAACCGGCGACATCGACGAGAGATACAACCACCGGACGAACGCGGCGACGCGTTTACGCCGATAGGTGAATTCGGTCCGAAAACTAACATCGCTAAACGGAGGGCAGTGGAATTAAGACGCGGGGAGCGTCAAGTGCGCCCGTATGAACGTCGATGATATCTCTCGGATCGCGGTGCTCGGCGCGGGGAACATGGGTCCATCGAGTGGTCCGTCGAGAAGCTCGCGGAGAAGAACCGACTCGACGAGTCGCCCGAGGCGATACTCGACCGCATCGACACCGAGGTCGACCTCGAAGCCGCCGTCGCGGACACCGACCTCGTCATTGAGGCCGCCCCGGAGAAGATGGAGATCAAGAAGGACATCTTCACCGACCTCGACGCCTACACGCCGGACGAGGCGATTCTCGCGTCGAACACCTCCTCGCTGTCGATCACCGACATCGCGGCCGTGACCGACCGCCCGGATCAGGTCGTCGGGATGCACTTCTTCAATCCCCCGGTGAAGATGGACCTCGTCGAGGTCATCTACGGCGACGAGACGAGCGACGAGACGGCGACGGCCGCCTACGAGTTCGTCGAGGCCATCGACAAGACGCCCATCTACGTCCGAAAGGACGTGAACGGCTTCGTCGTCAACAGCGTGCTCGGCCCGTTCGGCGACGAGGCGGGCTGGATGGTGTCGGAGGACGCCGCCACCATCGAGGCGGTCGACGCCGCGATGGTCCACCGGCGCGGCTACCCGATGGGCCCCTTCGAACTCGGGGATCTCACCGGCATCGACATCGGCTACCACGTGCGCAAGGAGGCCGGCAAGGACGTGCCGCCGGTCGTCGAGGCGCAGGTCGAAGCCGAGGAGTTGGGTCGGAAGACCGGGAAGGGCTACTACGAGTACGAGGACGGGGAGGGCACCACCTACGAGGCGGGACAGGGCGAGGGCGTCGACACCCTCCGCATCGAGTCGCGCATCGTCAACGAGGCGGCGAAGCTCATCGGCGACGAGGTTGCGACCGCTGACGCCATCGACACGGGCATGAAGCTCGGCGCGGGCTTTCCCGAGGGACCGTGCCGCCGTGCCGACAAGACCGGTCTCGACACGATCTTAGAAAAACTCGAAACGCTGTACGAGGAGTACGACCACGAGCGGTACGAACCGTCCGAGCACCTCCGTGAACTGGTGGCGGCAGGCCACACCGGCGAGGACGCCGGACAGGGCTTCTACGACTACGGGAGCGACGGCGAGCGCCACTACTCGGCCATCGAGTACGACCTGTCCGAGGACGGCCTGCTCGCGGTCACGCTCGACCGCCCGGAGCGGCTGAACGCGCTGAACGAGGACCTCATGGACGAGGTCGTCCACCTGCTCGACGCGGTCGACACCGACGAGGTGCGCGCAGTCACCTTCGAGGGAGCAGGCGACCGCGCCTTCTCCGCAGGGGCTGACATTACCGGATTCTCCGGCATCGAACCCCACGAGAACGAGCCGACGGAGTTCTTCAGGGCCGTCGACGAGTACCCGCGACCGACGCTGGCGAAGATCGACGGCTTCTGTCTCGGCGGCGGGCACGAACTCGCGCTCGCCTGTGACCTCCGCATCGCGACGGAGAGTTCCGAGTTCGGTTTCCCGGAGATCGATCTGGGACTGTTGCCGGGTGGCGGCGGCACGCAGCGCGCGATCCGGATGCTGTCGGAGGCCCGGGCGAAGGAACTCGTCTTCCGCGGCAACCGGATCGACGCCGAGCGCGCCGAGTCGTGGGGGCTGATCAACCGCGCCGTCCCCGAAGCAGAGTTCGAGGCGACGGTCGAGGCGTTCCTCGACGACCTCATCAGTGGGCCGCCGGTCGCGCTCCGGAAGGCCAAGCGCGTGATGAACCGCGGACGCGATCAGGATCTGGACGCCGGTCTCGAAATGGAGGCGCAGGCGTTCGGGCATCTACTTGGCACCGAGGACATGGAGGAGGGCGCCGCGGCGTTCATGGAGGACCGCGAGCCCGAGTTCGAGGGGCGATGAGCGCGGACGCCCATCGCGAGCGACTGGCGGCGGAACTGGAGCGACACGACCTGCTCTCGTGGCTCGACGTGTCTGCCGTCGAGATGGAGCAGGGCCGCGTCGTCCTCGAACTACCGTTCGACGAGAAGTTCGCCAACATCGCGTCCGGCACGGTTCACGGCGGGATCACCGCCACGATCATCGACACGGCGGCCGGATTCGCGCTCCGAACCACGTTCGACTCGCCGACGGAGGCGACGTTGACGACGACGGACCTCAACACGCGGTTCGTCCGGCCCGCGACGGGCGACGTGCGGGTCGAGGCAGAGGTCGTCCGCGCCGGAACGACGATGGGCGTCACCGAGTGTGAGGCGACAACCGTCCACGACGGCGAGCCGAAGGTGGTCGCCACCGGCGGCGCGACCTACCGGCTGTTTCGGGACGCCGAGAACGACCGACACCCGGCCGAGGAGACCACGGAGGGGTCCAGGTGAGCGACGACTCGTACTTCGAGACGGTCGAGGAGGGGGCGACCGACGAGACCGGCGGTCGCACCATCACCGAGGCGGACGTGGTCAACTTCGCCGGCGTCTCCGGCGACTTCAACCACCTCCACACGGACGACGTGCGGATGGCCGACTCGGCGTTCGGCGAGCGCATCGCACACGGGATGTTGGTGCTCTCGGTCGCGACCGGGCTGCTGTGGCAGAACCGGTCGCCCGAGGAGCGAGCGGCGGTCGTCGCCTTCTACGGCATCGACGAACTCCGGTTCCGCGCGCCGGTGTTCATCAGCGACCGCATCCACGTCGAGACGGAGGTGGTGGAGACGGAGCGGAAACCCGACAGCGCGGGGACGGGCACCGTTCGCTACGGGTTGGAGGTCGTAAAACAGGACGGCACCGTCGCCATTGCCTGTGAGACGATCTCGCTGCTGGAGTGACTACTGGTAGGCGAGACTCATTATCCACTGACTGAACTTATCGGAGTTGGCGTCGATCTCCTCGTCGCCGACGAACGGCGAGAGCATGTCGCCAGCCATCAGCATCGAGAAGTCGAGATCAGCAGGGTCGAGAACGGGTTCGATCAGGTAGGTGTTGTGGCCCTCGTAGACGGTGTCTTCGCGCTCGACGTACCCCTTCTCCTCCAGCGACTCGACGATGCGGCTCCCCTTCCGGGAACTCACGTCCAGTTCCTTCCAGAAGTCGCTCTGGTGGATGCCCCCCTCACGGGTGATGAGTTCGAGCCCGCGCTCCTCGTCGTCGGTGAGGTCTTCGGCCATACCCATCCCTGAACGGGTGGCGCGGTTAAATCCTGCCGTCCTTGACATCCTCCCACGACTGAAGCCGTGGGATTCCTCCGATAAGGATGTTGGCTATGCCGTATCCATGGAGGCAACGTTCCCCCCCTCGGGTACTCCGGTTTGTGCGCTCCTCGTTGGGACTTGCCCTCTCGGGAGAGCGTGATAACTCCGACCAAACGTGGTCGTCCCACGTGAGGCGCACGGGCCGTGCCATCGACCCGACTTCGATTGTCTCGCCAGCCTGCTGTTCGAGGAACGTCCACGAGGCGTCGAGATCGGCATGTCCCTCGTAGCCACACGGACACCGAAACACGTTGCCGTCGCGGTTCGTGTTCTCGCGCTCACCACACATCGGACACTCCACCGTCGTGTACGCTTCCGACCGCACTTCGACCGTGATGCCGTACTCCTCGGCGGTCGTGGCGAGCCGGTGGATAAACGCACGATACGCCCAGAACTGGTGCGTTTTCGCGTTCACCCGCGCCGACCAGTGTTCCGAGAGTACGTCGGTAAGGTCGCCCACGTAGACGGTGGCCACACCCTCGTCGTACAGTCGTTCGATGAGGTCGCGCACGAGCGCGTCCTGCGCGTGGTCGCGCCGTCGCGTTCGTTTCCGATACAGTCGCCGTATCCGTTGACTGCTGTATCGTCCCTCGCGGAGTTTGGATTGCAGGTGAGCGATTTTCTCGGTCGTTTCGCGGAAGCGGGCGAACAGATCACGTCCTTCGTAGAGGTACTGCTGGCCGGTCGTGGTCGTACAGGCGACGAGGTTGTTCGCGCCCATGTCCAGCGCGGCTTCGTGCGAAGCCAGTGGTGAATCCTGTCGAGAATCGGGCACGGTGACAGGCTGAAAGGCCCTGAACGTGTCGTCCACCTCGTCGTAGTACAGCTCCAATCGGCCCTGTTCGCCGTCTCACTTCGGGTCGCCAGCGACTTCCAGCCGCAGGCGATCGTAGTAGCCAAACCCGTACTCGGCTTTCAGGTCTTGGCCTACCGGAATTTCAAGGCGACTGCGCTCGCCGGTAACGAGGGTGTACTGGTCGTTGCGGATGTACGTCTGCAACGCTCTACCATCGTCCTCGTTGCCCCAATAACCGGGTGGAGCGGTGTCCTCGCCGTCCTCGCGGGCGGCGAAGAACGACCGCCACGCCTCGCTGTTCTTGCGGATGACCTGTTGGGCGGTGGCGGAGCCGAGGATGCCGACGTACTGCTTGCGGTAGTCGGCGGTGTCCCAGACGCTGTCGCCGTCAAAGAACTGCTGGCGGCGCTCGTAGTTGAGTTCGTTCCACAGGCTGGCAGAGGCGTCCAACAATTCGCGGAGCAGTTGCTCATCCTCGGTGGAGAGCGGTCTGACCGCGAACGTGTTGGTTCGTCTCACGACGATAGACATTTGTGTATCTGTGTCTAAATGTCTTTTGGACACAAACGATGCGACCGAACATCGACATTTCGCATACGCTGAACGGGCGCATGAAAGATTACGCCGAACAGCAAGACGTGAGCCTCGAAGAAGCCTATCGAGAGATTATTAAGGCGGGTCTTGAGACGGTGGAACATCCAGACAGGTCGTAGCGCGTAGACTGCCGGGCCGTGTTGTCGCTCGCACCCACTCGTAACGGGTGGGCTTCCGCTCGCTACCTGTCACAGCGCGTCCAGCCACTCGAACGCCGTCTCACAAGGCGGCCCGTCGGCGAACGCCCACGCCCGCTCGTCGCCGAGGCGGACGAGCGAGGCGGACTTCGTGCCGAACCCGTCGCCGTGGACGCAGACGCCGTAGTCGTGGTCGCCGAGCAGTTCGCCGGCGGTGTCGAGCCACGTCGCGGCGGTGTCCGCCGAGACGCCGAGCAGCGTGTCGAGCAGGCGGCGCTCGTTCGCCGCGTGCCGGCGGCCCCGCTCGGGTCGGTGGCCGGGGACGAAGAACGACTCCGTCCGCTGGCGCTCGCTCGCGTCGCCCGGGCCGGCTCGCTCCCCGCACCAGCCGGTGTTTCCGACGACGTACACGCCGGGCGCGAGGTCGGTCACGGAGAGCGTCCCGTCGTGTTCGAACACGAGCGCGCGGCGTCGGTCGGCGACGACGAGTTGGAACGGCTCGTACGTCCGGGCCGCGAGTTCTTTGCGGACGAACTCGGCCGCGGCCGTGGCGTCGCGGCAGGTCAGCGCCTCGCGCACGAGGAGGCCGCGCGACCGGTCGCCGTCCGTAACGTCGCGCGACCACCGGTTCGTGATTGCGGCGAACACCCCCGCCTCGTTGTAGCCGATCCACGTGCCGCCCGCCTCCTCGTCGCGGGGCGTGAACACCTGCGGGTCGTCGCCGCGCACGGCCGGGCCGGACGCGGGGCGAGCGTGCGACTCGTCGCGGTTCGCCGCGACGGCGAGATGCTCGTCGAACCGCTGCCACGCGAAGGTGAGGGTACACACGCGTCACCGTAGCGGGTCGGCCGATAAAACGGTGGCTACGCGTCGTCGAACAGGTCCCGAATCGCCCCCCGGTCGACGGTGCCGGAGGCGGTTCGGGGCAGGTCGTCGACCACGCGCCACGCCCGTGGAATCTTGAAGCCGGCGAGTCGCTCGCGAGCGAACGACTCGACGCTGTCAACGTCGTCCACGTCGAGGGTTCCAGTCACGACCGCGGCCACCCGCTCGCCGTACCGGTCGTCCGGGAGTCCGAGCACGAACGCGTCGGTCACGTCCGGATGGTCACGCAAAACGCCCGTCACCTCGCCGGGGTCGACGTTCTCGCCGCCGGTGACGATGCGGTCGTCCAGTCGGTTGAGCACCCACAGGCGTCCCTCCTCGTCGCGGTAGCCGGCGTCGCCGGTGTGGAAGCCGTGTGGGCCGAACGCCGCCTCGGTGGCCTCGGGGTCGTCGTAGTAGCCCGGCGTCACCGTCGGGCCGCTGACCACGATTTCGCCGGGCTCGCCGACGAGCGCCTCGTCGCTGTCGTCGGTCAGGATCGACACCTCGCTGAACACGAGCGGGGTGCCGACGCTGCCGAGCGCGCGCTCGGTGTCCGTTGGGCGCGCGGTAGCTATCTGCGAGGCCGTCTCGGTCATCCCGTAGCTCGGGTAGACGGCGACGCCGGCTTCGTGCGCGCGGTCGACGAGCGCGTTCGGCGTCGCCGCGCCGCCGACGAGGGCAAACCGGAGGTCCGAGAGGACGCCGTCGTCCGCGTCGAGTAGGTTCCGGAGCATCGTCGGCACCAGCGAGACGCCGGACGCGTCGTGTACGTCCATCTCCGTCAACGCACGCTCCGGATCGAAGCTCCCGGGCGTCCCGACGACGACTGCGGTGCCGTACAGCACCGACCGGTAGACGGGCGCGAGTCCCCCCATGTGGTACATGGGGAGGGTGCAGTACCACCGGTCGGACGGGAGCACGCCCAGCCGCCACGAGGAGGCGGCGGCGCTGGCCGCGAGATTCCCCGTCGTGAGTCGGACGAGCTTCGGGCCGCCGGTCGTCCCGGAGGTGGCGATCGCCACCTGTGTCTGGTCGCGCGTCCACGAGGCGGGTTCAAACGGCGCTGGGTCAACGTGAGCGAGGTCACGAGCATTCGCGTTCGGCGTGTCGAGCGAGGCGACCGGACCGTCGAACGTCTCGGTAGCCGCCTCGGTCGACGACTCGCAGACGAGCAGGTCCACGTCCGCGCGGTCGGCTATCGTCGCCACCTCGTCGGCGGTGAGCCGCGCGTTTATCGGGACGAGAACCGCGCCGACCCGGGCCGCGGCGTAGACGAGTTCGACGAAAGCTGGCCGGGTTCGGGCGAGGACGGCAAGATGATCGCCAGCGTCGAGGCCGAGCGCGGAGAGTCGCCCTGCGAGCGTCGCGACGCGGTCGTCGAGCGTCGCGTAGCTGACAGCCTCACCGGACCGCGCGTCGATCATCGCGGTCCGGGTCGGCGTCGCGTCGGCCCGGAGGGTCAGCCAGTCACGCATAGTCGGCTGGTGAGGTCGCCGCCGTGTTTCCTGCTTGCTGCGGAACCTGCGCCCGACCGGCTTCGACCGGCGCGGGGTCGGGCTGGAAGTCGGCGGCCAGCAGCTCCCCGGTCGCGAGACCACAGGGCGACACGTCGGGGATAGCAGCAGCGACGTGAACCGCTGCCGCGCGCGCCACTGCGCCGTCGATGGTCGTCGTCACGACCGGATCGATACCGGCACCGCGGGCGACGACGGCTGTCTCCAGCGCGATGTCGGGCCCGCCCATCGCCATCGGTTTCAGAATCAGTGTGTCGGCGGCCTCGGCCTCCAGCACGGCGTCGAGCCCGTGCTCGTAGAGGCCTTCGTCGAGGGCGATACCGACGCCCGACCCGCGGAGCGTCGCGTGACCGGCGAGGTCGTCGGCCGGAAGCGGCTGTTCGATGTACGAGACGCCGTAGTCGGCGGCCGCGCTGATGGCCCGCGTCGCAGTCTCGCGGTCCCACGCGCCGTTCGCGTCGAGGCGAAGTTCCGCGTCGGGGGCCCCCTCACGTGCAGCGTGCACCCGTTCGAGGTCGGCGTCGAGCGAGCGGGCACCGAGTTTCAGTTTCACGCTCTCGAATCCCTCCGAAACGGCCGCACTGACGCGGTCAGCAGTCGTCGACGCGTCGGCGTCGCCGACAGTCGCGTTGACCGCGACGGAGTCGACGCGCGTCTCGCGACCGAGATACCGGTACAGCGGAACGTCCTCGTCGCGTGCTTCCGCATCG
Organism: Halobacteriales archaeon QH_7_66_36; assembly: GCA_003021175.1. Classification (GTDB taxonomy): domain Archaea; phylum Halobacteriota; class Halobacteria; order Halobacteriales; family Haloarculaceae; genus Halosegnis. Next base: position 93,080 of record PXQV01000003.1, on the reverse strand, counting down.
AGGAGGGCGAGAACTGCACCGTGGCGCGCGGCCGGTGGAAGGCCTGCGATTTCGTCCGAGTCGGTCTCGCGGAGCGCGCGCCGGCACTCGTCGACCGACTCCGTCCACCCCGGAAGCGGACAGGCTTCACCGAGTCCGGCAGTCGGCTCGTCCACCGAGACGAGGAACCCCTCTCGCTCGGTGATTTCGCCCGCCGCGGTCGTGAGTGGCTCCGCGAGCGGGAGCGCGAAGTACTCGCTGTTCATGTGACGGCGAACCCCGTGGCGAACAGGAGGCTGTGAGCGAACAGTAGTTTGCCAGTCGTTTCGAGCGCGGGGTTGAGCGCCGCGCCGGTCGTCTCGGTCAACACCGTCCGCGAAAGCGACACCGCGAGCGGCAGCGTCGCGAGCGGGAGCAGGACAGCAAGCCCGTACCCCGTCGCGGCGAAGACGACGGGGACGACGTAGGCCATCCCGAGCAGGAGCATGAACTCGGCCCGCGATCCGGCGTAGCCGAGGATGACGGCGAGCGTCTGCTTACCGGCCGCCGCGTCCGTCTCCCGGTCGCGGATGTTGTTCACCACGAGAATGCAGGTCGAGAGGCCGGCGGCTGGCAGCGCCGCGACGACGGCCGCGAGCGGGACGAGTTCGGTGGGCGCGGACAGCGCCGGAACGCCTGCGACGGCGGCGGCCGCCTGCACGTAGTACGTGCCGGTGACCGCGACGAGACCGAAGTAGACGAAGACGAACAGGTCACCGAGCCCCCGGTAGCCGTACGGGGCCGGCCCGCCGGTGTAGGCGATACCAGCGGCGACCGACGTGAGCCCGACCACGAGGATAACGGGGCCGCCGACCCAGACGAGATACGTTCCGAGCAGTATCGCGAGCGCGAAGGTGGCGTACATCGCGCGTTTCACCTGCGCCGGCTCGATCAGCCCGCCGGCGGTGACGCGGGTGAACCCCTCCCTGTCCCCGGTGTCGGCACCGCGAACGGCGTCGTAGTAGTCGTTCGCGAAGTTGGTGCCGACCTGCAGCAGGAGCGCGCCGACGAGCGCGGCGAGCGCGGGCAGCGGGGCGAACTCGCCCCGGCCGACGGCGACTCCCGTCCCGACCACGACCGGAGCCGCGCCGGCCGGGAGCGTCTGCGGGCGCGCGGCCATCACCCACGCCTCCCGCTTCGAGACGTTCGCGTTCTCGCTCATTGTCCCGGTTTGACGGGCGCGTGACTAAGCGGCTGTGGTTGGCGAACAGACGGCCCGCGGCATCCGCGACGGGTGGGCCGTACTCCCGTCTCGACCCGTCGCGGCCGGCGTCACGTCACAGGACGGGTGGCCGCGTTTCGGTACTTGAACCTTCGCCGGCCAGTCGAGGTAGTGTTCAGCTAAGGGTGACTCCGGAGACGAGGTGGGCAACACAGTGTAGAAAGCCCCCGAGCGCTCGACCGTCCGCGGCTCGCGTCGCCGGGGCCGGATCGACCGCCCGGCCCCTTTCAGTCCCATCCACGGTTTCTAAGCGGGCGACGACCCGCGTATCTCAACACCGCCCCAGTCGATGCCTGAAGCCGCGGTCACCACGTCCCGTGGAACGTGTCGAAGGAGAGTTCGTCGAGCGGTCTCTCGCCGATAGCGATCTCGTGCTCGCCGGGCGTCAGCATCGGCTGGTCGAACTGCGGGCCGTCGTCGGTCGTGATTCGGGGACAGCCGGTGTTGACGTAGGCGTCGAAGCCGAACTGGGTGAGCCGATCCGGTGTCACCTCGTCCATCGTCAGCAGATACGCGTTCTCGTTGTTCTCGACGATGTCGTTGGCGACCTCCCAGCGCCCTTGTCCGATCTTCGTGCAGAAGACGACGCCCCACGTCTCTGCGTCCATCGCCTTGTGAACCGAGGCGTACCGCTGTTTGAGGAACTGCTCCGTGTCGGCGATGGTGACGACGTTGTTCACCGGGTCGGCGATGACGACGCGCTTCTCCGGGTGTTCCATCGCCAGCCCGAGCGGGTGGAACTTCCCGCCACCGACGTACAACACCTGCTCGGCGTCGATGTCGGCGCTGGCGTAGTTACAGCCGAGCACCTGCCCTTCGTGGGTGAGTCGGTCGTCGCCACGGCGAGTGTGGACCGTGTAGCCGCGCTCTTCCAGCCACGTCCGCATCTCGTCGAACTTGTTCATGTGCTGGGCCGTCGTGACCAGCCCCACGTCCGGGTCGTCGGCCGGGTCCGCGAGGTCGGCGAGCGACTCCTCCATGATGGGCGTCACGTCGACGTTCGAGAAGAGCGGGACGTAGATGATCTTCTCCGACTCCTTCATCGGCGAGTGGCCGAAGTGGACGAACACGTCCGTCCGGCGCATCATGTAGGTGTCGAGATCGCAGGCACCGTAACACGGCTGCCCGGAGATGAGCACGCGCGTCCCGTCGGGCAGGCGGTCACGCAGGTCGTCGGCGACGTGGGGGGCGCGTCGCTTCAGCCCTTCCGGAAATTGTAGGCCGACCTTCTCTGCGCCTCGTTCCGTCGCCTCCTCGACGATTCGGTCCAGTTCGTAATCCCACGTCCGCTCGTGTTTGAGGGACATCCCCGTGTTCCGGAGGTCACCCTCGGTAGTTCGCGACTCCTGACTCATTGAACTGAGTACCGTTCCGAGCCGTAAAACGAGCGTGCTTCACCACCCGCTTCGGCAGACCTAAACCGTCTGACTCCTAACGCGAGGTATGAGCATCGAATCGACCGAGACGGAGCCGACGGGTGCACAGGCAGCCGCACGCGCGACGGAGTTGGCGAGCGAACTGGGGTCGGCGATCAAGGAACTCGACTCCTACCGAGCGTACGCGGCGGCGAAAGAGGCCGTCGAGAACGACGAAGAAGCGCAGGCGCAGATTCGCGAGTTCGAACAGCTCCGCGAGGAGTTCATGATGGCCCGGCAGGCGGGCGACGCGTCGAACGAAGACCTGCGCGAACTCCAGCAGGCACAGGAGGAACTTCACGACATTCCCGTGATGGACGAGTATCTGCAGGCACAACAGCGGCTCGAAGCGGAGCTCCAGGAACTCAACGAGACCATCTCCGCACCACTCTCCGTCGACTTCGGGGGCAAGGCCGGCGGCTGCTGCGAGGACTGAAGCCGTCGACCGCGCTCAAACGATTCCTCGCTGAATTTCTCGAACGTGAGATCCCTCGTCGCTCGACAGTGGCACTGAGTGGTCAAGCGAAAATCGGCCGGGCGTCACACGCGCCGGAACCGGGAACAGCGCGTGTCGCAGAACAGTCAAGTCGGTAGTGCAGTCAGACGAAATGTGGTGGTCTGGGGAATCGCACCTAAACTGATAGTGTCACTCTAGATGAAAAAGCCCACTGCCTAATATACGGGGTATTCTCGAACCAACGCCGAGGCGGACTGCAGCGGCTTGGACGCGTAGAGAAGGGTTACCGCACGCGGGCCGCCGAGACGATTAACGACCGGAACGGTGTCGATTGGTGCGTCCGAATCGTTGAGGTCACGAACTCCGAGCACTGTCGGATCGGAGTAGCGTTTGCTACCGATACCAATGATGCTACTTGCTGGCAAGTCTCGCAATTGGATTGCCGTGGCGAACGGTGACACCGAGAAGTACGAGGTAGCCGACGAGACCCCAGACGAGCAACCCGAGGGCGAGTGCGCCCCCGCTCGTTCGCACGGCGGCGAGACCGATGGCGGCGAGACCGACCACGGCCACACCCTGCACGGGTCGGCGGTTCCACACCGCCCGCGTCCAGTCGGGATAGCGGAGGAGCACTGCTTCGAGCGCGCTCATGGCGAGACACCCCGCGACGGCGACGACCGGATCGAACAGTCGGCCGGTGGCGTCGGCCCGGATTGATATAGCGGTGAGGAGTGTAAGCGTCACGAGCGCGAGCGCGCCGTCGCGGCGACGTTCGTCCACGCCGGATCTACGCATCGGTCGGCGTGAATCTGACGCCGCGTCCGGAGGCTTTTCCCCGGCAGGCGCGAGCCACCGGTATGGCACACGAATTTCCCGGCTCCGACTGGGGCGACTGGCTCCCGCGTGAGATCGCGGCCGCGAACCCCGACGGCGTAGATATCTGGTATCTCGGCTGTAACGGCTTCACTCTGAAGGCGAGTGACGGAACGACGCTGTTCATCGACCCGTACTGCGGTGCCGGCGATCCACCGCGAACGGTTCGGATGATCCCCGTCCCCTTCGACCCGGACGACGTACAGGGATGTGACGCGCTGCTCGCCACCCACGAACACTCCGATCACGTCCACGAATCCACGCAGGCACCGATCCTCGCGAACACCGGGAGCGACTACTACGCACCGGACGATTCGCTCGGCGTCGTGGAAGAGGAGGGGTGGACGGACAGCCACGCTATCGACGACGGACAGTTCTCCGAGATCGCGGAGGGCGACGAGTTCACCGTCGGCTCGTTCACCGTTCACGTTGAGGGTGCGAACGATCCGGACGCCACCCACCCGGTGTCGTACGTGATCGGCCACGAGGCGGGCACGTTCTTCCATGGCGGGGACGCGCGCCCGGGCGAGGCCTTTGAGCGCGTCGGGAACCAGTACGACATCGACCTCGGCGTCTTGGCGTTCGGCTCGTCCGGCTATCTGTACGACGAAGCTTCCGACGAGTACGTGTACAAGCAGTGGTACGCGGGCGAGAACGAGATCGTCGAGGCGGCCGCACAGGTCGGGATGGACCGGCTGCTCCCTGCTCACTGGGACATCTGGAAGAATCTCACGGCGGACCCGTCGGCGCTCCGACCGCACGTCCGCTCCTTTGAGTCGCCGCGTAGGCTCGACATCGTCGAAATCGGCGACCGCGTCTCTCTCTGAATCGGGGTCGTTTTACGCACCGATCGCGTTCGACCGGTAATGGAAGCCGTCAGCGTCGCGGTCCCACGAAAAGGACGGCCGTTGGAGGCCGTGCTCGAACGGTTCGCCCGTGGCGCACCAGACGACGTCGCCGCGGCCGCCGACGACGCTGTCTCGACGCTCCGGTACGAGAAGATCGTCACTAAGGGCGAGGCGACGGCTGACGCCGACGTGTACGAGCGGCTCGCCCGCTACAGCGACCCGGGAGCACCGTACGCGCCCGATTTCACGCTTCTCCGGGACGCTCGGGCCGGGATGCCCCGGCGCATCGTCTTCGACTCACTCACCGTCCCCTTCGGCGACCGCGAAGTCCGCCTCGTGGGCCGCGAGGAGCCGTTCCGCGCACTCCGGAAACACGAGTTCGCGCTCGGCTTCGACAGCGCCGACCTCGTGCTGGAAGAGGTGGTCGCCCTCACCGACGAACCGCTCCGGACGCTCGCAGAGGTGAACGCCCGCATCGATCCGGTCGACACCGACGTGCGCCTCGTCGACGGTCTCGGTGACACGGTCCACCACACGCTTCTCGCCACGCCGGAAATCTGCGACGACGGGCCGCTCGACCGCTCGTTCCTGCGCCGGTACGAGGGGCAGTTGTGCATCGCGCCGCGATACGAACGACTCGTCGAAGCGGTGGTCGGCACCGAGGCGCTCGACGACGTCGAGTTCGTCTATCCGGAGCCCGGACGCGAGGAGGAGGCCGCTATCGCCGACGCGGGGGCCGGGGTGTATCTCACCGTCACCGGGTCGACCGCCCGCGAACACGGCCTCCTCGTCGGGGAACAGCTGTTCCCGAGCGAGACGGTCCTGCTGGAGAACGCCACCGAAGCCGACGACGGGAGTCGATCCGTCGCCGAACGACTGTTCGCGACCCCAGAGCCTGCCTGACTCGGGCGCTGTCTCCGACTTCGCTTCTGTGGCGTCGGAGTCGTGACAGCCGTCGATATTCTGTGTCAGCTGGAGCCGATACCGCTCACACCGGAGTAGCTGCCGCGCCCACTTCGGTGGCCGGAACAGAGCTGTTCGTATGAGCGACGACGTGCGGGGTGAACGAACGCCGGTCGAGCGCGCGATAACGTACGCTGATCGCAAGTGTGTCGGTCAACTCGGCGACATCGCTGATGTCGAAGAACGGAACACCGAATGGCCCGTTGAGTTCAAGCGCACACGTTCTCGGATATCAACTCCACACTGCGTTCGGATCACCAAGTCCGTCAGGAAGTGATTTCACACGACCATTCGAACCGCTCCGAGCAGTCCTACCGGCGAGACTCGTACTTCCGCAGGCCGTTCAGTCCGTACACCGATAACTTTGAGTCGGTCAATAGTCGTGTCGGTGTCGACATCGCAAACGATTTCGCCAGCCCGACGCAGCGGGTCAACGTCGACACTCGCCGGGAGTGGGCCGGGCCTTCCAGCGGCAGATGTCGCTGAAATCGATCGATATCTATGATTTATATCAGAATCTCGAATGTTAGTAGACCTGTATAAATACTTCTCCTTGTACCCCTAAAATAGCCGGAACCACGGCTCTCAATCCACGATCAGTGTCACAGGCCCGCCTCCGCTCTTTCCGATACATTTCTACACACTTACGATAATTATTTATAGATCGCTACGCACCCGAATCGTATGCCAGACTCGGTCACGCATGACCTTAGGATACCGCAGGCATCGAATACAGGATCGGTGATTTACGGCGAGCCACACAGCCGCTGGAGGGTTTCGGACGATGGTTGATCCGGCACTGGCCGGGCTGGCGGTGTTACCGCTCGCGCTCATCGCAGTCCTGATGATCGGACTCTACCAGCCTGCCACACGGACGATGCCGATCGCGTGGGCGACCGCTGCGGTGGTCGCGTTCGTCGGGTGGAACATGTCGCCGACCCTGATTGCCGCGGCGTCGATACGCGGCGCGCTGACGGCGACTCGGATTCTCGTGATCGTCTTCGGAGCGATCCTGCTGCTGTACACGCTCAAGCAGTCGGGCGCATTCGAGGTGATCAACGCCGGAATTTCCTCGATCAGCGACGACCGTCGCGTACAGGTCGTGCTGCTGGTGTTCCTCATGGGATCGTTCATCGAGGGCGCGGCCGGGTTCGGAACACCCGCCGCCATCGTCGGCCCACTGTTAGTCGGGCTCGGCTTCCCACCGCTAGCGGCGGTGGTGGTCGCGCTGACGGGAAACATCCTCGCGATCACCTTCGGTGCGGTCGGTACGCCGCTGATCATCGGCCTTCGGGACGTGGTCTTTGCCGAAGGAACCGACGCGGCGGCGCAGATCGCGGGACAGAGCGGCTTCGAGAGCGCCGGGGCATACGTCGCACAGGTGGGCGTCTGGGCGTCGATTATCCACGCCGTCGCCGGCATCGCAGTCCCGTTCATCGGGGTGGCGATGATGACGCGGTTCTTCGGCGAGGAGCGCTCGATTGAGCCCGCCTTGGAGGTCCTGCCACTGTGTCTGTTCGCGTGGGCCACGTTCGCGGTTCCGTACGTGCTGACAACGGTGTACCTCGGACCGACGTTCCCCGGACTGTTGGGAGCGATGGTCGGGCTGCTGATCACCACGGTGACGCTCCGGGCGGGCTACTTCCTGCCGGAGGAGCGGTGGGACTTCGGTCCGCAGGATGCTTGGCCTGATCACTGGGTCGGGAGCATTGAGCCCGGTCAGGGTGTCGGAAGCGGGACGACGACCGGCGACACAACCGTCGCCGCCGACGGCGGCACCACCTCGACGTCCTTCGAGGATCTCCACGATCAAGATATGTCCTTGGGGATGGCGTGGGTGCCGTACCTGCTGGTGGCCGCGCTGCTGGTCGTCACGCGCGTGGTCGGCCCGATCCAGAGCTTCCTGTCGAGTACCGGCGTGGTGGCGTGGAACAACATACTCGGGACGCCGTTCTCGGAGGGCGTCGAGCTGCTGTACCTCCCCGGAACGCTGTTCGTGCTGGTCGCGGTCGTGACGTACGGGCTCCACGGAATGAGCGGCCGCGAGATCAAGAACTCGTGGTCCGAGGCGGTGCGCAACATCGCGCCTGCGGTCGTCGCGCTGTGGTTCGCCGTCGCCGCGGTGATGGTGATGCAGCGGTCGGGCAGCTCGGTCGTACTTAGTGGGGCGACTGCCAGCACCGGGATGTTAGGAATCCTCTCGGAGCTGACCGCCGACGCCACCGGCGCGGCGTTCCCCTTCTTTTCGGGGTTCATCGGCGCCTTCGGAGCGTTCATCGCCGGATCGAACACGGTCAGCGACATCCTGTTTGGGCTGTTCCAGTTCCAAGCTGCCCAGCAGATCGGCGTGCCCACGCAGATAATCGTCGCGGCTCAAGCCGTCGGCGGCGCTATCGGGAACTTGGTGGCGATCCACAACGTCGTCGCCGCGCTGACCGTCGTCGGCCTCCTCGGTGAGGAGGGTCGCGTGATCCGGCTCGAACTCATCCCGCTGCTGTACTACGGTGTCGCCACGGGCGTACTGACGCTCGTGCTCGCGTACGCCGTCGTCCCGGGGGCGTTCTGAGACCTCGGACCCTCTCGATTCCGACATCAGGACATCCGACCTTTCGCGTCGAGCGACGATGCATGAATCTACTGGAAGACCTCCTCAACCGTCAGCGTGCTGTGGTCTTCGAGATTTGGAGTTTCCTCCGTGTGACCGTAGAGCGTCCGAGATACACTGCCGGCCGCCGGCCGTCGTTCTAAGCGTCGGGATCGTAATTTGGCGCTTTCAGAGTGTGGCGTAGGCGAGTCCTCCGAGTGCCGAACTCCCGACCGTTCGTCAGAACGAGTGTTCCGGTAGCTCGACCCGATTGGGGTAACGAGGAAGCCAATCATAAGTCGCCGAAATCGTCGGCTTCATGTGCATCGATACGCCCGCGGCCGTCGGCTCCGCGATAACAGCCTCAACGTCACTGACGACGAACCCGGAGTGGAGGCACCCCTCTGGTAACTCACCGATCGGGCCAGTATCCTCGCAAGCCTGCTCGAACACGTAAACGCGTTTGTCGCCGACTGAAAGCACGGCGTAGAGACGCCTTCGGTACTGTCTCCGCCCCCTCAGCTCGTCTGAGGATCTCATCATCGAAGAGCACCCGGCAGAAGGTGACGCTCGCATCGATGCCGCTGTACTTGTCCACGACGTGAAAGAACGATTCGACTATACGGAGACTTGCCGCTCGTGTAACAGTCGAGCGGGCTGGCACAGTTCGGACACGACCACTCAAATTTACCTCATCATCAACGCTACCGCGAAGCGGTGTCCAGTACATTTCAAGGCTCTTGCCGGGTGAGATTTCTATATATCAGCATACAGTTTATGAGTTGTCGCGCGAACGTCGTCGAGATCTCCGCGCCGGAAAGATACATAGGCGGTCGGCGATTCGAGCCTCAGAGCAGCGAGTAGATGTGTCGCTCGTAGGTCTCTCGGACTCTGTCGCCCCAGTTGTGGGTGTACGTGTCGATGATGTCGCTCGCCACGTCGCCTCGGAGATACTTCACCACGCCGCGGTCGCCGGTGCGGTCACGGAGATGAGTGGTGAAGAAGTGACGGAAGTAGTGCGGGGTGACGTTCTCCTCTGCGCCGCCGCCGGCCCGATACCAGCCGTGGTCCTCGGCGTACGTCGTGACGCGTTGGCCCACCATCCCGGCGGTGAGTCGGCGACCCCACTCGCGAGTGGAACAGAACAGTGGTTCTGCGGGCGAACGCGCGGCGGGTCGGACCGCGAGCCACCGCTTCAGTACGCGCTTCAGCTCCTCATCGACGGGGACGACCGTCGCACGCTTCCGCTTGTTCGACTCCTCGCGCCGCTCGCCGTTGGTCTCCTCGCCGCGAGTCGGGTCGCTGGCGACGTACACGGAGCCTGGACGGCCGTCGATCGCACCCCGACGCTGGCTGTCGTACGCGTCGTCGATCTCCGGGTCGTCGAGATACACGTCTCTGAGGTCGAGATTGCAGAGCTCACCGACGCGCACGCCGGTTTTCAGCAGCGTCACGACGACGGCTCTATCAAGGGGATGCGTCACGCTCGCGACGAACTCCCGCATCGCAGGGAGCATGATCTCCCGGCGTGCGGGGTCTGTGTCGATGGATTCGTCCATCTCTTCTAGCACGAGCGTCATCGGATTCCGCTCGAACGCGCCGACCTGCGTCATGTACGCGTAAAATCGGTGGAGATACGACGCGTAGGAGGCGACCGTCGACGCGGAGCGGCCCTCACGGAGGGTGTGGACCCACGACATACACTCTCGCTGGGTCACTGCCTCGAGGCTCGTGTTCTCGCCGCGGACGAACGTCTCGAAGTCCCGCAGCACCCGCTCGTACGCCTCACGGGTCCGCTCCGTCTTCCCGTGATACGTGAGATCCTGTAAAAAGTACGCGACGGGGTCGTCAGTGGCCGTCGCGCGCTCTGCTTCACTCGCCATCATTCACCAGCGTGTAGCCGCCGTGTCGACCGCTGTGTGTCACTCGCCCCTGTTCCTGTAGGTCGGACAGCGCCGCGTCCAGTCGGTCCTCGATGTCGTCGGTCAAGCCAGCGATCAGTTCGTCCCACGACAGATGCTCGCTCGAATCGAGAAGGCCGAGAAGGCGGTCTTGCAATCCGTCGACCCTCGGGGTAGCGTCGCCAGATCGGGTTTCGTCGACGTTTCGGTCGGTCGGACCATCGGATTCGTCGAGTTGGAAGCTTCTGCGGCCGGCTTGGACCATCGTCCGGACGAACTCGGCTTGGCTCATGTCGAGTGCCGCTGCTTCCTCGGCCCACTCGGACTTCTGGAAGCGCGGGACGTACGTCCGCACCCCGACGCGTTGTGTCTCGGCGTCGCTCATACGAACGGCCACAGCGCCCTCTCACTTCAACCTGTGTCAGACGCTGGAATAAACACACTTATCCCACCAACTGTGCTGCTCATGGCATGGCACCAGCTTGTTTATTCCACTTTCTAATACTACTTCCGCGTTAACGGAACCCACATACTGGGATAGATATATTGTGGCCCTCCAGCTTCGAGTAGGCCCCCTCTCATCCCCAGACGTTTTCGGCGTGCCTAAATATCTGTGTCGACCACGGAGAGTATGAGCGAGTTCACCTTCGACGACCTGAGCGTCGTCATGGGAACCTACAACGAAGCCGAGGCCATCGCCACGGTGCTGGACGATATCGACCGAGTGACGGACGGACGCGCCGAGGTCGTCTGCGTCGACGGGAGCGACGACCGGACGCCCGAGATCGCTCGCGAGCACGGCGCTCGTGTCATCGAACAGGAGCCGCGCGGCTACGGCTACGCCGTCAGAAAGGCCCTCACGAGCGCTTCGCGTCCGGTGATCGTCACCACGGACTGTGACGACACCTACCCGATGGACGCTCTCCCGCGCTTTCTGGAGCGGATCAACGAGGGGTACGACGTCGTCTCCGGTGATCGGCTCTACCGCGGTGCCGAGGCGATGCCCGCGTTCAACCGATTCGGCAACCACGCGTTCGCGGCCGTCGCGTCGCTACTCATGGGCGAACGCGTCCACGACACCACGACGGGGATGCGCGCGTACCGCGAGGAGGTGATCCAGAACATTCGCTGGACAGAGAACACCGGGCTCTCGGCGGAGTTGCTCATTCGGCCACTGATGCGCGGCTACGACATCGTCGAGGAGCCGATCCACTACGCGGAGCGTGCCGGTGAGGCGAAGCTTGACCCGCTGGCCGGCGGCTACGCGATTGCGAAGTCGATCGTCAAGGTGCCGCTTGAGGAGCGACTTCGGTAGATCTAGTGCGATCTGAGGGGCCGGTTCTGTCAGTCGCTGTTCGCGTGATAACTCATAAATTGTATGTTGCTATACTCAATCTTCGAGTGTAGCGACGGGAATTTCTGACCAAATCCCCCGGTCGGTGAACGCTTCGGTCGATAGTGCCACTCTCAGCTCGGGTGCAGTTTTCGGGACCGTGGATAAGTTCACAGCGACCTGGTTCTAGCTCGCTTTAGAGAGACACGAACCGCTGGGGGGCACTCGGCCGGTTTAGTTCGGGGCTTCGCTCGGCAGGCAGAAGCAACGGGAGCGACAGCTCCGCCAATCAGCTGGAGCCTTCGACACCGTTCGTAGCCGGGCGGAGCGCCTGCGAGAGCAGTTCCGACTCGACGGCGCGGAGATGCTCGGAGAGCGTCGACTGTGAGACGCCGAGTCGGTCGGCGACGGCACCGGCGTCGGCACCGTCGCTGGTGAAGTAGCCCTCGTCGATTGCGATTGCCGCGGCCTCGCGCTGGCGGTCGGTCAATCTGGAGAGATCGACGACGGCCTGCTGCCCGCCGCCCGTGGGGTCGCCGTCGGAGAGTCGTCGCGGCTCGACATCTGCGCCGTGTTCCTTCAGCTGGCGCTGGATGCACTCGACTTCCGTGCCCGACCGCGCGGCGATGTCGAGCAGCAGTGCGCCGTCGACACAGCGGACCTGGTACGGTTCGACGGGAACGATGTCCATGTTACAGGCGAGACAGTCGTCGCGACAGCCGTCGAGTCGGCAGACGACGCCGTCGGTTCGCGCCACGAGCGGCTCCACCTCGTCGTGGTCTGCGGCCGCGTCGCCGTCGGGGACGACGGCCTGTGCCGGACTGTCAGCCACGCCCGGAATGAACTCCGTCGCATCGAGCGCGGTCGCCGTCTCGATCGCCCGACAGTCGACCGAAAGCGCGAACTGGACGTACATTGCGTTCCCACCCACTGGAAAAGTCCAATATTGCCCGAATTAAGGGTCTTGTGGCGCAGAACGAGAATTTTGGTTGACAGAAACGCCGTCGAGAAACGCCCCATCGGAAACGTATCTCTCCTCGTGTCCACAGTCGGTCGTGAGCCGACACACCGACACCACGGGCGGCCACACGAGTCGGACGCGGTCGCCGCGCTCCTCGACCGAAACCTCCTGCCGGTAGGTGACGGTCGCACCGCCAGCCTGCACGTACGTCACGGCGAGCGAGATCTCTGCGCTCCCGTCGAACGTCACCGTGCCGTCGTCGCGCTGGCGGAGACCGTCAGCGGTGACGGCAGCGCGGCCCGGCGTGAGCGTCCACTCCACCGCGAACGTCTCGTTCGGGTCGGCCGTCACCGCGTAGGTGGCGTCGTCGTCGCCGTCGGCGATCCGAACGGTCGACGGTCGCCCGACAACACCGGTTTCGAAGCGCACCCGGTGCTCCTCGCCCGACCGGACGCCAATCGGCTGGAGGTCGGCGACGGTGCGGTCGCGTGGCTCCGCCGTCCACGTCCCCCGGTGAGTGAACCGGTAGTGGTCTCGCTCGGGATACGCGTCGAGGACGGCGAAGTTCTCGCTCGGGGTTCTGTCGGGCGCGAAGACGGTGTCGCCGTCGAGATCCGGGTCGTTGCGGAGCGACTGGAACGGATGGCCGAGCCACTCGCCGTAGGGCGTCGGGACGAACACGACACCCTCGGGCACGTCGTCGGCGAACGGCTCGTATGCGTTCGCGTAGCGGTCGGTGTGGGCGGCGTTCTCCCTGACGGGCGGCCCGAGTGCGTTCGCCTCGGCGACGGTGACGGCCGGCGTCGCCACGAGTGCCACGCAGAGCGCGAGGCGTCGGATCCGGTCGTCCCGGGCAGTCCACAGCAGCCACAGCGCGTGGCCGATGAACGGGAGGGCGAAGAGGACGGCCGTGTACGGACGCGCGAAGCCGAGATTGAGGAGCGTCGTCGGTGCGTACGGGAGGGAGACGCTCGTCGACAGCAGATACAGCGGCGAGGCGACGACGAGGATGCTCGCGACGAGGGCCGTCTGCGCGTCGTACGCCTCGCGCGTGAGCAGGCCGACCAGCCCGACGACGCCCGCGCCGGCGGCAGCCAACACGAGGCGAGGCACGCCGACCACCAGTCCGACGGCGAACAGCGCCGGGACGACCGGCTGGTACTTCGGGTAGAGCCGCGTGCCGTCGTGCCGTTCTCGACGAAGAACCACCACCGGAAGGCGTCCGTCAGCGGCGTCTCGAACCAGAGCCGGCCGTCGAGCAGCAGTTCTGCCTGCGTGAGATACACGCCCTCGCCGTGGTTGGCCGAGCCGTACGGAAACAGCTCCGTCGCGATCAGAAAGACGAACAGGCCCGCCCCGGCTGCGACGGCCGCGAGGAGGAGCGTGTCGCGGGCGGGGGGATCCATCTATCTCGCGTCGTCCGTCCCGCCGTCGGCGACGCGCTTTGCGCCCGTCGGGAACCACGCGAGGTCGTGTTCCGCCGACAGTTCGACCTTCACCGGTTCGTCGAGAGGCACCTCCTCGGCGTGGTTGTGGCTACAGCCGACCACGTCGCCGCTGTCGAGTTCGACGCGGTAGAAGACGGTCGGCCCGAGGAAGCGCCGGTGGACCACCTCGCCGTTCGGCACCTCGTCGGGCGCGGGCGGCCGCGCGGTCACGTCGTCGGGGCGGACCATCACGTCGACGTCCGTGCCGTCGTACTCTCGCGCGAGGCCGTCGATGGCGGCTCGTGGGATCGGGCCGATGCCGGTGTCGACCGTCTCGCCCGAGACGTATCCCGAGACGAAGCTCGCGTGGCCGAGGAAGGACGCGACGAACCGCGACCGGGGTCGCTGGAAAGCTCCCTCCGGCGTGTCGACCTGTTCGAGCCGCCCCTCGCGCACGATGGCCACCCGGTCGGAGATGGACATCGCCTCCTCCTGGTCGTGGGTGACGTTGACCGCCGTAACCCCCGTCTCGTCGAGGATGCGCCTGACCTCCTCGCGCATCTCGACCCGGAGCCCGACGTCGAGGTTCGAGAACGGCTCGTCGAGCAGGAGGACCGCCGGCTCGGGAGCCAGCGAGCGGGCGAGCGCGACGCGCTGTTTCTCCCCGCCGGAGAGCTGGCTCGGCTGTCGGTCGTGGTACTCGCTCAGCCCGACCAGCGACAGGAGCTCCTCGACCCGGTGTTCGTGGTCCGTCTCCTCGCCGAGCCCGAAGGCGACGTTCTCCGCGACGGTGAGGTGGGGGAAGAGGGCGAAGTCCTGGAAGACGATGCCCACGTCACGTTCCTCCGGGTCGTGGAACGCGTTCCCCCCGGCGACGACCTCGCCGTCAACGCGGACGGTCCCTGAGGTCGGCCGTTCGAGCCCGGCGAGCAGCCGGAGGGTCGTCGTCTTGCCACAGCCGGACGGCCCGACGAGCGTGAGCAGCTCCCCGCGGTGGACCGACAGCGAGAGGCCGTCGACCGCCGTCGTGGGGCCGTACCGTTTCGTGACCCCCTCGAGCGACACGACGGTCTCCTCGTCGGCGGTGGGCGTGCCGTCCCGCGTGCCGATACGGGTCGACGGCTCCGCGGTCCCGTCCGTCTCAGCCATCGCGTCTCCCTGTGGCATCTGTCCGTATCCGTCCCTCGGGCTCACGGCGTATGACCCTACTGGAACGCGGCAACCGATGGGCAGGGTCGCGGCCGGTCGCTGGCCGGGTCATAGCAGTCCCTCGATGTGGTCCGCGGTCCGGAGCGCGAGCGCGGCGAGCGCGTCCCGTCGACCGAGTTCCATGCTATCCGGGTTAGGCGAACCTAAACTTAGGCGTTGCCATCTCACCGGTCCCCCGCCGCGAGGGTGACGTTCATCCAGACCCCCGACCGGTGCTGACCGGGGATGTACGCGGCCCCGCCGCCACACCGGGCCGGAAGTCGGCAGGCTTCGCGATACGGCGAGAGCGCGCGCACCTCCCCGTCGACGTGTCTCGTCGGCAGCTCCAGCCGGTAGCTGAAGCCCGTACCGGAGCCGTAATCGAGGAACACCGTCACCAGAAGCTCGTCCGTCTCGTTGACGGCGACGGTGTCGTCACCGACCGCTTGCACGCCACCGGCGAGCCGTGCCCGCTCGTCCGCGACCCGCAGTGTCACGTCGAGCGTCCCGGCCGGCGTCCCCGCGTAGTAGGCCTCGCCCTCCTCCGAGGCGAGTCGGACGGAGACGCGCTGGACGCCGGCCGGGACACCGAGGGTCGCGTGCATCCGGACCCGTTCGCCCCTGACGTGGCGCACGCGCTTGACCGCGGGCGTGACGGACTCGCCGGCGAACGGGGCCCACTCGCCGCGGTAGACGTACCGGTAGTACCGGCGGTCGGGAAAGGCGTCGACGACCGCGAACCGACGTTCGCGGAGCGCGTACACCGTGCCTCGGTCGTATCCGGGGTCGTTCCGGAGCCGCTGGAACGGGTGGTTGAGCCAGTCGCCGTACGGCGTCGGGAGGAACACGAGCGTCCGGTCGGCCGACAGCCGGCCGCCGTCCGTGTAGTCGCCGCCGTCGAAGGGCTCGTATGCCGCCGTGAGCTCCTCCGTCACGGCGCGGTTGTCGCGGAGCGGCTCGGCGGCCGTCGCCACCGCCGCGTTCCCGCCCGCGGCCGCCACGAGCAGCAGCGCGACCGCAGTGACCCGCTCGGGCCGGCCGACGACCCCGAAGCGGTCGGTCCCGGCGAGTCGCTCGGCGGCCGCCCGCGTCCACTCGGCGAGCGTCACCGCGCCGTGGGCGGCGAACGCCACGGTCGGGACGAGCAGGTCGAAGTGGTAGTACGGCCCGAGGTAGCCGGCGAGCCCGTCGCCGGCCACGTCGAGTTCGCCGAAGGCGTTCAGCGTCCCCCAGAAGTAGGCGTTCCCGGCGACGACCGCGAGCGCGACGACCGCGAGCAGTACCGGGGGTGCTCGGAGCCGGTCGAGGCCGTCCCTCGCGCGCGCGAAGTAGATGACTGCCCCGACGAGCGCGAGCGCGGTCCCGGCGAGGCCGGCGACCACCCACTCCGTCGCGTACGCGACGAGCGCGGTGACCGTCGTCTCCAGGGCCAGTGCCGGCGTGTACACGGTCCCGTAGCCGACCAGCTCGTGGTAGCCGAAGCCGAGCCCGTCCTGCGGGGCGAAGGCGAGATACGGGAACAGCGTCGGGTCGCCGGTGACGACCCAGTTGTATCCGCCCGTCGCCGCCACGCCGACGAGCCCGACCGCCGCGGTAGTCAGTTGCCGGCGGACGGCCGCGCGGTCGAGCCCCCCTGCCGAGCTCCGGAGCGTCCACAGCGCGTGAGAGATGAACGGCGCGGCGAACAGGACCGCCGTGTACGGCCGGGCAAAGAACGCGACGCCGGCCGCGCCACCCGCGGCTGCCGCGTATCGCCGTGCCCGCCGCGGCTCCCCGCCGGCCAGCCGGTCGGCGCGGAGATAACAGAACGCGAACGCGAGGTTCCAGAGCGTCGTCGGCGCGTACGGGAGGAACACCGCCGAGCCGACGAGGAACAGCGGGCTCGCCAGGAGCAGCACGGCCGCGAGCAGCCCCCGGACGCGGTCGAACGCCGCCGCCGCGACGCCGTAACACAGCCCGAGCGAGCCGCCGGCGGTGGCTGCCAGCGCGAGCCGGTAGCCGCCCAGCAGTTCGCCGGCCGCGAACATCGCCGCCGGGACGGGCGCGTACTTGGGGTAGAGCCGGCTCCCCGCCGACCCGGACCCCAGCCGCGGGCCGACGGGGTCGGCGACGAAGAACCACGGCCGGAACGCCTCCGGGACCGGCGGATACAGGAACAGCTGCCCCTTGAGGAGCATCGCGGCCTGCTGGAGATACACCGCCTCGTCGTGGTTCAGCGAGTGGGCCGGGAACAGCCGCGTCGCCAGCAGGAGGACCGCGACACCGCCCGCGAGCGCGACGACGAGCGCACCGAGGCGCGCCGTCCGGGTCGCTACCGCGTCCTCCCCTGGCTCGCCCGTCACGGCCCGGTCCCGGCGGGGCTATCCGCCCGGGGGAGGGTCGCCCGGTCAGCCACCGTCATCACCCTCCTGGCTGAGGATGACCAGCATCGAGAGCCCCGACACCCCGATGAGGGCCAGCGCCGGGACGGCCGCGGCCCCGTAGTAGCCGGCGTCGGTCACCCGCCAGACGTAGGTGACGAGCGTCGTGAAGCCGGTCGGGTGTAACAGCAGCGTGGCGGGGAGCTCCCGCATCGAGGTCAGGAACACGAGCGCGGCCCCGGCGATGACGCCCGGCGCGATGAGCGGGAGCGTCACGCGCCGGAACGCGGCGAGCTGGCTCACCCCGAGCGTCCGTGCGGCCTCGACGAGCGTCTCGTCGACCTGTAACACGGACGAGCGGGTGGTCCCGACCGCCTGCGGGAGGAAGCGCACGACGTACGCGAACACGAGCAGCGGGAGCGTCTGGTAGAGCGCGGGGGCGTAGTTCGAGCCGAACACGACCAGGGCGAGCCCGAGCACCACGCCCGGCGTGGCGTAGCCGAAGTACGTCGCCCGCTCCGTCAGCCGGGAGAGGGCGGTCTCCGTCCGGGCCGACGAGAGCGCGATGGGGATCGCGACCAGCGTCGTCGCCAGCGCGGCGACCAGCGACACGACCACGGTGTTGATGCCGTAGCTCCACTCGAAGGCGAAGCCGCCGGCGGTGTAGCCGGGGCCGCCGCGGAGTATCCACAGCGCCAGCACGCCGACCGGGACGACGAGACACAGCACGGCGATGCTCGCGGGGAACAGCGTCGCTGGCAGCTTCCACCACCCCAGCTCGATGGTGGCCGCGTCGCTGCGCCCGCTCGACGCGTAGCCCTTCTCCTCGCTCGCCGCGCCGATGCGGGACTCGAGCGCCAACACGAACCCGGTGATGACGAGCAGCTGGAGCGACAGGACGACCGCCGCACCCTCCGAGCCGGGCGTGGCGTAGTAGACGTAGATGAGCCGCGTGAACACGTCGTAATGCATGATGGCTGGCGTCCCGAAATCCGAGAGCGCGTAGAGGGCGACCAGCAGCGCGCCGGCGGTCACGCCGGGGAGTATCCGCGGGAGGGCGACGCGGCGGAACGCCGCGAGGTAGGAGTGGTCGAGCGTACGGGCCGCCTCGAGGAGCGTCGTATCGAAGGAGAGCAGCGCCGCGCGCGTGGTGAGAAACACGTACGGGTAGACGAACAGCGTCAACACCAGCACGGTCCCACCCAGCCCGTACACCGTCGCCCCGGTCGGGACGAACTCGGTCAACAGCCCCCGGGGGCCGAACGCCGAGACGAACGCGAACGCCCCGATGTAGCTGGGCACCACGAGCGGGAGCGCACAGACGACCGTCCAGAAGCGGCGGAACGGGAGGTCCGTCTGGACGGTCAACACGGCCAGCGGGACGCCGATGGCGACGGAGCCGAGCGTCGTCAGCCCTGTCAGCAGGACGCTGTTCACCGTTATCCGCAGGGTCGACCCCCCGACGAGTAAACCGAGTATCCGGGCCGGCCCCTGGCCGACGGCTTGCAACACGAGCCAGACCACCGGCGAGACGACGATGGCGGCGATAGCGCCGGCTAGCAGCACCGTCCCGTTCGAGCGGTCGACCCCCTCGTCGGGTCGCGTCAGCCGTCCGGCTCGGTCGTCAGTCGCCATGGCTGGTCAGCGCGGGCCGCGTCGCCGGCTGTCGGTCGAGGCGAGGCGCACGGCCTCAGAGCACCCCCACGTCACGCATGAGTTCGATGGTGGGGCCGACGTCCGAGAGCTCCCCTAACTCCAGCGACGGCGGGCTCAACTCGTCGATAGCCGGGAGCCCGCCGACCGGCGGCACCCCGGGAATCATCGGGTACGCGAACGTCCGGGTGGCGAAGAACTCCTGTGCCTCGACCGTCAGCAGGTGGGCGACGAGGGTCTCGGCCAGTTCGCGCTTCTCGGTTCCCCGGATAGTCCCCACCCCGGCGGTGTTGACGAGCGTGCCGGCGTCGCCGCTGGTGAACGCGACGTCGATTGGCGCGTCCGGGCGGGCCGCCTTCACGCGGAGCGCGTAGTAGTGGTTCGCGAAGCCCGCGCCGATGGAGCCGTCGGCGACCGCGTTCGAGACGAGGAACTCGTCGGGGTAGACGTGCGACCCCGTGACGTACTCCTGCATCCCTTCGAGCCACGACCGCGTCGCGCTCTCGCCCTCGAGCACGCGCATCGCAGTCACGAACGCCTGGAACGCGCTGTATGTCGGTGCCCAGCCGATGTTCCCGTCGAACGACCCGGTCTCCGGGAGGGTCATCACGTCGTCCGGGATGTCCGACTCGGCGTACGTGTTCGTGTTGTACGGGACGCTGCGCGCCCGCCCGGCCACGCCGACCCACTGGTCGTCGGGGTGGAAGGCGTCGGGGACGGGGTCGACGGTATCGGAGGGGAGCTCCAGCGTGCCGTCGGCGTCCGCGACCAGGCCGAGCGAGCCCGCGTCGATAGCCCAGAACACGTCGGCCGGGCTGTTTCCGCCTTCCAGCTCGTCGACGATGGTGTTGGCGAGCTGGGTCGAGGGGGCACGGCGGGGCCGCGTGCTGAACTCGGGGTAGATGCTCGTGAGCTTGTCGAGGAGTTGCGTGTAGAGGCCACCCTCGCCCCCGCCGATGTAGATGGTCAGCTCCCCGTCGAGGTCCGGCAGGTCCTCGATGCTGGGACCCTCCAGCGGCGGACGGGTGCCGGCGAGGGGACCGGAGCCGCGGAACTCCTCGGTGGAGAACTCCATGGCGGCCTCGCTCGCGTCGGTCCCGTTCGCCGGGCCACCTGCCGGGGTGTCGTTACAGCCGGCGAGCCCGGCCGTGAGAGCCGTTCCGAGCCCCACGAGATAGCGCCGTCGTGTCGAGCGGTCCATGGTCGTTTTCGGGTCCCCTAAACCCTTAAACCGTGTCGGTTCGCGGTCGTCAGTCATCGGCGGCCACCTCCTGGGTGGCCCGCGCGCCGACGTCCAGCGCGTCGAGGGCCGCGAGCCAGTCGCGCATGTGCTCGCCGACGAAGTTGAGGAACGCCCCGTTCGCCCACTCGGAGAAGTCGCCCTCGGCGAAGGCGTCGGCCATCGCCGCGAACGCCGCGCGGTAGGCCTCCGCGCCGTCGAGCGCCGGTGTCCCGCCGGCCCGCGCGCCGCCCGTCCTCTCGGGCGTCACGTCGTCCACTACCTCCCAGACGTGCTCGTTCAGTTCCAGCGCCGGCACCTCGCTGTTCAGGTCGTCGAAGGTCGGCCGGGGGGCCTTGTTGTGTTCACACAGCGGCGTGCCGGTGAGCACGCGGTCGCCCACGAGGTCGGCGGCGCGCTTCAGGAACACGCCCGACCAGATGTCGTCGAACCGGCCCACGTCCCACTCGTTGTCGTCCATCGGGAGCTGGTAAAAGGCGGGGATGACGCGCCGACGGAAGGCGAGATTCATCGAGCAGACCGTGAGATAGTTGTCTGGCGCGACGACGAAGTCCTCGCCGTAGTCGTCGGCGGTGGTGCGGGTCTGCGCGAGTCCTTCGAGGTCGCCGTCCATCAGGATGCGCACCGCATCGAGGTCGGGAACGTTCGTCCACAGCCCCTGTGAGGCGACCACGTCGCCGGCATCGAGCGTCGCCGTCGACTCCGTGACGGTTTCGTCCACCGCGGCGTAGGGGTAGCCGCGCGGGTAAAGGCCGTGCTCGTCGTGGTTCTGGTAGAGGACGTTCACCCACTGCTCGTCGGAGGCGACCTCGCGTGTCTGGCCGTCGCGCGCGAGGTTCGCGTAGTGGCCCCCGAAGAAGTCCGTGCCGTGGGGGAGCGTGTCGTCGTCGATGAAGAAGCCGTACTCGAAGTCGCCGGCCCACATGTACAGCAGGCCGAAGGAGGTCTCCGCGTGGGAGGCGGCGGGAACGACGTGGCCGTACTCGGACATTCCCTGTTCGCCGTACCACGCCTCGCGGTCGCTCCCGTCGAATACCGCACCGGCAACGTCCAGTTCGTCCAGCATTTGCTCCATCGCCTCGACCTCGCAGAAGTCCTCGGTGACGAGCAGGAAGAAGAGCCGGTCGGCGTGGCCGTGTTCGCGGGCGTTCGCCACGTACTCGCGGACGCACTCGTACTCTCTGATCGTCGGAACGATGACGCAGGTGTCCGTCGCTGTCATTGGCTCTACGATGTTTAGGCTGTCCTAAAGCCTGTCGATGTTTAGGCATGCCTAACACGGGCAAACGGACGCGTTCAAGAGGCTCGCCGTCCGCGGGCGAGTGTGACCCGCGAACGGTTGGTCGGTGGGTACAGCGGTCGATTGCTGCTGGCGGTGTCGGTCGGCTGGGCGTTCATTCAGGCCGGCCGGCTCGTCGTCTCGCCGCTGCTGCCCGAGATCAGCGCGACGTTCGACCTCACCCCCGCTTCGGAGGGGTTCGTCGTCACGACCATCTGGGCGATCTACGCCCTCCTCCAGTATCCGAGTGGTCGGCTCTCGGATCAGCTCACCCGGACGACGCTGCTCGTCGCGGGGCTCGCGGCGGTGTGTGTCGGCTTTCTCGCGGTGGCGAGTGCGCCGACGTATCTGATACTGCTCGGCGGCGCGGTCACCGTCGGGCTCGGTGCCGGCCTGTATCCGACGCCAGCCCGTGGCCTCGTCTCGGACCTGTTCGTCGAGCGCCGGGGGCAGGCGTTCGGCCTCCACACCGCGTCCGGTGACGTTGGCGGCGTCGTCGCTGCCGGCCTCGCCGCGGCCGTGATTGCGGTCGCGACGTGGCGCGCCGCCTTCCTGCCGGTCGTCGTCGTGCTCGCCGCGGTGGCGCTGTCGCTCCATTTCGGGAGTCGGGAGGGCTACCGGCTCGAACGGGTGGACATCGGCGTGGTCGCGACCGCGAGACGACTGCTCGGGCAGGCTGGACTGCGCCGACTCCTGTTCGCCTACGCGCTGTACGCGTTCGTCTGGCAGTCCGCGACGGGGCTGTTGCCGACGTTTCTGCGCCGCGGCAAGACGTTTTCACCCGGCGTTGCGACCGCGAGCTTCGCCGCGCTGTTCGCGGTCGGCGCGGTCGTGAAGCCGCTGGCCGGCGGACTCGGCGACCGAGTGCCCCGCGCGCGACTCGCGCCTGCTGTCCTCATCCTCGCGGCAGTCTCGCTCGCGGGCGTCGTGCTCGCACGCTCGCCGATCACCGTCACCGCGAGCGTCGTCGTCTTCGCCGCCGGGCTGATGGCGTATCCGCCGGTGATGCAGGCGTATCTGATGGACGCCTTCCCGACCGACAGCATGGGCGGCGATCTCGGTGGCATGCGGAGCGTCTACGTCGGCCTCGGCGCGCTCGGGCCGACCGCCGTCGGGACCGTCGGCGGGATCGCGAGCTACGCGGTCGCCTTCGCCGGGTTAGTCGGCTGTCTGTTGGTCGCTGCCGGCCTCGTTTTCACCCATCCGAAGGATTAGGTTCCGGGGGGAAGCAGGTGGCGTATGACCGAGGTAGCGATCATCGGCGCCTCGATGACCCGGTTCGGCGAGCGCGAGGCCTGGGTGAACGAACTGCTCGCGGAAGCGGGCGACGCGTGTCTCGACGACGCGGGCGTCGCGCCCGCCGACGTCGAGCATCTGTACGTCTCGAACATGGCCAGCGGCGAGTTCGAGGGCACGACCGGCGTGCCGAACGCACTCGCACACGACTTGGGCGCGGTGCCGGCCTACACGCAACGGGTCGACCAGACCTCCTCGTCGGGGGGCGCGGGGGTCTACGCCGCGTGGCAGTCGGTCGCCTCCGGCGCGAGCGAGATGACGCTGCTCGTCGGCGGCGAGAAGATGACTCACCGGACGACAGGCGAGGCGACGGACGTCATCGCGTCGCTCACCCATCCCGTCGAGTACAAACACGGCGTGACGCTCCCGTCGTTCGCCGGTCTCACCGCCCGGACGTATCTGAACGAGTACGACGCGCCCCGCGAGTCGCTGGCCGAGGTGGCGGTGAAGAACCACCGCAACGGGGTCGACAACCCGCACGCGCAGTTCCGCAGGGAGATAGACACGGAGACCGCGCTGAACTCGCCGCTGGTCGCCGACCCGCTCCGGCTGTACGACTTCTGTCCGATCACGGACGGCTCGGCGGCGCTGCTGTTCTGCCCGGTCGAGGTGGCGCGTGAACACGCCGACTCGTTCGTGACCGTCTCCGGCGTCGCCGGTGCGACCGACACGCACGTCGTCCACGAGCGGACCGACCCGACGACGATGCGCGGCGTCGTCGAGTCCGGGCGAGAGGCGTTCGACCGCGCGGGCCTCTCTCCCGACGACGTGGACGTGGCCGAACTCCACGACATGTTCACCATCCTCGAGTTCCTCCAGTACGAGGGGCTCGGCTTCGCCGACCCGGGGACCGCGTGGCAGGACGCCATGGACGGCGTCACCGCCCGCGACGGTGCGCTCCCCGTCAACACCTCCGGCGGCCTCAAGTCGAAGGGGCATCCGCTCGGCGCGTCCGGCGTCGCACAGGTGTTCGAAATCTACCGGCAGCTGCTCGGCGACGCCGGCGAGCGACAGGTCGACGCGGACGTGGGGCTGGCGTGCAACGTCGGCGGCTTCGGCAACTGCGTCACCACTGCGATCATGGAGGTGCGGTGATCATGGACGCCGGCGAGTGTCCCAACGGCCACCTGTCGTATCCGCCCCATCCGCGCTGTCCGGAGTGTGGCGAACCGCAGTCCGAGAGCGTCGACCTCACCGACGACACCGCGACGGTCGTGACGTGGACCACGTCGTACGCGACGCCCCCGGGCGTGCGCGAACCGAACACGATGGCTATCGTCGCGTTCGACGACCACGAGGTGCGCGCGCTCGGGCAGGCCACCACCGACGACATCGAGGTCGGCGACACCGTCCGGCCGGTGTACGTCGACGAGGTGCGCGAACCCGGCGCGGGTATCCGCGAACCGGACAGTCAGGAGTGGGACGGCTACCGCTTCGAGCCGGTCGAGTAGCTACTCGTCGCCGCCTTCGCGTTCGACTTCCTCGCGAATCGTGTCCAGTTCGGCGTCCACGTCGACCGTCGGCTCCTCGCTCTCGTCCGTGACCGGGATGGTCGTGCCGCGGTCGGCGTCGGACGCGCGTTGCTCGCGGTCGCGGTCACTGCGCTCGCGCGACTGAGCGTCTACCGGCTCGTCGACCCGCGCTCGGATCTCGTCGCGGAGGTCGCGCGCCTCGGCTAACAGCCGGCGCGCGTCGGGATCGGTCGGTCTCCCTTGGACGGCGTCGTCTATCTCCGTCAGCGCTCGATCCAGCGTCGAACGGGCCGCGTTCCGGTCCAGCGAGTCGTCGCGGAGGGACTCCCGCCCCTGCACGACGCGAATAGCGCCGGCGGCCGCTTCCAGCGCGCGGACGTTCGCTTCGAGCGCGGCAATCGCGGTCGGGATGGCGTACCGCTCGGTGAATCGGAGGACCCCGTTCACCCGGCTCGACCCGAGCTGCTCGTCCAGCTCTTCGAGCGTCGCCGCGAGTCTCGCGACGAGCGACGCGAGCTCATCGGCGTCACGCGGTCTGCGGTCGCTCACACTCTGGGTTGGGCGTCGCCGCGGTAAAGTCCTCGCCCGATAGCCGAATGGTCGCGATACCGGCGATAGGGGGAACGTTTATGATAATTGCAGTCATTGTGTCAGAAAGAATGGCCTCAGAGCCGGACCCGTCAGACGAAAGGGTTGCGTTCACGAGCGCGCTCGCCCGGCTCAAACGAGAGGGTAGTAATCTGCTCGTCGTCGGCGGGTCGAGCGACGTGGCCCACGCCGAGGCCTGCGACCGGTTCCTCGGGGACGAGATCGGCGACCGTCGCCGGACGTTCGTCTCGACGGAGCGCAGCAACTGCGTCTCCGCGGACGTGCGCGGCGACGACGCCGACCTCATCCGCTACGAGAGTCCGACGCGGAGCGCCGCGGCGACAACGGGGACGGCCGACGGCCCGGAACTGCCGACCGACGGCGTCAGCGGTCTCCCGGAACTCGGCGCGGCCGTCGTCGACTCCATTCGCGCGACCGACGAGGAGGTCGGCGGACTCGAATCCGCGCAGTTCCGTCTCTGTCTCGACTCGATGCGACCGCTGCTCGAAGAGCACGCCGAGCGTGAGGTGTTCCGGTTCCTGCACGCCGTGACGAACGAAGTTCGCGCTGCCGACGGCATGGGACACTACCACCTCCCGGTCGGATACGACAGCCAGACGGTTCGGACGCTCGAACCGCTGTTCGACGCCGTCGTCGAGGTGTGCACCGGTCCCGACGGCGCTCAGCAGCGCTGGCATCTCCGCGACGTCGACGCCGACTCCGACTGGCTCCCGCTGTAGATTTAGGCCGTCCGAAATCCTTTAGTCGTTAGGTACACCTAAACCGGTGCATGGAGATGCATAATGGGGGACGGGAGAACCCGCAGTCCTCGGACGACGACATCGCTCTCACCGCACACTGTACGTCGCCGGATCGGACCGTGTTCACCGAGCCGGGCAACCCCGAGGCGTGGATCGCGACCGACCACACCGTCAGGTGTGACGACTGACGCGGCTACGCGGTCGCCGTCGGCGAGAAAAACGTAAGAACTGGTTCCGCTGTTACTCCACTGCGCCCTCGACGAGCGTGTCGTCTTCGAGGTAGTGCTCGAAGTGGTGGGCGTGTTCCTCGACGGTTTCGAGGTTGCGCCGGATGATTTCGCTCGTGGTGTAGTCGCCCAGCTCCTCGGCGAGCGCGATGTGGTCGCGCAGCGTCTCGATAATGTCGCCGAACATCTCCATGTCGTTGGCCAGCGACGTGCGGATGTCGTACACGTCGTCGCCCTCGGGTTCGACGGGGGCGTGCGCCTCGTAGGTGGCACCGCCCGACAGCGGCGCACCGCCGAGTGCCTGCGCGCGCTCCGCGAACTCGTCGGCACCTGCTTCGAGGTCTTCGGCGACCTCACCGAGGTAGACGTGGATGTCGTTGAACTCCGCGCCCTCCACGTTCCAGTGGTGCTTCCGGATCTGGTGGTAGGCGACGTACGTCGCCGCCAGATCGGTGTTGAGCGCGTCGATCAGCTGTTCAGCCTTCGCCTCGTCGATGCGCAGTGCCTCGCTCTCTTCTATCTCGTCGGCCGCCTGTCGAACGTGCTCTCGTTGCGTACTCATCTCACCATATCTACACGCGCACGCAACTTAACGGTTTTCCTCCGAGAAAACCACACTTTCACTATAGAAAATATTCTTTTCCAGTGCGTTAATATTCGTCGTAGAGTGGAGAGGCCAGCGTCGGCGGCGAGCGGTTTCGAACCCGACGCTTTCGGGCGGTATCGGCTCCGTGACTCGGCGAAGCGCGGTCGGTATCCCTCGTTGGACCAGCGTGGGCTCAGCGCGCGAGCACCAGCGGCGCTCGCTCGTCGAAGGTGGGCGGCGAGTCCTCGTCGTCGCGGGCACCCAGTGTGCGCTCGGTCTGGCGCTCGTGGAGCGTCCGCAGCGCCGCGAGTTCGGCGTCCGTCAGTCCGATCTGGCTCCCGAACTCCGTCCAGATGCTGTCGGCGACGGCGAGGAGGTACGCGTCGTCGGTGCGCGCGACCAGCACGTCGTACGGGAGGAACCGCCGCCACTCCATGATGAGTTCGTCGATGCCGGGGGTGGCCGCCGCGTGCTCGTGGAGGCGGCGAAGCGCCCCGCGCAACTCGTCCGTGGTGCACTCGTGGCTGGCGGCAACAGCCTCGACGGCTCGGGGCTCGAAGGGCGCGAGCGGATCCATGCCAGCAGTTCGGTCGCCTCCGGCTTAGCGACGGCGATACCCGGCCGTCAGTTCAGCAACGCTTAGGTGAGCGTCCGTCTACGAGGGTTCTATGCGCTACTTCGAGGACATGGCGGTCGGCGAGAGTTGGGAGTTCGGCGAGTACGAGGTCACGCGCGAGGAGATACTGGCGTTCGCCGAGCAGTACGACCCACAGCCGTTCCACGTGGACGAGGCGGCCGCGGAGGCCTCACAGTTCGGCGGCCTCATCGCGTCTGGCTGGCACACGGCGTCGATGTGTATGCGGATGCTCGTCGACAATCACCTCTCGGAGTCGGCCAGCGCCGGCGCCCGCGGCGTGCGGGAACTGAAGTGGATCGCTCCGGTTCGGCCCGGCGACACTCTCACCTGTCGGCTGAAGGTCGTCGACACCGAGGCCGGTGACGGCCCCATCGGCACCGTCACGAGCGAACTTACCGCCTTTGTCGACGGCGATCCGGTCATCGAGTGGACGGCTGACGGGATGTTCGAGAAGCGCGAGGCCGACACATAAGCCCGCGAACCGAAATCTTCCTCACGTTGCCACCGGAGCCGAGAAACATGGACGAACAGGAGCGCGTCGCGGAGTTCGTCGCCGAAAACGGCCTCGACTGTCCGCCCGCGTACCGACTGCTCGACCTCGCGGCAGAGGTCGGCGAATTAGCGGCGGACGCGAACGCGGCGACCGGCTACGGTGCCGACCCAGCGGCGTTCGACGTGTCCCGAGACGAGCTGGGCGACGCGCTGTTCGCGCTGCTGGCGCTGTGTTCGGACCTCGATGTCGACGCCAGCGCGGCGCTGGACGAATCGCTGGCGAAGTACGAACGCCGTCTCGACTCGACGGGCGCGGCAGGGTCCGGCGAGTAGCCCACGGCCGCGCGTTCGGACACCTCGCTCCTGTCTGTGAGCACAAAGGAGCGGTAGCCGCGCGGCCCGATACCCCGTGTGGAGCATGAACGATGGCTTGGATTCTTGTGAGAGCACACCGAGTGTAGGATGGAGCCTCTCGGCTCCGTAGTGTCACCACGGGGGTGTGCACACCACCCCCATCCGCTCGGACGGCGACGCGCCGTCGGGTCCGAACCACTGGGTTCGACGCCTTCCGTGATACGTCGCCCATCAGCGACGCATCCGACCTGCCCGTCGCGACCCCGGAACGCTCAAGTCGGGAGCCGCCGGACCCCGACCGTGCTCCCGGAACTCGAGTATCTCTCGTGGATCGCCGGCCGTCCCGAGGCCGCGACACACGACTTGGCGTCCAGCGACCTGCGCCCCGAGGGCCCGGACGACGCGGTCGTTCCGGACCCGCTCAGGGACCTCCCCGCCGCAGACGGTCGGTCGCTCGAAGCGCGGCTCGCCGACCGGTACGACGTGTCGCCAGAGGCGGTGCTCGTGACGGCCGGCGCGACGGGTGCCGTCTTCGTCGCCGTCGCCACGGCGCTCGCGGACGGCGAGCGCGTGCTCGTCGAATCGCCGGGCTACGAGCCACACCACGCCACCCCGGCGGGTCTCGGCGCGACAGTCGACCGGTTCGACCGCCCCCGGAGCGACGGCTACGCACTCGATCCAAACCGCGTCGACTCTGCGCTCTGCTCGGAGACAGCACTCGTCGCCGTGACGAACCGACACAATCCCTCCGGCGCGCGGACGGATCGCGAGACGCTGGCTGCGGTCGCCGACCGCGCGACCGACCACGGCGCTCGCCTGCTGGTCGACGAGGTGTACGGCCCGTACGCCGGCGACGGCGGCCGCGGCTTCGGCGGCGTCACCGCCGCGGGGCTCGACAGCGCGGTGACAGTCGGCTCCCTCACGAAGTTCCACGGACTGGGCGAACTGCGCGTCGGCTGGCTCGTCGCCGACGAGTCGTTCGTCGAGCGAGCGAGACGCGTACAACAACATCTCGGGTCCGTCGCGAGGCCGTCCCGTGCGCTCGCCCGCCGCGCGCTGGCGAACGCCGACGCGCTCGCCGAGCAGTCGCGGACGCTCGCCGCGCGCAACGGCGACCTGCTCGCGGCGTTTCTGGACGAGCGGCCGTCGCTGTCAGGTCACGTACCCGCCGGCTGTCCGTACGGACTCGTTCGTCACGCGCGATTCGACGGGGACGACCTCGCGGCCGTCGCCGACTGCGAGGGGGGGCTGGTCGTCCCCGGCCGGTTCTTCGGGGTGCCGGACGCGGTGCGCGTGTCGCTCGGGCGGTCGCCCGCCGAGATGGAGGCGGCGCTCGCGGCGTTCGGACGGGCGCTGGACGGCGCTGACGGCTGACGCGCGTCGGACGCGGCGGCAGTGTTAAGGAAACGGCCCCACTCGGGGCGCGTATGAACGACGACCTCCCGCAGGAGATCACCTCGCTCGTCGGCCGCGAGGTGTACTCGAACAACGGCGTCTTCGTCGGACAGGTGGAGGATCTCCGTCTCGATCTTGGCGGCGAGACCGTCACCGGCCTCGCACTCGCCTCGCTCAACGACGAACTGTTCAACGGTCGCGCCGCCGGCGCACGCGGCGTCATCATCCCCTACCGGTGGGTGCGCTCCGTCGGCGACATCATCCTCGTCAGCGACGTGGTCGAGCGGATGAAAGACGGCGAGGAGAGCGAGGAAGCCGCCGCCTAATCCTGCCACGCACACAGTCCTGTCTGTCCTGCTTCCGCGTTCAGCAGCGCCCGCTTCGCCTCGACGCCGCCCGCCGCCGAGTAGCCGCCCAGCGAGCCCGCGGCCACGATCCGGTGACACGGCACGACGACCGGCACGGGGTTGCGCCCGCACGCCCCGCCGACCGCGACCGCACTCGACTCGATTTCGGCCGCGAGTTCGCCGTACGTTCGCGTCTCGCCGTACGGGACGCGGGCCATCGCGCGCATCACCTTCCCGCGGAAGTCATCCGGGAACGTCACGCCGAGGTCGAACTGCTGGCGGTCGTCCGCCGCGTACTCCGCTATCTGCCGGCGGACGCGCCCGGGGTCGGCGGAGAGATACGACTCGTCGATGTCGAACGGGTGCCCGTAGAGACGAACACGCATCAGGAGCCGTTGTCACCGCCGGACTCGACGCCCATGGCGGTGAACAGTTTCGACTTCACGGCGTCCTTGACGAGGGAAAGCAGCGTTTCGCGGTTGTCCTCGCTCGCCTCGATGCCGGTGAAGATGCCGAGCGGTATCTCGACGGTCGCGTCCGTCGAGTGACCGACGACCTCGCCGATGTCGCCGAACGCGTCTCCGAGCACGGAGCCGATGTTCATCCGGATATCCTTCGAGCGGGCGGCCAGATAGATCGTGTCGTCCGCGATGGCGAACACGGCCGTCGTCGTGATGCCTTCGAGATTGAGGAGGTGTTGTGCCGCCTCCGAGAGCGCCTCGCGGTTGCGGATGAAGCCGGCGTTCGAGACGAGATGTGAACCCTTCACGTCGCGGTTGCGAATCGCGTCCGCGAGCACGTCCAGCGTCTCCGGACTCATCGACGGCGACTCCACCTGTTCGAGCGTGTCGTGGTCGGCGAAGGGGTACAGATACGCCGCCGCGGTCAGGTCGGCCGGCGTCGTGTCGCGTTTGAAGTCCAGCGTCTCCGCGCGGATGCCGTAGAGGAGCGCCGTCGCCACGTCCTCCGAAAGACTCAGGTCGAACTCCTGCACGTACTTCGTGAGGATGGTCGATGTGGAGGAGACGTTCGGCCGCACGTCGACGAACCGCGCCTCGTAGTCGATCTCCGGCTCGAAGTGGTCGATGAACACGTCGACGCCCTCCTCGACTGCCGGTTCGGACGCCTTCGCGTGGTCGACGAGCGCGACCGTGTCGTACGTGTCGAGGGTGACCTCAGAGAGCGGCGTCAGGTCGATGCCGAACAGGTTGACGAACGCGCGGTTCTCCTGATGGCCGATCTCTCCGTCGTAGAGAATGTCGGCCTCGACGCCCCGCGACTCGGCGATGGCCTTGAGCGCGACCGCACTCGCGATGGAGTCCGGGTCCGGTGACCGATGGGCGAGGATCGCCATCCGACCGTCGGTTTCGTCGATGACGGTCGCGAGTTGTTCGGCCTTATGCTCCAGTTCGCCCGTCTCCAGTGCGCGCAGCGCGGAGTCGGCGATGACGGCCGACGGATTGATCACCACGTCGACGCCCATCTCGTCTAACTCGTCGGCGGTGACCGGGTCGGACGCGCGGACGATGATGAAGTGGTCGTCGCCCTGCTCGCGGAGCCGTCTGACGGCGTCCTTGTTCGCCTCCACGTCCGAGGAGAGGACGAGCAGCACGTCCCGGTCTGCGACCACGTCCACCACGTCCGGTTCGGAGATGTCCGCTATCCGGGCGTCGAGGTCCTGATCGCGGAGCGCTTCGACCCGTCCTTCGTCGTGATCGAGGATGAGCACGTCTTTCCCCTCCCCGACGAGCGCCTCTGCGACGGCGTGGCCGACGCTCCCACAGCCGAGAATCGCGTAGGTAGACATCGAGGCCATCGAGATACCGGTGCTCATGTTACCCTCAGTTGTGTCGGCCTCTCACTTAAACTACGCACCTCGCGCCGTAACGGCCCAGAACTGGGGGAAGGAACCGACGCGCTCACCGAAACGCAAGGTATATGCGACGTACAGCGCTACCGAGGTTTATGGGCCGATAGCTCAGCCAGGCAGAGCGACTGGCTCTTAACCAGTCGGTCGAGGGTTCAAATCCCTCTCGGCCCGTAGCTGTGTCGCGAGTGAACATGAGCGACCAGCGAGGACTCCGATAGGATTGAACCCTGCGAGTCGCAGTCCGCGAGTGACCGTTGGAACGAGCGGAACCGTCTCGCTCCGGTTCAAATCCCTCTCGGCCCGCTTTTCCGACGAACGAAGTGAGTCGCCTCTCACCGTGTGACCAGTCCCGAGCGGTCAGACATAATCCGATACGGCATCTATCGAGTCACCGAAGTGGTGTCATCAGAACGACGCAACCGTGACCCATGCGCCACGAACGACTTTACCGACATAGAACGGAGAGGACGCATGACATGTCCACTGCTGGAGTACCGCCGTGACGGTGGGGACCACTCGTTCGAGACGGCTCGCGCCTACTGTACGGCCACCGAGACGTTCGTCGAGCCGATGCGTGCGGACATCTGCAACGACCGCTACGACCTGCATCACGCAGAGGACTGTGAGATATACGAGTCACACGCCTCGGAGGCGAGCGAATGAGCTACGAGCGGTATCTCGACGGCGACCCAGTCATCATCACGGCCGCGCTCACCGGCGGCGTGCACGGGAAGGAGGCGAATCCGAACGTTCCGGAGACGCCAGCGGAGATCGCCGCCGCGGCACAGGCCTGTGAGGCGGCCGGCGCGAGCGTCGTCCACCTGCACGCTCGTCGGCCGAACGGCGAACGCGCCTTCTCCCGCGAGCGGTTTCAGGAACTGACGACCGCTGTCCGCGACGCGACCGATCTGGTGATCCAACACTCGACGGGCGGCACCGGCGCACCCGACGACCTGCGGCACGAACCCCTGCGCACCGACCCCGCGCCGGACATGGCGAGTCTCGACATGGGCCCGCTCAACCGCTACGACCACCTGACGAGCGAGAACACCCGCGCGCTCGTCGGTTCGCTGGCCGCGGAGATGCGCGAACGCGGCATCAAACCCGAGATGGAGCTGTTCAACTCCGGGCACATCACGGAGGCGCGCCGACTCGTCGAGCAGGACGTGTTGGAGCCGCCCTACTACGGGACGCTCATCTTCGGCGGCGGGACGCTGACGCGGCCGACGCCCGGGAACTTCCTCGCGTCGATTCACGACCTGCCCGACGAGACGCTGTTCAACACGCTCGGCTTCGGCCCGCATCAGCTCCCGTTCGCGGCGATGGGTATCGTCTTCGGCGGGCACGTCCGCGTCGGCTTGGAGGACAACGTCTACCTCCGGCGTGGGGAGAAGGCCGAGAGCAACGCGCAGTTGGTCGAGCGCGCCGCGACGCTCGCGGAGACGCTGGAGCGGCCGGTCGCGACGCCCGACGAAGCGCGGGAGATACTCGGGCTGTGACGAACGAGAGAAAAGGAAAGCGGAAACGTTTCGACCGGCACGCCCGTCTGTTCGCCCGTGGCCGACCGCTTCGCGGGCACCGAGCCGTACTACGCCGACTACCGGCCAGCGTACCCCGAGGCTGCAGTGCAGGATGTCGTCGAGCTGTTCGGGCTCGACGGCACTGGCCGGGTGCTGGACCTCGGTTGTGGGACCGGTCGCCTCGCGGTGGCCTTCGGTCCTCACGCTGGTGACGTGGTCGGGATGGACCCGAACCCGGCGATGCTCGACCATGCCCGCGAGCGAGCCGCCGATACGGAGGTGGCGAACGTCACGTTCGTCGAAGGGTCCGACGCGGACATCGGGCAACGGAATCTGGGATCACTTCGATTAACGACTATCGGACGGGCGTTCCACTGGATGGACCGGGAGCACACGTTAACACGACTGTACGGGATGACGGAGTCCGGTGGGGGTGTGGTACTGTTCGGCGACGACGAGTGGCTCACTCGCGGCACAGCCGACTGGCAGGACGCCGCCTACGAGGTGGTGGGGTCGTTCGTCAACGACCTGCCCGAACGGACTGGCCCGATGGCGTACGAGGAGACGTGGGCGGACGTGCTTCGCGCCTCGCCTTTCTCGGCGGTCGAGACGCGTCGCTACGATATCGTGCGGGAGTGGTCCACTGTCGAGGTCGTCGGCTACGTGCTGTCGCTGTCGTTCTGCACACCGGAAGTGGTCGACGACATCGACGCATTCGAATGGGAGTTACGGAACCGACTCGGGACGGGACCGTTCGTACAGCGGGCGACCGTCGAGACGAACCTCGCGCGCCGCTAGTCCGCGACGAGCGTCTCCTCTTCGGGATCGAGCCACGTCTCGGCCCACTCGTCGATGGCGTCGAACACCGGTTCGAGCGAGCGGCCCTTCTCGGTGAGCGAGTAGTAGGTGGCGACGGGCGACTCCTCCTCCAGCCGGCGGTCGACGAAGCCCATGTCGCCGAGGTCGTCGAGCACGCGCGAGAGCGTGCGCGAGGAGGCGTCCGTGGAGCGTTTCAGCTCGTTGAATCGCTTCTCGCCCTCCTGTAGGTCGTGGAGGACGATGAGTCGCCACTGCGAGCCGATCTGTTCGAGCGAATCGATGACGACGCACGCGTCCTCGCTGTAGCGTTCCGATGACATCGCTGTTACCTGCTATCACGTAGGTCCGGGAGCCCATAAGTAGTTTCGGTGCCTCACTAGGTAACATGACGAAAGCACCGATACAGGGGCTGCATCACGTCACCAGCACGGCGAGCGATCCGATTCGGAACGTTCGCTTCTTCACCGACGTGCTCGGCCTGCGACTGGTCAAGCGGACGGTCAACTTCGACGACGTGACGACGTATCACCTCTACTACGGCAACGAGACGGGCGATCCCGGCACGGCGCTGACGTTCTTCCCGTTCGAGAGCGGCCGCCCCGGTAAGGTCGGCGCAGGACAGATCGAGACGACCGCGTTTCAGGTGCCGGCGGATAGCCTCGACTACTGGACGGAGCGGTTCGACGCCCACGGCGTGGACTACGACGATCCGACCGAGCGGTTCGACGCGACGGCACGGACCGAGCGTGTGCTGCCCTTCCGCGATCCCGACGGCCTCCGCTACGAACTGGTCGCGACGGACCGGGACACGAGCATCGAACCGTGGGACGACAGCGACGTGCCCGCGGAGTTCGCCGTTCGTGGCTTCCACGGCGTGACGCTCGCGCTAACCGAGACGGCGGCCACGGCCGATCTCCTCGAAGTCATGGGCTACGAGGAAACCGCGAGTTCCGGGGCGTACACTCGGTTCGAGGCCGACGGCGACGCGGCGACGGTCGTCGACCTCCACGCGGTCGACAAGCGGGGGCGCTCCGGCATCGGCACGGTCCACCACGTCGCGTTCCGGGTTCTCGACGACGAGGCGCAGACCGCGTGGCGCGAGGCGCTCTCCGAGCGCGGCTACCGCGTGACGCCCCAGAAGGATCGACAGTATTTCCGCTCGATTTACTTCCGCGAGCAGGGCGGCGTACTGTTCGAGTTCGCGACCGACGGACCGGGCTTCACGGCCGACGAGGACGCGAACGAACTCGGCGACAGCCTGCAACTGCCGCCGTGGCTCGCAGACGACCGCGAGCGTATCGAGGCGGCGCTGCCCGAACTCGGTGCGCCGGAGGTGGCACGATGACCCACGAGGACGACCCCGCTCGCGCCGGGGCGGCACCCGAGGACGCGAACGCCGCCGTCGTGATGACGCACGGCCGCGGCGCGACGGCACGGTCCATCCTCGCCATGCACCGAGAGTTGGCGGCGCAACGCGACGATATCGCCTACGCCGCGCCGCAGGCGACGAACAACACGTGGTATCCGAGCTCCTTCCTCGCGCCCGTCGAGCGGAACGAACCCGGCCGCACGGACGGATTGGCAGCCATCGACCGACTGGTCGAGGGGTTCGTCGAGGCTGGTATCCCGCGCGAGAACATCCTCCTCGTGGGCTTCTCACAGGGGGCCTGTCTCACCAGCGAGTACGCGGCGACCCACCCCGCGCGCTACGGTGGCGTCGGGGTGCTGTCGGGCGGCCTCATCGGCGAAACGCTCGGCGAGTACGACGGTGGCCTCGACGGGACGCCCGTCTTCCTCGGCTGTTCTGACGTCGACCCGCACATCCCCGAAGAGCGCGTTCACGCGACCCGGGACGTCTTCGACTCGCTCGGCGCGGACGTGGAGGAACGCATCTACGAGGGGATGGGCCACGGCGTCAACGAGGACGAAATCGAGTATCTCCGCGGCGTCGTCGCCGAGTTGTAACCCGGAGCGTGCGGTGGGCGTCGAGGAGCAATTACGCCTCGTCGCCGATCCGTCGCTTGACGAGCGCCGCGAGGAGCACGAGGAACAGCAGTCCGACTGCGGCGGCGACCCGCGAGGGGCCCGTCTCGTCGCTCGCCGGGCGCTCGTCGGCGTCCGCGTCCGAATCCGCGTCGTCACTTGAGCCACCGGTCAAGAGCTGTACGTCGTCCACGTCGAGTTCGAGGAGCGTCACGTCGACCATAGGTGGGTTCTCGCCCGGGCCTCTCTTATCCGTTCGGGGCGACGGGCGGGGGCACGCCCGTCACGCTCCCGCGTGTGGCGTCCGTTCGCCGCCAACCGGGGACTTCATGCGGCGACGGATCGAGACAAGCGTATGGACGAGACGCGACGCGACTTCCTCGATAATCTGCTCGCGACGGCCACCCCGAGCGGCTTCGAAGCCGCCGGCCAGCGGGTGTTCGTCGACTACGTCGAACCGCACGCGGACGAGGTCCGAACCGACGCGTACGGCAACGCGGTCGCGGTCCATGAGGGCGACCCAGACGTGGACATCTCGGTCGTGCTGGCGGGCCACGGCGACGAGATCGGGCTGATGGTTCGCGACGTGACCGAGGACGGCTTCCTGAAGCTCACGCGGGTCGGCGGCGCGGACAAGACGGTCACCCGAGGCCAGTACGTCACCGTTCACGGCCGCGACGGTCCCGTCTCGGGGGTCGTCGGACAGACGGCGATCCACCTGCGCGGCCGCGACGGTGACGACGGGGCGAGCGACATCGACGAGATGCACGTCGACATCGGCGCTGAGGACGCCGAGGCGGCGACGGAGCGGGTCGAAATCGGTGACCCGATCACTTTCGACACGTCGGTCACCGACCTCGACGGGTCGCTCGTCGCGGCCCGCGGGATGGACAACCGAACGGGCGTCTGGACGGCCGCCGAGGGGTTCCGCCGTGCTGTCGAGCGCGACGCCGACACCACGGTGTTCGCCGTCTCGACCGTACAGGAAGAGATCGGTCGCAACGGCGCGGAGATGGTCGGCTACGACCTCGACCCGGACGTGGTTCTCGCAGCGGACGTGACCCACGCGACGGACACGCCGAGGTCGCCCGACGAGGGCTCCGGCATCGAACTGGGCGAGGGACCGGTGGTCGGCCGGGGGGCGGCGAATCACCCCGTGGTCGTCGACGCCGTTCGGCGCGTCGCCGACGAAGCGGACGTGGCTGTCCAACTCTCGGCGGCGGGAAGCGACACCGGCACCGACGCGGAGAGTTTCTACACCGCGCGGTCGGGCGTCGCCGCGCTGAACGTCTCCATCCCGAACCGCTACATGCACACGCCGGTCGAGGTGATCGACACCGCTGATCTCGACGCGGTCGGGGAGCTGATGGGCACCTTCGCCGCCCGGGCGGAGGGGTTCGCGCCGTTCGCCGTCGACATCTGATCGGCGAAACGCCGGCTCCGTCTCGGTGTATTTAATATCGGGCCTCCGTGGAACGTATGTATGGCCGACCGACCGCTGGACGTGCTCGAAGCGACCCTCGGTGAGGACGTGACGGTGACGCTGAAGGGCGGCAACACCGTCACGGGGACGCTCGACGGCTACGACCAGCACATGAACCTCGTACTGGAGGGGGAGAACACAACGATTATCCGCGGCGATAACGTCGTTTCGATCCAACCATGACCGGAGCCGGAACCCCCACGCAGGGTAAGAAGAACAAGACGACGCACGTCAAGTGTCGACGCTGCGGCGAGAAGTCCTACCACTCGCGGAAGAAGGTCTGCTCTTCGTGCGGATTCGGCAAGTCGGCGAAGCGCCGCGACTACGAGTGGCAGTCGAAGACCGGCGACGCCTGATCGGTCAGTTTTCTCCCGCGCTCACCCGCGATAGCGACGCCTCCGGAACCGCCGACGCTTTGTCGTTGCCGCTCGGTAACTCGCCTGTGTCGTTTCTCGATTCGGGGGCGGTCAGGGCGGGAACCTTCTTCACAGCCGCGTTTCTCGTCGCCGCGCTGCTGGGTGTCGCCATCGGCTACCCGCGGGTAGGCGTCGCGGCCGGCATCCCGGCCGGCCTCGTGATGGCCGTCTTCGGCGGCGTCTTCGTTCGGCCGGCGCAGTGAGCGAACGCTGAAGGGCCGCCGCGTCCCAGCGGGGGTATGCAGGAGACGCGTCGTCGCGTCCTCGCGGCGCTGGAGACGGGACCGACCGCCGGACCCGCGCTGGCCGAGGAGCTGGACATCTCGCGGGCGGCCGTGTGGAATCACGTCGAGGCGCTCCGCGACGGGGGCTTCGGCATCGCCGACACCGCCGACGGCTACGAGCTCGCGTCCGTCCCGGAGTACGGCGAGGCCGCAGTCGAGTACGAACTCGACGCGGGGTTCGACGTGTCGTTCCACGACGAACTGGCGTCGACGAACGCGACGGCGCGTGACCGCGCCACCGAGGGTGCCGACCGGCTCGCCGTCGTCGCCGGGCGACAGACCGGCGGCCGAGGCCGTCTGGACCGCGAGTGGTCCTCGCCCCCAGGCGGCGTCTACGCCTCGCTGGTCGTCCGCCCGGACGTGCCGCCGTCGGCGACGCCCGCGTACACGCTCGCCGCTGCGGTGGCCGTCGCAGACGCCGCGCGAGCGGTCGGCGTCGATGCAGGTATCAAGTGGCCCAACGACGTGCTCGTCTCGGAGCCGACGGACGAGGCGACCGACGGCCCGACCACCGGTGACCGTGACCCACCCACCGACGGGGCGAAACTCGCTGGCATCCTGACGGAGATGGAGGGCGAGGCCGACCGCGTCTCGTGGGTCGTCGTCGGCATCGGGGTGAACGCGAACGTCGACGCCGCGACACTCCCGGCCGGGGCGACGAGTCTCGCCGCCGAGGCCGCGCCGGTGACGCGGCGCGGCTTCCTCGCGCAAGTCATCGACCGGTTCGTCGAGCTGACGGCCGATCTCGACGCCGTGCTGTCAGCGTGGCGCGCCCGCGCGCTCACGCTCGGCCGCGAGGTGCGCGTCGAGACGCCGCGCGGCACCGTGGAGGGCACCGCGACCGACATCGAGTTTCCCGGTGCACTCCTCGTCGACAGCGGCGAGGAAACGGTCCGGGTGAGCGCCGGCGACTGCGAGCATCTCAGGCCGCGCTGAGGCCGTTCAATCGCCGACCCGCACGGTGAGGACCGGCACCTCGCTCGCGCGGACGACCCGTTCCGCGACGCTCCCGAGTAACAGTCGGTTGATTCCGCCGCGGCCGTGGGTGCCCATGCAGACGAGGTCGACGGCCTCCCGGGAGGCGTAGCGGACCACCTCGCTCGCGGGACTGCCTTCGAGTATCGTCCGTTCGAGGTCGAGTTCGGAGCGCTCGGCGTCGGCTGCTTCGACGGCCGTGATCAGCGCGTTCTCGCCCTCGTCGCGGAGCATCTCGGCGACCCCCTCCCACGAGGACTCCATCGGGAGGTTGGCGACGGATGCGGAGTTGACGACGTAGACGAACTCCAGCGTCGCGTCGTGTATGCCGGCCAGTTCGGCCGCGTGTGAAACCACCCGTTCCATCCCCGGCGACCCGTCCGTCGGGACGAGTATCCGGTCGTACATGTGAACGTGAGGCACGCGGCCCGGCTTAACGGTTGCCCGTCGACCGGCCTCACAGAACGACCTCGCGCACGTCCGCGACCTCGCCGCGTCGGACGACTGCCCGGACCGGGTCGCGCGCGCCGACGAGGTTGTGACTCCCGCCGT
The DNA here is from genome assembly GCA_003021175.1 of Halobacteriales archaeon QH_7_66_36. Lineage (GTDB taxonomy): Archaea > Halobacteriota > Halobacteria > Halobacteriales > Haloarculaceae > Halosegnis. The sequence continues at coordinate 53,301 of PXQV01000003.1, read as the reverse complement.
CGAGCACCTGAAGTTTCGCCGGTCGGCCTTCCTCGATGAGGCCGTACTCGCGGCCGGCGATGGCCGCGCCGTTGCGCGTCGCCATCCGGAGTATTTCCGGCGCGTCGAGGTCGGCGTGTTTCGCCGTGACCGCCATCTCGCGGAACATGCTCGGGGAGTTCAACATCACGTTGTCGGTGCCGAGGGCCAGCGTCGTCGTCTCCGCAAGTCGGTCGAACGCCGGTAGGCCGACGTCCGTGACGAGATTCGACCGCGGACAGCAGACGATGGGAATATCGCCGTCTGCGACCCGTTCGAGGTGGTAGTCGTGGGTGTGGACCATGTGGACGAGGAAGTCCGGGTCGAGGTCGAGCGCACCGTCCACGTCGGCCGCGTCACGCTCGCCCGCGTGGACGCCGAACAGTTTCCCGGCCGCTCGCGTCGCGGTCCGTTCGGTCCTGAAGTTGCCGTCGCGGGCCCCGCTTGCTCCGAAGCCGTCGCCCGCTTCCATCGCGGCGACCGTCTCCCGACCGAGGACGACCGGCTCGACCGGGCTGTCGGCGGCCGCGTCGTGCAGGCGCTCGACCCCTTCGACGCCGCCCTCGCGGAACTCGACGAACGACGCCGTCCCGCTCTCGCGCATGTACGCGATGGACTCGCGCATCGCCGCGACCATCTCCGAGCGGGGCGTCTCCCGCAGCAGCCGGTGTTTCAATCCGTCCGGTGGGGCGACCAACTCGTCGAGCGAGAGTCCGCGACCCGCCTCCTTGGCAATCGAGTCGCCGATGTGGGTGTGGGCGTTGACGAACGCGGGGAGGATCCAGTCGTCGCTGTCGGTGGCCGTCTCCTCCACGGCCGTTATCTCGCCGTCCTCGACGACGACGCGCCCTTCGACCGGTTCGAACTCCGGGCCGTGCAACACCAGCCCGTCGAGTTCCCGATGCACGGTCAGGCCCCGTACTCGTCGAGCGTCTGGTGGATGCCTTTCCGCACGTCGACGACGAGCGCGTCCAAGTCGAGGCCGAGTTCGTCCTCGGCGGCGGTACCGACGGCGTCCGCGTCGCCGTCGGGGGCGTAGACGCCGAGTCGCCACTGCTCGTGTTGGGCCGTCCGGAGCGCGTCCACGAGCGTCGACTGCGAGGCGAGCCGCCGCACCTCGCCGTTGACGACGACGCGCGTGCTCGACTCCTTCATCGACGGTTCGGGCGGCACGTCCAGGATGACCTCGCTCTCCGCCACGCCGGCCCGGTCGGCGATGGCGCGTTCGTGCTCGCGGATCGTCTCGTGGTCGGCCTCGATGAGCGATTCGGGGACGTCAGTGTGTTCGGCCCACACAGCGCGCTTGAACAGGTCGCGGTCGTCGAGTCGGCGGGCGTACTCGGCCGTCGTATCGTCGTTTCGGAGCGCGACGAGCAGGTCGTGGTCGTCCCAGCGGCGGAACTCCGCGGGCGACACGGCCGCGCCGACCAGCGCGTCGGTCGCGCGCCGGAGCATCGCCTTCGAGATGCGCGCGACGTGGTGTGAGTAGACGGTCGGATTCATGAGTGCGCGGGCGAGGAGCAGCGACTCGGCGGTCTGGACGTTCCCCTCCGCGAGCACCAGATTCCCGCCGACGAACCGCAGTTCGCGGATCAGTCGCCCGTGGTCGATAGTGCCGTACGGAACGCCCGTGTGGTGGGCGTCACGCACCAGATAATCCATCCGGTCCACGTCGAGTTCGCCGGAGACGAGTTGCCCGAGTTCCCCCTCGCCGGCGATGAGGTCCGCGACCTGATCCGGGTCGAGGTCGTGGGCCACGAGGACACGCTCCACCTCGCCGCCGCGGACGAGGTCGTGCACGTCGTCGTGTGACTTCCCGGTGTGTCGCTCCAACACCTGCTCGGTGTTGTGTGAGAAGGGCGTGTGGCCGATGTCGTGCAGCAGCGCGGCCGCACGGACCCGTTCGGCCTGTCGCCCCTCGATGCCGAGGTGGGAGAGCGCCTCGCTCGCGAGGTGATACACCCCGAGCGAGTGTTCGAATCGGGTGTGGTTCGCGCTCGGATACACGAGCTCCGCGGTGCCGAGCTGTGAGATGCGACGGAGCCGCTGGACCGCCGGCGTGTCGAGCAGCGCCTCGGCGACCCCCTCGACGGTGATGTGGTCGTGGACGGAGTCCTTGATCGAACTCACGCCGACCACCGCGATGACCCACTCATTGTGCTCGCCTTCGTCGTCCGCGGGTAAAAACCGTCGTCTGTGAGCGGGCGCGTCGCCGACCGATTACGCCTCGTTCAGCGCGACTGTCGAGTGGTAGAACCGCTGGATCGCGGTCAGGTGTCCGACGACGGCGAAGACGACGAGCAGGAGGCCGACGAGCGAGAGATTCGCGACCGACGGCGTGGCGAACGCGGCCACGCCGGTCACGATGCCGACGATGGCGAGTCGGTCGGCGCGGCCGACCAGCCCGCCGTACACCCGGTTCAGGCCGACGGCCTGCGCCTGCGTGCCGAGATACGAGGTCATCAGCACGCCCGTCACGGCCGCGAGACCGAGCGCGAACCGGCCGGTGCCGCCCGCGAGTCCGACGACGATGACGATATCAGCGTAGCGGTCGAGCACGTGGTCCAGCAGGTCGCCGGCGGCGGAGTCGGTGCCCGTGCGACGCGCGACCATCCCGTCGAGCACGTCGAGGACGCCGTTGAGGAACACGAGAAGCGCTCCCGCGAGATACAGCAGCGAGCCGGAATCCGCGAACCAGTAGGCGACGCCGGCGGCGACGGCCGTCCCGAGGGCGGCGACGGAGATACCGTTCGGCGTCAGTCCGACCGCGACGGCGGCGCTGACGGCCGGGCGAAGCGCGCGGTCGGCCGCCTCGCGGTACTGGTCGAGCGTCATAGGTAGTCGATGAAGTCGACGGTGCCGACGCTCGGTTCGCGCTCGCCGGCGACGACTGCCTCGATGTCGCGAGCCACCGCGTCGGGGTCGCGGTCGGTCGTGTCGATCTCGTACATCGACTCGTCGTGTTCGGCCACCGCCTCGGAGAGCACCACGTCGAGCGCCTCCGCCTCCGCGTTCTCCTGTGCCTTGGCCCGTGACTCGCCCCGTTCGGTCAGTCGTTGCTCCAGCGTCTCCGGGTGACAGCGCAGCACGACCACGCGGTCGACCGGGAAGTGGTGGGCGAGATGTGACTCGACGAGCACGTCGTCGCGGCCGTCGAGCCACGCGTCGAGCGCGTCCACGTCCGCGACGACGGAGCCGCGCTCGTCGTCGGTACCGGCGTCGAACCCCTCGCGCTCGATGACGTCGTTGAGGTGGACGACATCGAGGTCGGTGTCGGCCCGCTCGACCGCGGTCGTCTTGCCCGTGCCGGGGGTGCCGGTGACGGCGACCCTCATACGACCTCGTTGAGCACGTCGACGGCGCGTTCGGTCATCGCCGGGGTGCCGCAGGTGATCCGGACGCACTCGGGCAGGCCGAAGGAGGTGGTGTCGCGGACGATGACCCCCTCCCGTTTGGCCGCCTCGAAGACGCGCGTGCCGTCGCCCACCTCCGCGAGCACGAAGTTGCCGTGCGACTCGAAGGTGCGACAGTCGAGGTTGTCGTACATGTACTCGCACGCCTCGCGGGAGCCCTCGACCGTCTTCCGGACGTGCTCTTCGTCGTCGAGCGCGGCGATGCCGGCTCGACAGGCGAGTTCCGAGGCGGCGAAGGGCGTGTTCACCCGGGCGTAGGCGTCGGCCCAGTCCTCGGGGACGAGGGCGTAGCCGAGCCGACAGCCGGCGAGCCCGTACACCTTCGAAAAGGTTCGGAGGACGGCCACGTCGTCGCGCTCGCGGACCAGCTCGACCGCTGACGGCGACTCGGAGAACTCGGCGTACGCCTCGTCGACGACGACGAGCGTCTCCTCGTCGGTGCCGTCGGCCAGCGCCGCCACCTCGGACAGCGGCATCTCGGTGCCGGTCGGGTTGTGCGGCGACGTGACGTAGACGACCCGCTCCCCGTCGTAGTGTTCGAGGACGTTGTCCGCGCGCTGTGTGAAGCCGTCCGACTTGGAGAGTGGATAGCTTCGCACCCGCCCGTGGTGGAACCGGGCGGACATCGCGTAGTAGGCGAAGCCGGGGTCGGAGACGAGCACCGCCTCGCCGGGAGCCAGTAACGCGCGCGCGAGATAATCGAGGGCACCGTCGCCGCCGTTGGCCAGCCACACCTGGTCGTCGGCCACGTCGAACTGGTCTGCGAGCTTCGCGGTCAGGTCGGTGTGGGACGCCTTCGGATAGGCGTGGACCGACGTGGCCGCCTCGCGGATGGCGACCACGGCCTTCGGCGACGGTCCCCACGCGCTCTCGTTCGAGGAGAGCTTGGTCAGCTCCTCGGGAGCGACGCCCAACTCGCGGGCGGTCTCCTCGATGCCGCGCCCGGCCTCGTAGGGGACGTGCGCGGACAGATCCCGTGGTTGCATGTTCGTGAGAAGCGGCGGGCCAGTCTTAAGGCTGCTTACACGCCGTGGGCCGCGCGGCGTGCGTTCGCCTCGCTCTCCCCAGAGCGGTAGATTCACGAGACAGGCGGGCGACTCGCGGGTATGGACCCTATCTTCGTCCCCGTCCAGATGGGGATCGGATTGACGATCTCGTACGTGCTCCACACTCTGTTCGCCGCGGCGCTGACGGGTGGTGTGCTCTACGTCGCGCTGTTCGTCAACCCCGCCGCCGTCGCGGGAGACATCGGCAACGAGGCGTTCTCGCGGGTGACCGGTGGTCTCTCGACGCTCACGCGCGCGTCGGCGGTCGTCCTCCTGCTCACGGGTGGCCATCAGGCCGGCACACTCTACACCGTCGAGACGCTCACGGGCACCGGCCGGGGCCATCTCGTCCTCGGCATGCTCGTCATGTGGGTCGCCATGACCGGACTGGTCGAGGTGGCCGGCTCGAAGCTCCGCGACGGACTGGACGCCGGCAAGCTCCGCGAGCCGGCGCGGAACGCGCGGCCGTTCTTCCGAGGTGCCGCGGTGCTGGCCGTCCTCCTGCTCATCGACGCCGGGTTGCTCGCCGCGCCGAGTCTGCCGTTCTGACAGAGTGCCGTCAACCGTATCAAGCGTCGAACGAACGTCCCTGATATGAGTGATTCCCTCCGGCTCTACCCTGCTGTGGACCGGATCGCGTACGTCGAGTCACTGCTCGCTGACGCTGGTCTCCCGACCAGCGATGTGCGCTCGAAGACGGACTGCTTCCGGGTCGCGGTCGTCGGCGACGCACCGGTGGGGACAGGCGGCATCGAGCCGCTCGGGTCGAACGGGCTGCTCCGCTCGGTGGTCGTCGCGCCATCGGAACGGGGCCGGGGATACGGCGGCGCGCTCGTCGAGGCACTGGCGGATCGCGCCCGCGAGGGCGGAATCGAGTCACTGTATCTGCTCACGACGACCGCGGCGGACTTTTTTACCGCGCACGGCTTCCAGCGGGTGGCTCGCGAGTCCGTCCCCGCGCCCGTCCGTGAGACAGCCCAGTTCGACGAGCTGTGTCCGGAGACGGCGACGGTCATGTGCAAGCGGCTGTGACGACGCTCAGCCCGGCGAGGTGTCATGCCGCTCAGCACGCCGCTCCGCCTCCGCGACGACCGACGGCTTTCCTCTGAGTCGAACCTCGACCGCCTTCCCGCAGTCCACGTCCCGCACCTCAGCGTGATCGTAACACCAGGAGACGAACTGCATCGCGGCGTCGGAGTTCGGCACAGATAGCGTCGCTTCTTCGGTCGGGAGTTCGGCGACGAGCCGCTCGCGCAACGCGGCGAGGGCACCCTCCGTCGCGCTTGCCTCGACTGGCTCCGATTCGAAGGGCTCGCCTGCGGCGGCGAGTTCCGCCCCTGTCGTCATATCGGCCTTGTTCAGCACGGGGACGACCGTCCCCTCCGCGTCCGCGAGTTGCTCGCGCGCGACCGCGACCTTGCGCTCGATTTCGGCCGTGTCGTCGGTCGCATCGACGACCAGCAGGACCACGTCGGCGTGGCGGGCACTCGCTACCGTCGACTCGAAGGAGGCGACGAACTCGTGGGGAAGGTCGGAGACGAAGCCGACGGTGTCGGTGAGGAGCACTCGCCTGCCGGCGATGCTCGCCCGTCTCGTCGTCGTTCCGAGCGTCTCGAAGAGTCGGTTTGCCACGTTCGGCTCGCCGCTTTCGTCCGGGTGGCCGTCGGCGTCGAGCGAGAGGTCGTCCGCGAGCCGGCGCAACAGCGTCGTCTTCCCCGCGTTCGTGTAGCCGGCGAGCGCGACCGTGTCGAACCCCGCCGTGCGTCGCCGCTCCATCCGCTTCGGCGTCGGGTCCTCGACGCGTCGCAGCTTCCGGCGCGTCTCGTCGATGCGCCGCTTGTGATCCTCAATCGGCTTTCCTTCCTCGTCGTGTCTCGTGACCTCGGTCGCTTCGTCACGCCTGACGTCGGCTCGCAGGCGGGGAAGCTCGTAGCGCAGGCGGGCGAGCTTCACCTGCAACCGGGCGGCTTCGGTCCCGGCACCCCGTTCGAACACCTCCAACACGAGGCGTCGTCGGTCGTAGACCGCCACATCCGCCGGAAGTCGCTCCGAGAGGTTGTGCGCCTGTCCGGGGGTGAGTTCGTTATCGACGACGGCGACCGTCGCGTCGTGGCTCTCGGCGGCGTCGGCGAGGCCGGCGACGGTCCCTGACGGCAGGTTGAACGTCGCGTCGCGTGGAGCCGTCGCCGTCACCGCCGCACCGACCTCGTAGCCGGCCGCTCTCGCGAGCCCCGTTATCTCCGCCGTGTTCGCGTCGCCCTGTTCTACCCGCTTGCCGATGACTGCTCCTGACATGATCGTAGTCCCGTCGGTCGAAAACGGTGCGGACGTGACCGACGCGCGGGCGAGCGTCGGTCAGTAAACGGGACTGGTCATCGGACTCGACTCCCGATTCCCGGCCCATCATAAAAAGCCTGCCTCACCCGTGTCATGTTCTCACAAGCTCGCGTCCACGCTATCCGCACACAGCAACGCCAGCGCGCCGATGGTGAGCGTCGGATTGAGCGCGCCACCGTTCGGGAACACCGACGACGAGGCGACCCAGAGATTCCCCACGTCGTGGGTCCGGCAGTCGGGCCGGACGACGCCCGCCTCCGGGGCGCGGCTCATCCGCGTCGTTCCCATGTGGTGGTACGCCGGCCCCGTGTCCTCCGGCCCGGCCGTCCACTCGATGTCGACCCCGAGGGCTTCCAGTATCGCGCGCTGGATCTCGTTCGCGCGCTCGATTGTCCGCCGGGTCTTCTCGTCGATCTCCCACACCACGTCGGGAACGGGGTTGCCGTGGTCGTCCGTGCGCGACTCGTCGAGCGTGATTCGGTTGCGCGCGAGCGGCGGCTGGCCGACGAGACCGCCCATCGCGACGTGGGTGCCGTAGGCGTCCGCGAGTCGGTCGCGGAGTTCGTCGCCCCACGCGTCCTCGCGCAGCGCCATCGCCACCGGCGAGGGACCGGCGTAGTTGAGGAACTCCAGTTTGAACGGCGCGAGGTCGCCGTCGCGGGCGGGGATCTCGCCGGTACCCGCGCCGGGGTCGTCGTAGAACTGGTGGCTCTCGGTCGTGATGAAGCCGACGTGGTTCTGTCGTGTGGGCTCGTCGAGCGTGCCGCCCATCCCCGCGAACAGGTGGTCGTGGAAGTAGCGACCGACGAGACCGGAGCTGTTGGCGAGGCCGTCCGGGTGCGCGTCGCTGGCGGACAGCAGGAGGAGCCGGGGGATCTCGACGCCGCCGGCCGCGAGGACGAACTGCTCTGCTTCGATGGTCCGTTGCGCGCCGTCGCGAACGTAGACGGCACGCGTCACGCGCTCGCCGGCGGCGTCGGTTTCGAGGCGCTGGACAGGAGCCTGCGTGACGAGGTCGACGCCCTTCGCCTCGGCCTGCCGGACGGTGTGGTCGGCGCTGTACTTCGCGCCGGAGGCACACACGGGCTTGCAGGTGCCGTAGCCGACGCAGGCGGCGCGGTCGTCGTACGGTTCGGAGTTGCGGGCGTTCGGCGCGGCGTGGGTCGTCACACCAACCGATTCACAGGCCTCCGCGAACAGCGAATCCGAGTAGGAGGGCGGGAACGCGGGCAGTGGATGCGGCTCCTCGCGGGGCGGCGCGTACGGGTCGTCCGAGGCTCCGGCGACGCCGAAGGCGCGCTCGGCCTCAAGATAGTAGGGGCGCAGGTCGTCGTAGGAAAGGGGCCACGACGGGGGGTTGTTCTCGCCCGACAGGTCGGCCTCGTGCAGACGGTACACCATCCCCTGCCAGTGGTTCGTCGTGCCGCCGACGCCCTTCACGCGGGCGACGTTCAGCGGGTAGAAGTCCGGGCCGGACGCCGAGTACGCGTCCCGTGGGCCGCCCATCTCCCACACCTCGGTTGGCGCGTGGCCGGGGCGAATCGACCGCTCCATCCGCTCGGTGTCGGGCGTCTCGTCGAAGCGCGGGCCCGCCTCCAGTATCGTCACGTCGCGGCCGGCGGCGGCGAGCCTGTCGGCGACCAGCGCACCTGCCGGCCCGGCCCCGACGACGCACACGTCCGTCATCGCGGTCCTCGCTGGTAGCTCGCTACCCCGCCGGGGTGGCCCTGCGGGTTCTCGATGCCGACCAGTTCGCCGCCCGTCGGCGAGGCGTACAGCGCGTACAGCAGTTCGTTCACGACGTAGTAGCGGACCCGCTCGGCGCGCGTGCCGTCGGGATCCTCGTCGGCGGTGGGGACGCCCAACTGCCGGAGCACCGTATCACGGCGGTCGGCCGCGAGGGCGGCGAACCGTGCGTCCTCCCACGAGAGCGCCGTTTCGTCGAGCGCCACGGTCGCGTCGTGGACGCCCGCGAGATACTCGTCACGCCCCTCGATTCGACCGAGCGAATACGCCTCGACGAACGCCTCGATGCCCTCCACGTCGCTCGGATACACGACCTCCGCGGCGGCCGTCAGCGTCGCCAGCGTGTCGTCGAGCGATGGACCGGCCTCGCTCGCGTCGACAGATTCGCGCGACAGCGCCGCGACGCCACCCCCGAGAGTGATTCCTGCCCCCGAGAGTGCCGCCAGCGCGTCGCGTCGCGTCAGTCGCATACCCTTGGTAGGTGAAGCCGGCCATTAGGAGTTGTCACTCGGACGGCGGCGGTGTTCAGATACGCGGGGCGTCGCCCGGCCGAGAACCCGTGCTGGGTGGGACTGAAAGGGGCCGGTGGCTTTCTACACATCGTTGTCCTTCCACTCTCCGGATCCACTCTTAATTGAACACTACCCGGCAGCACAGTCGAACACGAATACATCCCCCCGCTCCGGTCAGGTCGCCACCGCGTCCCGTCGGTACGCGTACACGACGAGCAACCCCGCCGCGGTCAGGACGGGGACGCTAACGACCTTCGGGTCGAGCTGGTAGCCGAGATTCCAGACGTAGACGAACGCCTGCACGTAGGCGATGACCGCGGCGACGAACAGGACTGTCGTGTTCTCGGATGCCGGCGAGCCGGTGTGCCCACCGAGCCGCTCGGGGGCGTATCGCACGGCGAGCACGGCGAGGACGCCGATAGCCGGGGTAAGCACGACTCCGACCGGCTTCGAGACGAAGGTGTCCGGGTCGCCGCCGAGTCCGAAGTGTATCGCCACGGTCTCGGGGAGCGCCGGCCACACCAACAGCCCGAGCGCCGCGGAGCCGGCGAGGAGGGCGTACGCGAACAGGTCGCTCGTGCGGGCGTTCACGACGGTCGATGCGACCGCCGCCGGCAAAGTCATTTTGTCGACTGACGTAGCCGGACGACGGGACGGTCCCGCCGCTGAATTACGGGATGGTGACGGTGTTACGGAGCGTGCCGACGCCTTCGACCTCGATTTCCACCTCGTCGCCGTCCGACAGCGGGCCGACGCCAGCCGGCGTCCCGGTCGAGATCACGTCGCCGGACTCCAAGGTGACGTACGTCGTTATCTCCGCGACGAGTTCGCCCACGTCGAAGATGAACTGGTCGCGCGTCGAGTTCTGCGTCGTCTCGCCGTTGACGCGACAGGTGACGCTGGCGTCCGCGGGCACCTCGTCGGGCGTCGCCAGCACCGGCCCGATGGGCGCGCTGTCGTCGAACGCCTTCCCGCGGACCCAGTTCTGCTCCACGTCCTGGTCGTCGCGGTTCGACACGTCGTTGACGCAGGTGAACCCCGCGACGTGGTCCATGGCGTCGTCAGCATCGACCTCGGAGGCGCGCTCGCCGATGACGACGCCGAGTTCGGCCTCGTGGTCGATACGCTCCTTACCGGTCGGCAGAGTGAGGTCGTCGCCGTGGGCCGCGACGGTGTTCGGCGGCTTCAGGAACAGCAGCGGCCGGTCGGGAATCTCGGAGTTGCGCTCGGCCGCGTGGTCGGCGTAGTTGAGACCGACGCAGACGATTTTCGACGGCTCGCAGGGCGGGAGCACGTCGACGGCGCTCGGGTCGAACGTCTCCTCACCGACGATGCGACTGCCGTCGTTCGGGAACGCGTGAATCTCGTCGTCGACCAACTCACCGAGGCGAACGTCGTCGCCGTCGTGAAAGCGGATGCGTCGCACAGTGGCGGGTCGACGTGGGGATTCATAAGGGTTTATACGGCGTCGACGGTGGTGTCCAAACAAGCGGATCGTCGCTCGGCCGTGAACCCGTGGTGGGTGGGACTGAAAGGGGCCGGGCGCTGCGGGAAGCCCGACGACGCAAGCACCGGAAGCCGACCGAAGAGAGGCTGCGGAGCGCAGCGAGGCGCGCGACCGCAGCGCCCGGGGGCTTTCTACACCTCGTCACCCTCCTCGTCTCTATAGGTGCTCTTAGCTGAACACTACTGCGTTAGACATCGGACGTTCCAACCCTGACCGGGAGCGACAGAGCGAAGTCCCCGCGCGGGGCGGACTCTGGTGTGCAAGCTCCGGAGTTCGGCGTCGAGGGCGCGAACGTCCTCGTCACGGGCGCATCGCAGGGTATCGGACAGGCCATCGCGGAGACGTTCGCCGCCGCGGGCGCGGACGCGGCGATCTGCTCGCGGTCGATGGACCGGGTCGGGCCCGTCGCCGACGACATCAACGAGGCCGACGTGCCGGGCCGCGCGTTCGCGACCGAGTGTGACGTGCGCGAACGCGAGGACGTAACGGCGTTCTTCGCGGCCGCCGCCGACGAGTTGGGTGGTCTCGACATCGTCGTCAACAACGCCGGCGGCGAGTTCGTCGCGAACTTCGAGGATATCTCCGAGGGCGGCTGGGAGGCCGTCACGGACCTGAATCTCGGCGGCACCTACCGCTGCTCGCAGGTCGCCGGCGAGTATCTACGGAAGTCAGAAGACGGCGACGGCGGCGTCATCATCAACATGGCGTCGGTCAACGGCCAGCATGCCGCTCCCGGGGAGAGCCACTACGGCGCGGCGAAGGCGGGGATCATCCGACTGTCGGAGACGCTGGCGACCGAGTGGGCCGACGACGGTGTCCGGGTCAACTGCATCGCGCCGGGACTCGTCCAGACGCCCGGCGTTGCGGAGACGCTCGGCATCGACGAGTCCGACATCCCCGAGCGCGGGGAGACGTACCGCCGCATCGGCTACCCGGAGGAGATAGCCGACCTCGCGGTGTTCCTCGGGTCGCCGGCGGCCTCGTTCGTCACCGGCGAGACGTACACGGCGAAGGGTGTCCCCCGGCCCGGCAACTCCATGAGCAACGATCTCGGGCTGAAGTGACGCGACCGGTCAGTACGGGTCGAACGCTGGCCGCGAGTCCGCACCGCGGGGGAGGTCCCAGCGCTCGCGGTAGCGGTCGGCCAACTCACGGCCGGCCTCGGTGAAGAAGAGAAAGACGCCGTACGGCTCGGCGTGTGACTCCGCCTCCGGACCGTCGGAGTCGACGACGAGCAGTTCCGCCGTCGGCGCGTCGGCGTACGGGAGACCGGTCAGCCACGGCTCCAGTGGGAGTCGCCCCGCGAGGACGGTGAGCGCGAGCGAGCTGTCGGGCATCGCGTCGCGGGGCTGCACCCACACCTCGCCGGCCGCGGTGTCGCCCGTCTGCGTACCGAGCGCGCGACCGATCGGGCGCACCGGGTCGTCGCCGGCCTCTGCGAGCGCCTGCGACCACGTCTCGCGGGCCACGTTCGGATAGTCGACGTCGGCCGCGAAATCGACCGTCACGCTCCGGTCGGCGTCGCGGTCGACCGCGGTCACGCGCCACGGCTCGTCCGGGCTCTCGGGGTCGCCTTCGACGGTGGCCTCCACGAGGTCGCCGGTCGTCACCTCGTCGAGCGTCGACTGGAGCGAGTCGTCGTAGCCGGTCTGGTACACCGTGTAGAGCCGTTCCGACGCCACCTCGAAGAGGTTCAGGTGGAGCACCGCGTCGAGCACGCGGTAGACGCGGAACGTTCCCACGGTCGTCTCCATGCCCGAAACGAGGCGACGGCGACTGATACCGCTTTGGCTACGCCGGCTTCGCCATCCGGCGGTGCGGGATGCCGGCGTCGTCGAACGGCTCGTCGTCCTGCACCGCGTAGCCGCGCCGCTCGTAGAACCCGACGACCGGCACCTGCGCGTCCAACACGAGGCGGTCGTACCCCTCCTCAGTCGCGTACGATTCGACGGCGTCCATCACCGCGTCACCGTACCCCTCGCCGCGTCGGTCGGCGACGACGGCGACTCGCTCTATCTTCAACGCGCGCCCGTCGCTCCCGTCGTACGGGCGGACGCGGGCCGTCGCGATTGGGTCGCCCCCGTCGCGCACGAGGAAGTGGGTCGCGTCCGGGTCCCGACCGTCCACCTCGCGGTCGTACGGCACGTCCTGCTCGTCGACGAAGACCCGTTCGCGAACGTCGAGCGCGGCCTCGAAGTCGGCCGCCTCGCGGCCGAACACGGAAACGTCCATGTCGGCGGGAGTGGTCCCGACGCCAAGTGGCTACTGTTCCTCGATACTCGCGTCGGGGGCGTTCTCCTGCACGGAGTGAATCCCCTGTCGGGCCTTCTGTTTCGAGGCGTAGCCCTCGCCCGAGTCGGCGATGATGTTCCCGTTCTGATGGCGGAGCCGCCAGCGGTACATCCCTTCGGCGTCCTCGTACAGTTCGAACGTCGCTGTCACGAGCGTCCATTCGGAGGGCAGAGGTGTAAACTACACGATGATTCTCCGCTGCGGGCCACCGTCCGGATGTGTGGACCGCCCCGTCCGGTCCCTGAACGGTTATACGCACGCCGCGAGTAGGCGTACACGTATGGATATCACCTGGTACGGCCACTCGACGTTCGGCGTCGAGGTCGACGACACGAGCCTGCTGATCGACCCGTTCTTCGGCAATCCGAAAACCGAGATGGACCCCGAAGACGTGGCGACGCCCGACTACGTCCTCCTCACGCACGGCCACGAGGACCACGTCGCGCACGCGGCCCACTTTTCCGACGCGACGCTCGTCGCCGTCCCCGAACTCACCGGCTACGCGCGGGCGGAGTTCGGCTTCGAGGACGCCGTCGGCGGGATGGGGATGAACATGGGCGGCACCGTCGAGTGTGGCGACGCCTTCGTCACCATGGTCCGGGCCGACCACACGAACGGCCTGATGACGGAGTACGAGCACAGCGCCGGCCCGCCGGCCGGATTCGTCGTCTCCACGGCGGAGCCGACCCAAGAGACGGACGCCGCGAGCGACGCCTTCTACCACGCCGGCGACACCTCGCTGATGTCGGAGATGCGTGACGTCATCGGGTCGTATCTCGAACCGGACGTGGCGGCAGTGCCCGCCGGCGACCACTTCACGATGGGACCGACGCAGGCGGCCATCGCCGTCGACTGGCTCGGCGTCGACTACGCGATCCCGATGCACTACGACACCTTCCCGCCCATCGAGATCGACACCGACGAGTTCGCCAGCGAGGTTCGGGCGACCGGGAGTGACGCGGAGGTGGTCGCGCTCGGCGGCGACGAGACGTTCTCGCTGTAGCCGCGTCAGCGTATCTTTTTAAATCCAGCCGCCCACCCACCGACTGCGATGGCAGACCTCGAATCCAATACGGTCAACGAGAGCGGCTTCCACGCGACCAGTCGCGTCGGCAACTACGAACTCTCCATCGACGCGACGAAGGAGGAAGGCCCCTCGCCGAACGAGGTGCTCCTCGCCGACTACGCGTCCTGTTACACGTTCGCGTTCCGCGCCGGCGCGGAGCGCGAACACGGGATCGAGTTGGGACACATCGAGACGGAAGCCGAGGCGGATCTGGACGACGACGACGATCTCGTCGACGAGTCCGTCACCTTCCGTCTCCACGTCGAGGCCGATCTGGACGACGACGAAGTCGCCGAACTCGTGGAACTCGGCGAGGAGATCTGTCACGTCCACGCCGCGCTCCACGAGGGGATGCACGCCGAAATCGACGTGACGCCGAACGCCTGACGCGTCGCTGACGACCTTTTTAGCTCGGGTGGCGAGGAAACGCTGATACCGTGTGAACACGGACGACGAGACATGAGCGACTGGCAGGACCGCATCGTCGGCGCGCGGATGACCGTCGACACGGAGTTCGCTGACCGGGTCGAGGCGAGCAGTTTTACCCGACAGGAGTGGGGACTGGTGATGACCGCCACGGAGTTCGACATCAACGACGACGGCGACCCGCAGCTGTACGCCGACACGGAGAAACTGGCCGACATCATGCCGGAGGTCGAACGGGTGAGCGAGCAGTCGCCGATGACCGCCGGCGGACAGCAGGAGCAGTCCAGCAGCGGCGGCGTGTTCGGCTCCCTGCTCTCCTCGCTCGGTCTCGGCGGGTCAAGCGGCCCCTCTCTCGACGAGAAGGTGACCGAAGCCGAGGAGTTGACGCAGGGATACGCCCGCGAGCTACAGGCCCACCTCGAAGCGAACGGCTCGTGGGGGGAAGTCCTCGCCGCGTACCGAAAGGAGACGGAATCGTAGCGCCGCTCAGAGCCGAGACACGACTGCCTCGGTGACCGCGTCTGTCGACGCCTCGCCGCCGAGGTCGGGCGTGCGCGGCCCGTCGGCGAGCACCGACTCGACGGCCGAGCGAACAGCCGCGCCGTCCGCGTCGTAGCCGAGATGCTCCAGCAGCATCGCGGCCGAGACGATTGTCGCACACGGGTTTGCGATGCCCTCGCCGGCGATGTCGGGCGCGGTGCCGTGGACCGGTTCGAACAGCGCGTTGTCGACGCCGATGTTGGCGGACGGGAGCAGCCCGAGGCCACCGACCAGTCCCGCCGCGAGGTCCGAGAGCACGTCGCCCGCGAGATTCGGACAGACGACGACATCGAACTGCTCGGGGGCGAGCGGGAGCCGCGTCGCGAACGCGTCCATCAGCACCTCTGTCGTCTCGACGCCGTTGGCGTCGGCGACGCTCGTGACGGCGTCGCGGAACCGGCCGTCTGTCTTTCGCATCACGTTCGCCTTGTGCGCGACGTGGAAACCGTCGAGTCCGCGCTCGGTGACGTACTCGCAGGCGAACTCGGCCAACTGCTCGGAGGCCGAGGTCGTGACGACCCGCGTGAGCGTCGAGAGGTCAGGGGAGAGGTCGCTCTCGTGGCCCGAGTAAACGCCCTCCGTGTTCTCGCGCAGGAAGACGAGGTCCGTCTCGGGGCGGAGCGCGTCCACGCCCGGATACGCGCGGGCCGGCCGGACGTTGACGAACGACCCGACGGCCTCCCGCAGCGGGAGGATCACGTCGGCGGCCGTCTCGCCGGCCGCGCCGAACAGCGTCGCGTCCGCGTCGGCGACCGTCTCGTACGTCTCGTCGGGGAGCGGGTCACCCGTCCGCTCGGCGACCGCGTCGCCCGCCTCCGCGTGGACGAACTCGAAGTCCGCGACGGCCTCCAGCACGCGAACTGCGGCGGGGACGACCTCTTGCCCGATGCCGTCGCCCTCGATGACGGCTATCTCCTCAGTCATCCGCGACCCACGACTCCGACGACTCGACGTACGGGAGCGACGCCGCCGTCTCGCGGATCGCCTCCGTGTTGGACTTCATCAGGGCGGTCGTGTCCCAGATGCCCTCGACGAGCGCCTTCCGCTGGGCCTCGTCCACCGCGACGTCGACGGTCGTCTCACCGTAGGTGACCGTCTCGGCGGCCACGTCGATGTCGAGTTCCCCGTCCGGATTCGCGGCCACCCAGTCCTGGATGGCCTCGACCGTCTCGGCGTCGGCGGTCACGGTCGGGATGCCGAGCGCGAGACAGTTGCCAGCGAATATCTCCGCGAACGACTCGCCGACGATGGCGTCGATACCCCAGCGCATCAGCGCCTGCGGCGCGTGCTCGCGCGAGGAGCCACAGCCGAAGTTCGAGTTGACGACCAGCACGTTCGCGTCCCGGAACCGGTCCTCGTTGAACGGGTGGTCCTTTGCCTCGTCCTCGTCCGTGAACCGCTTGTCGAAGAACGCGAACTCGCCCAGCCCGTCGAAGGTGACGACCTTCATGAACCGGGCCGGGATGATCTGGTCCGTGTCGATGTCGTTGCCGCGCACCGGGATGCCGGTGCCCGACACCTCAGTTACTTCCGGGATGTCGACCTCGCGGCTCGCGGCTTCGCCGCTCGCCCGTTCCGAGGGCTCGCTCCGCTCGTCCTCGCCGGAAGTCACGCTTCTACCTCCGCCGTCGGCAGGTCACGCACGTCCGTCACTTCGCCCGTCACGGCCGCGGCGGCGACCATCTCGGGAGACATCAGGACGGTGCGGCCGTCCTTCGACCCCTGTCGGCCGACGAAGTTCCGGTTCGACGAGGAGGCGCTCCGCTCGTCGCCCTCCAGCTGGTCGTCGTTCATGCCGAGACACATCGAACAGCCGGCCTCCCGCCAGTCGAAGCCGGCCTCCCTGAACACCTCGTCCAACCCTTCGGCCTCGGCGGCGGCCTTCACCCGCTGGCTGCCGGGGACGACCATCGCGCGCACGGACTCGTCGACCTGCCGACCTCGAACGATCTCTGCGGCCGCGCGCAGGTCCGGGAGCCGCGCGTTCGTGCACGACCCGAGGAACGCCACGTCGATGTCGTATCCCTCCATCGATTCGCCGGGTTCGACCTCCATGTGGTCTTGGCTACTCCGCGCGGTGTCTTGCTTGTCCTCGGGCAGCTCCTCGGGGTGGGGAATCGATTCCGAGATGCCGATACCCTGTCCGGGCGTGGTGCCCCACGTCACCGTCGGCTCGATTTCCGAGCCGTCGATGGTGACCACGTCGTCGTACTCGGCCGTCTCCTCGGACCGGATGGACTTCCAGTACTGCTTCATCTTCTCGAACCGCTCCGGCTCGTCGCCGGACATCGTCCGGCTGTCCGAGGGACTCCGTCCCTCGCTGTCGCTGAACTCGTCGGTCTCCGCGAGCCACTCGTAGGTGGTCTCGTCGGGGTTGACGTAGCCCGCACGCGCGCCACCCTCGATGGACATGTTGCAGATGGACATCCGGCCCTCCATGTCGAGGTTCTCGATGGCCTCGCCCGCGTACTCGTACACGTAGCCGACGCCGCCGTCGGTGCCGAGCCTGCGGATGATGGTGAGGATGATATCCTTCGCGGTGACGCCCTCCCCGAGTTCGCCGGTCACCTCTATTTTCCGCACCTTCTGTTTCTCCATCGCGACGGTCTGGGTCGCCAGCACGTCGCGGATCTGTGAAGTGCCGATACCGAACGCCAGCGCGCCGAACGCGCCGTGGGTCGCGGTGTGGCTGTCGCCACAGACGATGGTGGTTCCGGGCTGGGTGAGTCCCTGTTCCGGCCCGATGACGTGGACGATACCCTGATCGCCCGTCGTCGGGTCGGAAAAGTCGATGCCCGCGTCGCGGACGTTCGCTTCGAGTTCGGACATCATCTCCTCGGCCGCGTCGTCGCCCAGCGGCCGCGACTGGTCGGCCGTCGGCACGATGTGGTCGACCGTCGCGTGGGTCAGGTCCGGCCGCGCCACGTCGATGTCGCGCTCGCGCAGCATGCCGAACGCCTGCGGACTCGTCACCTCGTGGATGAGGTGGAGGCCGACGAACAGCTGGTCCTGTCCGTTGGGGAGCGTCGTCACCTTGTGGCGGTCCCACACCTTGTCGTACAGCGTGCCAGAACTCATCGTTCCGGCCCGTCTGCCCTGTCGTAGACCTCGTTGACGCTCGGGGCGTCACCGGGAGGCGTGTGGTCGACGTCGCTCATGTCTTCAGTCGCGTCCATCTCATCCACGGCGTCGCTCTCGCCGCCGTCCGCGGCGATCGTCTGCCCGCGAGCGTACGACTGCGTCTCGCCGAACGGTCGCCCGGTGTAGGGGTTCGTGTGGCTCAGGTCGTCCAGCGTCTCCTCGTTAGTCATCGGCGGGCACCTCTCCTTCGGCCTGCTCGGTCTCGGACTCCTGCTCCCCCCACGCGAACAGCGATCGGAGGTCCGCGCCCACGTCCTCGATGTCGTGGTTCTTCTCCGCCTGCCGCAGTTGGGTGTAGCTCGGACGGTTCGCCTGATTCTCGGAGATCCACTCGCGGGCGAAGGTGCCGTCCTGCACGCCTTCGAGCACCGCTTCCATGTTCTCGCGGGCGTGTTCGTCGACGACCTCGTCGCCGCGGGTGAGTCCGCCGTACTCAGCGGTGTCGGAGACGGAGTCCCACATCTCGCCGAGTCCGCCCTCGTACATCAGGTCGACGATGAGCTTGAGCTCGTTGAGACACTCGAAGTAGGCCATCTCGCGGGAGTAGCCGGCCTCGACCAGCGTCTCGTAGCCCTGCTTGACGAGCGAGGTGACGCCGCCACACAGCACGGCCTGCTCGCCGAAGATGTCCGTCTCCGTCTCCTCGCGGAACGTCGTCTCGATGACGCCCGCGCGGGTACAGCCGATGGCCTTCGCGTACGCCAGCCCGACCTCGTGGGCCTCGCCGGTCGCGTCCTGATACACCGCGAGCAGGCCGGGGGTTCCCTCGTCGTTCTCGTAGTTGCGGCGGACCAGATGCCCCGGCGACTTCGGCGCGACCATCGTCACGTCCACGTCCTCGCGCGGCTGGATCTGGTTGTAGTGGACGTTGAAGCCGTGGGCGAACTGGAGCGTGTCGCCCGCGTCCAGCGCCGGCTCGATGTCCTCGTATAGTGCCGGCTGGACCGTGTCCGGCACGAGGATACTCACAATGTCTGCCCGCTCGGCGGCCTCGACGGGCGTGGTCACGTCTAGCCCGTCGGCGCGGGCCGCGTCCCGCGACGAGGAGCCCTCGTGGAGACCGACGACTACGCTCACCCCGGAGTCGTCGAGGTTCTGGGCGTGGGCGTGGCCCTGGCTGCCGTAGCCGATGACGGCTGCCGTCCGGTCGTTCAGCGTCGATACGTCCGCGTCGTCGTCGTAGTACACTGGGTTCTCGAAGTCACTCATCCGTTTTCACTCGGTCGGGGGCGATTGACGTCTTCGTCTCGCCACGGGCCAGCGCCGTGTGGCCCGTGCGGGCTATCTCGCGCACGTCGAACTGCCGGAACGCGTCGAGCGCGTCGTCGATGACCCGCTCCGAACCGGTCAACTCCACCGTCACGGTTCGCGGCCCGGCGTCGAGCGTCCGCCCGTCGTACATCTCCGTGATGGCGTGGATACGCTCCGGGTTGTCGGCGCTCACCTTCACCAACACCAGCTCGCGGCGGACGGCGTCGTCGCCGAGCTCGCGGGTGTGGATGACCGGCACCAGCTTGTCGAGCTGCTTCTCTATCTGCTCGACGTTCGGGTCCGGCTCCTCGACCACGACGGTGACGCGCGACCAGTCGGGGTTCTGCGTCGGCCCGACGGTCAGCGACTCGATGTTGAACTGCCGGCGGCTGAACAGCCCGGACACCTCGGAGAGCACGCCGGGCTGGTTCGAGACCAGCGCGGTGATCGTGGTCCGGCGAGGGAGCTGCTCCGCCTCGACGTCGGGGTCGATGCGGATGCCCTGACTGTTACGCCGTCCCTCGGGGCGGGCGCGCTCCTCCGGGGCCGGACCCTTCAGGCCGCGCTTCGGCGGCTCCTCGTCTGAACTCACGCACACCACCCCTCGATGGTGGGCGTGAGATCGTCGGACCGTGGTCCGACGGAACTCACAGGTGGTCACCTCGCAGGGCGAACAGCCCGTTGTCGCCGCCCGAGGGCACCATCGGGAACACGTCCGCCTGCGGGTCGATGTGGACGTCGACGACGCTCGGGCCGTCGTCGGCCAGCGCCGCCTCGATGGTGTCTTCCACCTCGTCGTAGTCGTCGATGCGGTAGCCGTTCGCGCCGAACGCCTCCGCCAGCACGTCGAACTCGGGCATCCAGTTGTAGTCGGAGGCCATGTGACGGCCCTCGAAGAAGCCGTCCTGCCACTGGCGCACCATCCCGATGTACTCGTTGTTGAGCACGAAGACGGTGATGTCCATCTCCTCGCGGGCCGCGACGGTCAGCTCCTGACACGTCATCAGGAACGAGCCGTCGCCGTCGAAGCAGACGACCGACTGGTCCTCGTCGGCGGCCAACCGCGCGCCGATGGTCGCCGGCACGCCGTAGCCCATCGCGCCGAGACCGTGCGAGGAGACCCACGTCCGCGGCTCGGTGAACGTCCAGTACTGGGAGGCCCACATCTGGTGTTGACCGACGCCGGTGGTCACGACGGTGTCGTCGTCGGTCGCGGCGTCGACCGCCTCGACGACGAACTCCGGGCGGAGGGGGTCGTCCTCGTCGATGTAGTAGTCCAGCGGATACTCCCGTTTCCACTCCTCGCACTGCGCCCGCCACTCGTCGGTGTCGGGCGACTCGTCGAGCGCCGCGTCGAACTGCTCGATGACGGCCGCCGCGTCGCCGACGAGTCCGTACTCCGCCTCGACGTTCTTCGATATCTCGGCGGGGTCGATGTCGGCGTGGATGATCTCGGCGTCGGGCGCGAACGTCTCGACGCCGCCGGTCAGGCGGTCGTCGAAGCGCGTCCCGACCGCGAACAGACAGTCGGTCAGCGTCAGCGCCATGTTCGCGTAGCCGGTGCCGTGCATCCCCGCCCACTCCAGCGACAGCGGGTGGTTCTCCGGGAACGCGCCGATACCCGGCATCGTCGTCACGACGGGCACCTCGTGGTCGGTGGCGAACGCGCGCAGCTCCTCGCTCGCCTCCGCCTTGATGACGCCGCCGCCGGCGAGGATGACCGGCTGGTCGGCGTCGGCGAATGCCTCGCTGGCCCGCTCGACGGCCGCCGGCTCGGCGGTCTCCGCCGGCTCGTAGGTGGGCGGCGTCTCCGCCGATCCCGGTTCGGCGTCCGTGTCGCCGTTCGTCACGTCCTTCGGCAGGTCGACCAGCGTCGGACCCTGCCGGCCGCGTGCGGCCATCGCGAACGCCTCGCCGACGGTGTCGCCGACGCTGTCGGCGTCCGAGGCGAAGTAGTTCTCCTTCGTGATCGGACGGGTGACGCCCGTCGTGTCCGTCTCTTGGAAGGCGTCGCTGCCGACGAAGTCCGTCGGCACCTGTCCGGTGAGCGCGACGACCGGGTCGGAGTCCATGTCTGCGTCCGCGATACCGGTGACGAGGTTCGTCGCCCCCGGCCCGGAGGTCGCCATGCAGATGCCCGGCCTGCCGGTGACGATACCGTAGGCGTCCGCGGCGTGGACCGCGCCCTGCTCGTGGGCCATCGTCACGTGGGTCATCCCGGAGTCGAACAGCGCGTCGTAGACGGGCATGATTGCGCCGCCCTGCACGCCGAACAGATACTCGACGCCGGCGTTCTCCAGCGCGCGCACGACGGACTCCGCGCCCGTCGTCACCGGGTCCGGGTCGCTGTCCTGCTCGCCGTCGCGCTCCTCGCGCGGCACGGCACGTTCGCTACTCATCGGTCGGTTCGCCCTCGTTGGTGTGTCGGTCGGTGATACATCGGTCGGCGGTGGTGGAACTGGTCGTCGGCGGTGCGCTTCCGAACGTGGTGGAAGGAGAAGCGGAGGGGGCGGTCACGCCCCTACAATGATGCTGGGCGCACGGCTCGTCGCCAGCGCGGTCCGAGCCGACGCGCGTCGTCGCATCGTTGTCGGACACACCGGAGGCGCACACGTAAGCCTCACCGCGCGCGCAATGCTTGCCGGACGGCGTTCGCGGGACCCGCGGCTGTGGGGTGGAACCCCGCCGGCGGCGGCTCATCGGAGGGTGACCTCCTCGCCCGAGCGCTGGACGCCGACCTCCTCGGCGAACCGCTCCAACGTCTCCATCGTGACCCGCCGCTTCTCTGCACCGTAATCCTTCACGCGTCGGGTGACCGCGCGTACCTCCTCCTCGGTCGGGTCGTAGCCGGCGTCCGCCAGCCGCTCGTTGACGGAGTGTTGACCGGTGTGTTTCCCCAACACGAGTTCGCGCTCGGCCCCGACCATCTCCGGGGTCATCACGCCGGGTTCGAACGTGTCGCTGTTCTCGATGACGCCCGCCGCGTGGATACCCGACTCGTGCGAGAAGGCGTTGTCGCCGACGACCGGCTTGTTGCCCGGAATGTCCATCCCGGACCGCTCCTCGACGAGCGCGGACAGCTCCGTGATTCGCGTCGTGTCGATGCCGGTGTCGGTGTCGTACAGCGACTCGACGGCCATCACGACCTCCTCGTAGGCCGCGTTGCCGGCGCGCTCGCCGATGCCGTTCACCGACACCTGCGCCTGTGATGCGCCGGCCTCGAAGCCGGACAGCGCGTTCGCCGACGCCAGCCCGAAGTCGTCGTGCGTGTGAACGTCCACGCGCGCGTCCGTGTGAGCCGTCACCGTATCGACGATGTCGGCAAAGCGGCTCGGCGTCCCGACGCCGCAAGTGTCGGGGATATTTATCCAGTCGACGTCCGCCTCGGAGACGGCCTCGACGACGTCGATCAGGAACGATTCCTCCGTTCGGGTCGCGTCCATCGGGGAGAACATGCACTCCACGCCGGCCTCCTTGACGCGCTCGACCGACGCGACCGCGCGCTCGACCGCCTCCTCGCGGCTCGCGTGCATGCTGTCCTCCAGTTGGACATCGCTCGTCGAGACGAAGACGTGGACCAGCTCCACGCCGCTGTCGATGGCAGCCTCGATGTCCTTGTCCACCACGCGCGCCAGCCCACACACTGTCGTGTCTGTGCTCTCGGCGATGTCGCGAACGGCCTCGAACTCCGCCTCGGAGTTCACCGGGAACCCGGCCTCGATGACGTGGGTCCCCATCTCGTCGAGCGTCGCCGCTATCTCGCGTTTGTCCTCGTAGGAGAACGAGGTTCGCGGCGACTGCTCGCCGTCGCGCAGCGTGGTATCGAAGACCCGTGCTTCCTCGAACTCGTGGGGGTTAGATAACGTCCCCGCGAAGAACTCGACCCGCCGACTCGGTCGACGTATCCTCTTGCGTCATAGCAACCGATACCGGGAGCAGCACCTACTTAACTGTTTTGTTGCGTCAGCCGGCGCTCGATCCAGTCGGGCGCACCGGGGGCGCTCCGTGGCGAAAATCGCACGGCCTAAACGTTTATCCACCTCCTTCATGTCCTAATACAGTACGGTTGTTTTTCTCTGTCACACCGCGGTGGGTTCGCTCTGATGAGCGGATTTCCCCCGATTTCGGTGCCGGAGTGATCGCTCACGCGGCTCACGCGCGGACAGGACTGGACGGACGGTCGGACCGCAGGTGTCGCGTGAGGTGGGTTTTTGCCGGCCGGGACACACCGGCCCGTATGAGCGACTTCGATCTGGACCTGCAGTCCGCAGAGGGCGAAATCGAGTTTCCGGACGGTGACAGCGTCGTGTTGGGCGTCCTCGACGGCACGACGCCGGGCGACGAGTGGGTCGGTACCGTCGAGGCGGGCAACGCGCTCGTCCTCGACATCGACGGGGAGCTGGCCGACCTCGCGGCCAGTTTCGCACCACGGGTGAAGGAGATGGGCGGCGAGCTGATGCGGTTTCGCGGCTTCCTCGTAGTCGCGCCGCCGGCCATCGACATCGACACCGGCCGACTGGGCTAGTCCGGGCCCGGAGTCAGTCGCTTCGTCTCCGCGCCGCAGTTGGCACACGACAGCACGTACACCGTCGTCTCGTCTATCTTCTCGGCGCTGTACTCGCGGTCCGTCGGGTCGCCGCACTCGGGGCACTCCTCGGCGAGCACGGCCACGTCCGCCTCCTTCGGCGCGCCGGCCGCGACCAGCCGACACCCTTCCTCGCCGGCGACGGCACGCTGTGGAGCGCCCGGCGGAACGAAGAACGCCTCCCCCGCGTCCACGTCGTACTCGCCCTCCGGCGTCTCCACGCGGAGGCGTCCGTCGAGCACGTACAGCAGTTCCTCGTGATTCGGGTGGTGGTGGTAGCCCCACGGCACCTGCTCGCCGGGGCCGGCGGTGATGACGTTGAAGCCGAACGCCGTCGCGCCGACTGCCTCGTCGATCTCCTTCTTGTGGCGGGTCGGGTTCGGTGCGTCCGGCAGATCCTCGACCACGACGTGCTCGTACTCTTCGCCCATATCGGAGGTCCACGCGCGACCGACATAAGGTCTGCCGGCGTGCGACCGTTTAACCGTTGGACGCGTCTCCGGTCGATCATGAGCATGAAGGGTTCGGGGCAGGCGGAGCCGCGAGAGATCAACTGGGACGGCGGCGTCAGCTGGATCGCCTATCCTGAAGAGGGGATGCAGCGCGCCTCGCACGCGCTCGCGACCGACGCCGGCGTCCTGCTCGTCGACCCCGTTGACGCCGCAGCCGAGGAGCTGTACGCCGACTTAGGTGAGGTGGCCGGCGTCTGCATCCTCCTCGACCGCCACGAGCGGGACGCCGTGACCTTCGCCGACCGTCACGACGTGCCGGTGTACACGCCGGCGTGGATGGACGGCGTCCCCTCGAACCCCGGCCGCAGCGCCGAACCGCTCGCCGACCTGCTCGCCGGCACCGATTACGCCGTCGAGGAGGTGCTGGACTCACCGATCTGGCAGGAGGCCGCCCTCGTCGACGAGACGGGCGGCACGCTGCTCGTTCCCGAGGCGCTCGGGACGGCTGGATACTTCCGAGCGGGAGACGAGCGGCTGGGCGTCCATCCGATGCTCCGGCTCACGCCACCGACCCGGCTCCGCGAGTTCGACGTCGAGCGCGTCCTCGTCGGCCACGGCGCAGGCGTGACCGAGAAGGGAGCCGCGGCCGTCCGTGGCGCGGTCGAGAATTCGCGTCGCCGCGCGCCGGCGGCGTATCTCGGCGCGCTCAAGCAGTTCCTCCCGTGACACCCGAGACGGAGCGGTACGTAACCATCTGGAGCGTCTCGGATCGATACTGGACAGGCCCAGAGGAGACACGCCCGTCTCGGGGCCGAAGGCTTTTGCTATCGGCCGGTCAACGAGCGGTCGCTCAGGAGCACACACGAGCACGGACCGATGAGAGTTGTTATAGAGGCCGACGCCGACGGCCACGGACTCGTCGTCGAGGATCGTATCGAGCAACGGCAACTCGTGCTCAGAACCGACGGCCCCACCGAGCCGACCGCGACCGACCCGACCGACGTTCCGTATCCGATAGATACGGCAGCGACCGTGACGACCGCGGGCTTCACTATCGGCAATCCGCACTTCGCGTATCTCCGCGACGGCACCGGTGAGGTCATCGACGAGGTCGATAGCTTCTCCGAGCGATCCGTCCCGGCCGGCGAGTACCTGCTCGAGGTTTCCGGTCCGATCAAGCTGTACGTCAGCGTCACCGGCCCGCTCACGGTGGCGCTCGGCTCCGACGGCATGCGAGTCGAACTCGACGACGAACGACCCCTGACGGTCGGCGCGCGGTCGTATCACGAGCGACCCGCGGCGACGATAACGACGACCGCCGACCCGAGCGACCTGATGGAGGCCGTCTCGGCGCTTCCCTCCTCGCTGAAAACCACCGCCCCGGAGCGGTCGTTTCCCACGCTCCACGGGCACCCGCCCGAGTTGGAGTTGGGCGACTCCCTCTCGATACCCGAGAGTCTGGAGCCGCCCGAGACCGGCATCCACATCGAAGTGCCGGAGCGACTGGGACCGATCTTCGTCGTCGCTCCGCTGGCGTTTTACCTCGGCGCGGACGTTCGGCCCGGCCCGGAGCCACGGCTCGTCACCGACGCCGGCTGGAGTCCCCCGCTCGACGGCCCGTACGGCTTCGAGCGGGAGGTCGAACGCGTACTGAAACAGGCGTTCCTGCTCGACTGTCTGACCCGAACCGGGTCGCTGTACGACATTCCGTTACACGAGCTTCGCGCCGCCGAGTCGGCGCTCGATTTCGGCTTTGCCTCGCTGTACGACGCGTCGCCGGCAGAGCGGCTCAAACAGTATCTGTCGGTCCCGTACGAGGCGGTCGCGGAGTGGGTACCTCGGTGGAAACTCACCGCTCACGTCACGCCGGAGCCCGACAGCATCGAGACGGTGCCGTTCCTCGTGGACGACCTCGCGGTCGTGCGGACGCCCGCCGACCGGGAGACGAGCACGCACGACGCGCAGTTGGCGGCCATCAACGAGTTCACCCGGTCGTCACACGACGACCCGCTCGAAGGCGAGATGCTCGACCCGGCCGTCATCGAACCGGAACAGACGGACTCCGTCGAGCAGGCGTGGGTCGGTCCCGGCGCGCCCCTCGGCGCGTCGAAAGCCATTCCACAGGCGTTCCGCAACCGATTCGACCGCGAGGTGTCGGAAGGCGACGCGGAGATCGTCGTCGTCTGCAACGACACGGAGATGCGCGAGGAACACGAGCGGGCCCGCGAGGTGTACGGCTCGCGCGACGAACTCCCGTTCGAGCTCACCTACCACGAAGAGATGACGACCGCGGAGCTGCGGTCCGTCTTGCGGTCGGACGGCGACTATCTCCACTACATCGGCCACATCGAGGCGGACGGGATTCGCTGTGCCGACGGGACACTCGACGTGCGCGAGCTCGACACCGTCGGCGTCGACACGTTCTTTCTCAACGGCTGTACCTCCTACCAGCAGGGGATGGCACTCATCGAGCGGGGTGCCATCGGGGGTGTCGTCACCCTCAACGAGGTAATCAACAGCGGCGCGATCAACGTCGGCAGGACGATGACCCGCCTGCTGAACCGTGGCTTCCCGCTCCGGGTCGCGCTGAGTATCGCCGCCGAACGGTCCGTCATCGGGAACCAGTACATCGTCGTCGGCGACGGAAGCATGGAGGTTACGCAGACTGAGAGTATTACACCCAACCTGGTCGAGGTCTCGTCGGCCGGTGACGGGGAGTACGCCGTCGAGTATCACAGCTTCCACACCCTCAGTCCCGGCGGCATCGCCCACCCGCAGTTCCCGAGCAACGACGAATACTACCTCATCGGCAGCGACAATGCACGCTTCCACGTGACGGAGTCGGAGTTGGAGGAGTTCCTGAATCTGGAGCCGATACCGGTGATGACGGGCGACAGGCTCGTCTGGAGTGACGAGTTGGAACTGGAAGAACTCTGAGCAGTGTGAGCTACAGGTGAGAAGAGTCGTGCTGTTGCCTATCGGGACTGCTCGACGTGACGGCGTCTTCTTCCGGTTACGGTCCGACCGAGCCGATTGTGTTGCCTCCGATAGCCATCCCGAACTGCGAGAGCAATAGTAGAGTCGCCAGCAGGGCACCTGCAACCTTCGGATGTTGCGAGACTGCGCCAGTCACCTTGCTCCCCATGGACATTCTACTGTGTCTGATGCGTCCATCGGTAATAAACGTACTGGCAAATAGGGGTGAAATAAGGTGAGTCACGGCTCGACTGCCGACCGGCGAGACACGGGGCGAACGGGTTATACAGCCCCGACGCCAACAGATGGGCGTGTTGTACGCGACAGCGGGGCTGGTGGACGCCCTGCTCGAAATTGCGGCGGACCGCGATCCGAACTCGGTGAGTATCGCCGTGACCACGCGGCCTGCCCGAGAGCTATCGGAGGTTCCCGAGGACGGACCGGCGCCGGACGAACCGGTGTTCACCGACTTCTATCTCCCCGAGGCAGGTAACTCTGTGCGCGCCGTCTTCGGGATGGACCTCGGAACGCCGAGCGCGGCCGGGCGGTTCGTCTCCCACCCCACTGGGCCGCTCGCGGTCACGCGCGAGGACGACCTCAGCGAAGTCGTCTTCGTCGCCGTTCCGCCGTACGACCGGGACTCGCTGGCGGCCTTCGACCGGAGCGGCAGTCGCCTGAACCTGCGGACGCTCGACGCCGCACCGCCGGAAGTCGCCTTCGAGGGTTAGCTCAGATAGCCCAGGTCGCGTAGCTGGTCGGCTATCTCCTGAAACTCGGCTTCGGTGAGCTCCCCCTCCTGTTGATGTTTGATGACGATGCTCCTGAGCAGAAACCGCACGAGATCGGAGGTAGACGAGAAGCTCGTCCCCTCGATGGTCTCGTCCACGCGGTCGGCGAGGTTCTTCGGAATCGAGACGGTGGTGTACTCGGTCACACCGGTGTCTCGGTGCGGGTGGTGTTGTGGGTTTCGGGGGCGCGTCGGGTGACTTTTCAACCGGGCCGCGTGTTGTGAGAACGATGGGTGTTCGGCCTCCGACCGACGACACTGACGACGAACCGGAGACGCTCGCGTTCGGTATCGCCGCACTCGACGAGTACGTCGACGACGTGTCGTTCCCGGCGACCGGCAGAGAACTCACCGACCGACTCGACGACCCGAGCGTTCCGTACGACGCTGCCGGCAACGAGCTACGACTCTCGGAGGCGCTGGCCGAAACCGACCGCGAGCGGTTCGAGACGGAACAGGAGCTGTTGAACGCGCTCCATCCGGTGTTCGAACGCCACCGCGAGCGCGCGGCGAACAGCATCGTCGCACAGCTCCGCGGCCTCCTCCCCTTTTGACGCTACGTCACTCGTCGTCGCTCGCGCCGGCAGTCGCCGGCTCTCGTTCCTCGGCCGGGTCTGAATCCGACTCTTCCGTCAACACACGACGGGGAGACTTTCCTCGCGGCTCGGCGACCTGTTCGACGAGCTCCTCCAGTCGGCGCGTCTGCTCGCGGTTCGCCGTCACGATGGCGTCCGAGAGCATGCCGAAGACGACGAGCTGGACGCCGAGGATGATCCCCGCCGCGGCGACGACCGTCAGCGCCTCGTGGGAGACCGACGGCGTTCGGAGGAACCACTCCGCCGCGACGTACGCCGCGAGTGCGAGACCGGCCGCGAGCGACGCGACCCCGACGCTGCCGAAGTAGAACAGCGGATTGTTCGTCTTCGCGAGCCGGTACAGGGCGAGGAAGATGCGGCCGCCGTCGGTCACCGGGTTGAGATTCGTCTCGGAGTCGTCCGGGCGGGCGCGGTAGGTGATCGGAACGACTGCCACCGGCGTGCCGTGTTTGACTGCTTCGACGGCCAGCTCGGTCTCGATGCCGAAACCGTCGGCGGTGAGGGTGTAGCGGAGAAACTCGTCGCGGGTGAACGCCCGATACCCGGAGAGGATATCGGCGAGCGGCTTGCCGTGTGCCACCCGGAAGACGCCGTTCGCCAGCCGATTGCCGACGCGGTTGAGCCGCGACATCGCGCCCGCCTCCATGTCGGCGAAGCGGTCGCCGATGACGTGTTCGGCACGGCCATCCTCGATCGGAGCGAGCAGCGCCTCGGCGTCGGCCGGCCGATACGTGCCGTCCGCGTCGGCCATCAGCACGACCGGCGCGTCGATCTCCTCGGTGACGGCCTGCCGGATCGCCTGTCCCTTGCCGCGACCGCGCTGTTCGGCCACCCGCGCACCGGCGGTGCGGGCCTTCGTTTGCGTGTCGTCCGTCGATCCGCCGTCGATCACCAACACGTTGTCGAACCCCTGCTCGCGGAATCCCTCGACGACCTCGCCGACGGTAGCGGCCTCGTTCATCGTCGGCAGCAGCACGCAGACGTCGTCGAGGTCCATTTGGTCGACATCTGGCCGGGGTCGGTGAAAAGGTTCCGGGCCGAGCGGGCGACGGCGGACGGTCGCGTGTCTCGTAGTCGCCGGGTTACCCGAGCAGGGAAACCGCGACGTCGTGCGAGCCGGTGGTCGTTTCGATCGTCGCGCGTTCGGCGACCCCTTCGCGAACCGTCTCTCGCCACGCCTCGACCGCGTCGGCGTGTTCCGCGTGGTGGTCGTCGACGGAGTAGTCGCCGTCGTCTCGCATTGCCTCGGCGGTGTCGTCGGGCGTCGGAAACGGCGGCAGGTCGGTGACCAGCGCGGCTGGGTCGACGTGGATCGGTCGCGGCTCGTCGTAGTCGGCCTCGCGGCCCGCGAGATGGAGACGGGCACGCATCCGCCCGGAGAAGGGGGGCGTGACCCGCAACACCGCACCCTCGTCGCGGCGCGCGTTCGCTTCGAGCGCCGTCACCACGTCGTCGGCGTGGACGACGAGTTGCTCGACGGTCGTCGGGTCGTCCGACTGCACACGGGCTACACGACGGCGGTCGGAAAGAACGTTGCTACTCCGGATCGAACTCCAATCCGCGGAGCCAGACGGCCCACACCACGATGACGCCGCCGCCGTAGCCGGCCGCCCACACGAGCATACCGAGACCGTCGTAGCCGGCCTGCGAGAGGAGAAAGTCGGTCACGCCCGCGAGCACCACTGCCACCACGAGGATCGACAGCGCCTTCGCCCACTCGGGGACCCGGTCGGGAGTTTCCATACGCCGAGTACGCGGTCGGCCCACCTGAATCCGCCGCTCCGGACCGCTCGGTGATTCGTCGCCTGCGAGCGCGCGGTTACGTGAGACGGTCGGGGTCGAAGCCGACTTCGGACAGCACCGACTCGGTGTGTTCGCCGAGATTCGGAACGGTCTCGTCCGTTTCGGGCACCGTGCCGTCGACGCGGCCGGGGAAGCCGACGCGCCCGTCGTGGACGACGCCGCGGTCGCGAAAGCTCTCGTCCGCGACTGCCTCCGCAGGTGTCCGGACTCGCGCGACCATCCCCGTGTCGCCACACAGTCGCTCCCACCCGGCCGCCGACCGCTCCGCGAACAGGTCAGTCAGTGCCTCGCGGAGCGCCGCGCGCTCGTCCGGGTCCGTGGTGCCGTGCACCCCGACGAGATTCGGCCGGTCGGCCGCCTCGCAGAACGCCTGCCAGAACGGCTCCTCCAGCGCAGCCAGCGTCACGTACCGGCCGTCGCCCGCCTCGTACACGTCGTACCACGGCAGTTCGCCGGTGAGCGGTGTCCCGCCGGGACGAGGGTCGCCGTCGAACGCCAGCGCCGCGACCGGTTGCGTGACGCTCAGCGCGGCCTCCGCCAGCGAGGTGTCGACGTAACAGCCGCCGTTGCCCAACTCGCGCGAGAGCAGTCCGGCGACGATGGCAAACGCCGCGGCCTGTCCACCGGCCATGTCCGCGACCGGCACGCCCGGAATCCGCGGACGCTCCCCGTCGTCGGCTCTGGTCATGTCCAACAGCCCGGTCGTCGCGACGTAGTTGAGGTCGTGGCCGGGGTGGTCGCGGCGCGGTCCCGTCCCGCCGTAGCCGGACAGCGAGCAGTACACCAACTCGGGGTTCAGTTCGCGCAGTCGCTCGTGGCCGACATCGAGTCGCTCGGCTGTCCCCGGTGCGAATCCCTCGACAACGGCATCCGCCTCCCGAGCGAGCGCGTCGAACGCCGCCAGTCCCGCGTCGGTCGTCAGGTCGAGCGCGACGCTTCGCTTGCCGCGATTCACCGCGTCGAACACCCGGCTGACCCCATCCTCGGTCGTCGGGGTCATGGTTCGAGCGTAGTCGCCCCGGTCGGGCGATTCGACCTTCACCACGTCTGCGCCCGCGTCCGCGAGCAACTGCGTCGCGTACGGGCCGGGGAGCAGCCGCGTCAGGTCCAGCACGCGCACGCCGCTGAGGTCCATAGACGCCCGTCGTGCGACGCCGTATAAAACGCTTGGACGGGACGAGGGGTCGCCACAGCCAGCCGAACAGTTGACGACGAATCCGAGTAGTATGGATTTCGGACTGGACGACGGGACCGCGCTCGTGACGGGCGGCACGGAGGTCTCCACGGCATGGTGTTCAACCCCGACCGAGAAATCGAGCGACTCGCGGCCACGCACCTGACATGTGGGAAGTGGCGGACAGAGTGACAGTGTCGAACCCATCCCGTGACGGCTCTCGCAGAGTACAGTGACTCGAACACACCGCTCTCGGGTCGGCTCACCACGAGATACGTGCAGCGTGAGCGGTGGCGCGTCTGCGTCCTCGCTTCCTGGGCGATAGCTCAGCCACGGCATCGCCGCACGACGATGTCATGATATTTATTTATTTTGATAAGAGTAATTATTTTAAAATCAGTATCCGAGGTGACGTATGGCACACGGCCACAATTTAGGAGAGTACGAAGCGGCGCGCGAGGAGTTCTCGTGGGACGACATTTACGCGGAAGCAGACTGGGACGCACCGGCCGAATTGAATATTGGCCACGAGGTTGCCGACCGTCACGCGACCGACCGGGGCCAAGTCGCGCTCTATCAGGTCGGTACCGACGGAGAGCTTTCGACGATGACGTTCTGGGAACTCGCAGACCGGTCGAGCCAGTTCGCGAACGTCCTCGAATCGCTGGGAATCGAGCAGGGTAATCGCGTTTTCTCGTACATGCCCCGAATCCCCGAACACTACGTGGCGCTGGTCGGGACACTCAAGCACGGTGCTGTCTGGGGAAGCGTCAACGAGCGGTTCGGTCCGGATGGCATCTCCTACCGGCTGGACGACTGCGACGCGAAGGTCGTGGTCACCACGACGGACAACCGCGACACAATCGAAGACGCGCTGAACGACGCGCCGACGGTCGAACACGTGATCACCGTCGACCGCGGCGGGGACGCGGCCACCGACGACGTGATCTTCGATACTGCACTGGACGCCGCGAGCACGGAGTACGAGGTCACCGAAACCAGCGGCGACGACGACGCCCTGCTGTACTACACGTCGGGGACGACCGGCCTGGCCAAGGGCGTCCTCCACGAGCAGCGCTGGATTGCTGGCGTCGCGACGACTCAAAAGTACACTGTCGACCTCCAGCCCGGTGATCTCTACTGGTCGACCGGCGACTTGGGCTGGCTGACGGGTGCGATCAACACGCTCGGGGCTTGGTTTTGGGGAACCTCCCTCTTCACCTACGAGGGCGAGTTCGACCCGGAAGAGTGGGCCGACTTGCTCGACGAGTACCCGATTAACGTCCTGTTCTCGGTTCCGACAGCCTACCGGATGCTCCGCGAAAACGAGGCGGTGCTCGACGGTGTCGATTTAAGTCTGCGGCACGCGCTTTCGATCGGTGAACCGATTAGTGCCGGTGTCGTCGAGTGGGGGGAGGAAAAGCTGGGCGTCACCATCCTCGACACGTACGGCCAGACCGAGACCGGAAACATGATCATCAACAACTATCCGACGATGGATATTCGACCGGGGTCGATGGGGAAGCCACTCCCCGGCATCGACGCCGACATCGTCGACCCGGAGACGGGGGAGGTCATGAGGCCGGGCGAAACCGGCGAAATCGCCCAGCGTGGCGACTATCCGTGTTTCTTCGCCGAGTTCTGGCAAAAACCCGAGAAGACACGGAACGCGTTCGTCGACGGTCCCGACGGCGAGTGGTATCTCTCGGGCGACCTTGCACACAAGGACAGAGACGGTTACTTCTGGTTCGAAGGGCGCGCTGACGACGTCATCCTCTCTTCGGGATACCGAATTGGCCCGTTCGAAGTCGAGAGTGCGCTGGGCGAACACGAAGCCGTTGCAGAAGCAGCGGTCGTCCCCAAGCCACACGCGGAGCGGGGGAACATCGTCAAATCATACGTCGTTCCGAGCAAGGACGCAGAGCCATCCGAGAGCCTCAAGGAAGACATACAGACCTACGTAAAGCAGGAGCTTTCGGCGCACGAGTACCCCCGCGAGATCGAGTTCCGCGACGAGCTGCCGAAGACGGTGACCGGAAAAATCCGCCGGACTGAGCTTCGAGACGACGCACAGTCAGAGACCAGCGCCGAGACGTAACTCCTCCGAGTGAGGCGTCCTCCCCGTCGGCGCTGACCGCTTGACATCTATCGTTTACCGCGTAGATGTGAAACCGCGTCGGTGGCTAAGGCTGAAATCCCATCGTCGGGAGAGACGAGAGACGCTCAGCTCAACGAAAGCCGAGGCTATTCGGGACGTGTATCGACAGTAGGTGGCTGGGGAGGTTCGCGCCCAGTTTCCGTTCGGCGGAGCCGAGTGGAAACGGGATGGGCCAAATCGGATTTGAACCGATGACCTCCCGGTTATCAGCCGAGCGCTCATACCTGGCTGAGCTATTGGCCCAGGTAGGCGCACCTAATCGTACCGTGGTGTGTCGTTTAACCGTTTCGTTTGGAGGGAGTGCGGGTCAGGAGTCGCTCGGTTGCGAGCGGTCGTCATCGTCGTCCACGTTCCGGTACTCGTCCTCGCCGATGTCGATGGTCGAGCCGTCACCGCCGCCACCAGCCCCGGTCGTCGGGTCGCCGTCGTTCGGGAAGCCGCCGACATAGACGTTGCCGGAGCCGAAGCCGCCCGTCTTGGCGTCGACGTACGGCGTGACGACGTACTTCTTCACGAGCACGCGAATCGGATAGCGCGTCGGCGGAATCGCCAGCAAGAGTGCGAGCGCGTCCGTGACGAGGCCGGGCGTGAGGAACAGCGCGCCGGCGACGAGCAACAGGCCGCCGTCGATCAGGTCGTCGGTCGGGATCTCGCCGCTGACGGCCTTCCGCTGGATGCGCGTGAGCGCGCGTCGACCCTCGGCGCGGACGAGGAGCAGTCCGACCAACGCCGTCAACACGACGAGCGCGACGATCCACGTCAGCGGGAACGTCGTCGCCAGCACGCCGAGTAACATCACGTCGAGGAGGGGAACGATCAGCAACACCCCGATGACCCGCAGATCCATACGGGCAGTTCCGGGCGCGGCCGCATAACCCTTTTCGAGCCGACCGACGCGCCGTCTCGCAGGCGCGGTCGGTCGTCCCGGCGCGGCTACTCCTTGACCGTGACCGCGTCGATGCCGGCTTCCTCGCGCGGCTGGTCCTGTCGGTCGGTCGGCA
This sequence comes from Halobacteriales archaeon QH_7_66_36, assembly GCA_003021175.1. Classification (GTDB taxonomy): domain Archaea; phylum Halobacteriota; class Halobacteria; order Halobacteriales; family Haloarculaceae; genus Halosegnis. Next base: position 18,474 of record PXQV01000003.1, on the reverse strand, counting down.
GCGAGGCGATCTCCTCGACGACAGCCATCCCGTCGATGACCTGTCCGAAGACGGGGTGGTCGCCGTCGAGGTGGGGCTGTGCGTCGAGCGTGACGAAGAACTGCGAGCCGTTCGTGTTCGGCCCGGAGTTCGCCATGCTCAGGATACCGGGACCGTCGTGCGTGAGATCCTCGTGGATCTCGTCGTCGAACTGGTAACCGGGGCCGCCGCGACCGGTGCCCGTCGGGTCGCCACCCTGAATCACGAACCCGTCGATGACGCGGTGGAACGGCACGCCGGCGTACAGCGAGTCGCCGCGGACTTCGCCGCTCTCCGGGTCCGCCCACGTGTTGGTGTCAGGTGCCGGGTCGGCGTCGGCCGCGGGATCGGACTTCGCGAGGCCGATGAAGTTCCCGGCCGTCCGGGGGGCACGCTCGGTGAACAGCTCGACCGTTACGTCGCCGTGGGTCGTGTGGATCGTCGCCGTCGGGTTGTCGGGGTTCGCGCGTTCGCGGTTCTCCATATCGAGCGGTCGGCCGACCGGCGGAAAAGCGTGCCGTTCACGCGGCGAGCGCGAGGGCGAGACCGGCGGCCGCAAGCGGCGGAATCGTGAGATTGTCGTCGACGACGTACCCTCGAACGATCGGCTTGACGCCGTCGGCGACGGTAGCCCCGAGCGCGCCTGCGGCCGCGGCCAGCGGCGGGACGAACGGAATCGCGAGCGCGAAACAGACGGCGAACATGCCGACGAGGACGCGCGGTCGCTTCACCGACCGGAGTTCACCCGAGGAGAGCAGGCCGGACACCGGGTCGCCGAGCGCCAGCATGAGGATGGCCGGCGTCCCGACGGCGGGTGGCGTGAGCCACAGCACCGGCGTCCCCGAAATCATGTAGAGCGCGTAGCCCGCGACGCTCTCCTGTTCGTACTCGCGGGTGAGTCGATCATAGAGGGCGAGTTCCAAGCCGCCGTACAGGCGAAGCGCCTCCATCACGAGGGTGACGACGGCTATCGCGGTCCACGCGTAGCGGACCTGCGGCCACGTCAGTATGTCGGCGACGTGTGACAGCGGGGCGAGCGCGCCGGACGCGTGGACCGCTCGCCGCCCGAGTTCACCCATGCGTGCCGATTCGACGGGTGGGGTCTTGGGCCTGCCGAACGACTAGAACGCTCGGAGTGCCGCGAGCGCGTCGGCGGCCGCTCCCGAGTCGATTGCCTCGCGGGCCGCGTCGAGACCTGCGTCGATACTCTCGGCGTCCTCGCCGGCGTAGATGCGGAGCGCGGCGTTGAGCGCGACCGCGTCCGCGAAGGCGTCCTCGCGCTCGCCGGTCACGACCTCCTCCGTGATGCGCGCGGAGTCGGCGGCCACGTCGGTGACGCCGAGCGCGTCCTCGTCGAAGTCCATCCCGTAGTCGGCCGTCTCGATGGTGAAGTCGTCAACGTCGTCGCCCGACTCGTCCCGACCGGACTCGTCCGTCCGGCCGGACCCGTGGCTCCACTCGGCGACGGTCGTCGACCCGGGCCGCACGTCGTCGTACCCCTCCATCCCTTGGAACATGAGCACGCGGTCGATGTCGGCCGTCTCGGCCTGTTGGAGCGTCTCGATGATGCGGACCGCGTACGGCAGATGGTAGAAGGAGCCGAGATGCGTCGAGGTGTCGGCCGGATTCGTGAGCGTCTCCACCGTGTTGACGAACGTGCGGACGCCCATCATCTCGCGCCGCTCGTCGAGCGCGTCGACCGTCGGCGCGAAGTTCGGCTGGTAGTAGAACCCGAAGCCGACCTCGTCGGTCATGTCGGCCGACTCTGCGGGCGAGAGTTCCGTCCGCACGCCCAGTTCGTCGAGCGCGTGTTTGTAGGCGTCCTGTCTCTGTGTCGGGACGCGGTCGCCGGAGTGGGTGACGACGGGCGTCCCGGCGGCCGCGGCGACGAGGCCGGCGGCGACCCCGAGGATCGCGGTCCGGCCCTTCCCGTCGTAGTTCGCGCCACAGTCCACCGGGTCGCAGTCGGGTGCGGCCGTCTCGGTGTCCTCGGCCATCGTGTCCACGTACGCGCCCAACTCCTCGGGGGTGTTCCGCTTCCAGCGGTTGGCGAGCCAGAACGCGCCGAGCGTCGTGTCGTCCGGTTCGCCGTCGAGAATCCGGCGGAACGACTCGCGGGCCTGTTCGCGCGTCATGTCGTCGGCCGACTTGTGACCGGAGCCGACGACGTCCGTCATCAGCCGCGTGAGCGGCCAGTCGCCGTACCGTTCCGTCGTGTGTGCCATACCGCTACGTGGGGCGCACCCGAGAAAACTCCTCGGCTTCCCGGATAGCGACCCGACCGGCCCCCGCTTTCATTTGTCTAAACAGCGCACTAGCGAGTATGGATCTGCTGCCGCTCCAGCCAGACACCGCGCACTTCCGCGCAGCGCTGGATCTCTACGAGCAGATCCACGACGAACAGCCGGCGAGTGCAGCGCCCAGATTCCGGCGTCACGGCCGCGACGACAGCTGCCGCGGGCGCGTCGCCGTCGACGGCGGTGACGTGGTCAGCTTCGCCTACGGCTGTGATTCGAAGCCCGGCGGCCGGTACCACCGACTGCTCCGGGACGCACTGTCCGAGCCGGTGGCCCGCCGGTGGCTCACCGACGCCTTCGAGATCGTCGAACTGGCCGTCGCGCCCGACACACGCCGTCGGGGGCTAGGAACCGACTGATCGAGACCGTCCTCGACGGGACGGACCGGTGCACCGCGGTGCTCACGGCGAAGCGACACGACGAGCGTGCCCGCGGCTTCTACGACGCGACCGGCTGGACGCCGCTCCACGAGCCGTTCGTCGTCGCGGGCGTCGAGCTGGCCGTCCTCGGTCTCGATCTCTCCTGACGCCAGACGGCAAGTTCGGACGAGAGTCGCACCCTTATGAGTGAGTGCGTCCTATAGTGCGTATGGTATCTACTGGTGATACGGCACCGACGTTCGACGCGACAGTAGCCAACGGCGACGTAGAGGGGTTCTCGCTCGGCGACGCACTCGGCGACGGCCCGGTCGTGCTCGCCACGTTCCCGGGCGCGTTCACGCCGCCGTGCTCGAACGAGATGGTCGCGCTGGAGGAGCACATCGACGCCTTCGAAGCCGCGGGCGCGACGGTGCTCGGGCTCAGCGCCGACTCCGCGTTCTCGCTGAACGCCTTCCGCGACGAGCACGACCTCTCCTTCGATCTGGTGAGCGACATGGACGGCGACGCCATCGACGCCTACGGACTGGAGATCGATATCGGCGACCTCGGCTTGTTCGGCGTCGCGAACCGCGCCGTCTTCGTCATCGACGACGGCGGTGAGGTGACCTACACGTGGACGACCGACGACCCGACGAACGAGCCGGACTACGAGGATCTCGTCGAGGCCGTCGAGGCCGCGGCCTGAGCCCGGATCGACGCAGTTCCACACGCTCTGACCGCATCCGGGACCGAAAGCCCGGTATACCGGTCGCTCTAATGGATGAGCAATGAGCCAGCAGGTAGACTGGCGTGCGGGAGTAGACGACACCGACGCCCGTCTCATCGACGAGTATCAGAGCGGGTTCCCGGTCGAGGCGCGGCCGTTTCGGACGGTCGCCGACGGCCTCGGGATCGAGGAAGCGGACGCACTCGACCGCGTTCGTCGGCTCCGCTCTCGGGGTATTTACCGTCGGTTCGGTGCCGTCCTCAACCCGCCGGTCATCGGGTCGTCGACGCTCGCCGCCGTGCGCGCACCCGAGGACCGATTCGAGGAGGTCGCGGACGCCATCAACGACTACCGACAGGTGAACCACAACTACCGGCGCGACCACGCGTGGAACATGTGGTTCGTCGTCACCGCCGGGTCACGCGACAGCCGCGACCGCATCCTCGCGGAAATCGAGGAGCGGACCGGCTGTGCGGTGTTGAATCTCCCGATGTTGACCGACTACTACATCGATCTGGAGTTCCCCGTCGTCAACGACGACCGGTTCGCGCGGGAGTCGCTCGCGGAGACCGAGGTGTCGGCGACCCGCATCGCGGAGGACGCCACGGCCGACCTCTCGGCGCTCGACCGTCGCCTCCTCGTCGAGATCGGCGACGGCTTCCCGCTCTCTGCGACGCCGTACGCCGATATCGCCGAGGCGGTCGACGCCGACCGAGATTCCGTGCTCGCGGCGGTCGAGCGACTGCTCGCCGACGGGTGTATCAAGCGCGTCGGCTGTGTCGTCAACCACGTCGTCACCGGCTTCGATTCGAACTGCATGATCGTCTGGGACGTGCCCGACGACCGACTCGACGACCGGGGGTCGGCCGTCGGCTCGCTCCCGTACGTCACGCTCTGTTATCACCGGCCTCGCCGCCCCGAACACGACTGGTCGTACAACCTGTTCACGATGGTCCACGGCCGCCAGCCCGAGGCCGTCGACGCCGTCGTCGACGAACTGTCGGAGGAGTATCTCCCCGTCGAGCACGAGCGGCTCTACTCCACGGAGACGCTGAAGCAGACCGGCGCGCAGTACGAGCAGCTCGTCGGCGAGTAGTCAGGCGGCAGTAATTTATAAAACTGACTCCGGAGAACAGGCAGCCAATGAGGTGGAGAAAGCCCCCGGGTGCTACGGTCGCGCGCGGCGCGGACCGTCGGTCCACGGGCCGTGTGAGTGGCGGTGCCGCGAACAGACGGCCCACGGCCGCGAGCGGCCCTCGCTGCGCGCCTCCCCCGCCCGTCGGTCGGGCTGCGGTGCGGTGTCCTCGCGCGGCTGTGCCGCGCGAATTGCTGCTGGGCTGCGGAAGACGCTCCGCGTCTTCCGAACGCCGGGCTTCCCGTAGCGTCCACCGGGAGAGTGGCGCTCTCCCGAGCAATCGGCGGCGAAGCCGCCGATAACGGCCCCTTTCAGTCCCGCCCACCGCAGTTGCCCAGTCGAGCGACGACCCACCCATTCGAACACCGCCGATACCAATAGAGGTCGCTCCCCGGCCAAGGTGCGTTCGTGGCGACGCCGCTTTGTGGGTCGCCCCACACGTTCGCTCATGACCGAGCCGTTCGACGGAATCACGTTCTTCCGAACCGACGCACGCGATGCGGTCGTCGCGTTCTACCGCGACCGACTCGACTGTACGACGTGGCGCGAACAGCCCGACTGTACGATACTCCACGACGGAGACTACGCCCTCGGCTTCTGTGCCCGCGACCTGCCGGAGACGGACGGCTGTCTCACCTTCCTCCGCGAGGACCGCGCCGGCGTCGACGTCGCCTACGAGTCGCTCGCGGCCGTCGCCGACGCCGAGCCGCGATACAACGAGACGTACGAGATATACCAGTTCTTCGCCGAGGACCCGGAAGGCAGGACGGTCGAGGTGCAGACGTTCGAGTAGTCACCGCCAGACGCGCGCGGCGACGCCGAGCACCCACGCGTCGAACAGCGCCGCGCCGGCGAGTTCCGGCACGGCCAATCCGAACGCCACGCCGAGGTAGACGAATGAGAACGGAAACCACACCGCGAGGTGGACGGCACCGTTGAGCACGGACGCGAGGCCCGTCAGTCGGTTGCCCGCCAGCAGGTCACCGACGCCGTAGACGACCGGCGCGGCGATGAAGCCGAGATACGCCGCCAGCGCCGCCGGGAGGTGGAGCGACGTGCCAGCGGGGAACGCGCCGACGCCGACCACCCCGAGCAGCGCGGCCGCGACCGGTACGGTCGCCGCGCGTCCGACCCGGTTGCTCGCGCTCGCGGCCACCGCCGGCAGGAAGCCGAGTCCCACGGTGCCAGCCGCGATGAGTCCGTAGTTGAACAGGAGCCGCCGAGTGCCGTCGGTGGTGCCCAGATCGGAGAGCGCGTTCGTCGACCACGAGAACCACGGCGCGGTCGCCGGCGCGCCGAGCGTCGCACCGAGTGAGAGAGCGACCGCCGCAACGCCCGCGACGGCCGAGAGACGCAGCGTACGCACACTGACTCGTTGCGACGGCGGGGAATAAAGCTACTCGCCGGCCGACGGCGCAGAGCCGGGTGTAACGGTCGAATCGATGCCGGCGGCGGGCGAGACGGCGTCGTCTGTGCGTGCCGCCGCCAGCGCGGTTTCGAACCGCGACTCCAGTTCCTGTCTGAGTTCGCCCGCCCGGTCGCCGCCGATGTCGAGCGCGCGGGCGTCGGCCGACCCGATCCCTTGCGCGCCGGCGGTGTCGACCACGAGCGTGGCCAAGTTCCGGCGGCGCTGGAAGACGGTCGCGCTCTCGGCGAGCGTCTGCACCCGGTAGTACGGGACGACGCGCGTCTGTCGGGTCCAGAACCCTTCGCAGGCGACGACGTGGTTCGCTCCGAGCGCGAAGCCGATCTGCGTCCACTTCAGGTGGGCCGCGACGGGCGCGAGCGGCAGCAGCGCGAGCGGTGCGTAGCCGGGCACCGGGACGGGGAACGGAAGGAGACGCGCGGCGACGACCCCGAGGCCGGCCAGCAGCGCGACTCCCAGCGAGTACCGGATCGCATAGCGAGTCCGCGCGCGCTTCGGCGGCCGCTCGAACGCGGGGTCGCCGAACGACTCCACCTCGCGTGCCAGCCGGAACACGCGGTCGCGGTCCGCGATGGGAACCGCCGACTGCGAGCCGGTGCCGTCGGTGCCGGGCGCGTAGCCGGCGGTCTCGACCGACAGCGAGGCGTAGCCGAGCAGCCGGGCGAGCACGCTCTCCGAGACGACCACCGACTGCACCTTGTCGAGCGGGATGGCCCCGCTGTACTCCTGTGCGAGGCCGCGCCGGTAGCGGAGTTCCCGGTCGTCGCGGCTGAGTTCGAAGCCGTAGTAGCCCGTCACCGCTCGGAGCGACGAGATAACCAACGCGAGCAGGACGACACCGACCAACAGCACCGGCGCGGCCTGCAACAGGTCGACCAGCGGGAACCGGTTGGAGACGGACGGGATAATCACCGGCAGCAGGACGGTCGCGAAGGAGAGCAGTCGGAGGTCGACGCGGACGAGGCCGAGCAGGAGCAGCTCCTTCGGCGTGATGGCGAACAGTTGCTGGACGGACGACCCGGCCGTCGGCGTGTCTTCGTCGTCTCCGTCCGTCCCGCGCTTCCGGCGGCCGATCTCCTGCTGGAGCCGTTCGGCCTCCGGGTGACTCACGTAGCGGAGGCGTATCTCCGTCTCGCCGCCGCCGGCCGTCTCGACGCGGAGTTCGGCGATGCCGAGCACGCGCTGGAGGACGTTCCGCGACACGTCGACGTTCTGCACCCGACGGTACGGGATTTCTCGGGTTCGCCGCGAGACGACGCCGGACCGCAGGTCGAAGGTGTCCGTCGTCGGCTGGTAGTCGAACCGGCGGACGTAGATGACCTGATACGCGAACGCCGCGAGCACGACGAGCGCCAGCAGGCCGGCCACGGCCACCTCGAACCGGTCGAACTGCGAGGAGGAGACGGCTCCGACGACGGCTATCCACGCCAGTCGCGCGACCGACGCCCCGGTTCGGTACACCACCGAGAGCGGGTGGAGTTTCATACGGCGTCTTCACCTTCTGCAGCGATGGCGAGTCGCTTCAGCCGCGCCTGCAGGTCCTCGGCGCGCTCCGGTTCGAGACCCGGGATAGTCACGTCCGCCCCCCGCGAGCCGGCGGTGTAGACGACGACGGACGCGAGCCCGAGCGTCCGCTCCAGCGGGCCGCGCGACACGTCGACGTGCTGGACGCGGACGTACGGAACCACGGTGCGAACCCGAGTGAGGACGCCCCGGTCGAGAAACAGCGAATCGTCTCGGACCTCGTAGCGCCACGACTGGTAGCGGAGGACCGCGAAGGCGAGCCCGAGTGCGAATATGACGGCGAAGAGCACCGTACCCGGAACTATCGGGTCGTCGGCGACGAAGAAGCCGACGACGGCCCCGCCGACGCCCAGCGTGAACGCGCTGACGAGCGCTCTGAGCGCCCAGATGACTCTGACGCGCCCGTCGAGCTGCCGCTCCGGACCCGTGAGCGCCGGGCTCGGCTCGTCTCCCTCGTCGATCCGCCGGACAGCGGATTCGACCGCGTCACCGCTCATGCGATCACTGAGGTCGGGGGGCTACTAATCACACCCGATGGATGCGGCCGGCGGCCACGTCGACGCGCGGCGAGTAGTGGAGAAGCGGAGCGCCGTCCGGCTCCTCGAAGCCGTTGACCCGGAACAGGTCGTTTTCCCGTATCTCGGCGGTCGCCTCGGCGAGCGGCCACGGTCCGTGGTCGATGTCGCCGTAGAACAGCGAGCGCTCACCTTCCGTGTAGAATCGGTACCGCTCCGTGAGGAAGTGCGGGAGAGTTCCGGGCTCGGCCTCGAAGCGGTCGCCCGCCGGGCCGTAGGTGGCGTCGAACGCCGCCGGTTCGCCCTCGCCGACCCGGCGCGACTGGAATCGCACCTGTCGGCCCACCCGCTCCACGTCGATCTCGGCCCGGTAGTACGGGAGTTGGAACAGGGTTCGCGCGAAGAACACCCCGAGTCGGTCGTCGGCATCGAGATTGTAGAAGTAGATGCCGCGGGTGCCGTCCTCGGCGCGAACGTACGTGCGGAGGTTGAGTTCGCCGAAGCGGAGGCCGACCGGGACGCCGCGCGGGCTGATGTCGGCCATCACGAACGGGACGACGCCGAGGAACGCCCGGCCGTCGTGGGTATCGACGGTGAGCCGGTCCGGCAGCGTCTCGGCGATGCGGTCGGGCGACACGTCCCAGTGGGCGAACAGCGCGTCGCGCCACACCATCGAGAGCAGCGCCGGTTCTGACAGCGTTCGCGTCTGAGACTCGGCCATACGCACGGTAGGAGCGGCAGTCGTTTGGACCTGACGCCGGAGGCTCAAACGCGCGTTTGAGATTACCGACCCAACAACTGCACGGGAGATAGACGGGGAGTCATGGCACGCAGACGCTGGACGACCGCGTTGCTCGTGATGTGTATCGTCTTCGCCGGCTGTTCGGGCGGCGGCGTCGGGTCGGGTGGTGATGCAGCGGAGTCAGAGGCCAGCCTCAGCAACGACGACGCCGCTTCGACCGCGAGAGCCGAGTCGACGGCCAGCGGCAGTGGCGGCGACGCCGGCAGTTCGGGCGGCTCCGCCCAATCGGCAGGGGCGCGAAGCGACCGCGCTATCATCAAGACCGGGCGGATCGCGTTGACGGTCGATTCGTTCGCCTCGGCTCGCGAGCAGGTCGGGACGCTCGCACGGCAGACGGGCGGCTACGTCGCGACCAGTTCCCGAGAGGTGCGCGGCGAGGGGAACCGGACGTGGACGGTCGGCGTCGTCAGGATTCGCGTCCCGAGCGAGGAGTACACCGCGACGCACGACGAGATCACGACCTACGGGGAGGTCCGCGACTCGTCACAGGAGACGAACGACGTGACGGACCAGCTCGTCGACATCGAGGCGCGACTGCGGACGCTGCGCGCCGAGCGCGACCGGCTCCGCCAGCTGTACGACGAGGCGAACGACACGGAGGCCGTGCTCCGCGTCTCCGAGCAACTGAGCGAGGTGCAGACGGAAATCGAGCGACTCGAAGCCCGCAAGAAGAGCCTCCAAGGCCGCGTCGCCTACTCGACGATCACCGTCGAACTCCGCGAGGCGCCCCCCGAGCGCGAGACGCCGACGCCGGAACCGGGGTACACCGACACGTCGCTGGACACCGCGTTCCTCGCGTCGGTGAACGGCGTCGTCACCGCCGTCGAGGCGCTCGCGGTGACGATAGCCTACGCGCTGCCGTATCTGCTCGCCTTCGGCGTCCCGTTGGGTGGACTGGGGGTCGTCGTCGTGCGCCGACGGCGCTAAAACAGATCGACCAGCGCGTCTCGTGTCGCCGCGTCCGCGGCGTAGACCCCGACGCCTTTCGGCGTCGCCGAGCCGTTCTCGTCTTTCCGGATGCTCGCGTTCGCCTCGCGAGCGAGGAGCGACCCCGCCGGCTGCTCCCACACGTCCGGGTGGACCGTGACGACGGCTTCCAGCTGGCCCCGCGCGAGCAGTCCCCAGTCGACGCAGGGTGCCCACGTCGAGAGAACCCGCTTGCAAGCGGGTTCGAGTGTCGACGCGACTCGGTCCAGCAACTCCTCGTGTTGCCGTATCGCCGCTCTCCGGGACCCAGCGAGACGGTCCCCGATTCGAGCCGCAGGTCCGTCCCGGCAGTTAGCGGCTCGCCGTCCACCGTCGCTCCGGCGTCCCGTTCGGCGACGTACGTGTCCCCGGCGAGCGGCTCGTGGACGACGGACAACAGCGGTCCCTCCCGGTCGCGGAGGCAGACGGCGTGTGCGAACAGCGGCAGCCCGGCACCGACGTTGTTCGTGCCGTCGAGCGGGTCGACGACCCACTCGCGGTCGGCGTCCGGGCCGACCGTCCCCCGCTCCTCGGCGCGCACGGCATCAGCCGGGAACTGCTCCCGTATCTCGGCGACCATGCGATCCTCGCAGGCCCCGTCGATATCGGCCGTAACGTCCGCGTCCCCGTAGTCGCCGGTCGGACGGCCGTCGCGGAACGCGGCCAGGGATGGCAACCTTCCGTTTCATCCCCTTCGACATGTCGCCGAGCGGGCGTTCGCGGTGGTCGAGTTCCAGCCGGTCGAGCGTGGACTCGATGCGCTCGGTTGCGGTCGCGTCCGGCACGTCGTACAGGTCGGCGAAAAAGTGGAGATACGACCGGGCGGTCATCTCCTCGTATAACGGCGACTCCTCGGGGGGGAAGCCGAGCTGTCCCCGTGCGTCGGCGTCGTCGGGAGCGCGACCGGCCACCTCGACGCCGCCGCTCGTCGGTTCGAGCAGGCCGGCGAGCGACTTCAGCGTCGTCGTCTTGCCCGCGCCGTTCGGCCCGACGACGCCGAACACCTCGCCCGGTTCGACGGCGAACGTCGACCCCTCGACGGCCGCGAAGTCGCCGTACTCCTTCCGGAGGTCGCGAACGTCTATCACATTCGACTCGATGGGCTCGCTGCGGTCCTCGTCGGTCGCGCCGCTCCCTCCTGCGGTCTCCTCGCGCGGCGATGCCGCGCGAGCGGCCCGAGGGACCGGTGGTCCCTCGCTGCTTACGTCGCCCGTCTTCGTCGAGCGCACAGCCCCTTCCAGTCCCACCCGGAGCGGTTCCTTCCCCCAGCAACCGCTTCACTGAACACTGCGGTGACGGCGCTACCGTTTTGCACGCTCCGCCCTGCGTGAGCGTGTGACCCGCATCGCGTCCACGCCCGACGGCCGGCGTATCGAGGTGCGCGAGCGCGTCGCCGCGCCCCGCGACCGCGTGTGGGAGACGTTTCGCGACACGGAGACGTGGGCCGGGTGGGGACCGTCGGTGCGTGCGGTCGATTCGCCGACGCGCTACATCGAGAGGGGCACCGAGGGGCGCGTGCAGACCGTCGCCGGCATCTGGCTCCCGTTCGAGATACAGGACTGTGTGCCGTACCGGTGGACGTGGGACGTGGCGAACCTCCCCGCGACGGGCCACCGGGTCGGAGCCGCCGCTGACGGCTGTGTCGCGGTCATCGAAGTGTCGTTACTGGCGGCCGCCTACGCGCCCGTCTGCCGGCGCGGGCTCGCCGCGCTGGCGCGACTCGTCGAGTAGCTATCGGGCCCGGACCGCGTCGACCTCGTACAGTTCCTCGCCGATGCCGGCCGCGTCGCAGTCGTCGTTCGGACAGGCGTAGTGCCAGCCGTCGCGGGTCGCGACCGACTCGGAGAACTGCTCTCCACACGCTCCACAGACGAGGTCGTCCGCGCCGCAGGTGTCACGGTGAAGCTCGAGTCGGAGCTCCGTCTCGAAGGCGCGGTGGCAGTTCGGGCAAACGTGGCTCATACTTCCGGCTTTCAATTCGTCTGGCATTAGCGTGACGGAATCGTGACGGGATTCGACGTGCGCCAGGAACGTCCGCGTACAGCCGGATGACACACCGACCGGGAGAGGCGCGCGTCGCTCGGTCTGTGCGGCTCGCGACGAGAACGCCGACCTGGTCGGCGACGCGCTCGACGGCGGTGAGTGCGAAGCCGGCGTCCGTCAGCGCGTCCGCGAGCACACCGACCGTGGCGGGGTCGTCCACCGACGGGTCGTAGAACGGCTCCGACGGGTCCGGTTCGCCGAAGAACATCACGTCGCCGAGAACGAACGTCCGCGGACCGAACGCGGCGATAGTGTCGACGGTCTCGCGCTTCTCGTCGTCCGCGAGGTGGTGCATCGCGAAGTTGGAGGAGACGACGTCGACGGCGTCGTCGTAGTCGGGTTCGCGGAACGCGCCGTAGCCGAACTGGGCGTTGTCGATGCCGTCGGCGGCGGCCTTCTCGCGCGCCTGTTCCATCATCCCCTCGCTCACGTCGCGGCCGACGACTCGCTCGGCGTCGCTGGCGAGGGCAAGTCCGATTGCTCCCGTGCCGCAGCCGAGATCGAGCAGGGTGTCGCCCGGTTCGAGCGCGCTCCGGGCGTGTTCGATCACCAGTCCGGCGCAGGCGCGGTACTCCTCGCTGTCCTGCCCGTCGTCGTAGTCGCTCGCGTACTCGTCGAACCGTGCGGCGTGCTCCTCAACCGTCCGTTTCATCTTCCTCTACTCGCACCCCCGGCTCTATGAACGACTCGGAGACGCGCTCGCGGTTGCGCGCGGCGAGCCGTTCCCACTCGCGAAGTCCCTCGCGCATCCACTCGGGATCAAAGCCGGCCTGCTCGCCGACGGCGACGAGTTCACGCGGCGCGCGGAGGTCGAGATGCGACGCCGGGTTGCCGCTCACGACGTACGGTGTCTCGTAGTGGTCGACGATGTCGCGGAGTTTGCGGAGGTCACGCAGCGCGCGGACGCGCCTGCCACCGTCACCGCGAAGCACCGGTCCGAAGTCGAATTCGAGGCGAACCCCGTTCCGCTTCGCCGCCCGTGCGAGGACGTGGTTCACGTCGCCGTCCGCGCGCATCGGGTGAGCGAGCACGTCCACGCGCGGCTCCTCGCAGGCGAACCGATTGACCTCGCTGTCGCCGCCGTGGACGCAGACGAGCGTCCGCTCCTCGCGGTAGCGTTTCACCAGCTCTGAGAGCTGTGACCGGTCGTCGCTCCGGAGTTCGATCCCCGCGACGACATCCACGTCGTGGGCGTTGGTGACGGCCTCGGGGTCGTAGTCGGCCTGTCTGCCGCCGTGGTTGCGAACGACCACCCCGTCGTAGCCGTAGTCGGCGGCCGTCAGGGCGTGCCGTGCGACGGTGGCCTCGCCGTCGGGGTGTGCGTGGACGCCCTCGTACATACGCCGAGCCTCGCGTGGCTGGCCTAAGGGCGTTCGGATGTCGTCCGACGACCGCACGACGGGCGGCCGACAGCCCACAACCCTTTTTCCGGGTCACCGCGAGACACGAACAATGGCTGACCTCCGCGACCTGCTCGGCGGAATCGTCGAAGATGTCGACGCCGTGTGTCTCTTCGCCCCGAGCAGAAGCTACTACAAAGCGTTCGCGGACGTGGAGGTGCCCGTCATCGTCATCGCCCGAGAGAACGGCGTCGAGGCCGACTCGTTCGTCGAGCTGCCGCTCGACTTCCCGGACATTCGCGAGCGGATCCGGTTCGGGCTTGAGGGTGCGCTGGACGACGGCTACCTTGACGACGAACAGGTCGTCGCCTGTGCCACCCGCGTGTTCGACGACGGCATCGACACCGTCGCACGGGTCGACGCCGGCGAGTTCTCGGAGTCGGGCGTCTACGAGCTGTTCTCCGAGTCGCGAGCCGACCCGAACGTCATCCGCGACGTGTTCGAGGTGGCCATCGAACTCGGGAAGAAGGGCCAGAAGGGGAAGCAGGTGGGCGCGCTGTTCGTCGTCGGCGACGCCGGCAAGGTGATGAACGAGTCTCGGCCCCTCTCGTACAACCCCTTCGAGAAGAGTCACGTCCACGTCGGCGACCCGATCGTGAACGTGATGTTGAAGGAGTTCTCGCGGCTGGACGGCGCGTTCGTCGTCTCCGACTCGGGGAAGATCGTGAGCGCGTACCGCTACCTCGAACCCTCCGCAGAGGGGACGGACATCCCCAAGGGGTTGGGCGCGCGCCACATGGCCGCGGCCGGTATCACGCGGGAGACGAACGCCGTCTGTATCGTGCTCTCCGAGTCGGACAGTCTCGTCCGCGCGTTCCAAGGTGGTGAGCTCATCTTAGAACTCGACCCGGAGGCGTACTGAGATGGTCGGGCAGATAACCGTCACGGAGCTACTCACCGCGCTCCGCAAACTGCTCACCGAACGCGTCGACCTGTTCGTCGGCATTCTCATTTTCCTGTTGGCTCTCGTCGCCGGCGCGGTCACCCGTCGGTACGTCAGGGGGGCGCTCCGGGAGTTGGACATCCCGGAAGCCGTCGCCGGGACGCCGTTCGAACGAACCGCGCGCCGACTCGGCACGTCGACCGTCGGCGTGCTCGCGAATCTCTGTGGACTGTTCGTCCTCGTCGTCGGCGGGCTGATCACGCTCAGAATCGTCCACACCATCCCGCAGGATCTGCTGACGCTCCGGATCACCGACTTCTTCCGGCAGCTGTTCATCGCCGCACTCGTGGTCGTCGTCGGTGTCATCGTCGGCGACAAGCTCGAACTGTACCTCCGCGAACGCCTCCGCGGCGTGAAGGTGCCCGAGGCCGGCGTTCTCCCGCTACTCACCAAGTACAGCGTCTTCTACATCGCCTCCCTAATCGCGCTCTCACAGATCGGGATCGCGACGCGACCGCTGCTCGTGCTGCTGGCGGCGTACGTGTTTGGCCTCGTGTTCATCGGCGGGCTGGCGATGAAGGACCTGCTCGCGGCCGCCGCGGCCGGCGTGTATCTGCTGTTGACGGAGCCGTACGCCATCGGGGACGAGGTGAAACTCGACGGCCATCGCGGCATCGTTCAAGAGGTGGACACGTTCGTCACCCACATCGAAGCGGAGGGCGAGGAGTACGTCGTCCCCAACGACCGCGTGTTTCGCCGAGGCGTCATCATCGTCCGCGAGTAACCCCGTTCACTCGCTCCGGTCGCTCTCTTCGTCGGCCGGCGTCGCCGGGACGCCCGCCACCGTCACGCCCGCGGGCACGTCCTCCGTGACGAGCGACCCGGCCGCGACCTGTGCGTCCGGCCCGATTTCGACCCCCGGGAGCACGACCACCTTCGCCCCCACCATCGCCCGCTCGCCGACGACCACGTCCCCGAGTCGGTACTCGTCCTGCAGGAACTCGTGACACAGTAGGACGGCGTCGTAGCCGACGATACAGCCCTCTCGGAGTTCGATCCGCTCGGGCCAGAACACGTCCGGCGTCGCCTCCAGTCCCCACGCGACGCCGTCACCGACCGCGACGCCGAGCCGCCTGAGCGCCCAGTTCTTGACGCGCAGCGACGGTGCGAGTCGCGCGACGAACACGAACAGGTAGTTGTAGACGACCCGCAGGACGGACTTCTCGTCGGTCCACGACCACAGCGAGTTGCGCGAGCCGGCGGTCGGATGTCGCTCCAGCCGGTCGAACCGCGTCCCCGAATCGCTCACGCCGGCTGTACGACGCCGCTGGCTTTGAAGCTACTCCCCCCGAGCCGCGTGTCACCGTCTGTGAGCGTGGCTACAGCTCGCGCCGGTCACCACTCGCCCGGTCGTCGGGTTCGAAACTCTCGGCAGGTCGTTCCCGCACTCGGATACCCTTCCCTTGGAGGTGGCGCGTCCGCGAGCGGGCGAACTCCTCTTCCTTGCTGGCGCGCGTGGCGAGGACGTACATCCGCGCCTTCCCGACCGGGCGCATCGTCCGGCCGGCCCGCTGTGAGCCTTGCCGGCGACTCCCGCCGAGGCCCGACGCGGCGATGGCTATCTCCGCGCCCGGCAGGTCGATCCCTTCGTCGCCGACCCGGGAGACGACCAGCGTGTCGCGGGGGCCGTGGCGGAACTCGTCGAACAGCTTGCGCCGGCGGGCGTGGGGCATCTCGCCGGAGACGAACGGTACGCCGAGCGCCTCGGCGATGGCGTCGCCCTGATCGATGTACTCGACGAAGACGAGCGTCTTCGCGCCGGGGTGATCGCGCCGGATGGCCTCGATCTCGCGTATCTTGGCGGGGTTCTCGGCGGCCGCCGCTCGCTTCTCGTGGGCGACGGCGTCGTCGTAGGTGGCCGCGGCCTCCTCGTCGGCCCACGGGACGAGTCGGATCTCGATTTCCGGCTCCGCGACGTAGCCGGCGTCGAACAGCGCCGACCAGTTCGTGCCGATCGGCGGGCCGATGAGCGTGTAGATATCCTTCTGCTTGTCGTCTTCTCGGACCGGGGTCGCCGACAGACCGAGTCGCGCCTTCGCCTGTAGGTCTGCGGTCCGGCGGAACACCGGCGCGCTGATGTGGTGGACCTCGTCGTAGACGATGAGTCCCCACTTCCGGTCGTCGAACAGGTGGCGGTGTCGGTCCATCCCGGCGGTCTGATAGGTCGCGATGGTGACGGGTCGAATCTCCTTCCGCCCGCCGTGGTACTCGCCGACCTGTGCGTCGGTGAGCGAGGTGTGTTCGAGTATCGTCTCGCGCCACTGGGCGGCGAGTTCCCGACTGGGAACGAGCACGAGCGTCTCCCCCTCGATGGCGCTCATGATCCCCATCGTGGCGACCGTCTTTCCGGAGCCGGGCGGCCCGACGAGGATGCCGGACTGCTTCTCGACGAAGCGGTTCACCCACTCGTGTTGGTAGTCGCGGAGGTCGACCCGGAGGTCGACCGGCAGGTCTTCGCCGGTGTCGAGATGGCGGGTGTCGAGCACCGGATAGCCGGCCTCGTAGAGCGCGCGCTTCACCGCCGCCACCGCGTCGTCGGCGATCCACGCCTCGGTGTCGGAGATTAGCGCGCGGATCTGACCCGCCTCCAGTTCGCGCTCCGCGATGTTGCCCATCAGGTCGGCGCTGCTGGCCTCCAGCACGGTGTAGCCGTCGTCGTGGGTGTAGAGCCGGAACTTCCGGGCCCGTTCCCACTGTGCGTGAACCCAGTCTTCGAGGTCGTCGTTCCGCGCGCCGAGCGCCCGCCGCATCGTCTGCCGGAGCGCGGAGAAGTCGTCGTACGGTGCGCTCCACACGTCTTCCCGCCGCACCGCGTACACGTAGCCGTCCTCGCGGTTGGCGTCTTCGAGGTGGGCGAACTGCGACAACTGCGCGCGGGTGAACTGCGACGGCTCGTCGACGACGATGCGTCGTTCGCCGGGGAAGACGACGACGCGCTCGCGGTCGGCCGTCTGTTTGTAATCGCGGGGGAACCACACGGTCGGGTCCGACTCGACGGTCGTGGACGCGACCTGTTCGTCCGGGAGCGCTTCCAGCGCGGCCAGCGCTTCGGTCTGCGTGCAGTCGAGTTCGCGGGCGAGTTCGGTGGCGGTGAGCAGCGGCCGCCCCGCCGCTTCGAGCGCGTCGTAGAACGCGTCGAGGGTGAGGTCGGGTACGTCGGCGTCCTCCGAATCAGTCACTACCGGACGGTAGCGTGCCGACGGACAAAAGCAGCGCGCGTCACGCCCAGACGCGACTGCCGACTCTCACTCGGCCTGCCTGCGCAACTCGTTCATGTGGTCGATCCGCCGCTGGACGAGGTCGGCCTTGCCGATGTCGCGGCGGGAGCGAAGCCCCTCGTCGCCGGCGTCGGCGAGCGCGGCGTCGGCGATGGATTCGGCCGCTGCGATGGTGTCCGCGACGCCGACGACGGCGAACGACCGGGAGGTGGTCGTGTAGATGCCGTCCTCGCGGGCGTCGACGCTGGCGTAGTAGAGGCGTGCGTCGCCCGCCGAGTCGGCGTCGATGCCGACGCGCGTCCCGCCGTCGGGGTCCGTCGGATAGCCGGCCGGGACCGCGTACTTGCAGACGGTGGCCTGCTCGCTGAACGACAGCTCGGGGAGCGGGTCGCCCTCGCGGGCGGCCACGAGCACGTCGAGGAACGATGTTTCGAGGACGGGGAGCGTGTTCGTCGCCTCGGGGTCGCCGAAGCGGGCGTTGAACTCCACTATCTTCGGGCCGTCGGCGGTGAGCATGAACTGACCGTAGAGGATCCCCTTGTAGCCCGAGAGCGCGTCGATGACCGACGCCATGATGTCGACGGCGGCGTCGTACTCCTCGCGTTCCATGAACGGGAGTTCCGGCGTCGCGGCGGAGTAGCTCCCCATGCCGCCGGTGTTCGGCCCCTCGTCGCCCTCGTAGGCGCGCTTGTGGTCCTGTACGGCGGGCGAGAATCGCACCGACCCGTTCGCGACGAACGCCTGGATCGTGAACTCCTCGCCGACCAGCCGCTCCTCGACGACCCACTCGTCGTACTCCGACTCGCGCACGTACGCCGTCGCCTCGTCCTTGCTCAACTGGTCGCCGGTGACCCGCACGCCCTTGCCGCCGGTCAGGCCGGTCGGCTTGACCGCCACGTCGCCGTCGTACTCCTCGACGTACTCGCAGGCCGCCGCGACCTCGTCGAAGACCTCGAAGTCCGGACACCCCGGAATCCCCTGCTCGCGCATGAACCGCCGCTGGTAGGCCTTGTCGGTCTCGATCCGTGCCGCCTCGGCGTGCGGCCCGAACGGGAACACCCCGGCGTCGGCGAGCGCGTCGGCAACGCCGGCCTCGAGCGG
>PXQV01000002.1 GCA_003021175.1 Halobacteriales archaeon QH_7_66_36 | reverse complement strand
TGGGTCACAGGGATGCGAGCGCGCTGGCGCGACCGTGCGCCGCGGCGGAATCCGAACGGCTGGTCCGCACGGTCTGACCGTGCCGTGGCGGTACACGACCGCCGGGACTGACCGAGGCGTGTAAACACCCCGCACGCTTCCCGTCTGGCGTTTCTCTGCCTTCGATAGCGAATGATTTATATAGAACCGCAGACTATCTTTAGTTGATTATGGCTCAACAAGGACAAGCGATGGGTGGACAGCCGATGTTCATCCTCTCGGAGGACACCGAGCGGACGCGCGGCGAGGACGCCCAGACGTCGAACATTCAGGCGGGCAAAGCCGTCGCGGAGACCGTGCGAACGACGCTCGGGCCGCGCGGCATGGACAAGATGCTCGTCTCCGACTCGGGCGACGTCGTCATCACGAACGACGGCGCGACGATCCTCGAAGAGATGGACATCGAACACCCCGCGGCGGAGATGATCGTCGATGTCGCCGCCACGCAGGAGGAGGAGGTCGGCGACGGGACGACGACCGCCTCGGTACTGGCCGGGCGACTGCTCGCGAAGGCCGAGGATCTGCTGGAGGACGACGTACACCCCACGACCATCGTCGAGGGGTACCACGAGGCCAGCCGGCTCGCGCTGGACGCCATCGAGGACATCACGCTCGACGCGACCCTCGACGACGACCTGCTAGAGCAGGTGACTGAGTCGTCGATGACCGGCAAGGGCACCGGTGACATCGACGCCGCTACGCTGGCGGAGACGGTCGTAACCGCCGTCAAGCACGCACAGACCGACGAGGGCGTCGCTCGCGACGACATCACCGTGCGCACGCAGACGGGTGGCGGCGCGTCCGCCACGCGGCTCGTCGAGGGCGTCATCTCCGAGGAGGAGCCGGTCCACGCGGAGATGCCCCGGAGCGTCTCCGACGCGGACGTCGCCGTTCTCGATTTAGATCTCGACCTGCAGGAAGCGAACATCGACGCCGAGTACAACGTCACCGACGTCGACCAGCTGGAGCAGGCCATCTCCGCCGAGGAGGAGGAGCTGCGCGGCTACGCCGAGAGCGTCGTCGACGCCGGCGTCGACGTCGCCTTCGTCACCGGTGACATCGAGGACCGCGTCGCGTCCATCCTCGCGAAGGAGGGCGTGCTCGCGGTCGACAGCGTCTCCGACGACGAGGCGACCCGCATCACCCGCACGGTCGGCGCGACCACCGTCGGCTCCGTCAAGGACCTGGAGGCCGCGGATCTCGGCTCCGCCGAGACGGTGCGCGTCGAGACGTTCGGCGACGAGGATCTCGCCTTCATCGAGGGCGGCGCGAACGCGGAGACGGTCACGCTGTTCGCCCGCGGCGGCACCGAACACGTCACCGACGAACTCGAGCGCGCGCTCGAAGACGCCATCGACGTCGCCATCGCGGCGCTCGACGAGGGCGGTGCCGTCCCCGGTGCCGGCGCGACGGAGATCGCCATCGCCGACCAGATCCGGTCGGGCACGGCCGCTATCGAGGGGCGCAAGCAGTTGGCCGTCGAGGCGTTCGCCGACGCCGTCGACGTGCTCCCGCGCACCCTCGCGGAGAACACCGGCATGGACCCCATCGACGCGCTCGTCGACCTGCGGACGACCCACGAAAGCGAGAACCTCGCCGGCCTCATCGCCGAGGGCCAGACGGGCCACGTCGGCGACCCCATCGAGGCGGGCGTGCTCGACCCCGCGGCCGTCAAGCGGGAAGCCGTCGAGTCGGCCACCGAGGCCGCCACGATGATCGCCCGCATCGACGACGTCATCTCCGCGAACTGAGCCACGACACGTCCTTTTTTAGCGCGTAGCGCCGGCCGATTAGCCCGCTGGCTACCACCTCAACAACCCCCAGTATGCTGGCCGCCGTTGGAACCGCGACAGTCCCCTACCGTCACGCGATGACGCACGGTGACCATGGCGACCAGTCGGCCGGTCACGCCGACGGCAAGCCGGACGCTGCTATCGCTCGCGGCCGCGACTACGACGAGACGCCGCTCATCGTCACGTGGGAGGTGACGCAGGCGTGTGCGCTCTCGTGTGACCACTGTCGCGCGGACGCCATCGAGGAGCGACACCCCGACGAACTGTCGACCGCAGAGGGGAAGGCGCTCGTCGACGAGGTGGCGGGGTTCGACCCGTCGCCGGTGCTCGTGTTCTCCGGCGGCGACCCGTTGGAGCGACCCGACTCATTCGAGCTGATCGCGTACGCGACGGAGCGGGTTCCGACCGCGGTGACGCCGGCACCGACCCCGGCACTCGACCGCGAGACGGTCGCGCGGTTCGCGGACGCGGGCGTGCGGCGGATGGCCCTGAGTCTCGACGGGGCGACTGCCGAGCGCCACGACGCGTTCCGCGGCGAGGCGGGGTCGTTCGCGACCGTGCGACGGGCCGCCGCGTGGGCCGCCGAGGAGGGGCTCGACGTGCAGGTGAACACGACAGTCACGGCCGAGACGGTCGACGACCTGCCGGCCATCGCGGAGCTGGTCGCCGACCTCGGCGCGGTCATGTGGGAGGTGTTCTTCCTCGTGCCGCTCGGTCGCGGCGAGGCGTTAGACGAACTCGACCCCGCACGCGCCGAGTCGGTGCTGGCGTGGCTCCACGACCACGCCCGCGAAGCGCCCTACCGCGTCATCACCGTGGAAGCGCCCCACTATCGCCGAATCGCGACGGCACGGAACGACGGCGACGCCCGCGTCGGGTCGACGCGAGCGGGTCGCGGCTTCGTCTTCGTGAGCCACACCGGCGACGTGTACCCGTCTGGCTTCCTCCCCGTCGGGGTGGGCAACGTCCGCGAGACGCCGCTGTCTGACCTGTATCGCGAGGCCGATCTCATGCAGAAACTGCGCGACGCCGACGAGTTCACCGGACCGTGTGGCCGGTGTCCCCACCGTCGGCAGTGCGGCGGCTCTCGCTCGCGGGCGTTCGCGAGGACGGGCGATCCGCTCGCGAGCGATCCGCTGTGCGAGTGGGTCGCCGAGGGGTTACCTACCGGTCGGCTGGAGTCGGACTGAACACTACGAGTTCGAGCGTCTCAGGCTCCGTCTCTGCCGGCGCTCCGGCACCATCGGCGCGGGGTCACCCCCTCGCGTCAGGTTTCGCTCCACAGACGCCGGGAATCAGTCGGCGGGCTCCGAGACGCCGTTGCCGTCTGCCGGCGGCACGTCTCGCTGTCGCTCGGCGTCGGTGAGATAACACTGCGGGTCGGGAGCGAAGGGGTCGCCGTGGACCGCGAGCGCGCGGAGCGGCGACCCGCCGCGACAGACGTCGCGGTAACAGCAGTCGGCACACTTTCCGGACAGATGATCCTCGCGGGTCCGCAGACGCGAGAGCAGGGGGTTCGCGGTGTCAGTCCAGATGCGGCCGAACGGGCGGTCGCGGACGTTGCTGAGGGCGTACCCCTGCCAGAACTGCGTGAGGTGGACGTCGCCGCGGTAGTCGATGTCGGCGACGCGCTCGCCGGCCGGGTCGCCGCCGTTGCGCCGCAGATACTCGTACACTCGCCGTGCGGCCGTCGCGCCGAGTTCCTCGCGGGCGTACTCGACGAGGAAGGCGGCGTCCGCGTAGTTGCCGACCAGCAGCGTCTCTATCTCCGCGCCGTCCGCGTGGTACTCGCGGGTGAGGTCACAGAGCCGGCGGACCACCCGCCGCCGCGCCGCGGGCGTGAGGTCGGCGTCCTGAACGGCCGCGCCGCGCCCCCCGTAGTCGAGGTGGTAGAAGCAGAATCGGTCGACGCCGACGTCGTGGAGTAAGTCGATCACTCCCGGCATGTCGTCGACGGTGCGTTCGGTGACCGTGTAGCGGAGCCCCGTCTTGAGCCCGGCGTCGAGACACGCCTCGATGCCGTCGACCGCGGCGTCGAACGCGCCCTCCTCGCCGCGGAACGCGTCGTTCGTCTCGGGGAGGCCGTCGACGCTGACGCCGGCGTACGCCAGCCCCGCGTCCCGGAGGTCGCGGGCGCGCTCGCGGGTCAACAGCGTCCCGTTCGTCGAGAGCACCGGCCGGATTCCCCGGTCGGCGGCGTGGCCGACCAGCTCCGTCACGTCGTCGCGGACCAGCGGCTCGCCCCCCGAGAACAGAACGACCGGCACGCCGAACGCCGCCAACTCGTTGATCAGCCGTTTCCCCTCCGCCGTCGAGAGTTCGCCTGTCGCCGGCTCCGTCTCGGCGCCGGCATAACAGTGCTCGCAGTAGAGGTTACACCCCTTCGTGGTGTTCCAGACGACGACCGGCTTCCGCTGTCGCTGCTCGGTGATCTGGTCGGGACCGGAGGGGTCGTCGTAGCGGAGGCCGTCCCCCGCTGCCGCCAGCCCACAGAGCAGTTTGCTGACCGAGATCATGCGTCTGCCGCGTCCTCGATGCGGTCACACAGCGGGCGCTCCGCGTAGCGACACATGTCCTCCGCCGGACAGAGCCAGATGTCGGCCGCGTCGCCGAACAGCGTCGCCGCCTGCTCGTAGGCGACGCCTTCGGAGCCGGCCGTCACGCTGCCGACGTGCCGGAGCGACGAATCGGGGTCCTGCCGGACGAACGTCTCCCACTCGCGGCCGTCGCCCGACGACCGTTCGACCCGCGTCCGCTCGCGCATGTCTGCCATGCCTCTGGTAACGGCGCGGTCCGGAAGCCACCCTGTCCTCCGTGCTGTGGTCGTTTATAGGCCCGACGTATCAGCCGTCGGTCACAAACCACTAACACGTGGCGACCGAACCCGCGTGTATGTCATCCGGCTTTCGTGCGGAGCTCCGAGTTACTGACCCGCCAGACTGTCAGGTAGCGGCCGCCACGGCGGAGACTGGTGACGCGTCTGCCGTCGCGTGGGGCGGCGACGGGACGACGGTCACCGAGGAGGTGACGATGCCCGCCGACAGCGACCCGGCCGGAATGGAGGAGGTGTTCTCGGACGGCGACCGGAGCGTTTACCGCTTCGACCGACCGGCCGATCAGGACTGCATCTGTGAGGTGATCGAACGGCACGGCGCTCCCATCCGAGACGTGCGCAGCGAGGACGGCACGCTCCTGCTCGCCTTCCACGTCCGCGACGTGGCGACACTCCGCGATGCGGTCGCGGCGCTCCGCGAGACGACCGACGGCGTCTCGCTCGTCCGACTCACGCAGTCCGCCCCCGCGGGCGACGACCGCAACCTCGTGCTCGTCGACAGAGCGGCGCTGACCGACCGCCAGCGCGAGGTGTTGGAGACGGCTCACGACCTCGGCTACTTCGCGCGGCCGAAGGGGGCCAACGCGACGGAGGTGGCGGCCGAACTCGACATCTCGCGGTCGACGTTCGCGGAGCATCTCGCGGCCGCCCAGTCGAAGCTCTTCGACGCCGTGTTGGACCACGACGCCGCGGGTGTCTGACGCGGGGGCGATTCGTCCGTCGCGCGGTCGGTCGGCGCTACCGACCCGTTCACGCCGTCTAAAAGAGCCACAGTACGGTGGTGTGGGGTACACTCACCACAGAGCCGTACGGCTCGGCATGGAGACGGGAACGCGCTCGTGGCTTTCGGTCGAGTCGGAATCGCCGGCAGACGTTGCGGTGACAGGATCACGGGTCGCCCTGCTCGTGCTCACGGTCGGCTTCCTCGGCGCGTCGCTGTCGGGGCTGCGCGTGTCGATGCGCGCGCAACTGCTCGCGTATCTCGTCGGGATGGTCGCGCTGAATCTCCCTCACGGCGGCTACGAACATCTCGCGAATCTCCGTCGGCGCGTCAACGAGTTCCGCCTCCGCTACGTCGCCGGCTACCTCCTCCTGCTGTTCGCGTATCTCGGCCTGTTCGCCGTCGCGCCGGTGGTCGGCCTCGCGCTGGCGCTGGCCGTCGCCTGTGCGAAGGGCGGCGGCGGTGACCTCCACGCGATGGCCGTGACGACCGGCGACGACCACCTCCGGACGCTCCCGCAGCGACTCCTCGCCGTTGCCGCCCGTGGCGGTGCCGTGATGGCCGTCCCCATCGTCGCGTCGCCGGCGACGTTCCGCACGTTCAGCGCCATCATCGTCGGGCTGTTCGACCCCGGCGCGCTCGCGGCCTCGGGCGTGCCGCTCGGGACGACGCGCGTCCTCGTCGGCGGCGGCTACGGCGCGCTCGTCGCCGCGCATCTCGGCGTCGGTTTCCTCCGCCGGCAGGGAACCGGGAGCTGGCTCGCCGACGCGGCGGAGACGCTCCTCCTGATCGCGTACTTCGCCGTCGTGCCCGTCGTCGTCGCCGTCGGTCTCTACTTCCCGCTGTGGTACTCGCTGCGGCAGGTGGCCCGCGAACTGACGGTCGAACCGGCACCGGCCACCGACGGGGCGGATCTGCTCGCCGCCGAGACGACGGCCGGCGTCGCGCTCCGGGCGTGGGGCCTGCTGGTCGTCGGCGCGCTCTCCATCGGCGGCGTCGCGGCGGTCCTCTGGTGGGTCGCGCCGAATCCGCTCGGTACCGCGCCGCTCCTGTACGGCGCTGTCGCCTTCTGGAGCGTACTCATCAGTATCGTCGCCCTCCCGCACGTCGTCGTCGGAAGCGCGCTCGACCGCAGACGGGGGATCTGGCACGTCCCGTAAAAAACGACCCTCGTATCGTGGGGATACGCTCAGGCTCCTGCGCCAAGCATAGACGGACGCATTCGGCGTTCGGTGCTGCCGCTGCAGGTCCGTGGGTCCGACCCGAATCTAAGCAGATCGAGTGCCGGCAGCACCGACCTGAACGCGGTGTCGCTGGTCCCGCGCCGCGTCGCCTGAGCCGGTGCACTCCCGTCCCGAGGGCGTCGCCCTCGCGGCGACGCCTCCATCCGAACGGCGAACGTGACCTCGTTTCTCGCCGCTCGGTCAGTCGCCGGCAGTCGGAATCGGTAGCCGTGCCGTCGGCGACTCGCTCGTCGCGTCGGCGACGACGGCCGAGGCGGCGTGTTCGCCGCTGATGAGACACATCGGCATCCCGATGCCGGGCGTCGTGTAGCCGCCGACGTAGTAGAGGCCGTCGAGCGGGCCGCGGTGTGAGGGCCGGAGCGGCCCGGTCTGTGTCAGCGTGTGCGCGAGGCCGAGCGCCGTCCCCTCGGGCGCGTTGACCCACTCGGCGAACTCCGACACGCAGGCCGTCTCCGCGACGCGAATCCGGTCGCGGAGGTCGACGCCGGTGTACGCGGCCACGTCCGCGAGCACCTGCTCGCGGTAGCGCTCACGCTGGTCGGGGGTCGCCGCCAGTCCGGGCGCGATGGGGACCAACACGACGACTGCGTGACACCCTTCGGGCGCGACGGTGTCGTCGGTCATCGAGGGGACGTTCACGTAGTAGGCGGGGTCGTCGGGCCAGCGCGGCTCCTCGAAGATGGACGCGAAGTGCGGGTCCCAGTCGTCCGGCAGGACGAGCGTGTGGTGAGCCAGCGGCTCGACGTCCCCCTCGACGCCGAGATACAGCATGAACGCCGAGGGCGCGTACGTCGCGTTCTCCCAGCCGCCAAACGGGCCGTCGCGGACGCCCGGCGGCAGCAGCTCTCGCTCGACGTACGCCGGATTTGCGTTCGCGACGACGCGTTCGGCGGCCACGTCGCCGGCCTCGCTCGCGGCGACCAGTCGCCCGTCCGCGCGGTCGATAGCCGTCACTTCTCGGTTCGTCTCGATCGTGACGCCGAGTTCGCGCGCCAGCGCCGCCATCCCCTCGACGACGCTGTAGACGCCGCCCTCGGGGTAGTAAACGCCCATTCCGTGGTCGACGTGCGCCATCAGGTTGTACAGCGCCGGGGTGTTGTGGGGCGCGCCGCCGAGGAAGACGAGCGTGTACTGGAGCAGCTGCTGGAGCTTCGGGTGGTCGAAGTAGTCCGCGACGTGGTCCTGCATCGATCCCAGTAACGTTAGCCCCGGTGCCGACCGGAGCACGTCCACGTCGACGAAGTCTCGGAGCCGCGGGCGGTCCTCGTAGACGAACCGCTCCATCCCCACCTCGTAGGTGTACGCCGCCTCGTCGAGATAGGCGTCGAACGCCTCGCCGGCACCGTCCTCGTACGACTCGAACAGGGCACGCACCCGCTCCGGGTCGTCCGGCACGTCGACGCGGTCGCCGTCCTTCCAGAAGACGCGGTACTTCGGGTCGAGGCGCGTCAGGTCGTAGTAGTTGCCCGGTTCGCGGTCGAAGTCGGCGAAGAACCGCTCGAACACGTCCGGCATCAGATACCACGAGGGCCCGGTGTCGAACCGGAAGCCGTCGCGCTCCAGTCGGCCGGCGACGCCGCCCACCCAGTCGTTCTTCTCCAGCAGGCGAACGTCGGCCCCGGCGTCGGCGAGATAGCAGGCCGCCGCGAGGCCGCCGAAGCCACCGCCGACGACCGGAACCGTCGTGCCGGCGAGCGGCGCGTCGTCGGTCACGGCGCGATCACCTCGACGTTCCCCGCGCCCCACACGAACGAGGCGTGCGCGCGGTCGTCGAAGGAGAGGTACTCGCCGAGCGTGTCGAGCGCCGCCCGACACAGCGGCGGCTCGCGCTCGGTCGTCCGCCTCGGCTCCTCGTCGTCGGGCGCGAACCACTCCTCGCGGACGGCGGTTTCCGTCGCGACGTAACGGAGTCGCGCGCCGCTCTCGAATCTGATCACGACCGCGTCTCGGCCCGCGACGGTCGCCTGCGTTCGCACCTGTTCGACGGCGGGCAGGTCCGAGCCGCTCTCCGTGCGTCCCCCCTGTCGTGTCTCCGAGGACATACGCGAGCGTAGGAGGCGACCGGCCACCAGCCACGCCCCACAGTATGGTGGGCCATCCTAACCCGGCCGAAGCGCAACACACATCGGCGGCGGCCGCGTCCGACGGCCAATGAGCGACCCCTCCATCCTCGTCACGAACGACGACGGCATCGACGCACACGGCATTCGGGCGCTGGCGACGGCGCTGGAGCGCGTCGGGGACGTGACCGTCGCCGCGCCCGCGGAGAACCAGTCGTGGGCCGGACGAGACATGACGTGGCACTCCGGGCCGACAGGCATCGAGGAGACGGACCGCGGCTACGCGGTCGAGGGAACGCCCTCGGACGCGGTGACCGTCGCGCTGACGGTGCTCGACGTCGACCCCGACATCGTCGTCTCGGGGGTCAACGACGGGATGAATCTCTCCGCGTACATCTTGGAGCGGTCGGGAACGGTCGGCGCGGCGATGGAGGCGGCCCACCACGGCCTGCCCGCGGTGGCCGTCTCGACGGCCGACGCCGCGGACCCGGAGCCGCCACACCACGACCCCGCGACCTTCGGGTTGGCCGCCGACGTCGGCGCGTTCGTGACAGAGCGGGCGCTCGCCGCCGACGCCTTCGCGACCGCCGACTTCCTGAACGTGAACGTGCCGGCCGATGCCGACGAGCCCGGGTTCCGGGTGACCCGGCCCGTCGACGGCGTCCGCGCCGAACCCGAGCGGGTGGACGGCGACGAGGTGGAACTCCGCGACGAGGACTGGCAGGCGTTCCTCGCCGGCGAGCCGCCCGCCGACCCGCGAACGGACCGGCACGTGGTGTTGCGGGGCGACGTGAGCGTGACGCCGATGCGACTCCCCCGGGCGGCCGAGACGGGCATCGACCTCGACGGGTTCACCCCGCGGTAGCCGCGGGAATCACTCGAAGGCCAACTCGACCGAGTCGCCCGCGGCCAAGCCAAAGGCCTCGTCACCACGGCCCTGATTCACCGCGAGTTCGACGTTGCCGTGGCTCCCGACGGTGACGAGCCGGTCGCCGGTGTCGACGTGGGCGTACGATGGCGCGACCGGCACCTCGGTGTCGTCAACGATGATCGTATCGGCACCATCGAGCGCGTCGCCCGGCACGTTCGTCACGACGTTGCCGAAGTCGTCGACGACCAGCACCTCGCCCGTCGCGCCGTCCTCACGCACGTCGGGGGCCGGGAACTGCAGATCCTCGTAGTCGCGAGTTCGCGAGAGAGCGGGGAGCCGGTCGAGTTCGGCCACACCGACCTCGTGGCAGTCGGCCGCGACGGGCGCGAACACGTCTCGACCGTGGAAGGTGGCACTGTCGGGGTCTTCGACGCGCACGGCGAACACGTCGATGTCGCCCTCGTCGGCGAGCGCGCGAGCGGGCGGCAGGAGGACGCCGTTGTCCGGGCCGACGAGCGCGTGGTCGCCGGCGCGGACGACCAACGCCTGCCGGTCGGTGCCGACGCCCGGGTCGACGACGACGCAGTGGACCGCTGGCGGAAACTCCGGGAGGACGAACCGGAGCCAGAACGCCGCCGCCCGTGGGTCCTGCCGCGGAAACTCGTGGCCGATGTCGACCGTGCGGGCGTCGCTCCGGCGGGCGATGACGCCCTTCATCGCCGCGGGGTACGGCTCGCCGAAGTCGGTCGCGAGGGTGATCACGTGTCGGAGTCGGTGACCTCACGCAGGCGGTTGACGCCGTCGATCTCCTCGATGGTCTCGACGACCGTCGACGGAACCAGTTCCCGCCAGTCGCCGCCGTCGGCCATCCGCTCGCGCACCTCCGCGCCCTCGAACTCCTCGCGGCGGAACATCGGCGACTGGCGGACGTCGACGCCGGCCTCGCCGAACAGGCGGACGACGAGCGGATTGTTTGAGTAGGCCACGTCGAACCGCGGCGACATCGACTGGACGTGGCTCACCCACACGGCGTTCCGGTTGAGATCCTCGATCGGCACCGCGTAGGTGATCAGGTCCATCTCGGCGGTCGCCTTCGTCACCATCTCGACCCGCTCGCCGGCGGTGAACGGGTTGCGCGCCGTGTGCGACTGGTCGGCGCTCCCGATACCCAACACGAGCTCGTCCACGTCGTCCGCGATGCGCTCGACCATCGCGTGGTGGCCTTGGTGGTAGGGCTGGAAGCGGCCGATGTAGAAGCCCCGTGTCATATGCGGGGAATTAGTCGGCGGTCGTATAAGCACGGCGAGTCGCGACCCCCACGCACGCCGCTCCGTCTATTCGGCTCACGTCTGGCGATTTTCTCCTGTCAGGTCGGTGTCGCTGGGAGAAAGTATATCAGTTGAGCGTTCTTTGCGTCTAGTGACGAAAATCCCGTTCTATGAGCGACGAAATCGACACGGACGACGTTCCCGCCGGGGACGACCCGAACGCACCGTCGGGGCGTGATAACTCCAACGACCCCGACGACGTGGTGGCCCCCGTCGAGGACCGCAACGAACTCGGGAGCGATGTCGGTGCCGACGCCGGCGTCGAGATCGACGAGAGCGAGGAAGAGAACCTGCTCGGCGGCCTCCAGATCGACACCTCCGGCGACATCGAGGTGCCCGACCGGCTGGTCGATCAGGTGATCGGACAGGACCACGCCCGCGACATCATCCTCAAGGCGGCCAAACAGCGCCGCCACGTGATGATGATCGGCTCGCCCGGGACGGGCAAGTCGATGCTGGCGAAGGCCATGTCCCAACTGCTTCCACGCGAGGAGCTACAGGACATCCTCGTCTACCACAATCCCGACGACGGCAACGAGCCGAAGGTTCGCACGGTCCCCGCAGGCAAGGGCGAACAGATAGTCGAGGCCCACAAGGAGGAGGCCCGCAAGCGCAACCAGATGCGGAGCTTCCTCATGTGGATCATCATCGCCGTCGTGTTCGGCTACTCGCTGCTCATCGCCCAGCAGCTTCTGTTGGGGATTCTGGCCGCGGGTGTCATCTATCTCGCCTTCCGCTACTCCTCGCGCGGGAGCGACGCGATGATTCCGAACCTGCTGGTCAACAACGCCGACCAGCAGACCGCGCCGTTCGAGGACGCGACCGGTGCCCACGCCGGCGCGCTGCTGGGCGACGTACGCCACGACCCGTTCCAGTCGGGCGGGATGGAGACGCCCAGCCACGACCGCGTCGAGGCAGGCGGCATCCACAAGGCGAACAAGGGCGTGCTGTTCGTCGACGAGATCAACACCCTCGACATCCGGTCACAGCAGAAGCTGATGACCGCGATTCAGGAGGGGAAGTTCTCCATCACGGGTCAGAGCGAACGCTCCTCGGGCGCGATGGTCCAGACGGAGCCGGTGCCGTGTGACTTCGTCATGGTCGCGGCCGGGAACCTCGACGCGATGGAGAACATGCACCCGGCGCTACGCTCCCGCATCAAGGGGTACGGCTACGAGGTGTACATGGACGACACCATCGAGGACACCCCGGAGATGCGCCGGAAGCTCGCGCGGTTCATCGCGCAGGAGGTCGACAAGGACGGTCGCCTGCCGCCGTTCACGCGCGACGCGATAGAGGCGGTCATCCTCGAAGCCCAGCGGCGGGCAGGCCGCAAGGACCACCTCACGCTCGAACTCCGGAACCTCGGCGGGCTGGTCCGCGTCGCGGGCGACATCGCCCGCGCGGAAAACGAGGAGACGACCGGTCGCGAGCACGTGCTACAGGCGAAGAACCGGTCGCGCTCCATCGAGCAGCAGCTCGCGGACAACTACATCGACCGCCGGAAGGACTACGATATGACGGTCAACCAAGGCGACGTGGTCGGTCGCGTCAACGGACTGGCCGTCATGGGCGAAGACTCCGGTATCGTGATGCCGGTGATGGCCGAGGTCGCGCCCGCACAGGGTGCCGGCGAGGTCATCGCCACCGGAAAGCTCCAAGAGATCGCACAGGAGGCCGTCCAGAACGTCTCCGCGATCATCAAGAAGTTCTCCGACGAGGACATCTCGCAGCGGGACATCCACATCCAGTTCGTGCAGGCGTACGAGGGCGTCGAGGGCGACTCGGCGTCGGTGACGGTCGCGACGGCCGTCATCTCGGCGCTGGAAGGCGTCCCCGTCGAGCAGGACGTGGCGATGACCGGGTCGCTGTCCGTCCGGGGCGACGTGCTCCCGGTCGGCGGCGTCACCCACAAGATCGAGGCGGCCGCCAAGACCGGCCTCGACAAGGTCATCATCCCGAAGGCGAACGAGCAGGACGTGATGATCGAAGACGAGTACAAGGACCAGATCGAGATCATCCCGGTGTCACACATCTCCGAGGTGCTGGAGGTGGCGCTCGCGGGCGAACCCGAGAAGGACTCGCTCGTCGACCGCCTCCGCTCCATCACCGGGAAGGCGCTGGAGAGCGGCGAGTCGCGGCCGGGGCCGGGCGGCTCCCCCAGTCCGAGTGACTGACTGGCCGGCCTTCGCCGGGTTCACGATCACGGCCACGCTGCTTTTGCTGGGTCTCGTCCGTGCCACGAGCGTCAGCACGACGCTCCCGACGCGAGAGGAGGTCGAGTGGCTCGACGCGCTCCCGGACGACGCGGATCATCTCGCCGCTGGTGACGCTGTCGCTCCGGACCGCGAACCGATGGATATCTCGTCGGGCGCGCTGTTCGTCAACGTGCTCGTCAGCCACGGGCTGTTTCTGGTCCTGCTGGTCGGCGCGGCCGTCTACACGGCTGTCTCGCCGGGTGCGTTCGGCCTGTCCGTCGGTCTGGGCGAGGTCGCCCTTGGCATCGGGTTCGGGATCGCACTGTCGGTCGCGAACACCGCGGCCGGTGCCGTCGCGGAGTCGATGGGATACGCGCCGAGCGAGGATCTGCGGGCGCTGCTCGCGCCGGAGTCGACCGGCGGGTGGACGCTCCTGCTCGGCGGGACGCTCCCGCTGGTGGCTGTGTTCGAGGAGTCGCTGTTCCGCGGCGCGCTCGTGGGAGCCTTCGCCGTCGGCTTCGGCGTCTCGCCGTGGCTGCTCGCGGTCGTCTCCTCGGCCGCCTTCGCGCTCGCACACGAGGTGCAGGGACCGGCCGGCGTCGCCGTCACCGGCACGCTCGGGTTCGTCCTCGCGGCCGGCTACATCCTCACCGGGAGCCTGCTCGTCGTGGTGATCGCGCACTACCTCGTCAACGCGGTCGAACTCGTCGTGTTCGAGGGGCTGGGCGTGGAGCTACATGGGGGCTGACAGGGGATCTGCCGTCGCTGCGCCGGTCGATCCCGCTCCCGCGTGCCGACGCAGGCCAACGTTAGGCCACACGCCGGGTGGCCGCGTCCTGTGTTATAAACCTTCGAGCGAGCGGAGTCTGGTTGCCACGTCCGAGGGCGCGGCGCTCGGCCCGTCCCGGACGCGGTGGTCGCCGATGACGAGCGGCGTGGGGTTGTCTGCGAGCGCCGCACGGACGGTCTGGTGGTCCTCCTCGCTGCCGCCGTCCAGTCCGGGGGTCGTTCGGACGAGCGCCTCGACGGTGACGCTCTGGCCGTGCTCGACCGCGCGAAGCGTCTCGACGACGGCACGCCGGTCGGTCGGGAGCGTGAGCGCGATGTCGACATTTGTGAACGACTCGTCGGTCCCGTCGAGATACGTGTCGATGCGGTCGAGCAGCGGGTGGTCGGTGTCGGCACCCTCGTCGGGCTGGGCGGGGAAATCGACCGACAGTAGCTTCCCGGACGCGTAGCCGAGCTGGACGTACCGGTCGAGGAGAGGGGCTTCTCGCGCGTATATGCTGGCGTCTTCCATGACGTGGATTCGGGCAGCGTCGGCATGAAATTTCGGGCGGGCGACTCGTTCGACCCTTCGACACCCATTTAAACCGTGGTAGAGTAGCAACTGTTAATGATAGAGGCCACGAGTGCAGGCGCGATCCTCTACCGGGATACCCGTGGCCGGCGTGAGTATCTGCTGCTCAAGTCCCGACCCGGCGACTGGGAGTTCCCGAAAGGCGGGGTCGAGGGCGACGAAGAGCTGCAGCAGACGGCCATCCGCGAGGTGGAGGAAGAAGCCGGTATCGAGGATTTCCGCCTGCTCGACGGCTTTCGCGAGGACTACGACTACGTGTTCGAGGCGGACGGCGACACCATCCACAAGACCGTCCACCTCTTCGTCGCGAAGTCGTTCGAGGCGTCCGCCGAGCTGTCGAAGGAGCACCGCGACATGCAGTGGCGCGACTACGAACAGGCGATAAACACGATCACACAGGAGGGACCGCGCGAGATACTGCGTCACGCCCACTCGTTCCTCGACGAGAAACTCGAAGACGAGGAGGACGAGGAAGCCGCGGCTGACACGGAGAACTGAGGGACGGACAGGGACCGGACTCTCGGCGACTGGAATCGCTACTCCGAAGAGGGGGTGCGGTCTACCGTAGGCCGATGACGGAGCTGTCCGACGAGGCACGCGAGCGGTTGGCCGACGTGGTTGCGCTCCAGCCCACCAAGAACAGCGAGCTACAGGAGCAGTGGGGGATGGAGTCGGGCAGCGAGGTCCACGGCTATCTCGAAGGCGAGCTGAAGCGCTACTACTACCGCGACGAGGACAGCCTCATCCGGGCGACCGACGAGGCCGCACAGTTGGTCGACGCGGAGCCGGGCGTCGAGGGGGGTGACGACGGACCGCGTGTCGTCCGCGTGCCGGCGCTACAGGTCGCCATCGCGGACGTGCTCGCCGGCCTCGACGAGGAGCCACAGAGCGTCGTGAGCGTGTTACACGACCTCCGTGCGGCCGGCGTCGACCCCGACGTGGACGACGTGCGCTCCGGTCTCCGGTCGCTGGAGAGCAAGGGCGTCGTCGCCTCGATTCGCAAGACCGTGCCGACGTTCCGACTCGCCGTCGAGCGCGACGGCCTGGAAGTCGAGGAGCGAGACGGGTAGCTACCGGCGACGGTCGCGTTGGCGGTCCAGCACGCGCTGGAACCCCTTGCCGGGACCGCCATCGACGGGCCATCCCTTCTGTCGCCACGTGGGCGGTTCGGGGCCGAACGACGGACAGGAGCCGCGACACTCCGCCGCGGTGACGTGCCGCTCCTTCGCCGTGCAGTACGGCAACGGAACGTCGGGGTCGCGAATCTCGAAGGCGCGACAGTCCGGCCGCATCGTGTCGGGGTACGACCGCCAGCCGCGCTCGTAGGCCCGCTCGGCGATGGCGCGGCGCTTCTCGGCTTTCCATTCGGGGTCGACGTACTCGAAGCGGGCGGCGCTGGCGTCGTGTTCCCCGCCGTCGGGCCGCTCCGTGATTCGAGTTCCCGGTTCGTCGACGGCGAGGGCGGTGGCGTTCCACGCAACGTCGACGCGCTCCTCGTCGACAGGGCGGGACGAAGTCCCGCTTGCAGACGACGAGCACTGCTCGCCGTCGACGGCGAGGATACCGGCCTCGACGGGGAGTCGCTCGTAGAGGGCCGGCTCCACCCCTTCGCCGGCCGCGCGGGTCGCGACCCACACCTCGTCCGCGAGGCCGAGCGCCACGTCGCGTTCGAGTTGGTCGCTCAACGCTCGTGCGGCGCTGGCCGTCAGGTCCGGCTTGTTCTCGACGGCGACGATGCGGTTCACCCAGTCGGGGTAGCGGTAGCGGCGGCGGAGTTCGACGCGGTTGCCCTGCCCGCGGCGCGTCTCCACGAGGTCACGGTCGGCGGCCGCGTGGACCGCCTCGCGGACGTATCGCCACGGGTAGCCGGGGTCGGGGAGCGCGTCCCGGTAGTACGTGTACGTCGCCGGCGCGTGTCTGACGACGTGGAGCAGATCCGAGTCCAGTCGCTCGTCGCCGAAGACAGCACGCGCCGCTAACGCGTCGGCGTCACACTCGACGACGAGGGTGTCCCACCGGCGCGACCGCACGCCGAGTTGCCGTGCGACGAGGACAGCCGTGTCGTCGTCACGCTCGCCGGTCGGCGGCCACGCGCGCTCGGCCCACCGGCAGACCCGCAGTTCGAAGAGAAACTCCGGCTCGTCCACGGGCGAGTCTCGACGGCGCGCGATTAAAACCCGTCGTCGGAGGCTACTCCGCCTCGACGGTCTCGAACTTCTGGATGTCTATCTCCTCTTCGAGGAGGAGTTCCTCTTGGCCGGTCACGTCCACCTGATCGCGGGCGAGTTGCTTCAGCGTCGACTGCGGGGCGAGGTCGCCGATGAGGACGCCGCCGACGACCTTGCCGTCCTTGATGGCGACGCGTCGCCACTCGTCCTCGGAGTATTTCCGCTCGACCTCCTGATCGCCGAGCGTCGGATGCCCGAAGGAGAGGAACGGGAAATCGAAGTGGGTGATGGAGTACGAGGAGACCCACTCGAACGTCTCGTCGGGGGCGTCCCAGTCACCGACCATGTTCTGACCGGCGATAGAGCCCTGCTCCTTCGCCGACCCCCACGCACCGTTCTGTGCGCGCTCGCCGAGCAGCACGTCGTGAAACTGCGTGATGTCGCCGGCGGCGTACACGTCCTCGACGTTCGTTCGCATGTGTTCGTCCGTGTGGATCCCGGAGTCGAGTTCGAGGTCGGTGTCCTGCAGGAACTCGGTGTTGAACGTCAGGCCGATGGCCGCGCCGACGAACTCCGCCTCGAACCGCTCGCCGTTCGGGTCGACGGCTGCCGTCACGTGGCCGTCCGCGTCGGTCTCGAAGTGGTCGACGCCGGAGTCGAACACCGGCGTGACGCCCTTCTCACGGAGCGCGTCGTGGATGATCTCGGCACCCTCGGGCGACAGCGCGTAGCGCCACCAGCACTCGCCGCGCATGAGATAGTTCGCCTCCACGTCCTGTGCGCCACAGATGGCCGCGAGGTCGATGCCCAGCAGGCCCGCGCCGACGACGACTCCCTGTTCGGCGCTGTCGGCGCTCTCCTTGATGTCGCGTGCGTCCTCGAACGTCCAGAAGTGGTGGATCCCCTCGGCGTCGGAGCCGTCGACGGGCAACTGCGTCGGCGTCCCGCCCGTCGCGATCAGCAGTTTGTCGTACTCGTAGGTGTCACCCGCGTGGGTGTGTACCTCGTGTGCGTCGGTGTCGACGGTCGTGACGTAGGTGTTGAGTTGGAGGTCGATGTCCCGCTCGGCGTACCAGTCGGGGTCGTGAATCGAGATGGGGGCCTCCGGCAGCTTCCCCTTCGCGAACTCCTTGATCAGTATTCGGTTGTAGAGAGCTTCCCCTTCGTCCGTGATGACGGTGACGTCGGCGTCCGGGTCCGCCTCCCGGACGGTCTCGGCGGCGGAACTGCCCGCGATTCCGTCGCCGATGATAACGTGCGATGTGCTCATATACCTGGATTGGAGGAGGGTACTAATGTGAATTGCTATCCACGTGTTAGGGGGTATTAGTACGGGGTGACAAACGGCGAGGGGGAACGGCGTGTGGATTCGCTAGCGGGGGATTCAAGCGGCTCGCGACCCCAGACGAGGTATGAAGATCAGTCAGAACGTCCGTCACTGGGCCGCAAAGAAGGCACTCACGACGCCGGTCGTCGGCGACTACGCCAACGACAAACTGGTCGACCTGCACACGAAAATCTTCCTCGGGAAGGCCGACGAGTCGCGCCGCGACGAGCGGGAGGCACACCTCGACGACTTCTTCGACGCGACGATGGACACCTACGTCGCCGCGCTCGAAGCCGGCTTCCCCGAGGCGGAGGCACGGGAGATCACTCACGTACAGGCGAACTTCGACTTCTTCAACCACGGCTGGGCGGAGATGATGGAGATTCCGGCCGACGAGCTGGGCGACCACCACCGCCGCTACGAGGAGTTCTTCGGCGAGCACGACATCACCATCGACGATCCGCTGGGCGAGTTCCAGCCGACCGACGGTGTCAGCGAGGCACCGACCACACCCGACGCCCTCGAAGACGGCGAGTTCGAGAACGCGATCGCCGGCTTCGCCGACGACGTGTACGTCGACGACGGCGACGACCTGCGCAAGGGCGGCGACGCCGAGGAGCCAGAGCAGGTCGATGTCTCCGCAGCCCCCGGCGTCGACGACGACGAGACGGACGTAACGGCCGACTGACGGTCACGCCCACCGCCGTTCGGCCGGGCCGAGCGTTCGAAGTTACGGGGTAGATGTTCCTCGTTGAGGCTTCTGTCGTCTGTTTTACGTTTCTCACGCTCCGATAAAAGTCAGAAGCTTATTTCCTAACGAGGGGCGAGTACGAAGAGATGGGTGTACTCGCAGGTGGGATCGACGCAGTCGTGTTGCTGATATGCGTCGTGTTGGTAGGGAGAGCGACGGCAGTGCTGTACGAACGACCCGCGGTGAGACCGTCCGAGCGCATGTCCGATTGGGAATCGCACGCGACGACGGTGGTCGGCTTCCCGGCGGTGGTGGTCGGCATCACCGTCATGGGTGGGGAGCCAACGCTTCCCGGCGACACCTTGGCGCTCACGCTCGTCGGCGCGATCGCGGTCGGCTATCCGGACTTTCTGGCCGGGCCGACCGACTGATCGCGCGCGGTCGCCAGTCGGTCGGCGGCTTCGTAGCCAGCGACGACACCGCCGTTGAGCGACCGCTCCGGATACTGCGCCCGTGAGGCCATCCCGGCGTAGTAGAGGCCGTCGGCGACCTCACCGAGGTCGTAGGGGACGACCATCTCCAGATAGCCGCGCTCGTAGATGGGCGCAGTCCGGGGATTGCGCGCGACCTCCATCCAGTTGACCTGCTCGCGGGAGAAGTCGGGGAACATCTCCTCGACGCCCGAGAGCCAGTGGTCGCGCACCTCGCCGTCGCTCATGTTCCACAGCGGGTCGTCCGTGCTCTGGACGTAGCTCGCACAGTAGAGCAGATGTTCGCCGCCGTACCGTTCGGGCGGCACGAAGTTCGTGTGCTCGATGAGCGCACCGAATGGTGCCTCGTCGGCGATGTTGAGCCAGTAGGTGTCCGTCACGGGCGCGTCCATGCCGACGACCGCACAGACGGACCCCTGAAAGTCGATGGCACACTCGTAGCCGGTCCACCGCTCCAACAGATGCGGCATCGTGGTCACGACCACGTCGTCGACCTCGTGCTCGCTGACCGTGCCGTCCTGCTCGACCCGCAGTGACTCGACCGACTCACCGATCTCGATGTCCTGCACGGGGGCGTCGGTGACGACGTTCTCCCGGCCGACGGCCTCAACGAGCGCGTCCAAGAGGACACCGAAGCTTCCCTCGAAGTAGCCGAGCTTTTCTCCTTTCGTGAGGTCACGCTCGCCGCGGAACTGGATCCGGCCGAGCAGCCACGCGGCGCTCACGTCCTCCTTTCGCGAGCCGAACTTCGCGCGGAGCAGCGGCTCGAAGAAGTACTCGTAGACGCCGCGGCTCGTGTGGGCGAGCAGGAACTCCTTGATAGGGACGTGCTCGAAGGCTTCGAGGTCGTCGTACGTGCCGAAGGAGGGGACGCCGCCGCGCACGTCGACGCCGAGCGTCAGCATGCCGAGCCGGAACTTGTCATAGACGGAGAGGTGCGGGTACGCGGCGATCTCCCACGCCGTGTTGAGCGGGTGGACGACGCCGTCGACGTAGTAGGAGTCGTGGCCCCACCGCCACTCCAGCCGGTCGCCGACGCCGAGCTCCTCGGCCAGTTCGACGATGGTCTCTTCGGTCGCCGAGAGATGGTGATAGAACGCCTCGATCCGGTCGCCGGCCGTCTCGTAGGTGGCGGCGAGGCCGCCGACGGAGCTCGACGCCTCGAACACCGTCGGCTCGTACCCCTGCTGCTGGAGCCGATAAGCAGCCGCGAGGCCGGCGATCCCGCCGCCGACGACAGCTATCATATCCGCACCTGCCTCGTCGCGGGCATGGGTCTTTCCCTCCGTGGTAACGCTCGCCACCGAGAGCCGTGGCTTGAAACGCTTATACCGCTGGCAACGTGAGCCGGGAGACATGAGCGAGAGTGACGGCGAAGACGAGGTGCCGGAGGAGTTCTACAGCCAAGACCGCTGGAACAACTGGCTGGACCGACTCCACGACGAGGAGATCGACCCGGAGAACGAGGACTCCGCCCGGCTCCTCCTGAATCTGCAGGACGATGCCGCGATCGCCGTCGCGAAGATCGTCGCCGCGCACGAGGACGGACACATAGGCGAGGAGACCGCGCTGGACGAACTCGAACAGTTCGCGTCGGTCGTGCTCGAAGAGGTGGACATCGCGGACGACGACAAGGCGATGCTCGTCGACTCCGTCCAGATGGCGCTCCACTGTGTCGCCGCCGCCGCGGAGATGTTCGTCATCGACGGCGTGCCCGAGGACGGCACCGTCGAAACGAACGTCGACGCCGCCGTCGAGGCCGAAGTCGACGAGGACCTCGACACCGCGTTCAACTTCTGCGCGCAGGCCGGCACGCTGGTCATCGACGGCACCGACGCCGATGTGAGCGCTATCGCCGCCGATCTGGAGTACGGCTACGTCGCCGAGTGGGTCAACGGGCTCGACTCGTTGCAGGACGCGCTCGCCGGCCCCGAGGTCGTCGAAGAGGACGCGTAATCAGGTCCAGCCGTCGGGGACGTGAATCTCTCCGCCGTGAATCTCGGTGGTATCGTAGTATAGCTCGACGAGTTCGACCGCTTCGAGGACTTCCCGCGGGGGCGTCCGCTGTTCGTCCAGAAAGAGTACCCCGCAGTGGTCCATACCGAGGAAGTCATCGTCGTTCGTCAACACGACCCGTCCGGTCTCACACGCGTACTCGACGATATCGCCGTCGTCGAACCCCAGCTCGAGTTCGTCCTGTACACGGACGGTGTCGTGGCCCTCCTGCCCGAGTATCGCGAAAATACCCGTTCGGACGTTCTCGTCGCAGATGATCCTCATTCGGAGGATTCGACCGTCGGTGGAGTCAGCGCGGTCTCCTTGCTCCGCTCGATGCGCTCGTACCGTCGCTCGCGCAGCTCGCGCATCCGGTCGACGTTGTCGTAGTAGTACGCCAGCGCGCGGTAGATATCCGCGAGCGGGAGGTCGAACTCGCTGGAGACCGTCTCGGGGGCCATCCCCTCCGTGCGTATCCACTCGGATATCTGGAGGACGCTGATGCGACGCCCCTCGATACGGGGCTGTCCGCCCATCACGCCCTCCGTCTCGACGATATCCGCCATGCGTGTGGTTGCTCGCGCTCGGATAAAAACGTTCGTCGGCGCGCCGGTCGATGTCCGGCTCCGCGCAGGCCGGATGCGCCCCTGAGAGATAGCCCACGACGCTTTTATGTGCTGGCTGATTAGTGGCTTCCTACCAGCATGTTCGGCACCGACGAACGCGGGCAGGCCATCCAAGTCGGTGCCGTCATACTCTTCTCTTTCGTGGTCATCGGGCTCTCGATGTATCAGGCGACGGTGGTCCCGGACCAGAACGCCGAGGTTGAGTTCAACCATAATCAGGAGGTGCAGCGGGACATGGTCGAACTCCGGAACGGGATCATATCAAGCGGAGCGTCGGGGCGCGGAACCGTTGTGGCGGTTCAACTTGGGACGACGTATCCGGCCCGCGCGATAGCGATCAACCCCGGGCCGCCGAGCGGCTCACTCCGGACAGTAGCTCCTTCAGGTGGCAGGACACTCACCGTGAAAAACGCCGAGGCATTAGACGCGGAAACGGGCGACTTTTGGGACGGGAGTGACCAAACGTACAGCACGACCGGCGTCCAGTACGAGCCGAACTACAACGAGTTCCGAGCGGCTCCAGTTACCGTATACGAGAATTCCATCGTCTACAACCGAGGGCCCGACGGTGGTATCGCCGTCCTGACCGAGCAGCAACTCGTCGATGGCCGTGAGCTCGACCTGACACTGCTTCAGGGGACGTACGAGGCATCTCAGGCGGGGACGGTCTCCGCTGATGTCAGTTCGGAGAGTGGACAAGTACGCACGGTGTTGGTTCAGCGTTCCTCGCCAGGGATGCCAATCGAGTTCAGTTTCCCGAGTGACCTCTCTGTTGCAACGTGGAAACGACTGTTGAGCGAGGAACTGAACGGGGGATTCGTTACCCGCGTGAGCAAGTCTGGCGCGGAAGTGACAGTCAAGCTACAGGGTAACGACGCTGACGGGGACCCGATCAGCTATCGACTGACTCTCCCCGCGGCCGGACTCGGAACCGACATCCCTGAAACGACGCCGACGTATATGACGGATGTCTCCGGCAGCACGAGCGTCCCAGAAGGCGGGACACGGAAGTTCGTCGCGGAGGTGCGGAACTCCTTTGATGGACCGGAGAGTGGGGTTAAGACGAGTGCATCTATGGACGGGACGTTCGGCTCCGATTCCGTCACTTGTTCAACGAGGACTGACGAGAAAGGACGAGTGAGTTGTGAGTACGCGGCTCCGAATAATGTCAACTCACTGACTACCGTTGAGGTGACAGTGCAGTTTGACGATGGGTCGCCTGACACGGAGGTCGCCACGTTCGAGATAGACGTACAGAACTCGGATGGAAGCGGTGGCGGTCCTCAACAGGGGAACTTTCTGAAGATCGACGATGGTAACACTAACACAAAGCCCAAAGCGGTCGATGCGTCTGCGAACGGCGTGTACTCGGCGGCGGAGTTCGGGCTCGTCAACACGGACCCGAACCAGCAAATCACGTCAATCAGCACAATTTCCATTGACATCAGCAAGAAAGGTAAGAAGCCTGATAAACTCGAACGCCAAGGAACAAACATAGAGGAGTACGACGTTCCCGTCTACACGACCGGGAACAATCAGGCGGGGTACATTAATGCACAGACAGTGGCGCTCGACACAACGGCGGACTTCGATCAAAAACCCGACATCGACACCGACAGCGGAATCCTCGTTCATCTGAACCAGTTCCAGAAGAACAATGGCGACGAGATCGACATGAAAGGAGCCGAACTGACCGTTACTGTCGAATACGTCGTAAATGGCCAGAAGTACACCGAGACCGAGACGTTCACGCTGTCGGATACGACGACCGTCTGATAATAGCTGCTGGGACTATGTGCCGGTTCGACCGCTCGCTTTCGCGCGGTCGACCGTGATGACATATAGCGGTCATTATGAGGGATGGTCCCCCGTCGCAAACACTTGTGTCTAGTGTATGGACCGTGATCGACGCTTCAGTGGGGTCGATATCCCCCGGTCGAGTCGCCGACGCGGCACTCGGTTCGACACCTGCCGAACTCTCCGTCGACACTCCCTTATACAAGCCGAGTGACGAGTTGGTATGAAAAGCGTCGGCATCGACGCCGTCGAAATCTGGACGGGAAAGCTCAAGCTCGACCTCGCGGAGACGTTCGCGCCCGAGATGGGCGACGACCCGGGGAAGTACACGAAGGGGCTCGGCCTGTACGAGTCGTCGTTCCCGGACACGTACGAGGACATCGTCACGATGGGGGCGAACGCCTGCAAGCGGCTGATGGAGCGGAAGGATCTCGACCCGGACGACGTGGGCCGTATCGATGTCGCCACCGAGTCGTCGTTCGACAACTCCAAGCCCATCTCGACGTACATCGCGGGCTGTCTGGAGCAGACGTTCGACGGCGACTTCCACCACGCGAACAAGGGCGAGCGGAAGTTCGCCTGCGTCGCCGGGACACAGGCCATCGACGACGCGTACAACTGGATTCGCGCGGACCGCAACCGCGGCCGGGCGGCTATCGTCGTCGCGACGGACACGGCGCTGTACGCGCGTGGTGATCCCGGCGAGGCGACGCAGGGAGCCGGCGCGGTCGCGATGCTCGTCGACGAGGACCCGAGTCTCGTGTCGCTGTCGGACGCACAGGGATACGGGAGCGCCGACGAAACCGACTTCCTGAAGCCGAACCAGCAGTTCCCGAGCGTCGACGGGAAACGCTCGGTACAG
The DNA here is from genome assembly GCA_003021175.1 of Halobacteriales archaeon QH_7_66_36. Lineage (GTDB taxonomy): Archaea > Halobacteriota > Halobacteria > Halobacteriales > Haloarculaceae > Halosegnis. The sequence goes on along the minus strand of PXQV01000002.1, from coordinate 1,017 downwards.
GTGTATCTCGCGCGGATGCGCGAGGCCGTCGAGGACTACGAGTCCGTAGCGGGCGAACTCCACCCCGACGAGTTCCTCTATGCCCCGTTCCACACCCCGTTCCCGGGGATGGTCCGCAAGGCCGCGCTGCTCGCGTACCGACACGTCACCCGCGACACGGAGATAGAGGAGGAACTCGCCACTGAGATCGGAACGCAGCCCCGTCGCGGGGAGTTCGACGACGAGGCGGCGTTCCGCGACGCCGTGCGCGACTACACGGACGAACTGAAGGAGACCGGCCAGTACCGGGCGTGGTACGACGAGACTATCGACCCGACGCTGGACATCGCACGCCACGTCGGCAACTGGTACACCGGCTCCGTCCACGTCGCGCGCGTCGCGGCGCTGAAACGCGCGCTCGACGATGGAGACGACGCGGTCGGTCGACGGCTCCTCCTCGCCTCCTACGGCTCCGGCGCGCAGGCCGAGGTCCACCACGAAACGATCCAGCGGGGCTGGGAAGAGGAGATAGAGGGTCTGAACATTGACGAACAGATCGAGGCGCGCTACGACCTCGCCTTCGAGGAGTACGAGCGAGTCCACGAGGCACACGACCACTCGAAGGACCGCGACTACGAGGAGTTCACCGCGCCGTCCAACGAGTTCGTCTTCGACGGCTGGGGCCGGATGGGCGAGCGGAAATACCGCTACGTTGAGTGATCTGGTAGTGTTCGGCGAAGGTTGGCTCTACAGAATACCGAGGGCAACACAGTGTAGAAAGCCCCCGGACGCTCGACCGTCCGCGGCTCGCTGCGCGCCTCACTCACTCCGTTCGCTGCGGTGCTTGCGTCGCCGGGGCCAGGTCGACCGCCCGGCCCGTTTCAGTCCCACCCGCCGCTGTCGTCAGTCGAGCGACGACCCGCACATCTGAACGCTACTGTGGCGTTGACGGCTTTCAGACAATGGATAGCTGCCCGAGCGAGTGCGGGCGGGTGGGACTGGAAGGGGCCGGCGGATCGACGAACCCGGCCGACGCAA
>PXQV01000001.1:244471-281901 GCA_003021175.1 Halobacteriales archaeon QH_7_66_36 | reverse complement strand
GTCGCCTCGGCCCGCTCGCGCGGGGCAACCGCGCGAGGACACCACAGCCCGACTGAAAGGAGGGCAAGGCGCGTAGCGAGATCTGCTCGCGGCCGTGGGCCGTCTGTTCGCGGCACCGCCGCTCACACGGCCCGCGGACCGCTGGTCCGCGCTGCGCGCGACCGTAGCACCTGGGGGCTTTCTCCACCTCGTCGTCTTCCTACTCTCCGAACTAATTCTTATCTGAATACTGTTCTCCCGAACGCGCGACCGTTTTTATCACTTCCCGCCGAGACACCGTACATGGAGACGTGGAAGCGACGACTGACCGGATACGTCGTCGGACTGGTTCTCGTCGTGCTCGGCTACGCGGTGGCGTACGATGTCGGCATGACCGTCTTCGACGACCGGCCGCGGCCGTTCGTTCGCTCGCTACAGATCGTGGTGGAGACGTTCACGACGACGGGGTTCGGCTCCGACGCGCCGTGGCGGTCGACGGAGATGACGCTGCTCGTCATCGCGATGGACATCACGGGCGTGCTGCTCATCTTCCTCGCGCTTCCGGCGCTCGTGTTTCCCCTGCTGGACGACGCCCTCTCGACGACCGTGCCGTCGAACGCGGAGGACCTATCGGACCACGTCATCGTCTGCGGCTACTCGGCGCGGTCGGCGACGCTCATCGACGAGCTCGACGCGCGAGGCATCGACCACGTCATCGTCGAGCCGGACCGCGACCGGGCGCGGACGCTGCACGAGGACGGACAGCGCGTCGTCAGCGTGACGCCCGACTCCACGGCCGGACTGGAGGCGGTCAACGTGCGAGACGCCCGGACGGTCGTCGCGGACATCTCCGACGAGCTCGACACGAGCATCGTCCTCACGGCGAAGGAGATAACCGAAGACATCCGCGTGGTCAGCGTCGTCGAGGAACCCGACCGCGCCCGCTATCACGAACTCGCCGGCGCGGACGCGGTGTTGTCGCCGCGGGAACTGCTCGGCGAGAGTCTCGCGCGAAAGGTGACGACCGCCGTGTCCACGGAACTCAGCGACGCGGTCGAACTGGGCGAGGCGTTCGACGTCGTCGAGCTCCCGATCCGGCGGGGGAGCGAGCTGGTCGGACGGACGCTGGCCGACAGCGGCCTCCGCGAACGGGCGGGCGTGAACGTCATCGGCGCGTGGTTCGGGGGTGAGTTCCAGAGTCCGCCCGACCCCACGAAGCCGCTTACCGGCGGGACGGTGCTGCTGGTCACCGGCCGCGAGGACCAACTGGAGCGGCTGAAGGAGCTGACCCTGACCGACGTGCGCCGGTTCGGCCCCGGCGAGACGCTCGTCCTCGGCTACGGCGAGGTCGGGCGGAAGGTGGGGGGCGCACTCGACGACGCCGAGATCCCGTACACCGTCGTCGATATCGACGAGCACGACGGCGTCGACGTGGTCGGTGACGTGACCGAACCGGCGACGCTCGAACGGGCAGGGATCGACGGGGCCCGGTCGGTCGTGCTCGCGGTCGGCGACGACACGGCCGCGGAGTTCGCGACGCTCATCTGCCGCGACATGATGCCGAACGTCGAGATTCTCGCCCGCGCCGAGGGGCGCGAGAGCGTCCAGAAGGTGTATCGCGCCGGGGCCGACTACGTGCTCTCGCTGGCGTCCATCACCGGACGAATGGTCGCGTCGGCGGTCCTCGACGAGGACATCCTCGCGCTGGACACGCAGGTCAAGCTGATTCGCACCGAGGCCCCGGCGCTGGTGGGCCGAACCCTCGGCGGCGCGGACGTGCGGAACCGAACCGGCTGTACGATCGTCGCCGTCGAGCGCGACGGCGAGGTAGACACGGACCTCGGCCCGGAGTACCGAATCCGGCAGGGCGACACGCTCGTGGTCGCCGGTGCCGACGAGCGGATCTACCGGTTCGACGAACTCCTCGGCTAACTTCACGAGCGATGCATTACCGGAGGAGTGCTACGCCCGCACAGTGCAATATATTCCTTCGCGGAAGAACTATATTTCTCTGGATCGAATTCAGCATATGGAAGATTCTACCGACCCCGAGGAGTTCGAGAACGTCAACGAGGCGGTCGGCGAGGAGTGGGAAGCCGAGACCACGCCTCACGAGCGAGTCCGGGAAGTCATCAGTCGCACCTACACACCAGTCTCCGCGGACGCTGTCGCCGACACTGCGCGCACGTCGCCGAAAACTGCACGAAAACACCTCGATACTCTCGACGACGAGGGGTTCGTCACCACCGGAACCGGCGAGAACGGCGAGACGACCTACCGACGCTCGCCGGAGTCGCTCGTCGTCGAGCAGACAGCAGATATCCTCGACCGCGTCTCGACGGACGAGCTGATCTCCCGTATTTCGGAGATGCGCGAGCACGTTAGTGACTTCCAAGCCGAGTACGGCGTCGAATCGCCGGAGGAGTTACTCGTCGAGCGGACGAACCAGACGCTCTCCGAGGCGGCGACCCATCGAGAGTTCGACGCTGAGACGATCCGAGAGTGGCAAACGACGCGTCGGAACCTCGCATTCGCCAACGCCGCGCTTTCAATCGCCAACGCCGAACGGTTCGTCGGTGACGAATCGACACCGAACGGGAGCGCACTCGCACAGTAGCAGATGGGAGAGCATAGCGGGGCGACTGAAGTACACACACTCAGAGGTCCGACCGACCGGCCAGCACTCCTCGCCATCCGAGACGTGTTCGACGCCGACGAGCCGTTAGCGACCGCAGAGTTGGACGACTATCTCGACCCCGCAAGGCTCGAAGTCGCGTTTGACGATGGCCTCTGCGGAGCCGACACGGCGCGCATCGATATCCGATGGACGACACGTGACGATTACGCGTTCCACTACACGGATTCACGCGGTGTCGACCTTCGGTGGGGGAAACATCCGCACGACGGCGACTACCGCAACGTCCCCAGCCTCGAACATTACCATCCCCCACCGGATGCGTCCTCCGAGCCGAGCGAAGTTGAGGAGTCCTGTATCACCCAGTCGCCGGAGGTACTGGTCGCGCGGGCGGTTCTCAAGCTGTGGCGAGTAGCCTACCACGCGGAATCGATTTCGCTACTGAACGCGGGGAGCAATCCGCCCTAAGAGTCAGGGGATCCCTCCGCAATCACGGCTGACGCGACCGAGCGCGTTTTTCACCCCGAGGTCGTATCGGGGGGTATGGAGTACGAAGGCGCCGTCATCGACCTCGACGGCACCGTCTATCGGGGTGACAGGCTCATCGACGGAGCGCGGGACGCGGTCAGGACACTCCGCGACCACGGGCTGGGGGTCGTGTTCGTCACGAACAACCCGACGCGGAGTCCCGCCGGCTACGTCGAACGGTTGGCCGCCCTCGGCATCGAGGCCGACGAGCGCGAGGTGCTGTCGGCGGGGACGGTCGCCGCCGAGTTCCTCGCCGACCGACACCCCGACGACGCCGTGTTCGTCATCGGCTCCGACGGGCTCCGCGAGCAGTTGCGGACGGCCGCGGTGGACACCACGACGGACCCGAGCGCGGCCGACGTGGTCGTCACCTCACACGATTACGACTTCGATTACGACGCGCTCACCGACGGCCTGTGGGCGCTCGAAGAAGCCGAGGCGTTCTACGGCACCGACCCCGACCGGACGTATCCAGGCGGCGACGGGCGACCGTACCCGGGCAGCGGTGCGATCACCCGCGCCGTCGCGGGCGTCGCCGAGCGCGAACCGGACCGCGTGCTCGGGAAGCCGTCGGGCGTCGTGTTGGAACTGATCGGCGAGCGGCTCGCCGCGTTGAAGAACTGTCTCGTCGTGGGCGACGGTCTCGACACCGACGTCGCGCTGGGCGAGCGGGCGGGGATGACGAGCGTGCTCGTGACGACGGGCCGGAGTGACCGCGCCGACGCCGAGTCCGCCGACGTGACACCGGACCACGTCGTTGACGGACTGGCGGACGTACCGCACCTTTTCGAACGCGCGTGAGGTTCCCGGTCGTCTGACGAAAGCTTATGCCCGTCAAATGTGAATTGATAACATGGAGTACGACGACAACCCGTACGAGTTCGGTGACGCGACCACGGACGGCGGGCTCGACAAGGAGACGCCGGAGGGCTGTGAGAACGGCGGCGACGCCGTCATCGTAGACGGCGAGGCCGTGAGCTACCGGAGCTACGAGTCCAGCGGCGGCTGATCATCCGGTCAGCCGGTCGCTCGTCAGCGGCTCTGCGGCCGTCCAGTAGCGGTCGAGCATCTCTTCCGCCCACGCACGCACTTCCTCGTCTCCCGTGTCCAGCGCCGCGCGAACCACGCCGTCGGCGTCACGGAGCAGGAAGTGCGTCCGCTCGTCGGTCACCTCGACGGCGAACGGGACGGATTCGTCGGTGACGCGCATCTCGACGCCCGACGCGTCGAGCACGTCGCGCAGCATCTCGCTGAGCGTCGGGTCGGCCGCGATAGGGTCGATCGCCTCGGTGGTGAAGACGCCCCGCGCGGTCAGGTCGCCGTCCACCGCCCGGTCGTGGAGGAGTGCGAGCTTGTCGCGGTTGAAGGCGTAGGAGACGAGCGAGGTGTGACTCGTCTCCCGGAGCAGTTCGGTCATCCGCTCGATCGGTGCGTTGGGGCGGGGCGCAGAGGGGGTCGTGATCCGAGCGTCGGCGAGCGAGTCCAGCCCTACGTCGACGGCGTCGAACGGGAAGTAGTCGATCACCTCGCGGAGTCGAGCTTCGGTCGCGAGTCGGTCACGCAGGTCCGTGATGCCGGCGGCGACGTACGCACCGGTCGCGGTCGCCTCGTAGCGCTCGCCGTCGTAGTCGATCCAGCTTCGCGCCGACAGGTCGTTGAGGACGCGCCCGATGGTGGGCTGTGAGGCATCGACGGCCTCGCCCAGTTCCCGCCGCGTGTACGCGTCCGCCGAGAGCGTCGCGAGTATCTCGATGCGGTTCGCGGAGCGAGCGAGAAACTCCACCTCGGCCAGCGGTTCGGGCATACCCCTCGGTTCGGCGCCACCATCATAGCCGTTTCGAGTTGTGAAATAATTTCAGAGCGTGCATACACACGCGACGTGAGTGGTTCGGCGACGGTGAATGTGTTTCTGGAAGGGTACTCGTGGGTCGAGCAATTAGGCTGTCGTATGACGATTCTATCGCTGTTCGAGCGTTCGACTGCGGTCGACGCGGCGACGGGCCGGGTGAGCGAGGCGTGACGCTGGCGGGCGCATTCACCAACGCGGTGTTGCCGGTGTTAGCCATCGCGGTGGTCGGGTATCTGCTCGGGAGTCGCACCGGCGTCGAGGTCGGGCCGATCAACACCCTCGGTCTGTACGTGCTGGTGCCGGCGCTGGCCTTCCACAGTATTGCGACGACGGACCTCGGCGGCGGCGCGGTGGCGAAACTGGCCGTCGGCGTCGTCGGCTACGCGCTCCTGATGATCGGCGTGGCGTGGGCCGTCGGCCGGCTGACGGGGCAGTCCGGGCCGCTGCTGGGCGCACTGATGTTGGCCGCGGCGTTCCCAAACTCCGGGTTCGTCGGCATTCCGCTCTCGGAGTTCGCCTTCGGCGCGACCGGCCGGACGACGGCCGTGCTGTATCTGACGATCCAGAACCTCGTCGTCTACACGCTCGGTGTCTATATCGCCTCAGGCGGCGCGGGCGGTGACACGCGTGAGGCCGTGCGTGAGGTGTTCCGTCTTCCGCTACTGTACGCGGTCGTCGCGGCCGTCGCCGTCCGACTCGGTGGCGTCGTCCCCCCGGCCGACACCGCGGCGATGGAGACGCTCGGCCTCGTCGGCGAGGCGTCTATTCCGGTGATGCTGCTCGTCCTCGGCATCCAGCTGGCCGACACGGACGTAGCGGCCGTCTCGCGGTCGGTGACGCCGACGGCCCTGAAACTGGTCGTCGCGCCAGCGGTCGGTATCGGCGTCGCGCTGGCGCTGGCCTTCGAGGACCCGGTCGTCGCCAAGGTGTTCGTCCTCGAATCCGCGACGCCGGCGGCCGTCCTGCCGTTGGCGCTCACCATCGAGTACACCGACGGGGCGACCGAGGGAATCACCGCGCCGGAGTATCTAAGCACCGCTATCTTCACGACGACCGTTGCGAGCGTCGTCGCGTTGACCGTGCTCGTGACCGTTCTCCAGTCCGGCGTGTTGTTCTGAGGACCGGGCGTGCTCGTCTCTGTGTGCGGCTAACGAGCGGGCGGAAGCTTTTGTGTTCGTACGCCAAAGCCTCTCGTGAGTGAAAGGGAACTCGGACAACGGGTCGGCGGTCGTCGCCAAGCGGGGTGACGCCCCGAACCCGGACACGGCTGAGATACGCGAACTCGCCGGGGCCGCAGGCTACCGGGTCGCGGGGGAACTCACGCAGAACCGAAAGGAGGACCCCGCCTACTGTCTCGGCGAGGGGAAAGTCGAGGAGCTGTCGGCCCTCGTGCGCGAACGGGAGGCGACCACCGTCGTCTTCGACAACCGACTCGGCCCGTATCAGACGTACAACATCGGGAACACGCTCCCCGAGGGGATCGCCGTGCTCGACCGGTTCCGCCTCATTCTGGAGATTTTCGGCCAGCGGGCACGGACGAAGAAGGCGCAACTGCAGGTCGAGTTGGCCGAACTCCGATACGAACTCCCGCGCGCGGAGGCGAAGGCGTCGCTCGCCAAGCGGGACGAGCGGCCGGGGTTCATGGGTCTCGGCGAGTACGACGAGTCGCGCGAACAGGACATCAAGGCGCAGATCGCGCGGATCAGCGACGAGCTGGAGGCCATCGAGGCGACCGAAGAACACCGCCGCGAACAGCGCCGCGAGTCCGGATTCGACTTGGTGGCGCTTGCCGGCTACACGAACGCGGGCAAATCGACGCTCCTGCGCCGGCTGGCCGCCGACCTCGACGTGGACGAGAACGCCGACCGCCACCCGGATCTGGACACGACGGCCGAAAGCGAGAACCGGCTGTTCACGACGCTCGGCACCACGACCCGCCGCGCGGAGATGGGGAAACGCGACGTGCTCGTCACCGACACCGTCGGCTTCATCTCGGATCTGCCCCACTGGCTCGTCGAGTCGTTCAAGTCGACGCTGTCTGAGGTGTACCGCGCCGACCTCGTCCTGCTCGTCGTCGACGTCTCCGACCCGGTCGAGGAGATACGCGAGAAGCTCGTTACCTCCCACGACACGCTGTACGAGCGCAACGAGGCGCCCATCGTCACCGTCCTCAACAAGGTGGACACGGTGACCGACGAGGAGTTGGCCCGCAAGCGCGAGGCGCTGTCGGCGCTCGCGCCGAATCCGGTCGCCGTCTCCGGCAAGGAAGGGACAGCCGTGGAGCAACTGCGCGAGCGCGTCGACCGCGAACTCCCCGACTTCCAGCGCGAGCGGCTCGTCGTCCCGATGTGTGACGACGCGATGAGCCTCGTCTCGTGGGTCCACGACCACGCCGCCGTCGAGGCGGTCGACTACGGCGAACAGGTGATCATCGAGTTCGAGGCGCGCCCCGCAATCGTTGAGCAGTCGCGCGCGAAAGCCGCCGACCTCGCTGCCCCGGCCGAGGGCTGAGCGTTCCGACGGTCGGTCAGTTCATTCGAGCACACGTTTGTCCTTCCGCTCGACTTCCACGTCCGTAATCCGCGTTCCCGGATACTGGCCCTCGGCGTCCTTCTCCGCGGCCTTCACCATATCCCAGACGACGTTGAGTCCGGTCGTGACGCCTTCGAGCGCCTCCATCTCACAGCCGGTCTTGCCGGTGGTCTCGACAGCGACCCGGAGGTCGATGCGCTCGTCGTGCACGGTGAAGTCGGTGTCGACGTTCGAGACGGGTATCCCGTGGCACATCGGAATCGTCTCCCACGTGTGTTTGACCGCCTGAATCGCCCCGACGCGCGCGACGGCGAGTACGTCGCCCTTCTTCACGTCGTTATCGCGAACCGCGTCGACTGTCGACGGCGCGAGGTGGATACTCCCTCGCGCGACCGCGCGCCGCTCGCTGTCCGGCTTCGCCCCGACGTCGACCATCTCGGCCGTGCCCTCGTCGTCCGTGTGCGTGAGGTCGTCGTCGCTCATACCTCGCTCTTGTCGTGGGGGGACAAGTGCGTTCGTACGTGCGACGGAGACGCGTCACCGGTCGGAGAAAAGTACGGAGCCGTTCAGAACAGGCCGACGCCCAGCGCGTACGACCACGCTGTGCCGCCGAGGGCCAGGAACGCGAGCGCCGCGCCGGCACCGAACGCGTTCTTCAGGAAGTTCGTCATCTCGGCCTGCTGTTCCTCCGGGTCGTCGACCGCCCAGAAGTCGTGGAAGATGACTCCCGAGACGAGCAGGAACGCCGCGAGCGCGCCCGCCGAGAGCACGGGGAACGCACCGACGACGAGACCGAGACCACCAGCCACAAGCAGGACGCCCGAGGCGACGACGCCGAAGCGGGGTGCAGGGACGCCCTTGAACTCCGCGTAGCCGGTCATCTCGTCGACGTTCAGGAAGTGATTCACGCCCATGAACGCCAGGACGCCGCCGAACAGGAGCCGAGCGAGCAGGAACAGCTCGCCGGCACCGGCGGAGGCGAAGAGGCCGGTCTGAAGCGGGATCATGCTATCACCGCGATACTGACTGCGCTTCGGTTATCGGATTTCATTACGTTACCGCCTACGGGATGCGGGTACAAATGCGCTCGCGGACCCGGCGGTTACCGACTTTTCCCGAACCAATCAGGTAACATCCGCGTCCCCGAGCGCGGTCAGCCGTGGGTCTCGGGATACGCCTCCGCCAACAGGTCGGGGTTGTCGCGGAGGCGGTCGCGCACGGGCGCGATGACCTCACTGATGGCCGCGGCCGCGCCGGGCTTGAGGTCGGCGGGGTGGAGTTCGCCGGAGACGTAGTCGGCCTCCAGCGTCTCGTAGTCGTCGTACACCGAATCGCCGCCGTACTCTTCCGGTCGCTCGACGACCAGCGACTCGCCGCGCTCCTCGAACACCGGGAAGACGAGGTATTCGAGATACTCGAGGACGCCGTTGTCCTCCGTCTCCCCCTGCGGACAGTAGGCACCCTGAATCTTCTCCTCGACCGCGTCGGGCGAGTCGGTGAGGTTCACCTTCGACCCGGCGTCGGAGGCGGACATCTTCCCGCCGGAGAGCCCCGACAGCAGCGGCGCGAACACGCAGGCAGGCTTGTCGTACCCCTCGCCGGGAAGCACCTCGCGGGCGAGCATGTAGATGCCCCGCTGGTCGATGCCGCCGTAGGCGATGTCGGCCCCGAGCGCGGCCACGTCGAGACACTGCATCAGCGTGTAGACGAGGCCGCCGAGCTTCGGGTTCTCGGACTGGCGAACGACCTCGCTGCCCGCGCGCTGGGCCCGCGAGATGGTCGTGTCCGCGATGAGCCGGTACAGATCGAGGGTGTACGGCTCGTCGAGCTGGTAGTCGGTGCCGCGAACGAACTCGACGGCAGTCGGGTCCGCGCCGGCCGCCTCGATCATCCCGCGGATGGCCTCCTCGTAGTAGGTCGAGCGGGCGTCCAACAGCTCGAAGGGCGACTTCTCGTCGTCGAGATGCGCGTGGAGGTCGGCGACGAGAACGGTCACGTCCACGCCGGCCGCGATGAAGTCTGCGAGCTTCCGCATCGTGGTGAAGTGACCGATGTGCATCTCGCCGGTCGGCGCGTAGCCGATGTACGCGTGCGGGTCGTCACGCTCCGCGAGTATCGACGCTATCTCCGCTTCGGTCACGGCCTCCTCCGTGAACCGCGTCACCAGTGTCGCGCGCTCGGCGGCGTCCATACCGGTCGTTCCGGGGTCGTGTGAATAAAACGTGTGTTCCTCCGGAAGAGGGGTGCGGACCTGCGACGGTGATGTTTAATCAAGGGAGGTGGGTACTTGCTATACTGAGGAGAGTCTCAAAAGCCCCCTCCCGCTCGCGGGCTGCGCCTCGGTGCGCGCCTCGCGCGGCTGCACCGCGCGAGCGGGCCGAGGCGACGGAGTCGCCTCGCGGCCTCCGGCCGTGCTACCGTCGGCTCGCTCCGCGAGCAGTCGGTCCCTTTCGATTTCCCACCCGACCGTGGCTGCTCAGCCGGCGCTCACTCGACGAGTGGGCACCGAGACGCCACGCTAACGGTCGAGGATCGAAGCCTCCGAAACCCGAAACTGAGGTCGCGTGTACTGAATAAACCCCGTCTTAGTTGTCGAACTCGGGTTCTCGAATCTTATTTAACCGTCGTCTTCCACGGTGGGCATATGGCAGACAAAGCCGACCTCCGCGAGCAGATGATAGATGCGTTCAAAGACGCGGACTACCCGATCGACAGTCCGATGGACCTCGTTCCGGCGCTCCCGAACGGACCGGGCACCCGGTTCGAATCGGACGACTTCTCGATGACGGCGATGGAACTGAACACGAAACTCGGCGGCGGTGAGTTCCCCTACGAGAGCGCCGACGAGTTCGTCGACGACATCCTCGACCAGCTGGAAGCGCAGGACCACATCTGACGTTACAGCTGGACGGCGAGCCACACGGCCGCCGTCGCAGCGAACACCCCGACGCCGAACAGCCCCCAGTTCGCGATCCTGTTGTCCGCCCGCGTCAGGCCGACCGTGTACTCGTGGCTCGACAGCGGCCAGAACACGGCGACGCCGGCGGGCGTGAGCACGTCCCCGAGGATGTGTGACCCGAGGCCGAGCGCCGCGATGCCGGCCGCGAAGCCGGCGCTTTCGACTGGCCCGCCGAGCGGCGTGTATGTGCCCGTCCCCAACTGCCAGCCGACGGCTCCGGCGAGCGCCGCGACGACGACAGTGAACAGGAGTGTGTGGGTGATCCCTCGGTGTGTGAGAAACGGAATCCGGAGGTCGTAATCCGGCACCGTCGAGAGGGCGAGCACGCCCGCGCCGCCGACCAGCGCGAGCGTCGGGTCCGTCCCCGCGAGCAGGAAGCCGACCGGCGCGTACACGAACAGGGCGACGCCGTAGTGACCGAGCGCGTACACGGCTTCGCTGCGGCGCCCCGCCCTATGAACCTACGGTCTTTTGTCCCCGGCTACGCAAGAGGGGGTATGTTGGACGCGGTGTGGCAGACGTTCGGGCCGTTTCTCATCCCGGCCACCGTGTTCGCCCTCGGCGTCGTCGGCTACTTCTTCCTGTACGGCCTCCTGCGACTCCGGGACGCCCGGCAGGACTAAGCCCCGGCGAGTGGACCGTTCCCTCATGACCGAGCCGATGGGACGGTTCGACGCGCCCGACACCGAGGAGTTGCCCGACGACATCCGCGAGCGCATCGCCGAGGAGACAGAAGAGGCGGGGTTCACGCCCAACGTCTTCCCGGCGTTCGCGTACAAGCCGAGTCACTTCCGTGCCTTCTTCGCGTACCACGACGCGCTCGTTGAGGACACGTCGCTGGAGCGTCACGAAATCGAGATGCTCGTCGTCACCGTCTCGGGGATCAACGACTGTCTCTACTGCGTGGTCGCCCACGGCGCGCTCGTCCGCATCTACGCCGACGACCCACAGCTCGCCGACCAGTTGGCGACGAACCACCGGAGCGCCGACCTCTCTCCGCGCCACCGCGCCATGCTGGACTTCGCGGAACTGCTCACCGAGTCACCGGGCGAGGTGGACGACGCCGCGGTCGAGGCGCTAATCGAGGCCGGCTTCACGCGCGAACAGGTGTGGGACGTCGCCAGCGTCGTCGCGTACTACAATCTCTCGAACCGGATGGCGACCGTCGCCGACATGCGTCCGAACGAGGCGTTCTACACGCTCGGCCGCAAGGAGGGCTGACACCCCGACCTGTCGGTGCCGAGCAGGTCGTCGGTGACCCAGACGGCCGCATCGGCGTCCGCCTCTCGCGGCACTCATACACCGTCCGAGCGGCGGAGGTTTTTCCTGTCGGCCTGCGGAACGCCGTCGCATGGACGGTATCCACGACGTGGGCGGGATGGACGGCTTCGGACCCGTCGACACGACCGAACACGAGGACACCTTCCACGAGCCGTGGGAGGGGGAGACGTACGCGACGTTCGTCGCCGGTCTCGGCTCTGGCACCTTCGGTATCGACGCGTTCCGCCACAGCATCGAGCGCATGCCGCCGGCCGACTATCTCACGTCAGACTACTACGACCGGTGGGTGACCGCCATCACGCGGCTGTTCGTCGAGCGCGGCGTCCTCGATCCCGACGCCGTCCGCGAGCGGACCCGCGCCTTCGCCGACGGCGACGCCACGGTCCCGGAGCGGACCGACCCGGACCTGATCGGCGAGCTCGCCGCGGGCGTGAACGACGCGTACGACTCCAGCGGCACGCCCTCGGAGCCGGCGTTCGAGGCCGGCGACCGGGTCGTCGTTCGGAACCACGCTCCGCGCCTACCGCGGTAGTCACACGTATCCGGACGCGGCCGCCCACGGCGACGAGCGGAGCGAGCCACTCTACAACATCCGCTTTTCCGCTGCGGAACTGTGGGGCGACCGCGGCGACGACGGCACCTCGATTTCGGTCGAACTCTGGGAGCCGTATCTGCGGCACGCAGACGAGTAGCGCGCCATCGCTTCGTTCGGGTCGCCGGTCTCGGTGCGTCGACTGCTTTTCTTCCTCTACGGTGCTGTTTAGTGAAGCCGTGGAGTTGTGGTGACCGGAGCAGCGAAGATTTTGGAAGCCCCTGCACGCTCGACTCGATGGGCTCGCTGCGGTCCTCGTCGGTCGCTCCGCTCCCTCCTGCGGTCCTTACATCACCCGTCTTCGTCGAGCGCACAGCCCCTTCCAGTCCCGCCCCGAGCGGTGCTTTGGCCGGCAATCGCTTAATTAAACACTACCTCCTCTGTGACGGTGTTCAGATAGGCGGGCCGTCGCTCGGCCGAGAAACCGCGGTGGGTGGGACTGAAAGGGGCCGGGCGACGACGCACGCCGACGCAAGGACCGCACCGCGAGCAACGCGAGCGGGAGGACCGCAGCGAGGCGCGCGAGTCGAGCGACCGGGGGCTTTCTACACCTCATTAGCCGGCTAGTCTCCGGAGTCACTCTTATTTGCACACGATCGTCTCGGCCGTCCGAAGATTGAAGCGCTCGGATGTGAAGGGTCGGAACATGACCGACGACCCAGACGCGTTCGACGCGGACGCGCTCCGCCGCGAGTACGACCCGGAGTCGCGAGCGCGAGCGCTCCAGTCGCTGTTGATAGACGAGGGGATGCTCTCGACGGACACCATCGACCAGATCGTCGCGACGTACGAGGACGAGATCGGCCCGCTGAACGGGGCACGCGTCGTCGCTCGCGCGTGGACCGACGACGCGTTCCGCGAACGCCTCTTGGACGACGGCACCGCCGCCATCGAGGAACTCGACATCGACGTGGACACGGAGACGATGGAGATACAGGTAGCGGAAAACGACGAGACGACCCACAACCTCGTCGTCTGCACGCTCTGCTCGTGTTACCCGTGGGCCGTGCTCGGTCTCCCGCCAACGTGGTATAAGACGCCGGAGTATCGGTCCCGGGCCGTGAAGGATCCGCGCGGCCTGCTCCGGGACGACTTCGGCTTAGACCTCGACGACGGCGTCGACATCGAAGTGTGGGACTCCACCTCCGAACTCCGGTACATGGTGCTCCCGCAACGCCCACTGGGAACGGAGGGACTCGACGAGGCAGAACTGGTCGAGCACGTCACTCGAAACGCTATGATCGGCGTCGACCGGCTGGGCGACGGCTCCGCGGCCTCCGACGGCGGCGCGGCGACGGTCGACGGCATCGACGCGCTCGACGCGGACCGACCGACCTTCGAGGCGCCGTGGCAGGCGCGCTCGTTCGCGCTCGCGGTCGCGCTGACCGAGGACCGCCCATGGGAGACGTTCCAGCGACGGCTCGTGGACGAGATCGACCGCGACGAGTCGCGCCCCTACTACGAACAGTGGCTCTCGGCGCTCGAACGGTTCGTGCTCGGCGAAGGGTTCCTCGACCGGTCGGCCGTCGTCGACCGCATCGACGAGTTCGCGGCCGGCGACCGAACGGCCCACGAGTTCGTTGAGGGTGACCCGCACGGCCACTCGGAGCACGAACACGACCACGCGCACTGACGGTGGCTACAGGTCGCCGTTCTCTGCCATCTCGCGCACCTCGGCCGCGCGCTCTCTGATCGCGTCGAGTTCCTCGTCCTGTTTATTGTCGAGATGTGAGTAGACGAGACCCATCCGGTGGTTCGAGCGGAGCTGCTTCTCGTTGCGGTCGAGGAAGTCCCAGTAGAGCGCGTTGAACGGGCAGGCTCCCTCGCCGGAGTCCTTCGTGTGGTAGTACTCACACCCCGAGCAGTAGTCGCTCATCCGGTTGACGTAGTTGGCGCTGGACGCGTACGGCTTCGTCGCGAACACGCCCTGTCCGAACGACCCCATCTCGACCACGTTCGGCGTCGTCACCCAGTGGTAGGCGTCGACGTAGCCGGCGTGGAACCACTCGTTCAGTTGGGCCGGCTCCGCGCCGTAGACGAGCGCGAAGTTCGAGAGGATCATCAGCCGCTCGATGTGGTGGCTGTACCCCCGCTCGCGGACGCCGTCGACCACGTCCGAGAGACAGGCCATGTCCGTCTCGCCGGTCCAGTAGAGCTCCGGCAGGTCGTGGTCGGCGTCCAGTTGGTTCGCGTCCGCGAGGTCGGGCATCCCCTCGCGGTAGACGTGACGCATGAACTCCCGCCAGCCGATCACCTGCCTAACGAACCCCTCGACGCTGTTGAGCGGCGTGTCCGGCTGTTCCTTCGCCCCCTCGATGACCCGTTCGGCCACCTCCGCCGGATGAAGCAGTCCGACGTTGAGCGCGCCCGACAACAGGGCGTGGTTCAGCGACCACTCCTCGGCGAGCATGGCGTCTTGGTAGGGACCGAACTCGGCCAACCGCGAGTCGACGAACGCGTCGAGCGCGTCGAGTGCCTCCTCGCGCGTCACGGGCCAGAAGAACGGCTCCGGGTCGGCCCACTCGGGCCCCTTCGGCTCCGTGTCGTAACTCCCAGACAGCGAGGTCGCCCACTCCCACACCTCCTCGGTGATCGCGTCCGGTTCGAAGCGCGGTGGCTCCGGTGTTTCGTACCCCTCACCGGGGAACTCCTGATTCTCGTCGTCGTAGTTCCACTCGCCGCCCACCGGGTCGCCGTCCTCCATCAGATACCCCGTCTCGCGGCGCACCACGCGGTAGAAATCCTCGTGGCGATACGGCGGCTCCTCGTCGCCGAACTCGCGGTCCCACAGCGCCCGCGAGGCGAGGAACAGTTCGTTCTCGACCACGTCCAGACTCCCGCCTCGCTCCGCGATCAGTCCGGTCAGCCGGTCGGCCGCGCCGTGGCTCGGCGGCTCCATGACGACGAGGTCGTCGCCCGGATACTGCTCGAAGTGGTCGTCCAGCCCGTCGGCGAACGTCTCACACTCGTAGTAGTCGACGGTAACGCCCGCCTCGCGCAGTCGGTCGCGGAAGTGTCGCATCGCGGCGAAGACGAGCGTCAGTTTGTGCGGGTGGTAGGCGTGCCGGCGCGCGAAGGCACGTGCCTCGACCATCGCGACGCGGTCGGCGTCGGCGACCGGCCCGTGGTCGGGATGCAGTTGATCGCCGAGAACGAGGACTGCCATGTGCGTTGACAGGGACGCGAGCGGTATGAAGGTGGAGCACGTGACAGCCGGATTACGGTCGGTAACCTGCTGACGGCGGTCGCAGGTATCCGTCTCGAAGACACGACTTTTGCACGCTCGGATCCTCGGATCGACCGTATGAACACCGACGAAACGAGCAGACGGCGGTTCCTCGCAGCGGCGGCGACAGCTGGCGCGAGCGTGGCGCTCGCTGGCTGTAGCAGCGGTAGCGACGGAGGCGAGAGCGGCGAGAGCGACGCGAACGGCGGCGACTACTCGGCGGCCGAACAGCGGGTCGTCGACTATCTCAACAGCAACGACGAGACGGGCAACTTCGACGGGTCGTTCGCCGACGAGACCGGTGCGGACGAAGTCGTGATCGAGGTCGGCGCGCCGGGCAACGGCGCCAACTACGCGTACGCGCCGCCGGCAGTGACGATATCGACCGGGACGACCGTCTCGTGGGAGTGGACCGGCGAGGGTGGGAGCCACAACGTCGTCTCGGCCGACGACTCCGACTTCGAACTCTCCAGCGGCAGCCCGCAGGAACAGCGAGAGCCGTTCACGCAGACGTTCGAGGAGAGCGGCGTCGCGTTCTACTACTGCTCGCCCCACCGCACCCTCGGGATGAAGGGCGGCGTCGTCGTCGAGTAGCGGAACGCGACTTTTTTGCCCGCTGGCATCCCTCCGTCCCGACGTGGAGAACGTCACCGAGAGGGTGCACAACCCGTTCGGCATGCGTATCGATGGGGGTGCGGCGTACGGCTACGGCGACGCCAACGCGGACTTTCACTTCATCGGCGACAGTCCCGCCCGCCACGGTGGGGTCAAGACTGGTGTGCCGTTTACCGAGACGAAAACCGGTCGCAGACTCCAGTCCGTGCTGGCCGAAGTTGGCTTCGCCGCCGAGGCGTACAGCGACGAACCGCAGTTGTCGAACACGTTCCTCTCGTACGCGCATCCGGGGATCACGGACGGCGAACCGCCGGAGGCGGCGTACGACGAGCAGGAGCGCTTCCTCGACGCCGAACTCCGGGCCATCAACGCCCACATCCTCTTTCCGGTCGGTGACCGAGCGCTCCGATACGCGCTCGAACAGCACACCTCGCTGCTCCGGAAGGTCGATGTCGACGCCGCCAGTCACCACGCGACGGGCATCCGCGGCCGGGGGTTCCTCGTCGTGCCGGTGACGGAGCCAGCGGCGTGGACCGACGCGGACCGCGCGGCGCTCGTCGAGAAGATAACCGCGCTACTCGACGGCGACTACCGGCAGACGAAGGGCATCCCGACGACCGTCGGCTGAGGCCCTCCGAATACACCGGTACGCGAGTCGGCGGTGACTCGTGGCCTTCCTCGCCGTGACAACGCTCTTGCCCGCGCCACTCTGACGCCGCGTATGCGCGTCACCTGCGAGTTTCACGCCACCGTCCGAGAGGCGGTCGGCGAGAAGCGGATCGAACGCGAGATACCTGTGGGAACGACGGTCCGGGCGCTGCTCGACCAATTAGACGCCGACCACGACGGCCTCGGACCGCTGCTGTTCGACGGCGAGGGGCGACTCCGGTCGAATATCAACGTCCTCGTCGCCGACGACCCGGTTCGCGATGCGGACGGGACGGAACTCTCCGACGGCGACACGCTGACACTCGCGCCCTCCGTCGCAGGTGGCCGATGAATCTCCCCTTCGCACTCCACCAGATCCAGCTCGGCAACGCGGCCTTCGAGGGGCTGAACAACTGCTACGTGCTCGGCACCGAACCCGACGCGACCCTCACGCTGGTGGATACGGGCCTCGGTCGCTCGCGGACGCTGGACGAGCTGCGGGCCGGCCTCGCGGAGTTGGACGCCGAATTCGCCGACGTGGACCAGATCCTTCTTACCCACTGGCACCCCGACCACGCCGGCCTCGCGGGGAAGATACAGGCCGAAGCCGACTGTCCGGTGTACGTCCACGAGGCCGACGCGGGCATCGTCGCCGGCCGGGTCGACCCCCAAGGCCCCGGCGACGCATTCCGCGAACAGATCACCGAGTGGGGGATGCCCCCGGCCGAGCGCGAGGAACTGCTGTCGTTCCTGAGCGCCAACACCGACGACAACCCCGATCCGACGGTGACGACGTTCGAGGCCGGGAAGCGGTTCGACCTCGGCTCCGTGACGCTGGAGGCAGTCGGGCTACCGGGCCACACCGCCGGACTGACCGGCTTCGCGTTCGACGGGGCCGACGGCGAGGAGCTGTTCGCCGGCGACGCACTCCTCCCCTACTACACACCGAACGTCGGCGGGGCCGACGTGCGCGTCGACGCGCCGCTGGCGAAGTATCTCGCCACGCTGGCGGACATCGTCGACCGCGGCTACACCCGCGCGTGGCCCGGCCACCGGGGTGCCATCGTCGACCCGCCGGGACGGGCGGCCGACATCATCGACCACCACCGCGAGCGAACGGCCCGCGTTGTCGACGCGCTCGCCGACGGACCTGCGACTCCGTGGGCGGTGTCTGAGGCGCTGTTCGGCGACCTCCGGAACATCCACATCCTGCACGGTCCCGGCGAGGCGTTCGCACATCTCGACCATCTCCACGACGCGGGCGTCGTCGAACGCACGGGCCGCGAGTACGAGCTGGTCCAGCCGGACGCCGACTTAGACGCGCTGTTCCCGACCGTGATCGACCGACTCCGCGACGGCTACGAACCCGTCCACTGACCGTCGTCGGGGAACACGGCGCTGACGACGAGAAAGGTCGTGCCGACCGCGAGAGCGGTGACCGCGACGGCCGACGGTGGGATCGGCGCCGGAACGGAGGTGTACGCCATCGGGCCGATGAGTCGATACACGCCGTCGAGGACATCGACGCCGGCGTGAGCCGCGATGACGAAGCCCGCCGCGATTGCGGCCGTGCCCCCGCCGATGACGAAGCCGATGAGTGACCACATCTCCTCGAACGCGAGCATCGCCTCGGCCCGCGCCTCGTCCATCGGTTCGAGTCGCTTGCGGGCCGCCTCGGCAATCGCGAGCAGCACCCCCGAGATAGCCATCACGGCGACGCCGATGGCGGCGACCAACACCGTCCGAGTCAGCGCGGTGTACGGGTCGGTCGGGAGAAACTCGACCACGCCCGAGGGGAGGAGCGCAAGCGAGAGGATGAGTGCCGACATGGCCGACGACAGCCCACCGAGTCGGAACAGCTTCCGACGAACCGGCCACTTGAACGTCGATATTCGTTGTACCCGGATCTGGTCGTACGTCGATCCGTCGACCAGTGCGCTGGTCACCGGGTCCTCCGTACCTCTGTCGTCAGAATCCGTCATACAGGGAACGCCTCACCGGCGGTTCGACCACGCAAACATGTGTCTTTTGCCGCCCGGCCCGTTGGCTCGCGGTGCTCGCCGGAAAACGAGCGTGGCGGGACTGAGTGAAACCGTAGGCTTCACGAAGGTCGTCACGGCCGTGAGTGACGAGCAAAGCGAGGAACGGACGTGACGGGAGACGGGGGATTCGAACCGGAGCAAGACGGGTCTGCTCGGTCGCTTCGCTCCCTGCGGGACTGCGACTTGCAGGGTTCGAATCCCACCATTCCGATTCGCGTCTCACTCACTGCGTTCGCTCGTCGCTGCACGAGCGTGGCGGGATTCGAACCCGCGGTCGAGGGGTTAGGAACCCCTCGCCCTCGTCCACTAGGCCACACGCCCTCACGAGACACTCCGCGCTGACGGACAAAATCGTTGTGGAGCGACGCCGCTCCCCGCAGTAAAACAGACGGACGGCCGAGCTAGTTCGTCTCTTCGGCGGCCGGTTCGGCTTCGGCCTCTGTCTTCAGTTCCGTGTCGGAGTCGACGTCGACGGACTCGTCCGCCTCGTACTCCTCGCGGGTCTGCTGGATTTCCTCTTCGCTGGCACCGCCCTCGCGCATCTCCTGGAGTTCCTGTTCGACCTCTTCGCGTCCCTTCTGGAACTCACCCATCGCCTCGCCCGTCGACCGCGCGAGCTTCGGGATCTTGTTCGCGCCGAACAGCAGTACGGCGATGAGCAGGATGACGAGGAGTTCGGGACCGCCGGGGATACCGAACTGGGCCGGAACGATTGGGTTCATCTATGAGTGAAACGTGCCACCTTGCGATTATATGCTTTTTCCTCGCAGTACACCCGTCACAGCTCCGTTCGCCAGAACCCTTTTCGCCGGCGGAGAGGTCCATGCTGTATGAGCGATACGGAAGCCGACGGCGACGGCGGGCGGGAGTACGACCCCGACGCGACCAACGCCTTCCCCGACGAGCGGGTCAATGCAGTGCTCTCGCTGCTGGAGTCCGACCCGGAGGTGGACGCGTATCTGGCGGCCCAGAACGTCAACCCCGTCCAACGGAAGGAGTACAACGACCACGGGCGGAAACACATCGAGATCGTCCGCAACCGGGCGCTGTGTCTGTACGACCTGCTGAAACGCGGCGGCGTCGAGTTCAACGGCGCACGCGAGCAGGGGCTCGACGAGGCGGACGAACCCGTCATCGTCGCGCTGGCTGCGACGCTCCACGACATCGGCCACGTCGTCCACCGCGACGACCACCCGTACTACTCCATCCCGCTGGCCGCGGACGTACTCGACCGACTGCTCGCGGAGTTTTACGACACCCCGGAAGCCGTCCGCGTGAAGGGGGAGACGCTCCACGCCATCCTGTGCCACCACACCGAGGAGACGCCGCTGACGCTCGAAGCCGGCGTCGTCCGCGTCGCCGACGCGCTCGACATGGAGCAGGGGCGCTCGCGCATCCCGTACGAGCGCGGCGGCCGCGGCATCGACACGCTCTCGTCGCAGGCGATCCAGCGCGTCTCGCTGTCGCCCGGCGACGACCGGCCGGTGTTGGTCGAAATCGAGATGAACGCCGCCGCCGGCGTGTATCAGGTCGACGAACTGCTCACGTCGAAGCTCCACGCGTCGGGGCTCGAAGAGCAGGTCCGCATCGTCGCCGTCAACACCGAAGACGACGGCACGCTCGTCGAGCGCATCGAGCTGTGAGTCGGTGTCACACACCGGCACGGCGGCCGCGGACGGTGCAACTTTTGTAGGGCCCGTTATTCCGGCCGCGTAGTGGCATCGTCCCTCCGCGTCCTCAAGGACCCCGAGTTCGTCGCCATGTCGGGGACGGCGTTCGCCCGCGCGCAGGCGTACTCCACCGTCGCCATCGCACTGGCGCTGTACGCCGACATCTTCAACACCACCTCGACTGTCGAGGGCCTGTTCGGGACCGCCTTCGCCGTTGTCCAACTGCTCATCGTCCTCCCGCTCGGTCGGATGATCGACACCGGCAACGCGAAGCGGTGGCTGCTCGCCGGGCTCGGCCTGAACGCCCTCGTCTTCGTCGGCTACGCGATGGTGTCGAACGTCGAGGGCGTCATCGCGATGCGCATCTTTCAGGGTATCGGCGCGAGCGTCCTCTGGCTCACCGGGTCGACGGTGATCGGCGAAATCGCCGGCGAGAGCGAGCAGGGCCTGTGGCTCGGCACGTACAATCAGGTCGGGGCGTTCTCCTCGCTGTTCGGCGACCTCGTCGGCGGCGCGCTGCTTGCCCTCTACGACTTCTACGTCGCCTATGCCGTGCTCGCGCTGGTGACGCTCGGGGCCGGCGTGCTCGTCCTCCTCGTGCTCCGGGACGACCCCGGCGGACAGGCCGACCCCGAGGAAGCGACGGGTTTGGAGACGCTCGGCTCGCTGCTCTCGCTGTCGAGCATCCGCGCGCTCGTCACGTTCCGACTCGGCCTGTCCTTCGGCAAGATGGCCGTCATCACCTTTCTCCCCATCTACGCCCGCACCGCGTTCGGAATGAACCCGTTCGTCGTCGGCGGTCTGCTCGCCGGCGGCAAGCTGACGAAGGCGCTCACGCAGGGGTACGTCGGCGACCTGACCGACCGACTGGGCGGCAAACACCGGTTCATCGCGCTCGGCGCACTGCTGTACGCGCTCGGTGCGCTGTGTATCCCGCTCGCCGAGCAGGCCGCGGTCGTCTTCCCCGGGGTCACGATTCGACTGCCCGCCGTGGGGGATGCGCCGGCGAGCGCGCTCCTGCTTCCGCCCGCCTTCTTCGTGCTCGCCGGCGCGTACATGATCTGTGGCGTCGCGGACTCGATTCGGCTCCCGGCCAGCATGGCGCTGTTCGTCGAGGAGGGCGAGCAGTTCGACGCCGTCGCCGGATCGATGTCGCTCCGCTCCGTGGCGTGGAAGGTCGGGCAGGTGATCGGGCCGGTCACGGTCGGCGTCATCTGGGACGCGACGGACGTGACCACCGCCTTCGCCATCGCGGCGGCGCTCATCACCGGCGCAACTGGCCTCTTCCTGTTCATGTACAGCGACGCCCAGCGCGCGCCTCGGCCGACGCCGGGGGATTAGAAGATGCACCGGCCGGGCACGGAATTGAGTGCCCGGTTCGCCGTTCCGTCCCGCGGTTCCACGGGACGCTGGATTAGTTCTCGTCATGGTTGTCGTCTTCTTCGATGTCCATCTGGGCGACAAACGGCCGCCGCCGGCGCTCCATGCGCTCACGCGGCGACACCTTGTCGTAGTGCTCTTCGATCACCTTGATCGTCGCGTCGACTCGCTCGGCAACTACCCACGGCGGGAGACCGATGTCGAGTTGCCAGCCGACGCTCCCCGTCCGGATTCGGTGCGGGGACCGAGTCGACGGGCACTTGCTCGCCTTGTCGCGAGCGACGAACGCACAGCTCTCGCGCTCGCGGTCGTGCGGGCACGTGCAGGGGCGTGCTGGTCTTCTCCGCGAGCTCGAACGTCTCGCCGTTGTCCGTGATTGTCGTCAGCCTCGAAGGTCTCGACGCGCCAGCTCATCCTCTCACCTCAGGCGAATGGCCCGTCTTGATCGCGTGGATGTCCGCCAGCATCCGAGCGGTCGAGATGCTGTTCACCTCACGGACCTTGTCGACCCGCTTAGTCTCTCCGTCGCCGGTTTCGACGGTCTGACACCCCTCGCAGACGTATCGGGGGTTCGCGTCGTCGTCACTCATCGCTGGCGTTGATCGTCGACGCGCGTTTCTCGGCGTCGACCGATTCCTCCTCGCCGAGGTGGTCGAGCAGCTCGTCGAGGACCCCCGAGGGGGCCGCGTCGTGGGACTCGAGTTCGTACTCCCCGTCCCCCCCGGCCTCGAACACGTAGACCTCGCCGTCGTGCGGGAGGCGCTTCTCGGTTCTCTGCCGTCCGTTCACGTTCTGATGTACCGTAGTAATCTCGTCGGACATCAGCTGGCACGCAGGGACGGTCGAAAGTAACCACCGGGCGCGCTACGTAGCCGGACGCTTGTTTAAGTACGTGGTCATGCATGTAGTGCATATGGGAACCGCGCGACATCGAGCGCTCGACGCTATCGGGGCCCTCGACGATGATTCAGACGAGTTGGTGGGGCTCGGGGCACGGCTGGGGATTAGCTCTGGTGAATCAGCCGTCTACTTTCCGTACCCGCAACCTCACGCGCGACATCGGGATGTGAGTCCCGGACGCGAGGCAGAGATATTCCTCCATCCACAGACGAGCGTGCTTCTGGTGGTGCCGGGGTGACGATGAGCGTCGACGCTGAAGGCCGGTCTTTAGCTCTCAGGCACCCAGTCACGCGTCGATGTCACGGGTATCGTCGAAGTATGCACGTGAGCGCTGTTCGCGAACAGCACGAGTGCATAGAATCGCCTCGTCGAGCGCGGCGCGTCGGCCCGATCACACCGGGAGCCCGACCCCCGTTTATAACTAACCGTCGCTCGCTCACCCCAGAACGACGCAGATCGGCCCCCCGTGTGTACACGGGTATATAAACAGTCCATGACTGACCGAACGACACTCCGGCTCAGCGACGAACGGAAGTGACTGCTCGACCAAGCAGGCGATATCGTCTCCGCGGGCCCAGCTGACGACCCGCCGCGGTCGGATGTCATCGACGCGGCGCTCACGCACCTCGTCGAGTCGCACGAGAACCTCCAAGAAGCCCGTGGCGCGTATCCCGCGACGACGGTGAAAGACATCGCGAACACGTCCGTCCTCGGACTCCGGTACCGGACCTCCGTCGAATCGACGTGGCGATGACCGGTGGCAGCTCGTTTACTGGAATGGATTATCTGCCGTGTTCAGCCGCGTGATGCTGTCGAACGTATCGAAGTCGTCATCGAACGAGTAGATGAATTCGAGCCCTTCAGACAGCATGTAGGCGGCGATAAGCGAATCCACCCACTCCGGCGGGTCCGACCCCCGATGTAACCGGAACAGTCGCTCACCGTCCGCGTGCACGCCCTGTGGAACGTTGACGAGGTCGAATCCCCGACTCTCTTGTAGCCTGTCGAGTGTCTCGATAGCCACCCCCTTCCGGAATCGCTTCTGTAGCGGGTGCAGGATTTCGGCCATGACGTAGTTCACGACCCTAGCCCGTGGCAGTTCTCCCCGGTCGATTCCTCGGAAGATACGAAGCGCCTGTTCGTGGCGGCCAGCGTTCTGGTTTCGCGCATCCAGCACTACATTAGCGTCTACGAGAACGTCCGACATCTACTCGCTCCACGCGCTCTCCGCTTCCGCGTCGCCGTCCCACTCGGGACCGTCGAGCGGCTCGATATTATCGAACGCTCCGAACCGCTCGTGGACGATCTCCACCGACACGGCTTCCCCCTCGACCACCCACCGTACCTTGTCGCCCGGTTCCAACTCCTCACCAAGGGCCTTTCGAACGTCTGCCGGAATCGTCGTTCCGTAGCTCTCGTTCACCGTCGATTCAGCCTCCACACGGTCTCGCTCCTCCGACCTGTCCGTCGACATAGCCGACCGTAGTGGTCAGAAGGTGATAAATTACCCGTCCAATTAGCACCCACTACAGCATCCCGAACGTCGCCCGCCCCTGATCGAACGGATGCGGGTGGAGGGCTTGGTCTCGTGACCTCGCCAACTCGGTTGTAGGTTCGAAATCGGGTGTCTACCCGTTCCGTAAGTCCACTACCGCACCGCTCCGCACCGCTCCAACTCACGCACGCCGCTCTAACGAACACTTAAATACAGACGACAGGACAGGCGAAGTTTAGATCGAGTGCAACGGTGGTGGGATCCACCCGGTGCTCGCGACCATCGTTAGGCCCCTCCAGCCTCGCGGCCACCTACAACCGAGTTGGCGAGGTCCTCTCGCTCCACCGACCGCTCGACGAGCCGCGCGAGTTCGACGGGGACCTTGTCTGGGTCGACCGTCAGTCGCTTCGAGCCGTCCGATTGCTCCTCGACGCGGAAGCAGGGCCACTCCTCGACGAGCGCCGGCCACGCGTCCTTCGCGACGGTCTTCCACTTCAGCTCCATCTTGGGTCGCGCCATGTCTTGGACGTCGGAGACCGTGACCGCGCCGACCACGTCGTTCCGCTCGCCGCTCTTGTAGTCCTGCGCGCCGGCGTCGACGCCGTCGGCGGTCGCCCGGATCACCTCGTCGCGAGAGAGACGACGAGCACGGCCGGCCTTCGTCGGGCCGCCGTCGGCCTCGGCAGGCCCGCCGGCGTTCTTCAGCTCTTGATACCGTTAGACATCTTCCGGCACTTCGCCGGGGCGGAGGATCGACCGGACGGCGCGGGTCACGAGATGGGCACACGGCCCGTCGTGGTACTGGTAGCCCTTGCAGTCGCACGCGCCGGCGAACGGCCCGTTATCGCTCCCGGCACCTTCGACGAGAAGCGTCGCGTGGGGGTCGCCGTCTGGAAGCCGCACGACCGCAGCTCCGACATCCTGCCGAACGTCGACGGCCGCGTCGCTGGCGTTCTGTTTTCCGCGTTCCCACGCTTCAGTCTCCCGCTCGCGAGCGCCGGCGATGTCGACGGGCCCGGCGTTGCGCGCCAGCCACTCGACGCTCTTGACCTCGATCTCTTCCGGGTCCGTACCCTCGGGGATGACGCCGGTGCTCATGGTGGCGAGCACCTCCGGACGAAGTTCCCAGCGCCCCCGGCCTTGGGGTCGGCGATGTGGGCGCGAATGCCGTTGCGAACGGCATCTTCACCGCACCGCGTCTTTCGAAGCCACTCGGGCTCAGGTGCGTCTTCCAGCCTGTTCACGTCGTAGTATACGACATCCTCGCCGCGCTCTTCGCGAAGGAAGCCGCTCCATCCAGACTCGTCTTCCCAGAGCCGAAGCTCGCCGTCTTGGAATAGTTCGTCAAGCCGGAGTTCGCGGCGCTCGACGACGGTCGCGGCGGCCGCGTTTCCGTTGTCGTCGAGGTAGACGTCGACGTCGCGCTCGACGCTCATGGCGACCACCCCGCTGACGTGTCAGCAAAGCCCGCAAAATAGTTATATACGCTATGCACCGGCCGGGAATTGAACCCGGATCGTTGGCTTGGAAGGCCAAAGTCATACCATTAGACCACCGGTGCAAACTCGCTTCACTCGTTTGCACTGCGGCTCGCGAACCATACGGGTTCGCTCACCACCGGCGCTCACTCGCTTCGCTCCTTCGTCGGCACCGTTAGCTACCCGGTGGTCTGATATGTGCGTTTCCCTTTCCCGCGCACGACAGCGAAGCAGTTGCCGCTGTCCGTGA
The DNA here is from genome assembly GCA_003021175.1 of Halobacteriales archaeon QH_7_66_36. Lineage (GTDB taxonomy): Archaea > Halobacteriota > Halobacteria > Halobacteriales > Haloarculaceae > Halosegnis. Next base: position 255,842 of record PXQV01000001.1, on the reverse strand, counting down.
ACGTCCGTTCGACGGCCAGCGCGCTGGCACCGAGGTCCGTCGCGAACTCCTCGGGGTCGTAGATGTGGTAGTAGCGCGGGACCGTCTCGCCGTCCGGGAGCGTCCAGTCGACGGTCGTGTCGAACCCCGACTCGGCGTCGAACCTCCCGTGGGTGACGCTCCAGACGCTGACGAGCGCTCGCCCGTCCGCCGCGAGGACGCGCGCGAGGTCGTTTAGGCTCTGCCGGCGGGCCTCACGCGACGGGAGATGGTGGAGGGCGGCGACGTAGAGCGCGAGGTCTACCGTCCCCGCCCGGAGTGGGATCGTGGCCGCGTCGCCCTGCACCCACCCGGCCTCGACGCCCCGCTCGGCGGCCCGTTCGCCGGCGATGTCGAGCAGCGACCGCGAGAGGTCGAGACCGACGACGCGGTCACACCGGTCGGCCAGCGGTTCGGCGTGACGGCCGTTGCCACAGCCGAGGTCGAGACCGACGCTCGCGGTTCGTCCCTCAAGGAACTCCGTTATCTGCGGCCACGGATGGGCGCGCGTCTCCGAGAAGTACGGGGCGATACGGTCGTACGTGGTCCGCACGGCCCGTCGGTCGGCGTCCTCCTCGGTCATACGGACGCGTGGACCGGCGTCGGGTTAGCCGCACCGATTTCGGGACGCAGGGGTCCGGTGTACGGTCTCGTCCACCCACAGAAATTTGAGGCCACGTCTTGTCACTCGATGTATGTCTGCGAGCGGGGGACGAGACGACAGCGATCCCGAGATGACGTGGTACGCAAGTCGCCGCCAGCGGTCACCCTCCGTCCTCCAGTACTCGGCACTCGTCACCATCGCACTCGGGCTCGGTATCGTCGCGTTCGCGCTGCTCAACGTCTACGTGCCGAGTCTCTCGGATCCCACCAGCGTCAACGCGGCACCGCTGTTCGGCCTCACGAACTTGGTCGGCGTCGGCATCACTATGACCGCGTTCGGGAGTCTCGCGTACATCTACGTCAGCCACGCCGGCGTGTAACCGGTTTTGTCCACCCCGCCTATTAAATATCGCAAGGCAGAAGCAAACGGTAATGGCTTCCAGCCCACCGGGTGCGGGACTCAAACCCGACCGTCTCACGACCCGGCTGAAACGCGCCTACGAGAGTCTGTTCGGCGTGTCCGTCAACGTGGGCACCTACCGGTTCGACGAACACGAGCCGCTCACCTCGTACGACGTGCCGGAGAACTGCGTCGAACAGGAGCGCTACTGGGTGGACGTCCCGTTCTCGTTCGTCTCGATATACGACGACCTCGAGGCCAACGAACTGCGGTATCACGTGGTCGAGCCGTCACTCACCACCGCCCAAGAGCGACTGCTCGAATCACTGAAAAGCGACATTCGGGACCATCTGTTGTACACGACCACCGAGGTCGAGATCGACGAGGAGGACGTGCTGCGGTCGCAACTGGAGGCGACGCTCGAACAGTACGGTGCGGACATCACGGCCGAGGAGTTCCACAAGTATCTCTACTACATCGACCGGGACTTCACCGGCTACCACCGCATCCAGCCGATCATGAACGACCCGCACATCGAGGACATCTCGTGTGACGGCTACGACATCCCCGTCTTCGTCTACCACGACGGCTACACCGACCTGAAGACGAACATCTCCTTCGGGCGGGCGGACCTCGACGACCTGATCGTCCGCTTGGGACAGATGTCCGACCGGCAACTCAGCGTCGCAGAGCCGATCAGCAACGCGACGCTGCCGGACGGCTCCCGTGCCGAACTCGTCTACACGGAGGAGGTGTCGGCACACGGCTCTGCGTTCACCATCCGGCAGTACGACGAGGACACGATGACCCCGGTGGATCTCATCGACTACGGCACGTTCACCGTCGAGCAGATGGCCTACTTCTGGCTGGCTATCGAGAACCGGATGAATCTCATCTTCGCGGGCGGCACGGCGTCGGGGAAGACCACGAGCATGAACGCCGTCTCGATGTTCCTCCCGCCCGGCTCGAAGGTGGTCACCATCGAGGACACCCGCGAGATATCGCTGGCACACGACAACTGGCTGTCGAACATCACGCGCGAACGGCTCTCGGAGGCGGCTAATATCGGGATGTACGCGCTGCTCCGCTCGGCGCTGCGCCACCGACCGGAGTACATCATCGTCGGCGAGGTGCGTGGCGAGGAGGCGCTCACGCTGTTTCAGGCGATGAACACCGGCCACACGACCTACTCGACGATGCACGCCGACTCCGTCCAGACCGTCATCAACCGGCTGGAAAACGACCCGATCAACGTCCCCCGCGCGATGGTGCAGTCGCTCGACATCCTGAGCGTCCAGACGCTGTCACGACAGGGCGACGAGCGTGTGCGCCGGGCCGACAGCGTCGTCGAGATCGGAAACATCGACGACCGGACGGGAGAGCTGAACTTCTCGGACCTCTACTCGTGGGACCCGGCGACCGACTCGGTCAGCGGTGAGTACACGGACAGTCGCGTGCTCGAACAGATCCGGCGCACCAACGGCTGGTCGGAGCGGGAGTTCCGCGAAGAGTTCCGCAACCGGCGGCGCATCATCGAGTATCTCGTCGATCAGGAGGTCGACGGCTACGAGGAGTTCACCGCAGTGATCAACCGGTACGCGCGCGACCCGGCCGCCGTGCTGTCGGAGATCGACGGGCAGCCGGCGGACACGCCGACCGCCATCGCAGGGCGAGGCGAGGACTGATGATCCCGCTCGGACGATTCGGAGTGATCGTCCTCGGCGGGCTTGTCGTCGTTGCGCTCGTCGTCGGCTCGCGGATCGAACGCACCAATCGCCAACTCAACCGCGTCGCACTCCAGCTGTTCGGATCGTACGTCGACAACGACACGCCGCGACAGGTACGCCGGGAAGGGCTCGTCCAGTCGGCGCGACTCGGCGTCACCTACCGCGTGTACGCGGCCAAGACGCTGCTGTACGCCAGCCTGTGTGTGATGGCCGGCTCGCTGCTCGGCATCGCCGCCATCGGATTCGTCTTCGACCTGTTGGCGGTGCCGGAGGCAACGCTCAGATCCGAACTCCCCGGGCAGCTGCAGTTCCTCGCCGGCCAACTCGCGTTTCCGGATCCGACGCCGGCACAGGTGATCGCCGTCTTCGTCGTCGGTGGCGTGGTCAGCGGGGTCGGCACGGGCGGCCTCGTGTATCTCTACCGGTGGTACCGGCCGCGACAGATCGCCGACAAGCGAGAGGCCGCCATCGACGAGTCGCTTCCCCGCACCGTCGCGTTCATGTTCGCGCTCTCGCGCAGCGGGATGACTCACAAGAAACTCGTCGAGATCACCGGACAGAACAGCGACTACTTCGGCGAGACCGCCGAGGAACTGGTCGTCAGCCTCCGCGATATGCAGTTCTCAAACGCCGACTTCCTGAACGCCACCCGTCGGCTGGCGCAGACGACCCCGAGCACGGAGTTCGCCAACTTCGCCGAGAATCTCAGCGACGTGCTCCGGACGGGCCGGCCGATGTCGGAGTACTTCCGCGAGGAGTACGAGAAGTACAGGGACGACAGAAAGACGCGCCAACAGCAGGTGTTGGAGGAACTGGCCGCGCTCGCCGAGGGGTACGTCGCGCTGCTCGTCGCGGGTCCGCTGTTCCTCATCACCATCCTCGTCATCATCGGTCTCCTGTTCGGCGGCACGCTCGATCCATTGCGCGTGTTCGTCTACGGGATCATCCCGCTCACGACGGTCGGGTTCATGTCGTATCTGGGCGGGCTCACCGCGGAGTTGGGACTGGACAGCGAGGGTGGCGTCGCAGAGATCGGCGCGGAGATGCTCCACCGGGGCGGGCCGTCGTCATCGTCGGAAGAGACGCCCGAGAAGACTGTGACCGACGGCGGCGTGCTGCCGACCGACCGCGCGAACCTTGAACGGATCTACATGTACGACCGGCTCCGTGGAGTTCGGCAAACCGTCGCCAATCCGTTCGACGCGGCGGTGCGGTCGCCGCTGACGGTGTTGTACGTCTCGATGGCGATCGCGACCACGTACGTGTTCGTTCAGCTGTACGAACTGTACTCGACCGGGACGATGAGCATCACGACGGCAGACGACTACCTGATTCAGGGGGCACTGCTGGTGCTCGCCCCGTTCTCGGTCGCGGAGTACATCTCCAGCAGCCGGCTCCGGCGGATCGAGCGGGCGCTTCCCGACTTCATCGACCGGCTGGCCGACCGGACCGAGGCGGGGATGGGTGTCACCCGGAGCATCAGGGAACTCGAACCCAAGAGCGTCCCCGGGCTGACGGATCTCATCCGACAGGTTCGGCGGGACATCGAGTTCGGGGCGAAGACGTCGGACGCGCTGGTGCGGTTCGCGTCGCGGGCAGAGTCGCCGCTGGCGGCCCGTGCAGTCGTCCTCATCGTGAACGCCGTCCACGCCAGCGACGACGTCGCACCGGTGTTGCGTATCGCCGCCGACGAGGCGCAGACCGACCGCCGGCTGGAGCGTCGCCGCCGACAGGAGCTCATCATCTACGTGCTCATCATCTACATCTCGTTTTTCGTGTTCATCGGCATCGTCGCGGCGCTGGTGCTCGTCTTCATCCCGGCACTCCCGTCCGGAAGCGAACTGACGGGCGGTGCGAGCGGGCAAAGCGTCCCCAGTACCGGACTCGGCGCTGGTCTCACCGGCACCAGCGGCCAGCGACAAACCGGTGCGTACGCGACAGTCATGCTCCACAGCACGATCATTCAGGGTGCCGTCTCCGGCTTCACCGCCGGCAAACTCAGTCAGGGCGACCTGCTCTCCGGCGCGAAGCACGCCACCCTGATGATTGCCATCGCGTATCTGGCGCTGCTGCTGCTGCCGGTTCCGTCCTGAACTCAGGTCACCGCCCTACCGAGCATCCGTCCGGAGGAGTGCGACGCCGAGCACCGGCACGATGAGCGCACCGACGGGCACCGTGACGCCGGCGTAGAAGCCGAAGAGGAGTCCGACGGCCCCGAGCAGCGACACGCCACCGAGCGTCAGCAGGCCACCCATGAGCCGCGCCGGGTCGACTGGAGCCTTCGCCTCGACATCTGTCTCGCGGGCGTAGTAGACGACGGAGAGCGCTACCGCGGCCGCGACGGCGACGCCGCCCGCCAGCCAAACCGTGTACGCGGTCGCGACGCCGGTGTTCTGCGGGAACCCCGGGGCCGCCCACATCGGCAACACGGGCACCTCGGCGGCCCCGAGTTCGATGCCGAAGAGAAACTGGAAGGCGACGAACGGGAACCGGACGACGACGAAGCTCCCCCCAGCCGGTGAACTCAGCGAGACGGACCACGGGAGCAGCGCTGCGAGCCACGCGGACACCACGGCGAACTCGCCCGCGTACTCGGGGTCGACCCACGCCACAGTTGCCCGCGCGCGGCCCGTGAGTAAAATCTGTCGGGCTGGACTGCGGGCCGTGCGGGGCCTGCCGGCCCCGTTACGTTCTTGCCGACGCGACGCTAAGCGTGTGTAGATGCGGCGCGACTACTTCACGCTGGAGGCGAGCAATCTCGACACCTCGGGGGTTCCAACGGTGGCCATCGACTTCGAGGGGCCGTCCGATCAGTTGGCCGAGCGGCTCACCGACGCGACGGGCGAACCGCTCGCGGCCGACGAGGTCGACGTGGCCTGCCGGCTCCAAGGCCCGATAGACGAATCGCCGGAGGCAGTCGTCTCCGTTACCAACCGCGTGACCGGCGAGTTCGTCCTCGAACTCAACGCCGACAGCGACGACGTGCTCCGGTTCATCGACGCCGCACGCGAGTACGGCAAGGAGACGGACGAACAGCACCGGTATCGCATCCAAGTCTCCATCGACGGCGACCACTTCCTCGAACAGCACAAGGGGACGTTCCTCGTCTACGACGCGGACGGCGGGCTGTTGCGCCAACACTCGCTCATCCCCAGCGGCGTCGAGCTGTAGTCGCCGATTTTTCACTTTAAAGCGCGCGGACGGACGGTGTTCAGATAGGCGACGGCTGCCCGACCAAGCGCGGTCGGGTGGGACTGGAAGGGGCCGGCGGGGGCTTCCAAGCTTGGCACACTGGCTGTACCGGCTCCTCTGTGCGTATCTGAACACTACCTGCGGACGACACGGTTGAAATACCCCGGTCTGCAACTCACGGTATGGAACTGTTCGGCACCGCGGGCATCCGCGGCGACGTTCGCGACCGAGTCACCCCGGCGGCGGCGCTGGCGGTCGGCCGCGCGGCCGCCCAGCACGCACGCGAGACGGGTTCCGACGAGACGCCGGTGTTCGCCGTCGGCCGCGACGGTCGCGAGACGGGCACGGCGCTGGCGGACACCGTCGCCAGCGGTCTCCAGTCCGGCGGCGCGCGCGTGGTGACGGCGAGCCACAATCCGCCGATGGACAACGGGCTGAAGCTGTTCGTCGACGGCGAGGAGTACGACCGCGAGGCCGAACGCGCGGTCGAAACGCGGGTCGAAGCCAACGAGCGACCGGTCCCATGGGACCAGTTCGGCGACGCCGAGCGCGCGGACGTGCTCGCCGACTACCGAGACGCGGTCGCGGAGTACGCCCGGGGTATCGGCGCGGACCCCGACGGCCTGCGCGTCGCCGTCGACTGTGGCACCGGGATGGCGAGCGTCGCGACGCCGGCGGTGTTGCGCGCGCTCGGTGCGGACGTGGTCGCGCTCAACGCACAGGTGGACGGCCACTTCCCGGCCCGCGGGTCGAAGCCGACCGCCGACTCGCTGTCGGAACTCCGGGCGTTCGTCCGCGACGGCGACGCGGCGTTCGGCATCGGCCACGACGGCGACGCCGACCGCATCGTTGTCGTCGACGGCGACGGCGAGGTGGTCCACGAGGACACCGTGCTCGCGGTGCTGGCCGAGCGGTTCGTGCGCGAGGCCGTGACGGCGGACCCGGTGGTCGTGACGACGCCGAACGCCTCCGCCCGCATCGACGAGCGGGTCCGGGCCGCGGGCGGGCGGGTCGAGCGCGTGCGGCTCGGCGCGCTCCACGAGGGTATCGCCGCAGCCCGCGGCGACGCGGAGACGGGCGTCGCATTCGCGGCCGAGCCGTGGAAACACATCCACCCCGCGTTCGGTCCGTGGATCGACGGCGTCGCGAGCGCGGCGGTGCTGACGCGGCTCGTCGCTGAGTCGGGGCTGGACGGCCTGCGCGACCCGGTGACGGAGCGGCCGTACCGGAAGGTGTCGGTCCCCTGTCCCGACGACGAGAAGGAACGGGTGATGGCGGCGCTCACCGAGCGACTGCCGGCGGCGTTTCCCGACGGCGAGGTCGACACGGAGTACGGCGTCCGCGTCGAACGGCCGGACGCGTCGTGGGTGCTCGTGCGCCCGTCGGGAACGGAGCCGTACGTTCGGATCTACGCCGAGGCAGAGGACGTTGACGCGCTCGTCGACCGGGCGCGAGAGACCGTCGAAGCCGAGCTGTGAGTCCTGCCCACACCTGTCAGCGCGCTCAAAGCGGGTCGTAGCGCTTATTATCGGGGGCTGCGGCGTTACGGAATAGATAAAACTCGACAGACGCCGGTTCATCACAGGCGCGGGCGCAGCAGGCGTCGCCGGATTCGCAGGCTGTTCGGGTGGTCCGTCCAGTGAGGAGACGTCGGACGGCGGCGACACCGAGACGTCGAGCAGCGGTGGCGGTGCCGAGGCGAGCGCGTCTGCCAACGCCGGCATCGTGTACGCGACGGGCGGGCTCGGCGACGGCTCGTTCAACGACCAAGCCCAGCAGGGCGTCCAGCAGGCGGCCGAGGACTTCGGCGTCGAGTCCCGCAAGGTCCAGCCACAGCAGCCCTCCGACTTCGAGGATCTCCAGCGGCAGTTCGCACAGGAGACCGACCCGAACTACGACCTCGTCACGTGTATCGGCTTCCTACAGGGTGACGCGCTCTCGAAGGTCGCTCCCGAGTATCCCGAGCAGTCGTTCCAGATCGTCGACGCGGTGCCGATGAGAGACACCGACGGCGACGACGAGGGCGACGAGCAGTTCGACAACGTCGGCTCGTACGTCTTCGCCGAGGAGGAAGGGTCGTTCCTCGTCGGCAGGCTCGCCGGCCTGCTGTCGACGCGCTCCTTCTCTGCCGGCGGCGGGTCGACGGCCAGTGACTCGACGAATCTGGGCTTCGTCGGCGGCGTCGAGTCCGACCTGATCGCGACGTTCGAAGCTGGCTTCGTCTCCGGCGTGAAGTCGGCCTCCGACGACCTCGACGTGCAGACGGCCTACACCGGTTCGTTCAACGACCCGGCGGCCGGCAAGGAGGCGGCCCTCCAGATGTACAACAGCGGAGCCGACATCGTGTACCACGCCTCGGGCAACACCGGCACGGGGGTGTTTCAGGCCGCACAGGAGGAGGGCCGCTTCGCAATCGGCGTCGACCGCGACCAGTCGGTGACGAAGTCCTCGTACGCGGACGTGATCCTCGCGTCGATGGTGAAGCGGGTCGACACCGCCGTCTACAGCGCCATCGAGGCGACGGTGAACGGGAGCTTCGAGGGCGGCGCGACGACCTCGCTCGGACTGGCCGACGACGGCGTGGGTATCACCTACGGCCAGCAGCTCGGCGCGGAGATATCCGCGGAGGTCAAGAGCGAGATCGACGCCGCCGCACAGTCGATCATCGATGGTAGCGTCGACGTTCCGACGGACCCGACGAACGTCTGAGCCGGATGGCCGACGCCGTCCATCTCGACGGAATCACGAAGCGCTTCCCCGGCGTCGTCGCCAACGACGACGTGACGCTCGAAGTCGAGCGGGGGAGCGTCCACGCGCTGCTCGGTGAGAACGGCGCTGGCAAGACGACCCTGATGAACGTCCTCTACGGGCTTTACCAGCCCGAGGAGGGCCGGGTCGTGGTCGACGGCGAAGAACGATCCTTCGAGTCGCCGGGCGACGCCATCGACGCCGGCGTCGGGATGATCCACCAGCACTTCGGTCGACCGCGAGCAGGCCCGCCGCGAGGTGCGCGAACTGAGCGAGCGGTACGGCTTCGCGGTCGAGCCCGACGCTCGCATCGAGACGGTGAGCGTCGGCGTCCAGCAGCGCGTCGAGATACTCAAGGCGCTGTACCGCGGTGCCGACGTGTTGATCCTCGACGAGCCGACGGCGGTGTTGACGCCACAGGAAGTCGAGGAGCTTCTGGCGGTGTTCGAGGAACTCACCGCGGCCGGCAAAACGGTGATTTTCATCACGCACAAGCTAGGGGAGGCGATGGAGGCGGCCGACGAGATAACCGTCCTCCGAGACGGCAAGAACGTCGAGAGCGTCTCCGCGGACGACACCGACCGCGAGGCGCTCGCGGAACTGATGGTCGGCCGCGAGGTGCTGATGGAGACGGACGCGCGACCGAGCGACCCCGGCGACGAGACGCTCCGCGTCGACGGCCTCACGGTCGAGGACTCGCGTGGCGTCACCGTCGTCGACGGCGTGTCCTTCGGCGTCCGGGCCGGCGAGGTGTTCGGCATCGCCGGCGTCGACGGCAACGGACAGGCGGAGTTGGTCGAGGCGATAACCGGGCTCCGCGAGCCGACCGCCGGCCGGGTCGACTTCGAGGGACGCGACGTGGCCGACTGGTCGCGGCTCAACCACATCGAGGCCGGGATGGCGTACATCCCGGAGGACAGACAGGAGCGCGGGCTGGTGATGGACTTCGACCTCGTGGAGAACGGCCTGCTCGGCAGTCAGCACGCGTCGGCGTTCGCCGCGGGCGGTCGCATCGACTGGGACCGAGCGCGCGACCACGCCGAAGCGGTCGTCAAGGAGTACGACGTGCGCCCGCCGGACCCGGACGCTCGCTCGGTGTCGCTGTCCGGCGGCAATCAGCAGAAGTTCATCGTCGGCCGCGAGTTCGAGCGGGATCCGTCGCTGCTCGTCGCCACCCATCCGACCCGTGGCGTCGACATCGGGTCGACGGAGTTCATCAACGACCGACTGCTCGACCTCCGGAACGCCGGCGGTGCGGTGCTGCTCGTCTCCTCGAAGCTGGAGGAGATACAGATGCTCTCGGACCGACTCGCCGTGATGCACGGCGGCGAGCTGATGGCCGTCGTCGACCCGGACGACGTGACCGAAGAGGAACTGGGGCTGCTGATGGCGGGGGAGGAGCCGAGTCGCTCGCTCCCGTCCCTCCGGCTCGCGGGTGAGGAGTCGTGAGCTGGCGTGACCGGATCGAGCGACTGCTGGCGCGACTCGTGACCGCGTCGGCGACCGAGCGACTTGCCATCAGCCTCGCGGCGCTGCTCTCGTCGATACTCGTCGGCACGCTCCTCGTGCTCGTCGCCGGGCGGATGACCGCCTGTTCGAGCGCTGCGTTCGTACTCACCCATCCGACACCATTCGGCGTCCCGCGGCTCTTCGCCGTCGGCTTCTGTTACGACCCGGTTGCGGTGTACGACCGCTTGTTCCTCGGCGCGCTCGGCGACCCGTTCTCGGCAGGGTGGAGCCCGCGCAACGCACAGATGGCCGTCACGCTACGAGAGACGACGGTGCTCATCTTCACCGGGCTCTCCGTCGCGGTCGCGTTCCGCGCGGGCGTGTTCAACATCGGGACGCAGGGGCAACTCGTCGTCGGTGGTTTCTCGACCGCGTTGACAGTGCTCGCGGCTGCGCCGGTCGTCTCCGGGTTCGTCGGCACACTGACGCTCGTTCCGCTCGGACTGCTCGCCGGCGCGGTCGGCGGGGGCTTCTACGGCGCGATACCGGGGGCGCTGAAGGCGTGCGCCGACGCAAACGAGGTCATCACGACGATCATGCTGAACTTCGTCGCGACGGGCGTCGTCGGCTACCTCGTCCTCAATCAGTTCAAAGATCCCACGAGCGCGGCGACACAGACGCGGGCGCTCCCAAGTTACGCCAACTTCCCAGCAATCGCCTTCGACCCTCGCGGCAACTTCTCGCTGATCGCACTCCTGTTCGGGATCGGTCTCATCGTCGCGATCTACTATCTGCTCGCGCACACGTCCTTCGGCTACGATCTGCGGACGAGCGGCCTCCAGCCGGAGGCAGCTGAGTACGGCGGCGTGGACGCGGCCCGGACCGTCGTGGCGAGCTTCGCTCTCTCCGGCGCGCTGGGCGGGCTCGGCGGCGCGCTGTACGTGCTGATGATCCTCGGCAACTACCAGACCGGCGTGCCGGCGTACGGCTTCGACGGGATCACCGTCTCTATCCTCGCGGGCAACAACCCAGTCGGCGTCGGCTTCGCCGCGCTGCTGTTCGGCGTGCTCAAATCCGGGACCACCGTCGTCGACTTCGCGACGGACGTGCCCCCGCAACTCGTCGGCGTACTCCGTGGACTCATCATCCTCTTCGTCGCGATGCCGGAGTTCTTCCGACTGCTGGGCGGCCGCATGGACCGCGTCCAGCGACGGGCGCGGCGACTCGGGTCGAC
>PXQV01000001.1:1868-244435 GCA_003021175.1 Halobacteriales archaeon QH_7_66_36 | reverse complement strand
ACCGGTATCACCGCCGCAGTGGCCGTGCTCTTCGTGCTCCTCGCCGGGGCGCGACTCGTCTTCCCCGACACCATCGCGGGCGATCTGTTCGCCATCGTCACGGACCGGACCACGCTCGGTGCGGCGCTCCGGTTCGCCGTGCCGATCACGCTCGCGGCACTCGGCGGCATCTTCGCCGAGAAGAGCGGCGTTATCAACATCGGACTAGAGGGACTGCTCATCATCTCGGCGTTCACCGCAGTGTACGCGACGGACACCATCGCCGGTGAGGGCGCGGCCACACAGCCAGAGCTGTGGCTCGGCCTGCTAGTCGGTGTCGCCGCGAGTACCCTGCTCGCAGGGCTGTTCGCCGTCGTCTGTATCGAGTTCCGCGCCGACCAGATCATCGCCGGGCTCGCGGTGTGGCTCATCGCGCTCGGTCTCGCCCCGTTCGCGTCGCAGGTGGTGTACGACGGGCCGAACACCGCCAGCGTCACCACGCCCACGACGGTGACGATACCAGTACTCGCCGAGATACCGTTCTTCGGTGCGCTGTTCGACGCCTCGCCGTTCGTCTACCTGATGTTCATCGCCGTGGGGCTGTCGTGGTACACGCTGAATCGGACGGCGTTCGGTCGGCACGTCCAAGCAGCCGGCGAGAACCCGAAGGCGCTGGACACGGCCGGCGTGAGCGTCTCGCGGGTGCGCTACGCCGCCGTGCTCCTCTCCAGCGTGCTCTCCGGCGTCGGCGGCGGTGCGCTCGCGCTCTCTATCGGACAGTTCACCGGCAACGGGCCGACGATGGTGAACGGGAAGGGATTCATCGCCATCGTCACCTACCTGTTCGGGAACTACAACCCGATCGGCGCGTTCCTGTCGGCGCTCCTGTTCGTGGGGCTGGACGCACTCCAGTTCTCGCTCCAGACCGTCGGCACGGGCCTCCCGAGTTCGCTCGTCCGGGTCATCCCGTTCGTGACCGTCGTTCTCGTGCTCGCGCTCGTGGGCCGCACGCAGATTCCGGAAGCGGCCGGCGACCACTACGAGTCCGGCGAGGACTGATGACAGGCTATTTCTCCCGCGCCCCGAAGACACGGATATGGAACCCGACGCGCTGCTGGCCGCGGCCCGCGACGCGCTCGCCGACGCGTACGTCCCCTACTCGGAGTATCGGGTCGGGGCCGCGCTCCGAACCGCCGACGGCGAGACGTACGTCGGCTGTAACATCGAGAACGCGAACTACTCGAACTCGCTGCACGCCGAGGAGGTCGCGGTCGCCGAGGCGGTGAAGGAGGGCCACACCGAGTTCGACGCGCTGGCCGTCGTCTCCAGCGAATGCGACGGCGTCACGCCGTGTGGCATGTGCCGACAGACGCTCGCCGAGTTCTGCGACGAGTCGCTCCCCGTCTACTGTGACGAGGGCGACACAGTCGCGGAGTACGCGCTCGGTGAACTCATCCCGAACACGATCCAACCCGGAACGCTCGAGTGATCAGGCCGAGGCAACGAACTCGAACGGGACGCCGACGTGGCCGTCCGGCGCGACGAACGCTCGCCGATACGGCCCGAGTCCGTCCTCGGGCGGGTCGCCGACGAACTGCAGGCCCGCGTCGGCCGCGTCCGCCATCGCCGTCGCAAGGTCGGCCGCTTCGAACGCGACGTGGGCCGTAGAGCGTCGGCCAATCGTGTCGAGGAGTTCGTCAGCCGGTGAGCCGCGCTCCTCGCGGACGATGAGATGGAACTCTGCCGACGGAAGTTCGAAGAACGCGACGCGGACGAACCCGTCGGTCGTCTCGCGCAGCGGCAGTCCGAGCGTGTCGCGGTAGAACTCGACTGCCGACTCGAACTCCGCGTCGACCAGTTGTCCGACGTGGTGGATGTCCACACTCGACGATGAGTCCCCGCTATCGAGAATCTTCGGGGCAGTGGAACTACAAGCACGCTGGTGGAACAGCGACTATGGACGAGGATGACGACGTACAGTATCACATCGGTCTCGGACCGGACGACGCCGCTGGTCCCGTCCTCCTACCGGGCGATCCGGAGCGCGTCCCGAAGATCACCGACGCGTGGGACAAGGCCGAGGAGGTCGGCCAGCACCGCGAGTACCGAACCGCAACCGGACGCTACGACGGAGAGCCGCTGACCGTCACCTCGACCGGCATCGGGTCGCCGTCGGCGACTATCGCTGTCGAGGAGCACGCACAGATCGGGTCAGGGACGTTCATACGCGTTGGCTCCTGTGGTGCCATCCAGCCCGGGATGGAAGTCGGCGACCTCGTCATCACGACCGGCGCAGTCCGACAGGAGGGGACCTCCGACGAGTACGTCCGCGAGGATTACCCCGCGGCGGCCGACTCGGAGGTGGTGACCGCGCTCGTGACTGCCTGTGAGGAGTTGGGCTACGACTACCACTGTGGCGTCACCTGTTCGACGGACTCCTTCTACGCCGGGCAGGGTCGCCCCGGCTTCGGCGGATTCGAGGGTGCGGACGCCGACGCGCTGGTCGACGAGCTACAGGCGGCCGGCGTTCTGAACTTCGAGATGGAGGCGGCGTCGATACTGACGGTCGCGAATCTCTACGGACTTCGTGCCGGCGCGGTGTGCACGGTGTACGCTAACCGCGTCACCGGGGAGTTCCGCACCGAAGGCGAGCGACGCGCCGGAGAGGTCGCGTCACTGGCCGCGGCTATCCTCGCGGAGATGGACCGGGTCAAGACAGACACAGGCGCTGACCGCTGGCACGCGGGGCTGTCGCTGGATCGGTAGCGAGCAGGCGACGCATGCGCGAGTGCGGGGTGGCGCGTCGCGCTCCCGTCTCGACCGACCCCGCACGGGTCATCAGGTCACGGGACGGTTGGTCCCGTTTCGGTATTTGAATGTACGGGGTAGAACTGTCCGCCGCGAGCCCAAGCGAGGGAGCGGGTTGCCGGCTCCGCCACCACACAGTTCGCGGAACCGAGCGAAGCGAGGTTCCGTAGGGCGCGCGGACCGGAGCGAAGCGGAGGGAGCACGCCCGCATATTTTCCCCAAGTTTTTGCCTGACCGAGCGCGGCGAAGCCGCGCGAGGGAAGTGCAAAAAGTGGGGTTCCTACATATCGGGGAACGCCTTCGCGGCGGCCCCGTAGCCGGCGATGTCCTTGATCCAGCGGGCAGCGACGGTCTTCTTCAGCATCTCGGCGGCCGGGCCCCCGAACGTGTCGACGACTTCGCGAGCCCCGACGACGTTGTGGGCGACGGCCTCGTCGCCGACGGAGACGAGAGTCCCCTTGTCCTCGTGGGTCCACGTTTCGAGCGGTTCGCCGCGAGCGGCGCGCGCGAGGTTGACGCCCGCAACCTCGGCCGCCTGCCACGCCGCCTGTGCGGTAGGCGGCGCGGGGTTCTCCTCTCCCGGCTGGTCGATGAGCGCGGCGTCGCCGATGGCGAACACGCGCTCGTCGTTGGTGGTGAAGTCCTGCCCCGTGTGAACCCGGTGGCTCCGCTCGTCCTGTTCGACGTCGACCGTCTCGGCGGCCTCTTGGCCGGTGATGCCGCCGGTCCACAGCAGCACGTCGTAGTCGAGTTCGGTGTCGTCGCCGACGTAGACGGTCTCGTCGTCCACCTCGCCGATGAACTCGCCGGTCATGACGTTCACGTCCTTGTCGTCGAGCAGCTTGGCGAGCTTCGCCTGTACGACGGGGTCGTTGTTCGGGAAGACGTTGTCGAGCCCCTCGACGAGGTGGACGTCGATCGGCGCGCGATGGAGGTCGCGGAACTCCGCGATTTCGCCGGCCGACTGGATGCCAGAGAGGCCGGCTCCGCCGACGACGACCTGTGCCGGGTCTTCCTTCGTCGCCTCGGCGGCGGCGTCCTTGACTGCGTCGTGGATGTCGAGCGCATCCTCCAAGGACTTCAGGGTGAGCGAATGCTCGCGGAGGCCGTCGATGCCGAAGAAGGCTGTCCGAGAGCCGAAGGCGATGAGCACGTAGTCGTAGTCGACTGTCGAGCCGTCGGCGAGTTCGACCGTTCGTTCGTCGGTGTCGAGCGCCTCGACGCGCGCGTTGACGAACCGCGTCGACGGAGCCTTCAGCTCCTCGCAGTCGAAGGTGATCTGATCGCGAACGTCGGGCTTGCGGATGATCCGGTGTGACTCGTGGAGCACGAGGTGGTGGTCGACCTCGGAAACCCACGTGATGTCGGCCTCGCCGTCTAACTCTCGTTCGAGTCGCTTCACGGCACCGGTTCCGGCGTACCCGGAGCCGAGCACGACGATGTCGTCGGTCATACAAGTCGCTGGGATGCCTCCGATACAAACCCTGCGAAACGTCGCGCCGCCTTACTTCTCCGGCGTCTCGCCTTCCGCCGGCGCGCGCATCTCGTCGATAGTGAGAATGAGGCTGCTGTTCGTGTCGTCCTTTCCGTCGAGCGTGCCCGCGATGCGGAGCTTCGAGAGCGGCGTCGGGCCGACGGTCACCGAATCGCCCTCGTGGAAGTCGCTGATCGACCCCTGCAGCCGGACCTCGGCGCGACACAGCTCCGGGTGGTGGACGCTCGTGAGATTGATCTCCTGTACGTTCGCGCCGGGTATCGCCTCGCCCTCGTGTCGGAGCGGCACGTCCGCCGCCTGCTCCATCTCCTGAATCTGGAGCGCGTCGTAGGCGGTGCCGGTCGGCTTGTAGCCTCCTTTCGGCCCGGGTACACCCTCGACCAGCTGGAGCGCCTTGAGACTCTGCATCTGGTTGCGGATGGTGCCGGGGTTCCGGTCGACCTCCTCTGCGATCTCCTCGCCTTTGACCGCGCTCTCGGCGTCGCGGTGGAGATTGATGAGCGCTTCGAGGATCTTCTTCTGCGACGGAGTGAGTTCGATGGACGACATTATAAACCTATTTCGGTAAGGTCGGGCTTAAACCCGACGGTGAGCACGGCGTCGAGACCGGTAGCCACTTACCTGCTGGACGCGGCCCGTCGGGTATGGACGGGAAGCGCGTGCTCGTGACCGGTGGCGCTGGGTTCATCGGCTCGAACCTCGCGAACCGCCTCGCGGCCGACAACGACGTCGTCGCGGTCGACGACCTGTATCTCGGGACGCCGGACAACCTCGACGACGACGTGGAGTTCGTCGACGCGTCGGTGCTCGACGACGACCTTCCGGCGGACGTGGACGTGCTCTTCCACCTCGCGGCGCTCTCCTCGCGGGCGATGCACGAGAACGACCCCGCCCGCGGCGCTCGCGTCAACGTCGAGGGGTTCATCAACACCGTCGAACAGGTGCGCGAGACGGGCTGTGACACCGTCGTCTACGCCTCGACCTCCTCTATCTACGGCGACCGGACGGAGCCGTCGCCCGAGTCGATGGCGGTCGCGGCGCGCACTGGCTACGAGGCGTCGAAACTGGCCCGCGAGCGCTACGCGGAGTATTACGAGAATTTCCACGACGTGACGATGGCCGGGATGCGGTTCTTCTCGGTGTATCAGGGCTTCTCCGGCGCGGAGGAGCACAAGGGAGAGTACGCGAACCTCATCGCGCAGTTCGCCCACCAGATCGCCAACGGCGAGCGCCCGGACATCTGGGGCGACGGCACCCAGACCCGCGACTTCACCCACGTCGACGACATCACGCGTGGGCTTGAGTTGGCCGCCGACCACGAACTCACCGGCGTCTACAACCTCGGCACCGGCGACTCGTACTCGCTGAACGAACTCGTCGACCGACTCAACGACGTGCTCGGGACGAACGTGGAGCCGACATACTCCGAGAACACGATGCAGAACTACGTCCACGACACGATGGCCGACCCCTCGAAGATGCGCGAGGCGACCGGCTGGGAGCCGGCAATCGACTTCGACGACGGACTGCGCCGCGTCTGCGAACCGTATCTGTAGCGCGTCGCCGTTCGCGCTGCTCTGTACCGCTGTGTGCGCTTGCCGAGCGACCGCTCGACTCGCCGACTCGGACCGTCGGGGATAAGGCCGGAGGCCGAAAACCCCGAACATGGACATCAGTGTCATCGGCGTCCCGATGGACCTCGGCGCTAACCGCCGCGGGGTGGACATGGGACCCTCCGCCATCCGCTACGCGGGGCTAGACGAGGAGCTCGACGCGAACGGTCACGACTGTACCGACGCCGGTGACCTCACCGTTCCTCGCCCGGAGGCGATGACCGAAGCGCCGAGCGGTGACCGCCACGCCAAGTATCTCGACGAGACGGCCGCAGTGTGTCGACGACTCCAAGCGTCAGTGGCCGACACGCTCGCAGACGGCGAGTTTCCGCTCGTGCTCGGCGGCGACCACTCCATCGCCATCGGGACCGCCGGCGGGGCCGCCCGCGAGCGGTCCATCGGCGTCGTCTGGTTCGACGCGCACGGCGATTTCAACACGCCGGCGACGACGCCGTCGGGCAACGTCCACGGGATGTCGCTCGCCGCGCTCCTCGGCCGCGGCGAGTTCGCCGACGCGGAGTGGGCGGTCGCCCCGTCCATCGCCCCGTCGAACGTCGCGCTCGTCGGGACGCGCTCGCTGGACGACCGCGAACGCGAGGCGTTACACGAGAGCGACGTGTCCGTGTTCACGATGTACGACATCGACGAGCGCGGCGCGCCGGCCGTCGTCGACGAGGCCCTCGAAATCGCGACCGAAGACACCGACGGCATCCACGTCTCGCTCGACATGGACGTTCTCGACCCGGACGAGGCACCGGGCGTCGGCACGCCCGTCCGCGGCGGCGTCACCTACCGCGAGGCGCACTCCGCGATGGAGGCCGTCGCCGACCGCCTCGACAGCGTCCGCTCGATGGAGGTCGTCGAAGTGAACCCCGTCCTCGACAAGCACAACCGCACCGCGGAGCTGGCCGTCGAGCTTGTCGCCTCCGCGCTCGGCAAACAGATCCTGTAGCCTGACGCACTCGACAGAATCGCCGTCACGGCCGACGCCTCGGGGGTGACTCCTTCGGGTCTCCGAGGGCGATAGTATTCAGCTACGCGATGGCTGATCGAGCAACTGCGGTCGGGTGGGACTGGAAGAGGCCGTCGGCTCGACTCCCGGGCCTCGCTGCGGTCCTCGGCCGTTGGCCTGCGGTCCTTGCGTCGTCCGGGTTCGTCGAGCCGACGGGGGCTTCCAAAGTGGTCACACTGGCTGAGTCGGCTCATCCATTGGTATATTTAGCACTACCTGAGGCCGCGCCGAGTGCTTTTGTGAACGGACCCCGAACGACGGGCATGGCACTCGGGGGACCGCGCGGCAGACTCGCCGCCGCGCTCGTGTTGCTGCTGTTCGCTGCGCCGTCGCTCCTGCTCGGCGGAACGGTGCTCTTCGATATCTCGCTGTCGGGCGAATTTGTGCTCGCGGCGCTCGGGGTTCCGCTGGCGGTGATCACGCTCGGTCTCGCGTACGTCGGGCGACAGGTCGCCTCGAAGGCCGACGAGCCGGCGCTCGTCGGCGACCGACTCGCTGAGAAAGTCGATATGTCGAGCGAGGAGTACCGCGAACTGACCGAGGAGTAGCTTACTCGCCGGGTTCGTCGCTGTTCGGCACCACGTCGACGCTCGCGACCCAGTCGCCATCGTCGAGTCGCATCACGGTCACGCCCATCGTGTTGCGCCCCTGCTGTGACACCTCCTCGACTGTCGTGCGCATGATCTGGCCCGACTCGCTCATGATGACGAGCCCGTCGTCGGGGTCGACGGCGTTGAGCGAACACGCCTCGCCGTTGCGCTCGTTCGTCTTGATGTCGACGAGTCCCTTCCCGTAGCGGGACTGGCGGCGATACTCCGAGAGGGGCGTTCGCTTGCCGTAGCCCATGCGGGTGACGGTCAGCAGTTCGCGCCCGTCGCCCTCGCTGGTTGCAACGAGGCCGGCCACCTCGTCGGAATCTTCGAGAGCGACGCCGTTGACGCCGCGCGCGGAGCGACCCATCGAACTGGCCTCCGTCTCGGCGAAGCGGATGGTCATCCCCTGCCGGGTTCCGATGACCAAGTCCTGCGTGCCGTCCGTCACCTCGACGTCGACGAGTTCGTCGCCCTCTTCCAGTTTCGTGGCGCGGATGCCGCCGGAGTGGACGTTCTCGAAGGCGGACAGTTCCGTCCGCTTCACGTAGCCGTGCTGTGTCGCCATCGCGAGATACCCCTCCTCGTCCTCGACGTCGTCCACGTCGACGACTGCGGTGACCTCCTCGTCGGAGTCCAGATCGATGACGTTGACGACGTTCGTCCCGCGGGCCGTGCGGGACATCTCCGGTATCTCGTAGGTCTTCAGCCGGTACACCTGCCCGCGCGAGGTGAAGACGAGCAGGTAATCGTGCGTGTTCGCCTCGAACACCGCGGAGACGCGGTCGCCGTCCTTCGGACGGACGCCGATGATTCCCTTCCCACCGCGGTGTTGCGGGTCGAACTCGTCGAGCGGCATCCGCTTCACGTAGTCGTCCTCCGTCAGGACGACAACCACGTCGTCTTCGGGGATGAGATCCTCGCGGGTGACGCTGCCGTGGTCCTGTATCACCGAGGTCTGGCGGTCGTCGCCGTACTCGTCGCGAATCTCTCGGAGTTCGTCCTTGATAACGCCGAGCAGCTCCGACTCGTCGGCGAGGATGGTCTCCAGTCGGTCGATGGTGGCCTGTACCTCCTCGTACTCGTCGCGTATCTCGCCGGCCTCCATCGAGGTGAGCGAGCCGAGCTGCATCCGGACGATGTGCTGGGCCTGCTCGGTCGAGAAGTCGAACTGCTCGCGCAGTCCGGCCTTCGCCGCGTCGCGGTCCTCGCTGTCCCGAATGAGGTCGACCACGTCTTCGGCGCTCTCCAGTGCCCTGAGCCGGCCTTCGAGGATATGCGCCCGGTCCTGTGCCTCTTCGAGCCGGTACTGCGAGCGCCGACGAACGACCTCGCGGCGGTGGTCGACGTACTCTTCGAGGAGTTCCTTCAGGTTCAGGACGCGCGGCTGGCCGTCGACGAGTGCCAGCGACAGCACGGAGAACGTCTTTTCGAGGTGGGATTCGAGCAGTTGGTTCTTCACCACCTTCGTGTTCGCACCCCGCTTCAGCTCGATGACGACCCGGACGCCGTCGCGGTCGGACTCGTCGCGGATGTCGCTGATCCCTTCGATGTCGCCGTCGGTCACGTCCTCGGCGATGCGCTCGATCCGGCGCGCCTTGTTCTCCTGATACGGGAGTTCAGAGACGACGATGCGGTCGCCGCCCCGGTCGCTCTCTTCGATGTCGATTTCCGCGCGGACGCGAAGCCGCCCACGACCGGTGGTGTACGCATCGTGGATCCCCTCGCGGCCGACGATGTTCGCGCCCGTCGGGAAGTCGGGGCCGGTGACGTACCCCTCGCCGTCCGGGCCGACGATGAGGTCCGACACCGTACAGTCGGGGTTGTCGATGAGGTGGATCGCGGCGTCGACCACCTCGCGGAGGTTGTGCGGCGGGATGTTCGTCGACATCCCGACCGCGATGCCCGAGGCACCGTTGAGGAGGAGGTTCGGCACCTTCGCCGGCAGGACGGCCGGCTCGGTGAGTCGGTCGTCGTAGTTCGCCTCGAAGTCGACGGTGTCCTCCTCGATATCGGCGAGCAGTTCCTCGGCCATCGGCGACATTCGGGCCTCGGTGTACCGCATCGCAGCGGGCGGATCGCCGTCGATAGAGCCGAAGTTCCCCTGTCCGTCGACGAGGGGATACCGGAGCGAGAAGTCCTGTGCCATCCGGGCGAGCGCGTCGTAGATGGCGCTGTCGCCGTGTGGATGGTAGTTCCCCATCGTGTCGCCGACGACGTTTGAGGACTTCCGGTGGCCGGCGTTCGACGTGATGCCGGCCTCGTGCATCGCGTAGAGGATGCGCCGCTGGACGGGCTTGAGGCCGTCGCGGGCGTCCGGGAGCGCGCGCCCGACGATGACGGACATCGCGTAGTCGATGTACGACTGCTCCATCTCGTCTTCGACGCGGACGTTCCGCACGCGCTGTGCTGGTTCGTCCGCGTCGGACGCGTCGTCGGTGCTCATATGTCCACCCACTCGGCGTCCTCGGAGTGCTCCTTGATGAACCGCTTGCGCGGCTCGACGGCATCACCCATCAGCACGGAGAACATCCGGTCGGCCGCCGCGGCGTCGTCGATCGTTATCTGCTTGAGGATGCGGTTCTCCGGGTTCATGGTCGTGTCCCACAGCTGGTTGGGGTTCATTTCGCCCAGTCCCTTGAACCGCTGGATCTGGCTCGGCGAGCCGTCGCAGTTCTCTTCGATGATCTGTTCTCGCTCCGCCTCGGTCATCGCGTCGTACGTGTTCCCGCGGCTCCGGATGCGGTAGAGTGGCGGCTGTGCGGCGTACACGTACCCCTCCTCGATGAGCGGTCGCATGTGCCGGTAGAGGAACGTGAGCAGCAGCGTCCGGATGTGAGCGCCGTCCACGTCCGCGTCCGTCATCATGATGATCTTCTGATAACGCGTCTCCTCGATGTCGAACTCGTCGCCGATGCCGGTGCCGATGGCGGTGACGAGATTCCGGATCTGGTCGTTCTCGAGGATGCGGTCGAGCCGGTGTTTCTCGACGTTGAGTATCTTGCCGCGCAACGGGAGGATGGCCTGAAACTCCGGATTGCGACCCTGCTTGGCGCTGTTGTGAACGAACACACCTGCTTCGAGTGCAAAGTTGTGCGTTCCCGGCACTTCGATGTCGTACACGTCTGCCGTCTCCTTGATGCGTTCGACGGATTCGACGGTGTGGTTGTGGGTTTCTACTGCCTCGACTAGCTCTTCTTCGTCATCGAAGAATTTCTCGATGGTCGTACTCTTCGTTAGAACGTTTGGATCGTTCTCCTCTCGTCTGCGCTCGTCGTAGTTCTCGAGACTCCCATCCACCTCTAGAACCTCTTTCATGAACGGAATCGTGTTCTCGTAGTACGTCTGATTGTACGATTCCATTCGCTGCTCTCTGAACTCTTCCGTCCACTGTTCTTCCGTTTTCTCGCTCCGCCACTTCCGGAGCTCTTCGTCGTCCCACTGCTCTTCCGCCTCCTGTCTTCGCGCTTCGATTGCCTCCGGATGGTCTCGGTAGTGCTGCTTAACTCGTTCCGACTGCTCCTTTCGGTGTTGCTCGTCACCCCAGTACTCTCGTGCTTCTCGGGTGAGACGTTCTTTGACACGCTGTCTGTACTCGGGATTGTTTTCGTAGTACTCACGCCAAGCGTCCCGCATACACTGCTCGTACTCCTCGTCTTCCCACTGCTCTTTCGCCTGCTCTCGGAGGATTTCGACAGTTTCGTCCTGTTGCATCCGCTCGCTCATCATCCGACGGAACTCGTCTGATTGCCTGAGTTCTCGAAGTTCCCGCTTCACTTCCTCCGTATGCAGGGTTTTCGTGGCGTGGTTCCGGTGTAGTTCGATGTGGTCCTCTTTCGAGAGTCGCTCGATGTTATCCGGACGGTTGTTTCGCTTGTCGAAGTCCCTGTGGTGTTTGTGTTCTCCATCAAGATCGTCGTACAGTCCATTCTCGACGTTGTATCTGTCCGCAAGGAGGTGTGTGAACTCCCAGAAGCCGTTCATCACTGGCTGTTTTACCATCTCGTAGCCGTCGATGGTGATACTCTCTTCCGATGTGTCCGACATCTTTCGGTACAACGGCATCAGCGATTGCCCGCTCTCGAGGTGTTGCGCTTCACAATAGCTTCCGTCCCTGAGCATGAACTCGTGGTCCGGTGTACAGGTAATCGTCTCGCCCGTGTCGAGTGTGACCTCAACGAGTTCCGCGTCCTCCCTAGTGACACGAGGGTTATCGATTCGTTCCAGACCGATCCTACCCTCGTCGTCTACCGTGTAACAGAAGTGGTTCTCGCCGTTCGCCTGCTCTTCGACGAGCTTTTCGAACGTAATCGAGCGTCCCGAAGCGAGAGCAACTTCGGTATCGCCGGTAAAACACCCGCCCGCCGAATCACCTTCAACGACGAACAGCTCCGACTTCGACGGGTCGCGGCTCTGACAGTCGGCGAGCTTGCCGGGTAGCGAGGTGGATTCGAGCGCCGACTTCCGGCGCGTGAGCTCTTCTGCCTTCTGTGCTGCGAGCCGTGCCTTGGCCGCCTCGACTGCCTTGCCGACGATGGCCTCGGCGGTGTCGGGATGCTCCTCGAGATACGCCGTGAACTGCTCGTGCATCAGCCCCTCGACGATGCCTCGAACCTCGCTGTTGCCGAGTTTCGTCTTCGTCTGCCCTTCGAATTGCGGGTCGGGGTGTTTGATCGAGATGACGGCGGTGAGCCCCTCGCGGATGTCGTCGCCCGTCAGATTGCCGTCGAGGTCGTTCGCCAGCCCGTGTGAAGAGGCGTAATCGTTGATGACCCGCGTGAGCGCGGTCTTGAAGCCGGTCAGATGTGTGCCGCCCTCGCGGGTGTTGATGTTGTTCGCGAACGCGTGGATGGAGCCCTGCACGTCCTCGGTCGCCTGTATCGCCACCTCGACGTTGATGTCCTGATCTTCGCCGTCGAGATAGACGATGTCCTCGTGGAGGGGTGCTCGCGTCTCGTTAAGGAACGCGACGAACTCGCGGATGCCGCCCTCGTACTGGAATCGGATCGACTCGTCGCTCCGCTCGTCGGCCAGCGCGATCCCCACGCCGGGGTTGAGGAAGGCGAGTTCGCGGAGTCGCGACTCCAGCGTCGAGAAGCTGTACTCGGTCGTCTCGAACACGTCGTGGTCGGGCCAGAACTGCACCGTCGTTCCGGTCTCCTCGTCGGGTTCGAGTTCGCGGACGACCTCCATGTCCCCCTCGGGAACGCCGTGGTCGAACCGGTGATGGTAGAGGTGGCCGTCGCGTCTCACCTCGACGTCGAGCCACTTCGAGAGCGCGTTGACGACGCTGACGCCGACGCCGTGAAGCCCCCCCGAGACCTGATACGACTCCGCGTCGAACTTCCCGCCGGCGTGCAGGACGGTCATGATGACCTCAAGCGCCGGGCGGTCGTGTTCGCTGTGGGTGTCGACCGGGATGCCGCGGCCGTCGTCGCTGACGGAGACGGACCCGTTTTCGTGGAGGGTGACCTCGATGGTGTCACAGTATCCGGCCAGCGCCTCGTCGATCGCGTTGTCGACGACCTCGTAGACGAGATGATGGAGCCCGCGCGTGTCTGTCGACCCGATATACATCGCGGGTCGCTTACGCACCGCCTCCAGACCCTCGAGGACTTGGATCTGGTTGGCTCCGTAGCTACCTTCCTTAGACATAGGGAGTTTCTACCCTCATTAGGCCGGTGACTGGTATAAATCCCACGCGCGCGACGCGCGTGACAGTTATAGAGCCTCAGATATCGACGCCGAACCGGTCACAGAGCCACGTCCAGCGGTCGACCTGTTCGCGGACGATACGGTCGGTCGGCTTCCCGACGCCGTGGCCGGTGTCCGCCTCCGTTCGCAGGAGGATGAGCGCTTCGCCGGTCGTCGACCTCGCCGTGGCTGAGTAAAAGTAGACAGTACGAGCGGTGGCGGCTGCCGTCGTCGATTAGTAGCGTGTGACAGCTAGCTGATTATCTAACAGCCAGGGTATCATGCGATAGCATAGCTCATTTCGAGGGATGTATCTGACTCTATACATAACGAGACCCATCCGTCAGCGGGTTCTTCATCCAAATCCCATTCGTACGTCGCTTCAGTACCATTAGAAAGTCTGGCAGTAATTGAAACCGTACCGGAGCTGTCTTCGGGAAAAATATCCAAACTCTTCCTTCCTTCTGAGTCAACATCAACTCCATTAGTGTATATCGGACTATCTCCTTGTTCAACTGTAATCTCGACTGATCGAGACGTTTCTGTTTGATTATATATTGTAAGATCAGTCGAGTTACTCCCAGTTCCCACCGGTTCCGATGTCGTCGATTCTGAAGGACTAGGAGATGGGGCTAATGTAGGAGCTGAGGATGGGGATGCCGTCTCCGTTGGAGTAGAAGGGGTGTCAGACGCGCACCCTGCGAAAGTCATTCCAGAACACGCTGCAATTAATCGAAGGACATGCCTCCGCTGAGGGTTGTCAATCATCGTCTCGCCGTGTAGCGTCTCCGACACCGGTTCGCGGGGCGTCTCGGGCGGACTGTCTCGCACAGTCGTGTCTGTCGACCGGGACGCATAAACGCTGGCCGTTCACTTTCACCGAACTACCACGACTGTTTTAGGCTCCGGCGGGTAACGACCCGGCAGATGACTTCATTCCAGTCGACGCTCGGTGAGGGCGGCGGTGGCACCGTCGCCGAGGAACTCGCCGAGTCGCAACGCTCCATCTCCATCGCCGAGTTCTTCGAGAAGAACAAGCAGATGCTCGGCTTCGACTCGGGCGGGAAGGCGCTCGTCACGGCCGTCAAAGAGGCCGTCGACAACGCGCTGGACGCCACCGAGGAGGCCGGCATTCTCCCCGACATCTACGTCGAGATCGAGGACGCGGGCGACTACTACCGGCTCGTCGTCGAGGACAACGGTCCCGGTATCACCCGCGAACAGGTTCCCAAGGTGTTCGGGAAACTGCTGTACGGGAGCCGGTTCCACAAGCGCGAGCAAAATCGCGGTCAGCAGGGGATCGGTATCTCCGCGGCCGTGCTCTACTCGCAGCTCACCTCGGGCAAGCCGGCCAAAGTCACGGCGAAGACGGGGGCCGACCAGCAGGCCCGACGGTTCGAGCTGACCATCGACACGGACACCAACGAGCCCGAGATCGACACCGACGAGGCGACGACGTGGGAGCGGCCCCACGGCACCCGCATCGAGGTGGAGATGGAGGCGAACATGCGGGCCCGCCAGCAGCTCCACGACTACATCAAGTACACGGCGGTCGTCAATCCCCACGCTCGCATCGAGTTCCGTGAGCCGGAGACGCACGAGAAGTACGAGCGAGTGACGGACCAACTGCCCGACGAGACCGAGGAGATTCGCCCGCACCCCCACGGCGTCGAACTCGGGACGCTGCTGAAGATGCTGGAGGCGACGGACTCCTACTCGCTGTCGGGCTTCATGCAGGAGGAGTTCACCCGCGTCGGCGCGAAGACGGCCCGGTCGGTGCTCGACAACTTTCGCGACCGCCACTTCGGGCGCGAGATGTCGTGGCGGCCGCCCGCGAGCCACGCCGACGCCGACGTAGAGGCCGCAGTCGTCGACGGCGTCTCGAACAAGGGGGCCGACGCGACGGCCTCCTTCGCCGCTGACGTGGCCGACGCACTCGACGACAGCGACCGGGTGACTCACCACGAGGTCGTCGCGGCGGTCGACGAGGCGGCCGACGCGGCCGAAGAGGCGTTCGACAAGACGTTCGGCGACACCACCCGCGAGAACGCCGTCGCGGCGGCGTGGGACGCCTGCACGCAGACGCGCGGCGCAGACCTCTACGACCTCGTCGACGAGGCGACCACGACCCGGAAGGACGACGCCGCGGTTGAGGGGTTGGCACGGCGGATCGGCGAGAAGTTCGCCGAGGCCGACGACGGCCGCGACCGTGCGACGCGCGCGACGCTCGTCGACTACGTGGATCGCTCGGCCGAGATGACGGAGGAACACGACGACGAGACCTTCGGCGACACCGCCCGCGAGAACGTCACGGACGCGGTTTGGGACGTCATGTTCACCGTCCCCGATGACCCGCCGAAGGTCACGACGGTGGCGGACGCCCGCGACACGGCGGCGGCGTTCCTCGAAGCGATGCGGGAGACGGACATCCTCTCGCCGCCCACCGGCTGTCTGGCACCCATCGAGGAGTCGCTGGTCGAGAAGGGGCTCCGCAAGGAGTACGACGCCGACTTCTACGCGGCGGCGACCCGCGACGCCGAGGTCCACCGCGGCGACCCGTTCATCGTCGAGGCCGGCATCGCCTACGGCGGCGATCTCCCCGCCGAGGGGAACGTCGAGGTGCTCCGGTTCGCGAACCGCGTGCCGCTCGTCTACCGACTCGGTGCCTGCTCGACGACGGGCGTGGTGAAGCGGATCAACTGGCGCAACTACGGGCTCGACCAGCCGGGCGGGAGCGGGATGCCGAACGGGCCGGGCGTCGTCATGATCCACGTCGCGTCCACGAACGTCCCGTTTACGAGCGAGTCGAAGGACGCCGTCGCGAACGTCCCCGAGATCGAAGACGAGATCGAACTCGCGCTCCGGGAGGCGGCCCGCGAACTCAAGTCGTATCTCAACGAACAGCGCTCGCTCGAAAAGCGGCGACACAAGCAGAACACGCTCGTCGAGATTCTGCCGGAGATGGCCCGGAAACTCTCGCAGGTGACCGGCCGCGAGTCGCTGGACATCGACGACTCGCTGGCGCGGATCATGAACAACACGCTCGTCGAGCGGTCGGTCACCGACGAGAGCGTAACGGTGACGGTCCAGAACCACGGCTCGTCGAGCGTCGACTTCGAACTCACCGACATCGTGAGCGAGGATCCCGGCGAGGTGGACGGTGCGACCGTCGTCGAGATGGACGGCGAGTGGTTCGTGAAGTGGTCCGTCGACGTGGCGGGCGGCGACGAGGACCGGATCGAGTACCAAGTGAGCGACGACGCCGAGTTCGACGTATCTATCGAGGGTGTCGAGGCGGAGAAGGTCACGGTGAACGCATAACATGAGCTCAGAACCAGACGTGGAAGCCGACGGCGAGGTCGAGGCGGCACCGGACGTACAGGACGAGAAGGCGCGCGAGCGACTCATCGAGCTGGCCGACGCCTTCTACGAGCAGTTCGACGGCGGGAGCGTCCCGTCGATGGAGATTCCCACCCGGAGCAAGTCGAACATCGTCTTCGACGAGGACAGCGACGTGTGGGTGCTCGGCGAGCGCCACTCCACCCGCTCCGCGAACTCCGTGCGCGGCGCGAAGAAACTGCTCAAGTCCATCTACACCGCGGAGTTCCTCGCCACGCAGTTGGAGGAGGACCGCTCCTCGACGCTGCGGGAGCTGTACTATCTCTCCGAGTCGTGGGACAACGAGTACGCACAGTTCTCCAGTCAGGACGAGTCGAACCAGCTCGTCGAGGACCTGGAACTCGTCTCCGGCGTCACCCGCGAGGATTTCCACATGCGCCCCGAGGAGTCGGGCGCGACCATCATGGGGCCGCTCGAACTCCGCGAACAGACCCGCCGCGGCGAGCGGGTCATCCACTGTCAGGAGGACGTCGGCGAGGGGGGCTACCAGATTCCGAACAAGCTTCGACGAGGAGTACAACGCGATCATCGTCCACCTGAAGGGGCAGCCGGCGCGTGCGACCCGCCGTATCACCCGACGGCTCAACGACGAACTCGATCTGCCGGTGGCGGTGTTCACCGACGGCGACCCGTGGAGCTACCGCATCTACGGCTCCGTCGCCTACGGCTCCATCAAGTCGGCACACCTCTCGGAGTATCTCGCCACGCCGGCCGCGCAGTTCGTCGGCATCCGCCCGCAGGACATCGAGGAGTACGACCTCCCTTCCGACCCGCTGTCCGATTCGGACACGAACGCGCTGGAGTCCGAACTGGAGGACCCGCGCTTCCAGACGGAGTTCTGGGAGGAGCAGATCAACCTCCAGCTCGACATCGAGAAGAAATCCGAACAGCAGGCGCTCGCCTCGCGCGGACTGGACTTCGTGACCGACACCTACCTGCCGGAACGGCTCGACGAGATGGGCATCGTCTGACCGAACCCGCGCGCTTTTCACTCGCCGGTCGGCAACAACGCTGTAATGGCCGACGCCTTTCTCCCCTTCGAGGACCTCCTCGACACGGTTCGCCGCCGCGAGTTCGACCGACCGCCGGCGTTCGTCGCCAACGCCCACGTGACCGGACTGAGTGTGGCGCGAGCGCTCGCCGACCGCGACGTGCCCGTGATCGCACTCGACCGCGCAGACAACGCCGACGAAGCCTCGGCCGCCCGAGCGTCCGCCGCACACAGCGGCGCTGCACCTCCCTCCGACGCCGTCGTCGCCGCCGGTGCGGTGACGTATCCGCTGGACGACGCCGACGGCTTCCGCGCGGACGTGGAGCGACTCGCGGCCGTGACCGACCACGACCCGGTCGCGTTCGGCTGCATGGACGAGTGGGCGCTGGCGTTCGCAGAGGAAAATCCGGACGGCGTCCGCCTCCCGTTTGCCGAGGGCGTGATCGATTCGGTGCTCGACAAGTACGAACTCTACCGCCGTGCCGAGCGACTCGACGTACCGTATCCGGAGACGTACTTCCTCGACGAGACGGACCCGGCAGAGGCCGCGGCCGCGCTCGGCTTCCCGCTCGTCGTGAAACCCGCACGCAAGCGCCGCTTCGAGGAGGTCGTCGGCACGAACGTGCTGGAGGTCGCCGACGAGGCGGAGTTCATGGATGCCGTCGAGCAGGCCGAGGCGGCGGGGGTTCGGATCATGGCACAGGAGAAGGTAACGAGAGCGACCGGCGAGGACCACTCCTTCGCCTCGTACGTGCCGCCCGAGGGCGACCCGGTGGGCGTCGTCGGCAACGCGCGGGTTCGCTACCCGGTCGGCTACGGCACCTCGTGTGTCGTCGACCGGGTCGACGAACCGGTCGTGCGGGAGCGGGCCGAGCGAATGCTGACGGACGCGGGGTATCACGGCATCTCGGAGTCGGAGTTCGTCTACGACGCCGACCGCGAGGAGTTCGTCCTCCTCGACATCAACACGCGGCCGTGGAAGTGGATCGGGATGCCCGTCGCCGCGGGCGTGAACCTCCCGATGGCGGCCTACGCGGACGCGGTCGGCGCGGACATCGAACACGCCGCCCCGCGAGACACGCGCTGGGTGTTCCTGCCCGACTACCTGCGGCTGAACTTCGAGGACCCGACGTTCGACGACGTGCTCTCGGCGTCCGAGTGGGCGGCGCTGCTGGCCGGCGACTTCGAGTCCGACTCGCTGACGACCGGCGTGTACCGTCCCTCGGACCCCGCGCCGGCGTACGCGCTCTTGGAGACGGAGTTCGCCGAGCGGGAGTACTACTGCGCCTGCTGACACCTATTCGGCGCGCAGTCGGAGCCGTCGCGCCCGCGTGGCGAGCGCGAGGAAGACACAGCACATCGTGAGCAACACGGCGGCGGCGGCCGCGGTGTCGTGGGCGGCGACGGAGTGGTCGATACGCCCGTCGACGAGTTCTGCCGCGAGCAGGGTGTGGTGTGGGTCGCCCACCACCGGCACGAAGTAGTCGACGAGGTCGTTGAGACCGTACCACGCAAGCGCGACGGCGACGGCCCCCACTGGGAACTCGGCGTACCGCTGGATCAGGAACGCCTGCACGACCATCGCGGCGTGACTCCAGATGAGGAACTGGTAGAGCCACGTCGGCGTCGTCCCCTGCCCGTTCACGACGAGTTGGACGAACGGCGTCCACGCGCCGAGCTTGATACAGCCGAAGAAGGCGAGCGCGTGGAGCCACGGCCGGTCCACGTCGAGTCGCCACGCCGCGAGCGAGAGCGCGATGAACAGCGTCGCGAGCGGGGAGTCGGGGACCACCGGCCACGCGACCGCCGGCGTCCCGGCTAACTGGAAGCGGTAGTACCAGAAGCCGAAGGCTGTGCCGGCGAGGTTGACGAGCACGATGGGCCAGAGGAGGCGAAGTCCGAACTCCTCCAGCCAGTCGGGGAGCGGCGCGACGTAGCGAGGGAGCGGGTCGGCGTCGGGGACGGGCGCATCGCCACCGGGAACGCGGGTCGCGAGCGCGTTCAGCCGCCGGCCGAGCCGCTCGAACATGCCCGTCCAGAGGCGACCGGGGGGCAAAAGCGCCGCGAAGCCGGCACGGGTGGACGCGACACCGTTTTACTCTGCCGTGGCCTCCTTCGTACGTGTATCTCGCACCCGCCGTCCGGACGATTCGCGAGGACCCGACAGACGGTGCGTCGGCACGGCTCGTCGTTCGAGTGGACGCCGACGCGCTTCCGGCGGCGCGTGAGGCCGTCACCGATGTCGGCACCGTCGAGTCGGAGACGCGGTTCGACAACCTCCACGCGACCGTGCCGGAGCAAGCCGTCGACGACCTGCTGACCGCGCTTCCCGAGGGGGTCGAGGCCGTGGAGACGCGAACGACGGTCGCCGAGGCGACCGGCGTCGAGGAGTAGCTACGTGTAGTCCGGTCGCTGATCGTAGTCGATGGGGTCGGTCGCGCCGGCGCGCTGGAACGCCTGGAGCCGGAACGCACACGCGTCGCAGGTGCCGCAGGCGGGTGCCGCCGACCGGTAACACGACCACGTGTGCTCGTACGGGACGCCGAGTTCCAGCCCGCGCTCCGCGATCTCCGTCTTCGACCACTCCGCGAACGGCGCTTCGAGCGCGATCTCCGTCTCCGGCTTGGTCCCCCTGTCGATCACCTGCTGGAAGGCCTCGAAGAACGCCGGCCGGCAGTCGGGATAGCCGGAGAAGTCCTCCGAGTGTGCGCCGATGAACACCGCGCTCGCGTCGTTCGCCTCCGCGGAGGCGACGGCCATCGACAGCAGGTTCGCGTTGCGGAACGGCACGTACGAGGTCGGTATCTCGTCGCTTTCGAGGTCGGCGTCCTCGACGGCCATCGACTCGTCGGTGAGCGACGAGTCGCCGAGTTGCGCGAGGTGGTCCGTCTCGACGCGCTGGAGTTCGGTCCCGACCTCCTCGGCGAGCCGTCGGGCACACTCGAACTCCTTGGTCTCGGTCGCCTGCCCGTAGCTCGTGTGGAGCGCGAGCGGCTCGTATCCCCGTGCCATCGCCTCGTAGACGGCGGTGGCGCTGTCCATGCCGCCCGAGACGAGGATCACTGCCCGGCTCATCGTTCCGGGGCGTCGTTCCACAGGTCGACGTGCAGACGAGGCGTGTACCGGTAGCCGTACTCCTCGGCCAACTGCGCGGTCACGTCGCGCGTCTCCGCCAACCGGTCGCGCGTCGCGCCCTCCGGCATCAGGAGTACGTCGCCGTCGCGGATGTCGGCGCACGTCACGTCCCGGAAGTCGGTGATCAGCGACTCGATTTCGGGCATATCGGCACGCTCGGCAACGACGAACTTCAGCTGGAAGGGATACGCGTCGATCAGTCGAGCGAGCGCGGTGTGGTCGATCCGTCGCTCGTCGTGGCGGTCGGCCCACTCGCCGTCGCCGGCTGGGTCGCGCTCGGGCGTCGGCGTGCTGTTCGACAGCTTCGGGCTGATGCTCGCGAGGTCGATGTCGGCGTCGGCGAACCGCGTCCCGTTCGTCTCGACGGTCGCGTGTGCGTCCACGGCGTCGAGCAGGTCGACGGCCGCGTCGTGAATCAGCGGCTCGCCGCCCGTCAACACCAGATGGTTGGGGTCGGCCGTCGCGACCTCGGCGGCCACCTCGTCGACGCCCATCCACGCGCCCGTCGGCTCCCACGACGTGTGATAGGAGTCACAGAACCAGCAGCGCAGGTTACAGCCCGAGGTCCGGACGAACGTCGACGGGACGCCGGCCAGCTTCCCCTCCCCCTGTAGCGAGGCGAACAGTTCGTTGACCGGGAGCGCGTCGCCGCCGGCGTCCGCGTCGCGCTCGGGCGCGGTCTCAGAGACGGGCATCAGCGCGCCTCCAGTTCGCCCGTCTCGCTGACGGTCGCGGACACCTCGCTCACCGTGTCGGGGAGCCGGTCGCGAAGCCGCGCTTCGAGCAGGGTCGCCATCACCTCCGCGGTCGGCGGGTGGTCGAGGACGACGAGCGCGTCGCCGTCGCCCGCCTCGCGGAACGCCTCGACGAGCGGGTCGCCCGCCTCCAGCAGGAACATGTGGTCCCACTCGTCGACCACGTTGGTCACGTCGCCCTTGTCGACGACCCATCCCTCGTCGGTGAGCTCGCCGGACACCTCGACGACGATCTCGTAGTTGTGGCCGTGGGGGCGCGAACACTTCCCCTCATGGTGCATGAGCCGGTGGCCGGCGGAGATACGGAGCGGCCGGTCGCCGCCGACGAGGAGCGTGCGTTCGCCCGCCCGCTCGCTGAGGGGTTCTTCGAGTGCGCTTCGAGACATATCTAGGGATTATTGCGGCCACATATGAAGGTGTCCACCCGCGACCGACAGCCGTTAGTCACCGGCGGTCACACGGTCGCTATGGATCTCGCGCCCGGTTCGTGGCGGCTGGCGACGCCGCTGTTCGTGCTTGCGGTGCCCGCGACGCTCCTCTTCGCGCCCGCCGGTGTCCTGCTCGTCGCACTGGGCGTTGCGACGCTCTGGTTCCACCGCGACCCGCCGCGCCCGACCGGGACGGGCGTCGTCTCGCCGGCCGACGGCACCGTCTCCGTGGTTCGCGAGGAGGAGGAGGGCCGCCTCCGCGTGGGGGTGTTCATGTCGCCGCTGTCCGTCCACGTCAACCGCGCACCGCTCGGTGGGCGGATCGCTCGCGTCCGCCACATTTCGGGCGCGTACAAGCCGGCGTTCTCGAAGGACTCCGACCGGAACGAGCGCGTCCGCATCGAGGGGGACGACTGGACGCTCGTGCTTATCGCGGGCTGGTTCGCTCGCCGAATCCACCCGTACGTCGACGCCGGCGACGACCTCGCGGCCGGCGACCGCGTCGGCCACATCAGCTACGGGTCGCGCGCCGACGTGATCTGTCCCCCGGCCGTGACTCGCGATGATCTCGCCGTCGAGACGGGAGACAGGGTCCGGGCCGGCCAGACGCTCGCAGACGTTCCGGAGTAGCGACCGGCGAGTTCGCGGATACGTATTCGTCACACGAGTTCTGCAGGGAATGCGTGTATCGTTACCACGCCTCGGCAAAAATTAATATAGTCCCGCTGAACTGTCGGAGTGAACGCGGACCACGGAGGCCCACCATGACCACCACCATCACCCTCGACGGCGACGCTGGACTCGCCAGCGCCGACGCCGCCGGGACGTGGCTGGTCGCGGGCAACCGTGTGTCGTCCCCGACCCGCGTCGCGTAGACGGGCCACGCCCGTCGGCCGAGACGACGGGTCGGGACACGCCTTCCTTCGACCCCAGTCTCGGACAGCGCCGCCGACCGTCGCGTGACGACCCGTGTGTCCGAACGCCCGTTCGGACGTGTTCGCCCGCCCGCGAGCAACTGCAACCCTCGATAGCCACCGGCGTCCACGGGGACGCGCGTTCGAGTCGCGCCGGGGGTGTGCGATGTCAGTCCAACTACCCACGACCGAGGTCGAAGCCGACCTCCAGCTGCGCGTCCCGCGCGGCGAGGCCGGCAGCCTCGGCGACGGCGCTCGCACCGTTCTCGACGGCGTCGACGCGGTTCGCACCGTCGAGATCGTCGACATCGGCGGCATGCGACCGGACGCGTTCGACCTCTACGTCGACGCGACGGCGCGCATGGTCGTCGCCGCCGACGAACCGGAACCGACGCTCGCCGACGGCTTCGGCGTCGTCGCCGTCGACCGCTGCGAGGTGATCTGACCGTGCCCGAAACCGTCCATCTACGACCGAATCGCTCGCCCACTACCGACGCCAACGCACGATGTCACGACTCCGACACACGCACCACACGACGCACCGACACACCCGACCCGCCACCGCAGTCGTCGCCTCGCTGACGGCCGGCGCGCTGTTCGTCGTCGTCATGCTGGCGGCCGCCACGGCCCCCGCCCTGACCGCGACGGCCCTCCTCGCGGCGGCCGCGGCGACCCTCTGCTGGATGCGAATCCGCTCAACGCACTCGACGGGCGTTCCGGGCGATCAACGGGCCGGCGTCGACCGCTGAGCTACTCCGTCCAGCGGGCGTCTTCGAGAGTCCGCTGGACCGCCTCTTCACCGACGGCCGCCGCGAGGTGTTCGTAGCCCGCCCGCTCCCCTCGGCCCGCCGCCTCCGCGACCAGCCGCGAGACGATGAACTCCGGCGTCGACTTGCCCAACTGCCCGAACCGCGGCTGATAATCCACCTCTAATTCGAGGTCCGGCGTCAGTCCCTCCGCGAAGATGCCGTCGACGCGCGCGGCCTCGGGCAACGGTTCGAGGTCCGCCGCGAGATGGGTGACGAACGCCCCGAGCGCGTCCTGTTCGACCGTCAGCGTCACCAGCCCGTGGAGCAGGTCGGCGGCCCGCCCCGGCTCCGTGATGGCCTCGAACTCGTCGACCAACATCAGCGTGCGGCCTCCCTCGGTCACCGGCGGAACGACCGACCGGAGCGTCGATTCGAGCACGCCCGCGTTGAACGAGGCGTGTCGGCGGTGGAAGACGACGCTGTCGACCAGTCCGACGGCCGCTCGCTCCGCCGGGACGGGCAGTCCCATCAGCGCCAGCAGCTGCACCTGACACAGCGTCTCCAGCACCGTCGTCTTCCCGCCGGAGTTCGCCCCCGTGAGGACGGCGACCCGGTCGCCCGCCGGCACGTTGAGCGCGTGGTCGCCGACCGCGTAGTCGACCGGCTGGACCGTCTCGCCGGCCTCCATCAGGTCGAGGTTGCGCGCCCCGGTCACGGCGAGCGCGTCCGTCTCGACGATTTCGGGTCGCGTGAGGTCGTACGCCAGCGTGAACCGCGCGAGCGACACGTCGAACGCGAGGTCGTCGACGGTCTCCACGGCCCGGTCGAGTTCCGTCCGCGCGTCGTCGACCGTCGCGCGCAACTGCTCTGCGACCTCTGTCTCGCGCTCGTCGACCTGCGTCCGGAGTTCCGCCGCGAGCGCGCGCAACCCCTCGGTCACGAACGTCGAGGCGTCGCGGGCTTCGTCGGGCGCTGCGGCGCGTATCTCGCCCGGCGGCAGCCCGGATTCGTCGGCAGCGTGGCGGACGAACGCGGACTGAAACTCGGAGGCGTCGCGCGCGTTCGACTTGACGGCCTCCAGCACGTCGTTCGGGGCGGCCGCCATGTCCTCGACGGTGCCGAGCGCGTCGCGGAGGCGGTCGAGTTCCTCGTCGGCGTCCGCGCCGAGCCGGTCACCGTCGAGCGCTCGGAGCGCGACGGCCACCTCCGCGAGCGTCTCCGTGTCGAGGTCGACGACGGCGGCGAAGGCTCCCCGTTCGACGCCGGCCTCTGCGAGCGCGACGGCCGTCTCCGCGGCCGCGGCCTCGCTGTTGCCGCCGTAGCTCTCGAACGCATCGAGCACTGCCGTGCGCGTCTCGCCGTCGAGCGCGTCCCACGAGTCGACGGCCGCTTCGACGGCATCGAGCCGCTCCTCGATGGCCGCGCGGTCGGTCAGCGGCGTGAGCACGCGCACGCGGTCGGCGGCGTGGCGCGTCACCGCGTACTCCTCGGCGAGCGCGAGCAGGTCCTTGTACACGTCGCGTGTGTCCCGGGTCGCGAGCGCCTCCAGCCCGGGACCGCCGCTGGCGCGCCGGAGGATGCGAGTCGCGCGCCCGGGCGACAGCCCCGCGTCGACGAGCGTCCGCGAATCCGCGGTTTCGATGGCCCCGACCGCGGTCTCGACGCCGAGTTCCGACTCCAACAGATCGGCCGTCTTCGGCCCGACGCCCCAGTACTCCTGTAGTCGCATACGACTCCATCCCACACCCGGGACAAAGAACCCCCGGCAACGGTCGGGTGTGGGTTCTGTTAGCAAAGGATTTATATTGTGAGTATCTCCAGAACATAAGTGTAATGGCAGGGCCCACACGACAGCGGGAACGCGAGACCGAAACCGAGGAACAGAAGGAGACGGCCGGCTGCCCCGAGTGTGAGTCCGATTCGCTCGTCAAGACGGGGGACGGGGAGCTCATGTGCGACGACTGCGGCCTCATTCTGGAAGACGAGAACATCGACCGGGGGCCGGAGTGGCGCGCGTTCAACCACACCGAGCGCCAGTCGAAGTCCCGCGTCCCGCAAGTGGCAGGAACGTATCCGCACCAAGGACGCCGGCGAACGCAACCTCCAGTTCGCCCTCTCGGAGATCGACCGCATGAGCTCCGCATTGGGCGTTCCCCGCTCCGTGCGGGAAGTCGCGTCCGTGATCTATCGCCGGGCGCTCGACGACGACCTGATCCGGGGCCGCTCCATCGAGGGCGTCGCCACCAGCGCCCTGTACGCCGCCTGCCGTCAAGAGGGCATCCCCCGCTCGCTGGACGAGGTTGCAGAGGTGGCCCGCGTCGAGCAGAAGGAGATCGGCCGCACCTACCGGTACATCGCGCAGGAACTCTCCTTGGGCCTCGAACCCGTCGACCCCGTGCAGTACGTTCCGCGGTTCTGCTCGGAACTCGAACTCAGCGAGGAGGTCGAACAGAAGACCCGCGAGATCATCGAGGTGACCGCCGAACAGGGCATGCTGTCGGGCAAGTCGCCGACAGGGTACGCGGCGGCGGCCATCTACGCCGCCTCCCTGCTCTGCAACGAGAAGAAGACACAGCGCGAAGTCGCCGACGTCGCGCAGGTCACCGAGGTCACCATCCGCAACCGCTACCAAGAGCAGATCGAGGCGCTGGACATCCACTGAGCGCGCCGGCTCCTCGTTCAACACACCTGTGACCAGCGGCACCTACACCCTCCTCGTCGAACTCACTGAGGACGCGACCGTCGAGGTCGGGGCGCTCGGCGAGCACGCGCTGTCTGCGGGCTGGTACGCCTACGTCGGGTCGGCGTTCGGCTCGGGCGGGTTCTCGCGCGTCGACCGCCACCGCGAGCTGGCGGCCGGCGAGCGCGATGCTCGCCACTGGCACGTCGACTACCTGCTCGGCCATCCGGCCGCCGAACTCGTCGCAGACGTGCGGATCGCCGAACAGGACGTTGAGTGTGCCGTCGCCCGCGCGCTCCCGGAGAGCCCGATAGCCGGATTCGGTGCGTCCGACTGCGACTGTGCGAGCCACCTCGCGTACGCGCCCGACCGCGAGTCGCTCGAACGCGCCGTCCGCGCGGCCCACGAGCGAGCACGCGCCGAGTGACAGGAAGTATGATGCTGTTTAGTGACGCCGTGGAGTAGTTGTGAACAGAGTGGCGAAGATCTTGGAAGCCCCTGCACGCTCGACTCGATGGGCTCGCTGCGGTCCTCCCGCTCGCATTGCTCGCGGTGCGGTCCTTGCGTCGCCCGTCTTCGTCGAGCGCGAGGCCGGCTCCGCCGGCCTCGACTGGTCGCGGCGGCGCAGCCGCCGCGCACGCACAGCCCCTTACAGTCCCACCCGGAGCGGTTCTTTCGTCTGCAATCGCTTAATTAAACATGACTATGAGTACGACGATGTTCAGATAAGCGGGTCATCATCCGGCCAAAACCCGTGGTGGGTGGGACTGAAAGGGGCCGGGCGTTCTGCACTGTGTTGCCCTCCTCGTCTCCGGAGTCACTATTAGCTGAACACACCGAGAGTACCACCGCAACTATTAGGTGCTCGTAAACCGCTATCGATGCTGTGGTTTACGAGACCGGTAATCGGACGGTCGACGAGGCGGTTGCGCGGGTGCTGGACGGCGAGTCGCTCGACCGGACGGACGGGCTGGCGCTGATGGCCCAGCCGGTCGAGGACCTCGCGCCGGCCGCGGACGCCGTGCGCGCCGAGTTCGGCGACGGCACCGTCGACGCCTGTAGCATCGTGAACGCGAAGGCGGGCAACTGCGCCGAGGACTGTGGCTTCTGCGCCCAGTCGGTCCACTTCGACACGGGCATCGACACCTACGGGCTGCTCGACCCGGAAGAGATACTCGAAGCCGCGAAGCGCGCGGAACGCGACGGCGCACAGCGGTTCGGCGTCGTCGTCGCGGAGAAGGGGGTCAGTAAGGAGAAACGCCCGGAGGAGTGGCAGGACGTGCTCCGCGCCATCCGGCTGGTGCGCGACGAGACGGACGTAGAGGTGGACGCGAGCCTCGGTATCCTCACTGAAGAGGAGGCCCGTATCATCGCCGAGGAGGGCGTCAACCACTACAATCACAACATCGAGACCTCGCCGCGATACTTCCCGGAGATCGTCTCGACGCACTCCTTCGAGGACCGCGTGGAGACGCTGGAGCGCGCCAAGGACGCGGGGATGGACCTGTGTGCGGGCGTCATCCTCGGGATGGGCGAGACGCCGACCGACCGCGTGGACGCGGCGCTCGCACTGCGGGACGTGGGCATCTCCTCGCTACCGGTGAACGTGCTCAACCCCGTCGCGGGGACGCCGCTCGGCGACGACGACGGCGCGGACATCACGACCCCGGAGATCATCCGGACAGTCGCGGTGTACCGGCTGCTCCACCCGCACGCGCGGGTCCGGCTCACCGGCGGCCGGGAGGCCAACCTCGACGCGGACGAGCAACACCTCCCGTTCGAGGCCGGCGCGGACGGCATCCTCACCGGCGACTACCTCACGACCGACGGCCAGTCGCCCGCCGACGACATCGAGATCATCGAGGAGGCGGGTCTCGAACCGAACACCGAGAGCAACGAGTTCGACCCCGAAGCGGTCAAGGCGAGGGTCGACGACGACCCCGCCGTCGAGACGGCCGCGGGGACGGCGACCAGCAACGCGACCGACGACTGATATGGACACGATACACTTCGCGGTACTCGGAACGGGTGGCATCGGACGGCGAACGCTCGAAGTCAGCACGGAAAAGGAGACGCTCGAACCGGTGGCGGCCTGTGATCGCCACGGCGTCGCGGTCGACCACGACGGTCTCGACGTTTCGGAACTCCTCGACGCGACGGAGGGGAACATCGCGGGCGACGGCACCGGCGACACGGAGGCTCGCACGGACGGCGGCACGGCCGTCGAGGGCGGCGTCAAACAGCACGGCGCGGACGCCGGCATCGTCGCCTCCGAACAGGGGGAGCGGACGG
The DNA here is from genome assembly GCA_003021175.1 of Halobacteriales archaeon QH_7_66_36. GTDB lineage: Archaea > Halobacteriota > Halobacteria > Halobacteriales > Haloarculaceae > Halosegnis. Next base: position 215,901 of record PXQV01000001.1, on the reverse strand, counting down.
CCGACCCAATCGGCGCGGTCATCGAGGAGTCCGAACACCTCGACGCGGTGTTGCTCGCGCTCCCGAACCTCGAACACGACTTCATCCCCCGCATCGCCGGGCGGTTCGCCGACGCCGGCTACGAGGGCGTCCTCGTGGACGTGCTGAAGCGCTCGCGGGTCATCGGGATGCTGGACGACCGCGAGAACCAACTCGTCGAGTCAGGCGTCACATTCGTCTGTGGTGCGGGCGCGACGCCCGGCTTCCTCACCGGCGCGGCGGCGCTCGCGGCACAGTCGTTCGTCGAAGTCGAGTCCGTGGACATCCACTGGGGCGTCGGTCTCAAGTCCGGCTACGAGGACAATCGTGGGACCGTGCGCGAGGACATCGCCCACCTCGACGGCTACGATATGGAGACGGCCCGCGAGATGAGCGCCGAGGAGATCGAGGCGGTCATCGACGAACACGACGGCGTCATCGAGTTCGAGGACATGGAACACGCCGACGACGTGCTGCTTGAACGCGCGGGCGTCTGTGACGCCGAGGACGTGACCGTCGGCGGCGTGCTCGACGTGCGCAGCGACGAGAAGCCGGTCACCACGACGGTCACCGTCACCGGGCGGACGTTCGACGGCGAGCGCGCCACCAACACGTTCGAACTCGGTGACGACACCAGCATGGCGGCGAACGTGAACGGGCCGGCGCTCGGCTATCTGAAGGCCGCAGTCCGGCACAATCGCGCCGGCGACTACGGCGTCTTCGGTCCTGCGGAGCTGATGCCCGGCTTCTGAGATGGCCGGGGGCGAGGGACAGCAGACGCGCGACCGCGGCTTCGACCTCCACGGTCGGCTCCGCGAGCGGGAGCGACGCGGCCTCAAGCGCTCGCTCGACACGGCCGAGTCGGCCGCGCCGCGAACCCGCTTCGACGGCGACGAGCGACTGGTGTTCGCGTCGAACAACTATCTGGGGCTGGCGACGGACGACCGGGTGCAGGCCGCCGCGGCGGAGGCGGCCCGTGAGGTCGGCGCGGGCGCGGGCGCGAGCCGGCTCGTCACCGGCGACACGACGGCCCACCGCGCGCTCGAACGCGAGTTAGCGGACACGAAAGACACTGACCGCGCGCTCGTCTTCTCGTCGGGATACGCCGCGAACGTCGGGACGCTCACGGCACTGGACCCGGATGTCGTCTTCTCCGACGAGCTGAACCACGCGAGCATCATCGACGGCTGTCGGCTGGCGGACGCGGAGACGGTCGTGTACGACCACTGCGACCCCGACTCGCTGGCGGCCGCCATGCGCGAGCGCGAGGACGAAGGCGGCTCGTGGCTCGTCGTCACGGACAGCGTGTTCAGCATGGACGGCGACGTGGCACCGCTCCACGACCTCTGTGACGTGGCCGAGCGGTACGGTGCGTGGGTGATGGTCGACGAGGCGCACGCCACTGGCCTCTACGAGGACGGCGGCGGCGTCGCCGAGCGCGACGGTCTCGGCGACCGCGTCGACGTGCGACTCGGCACGCTCTCGAAAGCGCTCGGGAGTCAGGGCGGCTACGTCGCCGGCTCAGAGACGCTTGTGCGGTATCTCGTCAACGCGGCCCGCTCGTTCGTCTTCTCGACCGGGCTAGCGCCCCCCGCCGCGGGCGCGGCTCGGAAGGCGCTCGCCATCTCCCGTACCGGCGACTGCCGCGAGCGGCTCTGGGCGAACGTCGCCCGACTCCGCGACGAACTGGCGTCGCTCGGCTACGAGGTGGGCGGCGACACCCAGATACTCCCGGTGATGGTCGGCGACTGCGAGGACGCGGTGGCGCTGGCCGACGGCCTCCGCGAGCAGGGTGTCGTCGCGCCCGCAATCCGTCCGCCGACGGTCCCGCACGGAACGAGTCGGATCCGCGTCGCGCCGACCGCCGCACACACGCGTGAGGAGATAGACGACTGTATCGCCGCCTTCGAGACGGCCGGCGGACGGCTTGACCTGCTGTGACCGACGCGTTCGCCGTCGTCGGCACCGGCACCGGCGTCGGGAAGACGGTCGTCACCGCGGGGCTGGTCGGCTGGCTCCGCGAGGCGGGCCACGACGCCCGCGCGGTGAAGCCGGCACAGACCGGCTATCCGCCGGACGACGACGCCGGCTTCGTCACGGACGCCTGCGGCACCGACGACGCGGCGACCTGTCTCCGCCGGCTGGAACCCGCGCTCGCCCCGGCCGTCGCCGCGGACGTGGCCGACGCCGACCTCGACTACGACGCGATCTGCCGTGACACCGCCGCCGCGCTCGCCGACAGCGACCCGGGCGTGCTGGAGGGTATCGGCGGGCTCCGCGTGCCGCTGGCCGACGGTCACGAGGTGCTCGACCTCGTCGCAGACCTTGACCTCCCGGCGGTCGTCGTCGCGGACTCGGGACTCGGCACGCTGAACCACACCGCGCTCACCGTGGACGCGCTCCGCGATCGCGGACTGCCGGTGGCGAGCGTCGTGTTCAACCGCTACGAGGGGAGGTCGCTCGCCGAGCGAACCAATCCGGACGTGCTCGCCGACATGATCGACGTGCCGATCCACACCCTGCCGCCGCTGTCGCTCAACGATCCGAGTGCGGCCGTCGCCGGCGTTCTGGACGCGCTTCCCCGGGACGTGTTTCCCGACGGACTCGCGCCGGACGAGTCGTAGCCGGCACCCTGACGCTATCCCTCTGCTTGCGCGCGAGCCGTGATGTAGATCCCGGCGAGCACAACGGCACCCCCGGTGACGGTGAGCACGCCGGGAACCTCGCTCAGGACGAGGAGCGCGAGCAGCGTGCTCCCGACTGGTTCGCCCACAAACGAGACGCTGACGACGGAGCTCTCGACGTGGGCGAGCGCCCAGTTGACAACCGTGTGGCCGAACACCCCCGGTCCGACTGCCATCCCGAAGAACAGCAGCCACTCGCGGGCCGGATACGCGAACACGGGGTCGCCGCGCGCGAGGGTGTACGCGAGCAGGCCGGCCGCGCAGACGACGTAGACGACGAGCACGTACGGGATCAGCGCGACCCGCTGGCGGACGGACCGACCGGCCAGCACGTACGCCGCGGCCAGCACCGCGCCGGCCAGCGCGAGCGCGTTTCCGAGGAGCGGCTCCGGCGCGGCCGTCCCCCCGAGCAGGCCGTCGAGGCTCATCAGTCCCGACCCCGCCAGCGCGATGGCGATGCCCAGCGCGACCCGTCGCGGGAGCGACTCGTCGAGCAGGAGCGCGGCCCCGACCGCGACGAACGCCGGCTGTGTCGTCACGAGCGTGACGCTCGCGGCGACGGTCGTCCTGTCGACGGATTCGAACCACGAGGCGAAGTGGGCGGCGAGCGCTGCGCCGGCCAGCAGTGCGGAGAGGAGGTCGCGGCCGCGCAGTCCGTCAAACGCCGCCCGCGACCGGAGCGCCAGCGGCGCGAGCAGCAGCCACGTGAAGGCGACCCGCCAGAACGCCATCGGTCCCTTCGGTGCGTCGGAGAGCCGAATGAGTATCGCGCTGGTCGACACCGCGACGATTGCGACGGCGAGTGCGACCCGCGGCGGCGTCCGCCGTTCCAGTTCGCCGAGCAGCGACACGCTCTGGAATCTATTGGAGCGGGCTTGTGCGTTACCCTTCTACTACAGCCGTCGCTTCGTCTCTCGGTGCCGGTAGCGGAACATCGGCGCGAAGCCGACCGGCCCGGACAGCGGCGCGACGAGGTCACCGAGCGGGCCGCCGGGGAGGTCGTACACGAGCCGGTCCGAGACGAGCGTCTCTCCCGCGTCGCCCTCGTAGAACCGGTGGGTGTGTTCCCAGCGCGGGAACGGGCCGTCTTCCATCGCGTCTCGGAAGACGGCGCGCCCGGCGTCGAGATCCGACTCTCGGTGTGTGATGACGGAGGTCCACGACTGTCGTGGGCCGACGCCGAGCGGTCGCATCGACATCTCGATGCGCGCGCCGACCTCCAGTATTCCGGGGTCCTCCTCGTCGTCCGGGCCGACGACACGCTCGACTTCGAGGTTCATGAACCCCGGCGTCAGCGCCGTCAGTCCCGTAATTCGGGAGTGAAAATCCCACACTTCTTCGATGGGTGCGTCGACCCACGTCTCCCGGTGGTATGTTGGCATAGCCGAACGAGGAGCGGACGGGCGATAAGGACCGTGGTGTGTACCGGAGCCACAGATAGTAGCAAGCATACTGCACCGCGAGCGAACGGAGTGAGCGAGCGGTAGCGGCGATCGACTAACGCCGAGCGAAGCGAGGCGGCTGGAGGGAGCCGCGCATATTTTCCGCACGTTTTTGCCTGAGCGAGGCGCGGCGGAGCCGCGCCGAGCGAAGTGCAAAAAGTGCTATTTCAGTCGCTCCTGCAGGAACGAGGGATGGGCCTCCTCGACGCCGTCGACCGAGAGGACCTCCTCGGCGATGACGGTCCCGACCTCGTCGCCGTCCGTGCCTTTGACCTCGGCCATCAGCGTGTGGTCGCCCGAAGAGGCGTACAGCGACTCGACGGCGTCAAGTCGTTTCAGCGCCCGCGACGCCTCGACGTACTTCTCGCTCGCGACTTCGATGCCCACGAGGGCAATAGAGCGCGCAGCGAGTTTCTTCGGGTCCACGTCGGCCGAGTAGCCGACGATGACGCCCTCGGATTCGAGTTTGTCGACGTACTTGCGCACTGTCGGTTTCGACACGTCTGCACGATCAGCGATCTCGGCGTAGGAAGCCTGCGCATCCTCCTCTAACACAGAGAGAATGCGATTCTCCGTCGTGTCCGCGCTCATACACCACGTTTCACGCCACGAGAAAAATATCTTCCGTACCTGAAAGCCGTCTAACCGAGTTCAGAACCTCGGGTAGACTCTCCGAACAGAAAGTTCGCGTTGCGGATGTCGGACGCTGTGCCCGATTACCGGTGTGCGTCGAGCAGGTCGTACGACCGCTTCCACTCGTGGTTGTCGTCGAAGTACTGCCCGGCGATGGGCGATTCGGGCATGGAGTCCTGTTGCATCTTCTCCTCGTGGTAGGTGCGGCGGCCGTCCTCCTGATAGTAGCGGCCGGTCAGCACCTTCCCCTCCCAGAGCGCGGATTCGGTCTCGTACATCGCCTCGGCGGCCTCGCGGCGCTCGGTCACGTCGAAGTCGTACTCGTCGTTCTGCTGGATGTCGATGTACGGGACGTACTGCTTGGCGTCCTTGTTCCACGTGGGACACTGGGTGAGGAAGTCCACGTGCGAGAAGCCGTCGTGCTGGATAGCCTCGACGAGGATCTCCTTCGCCTGATTCGGGTTGACAGCGGCCGTCCGGGCGACGTAGCTCGCGCCCGCCGACAGCGACATCGACAGCGGCCGGAGCGGGTCCTTCGCCGACCCCTGCGGCTGTGTCTTCGACTTGTGACCCTTCGGACTCGTGGGCGAGGTCTGGCCTTTCGTGAGCCCGAATATCTCGTTGTTGAACACGATGTAGGTCATGTCGTGGTTCTCCCGCGCGGTGTGCATGAAGTGGTTGCCGCCGATGCCGTAGCCGTCGCCGTCACCGCCCGCCGCGAGGACGGTCAGTTCGGGGTTGGCGAGCTTGGCGGCCCGGGCGACCGGCAGCGACCGGCCGTGGATGGAGTGGAAGCCGTAGCTCTCGAAGTACGAGGAGAGCTTCCCCGAACAGCCGATGCCGGTGACGAGCAGTATCTCCTCGGGGTCGAGTCCGAGCTCCGTGGCGGCCCCCTTCAGGGCCTTGAGGACGCCGAAGTCACCACAGCCCGGACACCACGTCGCCTGCGGCTCGATTTCGGGCGTGAACTCGTCCTGTTCCACCTCGCGATCCGTGTCGATGGCGTTGAATGCACTCATGTCAATCACCTGCAGCGGGCTGGAAGCGAGCGGTCGACCGCTCGAACTCCGTCCCGTTGATTGTCGCTTCGAACCCTTCGACGATCTCCGCCGGCTCGAATGGGTTGCCGTTGTACTTGAGGAGGCTCGACATCGTCGGGCCGAACCGCCCGAGTTCCCGCTGGACGAGCCCCTTGAACTGCGCCGACGCGTTCATCTCGACGACGAGACACTCGTCGACGGATTCGAGGAACGCCTCGATCTCTTCGGTCGCGAGCGGCATCAGGTCGGAGACGCCCAGCGACTTCACGTCGTGACCGTCGGCGCGCAGTTGGTCGACCGCCTCCTCGACGGTGCCCTGCTGGCTGCCGAACGTCATGATGCCGTACGTCGCGTCCTCGTCGCCGTGGTGCGACTGGTGTGACGCGCTCTCGGCCAGTTCCTGCTCGATGGAGTCGAGCTTCTCCATCCGGCGGTTCATCTGTGCCACGCGGTTGCCGGGGTCCTCCGAGATGTGACCCTCAGGCGTGTGCTCGTTCCCGCTCGCGAGGAAGCGCCCGCCTCGCTGGCCGGGGATCGAGCGCGGCGACGCGCCCGCCGGCGTGTCGTGTTGGTACCGCTGGAACTTGCCGGATGCGTGGTGGGCCGCTTCGGACAGTTCGTCTTCCGTCAGCGTCGCGCCGGGGTCCGGGTTCGGCTCCCGGTCGAAGAAGTCCGCGTCCACGTTGCGGAGTTCGCCCGACAGCTTCTGGTCGTACATCACGATGGCCGGGATGTGGTAGCCGTAGGCGAGTTCGAACGCCTTCCGCGTCTGCTCGTACGCCTCCGCGACGTTGCCGGGCGCGAAGACGACGCGGTTGGAGTCGCCCTGACTCGTGTAGAGGACGTGTTCGAGGTCGCCCTGCTCCGGCTTCGTCGGCATGCCGGTCGACGGGCCGGCGCGGGCCGCCTCCACCAGCACGACCGGCGTCTCCGTGATCTCCGCGAGGCCGAGCGGCTCGGACATGAGCGCGAAGCCGCCGCCCGAGGAGCCGGACATCGCCTTCACGCCGGCGTGTGACGCCCCCAGCGCGAGCGACGCCGCGGCGATTTCGTCTTCCACCTGTTCGGCGACGCCGCCGAACTCCGGCAGGTGTTGGCTCATCAGCGTGAACACCTCGGTCCACGGCGTCATCGGGTAGCCGGCGATGAACCGGCACCCTTCGTCGAGCGCGCCGTAGGCGATGGCGTTCGAGGCCGACAGGAGCACCTGCTCCGTCTCGTGGTCGCCGGTCGGGACCGACACGTCGTGGTCGTGGTCCATCTCGGCGACCCGCTCGTGTGCGTCTTCGAGCACGTCGACGTTGGTCTCGTACACGTCCTCCGGCATGCTCTCGGCCATCAGCTCCTTGAAGTACCGGAGGTCGATACCGAGCAGCGCGGCGGTCGCACCGACGCCTGCGGTGTTGCGCATCACCTCGCGGCCGTGTTCCTTGGCGATGCTGCGCAGGTCGAGCGGATACACGTGCCAGTCGTTCGCCTCGGCGCGCTCGTCGAAGTCCTCGGGCAGGTCTTCCTCGTCGAGCAGACCGGAGTCGTAGACGATGATCCCGCCCTCGTTGAGGTCGTCGAGGTTCTCCGTCAGCGGCTTCACTTCCTCGGTGCCGTAGTAGGCGTCGTCCTGTGGGTTCCGCGCGAACGAGTCGCCCAGCGACAGCAGGAAGTTGTAGCCGTCACCTCGGGACTGGACCGGTTCCTCGCGGGCACGGACCTCCACGTACGTGTGGCCCCCTCGGATCCGCGACGGATAGTGTCTGTGGGTGAATACGTGGAGTCCGGCACGCATGAGCGCCTTGGTGAAGTTCTGGCTCGTCGAGTCGATTCCGTCACCGGAACCACCGGCGATTCGCCAGATGAGTTCGTTCCCTGTCATGTTACCAGCGGCATCGAAACGCCTTGAAGTAAGTGGGTCCCCGCCGACCAAAAGGGTTTGTGAGTCTTTAGCAGGCATTAATAATGATAAAAGAGTATTAACCGTGTCCAATACACCCGTCGCGTCGACCCGTCCCGAAATTCGTCTATAACAGAACTGAGACGCCCGTAGCCCGTGGATTTCGGGTCGTGAATCCCACCCACAAGTATATAAGCGCGAGTGTCGTGGCCCCATGCAAGTGGCATGTCGCTCAGCGAGTTGATTCAGGGTGTCGAGGCCCACGAGAAGACGCTCACCGTCTTCAACAGCGACCCTGAAACCGTCGAGACGCTGCGGGCGCAGTTCGGAGACCGGAACCTGACCGTCCGGGGCGAGTCGACGGAGAGCGACACGCCGAAATCGTACGTCGTCCTCTCACAGGACGAGACGTTCGTCACTGCGGCCGACCTCGAACACGTCCTCGCGACGGGTGACGGCGCGGACCCGGAGTTTGGCGCGTCCGACGGACGCCCAATCTTGAATCATCTCGACGAGACGATGTTCACCTCCTACGACACGGAGCAGATGATCGCGGCCTCCCGCGAAATCGAAGACCGCGCGTGGCGACTAGGCGAGGGCCAACTCCACGCCGGCTTCCAAAAGCTCTCTATCCTCCGCCCGCAGATAGACGTGTACGAGCAACTCGCGTCGAAAGAGAAGCTGAACGTCGACGCCTACGCGGCCCCCGACGAAGAGGTGCCCGACCACGGAGGCGACCTCACGATCCACGTCGAGCGCGCCGAGGAGATCCGCGAGTCGTGGTTCGTCGTCTTCGACGGCGGCGGCGACGACGTGAACAAGTGCGCTCTCGTCGCCGAGGAGCGTGAACCACGCGCGTTCTACGGCTTCTGGACCTACGACCCGGAGACTGTCGACTGGGTGCTGGAGTATCTCGAAACCTCCTACGGTCTCGTCGAGCAGTAGCTACGGCCAATCGTCGAGCGGTTCTCCGCGTTTTCATCAGTATACTGACATGACCGTCTCGTCGGGCGACTCGTCCGCGGCCTGTCCTCACCGGCGGGGTCGCCGAGACAGCCCGCCGTCGGGGCGAGTGCGAGTCCACACGCTCGGAGCGTTCACCTGTGTACGGCTGCCGTACTTGGATCTATAAACGACCTCGCGGTGGTTCAACGAGGCCTTCGAGCCCCGGTCGGCGACCTGCGAGCGCAGAACGACGCCTGCTCACTCCGGTGTCTGCCGGTATACGAGATTGCGCTGAATCTCGTTTGCTCCCTCGTAGATGACCGGGATGCGCACGTCGCGGTACACGCGGGAGATGCGGTTTTCGAGGAGGACGGAGCGGCCGCCGTGGAGTTGCATCCCCCGCTCGGCACAGTCGACTGCCACCTCCGTCGATTTCACCTTCGCCATCGAGGCCCAGAAGCCGCCGCGGCCGCCGTCCGCCACCTTGTCGGCCGCGCGCCAGTTGAGCGCGCGGGCGGACTCGAACTCCAGTCGCATGTCGGCGAGGCTGTGCTGGACCGCCTGAAACTCGTTCACCTGTCGGCCGAAGGCGTTGCGACCGTGGACGAAGTCCCACGCCTCCTCGATGGCCGCGGCCGCGAGCCCGAGGCCGTGGCCGCCGACGGCGACCCGACCGTGGTTGAAGAACTCCGCGAGCATGTAGAAGCCGGCCCCCTCGTGGCCGACGATGTTCTCGGCGGGGATCCGAGCGTCGTCGAGAACGATATGTGCCTGCTTGGAGGCGCGCATTCCCATCTTCTCCGGGATGTGCTCCGCCTCGTAGCCGTCCGTGTCTGTCGGGACGATGAACATCGAGAAGTTACCGTAGCGGTTCGTCTCGTCGTCGTCGGTCCGGGCGTACAGCGTCACCCAGTCGGCCTCGACGCCGTTGCCGACCCAGTACTTCTCGCCGTTCAGCACCCACTCGTCGCCGTCCTTCTCGGCGCGGGTCTGCATCCCCGCGAGGTCGCTCCCCGTCTCCGGTTCAGACACCGCCAGCCCGGTTATCTGCTCGTTCTCGCCGACGGGCCGGAGATACTCCTCCTTCTGCTCGTCGCTGCCGTACTCCTCGACGATGTCGGCCCCGAAGCTCGCCAGCTGGAGCGTGAGCGCGATGCCGGCGTCCGCCCGGTAGAACTCCTCGGTGAGCGCCAGCAGTTGGTGGAGGTCGAAGCCGCGCCCGCCGTACTCCTCGTCGACGTTCCCCGCGACGAGACCGGCATCCATCGCGGCCTCTAGCACCTCCCACGGATACTCGCCGGAGCGGTAGTACCGCTCGGCGTTCGGCGCGATGTGCTCCTCGGCGAACTCGCGTGCCTCGGCCTTCACGTCACGGGCGTGCTCGGGAACGATAGAGTCGTCGAGCAGATTCACACCGCACGTAGGCGTGTGGCGGACAAGTACTCCCGGGAACTGGGAGAGGATTGTTTACGGTTTATACGAAACGCGGAAGATGCAGAACCACATAGGCTCGAAATGGGTGCGATTCGACACAGCGGGGTCAGTATCCAGCCTCAAAGTCGAGGGTGATAGCCGCTGTCGAGCCCCAAACGATGAACTACTCTGCGCATCCGCCGCCGATCTCAGGCGACGGAGTCACCGTATCCTGTATATTGTCCGTTCGGCAGCCGCGCCACTCGTACACGCCCACCTCTCTTAGTTCGTCGTTGACGGAGGCCCTGACGGTCAACGGATGGTCCGTCACCCCGGTAGTCTGTTCGATCTGTTCGCCGGCTTCTACCGTGAACCGCTCTTCGTACACCTCCTGTCCCTCCTTCTCGAACACGACCACTATCTCGTGTCGGGTCCCGGTTTCGTTCTTCACCTCTAGTATCAGCGTTTCGAGCCCGGAGCCAGAATCGAGTGTCGATACACACCCGGTACTCGCAACACCGACGCCACAGATCACGAACTGGCGACGTGTCGCTTCTTCGGGAATCATCAAGTATCAACGTGATACGAACGGATGGCGTGTTGAACGAGCTCTGAGTAGCGAGCTTAATCCTCGCTCCCGGGCGCGGCCTCCTCGGGTGCCGACCCCTCGTGGAGTTCCACGCTACCCGTGTACTGCTCGCGGAGGTCCTTCTTCGAGAACTTCCCGGTGGCGGTCTTGGGCACCTCGTCGATGTACTCGACGGCGTCCGGGAGCCACCACTTCGGATACTCCTCGCCGAGCATCTCGAGTATCTCCTCGTCGAGCGTGCTGCGGTCGGCGTCCTCGGTCGGCACGACGAACGCGACGGGTCGCTCCTGCCACTTCTCGTGTGGGACGCCGATGACGGTCGCCTCCGACACGTCCTCGTGGGCCATCACCGCGTTCTCCAGTTCGACGCTCGATATCCACTCGCCGCCGGACTTGATCACGTCCTTCTCGCGGTCGACGATCTTGAGATAGCCGTCCGGGTCGACGCTCACCACGTCACCCGTCTTCAGCCAGCCATCCTCGAAGTCCTCCTCGTTGGCGTCCGGCCGCTTGAAGTACTCCTTCGTGACCGACGGGCCACGGACGTACAGTTCGCCGAACTTCTCGCCGTCCCACGCGATACGCTCGCCGTCCTCGTCGATCACCTTGAACTCCAGCCCGGGTGTCATCAGCCCCTGCTTGCTCCGTTTTTCGAGTTGCGTCTCGTACGCCTCGCCTTCGAGGTCGGTCTTGAGGTGGGCGACGCTCCCGATGGGCGACATCTCGGTCATTCCCCACGCGTGGAGCAGTTCGACGCCGCGGTCGTCGAACCAGCGAATCATCGACTCGGGGGCCGCGCTCCCGCCGACGATGACCCGATCCAGCGAGGAGAGGTCCACGTCGTTCTCCTCGCAGTACTCCATCAGGCCGAGCCACACCGTCGGCACGCCGGCGGTGACGGTGACTCCCTCCTCCTCGATGAGCGTGGCGAGGTGTTCCGCGTTCGGCGACGGCCCCGGGAACACCTGCTTCGATCCCCCGGCGGTCGCGGTGAAGGGCATCCCCCACGCGTTGACGTGGAACATCGGCACGACCGGCATCACCACGTCGTCGTCGGCCATCGGAATCCCCTGCGGGGAGAGCGACATCATCGTGTGGCTCCACAGCATCGACTGGGTGTACTCGACGCCCTTCGGCTTCCCCGTCGTCCCCGACGTGTAGCACATCCCGGCCGGCTGGTCGTCGTCGAGATCCGGCCAGTCGTAGTCGGCGTCGTGGCCGTCGACGAACGTCTCGTAGGCGGGCGCGTCGAGCGCCTCGATCGGCTCCTCGCCCATCGCCACGAAGTCGACGCCCTCGAACTCCTCGGCTCCGTCGGCGGCGCCCGCGATCTTCTCGGCCAGCGACGGGTCGACGAAGATCACCTCGTCGTTCGCGTCCTCGACGATGTAGCGGATGTGTTCGTCCGGGAGCAGCGGATTGATCGTGTGCAGTTGGCCCCCCATCGACGGCACCGCGAAGTACGTCTCGAAGTGCCGGTCCGTGTTCCAGCAGAACGTCCCGACGCGGTCGCCCCGTTCGATGCCGTGTTCGTCGAGCGCGTTCGCGAGCCGTGCGGTGCGGTCGGCGTACTCGGCGTACGTCTGCCGCGACATTCCGTCGTGATTGCGCGAGACGACCTCCGTGTCATCGTAGAGTTTGCTCGCGCGCCACAGGAACGGCCGTAACGTCTGAGTGTGTCCACCGGGCATCTCGTCCGTCTACTCGCCGTCGTTGCTAATGACTCTTGCTTTGATTTGGGACGGCGCTGAGAGAAATCTATCGTCGCCGCTTCGCGACCGCCACCCCCTCGCCCAGCGGGAGTAGAGTCGTCTCGAACGCGTCGTCGTCACGGAGCCGACCAAGTAGTTCCGCCACGCCACGGGTCGCGTCGTTCGCCGCCGTCTCTCGTCCCTCGACGAGCGCGAGGATGGCCTCGAAGTCAAGCGACCCCGCGGTAACGGCGTTGTCGACGAAGACGAGCCCGCCCGACGCCACTTTCCCCCGGACCGCGTCGAACGCCGCCGGATAGCGGGCCTTCTCGTTGTCGATCAACACTACGTCGAACGGGCCGTCGTACCGCCCGACGGTATCGAGCGCGTCGCCGTGCTCGAATCGGCACCGGTCGGCGTAGCCGCCCCGCGCGAGATACTCGCGGGCGTCGTCGAGTTCGTCGGCGTCCACCTCGGTCAAGACGAGTTCGCCGTCTGCCGGGAACGCGTCGGCCAGCCAGTACGCCGAGTAGCCGAAGCCGGAGCCGAACTCGAAGCCGCGCTCCGCGTCGACGGTGCGCGCCAGCAGTCGCAGCCACGCGCCCACCACCGGGCCGACCGTCGGGAACCCCTCGCGGTCGGCACGCGCGTCCATCTCGTCGATGACCGCGTCTGTGTGAACCAGTTCGCGGGCGAGCCGGCCAACCTGTGCCGGGTCGATGTCGTGCATGCTCGTGGCTCGGCGGAGGCGGACAAAAATCTCTTCCCCCCGCGGCGGTTACAGCCGATCAGCCCCCACGGTCTGATCGATCGGGCGGTTGTTCGGGCAGGTGCGCGGTAGCTCGCTGTCGTAGCTCCGATACACCACCCGCACGCGGTCGTCGGCGTCGACCCATCCGGCCGTCTCGTTCCACGCGACGGTCGTCAAATCGCCCGCCGTGATCGGGAACGACCCCCCGTCCCCTCCGACCCACGTCACCGCTGTCGTCTGATTTGTTCCGACGTCGTAGAACTGGAGGTAGACGCGTTGCGCGTACTCGCCACCCAGCCGGTCACCCCCCGCGTGTGTGACGGTCGTGACCCGCGCGTCCGCATCGCCCGTGACGTCGAACGTCGCCCCCGGCGCTCCCCGCGTGATGTCGTCGCCGTCACACGGTCCAGCGAACGGGACGAACCCGGCTTGCATCGTCGCTGCGACGACGATGGTCGCGAGGCCGAACCACGTGAACAGCGTAATCCTGTCCCTACTTTCCCCCAAGTGTTGTCGATTCAACCACTCGTCCCCCACAGGCGGCTGTTCGTTCCGAATAATAAACGTACTGGAGCTTTTCAGTAGAACGAACGCGGATACTTCCGACCCCGACGGTTGACACGGCAGTTAGGGACCGACACGGCCGCCGCTGTCGGAGCAGTGACCGGCGTGATCGAATGTGGCGCGCCTCAGAGTTTGTTCTCGGCGTCCTCCGCGAGCTCTTCCATGCGCTTGCCGATGCGGCCGGCGTCGGAGAACTCGTCTTCGGACATCACGTCAGCGAGCGCGTTGCCCAGCACGAACACCGCGTGTTTGTGTTCGCTCTTCGATTTGTGCACGTCGTCGGGCGTCACGTCCAGCTCGTCGTACGCGTCGAACGCGCCGCTGTCCACGCTGTCCATCCCTCGGAACGTGTTCATTATCTCCACCATGTGGTCGTGGAGTTCCAGCAACTCGTCTTTGTGCATGTACGCGCGTACCGCTGAAGCGGGAATAAGCCTTGCGTGGAACGTAGCGACAGGGATTTAAAACACGTACTCGTCGTCGTGACCCATCATCCCGTCCTCCTCGAACTCCGGTTCCTCTTCGTCCATCGGCCCGGAGGTTTTGTACGCTCGGATCCCCGCGGAGAGCACGTCCTCGATGGCCTCCTCCCGGTCGTCGAACTCACCGCGCTCGACCAGTTGGGCGATCTGCATCTCCAGATGTTCGGGGACGGTTATGTTGACCCTCACCATCTCGATAGGGAGTTTGACAGTCGGGCATTTAAGACTACTGGAGAATTTTACTCAGCACGAACTGGCGCTTCCGAACAACTGATATTTCTTTTGCTATACCGGGTTTCCGTTGTTAGATCGTAACTGCGCTGAAACAGTACGCTAAGGGGGCGTCGGCCCGAACCGCGGGTATGTACGACGCGACAGATCTCTACCACGAGTTCGACGGCGAGCGACTCCCGCCCGGCCAGCGCCAGACCGACGGCTTTCCGGTGCTCTCGAAGGGTGAAGCGCCGGCCGTCGCTCGCGACGACTGGACCTTCGAGGTGTGGGGTGCGGTCGACGACCAGCTGTCGCTTCCCTTCGACGAGTTCACCGACCTGCCGAGCGAGACGCAGCGACAGGACTTCCACTGCGTGACGGGGTGGTCGCGGTTCGACAACGCCTTCACCGGCGTCACCTTCCCGACGGTGATGGAGGCGGCCGGCGTCCACGACGACGCGGTCCACGTCATGTTCCACGCGGCGGACGGCTACACGACGAATCTCCCGCTGGACGACTGTGCCCGCCGGGAACTGCTGTTCACGTGGGACCTCGACGGCGAGCCGCTCCCCGCGGACCACGGCGGCCCGGTCCGCGCCGTGACGCCGCACAAGTACGCCTACAAGGGCGCGAAGTGGGTGACGGGCGTGGAGTTCCTCACCGAACCCGAGCGGGGCTACTGGGAGAAGCGCGGCTACTCGACCAGCGCGAACCCGTGGGAAGAGGAGCGATACGCGTAGAAGCCGACGACGCACTGTCTCCGGTCTCTGGCGCGGACGGAGCGCCCGGGAACGGGAACCCTAAAACGGTGGCCCTCTAACGGACTGACGATGGAACCGCTCGGCGAGGCAGCGTCGACCGGCATAATCTCGCGAGCCACGCGGCTCACGGCCCCGTCTGCTCGCGGGGTCCTGTCGGCGGCGGACGCCCCGCGCACGTTCTGGAGCGCGCCGGGCGAACCGACGGTCGTCGGGTCGGGCGCGGCGGCGGTGTTGACGGCGACGCGAAGCGACCGCTTCGAGGCCGTCCGCGAGGCCGGCGAGTCGCTGTTCGACCACGGCAACGTCCACGCCGGCACCGAGGCGGCGCGGCCACGGCTGTTCGGCGGCTTCGCCTTTCACGACGACCACGCAGGCGACCCGCCGTGGGACGGCTTCGCGGGCGCGCAGTTCGTCCTCCCGCGCCGGCAGGTGACGTACACCGACGACGGCGCGTGGCTCACTGTCAACGCCGTCGGCCCGGACGCGACGCCCGAGTCGGTCGAACACGCACTCGACGCCGCCGTCGAGGAGGTGTCTGACCTCTCGGATCCCGGGCCCGCACACCAGACGACCGTCGTCGACCGGACGCGGACGACGAGTCGCGACGCGTGGCGCGAGTCCGTCACCGACGCGACCGACCGCATCGAAGCGGGCGAACTCCAGAAGGTCGTGCTCGCGCAGGCGCTGCGGGTCGAACTCGACCGCCCGCTCCGCGCTGCCGACGCGCTCGCCGGCCTCGCCGACACGTATCCGGACTGCTACCGCTTCCTCGTCGAACCCGCAGCGGCGGGTGCCGACGCGCCCTCCTTCTTCGGCGCGACGCCCGAGCGCCTCGTCGACCTGCACGGGCGAACCGTCTCGACGGGCGCGCTCGCCGGCACGACCGGGCGCGGCGACACCCCGGCCGAGGACGAGTGGCTCGCCCGCGAGCTGATGGACGACGAGAAGAACGTCCACGAACACGAGATCGTCGCGGACGCGATCCGCGACCAGCTGGAGCCGTACGCCGCCTCCGTCTCGACGGGCGTGCGCTCGATCCGGCGGCTCGCGGCCGTCCAGCACCTCGAAACGCCGATCACGGCCGAGCTCGCGGAGGACGAACACGTATTGACGCTGGTGGAGGCGCTCCACCCGACGCCAGCGGTCGGCGGCCTCCCCCCCGAGCGCGCGCTGGAGACGATCCGCGAGACGGAGCCGTTCGACCGCGGCTGGTACGCCACGCCGGTCGGCTGGTTCGACGCCGCGGGCTACGGCTCCTTCGCCGTCGCGCTCCGGTCGGCCGTCGCCGACGGCGACACGGCGACGCTGTTCGCCGGCGTCGGCATTGTCGACGACTCCGACCCCGACGCCGAGTGGGACGAGGTGCAACTGAAGTACCGGCCGATGCTCGACGAACTCGAATGACCGTCCCGAACGTCAACACGCTGTGGGGGCGAACTATCGTCGACGAACTCGCGAAATCGGACGTCGAGGCGGCGGTACTCTCACCCGGATCCCGTTCCACGCCGCTGACGGTCGCCTTCGCCGAACACGAGGACATCGAGACGTTCACGCACCTCGACGAGCGGTCGGCCGCGTTCTTCGCGCTCGGGCGTGCCGAGCGAACCGGCCGGCCGACGCCGCTCGTCTGTACCTCCGGCACCGCGGTAGCGAACTACCACCCCGCAGTCGTGGAGGCCGGGCGAGCGCGCGTGCCGATGCTGCTGCTCACCGCCGACCGCCCGCCGGAACTCACCGATAGCGGCGCGAATCAGACGGTCGACCAGCAGGGCATCTTCGGCGACGCGATTCGTCACGACCGCACGCTCCCGGAGCCGGAGGTCGCCGACCGGAAGCTCCGGGCGCTCCGCACGGCCGTCGCGCGGGCCGTCGCGACGAGCGAGGCGACCCGCCCCGGCCCGGTCCACCTGAACGTCCCGTTCCGCAAGCCCCTGGAGCCGACAGTCGAGACGGACGACGTGCCCGACGGGTGGGCCGGCGACCACCCGCTCGCGGCTCACGGTCGCGACGGGCCGTTCGTCCGAACGACGCAGGGTCGACCCACGCTCGCCGCGGCTGACCGTGCCGCTGTCGTCGATGCCATCGACGGCGCGGAGCGCGGCCTCATCGTCTGCGGTCCGGCCACCGCGCCGACGCCGGACAGAGACGCGCTCCTCGGTCTCGCCACGGCCACGGGCTTTCCCGTGCTGGCCGACCCGCTCTCTGGGATTCGATTCGGGAGCCACGTCGAGACGGCGACGGTCCTCGGCGGCTACGACTCGTGGGCCCCGGCGCTGAAGGACGACCTGCCGACGCCGGACGTGGTTGTCCGCTTCGGCGCGTCGCCCACCTCAAAGCCGACGCGGAAGGCGCTCGCGGCGACGGTGCTTGACGACCCGGACGCGGCCCCGCGGCAGTTCCTCGTCGACCCGGCGGGCAGATGGCGCGAGGCCGAGTTCACCGCGACGGACACGCTCGTCGCCGACCCGACACACCTCGCGAGCGCGCTCGCCGGCCGAGTCGAGGGCGGAGATACTGCGTACGCCGACCTGCTCGCGGATGTAGAGCGCGACTACTGGAACCTCGTCGCGGGCGAGGACCGCTTCTTCGAGGGGACCGTCCTCCAGGATGTCGTCGCGCTCGCGCCGGACCCGGCGACGCTGTTCGTCTCTAACTCGATGCCGGTGCGCGACCTCGACCGGTTCGCCCGCCCGCGGGCGGCCGACCTCACCGTGCTCGGCAACCGGGGCGCGTCGGGCATCGACGGTATCACCTCGACCGCGCTCGGGGCTGGTAGTGCTACCGACGACCCGCTCGTGCTCGTGACGGGCGACCTCGCGTACTTCCACGACACCAACGGCCTGCTCGCGGCCGACCGGTTCGACCTCGACGCGACGGTCGTGCTCGTCAACAACGACGGCGGCGGCATCTTCCGTCTCCTCCCCATCGAGGACCACGAGACGTTCGAGGGCTACTTCCGGACGCCACACGGCCTCGACTTCGAGCCGACGGGCGACCTCCACGGCGTGGAGTTCTCGCGGACGAGCACACGCGAGTGGTTCCGCGGGGCGTTCACGGCGAGCGTCGCACGCGACGGCACGCAGGTGATCGAGGTGGGGTTCGACCCCGCCGAGAGCCACGCCGTCCGCGAGGAGCTACAGGAGCGAATCGAGCAGGAACTCGACGTCACGCTCTGAGCGCGGGAGTGCCCGCGACCGCCCGGTTTTTGCGCCGGCGGCGCGCAGTGTGAGTATGGTATCCGAACTCTTCGACCCGGACGCGTGGGAGCCGGTCGACGACACCGACTTTCGAGACCTGACGTATCACCGCGCACGCGAGGTGGGTGCCGTCCGCATCGCGTTCGACCGGCCCGAGGTGCGCAACGCCTTCCGCCCGGAGACGGTCGACGAACTCTCGGCCGCGCTCGATCACGCCAAGCGCCAGACCGACGTCGGCTGCGTACTCCTCACCGGCAACGGCCCGTCGCCGAAGGACGGCGGCTGGGCGTTCTGTTCGGGCGGCGACCAGCGCATCCGCGGGGACGCGGGCTACGAGTACAGCGAGGGCGAACGCAGTGCGCCCTCGGAACGGGCGAGCGGAGAGCAGCGCGATCCGCGAGCCGACGCGACGGACTCCGGCACGAGCGGTTCGGGCGAGCACGCCACCGGCGGAGCGGCCGGCAGCGGTGAACACGCTGCTCCACGACTCCACATCCTCGAGGTTCAGCGGCAGATTCGCCACATCCCGAAGCCGGTCGTCGCCGTGGTTCCCGGCTGGGCGGTCGGCGGCGGCCACTCGCTACACGTCGTCTGTGACATGACGCTCGCCAGCGCCGAGCACGCGAAGTTCCTTCAGACGGACCCGGACGTGGCGAGCTTCGACGCCGGCTTCGGTTCGGCGTATCTCGCCCACCAGATCGGCCAGAAAAAGGCTCGCGAGGTGTTCTTCCTCGGGAAGACCTACGACGCCGAGGAGGCAGCGGAGATGGGGATGGTCAACGAAGCCGTGCCCCACGAACAACTGGAGGCGCGCGCGCTGGAGTGGGCCGAGGAGATGCTCGACAAGTCGCCGACGGCCATGCGAATGTTGAAGTACGCGTTCAATCTCGACACCGACGGACTCGTCGGCCAGCAGGTGTTCGCCGGCGAGGCAACGCGGCTCGGCTACATGACCGACGAGGCGAAGGAGGGACGCGACGCGTTCAACGAGGGGCGCGAACCGGATTTCTCGGAGTTCCCGTGGCACTACTAAAGTCGTGTAGTCATTCGCCTACACAATCGGCCCGCGTTGAACGGTGAACACGCCGAGTGAGCGCGGAACTTCTCGGGCGTTCTGATAACTCTGTAGTTTCCGCGACTCCCCCCATATGAAAAATAGCGTGCCCGCGGTTCCACACGGACAGGGTGGGGTGGTGGGTACGCGTCCGCGATGCGATGAGGTTTGCTGGCGACCCCCACCCTCTGGCTTTAAGTTCAAACATCACCAATACAGAATGTAATCATGTCACTCGCCACGGCGGTCGCGGTTGCAACGTTCCTGGCGTTCCTTCCAGTCGGCTACGTATGGCTCGGGCCGAAGTGGGCGCGGTGGCTTCGCTCCTTGGAACGTGGTGGGTCGCCCCCACATACGCGACGGTAAAACTGTCCGCAGGTCCCTACCGTCGTCTTGGGTCCCATATCGTTGTGACCCGCGAGAGAACCCGAGTTTCCGCCCTTTTTAAAGAACCTTTCACGTCATGCCGATGGAACCCGAGGGTGCGCGCCCGATGACCGTTCCGCCACATCGTCGGTCATGGTTTCGGGGGCTATCCGCCCCTCATCGTCGCTGTCGTGGTGCGTTTCGGTGCTGTTCCACTTTGTCACCTTGGTGCTCGGACCCGCGCCGCCCCATTCTGGCGCGGGATTCAACGACCGTAGAGCCGTGGCTATCTGATTTTTGATACACGAAAAACGTCCGAAGCCCGCCCCACGCCCATGAGAAAGACGGGCGTACTATCAATCAACGGACATTCCGCCACAGAAAACCAGTTCGCTCCGCCCGTCACGAACGACAGACGAATCCCGTTGGCGCTCCTCACGTGGGTTCTCCCGCTCCCTCACTTCCCCACATAGTCTATACGTGAATGGTACCTACATAAAGGGGTGTAGAGGCTACAGGGGTTAGATGAACTCCGCCAATCCGCTTGGGTCGTCGTGTTCCTCCGCGAAGTCGCCAAGCGTCCGCTGTTCGTCGTCAACTTTGTACGACCGCCCGTACTTCGGGGTGAACTCGAAACTCTCTATCGGTCGCACAACGTCTTGTAGCGTCTGGCGGGCGACGTTGAACAGACGGGCGATTTCTCGGGTCGAATACTGGCGCTCCTCATGGAAGTACCGCAGAACGCGCTTCGACCGCCACGGCTTTTCGAGTTCGACCAAGAGACAGCGAATCTCGTCGTCGGGGACCCGACAATTGTACGGGTGGTCCGCGTCGGAATACGTCATTCCCATGACACGCCCGCAATGACGTTCGCAACGTCGAACCCGCGCCGTTCTGCGACCGCCCCGACCGCCTCACGCTCCGCGAGACGGTTCGCTGTGAGTCGTTGAACGCGGTCGTCGTTCGCCACGGCGGTGAGGTTTTCCAGAACGCGGAACCGCTTGGCGGGCGACTGTGCGCGTTCAAGCGCGTTCTGTATCTGCTGAATCTCGTCGTCGTGGGCGCTAATTCTACGGATTCGCTCGGCTATGTGCTCGTCGTGGGCGACTACGAGCGCCCCGAGCGCGACCGCCTCGTACTGTCGCCCGTTCGTCTCGTCTGTGGAGAGTTCCGACACGAGCGACCGCGCCCGTTCTCGGGTCCGCCCCGTCGCGCCGACGGAACTGGCGAGGGCGTCAACCGCCCCAAGTAGCGACATTGACCGAATGCGGTCGTCGCCGTTCGTTTCCACGCCTGCGCCGTCGTGGCGTTTCAGGTACTCGTCGCCCTCACGCTCGTACCGCTCAGGGTCGAACGTCAGAACGGACTCGTCGCGCTTCCGTAGGCGTTCCCATCGCTTTGAGTCAACGTCCCGCTTGGCGATTTGCGTTCCGAGCGGGCGACCGCTTTGCTCGCCCGTCTTTGCGGAGTCCGCCGTTTCAAGGTCCCGCTGTTCGCCCCGTGACTCGTCAATCTCACGGGGGAGAACATCAACGGCGCGAGAACGGAACGGCGACGCGCTCGTCACGTCGCGGTCAAGTCGTTCGCCAACGACGAGTCCACAGTCCTTGCAGTATCGGTCGTTCGTCGTGTTGTCTCTACGAACGCGCCCGTCACACTCGGGACACATTCGCGTCGCTGTGCTTCTGTCGTGGTGTGCTGTGGTGCTCATTTGGGGTCACAAAACGACCCCGACAACACGTTCAAGTAGTTGAAGAACCTACATTTAGATGGGTTAAGAGTGCGGTTCTCGGCTCGGTCGTCGGGGGTCGTAACTTCTCTTGTGTTTTCTGATACCTCGGTAGTGGTTCGCTATTCCTCGAAGAACTCAGGCGTGACCGTCGTCGTGGTGTGACGCCCGCGGTTCAGTTCGTCGGCTTCGGGACCACGGCGACGACGCTCCCGCTCCCGTTGGGCGGTTGTCGCCCCGTTCATCAGATTCATCTCACGGAGCGTGTCTTTCACGTCGCCCTCCCTCACGCTGTACCGCGCATCACCCCCACGGGCGTCGTTGACGGCGCGTTCAAGGAACGCCACCACCTCCGCGACGCCCATGCCGCAGATGACGGTGAGGTGATGCATCAGACGGTGGTCATCCGCGGGGTCATCGGTACAGTCGTCAAGGTGAACGGGGCCATCCGCCAGCGGAACATCAATGGTTCCTGTCGCGGTTTCCACCTCAAAGGAACCGCCCGAAGGGAGTTCGACCCCGTGGTGTTCCGCGGCTTTCTCCGCCCGCGAGACAGACGTTCCCAGTTCGTCGGCTACGTCTTGGTGTTCCGTGACGAGTTCGTGGTTCGCTACGACGCGGAGAACGTCACCCGCGCTCGGGTGAAGAACGTCGTCGGGATACTCGTCGTATCCCAC
This sequence comes from Halobacteriales archaeon QH_7_66_36, assembly GCA_003021175.1. Taxonomy (GTDB): domain Archaea; phylum Halobacteriota; class Halobacteria; order Halobacteriales; family Haloarculaceae; genus Halosegnis. The sequence continues at coordinate 193,764 of PXQV01000001.1, read as the reverse complement.
GTTCGCCAGCGGTTCACCTTCCCCGAAACCGATACGTTCGCCTGTTTCGAGCGCGTCGTCAACCTCCGCGGGACGGTCCTCTGCGGGGTCGGGAAGGCGGTCCCGAGCGGCTTCGAGCGCGTCGTGGTCGAACATCATTCGTACACCTCCGTTGGGACCGCGAAGTAGACCGAATCTGTCCAACCGTCAACCCCGAGAACGTTCGACCCGTCGGGGATGCACACGTCGCCGTCCGCGTCGTTGCGGAGAATGACGTACTGGGCGCGCTCGCCAGTCCCGACAACTTCGACCGCGAGCGTCGGAAGTCCAATCTCAACGTCGCCAACACGCTCCACCGCCGTCGTCGCGCCGTCGGGGAGTTCGATTACGTCGCCCTCGTCGGGGTCGCGGTACGTCGTTGCAAACAGTTCGGCGTCGTCACTCATTGGTCGTATTCCTGAACTTTCTCTTGGCGGTAGTCCTCGAACTCGTCGGGGATGTGGCGAAACTGGGGGTCGCCGTCGTAGTGGCGACGACAGTAGTAATCGCCCTTCTCGTCAGGGAACGACGGAAGGACAACGGGACACTCGGGGTGCTCACAAGTCTCGTCAACGGGCATGGTCAGATGTCGAGGTTGTTCGTTCGCGTTTCACTTTCGTAGAAGCGGGCGAGTTCCGCCACGACGTAGCCGTAAGGCGTCTCATCGCCACCGAAGTGACGGCGACGAACGTCGCGGAGTAGTGCTTTTTCGTCGTCGGACAGTCGAATGCGTTTGTTTCGTGCCATAATTTTCGAGTCAAGACTGTGGTCGCCACCGACCACCGTCTCACCTAAACCGTAGTCACGAATGATTCACGGACCAACGCGGTCGAATCTCGTCACTCGGGTGTGGTCGCCACCGACTACAGTCTCTCACTTAGAACACAGTCACAAGTGAGGTATTTAAGGGTGTTAATGAAGCAACCGAGATTATTAATCCCGCTCGTCGTTCGGGCGTCGTTGCTCGCCACCGTTCACCCCTTTATGTATGTACCATTCACGTATAGACTATGAGGGGAGTGAGGGAGCGGGACAGTCCCGTGAAAAGTCTCAACGGGATTCGTCTGTCCACCACCTTGAAAAATTGATACGCCCCATTCAATACGGGCGTTGGTCCTCGAAACGGTGATTTCCGATGTACGAACCTATACGGAGAGTTCTGGAACGAGCGACGCGGCTACGGTTTCCGTCGCCGTGGGACTCGGGACGTGAGTTCCGAATGCCCACGAATGTGTGGCGACTGGGGTCCGAAACGACTCAGAACCCCACTTCTCGGGGCGATTCACCCGACACCTCGTTGAAAAGATGACTGAATGCCCTTCCTGCGGACGAGAGTTTGAACGGCTCGGGATGCACTTTCACCACCGCCCGAGTCACCGCCCCGAACTGTCCGACCGCCAACGCGCCGTCGTGGAGTTCCTGGTACTGTCGGGCGTCACCGTCCGCGACGACCGCGCCTACCCATGTCTCGAAGTGTATTCGACCGCAGAATCCGCGATTAGGAGGGTCGCGGACGAACTCGGGTGGTTGGCGAACGAACCACGGCGGGCCAAGTCCGCTGACGACGTGGCGGCGCGTCTGAATGACCGCTTCGAGGGTTACGAGTTCGACCCCGCGGAGTGTGACGACGTGTGGGCCGTCTCTACGGTTCCACACCCCGCGCTCGGGGAGTACGACGACCCCACGGACGTGACGCGCCTACACCCGTTCACGGGGCGTCTGCTGGCGCGTGAGGCGGGCGTCTGGCGGGGGCTTCCGCTTGGGTCGCTCCATCTTGACGTTCGGGGCTTCGACGTATCGGGCGACCACCTCCGCCGTCTACTCCGTCGCATGGGCGTGACGACGGCGGAGCATGAGGGTGAGGGTTACGCCAAGCCCGACTCGACCATGCGACGGCGGTATCACCCGAGCGACGACGTTCTGACGCTCCCCCACGGTGAAGGGGTGGAGTTCCTCAAAGCGGTAGGACTGTCCATCGGAGACATGACGCCCGACCGCCCGCTCACGGTTCGGGAAGTGGTCGAAGGAACGTACTAAGTCAGAAAGAGGGTCCGTCCGTCCGAATCACGTCCGCGGCGTCCCCGCTCGCAAGGTCCGTGTAGATTGACGTGATACTCAAGTCGTGGTGTCCAAGCGCCTCTTGTACGATAGGGGCGGAGACGCCCGCTTTCGCCGCGTGTACGGCGAACGTGGCGCGGAGAGTATGAGGCGTCACCTTGTGGCGAACACGCCCGTTAGCGTCCGTCGTGTAGGACTCTTGAATCCCTGCGGCGTCCGCGGCTTTCCGAACGGTCGCGCCGACGGTCGCCGCAGATAGGTGGGCCTTCTCGGCTCCCGCGTTCCCTGGCGGGAATAGGTACTCCGAGTCCTCCGCGCCGTATTCCCGCTGGCGACGGTGGTCTAACCACATCCGAAGGTCCCGCGCCAGTTTCTCCGAGCGGAACCCCACAGGACGGTAGTCGTTGGTCTTTTTCTCGTAGATGTTGATTCGCCGCTCCTCGGGGTACACGTCGTCACATCGGAGCGTCACTAACTCCGAGCGCCGAATCCCAGTTGATACCAACAGACGGAGTATCAACTTCGAGCGAAAGGTCGGGTCGGGCGCGTGTTCAATTAGGTCCTCCACCTGGTCCTTTTCGAGGTAGAACACCTGTTCGCGCTCCTCATGCTCTTTCTCCGTCGTGTACGACCACACCCCCGCCTCACTCTCCTCGGACCACGCTTCAACGGGGTTCGGCTCGTCGGGGCGTTGTACCTGGAAGAACTGGCTCACGGACCCCGTGATGTTCCGAACGGTCCCGTCGGAGTAGTCGTGTTCGTCCTTGAGCCAATAGCGGAACTGGCGAATTTCCCGAACGCTCATGTCGTCGTAGAGGCCCTTGTCACGCTCTTGAAGCCACGTTCGGAATAGGCGGAGGTAACGGGCGTGAGCCTCCGCAGTACCCCGAACCGCCTCTACGTCGCGGTCGGGGTGGTCGCGCCCTTTCTCCACGTACCGCTGGCGGAACTCCTCAATAGGGTCCGCTCCCGAGTCCGTGACGCTCATGCTCACTCACCCTCCCGCCAGTACCGCGGACTGTCGAACTCGCGGGTCATGAGCATGGCCACGTCGTCGTACTCGTAGTGGAGTTGAATGAGGGCGCGAGACACCTCCTCTACGGTCATGTCCGTGTCGTCGGCTATCTCCGCCGCGGTCGCCCCGAACTCCCTGGCGATAGCCGCCTCATCGGCTTCCGAGAAACTATCTTCGACCGCAGGGACCGCACCATACACCTCCGAGAACACCACTTCGGGTTCGGGCATTCCGCCAGAAACCACGTCGTCGTGGAGCCGCGCCAAGCGGTTCTGAATCTCCTCAAGCGCACTCCCGTTGTCCTCCACGCCCGTGAGAATGTCGTCAATCCGCCCGTTCGGTTCGACCGTTTGAGCGCCCTCGGACGGTCCCACGGGCGTGTCGCCCGTGTCCATCTCAATCTGGCGCTCTACGGCGTGTCTGATTAGTTTCGAGACGCTTCCGTACTTGTCCGCGTGGTCCTCCGTGGCGTGGGCGTTCCACTTCTCTTTCCGCCCCTCGCCAACGCGGATGTGGACTTGTTCGGACATCGTTCTACACCCCATGCTAACGGCCCCGCCCACTTAGTTGTGTAGGCGAATGACTACATGACTAACGCTGTTCCCGTGGCACTATTGACTCTTATTCATTCTCGTCTGGGATTGTTACAGCCACGGAATCCTCGTGCCCTTTCAAAGAGGGATCATCGCCTTCGTGCCGCTCATCGGCGCTTCTCACAGCCGGCAGAAGCCTCACTGGTACTTAGAGATTCAATAATCCGCCCTACAGAATATGGTATTTAGCCGCTGAACTGCCGAATCGTTTCTTACTCACACAGACGATAGAATGAAGTGCGTACGCGGTCACCAGTATGAAGGGAGCCTGCCACACTCTCGACAGGTAACCTTACCTGCCGCTCAGGGCCTACCCTTCACTGACGCGAAGGGTGAATCCCCAGCTAAACTTCTCGCCGGGGTCCGGGCTTCCATCCGCTTCTGGGTCATCCCACACTTTGATTCCCTGCTCCCACCGATACTCTCCGGGGTCAAGGTAGCCGTCTTCTCGGTAATCGTGCCACACCTGATACGTGGTCGACACCGTTTCTCCTGATTCGTAGGTCCGTGGGGGGCAGTAGTACAACGCCTGTCCTCGAGCTTCGCCGGCGGGCTTGTCTGCAACCCACTTGTTGTTTACCCGTGTAGGCGTTTCTTCAGGTTGTCGGTGCAACCACAGGCCGGCCGGCTTATCACTGCCTTTTTGATTGCGATTGAATATCGCGCATCGACTCTCTCCGACTGAAAGGGCTCGCTCAGAGCCGCGATTTGTAGTCGAGATACGGACGAGAGCAGTCTTCTCAGTTGTAATCCAAGGCTGAGTGACTTCCGCAGTCAGCTCGATGGCCGTTTGGTCAGGGGCACTATCCTGTTCAGCGAGAGTGACGCGCCGCTGAACATCTCCGGATGGAGGTGTCGGCTCCGACTCTGTATCCGTCTCCGAGGACGGATCTTGGCCGCCATTCGTTCCCGTACAGCCCGCCACTAAGATGGCGGCTCCCGCACAGATGCCGCCACAGAGCTGGCGTCGGTTCATATTGAGCATTTGATTGTCAGTAATCATAATCATGTGGAATCATAAAACGCGTATTTGAACTTCCGAAAGATCACGTTACGATCAGCCGACGGGGGCAGTAAATACCCCGTTATAGGTATCTTTCAGATTGTGTGCGGAGGGGCCGACAACTTTATCATAAATCTGAGCCCCGTCGCAATCGTAGCTATCTGTTGGGTCTTCGCCCTTTGATGTGAATGAGACGATGTAGGCATCCCCATCTTGAACGTCATAAATAGGGCCACCAGAGTCTCCCGGTGCCCCGTTATTTTCCACTCTAACTCCTTCGTGGTTATAATCGACACATGAGGAGAAGCCATCAGAGACATCCTTGCGGATAACACCAGCATAGTTCGTTCCTAGAGCAATTCCTGTCTTTCTAACAGTTTCCGTACTGGATGAGATAATATCAGCTAAACCGCTCTCGCTAACAGACCCGACGACAAATTTAGTTGAACCGTCTTGCTCTCGAATTTCGTTTGTCACGCTATACCCGTAGTAAGGATCGCACACCACCGTATCCGTACTGGACGACTGCTGGATAATCGTACCCCCACGTGTCGTCCTTCTGCGTGACATCTGTTCCAGTCTGATCATAACATTCGTCGCCGGTGACGTGGGCAGCAGTCATTAGATATTGTTCGTAACTGCCGTCACCGTCGGTATCTATGTAGAACTGCGAGCCGGATGTCCCAGTTCCATCAAAAATGATTCCACCGGGGACATCGTCTTTATTTATATCATTGTAACAGGCTGATAGGTTGGTTGGCTCTTCGTACTCCTCTGTAACGACAGGAACCCCATTGACATTGGATGGGAGCTGGTCGGCCAAGTCACTACTCGTGATCCCGACGTAGACCGCAAAACCGCGCTTTCCCCCGAAGTAGTGATCGAACGGCCCAACGGAAACCCGACTAAATCCCTCAGTATTAAAGTATTTGTTTCTGAGAGTTTCTTTCGCTTGCTTGGCTGCTTCGTGATGGTCGACCCAAGATTTCGGGACCTCTTTAGTGAACTTTGGTTGGTCCCCCTGAACGTGGGTCACTATTTCGACATACTCGGTGGCCGATGCAGAGCCTACGAATCCCACGAGTGTGGCACTCAGGCCCGTTCGTTTCAGAAATGCTCGCCTACTGTTCTTGGTGTGGGAGTTGTTTTCGTTTCCCATGACATGGTCACACAACCGGTTAGTATTATTACTTTCGACGTATCAATTATAAACACTTTTGAGTAATTAACGGCAGATTACTACAGCCAAGGGTACAACAAATCGGGGTACAACTCTTTTTTGATCCTCAGAATCCTAATTCACCTGTGCATAGGGGCACTCGGTTGGTCGGCATATCGAATAGCCTCATATTCTATATCTTGAGAGTGATTAGCGATGTATCTTAGTGGGTGCAACCAGCCACGTACAAATCACATGACGCATAGCGGCTGTGACGATGTTCTGGAGCCAAAGCATCAGCACGAGGGATGGCTTCGGGCACAGTCGAAGCGGGAGCGTGGCCCACCCGCTCGCGTGCGGAGCGAGGGCGGCCTGTTCACAACGGCGTCAGCCGACCGTCCGACGCCACCAAACCGCTATTATCCCTCGGTAGCAATTGAGTCGCATGGCGGATCTTAACGCACGCGCAGACGAGATATACCGGCGCTATCTCGGGGAGCCGGAACGGGATCTCGACGTGTATCTGGGCTTCACGCTGTTCATCGGCGGGATCGCGCTCGGTATCGTGGGCCTGCTCCTGTTCGGCGTCGAGCGCGCCGTCGCGAGCGACGGGCCGCTGTGGGCGCTCCGCGAACTGGCGTTCGTCGTCGGGGCGCTCGGACTGCCGATACTGCTGCTCGGCGTCACCGTCCTGCTCCCGGTCGACCGGCGGGCCTCCTACGCCGCGGGCGTCGGCGCGGCGATCACCCTCGCTGCCGCGGCGTTCTTCGTCTCCGTGTATCCGAGTCAGTGGAACGTGACGGCCGGACGGGACTTCTCGTTTCAGGGGGTGGTCGTCTACGCCGTCGGCTTGGTGACCGTCGTCTCGGCCACCGGCGCGGCACTCGTCTCATACCATGTCGAACGCACGCAGGGCGTGCCCGCAGGGGACGCGGCGGAGGCAGAGACGGGCGATGGAAGCGGTAGCGCGGCCACCGACGGGACGGCCGGTTCCGCGCTCGACGAGGAGGCGGTGGCCGAGCAGGCGCAACGCGACTACGAGGAGGCGATGGAAGACGCCGACATCTCGTGGGGCGGCGTCGAGAAGACGGACGTGAGCCGCCGGCTCTCGGTGGACACGGGCGAGGTCGACGACGTGGACACCTCCGGCTTCGACCCGGACAGCGCCACCCAGACGCGGTCGTCGTCGTCGAGTGTCGACGCCGCGGTTGAGGGACTCAACGCGATGCGCGGCGCGGACCCCGAGGCGGAGCGGTCGGAGGGAACGACCGACGATCAGGCGGCGGCGCTCGCCGAGTTGCGCGAACAGCAGGCACACGAGGAGCAACAGCGAAAGCAGGAGGAGGGCGTCGTCGGGAAGCTCAAGGACCGGCTCGGGATCGAGTGACGCCCGACGGACGCCACGGTGAGGTGGATTTAATACCTGCGCCCCCCGCCTCGGAGTATGGCACGCGGCATCGACATCGGTACGATGAACATCGTGTCGGCCAAGCAGGAGGGGTCGGACACGCTGTTCGTACAGCAGCGGAACTCCTTCGTCGAAATCGACTACTCCGACATGGCAGAGCAGATGCTCTCGCGGTCGGATGTCCTCCACATCCGGAAGGGTGATCAGGTGTACGTCGTCGGCGACGACGCGCTCAACTTCGCGAACATCTTCAATCAGGAGACGCGCCGACCGATGAAGCAGGGTATCCTCTCCTCAGAGGAACAGTCGGCCATCCCGATGATCAAACTCATTATCGAGCAGGTGCTCGGCGAGCCGGAACCGGCGGGCGAGCGCGTCTACTACTCCACGCCCGCCGACCCCATCGACTCCGACCTCTCGACGCTGTACCACCAGAAGACGCTGGAGTCGTTCCTGAGCGACATGGGCTACGACCCCGAGCCGATCAACGAGGGGATGGCCGTCATCTACTCGGAACTCGCCGACTCGAACTTCACCGGCCTCGGCATCTCCTTCGGTGCCGGGATGACGAACGTCTGTCTCTCCTACTACGCGGTGCCCGTGATGACGTTCTCCGTCGCTCGCGGCGGCGACTGGGTGGACAGTCAGACCGCGACCGCCACCGGCGAAACCGTCGACAAGGTCACCTCGATCAAGGAAGACGACTTCCGCCTCGACTTCACCACCGACGCCGGCGGCGTCGAGGGCGCACTCTCCATCTACTACGACAACCTGCTCGATTACGTCATCTCGAAGATCAGCGAGGAGGTCAACGAGGAGGACGTCGAGGAGGGTCTCGACGTGCCCGTCGTCGTCACCGGCGGCACCGCCTCCCCGACCGGCTTCGAGGGACTGTTCGAGGAGCGGTTCGAACAGGCGGACATCCCGTTCAACATCTCCAGCGTCTCGAAGGTCGACGACCCGCTCTACTCCGTGGCGCGTGGCGCGCTCGTCGCCGCCCGCTCCGAGGAGGGCCAGCAGGCGGAGTCGGACGCCAGCGCCGAGGCCGAGGACTGAGCTACTCGCCGTCGGCTCCCTGCGCCGCGGCGAACCGCCGGAGCGCCTCCGCCCACGTCTCCCCGTCGCGACGCTCAACGCTGTGATCCACCTTGATCCCCGCGTAGCCGCAGGCGTCACACCGCAGCGCGCGCTGGTCGTCTGACGCGTAGACGACGAGCGACTCTCCACACCGCGGACAGTCCATACAACTCCTTCCCCGCGACCGGTCTTAATGCTCCCGCCGGCGCGCGGTTCTACCGAGACGACGGTCGGCCGTCTGATTCTTATCACGCATACGAAAATATATTAGTATTCGCCTTGGGTATCCAGAGTGTGATCGTGGCAGCGTTCGAGGGTGGTGGCGTCGCGTGACATCTCGCCGTCGCCTCGCGGGGGAGTTGGGCGTCGTCGCCGGCTTCGAGGAGCCACGTGCGCCGCTCGAACAGTACAACACGCCGCCGGGCCTCGCGGCGCACATCGTCCACGTCGCCGACCTGAACGACGACATCGAGGACAGCACGGTCGTCGATCTGGGTTGTGGCACGGGGATGCTCGCGCTCGGGGCCGCGCTCCGCGGACCGAACCGAGTCGTAGGCGTCGAAATCGACCCCGCGCCGCTCGCCACTGCCGGCGAGAACGAGCGGCGGGTCGCCGCTCGCGCGGATGTCGACTGGGTACGCGGCGACGCCACCGACCTGCCGCTCGCCCTCGACGACGCGACCGTTCTCATGAATCCCCCCTTCGGTGCGCAGGACGGCAACGAGCACGCCGACCGGGCGTTCCTCGACACCGCGGCCGAGATTGCGCGCGTCTCGTACTCCGTCCACAACGAGGGGAGTCGCGACTTCGCGGAGTCGTTCGCCGCCGACGCCGGCGGCGAGGTGACGCACGCCTTCGCCGCGGAGTTCGATCTCCCCCGGCAGTTCGACCACCACGACAACGAGGCGCAGACGGTCGACGTCGAGGTGTTTCGCACCGTCTGGGATCAGCGATAGGACTCCCGCTTCGCGACTCGGACCCGGGTTCCGTTGCGCACCGCGAACAGCCGTCCGTCCTCGTTTTGCAGTTCGATGCCGCCGATCGTCACCGTCTCGTTTCGCGCCGGAATCGGCGCACGGTCGAGCGTCTCGTTGTCACGTGAGACGGCGACGGTGAAGTAGCCGGCAGTCGTGGACAGCGTGACGTTCCGACCGGCGATAGTTGGCTCGGCGCGAGCCGAGCCGGCGGTGTACGCGAGCGTCTCGTTCCCGTCGTGGCGTAGCCGAACCGCGTAGACGGTGCCGTTGCCGACGACGTTCCAGCCGGTCCGGTTCGCGACGACGGTGCTCCGCCACCCGACGCCGCCGAGACGGACGCGCTGCTCGCCGGCGAACGCGAGTCGGTCCGTCGGCGCGACTGTCCACCACACCTGTCGGTCGGCACTGGCGACGACGACGCCGCTCGTCGTCACGCCGGAGGCGTTGTAGAAGGGGAGGTCGTAGGCCGCGACGTACTCGTCCTGTACGTCCTCCGCGTAGAACACGGTGTAATCGTGCACCTCGACGCTCCCCGTCTCGGGAGCGGTGTCGCCGACGAGTAAGAGATTGTACGGCACGGCGACGGCCGCGACCGCGAGGAAGACGGCCACGAGCAGGCCGACGGCCGCCTCACGGCGCGAGAGGTCGATGCGCGCGACCAGCGCGCGGGGCGATGCCGCTGCGGCGACCGTCACGAGCGCCGCGAGCAGGAACACGAGTCCGAGCCCCGCGGCCCGATAGAGGACGAAGCTGTCGCCGCCCTCGAAGAGATAGACGGCCCACAGCCCCCGTGAGACGGCGTAGGCGGCGACGCCGAGCCAGACCCGGCTCGGCGACGGCAACGCCCCGCGAGCGCGAAAGAGGACGACGGCAGTGGCGAACCCTGCGAGGACACCGAGCGCGTGCCCCTGAATCGCGATGTTCGACCACCACGGCGTCGAGTAGCCGACGGAGCCGGACGCCTCGATGACGGGATTGCGGAGCGACCGGAACACGAGCCCGACGACGTCGCTGATCGCGAGCAGGACGACCGTGGTCACCGGATACCGGACGACGGCCACGCCGGCGAGGGCGAATACGACGCCGGAGAAGCCGACGACGGGCCCCAGCGCGAACGCGCTCGTCAGCACCGCGAGCGCGACGGCGGCGGCGGGAACGGCGAGCACGCGAGCGAACGGATTCGTCCGGAGCGAGGTAAACGACTGCGTGCCACGCTCCGTCGAGAAGTGACTCCACGCGTACTCCGCGAGGCTCCCGAACACGAGCGTCCCGAGGACGTTCCCCGTCAGATGCCCCGGCCCGGAGTGGGCCAGCCCCGCCGTGAGCACGCCGAGCGGATAGAAGTACGACCACGCGCGAAACGGGATGACGACCGGCCGATACCAGCTGTCGAGTCCCCCCTGCACGAACAGATAGAAGCCGACGACGAGCGCGACCGTCAGGAGCGTTCCCCACGGGACGCCGAGCAGGAGCCGACGCCGGAGCCGTCGCCCCCACCGACCGCCGGGACGGACGAGCGCGATCAAGACGACAACCGAGACGATTGCCCCCGCGAGGAGCAACGCCCGCGACGCTGTCGCGACGGGTTCCATACCGAGTCGTGTGTGGCCCCGCCTTTACTACTATGGGGTGACGACGAGCTTTCCGAACGCGTCGCGCGTCTCCATGTCGGCGAACGCCTCGCCGGTCGCGTCGAGCGCGTACGTCCGGTCGACGACGGGGTCGAATGCCCCTTCGGCCGCGAGGTCGACGAGCCGTGCCAGCTCGGGCTGGGTCCCCATCGTGCTCCCGAGTATCTCCTGCTGGGAGAGGAAAAACGGCGCTGACAACTGATCGAGCGACTCGCCGGCTGTGCGGCCACAGACGATCTGCGTCCCACCGGTTCGCATGACGCGTCCGCAGACGTTCGTGAATTCGCCGGAGAGGTGATTGAGCGCGGCGTCGGCGCTGTTCTCGCCCGCCCCGGCGACGAGATCAGCGGGGTCGCGCCCGACGACGACCTCGTCCGCGAAGTCGCGGAGACGTTCGGCCTTCGACTCGGAGGTCGTCGTTCCGACGCTGGTCGCGCCGAGCACGCCGGCCAACTGCACGCCCGCGAGGCCGACACCACCAGTCGCTCCGGGAATGAACACCCGGTCGCCGGCGGTCACGTCGGCCTTCTTCAGCATGTGCCACGCGGTGAGATACGCCGTCGGTAGGGCCGTCGCCTCGGCGAAGGAGAGCGCGTCCGGCAGCGGGACGAGTCGGTCGGCCGCGACCGCCGCCTGCTCCGCGAAGCCGCCGTGATACAGCGAGAACGACTCGCAGTGGTTCTCCGGTCCCTCGCGACAGCGGTCACAGACGCCACAGGCCTGATTGGCACACAGGAGGACGCGATCACCCTCGCTCACGTGCGCGTCGGCGGAAGCCTCCCGCACTACGCCTGCGGGGTCGAGCCCCGAGACGAACGGGAGTTCGTCCCCCTCGATCATCGCGCTGTGGCCCTGCAGTATCCAGAGGTCGTGGCGGTTGAGCGAGCAGGCTTCCACGTCGATGATGGCCTCGCCCGCGTCGGGCGTCGGGTCGTCCTGTTCGAGTAGCTCCACGCCCTCCGGCGGGCCGACGAGTTCGCTGAAGGCTGCGACGCGCATGCGTGGCGGGTCCGCCAGCCGACGGGAAAAGCTTCGCCCCGCGGCAGGTCACGGCGAGACGCGGGACGGCGACGAATCGTCCCCGGCGAGAATCTACAGCGGCTCTCCGCCGTTGATGATGCGGAGCGCGCGCTCCGCGAGCAGGGGGACACCCTCGCGCATCTGGGGATACATGTCGTCGTCGCTGTTCCCCTCCAAGTGGCGGCGGAAGAACATCTCGCCGAGACCGGCGAGCTTGTACGCGGCGAGCGCACGGTAGAAGCGGTCGTTGTCGTAGCTGAAGCCGGTCAGTTCCTCGTAGCGGGCGACCAGTTCCTGCCGCATCGGATACCCCTCGCGAGTCGTGAACGTCTTCGATAGCGTCTCGGTGGCATCCATCCGTTCGGGGTCCTTCGCGTCGTGCCAGTAGAGCAGCATCCAGCCGAGATCGGTGAACGGGTCGCCGAGCGTGGACATCTCCCAGTCGAAGAGCGCGGCGATCTCCGGCCGCTCGCCGGGGCCGTACATCACGTTGTCGAGCTTGTAGTCGCCGTGGACGAGCGTGGCCGGCGGATCCTCGGGCACGTTGTCCCGCAGCCACTCCATCACGTCGTACAGCTCCGGCACCTCGCGCTCCTCGGTGGTGACCTCGAAGCCCCACTCGATCTGTTCGGTCCACCGCTCCACCTGCCGCTCCGTGAAGCCCGGCGGATAGCCGAAGTCGCCGTGTTCCAGCCCGACGGCGTCGTAATTCACCTCGTGGACGCGCGCGAGGTTCTCGACGAGTTCGTAGCCGATCCGCTCGCGCTTCGCCGGCGTGGCGAACCGGTCGGGCTCGTCGTAGCGGAGCACGTCGCCCTCCTCGCGGCGCATGACGTAGAAGTCAGAGCCGAGGACGGCGTGGTCGTCACAGGCCAGCACCGTCTCGGGGACGCGAACCTCGGTGTCCTGGAGGGCGTGGACGACGCGATACTCCCGGAGCACGTCGTGTGCCTTGTCGGCCGTCTCGCCCGGCGGGGGGCGGCGAACGACGAGTTCCGCGTCGCCCCACGTGACGAACAGCGTCTCGTTCGAATGGCCCTCCTGATGATGGCGGACATCGTACTCGTCGACCGGACCGAGTTCCGCCGCCAGATAGTCCGCTAACCGGTCCTCATCGACGATGCGACGAAAGTACGCCTCGTCGCTGGTCATGCTGCCTCCACTAACATTGTTAGCTATACATTCTGTCCGAGGTACGAACACTTAGTCATTGGCGTCGAATTACGGTTGCTATCCGGTCGATTGTTTTACAATGGTGTGCCCGAAGGGGTGAGTATGGAGTATCACGACTCCGAGCAGGCACAGGAACTCGCGGCTGAGGCCCGCGAGTTCATGAACGAGCGCGTCATCCCGACCGAGCGCGAGTATCTCGGCGACGGGCCGGTTCCCGAGGGCGTCATCGCGGAGCTACGCGACGAGGCGCGCGAGCGCGGCATCTACTGTCCGCAGATCGGCGCAGAACACGGCGGGGGTGGCTACGACTTCGACGACGTGCTCCCGCTGTTCGAGGAAGCCGGCCGCTCGCTGCTCGGCGCGACCGCGATGCGCGTCGACGCCCCCGACGAGGGGAACATGCACACCATCGAACTCGTCGGCACGGAGTGGCAGAAGGAGGAGTATCTCGAACCGCTGGTGGCCGGCGACATCTCCTCCGGCTTCTCGATGACGGAACCGCGCTCGGGCGCGGGGTCGGACCCGAAGATGATGCAGACCCGCGCCGAGAAGGACAGAGCCGAGCAAAGCTCGGCGGGCTCTGCGCGGCCGGAGGCCACGCAGAACGGCGACGAGTGGGTCATCGACGGCCACAAGTGGTGGACGACGCAGGGCGACGAGGCGGACTTCCTCATCGTCATGGCCCGCACCGACCCCGACGCCCACCCGTACAACGGCACGTCGCTGTTCCTCGTCGACGCCGACAACCCCGGCGTCGAAATCGTCGAGCCGACGCCGCATCTCGGCCCGTCGGTCGTCCACAGCAGCCACGCGGAGATCCGGTACGACAACGTTCGCATCCCCGAAGAGAACCTGCTCGGCGAACTGAACGAAGGATTCACTCACGCGCAGGAACGGCTCAGCCCCGCCCGCCTCACCCACTGTATGCGCTACACCGGGATGGCGACCCGCGCGCTCAACGTCGCGAAGGCGTACATGCACGACCGCGAGGCGTTCGACTCGAAGCTCTCGGAGAAGCAGTCACAGCGGTTCGACATCGCGGGGATGGAGACGCGGCTCCACGCCGTCCGGACGATGGTGCGCCACGCCGCCCGCCAGATCGCCTCCGAGAGGGAGGCGCGCATCCCCGTCTCGATGAGCAAGGTGTTCGCCGCCAACACGACACAGGAGGCCATCGACCTCGCCATCCAGTGTACCGGCGGCTCCGGCATTTCCCGGCATCTCCCGCTCGCCGACTTCCACGAGTCCGTGCGCGCGTTCCGCATCGTCGACGGGGCCGACGAGGTCCACAAGCGCGTCATCGCCCGCCACGCCTTCGAGGACGCCGAGAACCCCGACGAGCTGGAGAACCTCCCGACGTTCTAGCACCTTTTTGCACCTCCCTCGCGCGCCGCAGGCGCGCTCGGTCGGGCAAAAATCTGCATCAAAAAGACACGGCGGGCCTCCCGATGGTCGGCCCTTGGTCCCGAGCCCTCACTCCGTTCGGGCCCGGTGTGTTCGAAAATCTACGATTTTCGTCACGACGAGAGACGCCGACGGCGTCTCTCGAACCAAACCGCTCGCTCGTTTCACTCGCTCGCGGATGCTGTGGGTGATTGCTTCCGAGGCTTTTGTCCGACGAGCCTGTATCGCGCTCATGGACGAGGACATCGAGCGTGCCGCAGACCTGCTCCGCGAGGCCGACACCGCGGTCGCGCTCACAGGGGCCGGGGTGTCGACGGCCTCGGGAATTCCCGACTTCCGGAGCGACGGCGGCATCTGGGACCGCTACGACCCGAACGACTTCCACATCCAGCGGTTCAGGTCCGACCCGGACGGCTTCTGGCGGGACCGCGCCGCGCTCGTGGCAGAAGTCTACGACGGTCCCGAGCCGAACGCCGCGCACGAAGCGCTCGCGGCGCTGGAAGACGCGGGCGCGCTCGACCGCATCGTGACACAGAACGTCGACGGCGTCCACGCGGACGCCGGCAGCGAGGAGGTCATCGAGATCCACGGCAACGGCGGTCGGGTCGCCTGCCGGGACTGCGGCGACCGATTCGACGCGGACCCGCACCACGCCGCGGTCCGGCCGGGGGATGTCGACGGCGCACCGCAGTGTCCCCGCTGTGACGGCCTGTTGAAGCCGGACGTGGTGCTGTTCGGCGAGCGCCTGCCGGCGCACGGACTGAGCGAGGCGCGGTCGCTGGCGCGCGCGGCCGACTGCTTCCTCGTCGCCGGCTCCTCGCTCACGGTCGAACCCGTCGCGTCGCTCCCCGAGTTGGCGGTCGACACCGGTGCGGATCTCGTCGTCGTGAATCTCGACGAGACGCACGTCGCGGACCGAGCGGCGGTCGACATCCGCGCCGACGTGACGGAGGCACTGCCGGCGCTCCGCCGTGCGGTGCTCGACGGCTGAGATAGCTTTTAGTTCAGTTGGGGTGTGGTGTCGGGTCGCATGCCACGTTACGAGATCGTCGACACGGGGGAGGTCGAGGAGACGGACCTCTCGGAGATCGAAGAGATACCGCCGAACCTGAACATCCGCGCGGTCGACGAGGCGCTCGGCACGGAGGAAGTGGGCGTGAAGATATGGTACTTCGAACCCGGCGAGGAGATCGGCTATCACGCCCACGCCGAACAGGAGGAACTCTACTACGTGCTGGAGGGAGAGTTCTCGCTGAAGATCGGGCCGTCGGGCGACGAAGAGTACGTCGAGGTCGGCCCCGGGACGTTCTGGGTCGCGGGCCCGGAGACGGGTCACGGCCATCGTTACGTCGGTGACGACCGCGGCGCGGTGCTCGCTATCGGCGCGCCGTTCGTCGAGGATCCCGGCCTCGACCCGCACTCGCTCGACGAGGACTAGGCGGTCGCTTCGGCCTCGTCGGCGCTCGCGTCGTCGCCGTAGGTGGTGGTGAGATACTCGACGATCCGCTCCGATTCGGCCATCGTAACGCCGCAGGCATCGTCGATGAGCACCGGCACCTGCCGCTGGCCCGACACCGACTGCACCTCGTTGCGCTTGGAGTGGAGGCCTTCCACCCACACGGAGTCGTATTCGAGTCCGAGGTCGTCGAGTTCGTCGGCGATCAGTTCGCAGTACGGACAGCCTTCCAATCGGTACAGAGTCATCCCTTCGCTCATGTATGTGCGGAGAGTCGCGTGGTACATAACGGCACCGTCGCCGCGAGCGGGGAACCGTTTTAGTCGCGTCACCGCGACCGACGACCATGCCACCGACCGAAGGGGAGACTGCGCTCGACTTCGAGGCGCTGTACTGCGACGGAGAGACGTTCCGCGAGCGGTCGCTGTCTGCCGTCGCCGACGACGGCGCGGTCCTCGTCTTCTCCGGCTTCGTCTTCAACGCTATCAACGAGAACTGGTTCAAACAGTACGACCGGGCCGACTGGGACGAGTTTGACGTGCCGGTGGTCGCCGTCGCGCGAGACGGCCCGTACGCGGTGAACGCCTTCCTCCGCGACATCGACTCGCCGTTCGGAGCCTTCGCCGACGTGGAGGGCCGGGCCGCCGACGCCTACGACCTACTCGCCGAGCGCGACGGGATGGCCGACGTTCGGACGGCACGGCGAGCGATCCTCGTCCTCGATTCGGACCGCGAGATTCGCCACGCGTGGGTGAGCGACGACTGGATCACCCCGGTGCCGCGCGAGGATATCGAGACGGCGGTCGCGGCGCTGTGAGTCGCCGATCATTGACTGCACCGCCGCGACTCGCTCAGTCCGGGGTCGGCGCTCACTCGTCGAGTTCTGTGATTTCCGACGCCGGCGGCCCGGAGAGACATTCGGGTGCGTCTGTTCGCGAGGCGGGCCGACACCGGGCGACCGGTCGCGGGCACGGCGCTCGTCGACCGTAATCGCTGATGTCACCGCGCAACCGGTGACACAACCCTTATTCGCGGCCCTCGGCTACCCGCCGCTATGGATGCGAACGCCGTCCGCGATCTCTTAACGGAGGTCGAGGACCCCGATCTGGGGGACGACATCGTCTCGCTCGGGCTGGTCAACAGCGTCGAGGTGGACGGTGAGCGAGTCGCCGTCGACCTCGCGTTGGGTGCCCCGTACTCGCCGACAGAGAC
Source organism: Halobacteriales archaeon QH_7_66_36 (assembly GCA_003021175.1). Classification (GTDB taxonomy): domain Archaea; phylum Halobacteriota; class Halobacteria; order Halobacteriales; family Haloarculaceae; genus Halosegnis. The sequence goes on along the minus strand of PXQV01000001.1, from coordinate 176,560 downwards.
GGCGCTGGCCGACGAGGTGCGCGAGCGACTGCTCGACGCGGGACTGGAGGTCGAACTCTCCGCCAACGTCGACCGCGGGCTGGACCCCGAAGAGCAGGTACTGCCGGGCGTGAAGAACATCATCGCCGTCTCCTCTGGGAAGGGCGGCGTCGGGAAGTCGACGGTCGCGGTGAACCTCGCGGCCGGCCTCGCGGACATGGGCGCGAGCGTCGGGCTGTTCGACGCCGACGTGTACGGGCCGAACGTGCCGCGGATGGTCGAGGCCGACCAGCAGCCGCAGGCGACGGCCGACGAGACCATTATCCCGCCCGAGCGGTTCGGGATGAAGCTGATGAGCATGGCCTTCCTCGTCGGCGAGGACGACCCCGTCATCTGGCGGGGACCGATGATCCACAAGCTCATCACCCAGCTCGTGGAGGATGTGGAGTGGGGAACGCTGGATTACATGGTCGTCGACCTCCCGCCGGGGACAGGCGACACACAGCTGACCCTACTCCAGTCCGTACCTATCTCCGGGTCGGTCATCGTCACGACGCCACAGGAGGTGGCGTTAGACGACGCGCGCAAGGGGCTGCGGATGTTCGGCAAACACGACACGCCCGTGCTCGGCATCGTCGAGAACATGTCGAGTTTCACCTGCCCGGACTGTGGCGAGGTGCACGACATCTTCGGCACCGGCGGCGGCGAGCGGTTCGCCGGGGAGAACGACCTGCCGTTCCTCGGCGACGTGCCGCTCGACCCCGACGTGCGCGAGGGCGGTGACCTCGGGCGGCCGGTTGTGCTCGATGATGACAGCGACACGGGCGCGGCGTTCCGCACGTTCGCCCGCTCGACGGCCAACATGCAGGGGATCATCCACCGACAGCGCACTTCCCAGCGATGAGCGACACCGACGGCGAGCCCGGACCCGACCCGGAGCGTGCGGAACTGCTCCGCGAAATCGCTCGCGACGTGCGCGGTGACAGCTCGGAATCCGAGCTGGTCGCCGCCATGCTGTACCGCGTCTCGGACCTGTACGACCCCGACGAGGAGACGACGCCCGAGGCGGTGTACCGGAACATGCGAAACATTCTGCGCGTGACCGAGCGAGGGACGCTCGCCCGCGACTGAGATGGACAGCGACGGCGACAGCGACGATGGCGACACGGTAAATCAGATCCCACGGCAGGCCGTCGAGTGCGGCGTCGTCGAGTGTCCGCTCTGCGGTCGCCAGTTCGCAGACGTGGACGAGGTGTTGGTCACCTTCGGCACGGGAGAGGCGACGCCGTCGACCGCCGACGCCGTCGAGTGTCACGTCTGTGGCGGCGTGACGTTCATCGGGAGCGGGTGATCCGGTGTCTCACGGCGGCGTGCGCTTCGTGAGCCTTAAGTGTCGGTGTCGAGTGCTTCAGTATGCAATCGATGCAGGGGACCCCGTCCCCGAGTCCGGACGGCCGGGCGAGGATACACGACCGCGTGTCGCGGTAGCCAAGTGGCCCAAGGCGCTGGGTTGCTAACTCAGTGGCGTCATGCCCCCGGGGTTCGAATCCCCGCCGCGACGCTCGCAGAGACACATACACATGAGCGCGGAAGAACCAGACACCGAGGGCGAAGAGGAGGAGGACATCCGCTACTTCGTCCGCATCGGCCAGACCGACCTCGACGGCACGAAGTCCGTCGAGCGGTCGCTGATGGAGATGAACGGTATCGGCCAGCGAACGGCCCGCATCATCGCACGCAAGGCAGAGATCGACCGCCGGGAAGTCATCGGCAAACTCGACGACGACGAGATCGACGAGATCGTCGGACTCGTCCGGAGCTACGCCGACGAGGTGCCCGAGTGGATGGTGAACCACCAGGACGGCTACTTCGACGGCGAGTCCACCCACGAGACCGGCAACGACCTCCAGATGTCCCGTCGCCGGGACATCAACCGGATGAAGATGATCGACTCGTACAAGGGCGTCCGCCACAGGCGGGGCCAGAAGGTGCGCGGCCAGCGCACCAAGTCGACGGGCCGGACGGAAGGCACCATCGGCGTCAACGTCGAGGCGATCAAGGAGGAACGCTCCGAGGACAGCGAGGGTGGTGAGGAGTAATGCCGCTCGGTAGCAACACCAAGGCGTACGAGACGCCGAATCACCCGTATCAGGGCGAGCGTATCGACGACGAAGCCCGTCTGCTCGACACGTACGGCCTGAAGAACAAAGAGGAACTGTGGCGCGCCCAGTCGGAACTGCGTGACTACCGACGCGAGGCCCGCCGCCTGCTCGGCGAGGCGCAGGGCGACGCCGACACCGCCGCACAGGCGGGCGAGGAGTTCCTCTCGCGGCTGCAGCGGATCGGCGTCCTCGGCGAGAACGAGAGTCTCGACGACATCCTGTCGCTGGACGTGACCGACGTGCTCGAACGCCGCCTCCAGACGGTCGTCTACCGACAGGGGCTGGCGAACACGGCCGAACAGGCGCGGCAGTTCATCGTCCACGGCCACATCACGATGGACGGTGCCCGCGTCGGGTCGCCGTCGCTGAAGGTGGACGTCGCGACGGAAGACACCATCGAGTACGAGGAGCGCAGTCCGCTCGCCGACGACCTGCATCCGGAGCGTGCCGGAGGTGACCAAGAATGAGTTCCGACGAGACGTGGGGCGTCGCACACGTGTACGCCTCGTTCAACAACACGATCATCACGGTAACGGACATGACCGGCGCGGAGACCATCGTGAAATCCTCCGGCGGCACGGTCGTGAAGCAGAACCGCGACGAGGCGTCGCCGTACGCCGCGATGCAGATGGCCGAGGCCGTCGCCGAGGAGATCAAGGCCGCGGGCATCACGGGACTCCACGTCCGCGTGCGCGGTCCCGGCGGCAATCTCAACAAGTCGCCCGGGCCGGGCGCACAGGCGACGATCCGTGCGCTCGCCCGCGCCGGACTGGAGATCGGCCGTATCGAGGACGTAACACCCATCCCGCACGACGGTACGCGGGCACCCAAGAACAGCGGGTTCTGAGATGAGCGAACAGTACGAGGTCGAGTTCATCGAACGCGGCGACCGCGAGGCGACGTTCCTCGTCCGCGGCGTCACGCCGGCGTTCGCCAACGGCGTCCGCCGAGCGATGCTCGCCGACGTGCCCACGCTGTCCATCGACGAGGTTCGCGTCGTCGAGAACTCGTCGGTGATGTTCGACGAACAGATCGGGCTCCGGCTCGGGCTCGTGCCGCTGACGACCCCCCGCGACGAGTTCAGCGAGGGCGAGACGGTGACGCTCGCGCTCGACGTGGAGGGGCCGGGCACCGCCTACTCCGGCGACCTCGTCTCGTCGGACGACCTCGTGTCGCCCGCCGAGGAGAACGTCCCGATCATCGACCTGAAGGAGGGCCAACGGCTCGAAATCGAAGCCGACGCGGTGATGGATACCGGGAAGGAACACGCCAAACATCAGGGCGGCGTGGCCGTCGGTTACCGACATCTCCAGCGGATCGAGGTCGTCGGCGACAACGAGGCGTTCGAGCAGGACGACCCCCGTATCGTCCGCGGCGTCATCGAGGCAGAGGGTGAACTCGTCCCCGCCGAGTCCTTCGGCAACGACCTCACGAACCGCTACGAGGGGAAGGAGGTCGAGGTCCACGACGTGCCCAACGCCTTCGTCTTCGACGTGGAGACGGACGGCTCGATGAGCGTCGACGACCTCGTGTTGGCCGCCGTCGACTCCATCGGCGACCGCGCCGACGAACTCGCAGCGGCAGTCCAACTGTAAACTGCAACATGACCACGCGCACCCGTCCTCACGTGTCTGCCCACTCCGCTCGCGGTCTCGCGCCGCGAGCGGGTTCCGAGACTGAACGCCTCGCCACCGCCGGCTCCGTCGGCGGGTTCGGGCACATCGAAAGCGTTAGGAACGGGGGCGCAATACCGAACGACGCGAGCAGGGATAGCCAAGTTAGGCCAACGGCGCAGCGTTCAGGGCGCTGTCGTGTAGACGTCCGCAGGTTCAAATCCTGCTCCCTGCACTCGCTTTTCCTGACGGAGAGTGATACCGAATGAGCAAGACGAATCCGAGACTCAACAGTCTCATCGCCGACCTCATCGTGCCGGGCAAGGTGCTCGGCTCCGGCGCGCTCCGCAAGGACGTGACCGTCGCCGCCGTCGACTTCTCCGGCTCCGCCGAGACGAAGATCGAGGCCGTCGGTGAGGCAGTGCAACTGGAAGAAGCGCTCGAAAACAACCCAGACGGCTCCGACGTGCGGGTGATCCGATGAGTACCGCAGAGTTCGACGCCGACGTGGTCGTTGACGCGCGGGACTGCATCGTCGGTCGCGTCGCCTCGAACGTCGCACAGCGCGCGCTCGACGGCGAGCGCGTCGCCGTGGTGAACGCACAGAGCGCGGTCATCACCGGCAACGAGGAGGCCACGATGGACGTGTTCCGCAAGCGGGTGGAGGTCGGTGCCGAGAGCGGTCCCTACTATCCGAAGCGGCCCGACGGCATCCTCAAGCGATCGATCCGCGGCATGCTCCCGTACAAGTCCACGGACGGGCGCGAGGCGTTCGAGAACGTCCGCGTCTACGTGGGTAACCCGTTCGAGGAGGGCGAGGTGCTCGAGGGCACCTCCCTCGACAGGCTGTCGAACATCAAGTTCACCACGCTCGGTGACATCGCCGAGCAGTTGGGTGCTAACGTCACATGGTAACGAACACATCCGGGAAGAAGAAGACGGCCATCGCTCGCGCCACCGTGAGCGACGGCACCGGCAAAGTGCGGATCAACAGCGAGCCGGTCGAGCTCGTCGAGCCCGAGAGCGCGCGGCTGAAGATACTCGAACCGTTCCGGATTGCCGAGGACGACCTGCGCGAGGACGTCGACATCGACGTGGAGATCAACGGCGGCGGCTTCGCCGGTCGGGCCGACGCGGCCCGCACGGCCATCGCTCGCGGTCTCGTCCAGCACAACAACGACGCGGAGCTGCGGGACGCCTTCATGGCGTTCGACCGCTCGCTGCTGGTCAACGACGTACGCCAGTCCGAACAGAAGAAGTGGGGCGGTCCCGGCGCACGGGCCCGCTACCAGAAGTCCTACCGCTAGGTGATTCACGCATGATGGTCCCGGTCCGGTGTTTCACGTGCGGTAACGTCGTCGGCGAGCACTGGGAGGAGTTCAAGGCTCGCACGCGAGAGGACGACGAGAACCCGAAGGCGGTGCTCGACGAACTCGGCGTCGAGCGCGCCTGCTGTCGGCGCATGCTCGTCTCGCACAAGGACCTCGTCGACATCGTGGCACCCTACCAATGAAGACGGACAACCGCTACGAGAAGGCGCGCATCCTCGGGGCGCGAGCCCTGCAGGTGAGCTACGGTGCGCCCGTGCTCGTGGACACCGATCAGACGGAGCCGATACTCATCGCCGCCGAGGAGTACGACGCGGACGTGCTCCCCTTCACCGTGCGGCGGGGTGACGCGGAGTGACGCTCGTCACCGAGGTGCGACTCCGCCGCGTGCTCGACTCGCGGGGCGACCCGACGGTCGAGGCGGAGGTCACGACGGAGTCCGGCGGCTTCGGCCGCGCCGCGGCCCCCTCCGGGGCGTCGACCGGCGAGTACGAGGCCGTCGAACTGCCGCCGGAGGAGGCTATCGCGAAGGCTCGCGAACGCGCCGTCCCTCGCATCGAGGGACAGGTGTACGCGGGCGACCAGCGCTCCGTCGATGCCGCGCTTCGCGGTGCCGACGGGACGGCCGACCTCTCCGAAATCGGCGCGAACGCGGCCGTCGCGATCTCGATGGCCGCGGCGAAGGCGGGTGCCGACATGCTCGGTGCGCCGCTGTACCAGCACCTCGGTGGCGCGTTCCGCGGCAACGAGTTCCCGACGCCGCTCGGCAACGTCGTCGGCGGCGGCGAACACGCCGCCGACGCGACCGACATTCAGGAGTTCCTCGCCGCGCCGGTCGGCGCACCCGGCGTCGCGGACGCCGTCTTCGCGAACGCAGCCGTCCACGACGCGGTCGCCGACCTGCTCGACGAGCGGGGGATTCCGGCCGCGAAGGGTGACGAGGGGGCGTGGGCCCCCGCCATCGATGACGAGGAAGCGCTGGCGCTCGTCTCGACGGCCATCGAACGGGTCGGAGACGAGGTCGGCTTCGAGATCCGCATGGGGCTGGACGTGGCCGGTGCGGAGCTGTTCGACGGCGAGGCGTACGTCTACTCGGACACGACGCGCACCCCCGCCGAACAGGTCGAGTACATGGCCGAACTCGTCGCCGACTACGGGCTGGCGTACGTCGAGGACCCGCTCGACGAGGACGACTACGAGGGGTTCGCGGAACTGACCGAGCGGGTGAGCGACCAAACGCTCGTCTGTGGCGACGACCTGTTCGTCACGAACACGGACCGCCTGCGCGAGGGTATCGCGCAAGGGGCCGCGAACTCGATCCTCGTGAAGCCGAACCAGATCGGCACGCTGTCGGACGCGTTCGATGCCATCGAAGTGGCGCGCGAACACGGCTACGACGCCGTCGTCTCCCACCGGAGCGGCGAGACCGAGGACACGACCATCGCACACCTCGCCGTGGCGACCGACGCCCCGTTCATCAAGACGGGCGCGGTCGGCGGCGAGCGAACCGCGAAGCTGAACGAACTCATCAGAATCGAGGCAAACGCATGAGCGACAACGAGGAAGGTCTCGAGGAGGCCGACTCCGAGATCGACGAGGTGCCCGCCGACGCCGGCGAGGCCCCCGCCGACGACGAGCCGGTCGCCGAGACCGACGACACCGACGAATCGGACGCCGAGGCGACCGACGCCGAGGCAGAAGCAGACGAACAACCCGCCGTCCTCGACGAGGACGTCATGCCCGACGACGAGGCGGACCTCCTCATCCCCGTGGAGGATTATCTCGCCGCCGGGGCACACATCGGCACCCAGCAGAAGACCAAGTCCATGGAGCGGTTCATCCACCGCGTCCGGACGGACGGGCTCTACGTGCTGGACATCTCGCAGACGGACGACCGCATCCGCACGGCGGCGTCGTTCCTCGCGAACTACGACCCCGAGCAGATACTCGTCGCCTCCTCGCGACAGTACGGTCGGTTCCCCGCGGAGAAGTTCGCCGACGCCGTCGGCGCACGCGCCCGCACGGGCCGGTTCATCCCGGGGACGCTGACGAACCCGGACTACGACGGCTACATCGAGCCGGACGTCGTCGTGGTCACCGACCCCATCGGCGACTCGCAGGCCGTCAAGGAGGCCATCACGGTCGGCATCCCGGTCATCGCGATGTGCGACTCGAACAACACCACGTCGAACGTGGACCTCGTCGTCCCGACGAACAACAAGGGACGGAAGGCGCTGTCGGTCGTCTACTGGCTGCTCGCCAACGAGACGCTCGACCGCCGCGGCGCGGAGCCGGGCTACGCGCTCGAAGACTTCGAGACGGAGCTGTAGCCGCACACGCTTTTAAATCGACTCTCGCAGATACTCGTACAGCAGCGCGTCCGGCAGCGTCGCGTGCCACGCACACGCCGCCGACTCGTCCGGTCGACCGTCGGCCCGCGCCCCGAAGACGGCGAAGGGCTGTGGCAGCGGCCGCCGGTCGGTCCAGTCGACGAGATACCGGACGTGGACGTGCGACAGGCCCGTCACTGCCGGGTCGACGCCCAGATCGCTGACGGCCGCCGTGGCGCACTCGACGTACTCCTGTCCGGGCCGGAGCGGCGCGCCCGGCTCGGCCCATCCCTCGTCGGTTTCGACGAGCAGTAGCCGGCCGTCTGGGTCGCGGACCCACGCGCCCGCCCCGCCGGGAGCGTCCATCGCGTCGGCGCGGCTACGGACCCGGTCGTACTCGTCCGGCTCGACCTCGCGGCGCTCGCGGACGACCTCGACGCGGCCGTACTCTGCCGCCAACTCCGAGAGCGTGCGGTCGAGATGCCGACAGGCGGCCGTAGCTTGCACACCCGTGCTTGAACGGCGCGCGGCTTAGTGGTTGTCCGTTGGCATCGGGAAGTCGGTGAGCGCGTCGTAGCGGAGCGGGTCCGGTCGCTCGGTGAACCACCGGACCTCCGCGACCCGGTCGTTGGCGTTCGGCTCGGGCTCGCCGCCCGCGTAGCGCCCGTCGAACATGACGGTAGGTGAGACTAGCGACAGGTGGTCGGAGGTGACGTGGCTGACGACGTGGACTTCGATGACCCCTTCGATGGTCACCTCGACGCCCGCCTCCTCGCGGGTCTCCCGTTTCGCTGTCTCGGCGAACGTCTCGCCGGCCTCGCGCTTGCCGCCGGGGCCAGACCAGGCGTCATCGTCCTCGTGGCGGACACAGAGCACGGTGTCATCGCGGGTGAGCCAGACACCCGCGCCGCCCGCGGTGTCGAACCGCTCGCGGAGCCGGTCGTAGGCGGCGGCGTCGAGTTCCCACTCCAGTTCGCGGACGCGGAACGGGCCGTGCTCGGCGGCGTGGTCGATCAGTACCTTATCGGTGCGCTCACGGGAGCGACGGGTGAGGTCGTGCACGGGTCCGCTCCGATTACCCGGGACTAAACTTCTCGGCCGGTGCGAACTGCATTGTTCACGCACGCAGTTCGGACTGTGCACACCTCGAAAGCCCCCGGCCGTTCGTCGCCTGTGCCTCGCTCACGGGTCGCTTCGCTCCCCGTTCGCATCGAGGCTCTCCCGAGCAATCGGCGGCGAAGCCGCCGATAACGGCCCTTTTCAGTCCCACCCATACCGACAGACGGGCAAGCGATGTGGGTGGGACTGAAAGGGGCGGCGGGCTACGGGAAGCTCGGCGAAGTAAGCACCACAGGCCGAAGGCCGAGGAGCGCAGCGAGCCGCGCGACCGTAGCCCGCCGGGGCTTTCGAGGTGGTCACAGCCGTGTCGGCATTTCCGCTTCGGACTCCCGCGCGGTCCCCGCGACTGCCTCGACCGTTCGAGGTGGTCACGACGGTGTCACTATTCCCGCTTCCGTCATCTCGACGCCACCCGCACGACAACCCAAGCCGTTTTTGCGCCCTCCACTCTCTCAGGAAGACATGATCACGTCGAGCGCCCCCGGGAAGGTGTACCTGTTCGGGGAGCACGCAGTCGTTTACGGGGAGCCGGCGGTCCCGTGTGCCATCGAGCGGCGGGCGACCGTCCACGTCGAGTCCCGCGAGGACGACCGCATCCGCGTCGAGGCGAACGATCTCTCCTTGGACGGGTTCACCGTCACGTACGGCGAGAACCCAGACGAGGCGAACGTGGACGTGCCGGGCGACCTCGTGGAGGCGGCGACCGGCTACGTCAACGGAGCCGTCGAGCAGGCGCGCGACGCAGCGGACGCGCCCAGTGCGGGATTCAACGTCGAAATCGAGTCGGAGATTCCGCTCGGCGCGGGCCTCGGCTCCTCGGCGGCCGTCGTCGTCGCCGGCATCGACGCCGCGACCCGCGAACTCGGCGTCGAGTTGTCGGCCGACGAACTCGCCGAGCGAGCGTATCGGGTCGAACACGAGGTGCAGGAGGGACAGGCCTCGCGGGCGGACACGTTCTGCTCCGCGATGGGGGGTGCCGTCCGCGTCGAGGGCGACGACTGTGCGCGGATCGACGACCCGCCGGAGCTGCCGTTCGTCGTCGGCTACGACGGCGAGGCTGGCAACACGGGCAAGCTCGTCGCCGGGGTCCGCGAGCGGCGCGAGCAGTACGGCTTCGCGGCGGATACGGTCGAGGCAATCGGTGACCTCGTCCGGCAGGGCCGGCGGGCGCTGCGGGACGACGACGTAGCACAACTCGGCGAACTGATGGACTTCAACCACGGGTTGCTGTCGGCGCTCGGCGTCTCCTCGCGCTCGCTGGAGACGATGGTGTGGGCCGCCCGCGACGCGGGTGCGAGGGGGGCGAAACTCACCGGGGCGGGCGGCGGCGGCTGTATCGTCGCCCTCGACGAGACGACGAGCACGCGGCTCGCGCTCGAATACACCCCCGGCTGTGAGGCGGCGTTCCGCGCCGAACTCGACACGGAGGGGGTCCGGCGTGAGTAGGGTCGTCCTCAAGCTCGGCGGAAGCGTCGTCACCGAGAAGGACCAGCCGGAGACGGTCGCCGCCGAGCGACTCGCCGCGCTCGCAGCCGACCTCGCCGCCTTCGACGGGTCGCTCGTCGTCGTCCACGGTGGCGGGAGCTTCGGCCACTACCACGCAAGCGAACACGGCGTCTCGCGCACGACGGGGTCGACCGACGCCGCCGCAGCCAGAGCGATTACCGACGCGATGCGGGAACTCAACGACGCAGTCGTCGGCGCGCTCGCGGACGCCGGCGTCCCCGCGGTCCCGGTGCATCCGTTCTCGGTCGCCGCTCGCGACGAGGACGGATCGCTGACGCTCCCGACGGCTGCTGTCGCCGGGATGCTCGACGAGGGATTCGTCCCCGTGCTGCACGGCGATGTCATCACGCACGCCGGCGAGGGCGTCACCATCCTCTCGGGCGACGAACTCGTCGTCGCACTCGCGGAGTCGCTGGCCGCCGACCGGGTGGGCCTCTGCTCGGCGGTTCCGGGCGTGCTCGACACCGACGGCGAGGTGGTGTCGACCATCGAGTCGTTCGACGCGGTGGCGGACGCGCTCGGCGAGAGCGACGCGACGGACGTGACCGGCGGGATGGCGACGAAGGTGCGGGAACTGCTCGGGCTGTCCGCGCCGGCACACGTGTTCGACGCCGATAGCGCGGCTGCGTTCCTCGCCGGCGACTCGCCCGGAACGCGGATCGACTGAGTCGGAGCGTTCCGCCGAGTCACCTCGCTCGGGGCGCGTGCCCTCCATTTCGTCATGTTCGTGGTGTCTCTCCGCCGACCCCGCCGCCGTCGCCCGACCCACGATGTTTTTAAGTCTGGGAGCGGAAACGACACGTAACCGAGATGCGGTCGCCCCGGGATGAGCGGGCGACCGGCCACGCGGCCGGAGACGGCCGGGCAGGCTTCCAGCCTGTCCGGATCCGACGGCCGTGCCGCGACGGTCGTCGTCGGATGACAGTCGCGGGTACTCGCCGGTCTCCGCCCCGCGGCTGTCCCCTCGGCGTTCAATCATGGAAATCGATATCGCAACTATCGGCGGCTACGAGGAGGTCGGTCGGCAGATGACTGCCGTCCGTGCCGGCGACGACGTCGTCATCTTCGACATGGGGCTCAACCTGTCGAAGGTCCTCATTCACGACAACGTAGAGACGGAACGAATGCACAGTCTGGACCTCATCGACATGGGGGCCATCCCGGACGACCGGGTGATGAGCGACATCGAGGGTGACGTGCAGGCCATCGTGCCGACGCACGGCCACCTCGACCACATCGGGGCCATCGCCAAGCTTGCCCACCGGTACGACGCACCCATCGTCGCCACGCCGTACACCATCGAACTCGTCAAACAGCAGATCGAGGGCGAACAGAAGTTCGGCGTCGAGAACGACCTCGTGAAGATGGACGCGGGCGCGCAGATGCAGATCGGCGACTCCGGCAACGTCCAGCTGGAGTTCGTCAACGTCACCCACTCGATCATCGACGCGATCAATCCGGTCGTCCACACGCCGGAGGGTGCCATCGTCTACGGGCTCGACAAGCGGATGGACCACTCGCCGGTCATCGGCGACCCCATCGACATGAAGCGGTTCCGCGAGATCGGCCGCGAGGGCAACGGCGTGCTCGCGTATCTGGAAGACTGTACGAACGCCGGCCGGAAGGGGCGCACTCCGTCGGAGTCGGTCGCGCGCCGCCACCTGAAGGATGTGCTCACCTCCGTCGAGGATTACGACGGCGGCATCGTCGCCACCACGTTCTCCAGTCACATCGCCCGCGTCTCGTCGCTCGTCGAGTTCGCGCGCGACATCGGCCGCCAGCCCGTGTTGCTCGGTCGGTCGATGGAGAAGTACTCCGGCACGGCCGAGCGGCTCGGCTTCGTCGACTTCCCCGGCGACGTGGGGATGTACGGCCACCGCAAGTCCGTCGACCGGACGTTCAAGCGGATCATGAACGAGGGGAAGGAGAACTACCTCCCCATCGTCACCGGCCACCAGGGCGAGCCGCGCGCCATGCTCACCCGGATGGGTCGCGGCGAGACGCCGTACGAGCTCTCCGAAGGCGACAAGGTCATCTTCTCGGCGCGGGTCATTCCGGAGCCGACGAACGAGGGCCAGCGCTACCAGTCCGAGAAGCTGCTCGGCATGCAGGGCGCTCGCATCTACGACGACATCCACGTCTCCGGCCACCTCCGAGAGGAGGGCCACTACGAGATGCTGGACGCGCTTGAACCGAAACACGTCATTCCGGCCCACCAAGACATGAAAGGGTTCGCGCCCTACGTCGACCTCGCCTCGGAGAAGGGGTATCAGCTCGGGCGTGACCTCCACGTCACCCGCAACGGCAACATCATCAATCTGGTCGAATGAGCACCGAAGAGCGCGTTCGCGGTGCAATCGAGGGGCGGCGGGAGGAGGTGAACGCTGCCATCCGCGAACAGCTCCCGATCCAGCGACCGGAGCGGCTGTACGAAGCCTCCCGGTATCTGCTCGACGCGGGCGGCAAGCGGCTCCGCCCGACCATCCTGCTGCTCGTCGCGGAGGCGCTCACCGACACGGAGCCGCACGCGGAGCCGTATCGCTCCTTTCCCGACGTGGCCGAGAACCACGTCGACATCATGAGCGCCGCCGTCTCCATCGAGGTGATCCAGTCCTTTACCCTGATTCACGACGACATCATGGACGACGACGACCTCCGGCGCGGCGTGCCGGCCGTCCACCGCGAGTACGACGTTGAGACGGCGATCCTCGCCGGCGACACGCTCTACTCGAAGGCGTTCGAGTGTATGCTCACCACTGACGCGCCGCCGAGCCGCGCGGTTCGTGCGCTCGACGAGCTCGCCACCACCTGCACCGAGATCTGCGAGGGTCAGGCGTTTGACGTGGACTTCGAGGGGCGGCTCGACGTGACGACCGACGAGTATCTGGAGATGGTGGAGCTGAAGACGGCCGTCCTCTACGCGGCGGCCGCGGCGATTCCCGCCATCCTGCTCGGCGCGGACGGTGAGACCGTCGACGCGCTCCACGGCTACGGCGTCGACATCGGGCAGGCCTTCCAGATTCAGGACGACGTGCTCGACCTGACGACGCCGTCGGAGAAGCTCGGCAAACAGCGCGGCTCCGACCTCGTGGAGGGGAAGGAGACGGTCATCACGCTCCACGCCCGCGACAACGGGGTCGCCGTGGACGACCTCGTCGGCACGGACGACCCCGAAGCAGTCGACGAGTCGACCATCGACGAGGCCGTGACCGACCTGGAGGCGGCCGGCTCCATCGACTACGCCCGCGAGCTGGCGTCTGACCTCGTCGCCTCCGGCAAAGGGCGACTCGAACGGCTCCCGGACAACGAGTCGCGTGCGCTGTTATGACGAGGGCGACGACCACGACCTGCCCGACCTGCCGAACGCCGACGCGTACGACGAGATACGGATGCGGGCCGCGCCGAACCCGAACGGCCCGTGGCGGCTTCGCCGCCACGCTGCTCACCGCGCGGTAGTCGTCGCCCGCTACCGGCCTCACTTCGTTCGGCCGGCAACCCGCTCACTCCGCTCGCGGATGCGTTGAGGCTGTCTGATAAGAAACCCGTGCGACCACAAGTTGCTTGTCTCGTGGCAGCACTCGGCTGTTATCAACGGAGATGTCAGCCCGATGGAGACCCGACTTCGGGTGTGGCAGTAGGTAGAACCCGACGCTTTTTCGCCTCTCGCCCGCCGAGGTGACGGTAATGGACGATGACCTCCGCGAGCGCGTCGAGCGTGCGGCCGAGCAGGCCGCGCTGTTCAACGCGCTCAAACACGACAGCGATGCGCAGGTCGGGGCGATACTGGGGCCGCTGATGGGCGACAACCCGGAGTTCCGCCCCCACGGCGACGAGATTCCCGGCGTCGTCGGGCCGGTGATCGAGCGCGTGAACGGCCTCTCGGCCGAGGAACAGCGCGAGCGACTGGCGGAACTCGACCCCGAGGCCGTCGCAGAATTAGAGGCCGATGACGAGGGCGACGACCACGACCTGCCCGACCTGCCGAACGCCGACGCGTACGACGAGATACGGATGCGGGCCGCGCCGAACCCGAACGGCCCGTGGCACATCGGCCACGCGCGGATGCCGGCGGTCATCGGCACGTACGCCGAACGGTACGACGGCTCGTTCATTGTTCGGTTCGACGACACGGACCCCGAGACGAAACGGCCCGACATAGACGCGTACGACGCCATCCTCGACGACGTCGAGTATCTCGGCTTCGAGCCGGCGGACGTGATCCGGGCCAGCGACCGCGTGGAGACGTACTACGAGTACGCCCGCGACCTCATCGAACTGGAAGGGGCGTACACCTGTACCTGTCCGGGCGAGGAGTTCTCCGAACTGAAGAACGCCGGCGAGGCGTGCCCGCACCGCGACAAGAACCCCGAGACGGTGCTCGCGGAGTTCGAGGCGATGGTCGACGGCGAGCACGAAGCCGGCGACATCGTGCTCCGGGTGCGGACCGACATCGACCACAAGAACCCCGCCCTGCGCGACTTCGTCGCGTTCCGGATGGTCGACACCCCGCACCCACGCGAGGAAGCCGCTGACTACCGCTGCTGGCCCATGCTGGATTTCCAGTCCGGCATCGACGATCAGCTGACCGGCGTGACCCACATCATTCGGGGAATCGACCTGCAGGACTCCGCGAAGAAACAGCGGTTCGTCTACGACTACTTCGGCTGGGCGTACCCCGAGGTGATCCACTGGGGGCACGTGCAGGTGGACGCCTACGACGTGGCGCTGTCCACCTCGACGCTGAAGGAGAAGATCGCGGCCGGCGAGTACGACGGCTGGGACGACCCGCGCGTTCCGACGCTCAAGTCGCTCCGTCGGCGCGGCGTCCGCGGCGAGGCCATCGTGAACGCGATGGTCGAACTCGGCACCTCCACGTCGGACGTGGACCTCCCGATGTCGAACATCTACGCGCACAACCGCGAACTCGTCGACGACGAGACCGACCGCGCCTTCGCCGTCCGCGAGGGCGTCCGCTTCGACATCGCCGGCGGACCTGACACCGCACACCCGCCGCTCCATCCCGAACACCCGGACCGCGGCGAGCGGACGATCCCCGTCGGCGACGCGGTGTTTCTCGAACCCGAAGACGTGCCCGAGCCGGGCGAGCGCGTCTGGCTGAAGGGGTACGGCCCGTTCGGCCGGGAGGGCGACACGCTCGTCTACACGGACGAGTCGATAGCGGTCGTCCGCGAGCGAGGCGTGCCCGTCGTCCACTGGGCACCGGTCGAGGAGAGCGTCTCACTCCGCCTGCGGACGATGGACGGCGACGTGGCCTGCTTCGCGGAGCCGGGGGTCCGCGAGTACGACCCGGACGCCCTGCTCCAGTTCGAGCGCGTCGGCTTCGCGCGCGTCGACGCCCACGATGACCGCGAGACGACCTGCTACTTCACGCACAGTTGAGATGAAACACCTCCCGAAACATCTCAGACAGCGCTGGCGGTATCTGGCCGTCGCGCTTGAATCGTGGCCCGAGACCGACCTGACACGGCGGGCGTTCCAGCGGGAACTGTGGACCGCGGCCCGGAATCTCGTCGGCGATACGGGGAGCGCGGAGGCCGACCTCACCGTGTACAGCTTCGCCTTCGAGGACGGCACGGGTCACGCGGTCGTCCGGGTGCGCCGCGACGAGGTGTCGCGGGGCCGGGCGGTGCTCGCGTGTGTCGATAGCGTCGACGGCCACCCGGTCGGGGTGCGCGTGACCGGCGTTTCGGGGACCGTGCGGGCCTGTGAAGAAAAATATATACGCGGGCCGGAGATACCGACAGAGGAGAGATACGTCGCCCTCGCAGGTTCCGAGCGGCGTGCCGTCGTGCGGTCCGAACGCGTCGATGCGCGCGTCGGCGACGGCCACCTCGGGGCGACCGACCTCGACTGCGAGTAGACTATGCAGGGACAATCCCAACAGCAGGCGTACGACCGGGGGATCACTATCTTCTCTCCGGACGGGCGTCTCTATCAGGTCGAGTACGCGCGAGAGGCCGTCAAGCGCGGCTCCGCGAGTATCGGTGTACGAACGGCAGACGGCGTCGTCCTCGTCGTGGACAAGCGGTCGCGCTCCCCGCTGATGGAGGCCTCGTCGGTCGAAAAACTCCACAAGGCCGACGACCACGCCGGCATCGCGAGCGCCGGCCACGTCGCCGACGCTCGCCAGCTCATCGACTTCGCCCGTCGACAGGCGCAGGTGAACCGCCTCCGCTACGGCGAACCGGTCGGCGTCGAGGCGCTGACCAAGGAGATCACCGACCACATCCAGCAGTACACGCAGGTCGGCGGCGCACGCCCCTTCGGCGTCGCGCTCATCGTCGGCGGCATCGAGGACGGCGAGCCACGGCTGTTCGAGACGGACCCCTCGGGCACACCCTACGAGTGGCAGGCACTCGCCGTCGGTGCCGACCGCGGCGAGATCGACGACTATCTCGAAGCCAACTACGATCCCGAGGCGACGCTCGACGAGGGCGTCGAACTCGCGCTGTCGGCGCTCGCGTCCGTCAACGACGGCGAACTCGACCCCGAAGGCGTCGGCGTCGCGACCGTCGACGTGGAGACGGAGTCGTACACCGGCCTCTCCGACGAGGAGATCGCCGGCCACCTCGCGGAACACGACATCCTCGCCGAAGACGACGAGGAGTAACGCGCCCGCTCGGTTTTCGACACGGTCGCCGTCACGACGCGTCGGCGACGATCTGTTCTGCGACCAGCGTCATGTAATCGACGTAGGGGCCTTGCTCCGACTCGCCGGTCGCTTCGAGCGCCTCACGGTGGAGGTCGGCCCAGACGGTTGCGAGCATGAACGCCGCGTGGACCCGGTAGAAACGCTCATTTTCGACGGATCGCCCGGTCGCTGCCTCGTAGCGAGCGATCAGTTCCTGACGGCTCGGACTGCCGGCCTTCGTCGCAAAGGGCGTGAGGCCCCGTTCGTTCAACATTCGCACCCGCTCCATCGCCTCGGTGTCGGGGTATCGCGTCTCGATACCGTCGAGCGAGAGTCGCGGGTCGTCGGCATCGCGCCAGCGTAACAGGAGATAGCCGAGTTCGGTCAACGGGTCGCCAAGCATCGCCGTCTCCCAGTCGAGCACGCCCGACACCGCCGGCTGTTCCGTGTCGGTGAAGAGCACGTTTCCTGGCCTGAAGTCACCGTGGACGAGCGTCAACTCTGTGGTCGTCGGGACGTTCTCGCGGAGCCACTCCGCGACGGCGCGAAGCCGCGGCCGCTCGCAGTCTGTCGCGTCCACCACTGCGTCGAGTCGGGCAGTCGCACGCGTAATCTGCTCGCGCGGTGACAGTCGCTCACAGAGTTCGTCGAACAGGTCGGTGTCGACCCTGTGTATCTCGGCGAGCGTGTCTATCAGCTCCGCACCGATGCGTCTGCGGGCCGCAGGCGTCTGGAACCGCTCGGGCAGCAGAGTTCCCGACGCCACCACTTCGCCGTCGAGAAACGTCGTGACGAGAAACGGCGCGTCGGCAATCGACTCGTCCGCGCAGAACGACACCGGATCGGGCGCTGTAATCGGCGTCGTTTCGAGCGCCTCTATCACGCCGTATTCGCGTTCGGGTGAGATGAACAGGTCAGTGTCTCGGAGTTTGTTCGGCCGACGCACCACGTACGCGTCGGCAGTCGACGCGGTCGAGATCTTGACGATTAGGTTGAGACCGTCCGCGAGCCGTTCCGTCTCGGTCACCCTGTCCTCCAGCGTGTCTTCGAGATACGACACGATGGCGGGGGTCACGTCCGGGGCGGTCTCGGACATATCCGAATGATTGCACCGCCAGACAAAAATCTGCACGACCCGGCCGACCCGCTGGGTCAGTGTTGCCGTGCTTCGTCCATCGGTGCTCGATCATCGAGAGCAACTTTTAGTCACCGACCCTCGTAGCGGAGGGTATGATCTCACTGGACGAGGCCGTGACCGCTCGACTGGAGTCGCACGGCGAGCGGTTCGAGGTGCTCGTGGACCCGGACGCCGCACTCGCCATCTCTCGCGGCGAGTTCGAGGACGACCTCGAAGACGTGATCGCCGCAGAGGACGTGTTCGAGGACGCCGCGTCGGGTGACCGGCCACCCGAGAACGCGCTGGAAGAGGTGTTCGACACCACCGAGCCGCTGGAGATCATTCCGGCGGTGATCGAGCGCGGCGAGATACAGATCACCGCCGACCAGCGCCGCGAGATGCAGGAGCGCAAGCGCAAGCGGCTGATCAACATCATCGCGCGCAACGCCATCAACCCACAGCAGAACGACACACCCCACCCGCCGGAGCGAATCGAGCGTGCGCTGGAGGAGGCCGGCTTCACCATCGATCCGATGGAACCGGTCGAACCACAGGTCGACGAGGCGCTCGACGAGCTCCGGCCCGTCCTTCCCATCCGGTTCGAGGAGATGACGGTCGCTGTCCAACTGCCGGCCGACTACGCCGGCTCCGGACAGGCGAAGGTGCGGGAGTTCGGCGAGTTGGAACGCGAGGAGTGGCAGTCCGACGGCTCGTGGGTCGGCGTGGTGACGTTCCCGGCCGGGATGCAGGACGACTTCTACGACCTCGCCAACGAGGTGTCCTCCGGCGAGGCCGAGACGCAGGTCATCAAGGAGAAGGACGAACTGGATACGCGGTAAGCACGCTCCGGGCGACCAGATTTAAATACAGGCAGCTCGGAGTCGAATGTACGGCGAACACGATGGTTCGCGGGACCGAAGAATGAATACTCCAGGACTGTCCCTCCTTCCGTTAGTGGTGATGCCCGCGGTGCTCTTCGTGATGCTGCTCTCGCTCGTCGCCGTCGGGGAGGCCCGCCCGGTTCCAGCCCCCGCCGGCGCGGCGATGACCGCGCTCGCCGGTGCGACAACGACCGCGTGGCTGCTCGATAGCTCGGTCGTCGGGGCGCTGCTGGTCAGCGTGGCGGTCAGTGCAGCGTACCCCGCGGCCGACCGTCGGCTGTCCCGCCGGGGGCGGCTCGCCTCGGTCGCACTGTTCGGCGGGGCAGCAGTCGGTATCGGACTACAGTTCGAGAACACCGTCGCCGGCGTGCTCTCGGTTACGCTGCCGGCGTGTGTGTTTGCGGCACTACTGAGCGGCTACCTGTCGCGACGGTGGCCCGCGTACGGGGCAGAATCGTCTGGAGGGGCCTGAGCCGCTACCCGCGCCTGAAGCCGTCGGTGAAGCTCGCCGACACCGAGAGCGTCGAGAGGGCACGGACGAGGTCGACACGCGATAGCTCAGTCGTCGCCGGCCGCGGTCACGCCGGTCGCGTCGGCGCTCCGGCCGAGCGTCTGATACTGCCGGTGACACCACGAGACGAATCGGTCTGCCTCGCCGTCGGCGGTCGCGACGAGCCGCCCTTGGCCGTCGTGTGCGCCGAGCAGCGCCCACTCGTCGCTCACGACCAGCGCCGCGTCGGGACGGGTCGGCACCGTCGTGAGCGACAGCGCCGGCGTCTCGCTCGCCCGGGCCGCGAGCGCGTCGTCGACCACTGGCTCGGCGACGACCAGATCGACCGTCGCGCCGGCGTCGAACACGCCTTCGAGCGCCCGATGGAGCACCGAACACCGCGTGACGAGCACGGCCTTGAGGGCCGTGGGCGCACGGTCCGCGAGCGCGGTGAGCCGGTCGACGTACCGGTCGACGGGCGCGTACGGGTGTTCGTCGTCGGCGACGGTGAGCGTCGCGTCTGCGAGCGTCGCCGCGTCGGGTGGTGCCGTTCCGTCCAGTCGTCGCAACAGCGGGCCGAACCGGTCGAGGCTTGCCAGCCGCGTCGTGCAGTCGGCGAGGACGCGCTGGACGCGCGTACCGGTGTCGGTGAGCCGGTAGCGACCGTTCGCCTTCTCGACCCATCCGTGCTCGGTCAGCGCCGTGAGATGCCGGTGGACGCTGGTGCGCGAGCAGTCGACTGCGGTCACGGTTTCGGCCGGCGTCGCCGGCGAGCGGGCGAGCCGTTCGAGCACCGCAGTCCGGTGTGGCGACCCGGCGAGGAACCGGAGCAACTCGTGGCCGTCTGACTCGGCAACTTCGGGGAGGGCTTGTCCGTGCAGGGACATACTCGTCTGCTACTGTTACGCGGCGTGAAAAATCCCGGTGGAATCTCAGCCGGAGTGACAGAGCGAAGTGTGTTACGGGAGGTAATTACAGTACGGTGACCGCGCTATCAACGTACCGATGGCATCTACCGATCAGTCTCCGCTGGTCGTCGCTGTCGTCGCCGGTGTCCTCATCGGGGCCGCCGTCGCCCCGGTCGCGTACGGGTACACCGCCGACACGAGCGACGACACCGGAACGGTTGCGGTGGTCGAGTTGACCAACCCAATCGCCGGCACGACTGCACAGCCAGTGGTGCGTGAACTGCGCGCCGTCCGCAACAACGAGAGCATCGACGCGGTAGTTCTCCGCATCGACAGCCCCGGTGGCGGTGCCGGCGCGAGCGAGGCGCTGTATCTCGCCGTGAAGCGCACCGCCGCGGCGAAACCGACCGTCGTCTCGGTCGGCGGCGTCGCGGCGTCGGGCGGCTACTACGCCGCGGCTCCGGCCGACAGCATCTACGTGACGCCGGCCTCCATCGTCGGAAGCGTCGGCGTCCGGGCGTCGCTCCCCGACGGAAGTACGCTCCCGCGCGGCGTCACCACCGGCCCCGACAAGGCGTCGGGCGGCACCGCCGAGGAGGCGCTCGCCCGCACCGAGACGCTCCGACAGGCGTTCCTCGGCAGCGTCATGAGCGAGCGCGGCGACGAACTGTCGCTCTCGCGTGAAGAGGTCGGACAGGCGAAGGTGTACAGCGGCAAACGCGCCGTGAACAACGGTCTCGCCGACGAAATCGGCGGCATCGACGCCGCTATCGCCCGTGCCGCGAGCGAGGCCGGCGTCGACAGCTACGACGTGGTCTACCGCGGTCCCGAGGTGAGCCGCGGCCTCTTCCTGTTCGGTTCCGAAGAGGGAAGCGTCGACCGTGTCCGCTATCTAATGTTGTACGGCGAAGTCGACGCCACCGAGGCCACGAACGAAACCGAGGCGGCGCGTGCGGTCGCTCCCGCACAGGAGGTGCACTCATGAGCGCCGCCCGAAGCATCGCCGTCACGCTCGTCGTCGCCGCGGTGGTCGTCGGCTCCGCCGCCGGTGCCGGGCTGCTCGGGGTCGGCCAACAGTCGACGCCGGAACAGTCGGTCGAGGCGTCGGCGCACAGCCCCGACGAGCGGGTCGTCACCGCGGAGGAAGAGACCGGGCAAATCGAGGTCGGCGGCGACGAGTCGAAGGTCGTGCTCATCGACACCGTCCACGGCAACGACATCGGCGAGGGGAAACTCTCGGCGATGGTGTCGGCGCTCTCGGCGGCCGGCCACGAGGTGCGGTTCACCGACCGCGACGCCCGCCGCGGGTCGGAGTTCAACGCGACGCTCCGACAGGCCGACGTGTTCGTCGTCATCTCGCCGGAGCGGCCGTTCACGCAGGCGCAGCTGAACGGCGTCGACGCGTTTACCGACGCCGGCGGCCGGCTGCTGCTCGCCGACGACCCACAGACGCCGTCGTTCTCGTTCTTCGGATTCCCGGGAGACCGCGGGTCGAGCGCGCCGGGCATGTCGGCGCTCGCCTCGCAGGCCGGCATCGGCTTCAACGACGGCTACGTCTACAACACCGGCACGTACGACAGCAACTACCGGAGCGTCTACGCGACGCCCGGTGGCGGCTTCGCGAGCGACGTGGAGCGGACGACGTTCCGGAACGCCCGCGCGGTGACCGTCCGCGACGGCACGCGACTGCTGGTCACCGGCGAGGGTGCCGAACTGTCGACGACGCGTGACTCCGGCCAGTACGCGGTCGCCGTCCGGTCGGGTAACGTGGTCGCGGTCGGCTCGACCAGCGTGTTCGCCACCGACGGGTATCAGAACGAAGCCAACGAGGAGTTCACGAGCGCGCTGTTGACGTTCCTCGTCACGGGGGACAAACGGCCGTCCGACGCGCCGGCGCCGTCGGAGGACGGCAGAGAGCGAACCGGCGGGGAGCGGCCGCCGCGCGCCTAACTCTCTCCCGCTATCCTCGTCTGAAACCGAGCACGAAGCCGCCGATGAAGCCGGCAGAGACGGACAGCGTCGAGAGAATCGTCTGGAGCCACGAGGGGGGCGCGCCGCCGGCGGCGTCCTGACTCGCCTGCACGAAGCCGGCCGTCAGCTGCTCCCAGTCGACGGTGAGGATGCCGCGCGATTCGAGGAACTTGAAGAGCGCGAGTTCGAGACCGACGAGAACCGCGATGAGCTTCGCGACCTTCTTCGCGGCGAAGCCGATGATACCGCCGATTGCGGCCCCGGACCCGAATTCGAGCCCGAGTTGCTGGAGGTTGATGTCGATGGCCATATCGAGAGACGTGCAGTGCGCCGGTATCACTCTTGTGGCATCGAGTTCGCCGGCGCGTCACGACGCGATGTTCGCCCCGGCTATCGCGTTCCGCGGACGATGTCGGGAAGCTTCCGGAAGTCGCTGATCTCGTAGGTCGCCTTCGGGCCGCGGGCGTCCGGGCCGAAGGCGACGGCGTCGAGTCCGGCGTCGACCGCGCCGGCCACGTCGTGCTCGTAGCGGTCGCCGACCATCACCGCGTCGGCCGGGTCACCGCCCCACGTGTCGAGCGCGGTGTCGTACATCCGCGGGTCGGGCTTCGTGTAGCCGACGGCCTCGCTCGTCGTCACCGCGTCGAAGCAGCCGGCGACGCCGAACTGGTCTAACAGCCCGTGGGCGCGGTCGGTGTCGATGTCGCTGACGACGCCGACGTGTGTGTCCTCGCTCGCGACGGCGTGGATGGCCTCGACCGCACCGTCGACCGGGCGCGCGGTCTCCTCGCTCGCAGCTTCGAACGTCTCGCGCCACGTCGACTCCGGCGGGGGTGATCCGTCGAACAGCTCCCGCGTCGCGACGCGATAGCCCTCGCGGGCCGTGCGGTACTCGGTCCCCTCGCGGCCCCTGAAGTAGTCGCCGAGCGCCGACTTCCAGCGGTCGAGCGCGTCGCTCGGGAGGTCGTGCTCGGCGGCGAGCCGGTCGATGAACAGCGCGTACCCCTCGCGGATGCTCCTTAGCTCGACCAGCACCCCGCCCAGATCGAAGAAGACGGCGTCGTAGCTCATCGGTGTCGGCTCACCCCGTCCCCGACCGCGGCGTCGAGCCGCCCCCGTTCGCGGAGCCGTGCGAGCGCGCTCATCGCCTCGGTGAACAGATACCGCGACGGGCGGTCACCGGCGAGTGCGCCGGCCACTGCCGGGACAGTTTCGTGACCGTCTGCGACGAGCGACGCCACCGTGTCGAGTCGCCGGTCGAGGCTCTCGCGGTCCCGTTCGACGAGTTCGGAAAACCGCTCGTGGACGCTGCCGTGGCCCGGATACGCGCGGTCTGCGTCCCGCGTCGCGAGCCGGTCCAGCCCGTCGAAGTAGGCGGCGAACGCCTCGCGATGGCCGTCGTCCATCCCGTCGTGGAGCACGACGGCGCGAAACGGCTCCATGACGGTATCCCCGGAGAGCAGGAGCCGGTCGTCGCCGTCGACGAAGTACGCGAGATGGTCCGCCTGATGGCCGGGTGTGTGGACCGCCTCGGCGGTGACGGAACCGAACGAGACTGGCCCGGGTTTGACCCACTCGTCGACGCGGTCGGGCGCGAGAAGGGTGCGGTCCCGCTCCAGCGACTCGACGGCGTCCTCGACGGCGCTGGTCAGTCGGTCGCCGCGCAGGCCGCCGGCGCGGGCGTTCGCGCGGACCCGTTCGGCCAGTGCGTCGGCGTCCTGTGCGAACCGCTCGCGGACTCCGACGGGGGCGTACACGGTCGGGTCGGCTGCGTCGACGACGGTCGGCACCTGTCCCACGTGGTCGAGGTGTGGATGCGTGACGACGAGATGCTCGATGTCGCTCAGCGCGTAGCCCGCCGCGGCGACGCCCTCGCGCAGCGTCTCCGACTCTCGCGGGCCGTCCGTGAGACCGTCGGGCGCGCCGGCGTCGAACAGCACCGGCTCGTCGGCGGCGAGGAGATAACAGGCGACGTGACCCGGCGGCCACTCCATCTCGAACTCGATCCGGTGGACCGGCGGACCGCGGTCTCGGCTCATCACCTGACGACGGGCAACGCGGCCGAATAAGCGTTACTTCTCCCGTAGCGACACGTTCATCTTGATACTCGTTTCGGAAACAACGCCCGCGCTCCCCGGTGAGTTTATTTACGCTCGCTTCTCTGTCGGGAGACGTACTTACCACTGTAAACATGGCACGCAACTCACGATTCAGCGTCGACGGCGACACGGTCGTCATCACGGGGTCGAGTCAGGGTATCGGGAAGGTCACCGCCGAGGTGCTCGCGGCCGACGGCGCGAACGTCGTCGTCTCCTCGCGGTCACAGGAGAAGGTCGACGACGTGGCCGCGGCCATCAACGCGTCGGACGCGCCCGGCGAGGCCATCGCCGTCGAGTGTGACGTGCGCGACCGGGACGCCGTCGAGGCGCTGATGGACGCCACCGTCAAGGCGTTCGGCCGCATCGACACGCTCGTCAACAACGCCGGCGCGTCGTTCATGGCCGACTTCGACGACATCTCCGAGAACGGCTGGAAGACCATCGTCGACATCAACCTCCACGGCACGTACCACTGCGCGCAGGCCGCAGGCGAGCGGATGCAGGCACAAGAGGGCGGCGGGCGCATCGTCAACTTCGCGTCCGTCGCCGGGACGAAGGGGTCGCCGCGGATGAGTCACTACGGCGCGGCAAAGGCCGCTGTCGTCAACTTCACGACGACGCTCGCCTACGAGTACGCCCCCCACGACGTCCGCGTGAACTGCATCGCCCCCGGCTTCGTCGCCACGCCCGGCGTCGAATCACAGATGGGCGTCTCCGCCGAGGACATCGACCGCACCGCCGTCGAGCGCCGCATCGGCCACTCCGAGGAGATCGCCGACCTCGTCCAGTTCCTCGCGAGCGACGCCTCCTCGTACGTCGTGGGCGAGACGATTCAGGCGAAAGGCGTACCTCCGATCGAGGAGAGTCCCGAGGTATGACCGACCGCGAGGTGTTCCTGCCCGTCGCGGCCCAGCCGAGCATCGACGCGCTCGTCGACACGGCCCGGACGGCGGAGGAACTCGGCTACGGCCGCGCGTGGCTCCCGGAGACGTGGGGCCGCGACGCCGTCACCGTCCTGACCAGCATCGCCAACGCCACCGAGGAGATCGGCATCGGCACCTCGATCATGCCGGTGTACTCGCGGTCGCCCGCGCTCATCGGCCAGACGGCCGCCACGCTCCAAGAGGTCTCGGACGGCCGGTTCCGACTCGGCCTCGGTCCCTCCGGACCTATCGTCGTCGAGAACTGGCACGGCGTCGACTACGGTAATCCGCTGAAACGCACCCGCGAGACGGTCGAAATCGTGACGAGCGTCCTCTCGGGCGACCCGGTCGAGTACGACGGCGACAAGTTCGACCTCTCGGGGTTCCGTCTGCGCTGTGACCCGCCCGACCCCGCGCCGCCGGTCGACACGGCCGGCATGGGCCCGAAGGCCGTCGAACTCTCCGGGCGCTTCGCCGACGGCTGGCACGGCCTCATGCTGAGCAGAGACGGCCTCCGCGAGCGCCACGCCGACCTCGTGCGCGGTGCCGAGATGGGCGACGCAGACCCCGCGGGTCGCCGCACGACGATGTCGCTCACCTGCGCGGCGCTCGCCGACCGCGAGCGCGCCCGCGAGATCACGCGCCAGCATCTCGGTTTCTACATCGGGTCGATGGGCACCTTCTACCGCGACTCCGTCGCCCGACAGGGGTACGACGAGATCGCACACGAGGTGTACGACACGTGGCAGTCCGGCGACCACGCGGCGGCGGTTGAGGCGATCACCGACGAGATCCTCGACGAGTTCGCGGTCGCCGGCACGCCAGCCGAGGCCAGCGCCGCGCTCGCCGAGTGGGAGGCGATGGACGAGGTCGACGCCGTCTCGGTGTCGTTCCCGCGGGAAGCGACGCTCGAAGAGATCGAGCAGACGACGCGCGCGCTGTCGCCTTAGTCGTCCGCCGGCGCGTCGACAGCGTGCTCCGCGAACTTCTCGCGGACCTTCTCTATCTTCGGGTCGGCGTTGAACTGACAGTAGGCGTCGCCGGGGTTCTTCTCGTAGTAGTCCTGGTGTTTCTCCTCTGCCACGTGGAACGTCTCCAGCGGTTCGATTTCCGTGACGATGTCGTCGTAGACGCCCTCGCTCTCCAAGCCCGCGATGAACGACTCGACGGCGTCCCGCTGTGTCTCCGACTCGTACAGCACGATGGAGCGGTACTGCGACCCGACGTCCGGCCCCTCGCGGTTCAGCGTCGTCGGGTCGTGGACGGTGAAGAAGACGCGCAGCAGTTCGTCGTAGCCGATTGCGTCGGGCTCGTACTCGACGCGGACGACCTCTGCGTGGCCGGTGTTGCCACGGCACACCTCGCGGTACGTCGGATCCGTGGCGTGGCCGCCGGCGTAGCCGGAAGTGACGCCGTGGACGCCGTCGAGTTGTTTGAACGCCGCCTCGATACACCAGAAGCACCCGCCGCCGAACGTCGCCGTTTCGCTCATACACTCGGTACGCGCCTGCGAGTCATCAACGCTACGCTCGCGTCAGGCGAAGGCGTCGTCCGGCTCCCCGCTCTCCTCGTCGAGGCCGCCGGTGCCGAGAATCCCCTGTAGCGCCTCGTGGATGTCGCCGACCGGCGGCGTATCTCGCGTGGGGTCGAGCCAGTGTTCGCCGAGCCAGCGGTATCGCACCGTCCGGTCGGTGTCGACGAGGAAACAGGAGCGCCGCGAGCGGGCGAACAGATTGAGCGCACGATACTTCACGTCGAACTTCTCGGCCACCTCGAGGTCCGGATCGGAGAACAGCGGGAAGTTCAGGTCCAGATACGAGATGAACCGCTTGTGGAGATAGCTCCGCGACTTGCTGATGCCGACGACCTGCACCTGATCGCTGGCGGCGAACCAGCCGAAGTCGCGGAACGAACACCACTCTTCGATACAGTCCGGACTGAAGTCGACCGTGTAGAAGGTCAACAACACCGGGCTGTCTTCGAGGAGTTCCGAGAGACTCCTCTCCGTAACTTCCTCGTCCGGGGTGACGAGATCGGTCGTGAAATCGGGGGCGGTGTCGCCGACCGCCAGCCCCGGTGCATCTGGCATAACACATTAACGTGCTCGGATGACTTATTAGCCCCGGTACGTCGGAACCTTTCTGTCACTGTCTCACGTACGAGAAGTATGCCCGACACACCGGCGTTTCGCTGCGACAAGTTCGGCAACGGCGTCGATTCTTATCCAAGCGAGACCGACCACGGCCGACTCGTCGGCATCAACGTCTCGGGCAACGCCGCCTACGCGACGGACGACACGGTGACGCTGGCGGTCCTCGGTATCGACGGCTCGCTTCGCGTGCCGCCGCCCGAACGCGGCCTCCCGTCGGATTTCCCGCTCGACGAGGTAGAACTCACCCCCGGCGAGTACATCCTCTACATCGCCGACGAGGCCCAGCCGTGGCGTGCACTCTCCGAATACGGGCAGCGTCTCGTCGAGGAGACGAGCCACGACACGGGGGTCGTACTCACCGACGGCCCGGTCGACGCCGACCCCGATTCGCTGCTCGTGGCGCTCGACGGCGCGACGGCCGACGACGACGTTGGCGAGCACAGCGGCACGGTCCGCCGGGTCGCGATGGACCACCCCGAACAGGTCGTCGACAGCCTCGGAACGCTGGTCGACTTACTCACTGCCCACCTCGGTGACGGCGAAACCTCGGGCGACAGCGCGGAGGCGTGGGACCGGGCCGCCGCCGCGGTGGATCTGGCGTACGCCGTCTCGCGGGCAGCGCGCGAGGATCCGGCCGCGGTCGCCGTCCACCTCGACGGACTCGTCGAGATGCTCGGCCACGAGCGGACCGCCGTCGACCAGCCGACGCCGCGTCACCTGACGGACGCGCTGGACGCTATCGGCCGCGCAGAGACGGACGAGGTCGCGGCCGCGCTGACCCGTGCTATCGAGGGCGAGGCCGACACCGCCGAGACTGCGCTCAACGCGTTGTACCGGCTCGAACACCGCTACTCCGCCGGCGAACATCCGCTCTGTGAGGCCCCCACAGTTCGGGAGGCGGTCGACGACGCGACCGACCGCGAGGGCACCGTCGGCGAGGCCGCGCTGGACGTGGGGATGATCCACGGATTCCACGAGTGAAGCGAGTGACCGCGCGGCGTCAACTATATCCGAGCGGCAACGACACGTCGCCTCATGCCAGAATCGTACACCGGTGCGGACCTGTTCGTCGACGCGCTCGACGAGTACGGCGTGCCGTATCTGTTCGGCAATCCCGGGACGACGGAGCTACCGCTGATGCAGGCGCTGCCGGACGCCGACGTGGAGTACGCGCTCGGCCTCCACGAGGACGTGGCTGTCGGCGCGGCCGCGGGCTTCGCGCAGACGCGACGCTACCACGCTGACGGCGACACCGATATCCGTCCCGTCGGGGTCGCCAATCTTCACGTCACGCCGGGGCTCGCACACGGACTGGGCAATCTCTACGGCGCGTCGATGACCGGCGCGCCGCTCGTGCTCACCGCCGGCAACCACGAGCTCGACTTCCGCCACGAAGAGCCGATCCTGTCCGGTGACCTCAAACGGCTCACCGACCAGTTCTGCAAGTACGCGGCCGAGGTGACCGCCGTCGACTCGCTCGCGATGCAGGTGCGGCGCGCGTTCCGCACCGCGCTCACGCCGCCGACCGGCCCGGTGTTTCTCGGGCTCCCGGTCGACGTGATGCTGAGCGAAACCGACAACCGGCCGGAGCCGCTCGGACCGATTCCGGACGCGGGCGGCGGCGACCCGCGACAGATCGAAGCCGCGGCCGACGCGCTCGTGGCGGCCGAACGCCCCCTGCTCGTCGTCGGCGACCACATCGCTCGTGCCGGTCGTGACGCCGTCGGCGCTGCCGTCGAGTTGGCTGAGGCGTCCGGCGCGCGGGTCCACGGCGAGATGCTCGGCTGTGAGGTGAACTTCCCTACCAGCCACGACCAGTGGATATCGTATCTCCCGCCCCGCGAGTCGCTGGCCGTCCAGCTACAGAACACGGACACCATCGTCTTCGCCGGCTGTTCGACGAACACGACGCTGTTGCGCCACGAGGAGCCGCTGGTTCCCGAGCGCGCGACGACAATTCACCTCTCCAGCGACGCGTGGCAGGTAGGAAAAAACGAGCCAGCCGACGTGGCTATCGTCGGTGACCCCGGTCGGATCATGCAGTCGGTCGCCGGGCGCGTCGGTGAGCGTCTCGACGACGCGACCAGACAGGAGCGGATCGACCACGTGACCGAGGTGAAGGCGTCGATGGCCGACTCGCTCGCAGCGATGGGCGAAGGCGACGCCGACGACCCTCGCGCCTCGAAGGCCGAACTCGTCGACGCGCTCATCGAGATGGACGCCGACCCGTTCATCGTCGACGAGGGCGTCACGGCGAAGTACGCCATGCTGAGGCGGTATCCGCTCGAACCGCAGGGGTACGTCTCGAACAAGGGCGGCGGTCTCGGCTACGGACTCCCGGCCGCGGTCGGCGCGGCCTTCGCCGAGTCGCTGCGCGACGACCCGCGCGACGTGCTCGGCTACGTCGGTGACGGCTCCTACCTCTACTACCCACAGAGCACCTACACCGCAGTGCGACACGGGCTGGACCTGACGGTCGTCGTCGCCGACAACCGCAACTACCGCATCCTGAAGGACAACACGAACCGGATGTTCGGCGGTGACGACGATGACCACGAGTACGTCGGCATGGACTTCGATCCGCACGTCGACGTTCCGCTGAACGCGGAGAGCCACGGCGCGCGCGGCCACCTCGTCGAGTCACCCGACGAAATCGATTCGACGGTCGAGGCGGCGCTCGCGCGCTCCGGCGTCGATGTGGTCGACGCGCTCGTCCACGACTGACCGTCTTCAGTAGTGTTCGGATACACGGATCGTCGCTCGACTGTAAAACCGTGGCGGGTGGGACGGAAAGGGGCCGAGTGCGCGGCGGCTGCGCCGCCGCGACCATTCGAGGCCGGCAGAGCCGGCCTCGCGCTCGACGACGTCCGCCGACGCAAGGACCGCAGGCCAACGGCCGAGGACCGCAGCGAGGTCTGCTCGCGGCTGGAGGCCGCTCGCACGGCCCGTAGCGGCGGAGCCGCCACGCTGCGCGCGAGTCGACCGACCGGGGGCTTTCTACACCTCGTCGGTTGACTATTCTCTAGAGTCACTCTTGTTTAGACAGTACCTCGTCCTCGGCAGATAGTATTTAGTTCCGGGGCTGTGGACGGGGGAGATAGTGACGACCGACGAACTCAGGGGGGTGGTAGTCGTGACGGTGGACTCGTTGCGGGCGGACGCGACGGCGACGATGCCAACACTCCAGTCGATGGGAGACCGCGGGAGCCAGTTCGAACACGCCTTCGCCACCGGCAACTGGACGCCGTTTTCGTTCCCGTCGCTGCTCGGCGCGGACCCGGTGTTCACGACCGACGGCTCGCTCGGCCCCTCGGAGCGCCCGACGCTCGCGGAGACACTGTCGGACGCCGGCGTCGAAACCGCCGGCTTCAACGCCGCCAACGGCTTCCTCACCCCACACTGGGGGTACGACCGCGGCTTCGACCGGTTCGAGGCATTCACCGACGGGACAGGGTGGCTCGACGCTCACCCGACCGCGCACGGCTGGCTCCAGTTCGCCGGCTGGCCGCTCCGGCGCGCGCAGGACTGGCTCGCCGGGAACGAGAACCGCCACGCCGTCGACACGTCGAAGCTGCTCGCCGTCGAGGAGCGCGCGACCGACTTCCTCGAATCCGTCGACGAACGCTTCTTCATGTGGGTTCACCTGATGGACACGCACACGCCGTACGTGCCCGCACCGCGGTATCTCCGCGAGGTGACGGACGGCTCCGTCGGCTCGGTCGGGATGCTCCGGGCGCACATCCGGACGGGCCTCGGCCGCGAGGTGTCGGGACCGACCCTCGACCGACTTCGCGCGCTGTACGACGCCGCCGCCCTGCAGGTTGACGACACGCTCAGCCGGCTGCTCGACACGCTCGACGCGGCGGGACTGCGCGACGAGACGATGGTCGTCGTCGCGGGCGACCACGGCGAGGAGTTCGCCGAACACGGCCACCTCGCCCACTACCCGAAGGTGTACGACGAACTGGTCCGCGTGCCGCTCGTGGTCGATCATCCGGACGCCGACGCGAGAGACGTGGCGACGCCCGTCGGTCTCAACACGGTGCCCGCGACCGTGACAGACGCGCTCGGCGTCGATGCCGACTTCGACGGCCGGAGCAGTCTCCCGACTATCGTCGACGGCGAGACGCCGCCCGCCGATCCGGTGGTCTCGGTCGCGCTCCGGGGCGACAGCGTCACCGAACAGCCCATTCCGCGGACGTTAGACGACGGCGACCTGCTCGTCGCCGCCCGCTCCGGGCGCTGGACGTACATCCGGAACACGAGCGACGGGAGCCACGAACTGTACGACCGCCGGGCCGACCCCGGCGAGCAAACGGACCTGTGGCCGACAGCGAGCGAGGAGCCGGAGGTCGACCGGCTCCGCGAGGCGGCCGAGGCGCATCTCAACCGAATCGTATCCGACGCCGAGACCGAGGAACTCCCCGACGAGGTCGCCGACCGGCTGGAGACGCTCGGCTACCGCTGAAGTCCCTCGCGGGCCGCCTCACGCATCCGCTTGGCCCCGCGCTGGAGGTGGCCCGCGTCTGTCCCCGCGATGATATACTCGAAGCCCCAGTCGGTGTACCGGTCGATCCCCTCGTGACTCGTCGCGAGCGTGCCGACCGGGATACCGGCGTCGTTACCGGCCGCCAGCACCGTCTCGACCGCCGTCCGGAAGCGGTCGCTCTCGAACTCGCCGAAGACGCCGAGGTTGGCCGACAGGTCCGCCGGGCCGACGAACAGCGCGTCGACGCCGTCGACCGCGGCGATGGCTCCGACGTTCTCCGACGCGCGCTCGGTTTCGATCTGGACGATGACGACCGTATCGTCGTTCGCGCGGGCGACGTACTCGTCGAGCGAGCGCCCGTAGCCGGACGCGCGAGTCGCCGCGACGCCGCGCTCACCGTCGAGTGGATACTTGGCGGCCGCGACCGCCGCCTCCGCCTCTGCGGTCGTCTCGACGAGCGGCACCATCACGCCGCCGACGCCCAGATCTAGCAGACGTTTGATCTTGCCGCGGTCGTTGTCGAGCGGGCGCGCCAGCGGGACGGCGTCGCCGTCTGCGGCCTCGACGGCGCGCACGCCCTCCGCTATGGTGGCGTCGCTGTTGGGCGCGTGTTCGGTGTCGAGCATGACAAAATCGAAGCCCGGGGCGGTCATCTCGGCGACTGCGGGGTCGGCGAGCGACACCCACGTGCCGACGAGCGGCTCGGAGCCGAGGTGGTCGCTGAACATGTCCACACCCCGACGCTCGGGGCCGAAAAAACCGCCGCTCGCCGCCCGGCCGCTCAGTCGTCCGTCCCCGGCGGCGACGCTACGCCGTCGAGCAGGACGCGCCCCTCCGGCTCGCTCGTCTCGGGGAATATCTTCCCGGGATTGAGCGTGTCGTTCGGGTCGAGCGCGCCCTTCACGCGGCGCATCAGTTCGACGCCGACCGCGCCGTGTTCGCGTTCGAGGGAGTCGCGCTTCCCCATCCCGACGCCGTGTTCGCCGGTGGCGGTCCCCCCGAGTTCGATGGCGCGGTCCACGACCGCCGCGTACAGCTCCTCGCCCCGTTCGACCATCGCCTCGTCGGACTCGTCGGCGAGCACGGTGTAGTGGACGTTGCCGTCGCCCGCGTGTCCGAAACAGGGAACGAGCAGGTCGTACTCCTCGCTGAGATCCTTCGCGTAGCGGATGATGTCGGTGAGCTTCGAGATGGGCACCGTGATGTCGCCCGGGTGAAGCGGCGCGAGGTCGGGGTCGTACGAGCCGAGGGCAAAGGCCAACTCCTCGCGGGCTTCCCACAGCTCGTCCATCTCGTCCTCGCCGGCGATCTCGAAGGAGAGCGCGTCGTGTGCCTCGAAGATGCTCCGACAGAAGGCTATCTCGTCGTCGACGTTGTGGTCGGCGTGGAACTCGACGAAGATCATCGCCGAGTTAGGCAGGTCGAGCCCGAAGTAGTCGTTCGCCATCGCGCCGGCCGTCTCGTCCAACAGTTCGATCTTCGCTACGTCTACACCGGAGCGAACGGCGTCGGCGACGGCGTCGGCGGCGTCGCCCAGCGACGGGAAGACGGCGCGGCCGCCGCGTATCTGGTCGGGGCGTCCCGCGAGTTCGAGGGTAGCCCGGGTGACGACGGCGAGCGTCCCCTCGCTCCCGACGAGCAGGTCCGCCAAGTTGTAGCCGGCGCTCGTCTTCTTCGCCTTCGACCCGGCCGTGAACACCTCGCCGGAGGCGGTGACGGCTTCGAGTTTGAGCACCCAGTCGGCCACCTCGCCGTACTTGACAGTCTGCATCCCTGACGCGTCGTTGGCGATCATTCCGCCGATAGTGGAGATGTCGCCGGAGGAGGGAAGCGGCGGGAAGAACAGCCCGTGGTCGGCGACGGCCTCGTCGACGGCGGAGCCGAGCGCGCCCGGCTGCACGTCGATCTGGAAGTCGTCGGGGCGAACGTCGAGTACCCCGTTCATCCGGGTCAGATCGAGGCTGATACCGCCGAACGCGGGCACCGGATTTCCTTCCATCGACGTGCCGGCCGCGTACGGCGTCACGGGCACGCCCCGCTCGTCGGCGACCGCGAGGACGGCCGCGACATCGCCGGTCGTCTCGGGAAAGACCACGGCGTCGGGCGTCTCGGCCTTCTCGGTCGCTTCCGTCCCCCAGTCGTCCGCGTGGGCCTCTCGCGTGGCGTCCGTGAAGGCGACTTGGTCGTCCGAGAGCACGTCCCGGAGGAACCCGCAGTCGTGACTCATGTCTCACTCCGACGGCCGAGATGTGTTAAAGCTACCCACACGACACGCCGACGCGTCGCAATAATGGAAACATCACACGGAGCAGGGGCTAACGACACCGAACCGAGTGGTCGAGTTGCTTACCATCGTTCATGCGGGATGGCAAGCTTTTCCTACCGGCGAGTGAGAGCCTCTCACGCATGAGCAACCTCGTCACGGACATCGCGGAGACGGCCGAGGCGACTCCGACCGCGACGGCGGTCGGCTTCCACGAACAGGAGTTCACCTACGAGCAGTTCTGGGAGCAGACGGGACAGTTTGCACGGGCGCTCGCCGACGCCGGCGTCGAACCCGGCGACCGCGTCGCGCTGTATCTGCCGAATCTCCCGCAGTTCGTGACGGCGTTCTTCGGGACGCTCACCGCGGGCGGCATCGTCGTCCCGATGAATCCGCAGTACAAATCCCGCGAGATCAGCCACCTGCTGGCTGATTCGGGGGCCGAGGTCGTCGTCTCGCTCGTGAATCTGGTTCCGCAGGTGGTCGAGGTGCAGGAGGACACGGACGTACACACCATCGTCTCGGTCGCCGGCAACATGGACGGGGCGACCACGTTCGACGACTTTCTCGCCGACGAGACGCTCCCCGTGCAGGACCGCGCGGACGACGACGTCGCCGTCCAGCCGTACACCTCCGGCACCACCGGCCAGCCGAAAGGCGTCCTGCTCACCCACCGTAATTTAGCGTTCGACGCACGGGCGTCGGCCAAACTCCACGACGGAATCCGCGCAGACGACAAGATGCTGGGCGTGCTGCCGCTGTTCCACATCTACGGGATGACCATCACGATGATCGCCACGCTGTTCGAGGGCGGCTCGTACTGGCCGATGTCGCAGTGGGACGCCGAGGCGGCGCTCGAACTGGTGGAGTCCGAGGGTATCACCCTGATGCACGGCGTGCCGGCGATGTACAACGACGTCATCAACACGCCGGGCGCGGAAGCGTACGACCTCTCGTCCGTCCGGTTCGCCAACTCCGGCGGGGCGTCCATCCCCATCGAGGTGCTGGAGACGTTCCAGTCGACCTTCGACGTGGACCTCTTCGAGGGGTACGGCCTCACGGAGACGGCCCCGGTGACCCACGCCAACCGCCCCGGCGACAACCGTCCCGGTTCCATCGGCAAACCCATTCCGGGCGTCGAGTCGATGGTCGTCGACAACGAGTTCGACGAACTCGATCCCGTTCCGGAGGGACCGGTCGACGACGAGACGGAACTCGACGACGTGGTCGGCGAACTCGTGGTCCACGGGCCGAACGTCATGGAGGGGTACTACCAACTGCCCGAGGCGAACGAGGCGGCGTTCACCGACATCGACGGCACGCGGTGGTTCCACACGGGCGACCTCGGCTACCACGACGAGGACGGCTTCTTCTACGTCGTCGACCGCGAGAAACACATGATCGTCACGGGCGGCTACAACGTCTACCCCCGCGAGGTGGAGGAACTCCTCTTCGAACACGAGAACGTGGCCGACGCCGCTGTCGTCGGGATTCCGGACGAACGCCGCGGCGAGACGGTGAAGGCGTTCATCGTTCCGACGCCGGACGCCGAGGCGACGCCCGAAGACATCAAGCAGTACTGTCTAAACAACCTCGCCGAGTACAAACACCCCCGCGAGGTGGAGTTCGTCGAGGAACTCCCCCGCACGACCACCGGCAAGGTTCAGAAGTTCGAACTCCGCGAGGAGTGATCACCGCTCCGTCAGCAGCGTTGTCGTCTGTCCGGCACGAACTCCGACGGATCGGTTGACGGAACTAACGGAAGCGGCCATCGAGGAACGTACTGCTACGGGAGCGGCGACATGTCAATGGCGTCACGTCGGTCATCGAGTAGCGCGAAGCGGCCGTCGCGCCGCTGTTCCAGCCAGTAGAGGAGTCGTTCGGCCCACGCCAGCTTCCGGCGTTTCTCGGCCGTCACGTCGGGGTCGTCGAACGACCAGCCGGGGAAGACCAGTTCCGCCGCGCCGAACCGGTCGGCGATGAACGCCGCGCGGTCACCGTCGGTGAAGCCGCCGAAGTTCTCCGTCGGACCGGTCGGTTCACACTGCACCGTCGGTAACACGTACTCGTCGTCGAAGCCGGGCACCCGCTGGCGCACCATCTCGACGTTGTCGCCGTGTGCGTGGACCGCGACGGGGACGCTCTCCGCCGTCAGGAAGCGCGCTGTGTCCGGGTTCTTGTCGAGGTCGGTCACCATCAGATCGACGTCGATCCGCGCCTCGCGGAGCGTGTCGGCCGCGACGCTGGCCGCGACGACGGCGTCGGCCTCGCGGGCCATCCGGAGTTCGTCGGCGAGCGTGTCGGCACCGCCACAGACCGCGACCTTCGTCCCGGTGAGGGCGGGGAGTCGACGGTGGTCGAACGGCTCGCAGAGCCTCGCGAGCGCGTCGCGCGCTCGCTCGTCGCCCGTCCGGTCGTAGCCGAAATCGGCGAGTATCCGCCGGTACACCGGCTCCCACGTCTGGTAGCGCATCAGTGAAAGAACGGACCACTGGCCCGCCGACCACCAAGTACCCCTACCCGGTGTGATCGGCAGGCTGCCGAGCGATGGTGGCACCGGCAACGGTATAAGTTTTCTCTCCCCGGCGCGCCACCGTCGGGCGTCTGTCGGGTCACTCTTCCCCCGCGACGATAGCGCCGAGTGGGGCCGGCGCGTCGGCGTCGGCCGCGATGGCACGTAGCGCCGCGACCGTTCCGAACAGCAGCGTTCCGTCCTCGCCGTCGGCGACTCGGACGGCCGGGCACTCTGCGGCGAGACTGTCGAGCGTGTCGCGCTCTGTGTCGCTCAGGTCGCCCAGTTCGAAGACGCGGCTCACGGCCGCCTCAGGATCGGCCGACGCAGATACGCGGTCGAGATGGCGCGCGGCGTCACCGGGCGTCTGCACGTCGAGTTCCTCGACGCCGGTCGCCGGATCGCGCGTTCGGTCAGGTGTGAACCGGTCGCCGATCTTCGCCGCGTCGAGCGTCTCGGCCACGTCGTGAGTCCGTACGACGTGTGCTCCGCGTTCGATCGCCATCGCCGTCGCGGCCAGCGACACCGGCAGCGCCCGGTCGGTCGGCCGGTCGGCGAGGTCACGGAGGAAGTTCTTCCGGTTGATGGAGACGAGTATCGGCTGGCCGTAGCCGCGGAACTCGCGAAGTCGGTCGAACGTCTCCCGGTCGTCAGCGGCCGTCTTCGCCTCCGACCAGCCGCCGAACGCCGGGTCGATTATGGTCTTGTCGGTCAGCCCGTTCATCGCGAGCGCGTCGTAGATATCGTCCACATCCTCGATTGCGCCGGGGCGTTCGAGATCCGGCGGCGAGGCCATCTTCCCGACTGCCACGCCGTATTCCTCGCAGACGCGTGGCATCTCCGAGTCGGCGAAGCCGCAGATGTCGTTCACCATGTCGAAGCCGGCGTCGAGCGCCGCCTCGGCGACCTCGTGATAGCGCGTCTCGATGGAGAAGACGGCGTCGCCGGAGACGGACTCCATCGTCTCTATCGCCGTGTCCAGCCGCTCCAGCTCTCCTTCGGCGCTGAGAACGTCGAACTTCTTGTTCGCCGATTCGAGCCCCACGTCGACGATGTCTGCGCCCTCCCCGATGAGCTCCTCGTCGACGTACGCGGCGGCTTCGCCGGGGTCGTCGTACACGCTTGGGTCGTACGGCGACTCCTTGGAGACGTTGAGTACGCCCATGATCCGAGTCGGATAGTCGTCGCCGATCCCCAACCCGGCGGCGTCCACGTTTCGCATGCCTCTATCGACGGGCGGCGGCGGGAAAAGTGGGACAGTTCCGGCAGAGTTCGGCCCGACAACTGTGTGTGGCGAGCAGGCGGGACGTGGCCCGTGGTCGGCAGGCGACCACGCTTTCCCCGGCGGGCGTCCCGCACACCCGTCTCGACCCGCCGGGACGGACGGTCAGCGCACGCGTCCGCTGGCCGCGTTCTCGTATAAGAGGCTTCGCGTCGCTTTTACTCCGGCGCGTCGAACCACGGGTATGGGTAAGGTCTCTATCGCTCTGCGGGGCTGGCGCTTCGACGAGGACGACGTGTTCACCGACGACGGTGAACTCCGGCCCATCGACGAGATGGACGAGGAGATCCGCGAGCGGATCGTCCGGCTGACGGCCGTCGCCGGCCAGCCGTGTGACGCCTGCTGGCTCACCTACGGCGACGCGAACATCGAGCAGTGCAACGTGGCCCGCATCGTCTACGGCGAACCGCTCCACGAAGTCGTGTTGTGTGCCGACCACGAACCGGACTTCCTCTACTGGTTCCGCGAGACCGGCGGCGAGGACCTCACCGACCGACCGAGCGCCTTCGAGGACGGCTTCTACGAGTGGTTCGACGACGGCAGCCGCGCGCCCGACGGCTACGGCGGCATGGAGTACGTCACCACCGAGCCAGACGAGGTGCCCAATCCGCAGCCGGACGTGGACGTACCGACCCTCGAAGAGGAACTCGCGGAGATGGACGACGAGGAGCTGGACGCGCTCGGCGTCGACCTAAGCGACCTCGACGTATGATCGCCGTCGCCGTCGTCGACGCGGAGACGTCCGGCAACGTCGGGACCATCGCCCGCGCGATGAAGAACTTCGGCCTCCGCGACCTGTATCTCGTCGACCCGCCCGACCTCGATCCGGAGGGCGAGGCGTACGGATTCGCCGGTAGCGCCCGCGAGGACGTGCTGCCGAACGCGACGGAGACGACCTTCGACGCGCTCGTCGAGGAGTTCCACACCGTCGCCACCACTGCCACGACGAACGAGGACGCCCGGAAACACGTCCGCTACCCGTTCGAGACGCCGGCCGAACTCGCCGAGTCGCTCTCGGCCGTCGAGACGGACACCTGCATCGTCTTCGGCCGCGAGCGCGTCGGCCTCACGAACGAGGAACTCGCGCAGGTCGACGAGGTGGTCTCCATCCCCGCGAGCGCCGACTACCCCGTGTTGAATCTCGGGCAGGCAGCGACAATCGTCCTGTACGAACTCCGGGACCTGACCGTCGAGGAGACGCAACACCCCGACGCTATCGAGCGGGCCGACGAGAGCGACATCGACGGTCTCCACGACCAGTTCGCCACCCTGTTGGAACGGATCAACCATCCGGACGGAAAGCGCGCGAAAACCCGACGGCTGTTCCGCCGTCTGCTCGGCCGAGCGCATCCGACGCCTCGTGAGACCCGCACCCTGCGGGGGGTGCTCAGACGCGCGAGTCAGTTCGCGGAGCCGCCCACCGACGGCGATGAGGAGCGTTAGCTACGCTTGCTGATCTCCTCGCGCAGCACGGACGAGACGAGGTCGCCGTCGGCCTTCCCGCGGAGCGCGCCCATCGCCTCACCCATCAGCGCGGAGAACGCCCCCATCCCCTCCTCCTCGACCTGTTCGGCGTTCCGCTCCACGACGCCGACGACCGCCTCGCGCACCTCGCTTTCGCTCACGCCGGAGAGCCCGGTCTCCTCGACGGCCGTCTCGGCGGACAGCGACGGCTCCGCCGCGAGCGTCGTCAACACCTCGTTTACCCCCTCCGTCGCGAGGTCGTCGTCCGCGACGAGTTCGAGCGTGTCGAGCAGGTGGTCGTCGGTGAGTCGCTCCACCGGCACGTCGTCGCGGCGGAGTTCGGTGAGCGTCGATTCGAGCGTCGTCGCGGCGAACGTCGCGTCCACGCCGGCGTCGACGGCCGCCTCGAAGACGGGCATCCGCTGGCCGTACGCGACCTGCTCTGCGAGTTCGGTGCTGAGGCCGTGTTCGGACTGGTAGCGCTCGACTCGCTCGGTGAGCAGCTCCGGCGTCTCCACGCCGCTCGGGTCCGGTTCGACGGCCGGTACGTCCGTCTCGGGGTACATCCGCGCGGCCCCGGGAAGCGGCCGCAGATAGCTGGAGGTGCCGTCCCGCTTGGCGTCGCGCGTCTCCTCGGGGACGCCCTCGATGGCATCTCGCGCGCGGTCGGCCGCCGCCTCGATGGATCGCTCGGCGACTGCGTCGTCGGCCGCGACGAGCGCGACCGCGTCCCGCTCGCCCGCGCCGACGGCCGCCCGCAGGGCTTCCACCTCGTCGCTCGTGACGCCGTAGGCCGGCAGTTCGTCGGTGTGGAAGATGCCGCCCGCGCCCTGCCGCTTGGCGTGGTCGGAGAGCTCGGTGCCGAGCCGCCGGTCCGGTTGTATCTCGCGGCCGACCAGTCCGTCGAAGCCGTACAGCGGCACGGCGCGCACGCTCTCCGCGCCGGCGATGACACCCGAATCGGTGTCCACGAACACCTCGGTCACGTCAGTCGGGTCGCCGACCGACGCGTCGCGCTCGCGGAGTTCCGCGGCGACGTCGAGCAGTTTCACCTGTCGGTCGACCTCGCCGCGCACGATGTCGTCGAGGTCGTCGAGCGACTGGACGCCCTTCAGTTCGACGCGTGCCCCCTCCGCGATGGAGACGTTCACGTCCTGCCGGATGGTGCCGAGTCCGCGCTTGACCTGCCCCGTCGAGCGGAGCAGCATCCCGATGCGCTCGGCGGCCTCGCGGGCCTGTTCCGGCGAGCGGATGTCCGGCTTCGTGCCGATTTCGACCAGCGGAATCCCCAGCCGGTCGAGCCCGAAGGTGACTCCGCCGTCCGTTTCCTCGATTCGCGCGGCGGACTCCTCTTCGAGCATCAGGTCCTCGATGCCGACGCTCCCATCGCTGGTCTCGATTTCCCCCTCAGTCGCGACGAGCGCCGACCGCTGGAAGCCGGTGGTGTTGGAGCCGTCGACGACGATCTTCCGCATCACGTGGACGCCGTCGAGGACGGTCGCGTCGAGCAGTTCGGCGATTTCGAGCGTCGTCTCCAGCGCCTCCCCGTCGAGTTGGTGGGGCGGTTCGTCGTCCTCCTCGACGAGACACGTCGAGTCGTAGGCGAGGTAGGTGAACTCGCGGTCGACGCGCGACTCTTCGAGGGCGGCCTCGTCGATCTCGCCCAACTCGGAGCGGGTCGGGTGGAGATAGCGGGTGAACGAGCGGGTCGACTCCTCCGGCTCTCGCCGGCCTGTCGGACAGCGACAGAAGAGCTTCGTCGGCGTGTCGAGCTGCTGGTGGATCTCCAGCCCGGCGACCAGCCCGAGTTCGTCGTAGTCGTACGCGGTCATGGAGGAGGATGGGCGACGGGACAGCAAAAAACCACGCTCTCGTCCCCGACGCCGGAAGAGTCGGCAACCGAAGCCGCTACTCGCGGGGCTTTGCGGCGCGGCGGCCACCTGCCGGTATGCGTCGGGCGCTGGCCGTCGTCTGCCTCCTCGTTGTCGCCGGCTGTGGCGGCCCACTCGCCGGCGATTCGCCCGACACGCCACCGCAGACGGCGACGCCAGCCCCAGTCCCGACGAGCGCCGAGGCGTACCCGCCCGGCGTCTCGTCCGACGACGTGAACGCCACCCGCCTTGCGGCCACGACCGCTCGGTCGCTGAACGGCTCGACGTACGCGCTGACGGCCGACCGGCTGCGTGGCGTCCCCGACCAGTCGCTGACGACGACGTTCGTCGGCCCGCGAACGCGCGTCCGTGTGGCCTCGCCGCGCCGCTACGTCCGGCGGAACGTCACCCTCACGACACGAGATGCTGCGCTCACGCTCGAACGGTTCGAGAACGCGAGCTACGCGACCGGCGACCGACTGCTCCGCTACGACGGGAACGACACTCGCGCTCGGCCGCTCACTCAGCGGGACGCGGGCGTCGGGGCACGGCTCGCCGGCACGCTCGTCGCTCGGTATCTCACCGCGGCGTCGGTCCGCGTGGAGCAGCAGCCGAACGGCTCGGTTCGGGTGACGGGTCGCGGCATCGCCCGCGACGAGTGGCGAAACTACTCGCTGCAGGCGCTGGTCGCTCCAGACGGGACGGTGATTCGGTTCGACGCCGTGTTCGCGACGGACGACGAGGTGCGACTCGTCAGGTTCAGACTGGACCGGTCCGCAACGTTCGAGCCGCCGACGTGGGCGCGAACCGAGACGGACGCGAGACGACGGCCGACATGATTTGTAAGCTCTCGGCTGTGTGGGCGTCGTGAGCGTCGCGTCGTCCTCTCTCCGTTCGGCAGTCGGTGAGAGTGCTACTCCTCACCGGCCGGTCGGCAGTCGGCGAGCAGTCTTACTCCTCGCCGAGGATGCCGCGATGCGTCATCCGCTCGGGGTCGAGCACCTGCTCCGCCTCGTCTTCCGAGAGATACCCCTCGCTGACGACGACTTCCTTGACCGTCTTCCCCTCCGCGAGCGCCTGCTTCGCCACCTTCGAGGCCTTGTCGTAGCCGATGGTCGGGTTGAGCGCGGTGGCGAGCGCCATCGACTGTTCGACCTGCGCCTCCATCCCTGCGCGGTCCGCCTCCAGTTCAGCGACGAACGTCTCGGCGAACGCCTCGGAAGCGTTCGCCAGCATTCCTGCGGATTCGAGATAGTTGTGCGCGATGACGGGCTTGTAGAGGTTGAGGTCGATCTGGCCCTCCGCCGCGCCCGCGGAGACGGCCGCGTCGTTGCCGACGACCTGCTTGTGGACCTGATTGACCGCCTCGGCGACGACCGGGTTGATTTTCCCCGGCATGATGGAGGAGCCGGGCTGGTTCTCCGGCTGGTCGAGTTCGCCGAGACCGTTGCGCGGGCCGGAGGCGAGCAAGCGGAGGTCGTTCGCTATCTTGTTGAGCGACCCCGCCACGACGCGGAGCGCGCCGTGGGCCTCGCTCATGGCGTCGTGGGCCGCCTGCGCCTCGAAGTGGTCGTCGGCCTCGCGGAAGGGCAGGTCCGTCTCCTCGGCGATGTACTCGGCCGCGAGTTCGGGGAACTCGGGATGGGTGTTGAGACCGGTGCCGACGGCGGTGCCGCCGAGCGCCAGCTCCGCGAGCCGGTCCGTCGTGGACTTGACGCGCGCGACGCCCTTCTCTACCTGCGTGCGGTAGCCGCCGAACTCCTGTCCGAGTCGGACGGGCGTGGCGTCCTGTAGGTGGGTTCGCCCGGTCTTGACCGCGTCGTCGAACTCGGCTTCCTTCGCTTCGAGTTCCGCAGCGAGCGTCTCCAGTGCCGGGATCACGTCCTTCTGTGCGGCTTCGAGCGCGGCGACGTGCATCGCGGTCGGGATCACGTCGTTGCTCGACTGGCCGTAGTTGACGTGGTCGTTCGGGTGGACGACTCGGTCGCCGATCTCCTGTCCGAGTAGCTCCGCGGCGCGGTTGGCGATCACCTCGTTGGCGTTCATGTTCGAGGAGGTGCCGGAGCCGGTCTGGAACACGTCGACGGGGAACTGGTCGTCGTGGTCGCCGGCGATGACC
Organism: Halobacteriales archaeon QH_7_66_36; assembly: GCA_003021175.1. Taxonomy (GTDB): domain Archaea; phylum Halobacteriota; class Halobacteria; order Halobacteriales; family Haloarculaceae; genus Halosegnis. The sequence goes on along the minus strand of PXQV01000001.1, from coordinate 133,330 downwards.
TCGTCGGCCGCATCGACGATGGCGTCGGCCTGCCGCTCGTCGATCAGCCCCAGTTCGCGGTTGGCGCGCGCGGCGGCCTTCTTCACCACGCCGAGCGCGCGGACGAACCGCCGCGAGAAGGTGATCCCGGAGATGGGGAAGTTCGCGACCGCCCGCTGGGTCTGTGCGCCCCAGTAGGCGTCCGCCGGAACCTCAATCTCGCCGAGGCTGTCCCGTTCGATTCGGTAATCGTCGCCGCCCTCGCTCATGTGCGATGGCTCGCCGTAGGCGGTCGAAAAGGTACCGAAAGCCTCCCCGATGGACAGCGCTCGAACTGGTATCAGATATTTACTCGCTATTCAAATAGTATGCGAACTGTTAAGTTGCAGAGCTTCGTAGCTCGCAATATGAGCTTAGACGAAGTAGTCGTCGCTGTCGGCGACGACGCCGAGCATCAGATCGACGCCATCGAACAAACGGTCATCGACATCGCGGGCCCGACGGGAGCCACGGTGCATCTCGCACACGTGTTCTCGGACGACGAGTACGACCAGTTCCGTGACCAGCTGGACTTCGACCGCGACGCAGAGGTGACACCGACGGTCGTCGCCGGGCGACAGGTCAACGTCCGCGAACTCGGCGAGGCACTCGACGCCGCAGATATCGACTTCGAGACGCACGGCTCCATCGGCCAGCGGAGCGAAGAGGTCGTCGAACTCGCCGAGGACGCCGACGCCGACCTCGTCGTCATCGGCGGGAAGTCTCGCTCCCCGACGGGGAAGGCCGTCTTCGGCTCCACGCCGCAGGAGATCCTGCTGAACTCCCCGTGTCCGGTCACGTTCGTCCGCAACGACTGAACGAAGTTCTTTTATGAGCGTTTCATTCGCGACCGGTCGCCTGTGCCGGCAACGCCGACACGGTCGCTGTCGCTCAGCGTTTCACTCGCGACCGGTCCCCCGTGCCGGCGGTCATCGCGGACGCGAGCGCTCCCCGCACGACCACGCTGTCACCGAGGGTCGTGAGGCGCAACTCCGGCACGTTGCTCATCACCATCTCCGGGAGCCGCTCGCGAATCGGATCGAGCACCCGCTCGGGGTTTTCGAGCGCGACGGCCCCACCGACGTTGACGACCAGCGGCGCGTACGCGTGGACGAGATTGGCGACGCCCATCGCGTTCCAGTGTGCCAGTTGATCGATCACGTGGTCGGCGAAGGCGTCGTCGCCAGCATGAGCAAACACGTCGGCCGCATCGAAGTCGGCGGTGCCGACCGGCACCGACGTTTCGACCGTTCCCTCCTCGTACAGGTACTCGGCGTAGCGCGGGATATTGTTACCAGAGCAGTACGCCTCCCAGTGGCCGTCTTTGCCACAGCCACAGCGCATCACGCCGTCCGGGTCGACCGTCATGTGGCCCACCTCGCCGGCGTTGCCGTCCCATCCGCCGAGGACGCTCCCGTCGACGCAGACGCCGGCCCCGATACCGGAGGAGATAGTGAGATACGCCATGTCGTCGGGGTTGCGGTCGCTGTGAAACCGCTCGCCGATGACGCCCGCGCTGGTGTCGTTGTGGAGATACACCCGGTCGGTGTCGAAGAGATTCTCGGCCGGTCCGGTCAGCGGGATGGTCTCGATGTGGTCCGGCAGGTTCGCGGGGTTCTCGATGGCCCCTGCCGCGAGGTCGAACGGGCCGAAGGAGGCGATACCGGCCGCCCACACCTCGTCGGGACTCGCGCCGGCTTCGTCGCAGGCTGTCCGGAGCGCGTCCAGCACGGCCTCGGTCACGGCGATGCCAGTCGGGCCGGTCGGCGTTCGCCGCCGGTCCCGCCCGAGCACCGTGCCGTCGGTGTCGGCGACGACCGCACGGACGTTCGTCGCCCCGAGGTCCACGCCCGCATACATGTCTCGGACACGCGCAGGACGCCACTTAACGACTGAGATTTATTCGCGCGCGAGTTTACTCGAAGGTGTGGAGCCGTGCGTCACAGTCGGGACAGGCGAGCACGTCGTCCGGTTCCTCGCGGGGCGTCGTGGTGCCGCCACAGCAGGCCATCGTCGAAGACTCTACCAGCGCCGTCCCGCAGTCGGGACACTCCGAGAGGAAGACGCGGAGCGGACCGGCGGCCGCGCGACGGATGGTCGGGTCCGATAGCCACCCGGCGAGCGTGGTGGCGGCGGCCGTCTCCGCGACAGCGACCGGCCGCGAGAGCCACGTCTGTGCGTCCACGTCGCCGCTCCCGTCCCCGAGGACGATCCACTCGCGACGAGTTCCGTCGACGACGGAGGCGTCGGCGGCGCGGGCGACGTCGAACGTCGCGTCCGCGAGCGCCTCTGTCGACAGCGCCGCGAGCCGTTCCATCTCTGCCTCCCACGCAGCGGCGAAGTCAGGGGCGAGGTCGACCGCCTCTCCGTCGGCCGTCAGCACGCCCGCCTCCACGAGCCGTCCCAGCAGTTCCTCGCCGTCCACGTCGTCTCCGAGTCCCTCCGTCGGGCCGGGGGCAGGCGCGCGCTCGTGGCCGAACCACTCGTCGGGAACCGGCGACGCCGCGACGAGCGCCGGCGCGAACCGCGGCGTGAAGGGGACGACGTACCCCCGGAGCCACACGACCAGCAGGCCGACCGCCGCCACCGCGAGACCCGCTCCGCGGCGACGGCGACCGAGCAGGAGCGCGGCGATGGCGACGATAGCGACGTTCACGACCGTACACGGCCTGCAGCGGTCGTCGCCGGTGTGAGCCGGGGGCCGGAGCGCGTCGAGTCGGTCCATGCGGTCGGCTACCGGTCCGGGCGCGTTTCAGCATTCCGTCAGAACTTTGATCGGAGACGTTGTCGTTCCACGCATGTCGACGGATATGGAGTACACGCGGCTCGGCGCGACCGGACTGGAGGTGTCGCGGCTCTGTCTCGGCTGCATGAACTTCGGCACCGAACAGCCGTGGATGATCCACGACGAGGCGGAGAGTCACGAACTGCTCGCGGCCGCCATGGACGCCGGCATCAACTTCCTCGACACGGCGAACGTCTACTCGCGCGGCGAGAGCGAGCGCATCGTCGGCGACGCCATCGCGGAGCGGGACCGCTCGGAACTCGTCGTGGCGACGAAGGTGTACCACTCGATGGGCGACGGGCCGAATCAGGACGGCCTGTCGCGCAAACACATCATCGACCAGTGTCACGCCTCGCTCGAACGACTCGGCACCGACTACATCGACCTGTATCAGATTCACCGGTTCGACGACGAGACGCCGCTGTCGGAGACGCTGGCCGCGCTCGATCATCTCGTCGAGGAGGGGCTGATCCGGTACGTCGGCGCGAGCACGATGTCGGCGTGGAAGTTCACGAAGGCGCTGTATCAGGCCGACGCGGGGAACCACGAGCGGTTCGTCTCGATGCAGCCGGAGTACAACGCCGTCGACCGCCACGAGGAGGCGAACGTCCTCCCGGCCTGCGCGGCGGAGGACGTGGGCGTCATCCCGTGGTCGCCGCTGGCCGGCGGCTTCCTCGCCGGCAAATACGAACGCGACAGCGACCCCGTGAGCGGCCGCGCGGCCGAGGACGACTACACGGCGGCGCGGTTCACCGACGAGAACTGGCAGGTGCTCGACGCGATACGGGCCATCGCCGACGAGAAGGACGCGACCCCCGCGCAGGTGTCGATAGCGTGGCTCCTCCACAAGGACGTCGTCGATGCGCCGATCATCGGGCCGCGACGCACGGAACACTTGAAGGAAAACGTGGCGGCGCTGGACGTGTCGCTGACCGACGAGGAGATGGCTCGCATCGAAGCGCCCATCACGCCGCGGTGGCCCGCGCCGAACAAGGACTAGCCCGGTGAGTTTAGAGGGGAAGGGCCCCACTCGGAGGTATGGATACAGGGGAGTTAGTCGAGACGCTGGAGACGGCGGGCTTGTCGCCGTACCAGGCGGAGGCGTACGTCACGCTGTTGGAACTCGGCACCGCGTCCGCCACCGAGGTGGCCGACGCGAGCGGCGTCCCGAAGCCGCGCATCTACGACGTCATCGATGCGCTCGAAGCGCAGGGGTACGTCGAGACGTACGAGACCGACACGCTCGGCGCGCGAGCACACAGTCCCGCCGACGTGCTCGAAGACCTCCGGGAGCGCGCCGACCGATTCGAGGCGGCCGCAGCGGAGGTGGAACAGCGGTGGGAACAGCCGGATATCGAGAACGCCGGAACGAGCGTCGTCAAGCGGTTTCAGACCGTGCTGGAGCGCGCGAAGGCGTTCATCCGGGAGGCAGAGTACCAGATACAGCTCTCGGTGACGCCCCGCGAGTTCGAGCAACTCCGACCGCTCCTGCAGGACGCACACGAGCGCGGCGTCTCCGTGCGGGTGTCGGTCCACACGGAACCGGAAGACGACCCGCCCTCGTCCGACCTTCTCGCCGGCGCCTGCTTGGAGGCGCGCCACCGCCGGCTCCCCGCCCCGTTCGTCGCGCTCGTCGACCGGGAGAAGACCTGCTTCTGTCACCACCCCGGCTCCGTCGACCTGTACGGCGTGCTGGTGAACGACCGGACGCACACGTACGTGTTCCACTGGTACTTCCTCACCTGCCTGTGGGAGCGGTGGGAGACCGTGTACAGCGACTCCGCGGGGTCGTTCCCGGTGGCGTACGTCGACATCAGACAGTGCGTTCGCGACCTCCAGCCGCTGCTCGAATCGGATGCGACCGTCAGGGTCCACGTCGACGGCGTTCGGGTCGACACCGGGGCGGACGTCGCCGTCAGCGGCACCGTCAGCGAGGCGCTGTTCACCGGCGCGCCCGAGGCCCCGGACACGGCGCTCCGCTTGTCGGGGCGGGTCACCGTCGTCGTCGTCACCGACGACGGCTCCGCGCTGACGGTCGGTGGTTGGGGAGCGATGGTGGAAGACGTCGAAGCAGAACGAGTCATCGTCGAGGACGTCTCTGTCCCCGACGACCAGCCGGCGGCCGGCGTCCTCAGCCGACTGTAATTGGCCCGCTTGGGTGCGAATACGGCATTTACAACAGCAGTTGTAAATCCGCCACCTATTTTATATATCAGGAATAATCGAGTGGTAGGTATGTCACGGGGACTCAACCGAGACGACGAGGAGAACACGAGCGTTTCGCGGCGGCGGTTCGTCCAAGCTGCTGGCGCGTCCGGTATCACCGTCGGCCTCGCCGGCTGTACCGGTGGCGGCGGCGAGAGCGACGACTCGACCGCGGAGCCGATCAGCACGGAGGCGCCCGACGAGGAGGTCACCCTCCAGATTGGCGCCGACAGCCTGTTCAACGACAACGTCGACGCCATCGAGCAGTCGCTCCACGAGAGCGGTGGCATGCCGGACAACATCTCGCTCGAAGTCACCGCCGGCTCCTTCGAGAGCGGCGACCGGCAGGCGAAGTATCAGCAGTTGCTGAACGCCGAACAGGAACAGCCGACGCTGCTGATGATGGACAACGGGTGGACGATTCCGTTCATCGCTCGCAACGAGCTCACCAACCTCAGCGAGGCGTTGCCGGAGTCGATCACGAGCACGGTGAAGGAGGATTACTTCGACTCGATGGTCGCGACGGCACAGGACCAGAACGGCGACCTGTACGGCGTCCCGCTGTTCGCGGCGTTCCCGACTGTCCAGTACCGCAAGGACCTGTTCCGCGAGGCGGGATACTCCGACTCCGACTTCGAGACGTGGGCGACGGAGCCGATGGAGTGGAGCACGTTCTCGGAAGCGGTCGCGCAGGTGTGGGACGAAACCGGCACGAAGGGCGGCTTCGGCTGGCAGGGGAAGAACTACGTCGGCTTGGCGTGCTGTGACTTCGTCGAGTTCATGGGGTCGTGGGGCGGCTCCTACTTCGGCGAGTTCTCCAACCTGTTCGGCCCGGTCGACGACCGCCCGGTCACCGTCGACGAGGAACAGGTGATCGACGCAGTCCGGATGATGCGGACGTTCATCAACGGACAGGACGACCCGGAGGCGCTGAGCGACTTCACCCAGTGTTCGCCGTCCAACACCGTCTCGTACACGGAGGAGCCGTCGCGCAAAGCGTTCGCGAACGGCGACCTGGTGGCGCTGCGCAACTGGCCGTACGTGTTCGACCTCCACGGCGGCGAGCCGGGAAGCGGCGACACCACCGGCTTCGGCGAGGATCTGGGCGCGATGCCGATTCCGTACCACACGTCGACGAGCGACTCGCCGTACGGGCCCGAGATCGGCGGCTCGACCTCGGCGCTAGGCGGCTGGCATCTCGCGCTCAACCCACACGCCCCGGAGACGCAGAAGCGGGCCGCGGTGCAGATGCTCGACGCGCTCCAGACGGATCAGGTCCGGCTGGACATCTTCAAAGCGGTCGGCTGGATCCCGCCGATTCCGGAGCTGGTCGACTCGGATCAGGCTCGCGAACTCGACCCGCTCGGTCGGTACGTGGACACGCTGAAGGTGGCCGGCGAGAACTCGGTGCCGCGACCCGTCACCGCCGTTTGGCCGTCCCAGTCGAGCAAGATCTCACAGCAGGTCAACGCCGCGATCCGACAGGAGAAGACGCCCGAGGAGGCGATGACCGAACTGCAAGAAACCCTCGTTTCGCTCGAGGGGCAGGGTTAAATACCTCACAAATTGGTAACAACAAACATGGCAACGGAACACGAAACAGAGACGCTGCCGGGCGAAGGGGGTGGAGTGTACGCCTCGTTCATCCGATGGATGGAGAATCTGTCGGAGACGCAGTTCGCGTACTTCCTGTTGACGCCAGCGCTGCTGCTGTTGGGCGCCATCGCCTTCTGGCCGCTCCTCTCCACGTTCCGGCTCTCGCTGTTCGCCGACGCCATCACCGGCACGTCGACCGTCGGTGAGTTCGTCGGGATACAGAACTACCTCGCCGTGCTGACCGGCGAGCGAAACGCGCTGCTGCCGGCCCCGTTCATTCCGACCTCGCTCTCGGTGAAGGCGATCTTCGGGAGCGCCCTGACGGTGACGCTCATCTTCACCATCGCGAGCGTGTTCTTCGAGACGATCATCGGGTTCGGACAGGCGCTCGTGTTGGATCAGGACTTCCGCGGGCGTCGGTGGGCGCGGGTGGTCATCATCATCCCATGGGCCGTTCCCATCGTCATCCAAGGGATGATCTTCTACCTGTTCTTCGCCCCCGGGATCGGCCCGTTCGTGGGTGAGGGGCCGCTGTCGCTCCAGCAGGCCGGCATCCTGTCGGACTCGCCGCTCCAGACGACGATCGACGCGGCGATGATCACCATCGTCGCCGACATCTGGAAGACGACCGCGTTCATGGCGCTGTTGATCCTCGCGGGCCTACAGAGCGTCAACCGCGACCTCTACGACGTGGCCCGGGTGTCGGGCGCGTCGACGTGGCAGCGGTTCAAACTCATCACGCTCCCCATCGTGCTGCCGACGGTGCTGGTGGCGATGCTGTTCCGCACCATTCAGGCGATGCGGGTGTACGGGATCATCGAGGCGAGCGGCGTCGGCTGTTCGACGCTCCCGTCGCTGTCGTGTCTGGTCGTCACGTCCTTCTTCGGCGGGACGCGGCTGGTCGGGACGGCGGCGACGGTGGCGTTCCTCACGGCCGCGTTCATCGGCCTCGTGGTCACCGTCTACATCATCGGCTACGCCCGGGAGGAGGGAGCATGACGACCAGCCAAGAGGATCCGACGGTCGCCGGCAGCTTCGACGAGCGAGAGCTAGAGCGCGGCCCGATCCAAGAGTGGGTGAATCGCGCCATCGAGGACCCAGAGCGGGCCTACCGCGCGATGTTCTACGTCGCCATGCTGTTCTTCATGGTCACCACACTGTTCCCGTTCTACTGGCTGCTCGTGGTGGCCGTGACGCCCGGAAGCAGTTACGCGCTGGTTCCGGCCGGCGTCGACCTGTCCGCCTTCGGCTCCGTGTTCGAGCGGATCGACTTCCTGCGGTACATGTTCAACAGCCTCTTCTTGGCGACGGTGACGACGGTGTTCGTCCTGCTGTTGGCGAGTCTCGCCGGCTACGTGTTCGGGCGGCTGGAGTTCCCCGGACGGCAGCCGCTGATGTTGCTCATCCTCGCTATCAGCTACTTCCCCCCGGCGGCGTTCTTCCTGCCGCTCTACCGGCTGTTCACCGGGAACGTCTTCCCGTGGCTGGAGCTGTACAACACCCCGGGATCGATGGTGCTCCCGTTCAGCTCGCTGTTCATGCCGCTGTCGATATTCATCCTCACGACGTTCTACGGGCAGATCCCGGACGGACTGGAGGACGCGGCCCGCGTCGAGGGGACGACGCGGCTGGGCGCGCTGTTCCGGGTCATCATCCCGCTGTCGGCGCCGGGCGTCGCGACCGCCGGCGTGTTGACGTTCATCGCCGTCTACAACGAGTTCTTTTTCTCGTTCCTGATGACGGACGGCGGCGCGGGCGACTGGGCGCCCATCGTCGGCGGGCTCATCCAGCTACAGCGGGCCGGACAGTTCGAGGTCACCTTCAGCGTGATGGCGGCCGGCAGCATCATCGCGGTGTTGCCGGTCACGATTCTCGTCGTGGTGGCCCAAGAGAAGATCGTGAGCGGACTGACCTCAGGGGCACTCAAGGAGTAAGATCATGGCACGAGTACAACTCGACGACGTGGTGAAACGGTACGACGACGTAACGGCTGTCGACAACATGAACCTCGAGATCCGGGACGGCGAGTTCGTCGTCTTGGTCGGTCCCTCGGGGTGTGGGAAGTCGACGACAATGGAGACGGTCGCGGGACTGACACACCCGACGAGCGGGACGGTCAACATTGGCGACCGCGAGGTGACCCGGCTCCCGCCGAAGGACCGAGGCATCTCGATGGTGTTCCAGAACATCGCGCTGTTCCCGCACATGGACGTGTACGACAACATCTCCTTTGGTCTCCGCCTCCGGGAGTACGAGAAGGCGGAGATCGACGAGCGGGTCGAGCGCGCCGCGAGCGTCGTCCAGATGGAAGGAATGTTAGACCGGATGCCCGACGCGATGTCCGGCGGGCAGCGCCAGCGGGTCGCCATCGCCCGCGCCATCGTGCGCGAACCCGAGGTGTTCCTGATGGACGAGCCGCTGGCGAATCTCGACGCCAAGCTCCGGGTGACGATGCGGACGGAGCTCCAGCGGCTCCACAAGGAGCTTGACACCACCATCATCTACGTCACCCACAATCAGGCGGAGGCGATGACGATGGCCGACCGCATCGCAGTGTTGAACGCCGGCCACCTCCAGCAGATCGACCCGCCGCTCGTCTGTTACAACGAACCGTCCAATCTGTTCGTCGCCGGCTTCATCGGCTCGCCGTCGATGAACTTCGCGCGCGGCGAGGTCACCAACGACGGCTACCGCTCGGTGAACGGCCACCTCGGCATCGAGTTCGACCCGATGGACGCCGGCGTCCAGCCGGACCAGTCGGTGACGCTCGGCGTCCGGCCCGAGGACGTGTATCCGGTCGCCGACGCGGAGAGTGCAGACGAGCCGTCGGACCCGGTCGCCGTCACCTCGGACGTCCTGGAGCCGATGGGCGACGAGATATTCGTCTACCTGCTGACCAACCCCGACGCCGACGTGGACCTCGAAGACCAGAACGCCGACAACCAACTGCTGATGAGCGTCTCGCCGGACTCGGACATCGAGGCCGACGAGGAGATGGACGTGGTGTTCGACCGCTCGAAGATCCACCTGTTCGACGGCGACTCGGGCGACGCCATCGTCCACGGCATAACGAATCTGTCGACCGGTGCCGGCTCCGGCACCGCCGAGGCGGAGGGTGACGACTGAGATGGCGCTCGACCCGCTCACCTACGTCGGGATCATGACGCTGCTGTTCTTCTTCTGGGTGTACGGCATCGTCTCCTTCGGCTTCGACCTGAAGAACAAGTTCGTCCCCGCAGTGCGACGATACAAACGGCGGCGCGCGGCGGCGAAGCGGCAGGCCGAGGCGGACGAAGAGCGCGAGGAACGGAAGGAGCAGCTGCTGTAGGACTCCGCGCGGGCGTCGCTCGTAACCACGAGCCGCGTCAGCTCGACTCGACTGTCGGTCAAGTGTGCCCGCGTCCACCACGGCTCGCCGTCCATCGTCTCGGGCATCGCTCGCTTCGCACCGCCGCCGTTAAGACGATTACTCACAGTCGAATGGATACCAATAGTGGTCTCGACGGAGCGAACGACGCGGCTGGACGCGTTTTAGGAGAGCGTGGTCTCGTGACCGTCTGTCGAGACGTGACTTCGGGTGACTCCGAGCGTTCCGTCGCCGCTGACCTCCGGGGACGGCTGGGGACGAGCAGCGGGGCGAACCGTGGCGTTCTCGGAACCAGATATTCACCGAGCCAGACGAGCGGCGAGACGACGGTATTCACGGCCGCAGCACCGATTCCGACGAGCACGACGTTGGCGACCGTACACGGCCAACAGCGGTTCGCTCCGGTGTGGTCGGGGTGGCGCGGGTCGGACGCGAATCAAAAGGGCACGCTCCCGAGCCATCGGTCCTCGCGGTATCAGCGTTCGGACTGTACCGACGGGTATTCGTCCCTCGTAGTACGAAAGCCGCCGTGAATCAGCCCGTTTCTCTCTCCCCGAGGACGCCCTCGTACACCACGCCTCGCTGGCCGTCGAGGGTGACGGCGGTGCCGTCCGTCGCCTCGCGCGGAAGCGTCACGTCGCCGATCATCGGCACGCCGAGTTCGCGGGCGACCGTGGCGACGTAGCTCGTCATGCCGCCACGTGCGTCGACCACGCCGGCCACGCGGTCGAACTCGCCGGTCAGTTCCTCGTCGAACCTACCCGGAACGACGAGTATCGCCCGCTCCGGGGCGTCAGAGAGGTCGCCATCCTCCGTGCGGTGTAGCGTGCCTGTCACGTACCCCTCGACAACCGGCTGACCGGACGCCAGTATCTCGGCGGCGACGTGGACCTTCAGCATGTTCGTCGTGTTCACGCCTTCGAGTTCCGTCATCATCCCGGCTAATGCGATGACGGTGTCGCCGCCGTCGGCGACCCCGGCTTCGAGCGCCGCCTGCACGGCGCGGTTGACGACGGCGCTCGCGTCGTCACCGTCCACGGAGACGTGTTTCGGCACGACGCCGCCGGACAACGCGAGTTGGCGGCGCACGCGGTCGCTCGGCGTGGCGGCGAACACGGGAACGGAGGGCCGGTACTTCGCGGCGCGGTGGACGGTGTAGCCGGATTCGGAGGCGGCGACGATGGCCGTCGCGTCCAGATCGCGGGCGAGGAAGCGGGCCGAGCGGGCGACCGCATCCGTCTTCGACTTTTCGGCGCTCGGGACGCTCTGCTCGCGCCGTTCGGCGTACTCGCCGCTCGCCTCGATGTCGCGGACGATGCGTGCCATCGTCTCGACGACCCGAACCGGGTAGTCGCCGACGGCGGTTTCGGCCGACAGCATCACCGCGTCGGTCCCGTCGATCACCGCGTTCGCCACGTCCGCCGCCTCCGCGCGCGTCGGCCGCCGCTCGTGAACCATCGAGTCGAGCATCTCCGTCGCCGTGATCACCGGCACTCCCGCCGCCCGACAGCGCCGGATGATGCGCTTCTGGATGAGCGGCACCGCTTCGAGCGGACACTCCACGCCGAGGTCGCCTCGGGCGATCATCACGCCGCCGGCGGCGTCGACGATGCCGTCGAGATTCTCGAGGGCGTCTGCCCGCTCGATTTTGGCGACGACGGGTATCTCCGCGCCGCGCGTCTCGATTGCCTCGCCCACTCGGTACACGTCGTCGGCGTCGCGGACGAAGCTCGCGGCCACGAAGTCGACGCCCGCCTCGACTGCCAAGTCGAGTTCGCGCTCGTCGCGTTCCGTGAGCAGGTCGAGACCGAGGTCGACGCCGGGAACGTTCACACCCTTGCGCCCGCCGAGGCCGCCGCCCGTTTCGACGCGCACGCGTACGCCGTCGCCCACGCCAACTACTCGCGTTTCGATGCGGCCGTCGTCGAGCAACACGCGGTCGCCCTCGCTCACGCCGTCGAGCGACGCGGAGAGACCGACCGACTCAGGTGTGACGCGGTCGGCGGCGACGAACCGCACCTCGGACCCTGTTTCGAGATGCACCGGTTCGTCGGTCGGTGCCGTCCGTATCTCCGGCCCGGAGAGGTCGTGCATGACGGCGACGGTGGTGTCGAGGGTTCCGTCGACTGCACGGACGTGATCGATGGCGGCCGCCCGGTCTTCGATCGAGCCGTGACTGGCGTTGAGACGTGCGACCGACATCCCGCTTTCGGCGAGCGAGCGAACCGTTTCCCGGTCGCTCGATGCCGGGCCGAGCGTACAGACGATTTTCGCGGTGCGCATGGGCAGGTCGAACTCAGAGCACGATGCTCTTCGTGGTGGTGAGCGTCTCGATGCTGTAGCCGATGCCCTCCCGACCGATGCCCGAGTCGCCGACGCCACCGAAGGGGATGTCGCCCAGCCCGTGCGACGGCGCACCGTTGATGCGAACCGCGCCGGCCTCGATGTCGTCGGCCAGCCGCATCGCGCGGTCGTGGTCGGCGGTGAAGACGGCCGCGTCGAGCCCCATGTCGTCGGCGTTCGCTAGCGCCAGCGCCTCCGACTCGTCGGCGACGCGCGCGACGACCACCACCGGCCCGAACTGCTCCTCGTGGAGGATACGGGCGTCGTGTGGCACGTCCGCGAGCAGCGTCGGCTCGACGGTGCGGCCGTCGCGGTCGCCGCCCCGGACGAGTTCCGCGCCGCGGTCGACGGCGTCCCCGACGAGTTCCATCACCCACTCGGCCTGCGACTCGCTGATGAGCGGGCCGATGGCGGTCCCCTCGTCGAACAGCGGGCCGGGCTGCCACTCGTCGACGCGCGTTTCGAGCCGATCGACGAGCTCGTCGTGTATCGCGTCGTGGGCCAGCACACGCGAGACGGCAGAGCAGCGCTGACCGGCGTACTTGAACGACCCCTTCGCGCAGTCGTCGGCCGCGCGGTCGAGGTCGGCGTCCGGGAAGACGAGCGCCGGCGCGTTGCCGCCCAGTTCCATGTGGAGCGTGACCATCCCAGAGGTGTCGGCGATGCGCTCGCCAGCACGCGACGAGCCAGTGAGCGCGATGGCGTCGACGCGGTCGTCACTCGCGAGGGCGTCGCCGATGTCGCTCGCTCGCCCACAGACGAAGTTGAAGCCGCCGGCCGGCACTCCGACCTCGGCGATGATCTCCGCGAGGATACCGGCGCTGACGGGCGTCTTGCTCGCGGGCTTCAGCACCACGCTGTTGCCTGCGGCGAGCGCCGGCGCGACCTGCAGTGCAGTGGTCGCGAGCGGGTAGTTGTACGGCGTGATACACAGCACGGTCCCGACCGGCTGCGGCTTGACGACGGCCTGCCACCCCTCGTGACCCTCGGTCGTTCCCTCGATGAAGTCGCCCTGATTGTCGCGGGCCTCCTCGGCGGCCCGGCGGAACCGCTCGGCCGCCGAGTCGACCTCGCCGCGCGCGCTCGACACCGGCTTGCCCGCCTCGCGGACGATAGCATCCGCGAGTTCGGCCTTCCGTTCGAGGAGTCCGTCGGCGATCGCCGTCAGCCAGTTCGCCCGCTGCACGATGGTCGTCTCGCGCATCGCTCGCTCCGCACCGGCCGCCGCGGCGACGGCCGCCCGCGCCTGCTCCGCGGTCGCGGCGGGACGCCTTGCGAAAACACCCCCGTCGGCGAGGTCTTCCACCTCGATACTCCTCCGCGACGACTCCCACTCGCCGCCGATGAGGTTCGTCGCCCCCTGTCGTGTCGATCCGGTTGCCATACGGGCCGTGCGACCGCCACTGTTAAGAAGTTTACTCACAATAGAATTAATACTGATGGCAGTCTCGACGGAGCGGACGGCACGGCTGGACACGTTTTTACGGGAGCGTGACCTCGCGGCCGTCTGGTTCGCCACCCCGGACGGGTTCGCGTGGCCAACGGGCGGGAGTAACATCGTGGACCGCGCCGGCGATGTCGGCGTCGCCGCGGCCGGCTACGACGGCGACCTCCGGGTCGTGACGAACAACGTCGAGGCCGAACGGCTCGCCACCGAAGAGCTGTCGGACGACGTGGTCGTCGAGCAGTTCCCGTGGCACGAGTCCTCACTCGCCGAGGCGGTGGCCGCGCGAACCCCGACGCCGGCCGCGGCGGACTTCGCTGTGCCCGGACTCGACACGTTCGATCCGACCGACCTGCGCCAGCCGCTGTCCGACCGCGACGTGGAGCGTTACCGGTCGCTCGGTGCCGATACCGCGGCGGCCGTCGAGGCGGTCTGTCGCGACGCGACGCCGTCGGACACCGAACGGTCCGTCGCCGCCGACCTCCGGGGACGACTGGCGACGAGCGGGATCGATACGCCCGTCACGCTCGTCGGCGGGGGCGAACGCGCGACCCGATACCGCCACTACACGCCCTCCGAAACCGAACTCGGCGACTACGCGCTCGTCTCTGTCACGGCACGGCGGGGCGGCCTGTACGCGAGCTGCACCCGAACGGTCGCGTTCGAGCCGCCCTCGTGGCTCACCGACCGGCACGCGGCCACAGCGCGCGTGGAGGCGGCGGCGCTGGCCGCGACCCGCGATGTCGGGCAGCGAGGCGGCGACGCCGGCGACGTGTTCGACGCGATTCGAGACGCGTACGCCGCGGTCGGCCACGAGGGCGAGTGGCAGCACCACCATCAGGGCGGGGCCGCGGGGTTCGCCGGCCGGGAGTGGGTCGCGACGCCCGAGAGCGACGAGCGCGTCCGACTCCCGATGGCCTACGCGTGGAACCCGACGATAGCCGGCGCCAAGAGCGAGGACACGGCGCTCGTCACCGAGTCGGGCGTCGAGACGCTGACTCGGACGGGCGAGTGGCCGACCCGCGAGGCACGCGCGGTCGGATACGACTGCACGATAGAGCGGCCGGCTATCCTCGACGGGTGACTACTGCTGCTCGCGGAACGCGCGGACGGCCGCCCGGTCGGGGAGCGCGGTCATCGCGCCCGTCGCCGTGGTCGTGACGGCGGCGACGGCGTTGGCGAACGCGACCACCTCGTCGAGCGGCTCTCCGTCGGCCAGCGCCGCGAGCGCGCCCGCGGTGAACGCGTCGCCCGCGCCCGTCGTGTCCGTCGGGTCGACCCGGTAGCCGTCGTGGGTTACGGTCGCCGGTCCCCACGGCGCGTTCCCGGTCGCGGCGGCGAACGCGCCGGCGTCGCCACGGGTCAAGAGAAGTGTCGCCGGCCCGGCGTCGTGGACTGCCGCCGCGAGCGCCTCTGCGCCGGCGTCGGCGTCGAAGCCCGCCGCCGCCAGATCCTCCGGGGTCGCCTTCACCACGTCCGCGTGGGCGAGCGCACGCGCCACGACCGCGGGAAACTCGTCGTCCCAGAGTTCGGGACGCGCGTTGGGGTCGAAGACGACCCTCGCACCCCGGTTGCTCGCCCGTTCGGCGAGGTCGAGCGTCGCCGTTCGCGCGGGCTCGGATGCGAGCGTCACGCCGCCGACGTACACCCACTCGACGGATTCGAGCACGTCGTCGGGGACGGTGCCGGGCTGGAGCCGGGTGTCGGCGGTCCCGTCACGGTAGAAGGTGAACGCGCGGTCGGCCGTCGTGTCGTGTTCCACGAAGGCGAGCGTCGTCTTCGCCTCGGGGTCGCGTTCGACGAACCGATCCGGGAGACCGGCGTCAGCGAGCGCCGCCGCCAGCGAGTCGCCGAACGGGTCGCTCCCGACTCGGGTCCAGAACCACGGCGTCCGGTCGAGTGCCGTAAGGCCGACGGCGACGTTCGCGGGCGCGCCGCCCGGCCGCCGGCGGAACGACTCCACGGACTCCAGCGACCCGACGTGCTCCGGGAGGAAGTCGACGAGCGTCTCGCCGGCGACGAGGATGTCGGGTGTCACGAGCACCACTCGCCGGCCGGGTACGGCCGTTCGCGGACAGGATTCGGTCGCGTCATCGGGAGAGCGCCTCCGGCTCGCCGGCAACGACCGCCGCCACATCGCCGGGCGTCACCGTCGCCATGTCGCCGGGAATCGTGCGCTTGAGGGCGGCGGTCGCGGCGGCGTGCTCCAGTGCCTCCGGAACGGTGCCTCCGCGGTGGCGACGCGCGAGGAAGCCACCGACGAAGGCGTCGCCCGTGCCGACCGGATACGGCGAGTCGGCGTCGAACGCCGGCTGGTCGAACGCCTCGCCCTCGTGGACGGCGACCGCCCCCTCGTCGCCGCGCGTGACCACGACCGTCTCGGCGTCGTACTCGGCGGCGAGGGCACGCGCCACGGGTTCCGGGTCGCCCTCGCGGTCGAGCACCGTCGCGGCGTCACGGGCCGCGACGACGAGCGTGTCGACGGCGGGTAACAGCCCGCGGAGCGTGTCACGCGCCTCGGTCGGCGACCAGAGCTTCGCCCGGTAGTTGAGATCAAAGGCGACCGAGGTGTCCACCTCGTTCGCCGCCGCGAACAGGTCGGCGACGGTGTCGACGAGCGTGTCGGAGAGCGGGGGCGTGATCCCGCTCGTGTAGAAGGTGTCCGCCTCGCGCACGCGCTCGACCGGCAGTTCGTCGGGCGTCGCGGTTCGGACCGCCGCGCCCTCGCGGTCGTAGACGACGTTCGTCCCGCGCGGTCGGCTCCCGGTTTCGAGATAGTAGGTGCCGACCCGCCCCGTCTCGGCCGTCGTCACGAGCGGTTCGACCTCCTGTGCGCGCAGCGCGCGGGCGATGCGGTCCGCCGGCGGGGTGTCGGGGAGCTTCGACATCCACGCCGCGTCGACGCCGAGCCGCTGTGCGGCGACGGCGACGTTGCTCTCGGCGCCGCCGACGTGGACCGCGAGGCTGTCCGCGCTCTCGATGCGTTCGTCGCCCGGGGGCGTGAGCCGCAGCATCGTCTCGCCGAACGTGAGGAGCGTGCTCATCGCTCGTCGAACAGTGTCTCCCCCTCGACCATGTGTTCTGCGACCGCGTCCATGTCGGGGGTCACGCCGAGTCCGGGCTCCTCGGGGACGGTGATGTAGCCGTCCTCGATCACGGACTCCTCCACGAGGTCGCTCCACCAGCCGAGTTCGTAGGAGTGGTACTCGACGGCCAGCGCGTTCGGAACGGCCGCGCCGACGTGTGCGGCCGCCGTCGTTGCCACCGGCGAGGAGACGTTGTGCATCGCCACCGGAATGTATCGCCCGCTCGCCACGTCCGCTATCTTCCGGGTTTCGCGCATCCCACCGACCTTCGGCATGTCCGGCGCGACGATGTCGACCGCGCCCGTTTCGATCAGTCGGCGAAGCTCCGTCACTCGGTAGCGGTTCTCGCCGGCGACGACCGGCGTGAGCGTCGACTTCGTCACCGCCTCCTGCACGTCGAGATTCTCGGGCGGGACGGGGTCTTCGAGCCACCAGACGTCGTACGGCTCCAGTTCGGCGGCGAGTCGCTCGGCCGACCCGGCGGCGTAGCTCCAGTGACAGTCGAAGGCGACGTCGGCCCGGTCGCCGACTCGGTCCGTGATGCGCTCGACTATCTCCGCCTTGTGGCGTATCTCGGCGGGCCGAAGGTGCCGGTTGGCGCGGTCCTTCTCGTGGCCGCTGGACACGTCGAGGTCGAACTTCAACGCGTCGTAGCCCAACTCCTCGATCACCCGCTCGGCCTCGTCGGCACACGCCTCGGGGTCGGCCTCGGCCTCGGTGTGACAGTCACAGTAGACGCGCATCTCGTCGCGGTACTTCCCCCCGAGGAGTTGGTAGGCCGGGAGTTCGAGAATCTTCCCCGCGAGGTCGTGGAGCGCCACCTCGATGCCAGAGATGGCGGTGACGGTGACGCCCTCGATGCTCCCCTCACCGGACATCTTCTGGACGAGGTGTTCGTAGAGCCGGTCGATGTCGAGCGGATTCTCGCCGACGAGGAACGGCGTCATCCGCTCGATGAGTTCGGGGACGCCCGCACCCCAGTACGCCTCGCCGGTGCCGACGATGCCGGCGTCGGTGTAGACCCGGACGAGCGTCCACGGGAAGTTCCCGTCGACCATCGTCGTCTGCACGTCGGTTATCTCGACGTCGCGCCCGCCGCCGCGCTTCGCCGTGACGCCCATCGTCTCCGCGGACAGATTTCGCGCCGTGTACTCCGCGTTCGGGTCGTGGAGGTCGGCGTAGTCCTTGGTCATGCTGATTTATTCACTCGGCATGTAGTAAACGCTTTGCGGACCATCCGGTTAGCGTTCGTAGATGCGGGCTTCGAAGGGTCGGAGGTCGAGCGGTCCCGCCGGCGTCGTAGTGTCGTCGTAGTTCCCGAGCAGCAGCGTCGCGTCCGGGTCGGCTCCGGGCACGTCGATGCTCGTGTAGCCGTCGTCGAAGTTGAGGACGACCAGAATCGTCTCGTCGTCCAGTCGTCGCCGGTAGGCGTAGACGGACTCGTGATTCGGGAACAGCAGTTCGTAGTCGCCGTGGACGAGCGTCGGCGTCTCCGCTCGCAGATCGATGAGCCGCCGGTAGAACTGCAGCACCGACCCCGGTCGAGCCTGTGCGTCGGCCACGTTGATCTCGCGGTGGTTGGGGTTGACAGGCATCCACGGCTCGCCGCTCGTGAAGCCGGCGCGGTCGGTGGCGTCCCACTGCATCGGCGTCCGGGCGTTGTCGCGCGTCCGGTGTTCGACCAGCTCCCGGATCTCGTCGTAGTCGGTGATGCCGCGCTCCTCCATCAGCATTCGGACGTTCCGTATCGTGTCCACGTCACGGAGCGCGTCTAGGCTCTCGAAGGAGGGGTTCGTCATCCCGAGTTCCTGTCCCTGATACACGAACGGAGTGCCACGGAGGGTGAGAAGCAGCGTCGCGAACAGCGTCGCCGACGCGTGGCGGAACCGCTCGTCGTCGCCGAACCGCGAGACGATCCGCGGCTGGTCGTGGTTCTCGAAGAACAGCGCGCTCCAGCCGCCGTCCGCGAGCCCCGTCTGCCAGCCGCTCAACACGGCCTTCAACTCCGGGAGCGACCAGTCGCCGATCGCCCACCGGCCGGAGTCGCCGAAGTCGAGTTGGACGTGGTCGAAGCTGAACGCCATGTCGAGCGGGCCGTCCGGGCCGGTGTACTCGCGAGCACCCTGAATGCTCACGTCTGGCAGTTCACCGACCGTCATGGCGTCGTACCGCGACAGCACGCGCTCGTGTAACTCGTCGAGATACGCCGTCGCCTGCGGGCCGTCGACGAAGTGTTCGCTGCCAACCCAGTCGCCGTCGGGATTGCCGTCGGGGAGGCCCTCGGGCTTCGAGATGAGGTTGATGACGTCGAGCCGGAAGCCGTCGATCCCCTTCTCCAGCCACCACTCCATCAGCTCGTAGATCTCCTCGCGAACCGCCGGATTCGCCCAGTTGAGATCCGGCTGTCGGTCGTGGTACAGGTGGAGGTAGTACGCCTCGCGACAGTCGTCCCACGCCCACGCGGAGCCGCCGAAGTGCGACTCCCAGTTGTTCGGCGGCGCACGCCCCGGCGGTCCGGGGGTGGAGTCGTGGACCGACGGGTCGGCCTCCCGACCCAACCGCCAGATGTAGTAGTCGCCGAAGCGGCTCTCCGGATCGCGCCGCGACTCCTGAAACCACACGTGCTCGTCGGAGGTGTGGTTCACGGCGAGGTCCATCACCAGCCGCATGTCGCGGTCGTGGAGGCCGTCGAGGAGTCGCTCCCACTCGGTCATCGTCCCGAACTGGTCGTGGATCGCCCGGTAGTTCGAGATGTCGTAGCCGTTGTCCACCTGCGGCGACTCGTAGACGGGGTTGAGCCAGACGACGTCGACGCCGAGCCACTCCAGATAATCGAGCCTCTCGATGATGCCGGCCAGATCGCCGATGCCGTCGCCGTCGCTGTCGTTGAAGCTCCACGGATATACCTGGTAGACGACGGCGTCCTGCCACCACGCCGCGTTCACGTCCGGCGCGACGGCGAGCGTCGTGTCGTCGGAGACGGTGCGTTCGTCTGTCATTCCTGAAGTCGGTAGAGTCGCGCCTCGTACGGTCGGAGGACGGTGCGGTCCGCGGGGGCGTCGTAGTTCCCGACCAGCCGGGTCACGCCGTCGAGCGACAGGTCGACCGTCGTCTCTCCGTCGTCGAAGTTGAGGAGGACGAGCAGACGGTCGCCGTCGAGCGTCCGCCGGTACGCGAACGCCGACTCGTCGTCGGGCAACACGGGCTCGTACTCGCCGGAGACGAGCGCGGGCGTCTCCCCGCGGAGCGCGACGAGCCGCCGGTAGTACGCGAGCACGCTGTCCGGGTCGCCACGCTCCCGCTCGACGTTGACCGTCTCGTGGTCGGGGTTGACCGGGAGCCACGGCTCGCCCGTCGTGAAGCCGGCGTGTTCGGTGGCGTCCCACTGCATCGGCGTCCGGGCGTTGTCGCGCGTCCGGTAGCGTACGATCTCACGCGCGTCGTCGAAGCCGTCGATGCGCCCTGCCGCGACTGCCTCGTCGATGCGGCCCAGCGTCCCCGCGTCGGCGAGTTCCTCGCGTGCCTCGAACGGGTAGTTCGTCATGCCGAGTTCGTCGCCCTGATGAACGAACGGGGTGCCGCGGAGCGTCAACAGGAGGGTGGCGAGCATGGTGGCGGACTCGCGGCGATACCCGCCGTCGTCGCCGAACCGCGAGACGATCCGCGGCTGGTCGTGGTTGCCGAGATAGACGCCGTGCCAGCCGTCGCCCAGTCCCGTCTGCCAGCGGTCGACGACCCGTTTCAGTTCCGTGAGGTCCCACTCGCGAACCGACCACCAGCCGTCCTCGTCGTCGCTGTCGAGCCCCATGTGCTCGAAGTGAAGCACCATGTCGAGGGGGCCGTCCGGGCCGGTGTGGTGCCGCGCCTCTTCGAGGGTGATGTCGGGCGTCTCGCCGATTGCGACGGCGTCGTAGCGGCCGAACGTCGCCTCGCGCATCTCGGCGAGATACTCGTCGAGCCGCGGCCCCTCCACGCACTGGCTCAGCCCGGTCGTGTCACCGTCGGAGTCGCTGTCGGGGAGGCCCTCGGGCTTCGAGATGAGGTTGACGACGTCGAGCCGGAAGCCGTCGATCCCCTTCTCTAGCCACCAGTTCATCCGGTCGTAGATGCCCTCGCGCACGTCTGGATTCGTCCAGTCGAGGTCCGGCTGGTGCTCGTCGAACAGGTGGAGGTAGTACGCGCCGCGGGTGGCATCCCACGTCCACGCGGGACCACCGAAGTACGACTGCCAGTCGTTCGGCGGCGCTCGGTCGGCCGGTCCCGGCGTGTCGGTCGCGTCCGTGGCCGGGTCGCCCGGTCGCCAGATGTAGTAGTCGCCGTACTCGCCGTCGGGATCGGTTCGGGAGGCTCGGAACCACGGGTGTTCGTCGCTGGTGTGGTTCGGGACGAAGTCCATGACGAGCCGTATCCCGCGGTCGTGGAGGCCGTCGAGCAGCCGCTCCCACTCGGCGATGTCGCCGTACTCGTCGCGGACCGCTCGGTAGTCCCGCACGTCGTAGCCGTCGTCGTGGTGTGGCGACTCGTAGACGGGGTTGAGCCAGACGACGTCGACGCCGAGGTCGGCGAGGTAGTCCAGTCGGTCGATGATGCCGGGGATGTCACCCACGCCGTCGCCGTCGGAGTCGTCGAAGCTCTGTGGATATACCTGGTAGACGACGGCGTTCTTCCACCACGTGCGTTCGGAGTTCATGGAGAGGGGAGTGCTATCGGATCGTTGGTCCGCAGGCGGTACTAAATCGACCGATTACAGGACGCTGAGGTCCGCGAGGTCGGCCGCGAGTGTCTCGCGGTCGGACTCGTCCATCGCTCGTAGCGGACTGCGGAGCGGGCCTGCATCGGGAGCGTCACCGCGTAGCGTGAGCGCCGTCTTGACGCCGGCCATGTATGGGCCGCGCTTGAGCGCGTCCCGCACGTCGTACACCGTGCTCTGGAGGTCGCGGGCCCGCTCTCTGTCGCCGGCGTCGTACGCCTCGTACAGGTCGACGACGAGTTCCGGAAAGACGTTCGCGACGGCGCTGACGACGCCGGTACACCCGACCTGAAGGCCGGGGAACAGCAGCGAGTCGGAGCCGGCGAGGAACGTCAGTTCCGGGTTGGCGTCGATGGCCTGTCCGAGCCACGGCGCGTCCTTGCTGGAGTCCTTCACGCCGGCGACGCCCGCCTCGACGAGGGCGGACAGCGCCGACAGCGACAGCGCGTTGCCGGTCTTGCTCGGAATGTGGTAGACGTACGTCGGCAGGTCGACCGCCTCGACGACGCGCCGGTAGTGTCCGACGGCCGCCCTGTCGTCGAGCGGATAGTAGAACGGCGTCACGACCACGACGCCGTCGGCACCTGCGTCGGCGGCCGCCCGTGCGTTGACGACGGTTTCGCGCGTGCTCGGCGCACCGACGCCGGCGATTACGGGCACCTCGCCGCCCACCTCGTCGACGACACACTCGACGACTCGCTCGCGTTCGTCGGCGGTCACGAGCGGAAACTCACCGTTGGTGCCGAGCGGGAAGACGCCCGTCGCGCCGCGGTCGACGACGAACCGCGCGTGGGCGGCGGTCGCGTCGGCGTTCAGCGACTCGTCGTCGCGGAACGCCGTCACGGTCGGCGGGACGACGCCCCGCAGCGAGAGCGGGTCGGCCGCCCCCGGCTGTGGCGCTTCCTGTGTCATGCACCGTGGTTGTCGCCGGCGGGTAAAACGATTGCGCACGTTCTTTTTCGGAATCGAGTAAACTTTTAGTGAGTGGCGAGCGTTGCGGCAGATATGCTGGTGGACGTGAGACTCGAAGGGGCGCTCGTGGCGCGGGCGGGGGCCCGACGCGCCACGGTGTCGGTGCCGGAGGACGCGACGCTCGACGACGTCGTCGCGGCGCTCGCCGAGGAGTACGGACCGCAGGTTCGGCCGGCCATTCTGGAAGCCGACCGCCTCCGAACTGATACGATTGCCGTCCGCGAGTCCCACGACTCTCGCGAGCGACTCTCCTCGAACAGTCAGGTCCGGAGCGGCGACACCGTCCGCTTCCAGATGCGCGCCCGCTGACGACGCTTCGCTCTCTTCCGACGCTCCTTTCGCGTCTGCCTCACTCGATTCTTGTCCCGTTGTCGGCGTGGATAGACAGGTTCAAGTCCGCCAGCGGATTACGCAGTGGTGCGGCCGGGTGGCTTAGCTGGACATAGCGCCGCACTCATAGGGTTGAGCGGCTTTCACGCATTCCCCCGGGCTGTCGCCCGGAACCTGGGACATGCGGAGATCGCGGGTTCGGAGCCCGCCCCGGCCATACCTTGTCTCACACGGCGGAGCGACAGCGCCGGGTACGACGCCCTTTTGACGATTTCGGCATCGAGCGGCGACGTCACCCGCCGAGCGAGACGAATCCGCCCGATAGCGCGACTGGGCCGACGGAAAGACGACCGACGACGGGTCCCGAGTCCCCGTCGCTGGCTCGCGCTCATTCGTCCCGATAATAACATCATCTATTATTACGTCCAGCGGCTACCACCGGCGAGGCATGGTACGACGGCTCACTCGCCGGTCGATCCTCGGAGCGTTCGGCGCGGGCCTCGGCACCCTCGCGCTCGGGCCACAGTCGGTCACGGCCACCGCGTCCGACGAGCGGTTCCTCGTCGACACGCGTTCGACAGACCCCAACCTCGGTGACGCACGGGTCGTCCACGACCTCAGTGCAATCGACGCGCTGGCGATCGAAACCGCCGACCCGAGCGGGATCGACGTTCGCCACGCGCCGGACGTGTCGTTCGATCTCGAACTCCCGGTGACGACCCAAGAGCTCGGCGCGACGCCAGCGGGCATCGACGAACTGTCCGACCTCCAGTGGGACAAGCGAAGCCAGCGCGTCGCCGATGCCCACGGCGTCACAGACGGCGACGGCACGCGGGTCGCCGTCATCGACACCGGCGTCGCGCCCGACCATCCCGACCTGCGGCACGCGGTCGACGCCGAGCGCTCGCGGAACTTCACCGACGACGGCGGCGACTTCACCGACGTGATGGGCCACGGCACGCACGTGAGCGGCATCATCGCTGGCGGCGACAGGAGCGGCCGCGGAGTGCTCGGCACGGCCCCTGCGACCGACCTCGTCGCCTGTCGGGTGTTCACCGGGCGCGGCACCGCGCGGTTCGGCGCGATACTCGCGGCGATGGTGTACAGCGCCCGCATTGAGGCCGACGCGGTGAACATGAGCCTCGGCGCGTATCCGCTCCCGCTGGCCGACACCGACGTGCAGTTCCTGCTCGACCTGCTGAACCGAGCGACTGCGGTCGGCCGCCAGCACGACACCGTCTTCGTCGCGGCGGCGGGCAACGCGGGCGTCGACCTCGACACCGACGGATTGGTCGTCAGCCTCCCGACCGAGGCGGCGAACGTCGTGAGCGTCAGCGCGACCGGCCCGATCGGCTTCCGCTGGGACGACGACGGCGACGACGGCGACGACGATCCGCTCGACGACCTCACCAGCCCGCCGAGCGAGCCGGCGTACTACACCAACTACGGCGAACGGGCCATCGACGTGAGCGCGCCCGGGGGCAACGTGGACCGCGACGCGATGGACACCGACCGCCGCTGGTTCTACGACCTCGTGTTCAGCAGCCTCCCGAGCGGCTACGGCTGGCTCGCCGGCACGAGCATGGCCGCGCCGCAGGTGACTGCCGCCGCTGCGCTCGTTCGGAGTCGGTACCCCGACCTCGACGCGCCGGGCGTGCGTCGCCACCTGCGAGAGACTGCCGACGGCGCCTCCGCACAGCAGTATCACGGCGACGGCCACCTCGACACCCACGCGGCCGTCACCGAGGAGGTGGAGTTCCGCACCGACTGACCGGCACAGTCGCCGTCGGTCACAGGTCGGGCTGTTCGACGTGTCGCTCCCAGAAGGCCGGCTGTTGGTACTTGCCGTACGCCGCGCGGTAGCCCCGCGCCTTCGCGACGGGTGCCAGTAGCGCCGCAAGCGGGCGGGTGACCCGCGGGTCACGCTCGGTGAACACGGTGTCGCCCGCGAGCTTGTCGGCGATGATCGCCCGCTGGAGTGGGTTCTCAGCGTCGATTGCGTCGTCGTGTGCGATGCCGCCGAGCGTCGGCAACACGTGGCCGATGCGACCCGGCGGCTCGATCTCCGCGACGACGACGCCGAGTTCCGGCCCCTCACACCGGAAGGTGTGTCGCACGCCCGTCGGCACTTCGAACCGTTCGCCGGCCGTCGCGCGGTGCGCCTCGCCGTCGAGCGTGAAGCCGAGCGTCCCCTGTCGGACGTCGAACGCCTCGTCGCTCACCTCGTGGTAGTGTTCCGGCGGCCCGGTGTAGCCCGGGCCGAAGACGCTGACCGACCGGAGTAGGTCGTCGTCGGCCGCCAGCGGTGCCGCCCACGCGTCCCGCGTCGGATGTGAGGTGAGCGGTCCCGTTCGCTCCCGGAGGAGCGCCGCGAGGTCACCTGCCGGGTCGAGGTCGAATCCGGTTCCCGCCACTGGTTCCCCGCGGTCGTCGAGCGTTCTCCCCGTCGTCACCATACCTCGATGCGGACCCCCGGCGGCGAAACTCTTGGGTCGACGGCTGCTTCTCCCGGTAGCGGTGGTATCACACCTTGAATCCGGTCACATCCCTTATTTGGCCGGATGCTCTTCTTCGGTCAATGGGTGAGGAAACCGGGCGTATCAGCGTCCTCCACGCCGAGGACGAATCGGAGTTCGCGGAGATAGCCGCAGCGCAGCTCGAACGCGCCGACGAGCGGTTACGCGTCGAATCGGTGACGGACGTGGCGTCGGCGCTGTCGCGTCTCGACACGGGCACGGTCGACTGTATCGTGAGCGACTACCAGATGCCGGACCGGAACGGCATCGAGTTCCTCGAAGCGGTTCGCGAGCGCTCCCCCGACGTGCCGTTCATCCTGTTCACGGGCAAAGGGACCGAGGAGATAGCCAGCGAGGCTATCTCGGCCGGCGTCACGGATTATCTCCAGAAGGAAGGCGAGACAGACCAGTACGCCGTCCTCGCGAACCGGATCACGAACGCGGTGCGCCAACAACGAGCGGAACGCGTCGCCGAGCAGACGGAACGCCGCCTGACCGATCTGGCTCACAACAGCAACGACGTGCTCTGGATGTACACCGCCGACTGGTCGGAACTCCTCTTCGTCAACGACGCGTACAAGGATCACTGGAACCGGTCGCCCGAGACGCTGGAGACGGATCCGACGGACTTCCTGAACGGAATTCATCCGGATGACCGGAACCGCGTCGGACGGGAGATGGACCGGCTGTCGGCCGGCGAGTCGATAGACCTCGAGTTTCGCGTCAACGAGGCGGAGGAGTACGGTCGGTGGCTGTGGGTCCACGGAGAGCCTATCACCAACGACGACGGGACCGTCGTTCGGGTGGCCGGGTTCGCACGCGACGTCAGCGACCGCAAGCAACGGGAACGTGCGCTGGAGGAACTGAACGCCATCGCGGCGGAACTTCCGTCGTGTGACACCAAGGAAGCGATCTGTCAGCGGGTCGTCGACGCCGCCGCTCGGGTGCTCGAACTCAACATGTGCGTCACCAATCTCGAACGGGACGGTCGACTCGTCGTCGTGGCGGCGAGCGATGAGGTACCGCAGGCGGGGACGACGGGGATGGCCGTCGACGAGGGTATCGTCGGGAAGACGTACCAGACCGGTGAGTCGTTCCGGATCGACGACGTGTGGGAGTGCGAAGCCGCGAACCCGCAGGGACCGTACCGGTCGGCCGTCTCCGTCCCGATGGGCGACCACGGCGTCTTCCAGACGGTCAGCGAGGCGGTCGGCGCGTTCGATGAGGCCGACCTGAAACTGGTCGAACTGCTCGCTTCCCACGCGACGCGGGAGCTGGACCGGATCGCCTACGAGCAGAATCTGGAACGCTACGAGACCATCGTCGAGGCGCTGGGCGACCCGGTGTACGTCATCGACAGCGACGGCCGATACGAATTCGTGAACGAGGCGTTCGGCGAGCTGACCGGCTACGAGTACGAGGAAACCATCGGCTCACAGGCCACGTCCATGCTGGACGAGGAATCGGCCGAGCGAGCCGAGGCGGCCGTCGGGAGTCTGCTCTCCGACGAGACGGACGCGCGCAGCCGGACGTACGAGATCACCATTCAAACTGCCGACGGGGAGCAGGCGGTGTACGAAGACAACATCGCGCTGTTGCCACACGAAGACGACGAGTACCGCGGCGTCGCGGGGGTCGTCCGCGACATCAGCGACCGGAAGGAGCGAGCGCGCGAACTCGAACGGTACGAGCGGATGGTCAACACCGCCGGCGACATGGTGTACAGCCTCGACACCGAGGGCCGATTCACGTTCGTCAACGACGCCGCCGAGCAGATCACCGGCTACTCGCGCGAGGAGCTCGTCGGGAGCCACGTCGACCTCATCATGGCGGCCGACGACATCGAGACCGGACGCGAGGAAGTCAAACGCCAACTTCGCAAGGGGACCGACGAGGAGCGGGCGACCGGTGCGTTCACGTGGACGCTCCACACCGCCGACGGGTCGACGATCACCTGTGAGTCGCGGGTCACGCCTCGGTACGAAGACGGCGAGTGGATCGGCACCGTCGGCGTCATCCGGGACGTGACCGAGCGAGTGCGACGAAAGCGGAAACTCGAACGGCGCAACGAGCGACTCAACGACTTCGTGAGCATCGTGAGCCACGACCTCCGGAACCCGTTGAACGTCGCGTCCGGGCGACTCGACATCGCCCGCGAGACAGTCGACGACGAGGATCTCGACAGGGTGGCGTCGGCGCTCGACCGGATGGACACCCTCATCGACGACCTGCTCGCGCTCGCCCGCAACGGCGAACAGATCGACGCGGTCACGCCGGTCGCACTCGACGAGGCCGCCCGACGGTGCTGGCACAACGTCGCCACCGCCGGCGCGACGCTCGATATCGAGACGGACGAGTCGGTGCTCGCAGACGAGAGCCGACTGAACGCGTTACTCGAAAACCTACTCCGGAACGCCGTGGAACACAGTCCCGGCGCCGGACCGGTGACCGATGCAGAGGCGGTCGAACAGACCCCGACGGGGGAGGGGGGACGCGCGACCGACGAGGTGACGATTACGGTCGGCTCGTTCGACGACGGATTCTACGTCGCTGATGACGGCCCCGGCGTGTCCGAGGAGAACCGCGACCGCGTGTTCGACCGCGGATACTCGACACAGGAGGAGGGCACCGGCTTGGGGCTCACCATCGTTCGCGAGATAGCGGGAGCACACGGGTGGGACGTCCGCGTGACGGACGCCGAGGACGGCGGCGCGCGCTTCGAGATAACCGCTGTCGAAACTGCATCCGCGACCTCGCCGTGGGCCGATAACCGCGCGTAGCCGTCGGCCAACGCCTCGCCGACGAGACCGAAACCGGGGTCGCTCGTCCGGTCAGAGCAGTTCCGTCCCGACGTGGACGACCGGCACCAGCACGACGAGATACGTGACGGCGGACAGCGCCCAGTCGCGGGCGACCGGGACGCGCCGGTCAGACCGGAGCCGCGAGCGCGGGAGCACGACGCCGATGAAAAATCCCAACATCAGGACGAGCAGAACCCCGGCGGTGAGAAGCGTCGTCGTGAGTCGGGGGGCGTCGACGGCGAACTCGCCGGCGTACAGCAGCCAGACGAACAGCGGGCCGGTCAGCCCGCCCGCGAGATAGTGGACGACCGACGCGAGCCGCCGGGGTGCGCTGTCTGGGTGTGACTCCGTGAGAACGCTGGCGGCGACCTGCGGTGGCGTCGTCCCCTCCGGAAGCCGGGCCATGACGATGTCCATCGCGAGCGTGGCGACGACGGCCGCGACGAGGCCGAGCGGGAAGCGTAGTGCGGGCGTTGGGACGCCTGCGATATCGGGTTGCATACCCGGCCGAACGACCGCCACAACCAAGCCAGTACTGGAGTCGGCCGAGCCTCTGCCCCCATCCGTCGGTGTTTTGTGCGGGGCGGTCCGAGCGCGGGTATGCGCGCAGCCCGCTATCACGGTCCCGGCGACATCCGCGTCGACGAGATACCGAAGCCCGAGATCGAATCCCCCGACCACGCTATCGTCCGCGTCACGCACACCGCAATCTGCGGCTCCGACCTGTGGTTCTACCGCGGCGCGAGCGACCGCGAGGCCCCGTCGCCGGTCGGCCACGAGCCGATGGGCATCGTCGAGGAGGTCGGCGACGACGTCGTCTCAGTCGAACCCGGCGACCGCGTGTTGGCACCCTTCGCCGTCTCCTGTGGCGAGTGTGAGTTCTGCCGGAAGGGTATCCACACGTCCTGTGTGAACGGCGACGGCTGGGGCGGCGACAACGGCGGCGGACAGGGCGAGTACGTCCGCTGTACGCAGGCGGACGGCACACTGGTGAAGGTGCCGGACCGGCACGCCGACGACCCGGAGACGCTCCGCTCGCTGCTCCCGCTGACAGACGTGATGTGTACCGGCCACCACGCGGCCGTCAGTGCGGGCGTCGACGCCGGTGCCACGTGTGCGGTCGTCGGTGACGGCGCGGTCGGCCTCTGTGGCGTGCTCGCGGCCCGGCGACTGGGTGCCGAACGCATCATCGCTATGGGCCACCACGAGGACCGACTGGAGATCGCAGAGGAGTTCGGTGCAACGGATCTGGTGAGCGCACGCGGTGAGGAGGCCGTCGAAGCGGTACACGAACGCACGAACGGCGGCGTCGACCACGTGCTCGAATGCGTCGGCGCGGAGTCGTCGATGGAGACGGCCGTCGGGGTCGCGCGCCCGGGCGGCACCGTCGGCTACGTCGGCGTCCCTCACGGCATGGACGCCGGCGTCGACCCGTTCCCCTTCTTCGGCGACAACATCGCGCTCCGCGGCGGCGTCGCGCCCGTCCGCGAGTACATCGAGGATCTGATGGCCGACGTGCTGCAGGGAACCCTCGACCCCGCGCCGGTGTTCACGAAAACGGTCGACCTCGACGGGGTGCCGGAGGGGTACCGCGCGATGGACGAACGCGACGCAGTGAAGGTGCTGGTCGAACTCTAATCGCGACGCCACGTCTCCCCGACGCGGCACAGCCGACCGTCGAACGCCGCGGCCATCGTCGCTATCGTCTGCTCGTCGTGGAGCGACGGGTCGAGATAGAACCACGAGCGGGCGCCGACGCCTCGGAGTCGACCGACGACCGTATGGAGGAACTGGAACGCCGTCGCCGTGTCGACGTGCTGTAACAGCACGGAGACGGAGTCGAACCGGACGAGCAACTCGTCGGCGCTGGCCCACGATTCGAGCGCGGTGGTGAGCGCGATACCGATGCCGGTGAGATCATCCGCCGAGGCGACGCAGTCAACGGGCACGTCGTCCACGTCTGAGCCTGTGCCCGCGCGCGGCCCTATCTCCACGACTGCGAGCGACACCGGGAGAGTCGCGCCGTCCGACGCCCACCGCTCGCGGCAGTCGGCTGCCGTCATCGCCAGCGAGAGTTCGATCACGTGCGGACGGCTGCTCTGCGCGAAGTCGTCACTGGAAGGGGGTACATCGGCGCCCGTCGACGCCTCCACCAACGCTGCCTCGCGCTGTCCGACGGGGTGGGTCTCGGATCGCGTCACGCGGTAATCCTATCGGTCGTTAGACGCCGAGGGGGAAGGATACACCAGTCGACCCGAACCTACTTCACGCGGTCGGGGACTAAACACGGGTGATGGTTCAGTGTGCGAGCTGCGGGACACAGGTCGGGACAGCGGGGGAGTGGATCGAAGTCGAACACCACCACGAATACATGGACTTCGAGAGCGTCTTCCGTGGCACCGACTGTGCGGTCTCGTATCTCTCCGACGGCCTGAGTGCGTGAGGACTACCCGTCGTCGTCTGCTCGCGGCGGCGACGCTCGCACTCGCCGGCTGTACCGGGCGCGCCTCCGCCGACCGATTCCGCGCTCGCGTCGAGGAACGCGTCGAGATACGCGCACTCTCCGAGACGACCGACGCGTGGGTGATCGAGTATCTCACGACAGCGACGACCAGCGAGGCGGTACGCCGCGAGGCGCGCGACATCGCGCTCGCGTACGCGGCGACCGTTCCCGACGGCGACCACCGACTGGACGCGACGGCCATCGCGGACGCCGACGACGCCCGGACCGCCTCGTGGATCGCGGAGGGATCGTGGGCGCGGGCACACGCCGCGGGGAATCTCTCGACCGAGGCGTATCTCGACCGCATCGCGGCACGGACCGACGACTTCGACCGATTGTCCGGACGGAGTCCGGTGACCCCCGACTCAGGGTGACGACTCGTGCGAGCCGTCGGCCTCCTCGCCGCCGAGCCATCCCGTCGCGACCGAGACGGCCGTCTCGCGGTCGGGGGCAGTCTCGTGGCGATACGTCTTCCCCTCTGGTGCCTGTTCGAGTCGGTCGAGACTGACGGCCCACTCGCCGTCGGCCGTCGCTCGGGCGATGACGTAGGCGTAGCCGCCTGCACGCTCCCACTCGATCCTCTCGGCTGTCTCGTGGGTGCGGTCCCACTCCATACCGGGCGATTGGCCGGTGTGAGGATAAGCGATCTGGGCGCGCGCCGTGGGGAACAGAAAGGTTAAGAAAGCAACGGCGTCACCCTCTGGTAAGGATGTTTGCCGTTCCGCTGCAGGTCATCGACGACTTCCTGCTCCAGTACAACGCCGGACAGGTGTTGTTGGCGCTGCTCGTTCTCTCGACGCTGGGGGCGCTACCGCTCAAGTCGCTGAAGGTCATCGGTCTCAACACCGTCGTCTTCGGGCTGATCTTCATGATCACGCCCGGTTCGCTCGCGCCGGTACAGTATCGGTTCCTCGGGGTGGCACTGCTGTTCGTCGGCCCGCTGCTCGTCGTCTCGGCACGCCGCTGATCACCGGTACAGCGAGAGATAGATAGTGCCGAAGCCGACCGAGAAGGGGATCGTCCCGGCGATCCGGAGGAGAACGAACTCCCGGTCAGCTCCGCCGGTCGTGGCGAGCAGCAGTTGCGTGTTGAGATTCGAGACGGCGACGCCCATGCTGACGAACGCGAAACCGATGAACGCGAACTTGAGACGTTCACCGCCGTTGCCGCTGTACGCCCGGTAGCTGATGACCGTGAGTCCGAGCGAGAGCCCGAACAGTACGAGGCGGAACAGCGCCAGCACGAGCCCCGGAACACTAACCTCTACCATGGGTCACTGCTCCTCTTCGCCCGCGAGTTCGTCCCAGAGCTGTGCGAAGCGGTCGGGGACGTTCTCGCTGCGGTACACCCGCACGTCGTAACCGCCCTCGTCGTCCAGCTTGATGACGGTCGAATCGAAGTTACAGTCGTAGACGCTGTAGTTGCCGTCGTCGGCCACCTTCGTCCGCTCGGTCACGAGGTCGTAGCCCTCTAACAGCCCTAACTGCCGGTAGACGGTCGGAAGCGACATGTCACACGCGTCGGCAAGCTCCTTGGCCGGTCGGGGATTCGTCGCCACGGCCGCCAGCAGGTCACGCGCGCGTTCGTCCCCGATGGCGTTGAGTATCTCTTCGCTGCTCTCGAATCGTCCACAATCGAATCACCGATGGATGGCCCATAAGGGTTTTCTCGCGAATCGAGAGCGTGAAAAGACGACGGGTATCGGCTACATGACCGTGTTGGAGAGCGTACCGATACCCTCGTACTCGATGGCGACCTCCTCACCCGGTTCGACGAGTCCGGGGTTGGCCGGGCTCCCGAACGCGATCACGTCGCCGGGCGTGAACGTGAACCGCTCGGAGAGGTAGCTCACGATCTCGCGGGGCGAGAAGAACATGTTCGCCGTGTTGTCCTCCTGCCGGAGTTCGCCGCCGACGCGGGTACGCACGTCGAGCGCGCTCGGCTCCACGTCCGCGATGACCGGCCCGAGCGGGCCGGAGCGGTCGAACGCCTTGCGCGCGGTGCGGCCCTGCTGGTCGAGGGCGTCGAGGTCGTTCATGATGGTGTAGCCGCGCACCACGTCGTCGACCTCCGATTCGGCGATAGCGTGACACCGCTCGTCGACGACGGCCGCGAGTTCGCCGGCGTAGGTGAGCTCCTCCGTGAAGGACGGATACGGGATCTCGTCGCCCGGCCCGCACACCGACGTGGGGCCCTTGATGAAGAAGTCCGGCTCGTCGGGGACGTCGTAGCCCATCTGGTCGACCGTCTCGCCGTAGTTGCGCCCGACACAGTAGAGCGCCGACGGCTCACAGGGCGCGAGCAGTTCCGCGTCTTCGCCGACCGTGACGGTGCTGTCGTCCGTCTCGACGACCCTATCCTCGTAAATACCGGTCGTGACCCCATCGTCGGTGCGGACGCGTGCATACTTCGTACTCATGCCTGCGGGCGGGAGCCGACGCTACAAACGGCTGACGGTTCGACGGCTCGCGTGCTCGCGCCGGCGTCACGCGTCGACTTCTTCGATTACCGCGGGGTCGTCGTTCGCGGGGCTGTTCACCTGCGTCGACACCGGGTACGCGTCGAGGTCGCCCTCGTACGGTGCCAACAGGTCAGGGTCCGGCGAGGCGAGCCACTCGCGTTCGTCCGCGGGGTCGAGCACGACCGGCATCCGGTGATGGTACGACGACTGGAACGCGTTCGCCTCCGTCGTGACGATGGTGAACGTCTCCACCACGCTCCCGTCTGGATCAGCGCTCTCGCCGTCGCCGAACTGCCCCAATCCCGTCTGTGTCGTCTCCGGCTCCCACCGTTCCCACAGCCCGGCCATCGCGAACGGCTCGCCGTCGGCCCGGGTGATCCGGTACGGCTGTTTGCCGTCGTCGGCGTCGGTCCACTCGTAGTAGCCGTCCGCGGGGACGAGACAGCGCCGGCGTTCGTACGCGTCGGCGAACGCGGGCTTCTCGTCGACCGTCTCCGCTCGGGCGTTGATGACGCCGGAGAAGTCGTCGTCCGCCCACGACGGGACGAGCCCCCACTGCTGGTGGGTGACGCGGTCCGGGTCGTGGTTGGTGATCACGGGCAGCGACTGACTCGGCGCGGCGTTGTAGTGGGCGGCGTACTCGTCGCCGACGGTCACGTCGAACCGGTCGGCCAACCGCTCGGGCGAGATGAAGATGCTGTAGCGACCACACATACCTGCACCGACGGGTGCCGTCCCGAAAAACACACGCCACGGAGCCACACTCGCCGGCGCGGCCGCGACGCACGACCGACGAACCATTCAGTCGGTCGCACGCGCACCGTCGGTATGGATAGACGGACGCTCCTCGCGACGGCCGGGACAGGGGTCGTCGCGCTCGCCGGCTGTACGAGCCTCGACGGTGGCGGCAGCGGCGGGCAGTCGCTGTCGGAGCACCCTGCCGGTCGCGCGCTGGCCGACCAGCCGACGCTCGGCGACACCGCGGGCGGCACCGCCATCGTCGCCTTCGAGGACCCCTCGTGTACGCAGTGTCGGCGGTTCGAGCAGAACACGCTCCCGCAGATACGCTCGAAGCTCGTCGCGCAGGAAAAGGCCGCCTTCGTCTACCGCGGGTTGCCGATCATCTACGAGTGGGGCAAGCCGGCGACGCGCATCCTCGAATCGGCCTACGACGCCTCGGCGGACGCGTTCTGGGCGCTGAAGAGTCACTACTACGACGAGCAGGACGCCTTCTCGACCGACAACGTCGCCGACTGTTCGCGCACGTTCCTCGCCGAGGAGACGAGCGTCGACGCGGAGCCAGCTGTCTCGGCCGCACAGAACGGCGAGTACGACCCGCCGGTCGAGACTGACCTCGCGGTGGGTGAAGAGCTCGGGATCGACGGGACGCCGACGTGTTATCTCTTCCGCGACGGCGAGTTCCAGACCACGGTTAACGGCCCGCAGGGGTACGACGTGTTCGCGGCGGGGTTGGGTTACTGATGATTCGGGTGCCGACACGGCGACGCGACTGGCGACTGATGAGGCGCACGGCGCGGCTCGTACTCTCGGTGCCCGGCTACGCACTGCTCGGGGGCATCGTCGCCGTCGCCGCGCTCGCCCTGTTCGTCTTCTCACTGAACGGACAGCTCGTGGTGTTCGCGGTCACGGGTGATCTGGCAGCTACGGCTCGGATTCGTCTCCTCGTCGCCCAGTGTCCTTTCGTCGGACCAAGCTTCACGACCGTGCAGGGACTGCTCCTCGTCGGCGTCGCGGCCCTCACCGGCGTCGACGTAACGATGGCCGTGTACCACTTCCGCGAGCACGGCATCTCCGTGCGGAAAGGGAGGTCGAGCGCGGCAGGCGTCGTGCTCGGGACGCTCGGTGCCGGCTGTGCGGCCTGCGGGTCCGCGGTCCTCGCTGGCCTCCTCTCGCTCGTGGGCGGGTCGGGACTGCTCCTCTTGCTCCCGCTCGACGGGCTGGAGTTCGCACTCGGCTCCGGCGTGGTGTTGCTCCTGTCCGTGTTCTGGCTCGCGGACGGGATGCGCGGCGGCGAGATAAACGGCTGTCCGGTCGACGTCTGAGGCGGGCCGAGGTCGCAACCGATTAGTGGGTGCTGGCGCAGGTCGTTCGCGTGAACACGCTGGTCGTCGTTTGTGGGTTGCCGGGGACGGGGAAGACGACGGTTGCCCGAGAGATAACCGAGAGACTCGACGCGCGTCTCCTCCGCACCGACGTGGTTCGCAAGGACCTGTTCGACGACCCGGCGTACACGGCGGCCGAGACGGAGACCGTCTACGCGGAGCTGTTCGACCGGGCGACGGCCGCGCTCGCGGACGAGAGCGTCGTCCTCGACGCGACGTTCCGCACAGAGGCGTTCCGGACTGGCGCACGCGAAGCCGCCCAGTCCGTTGACGCGGCCTTCAGACTCGTGGGCGTCGAGTGTGCAGACGAGGTGGTGCGCGAGCGCATCCACGCCCGGAGCGACGACGCCAGCGACGCCGACGTAGCGGTGTACGAGCAGTTCCGCGAGACGTACGACCCGGTGCAGGACGCGGACCTCGTGGTCGACAACTCCGGCGAACTGGCGGCGACGTTCGACCAACTCGACGCGGTCTTCTAGGGACAGTCACTTGGGGTGGCTCCACGTACGGCGGGTAGTGACGACGCAGACCGCGACCGACCGGCCCGAGCCGACCACGCTACGGACGCTCCGGCGCTTCGTCGCCGTGCTCCGTGCGTTCCTCCCGCTCGCGGTCGCGTACGCTCGGGACCGTCGCCGATTCCTCCTCGTCGGTCGGGGCCGCGAGGTGACGGTCGCCGACCAGCGCCGCCGGGCGGCGTATCTGCTGGAGACGCTGCTCGACCTCGGCCCGACGTTCATCAAGGTGGGACAGATCCTCTCCGCGCGGCCCGACGTGCTCCCGCCGGCGTACATCGACGAGCTGTCCGCGCTTCAAGACGAGGTGCCGCCCGAGGACTGGGCGCGGATCGAGCCGGTCGTCGAGGCGGAGCTCGGTCCCGTCGACGAGGTGTTCGACGAGTTCGACCGCGAGGCGATCAGCGGCGCGTCGCTCGGACAGGTGTACACGGCGACCCACGACGGCGAGCGCGTGGCCGTGAAGGTGCTCCGGCCGAATATCCGCGAGCGTGTCGAGGCGGACTTGGTCGTCGTGGAGACGCTCCTGCCGGCGGTGCTCCGCTTCGCGCCGCCGGGACAGACGTTCACGATGGAGAATCTCGCCGCCGAGTTCGCGACCACCATCCGCGGCGAGATGAACTACGAGGCGGAGGCCGACCGACTGCAGGAAGTGCGCGAGAACTTCGCCGACGAGCCGAGCATCGTTGTTCCCCCCGTCGTCGCCGATCGAACCACAGAGCGCGTGCTGACGATGGAGTACGTCGAGGGGACGAAGATCACCGACGTGGACGCGCTCGAAGCACAGGGGATCGAACCCTCAGACTTAGTCGACCAGCTCTCGGAGGCGTACTTCCGCATGATAGTCGAGGACGGCGTCTTCCACGCCGACCCGCACCCGGGCAATCTCTCGGTGCGGTCCGACGGCGCAATCGTCTTCTACGACTTCGGCGTCGTCGGCCGGCTCTCGGCACAGCGGCGCGACCAGATACTCGACTTCTACGTCGGCCTCGCGACCGACGACATCGACCGCGTCATCGACGCGTTCATCCAGATGGGCGCGCTCGACCCCGACGCCGACCGGGAACTGCTCCGACAGGTGTTCGAACTCGTGATCGAACAGCTCCAAGGGCAGCCGTTCGATCAGGACGAGATCCAACAGTACGTCCGGGAGTTTCAGGCCGCCGTCGGCGACATCAGCGAGTTTCCGTTCCGGCTCCCGCAGGATCTGGCGCTCATCGTCCGCGTCTCGACGGTGTTGGAGGGCGTCACCCGGACGCTGGACGAGGAGTTCGACTTCGTCTCGGCGGTCACCGACTTCATTCGAAAGCGCGGCCTCGCGGACCTCGACGCGACCGGCATCGCCCGCGAGGAACTGGAGTCGCTGGCGCGCGACACGGTTCGCGGGTTGTTCGCCGTCCCGCCGGCCGCCGAGGGGACGCTCGACCGGGTCGCGCGCGGCGACGCGGACGTCACCTTCCTGTACGCCGACGACCCGGGGTCGTTTCGCAGACTCGCCACGCGAATCGGTCTCGGTATCGGGGTCGGGGTCGGCGGACTGGCGACGAGCGCGCTCGTCGCGTTCGATCAACCCGGAGTGGCCGCCGTCGTCGCGGCCACGACCGGGGCCGGCGTGGTCGCGCTCACGTACACCTTCCGGCGGCGGTCGAACCGCTCAATACAGGTCGGCGCGCAGGTCGCCGGTCGGAGCTTCGAGCGAAAGCGGAACTAACGAACAACGAGGACGCGCAGGTCGTTGACGTTCGTCCCCGTCGAGCCGGTGTTGACGAGCGCGTCCACGGTTGCCAGATACGACCCCGCGTCGTGGTCGGCGAGCGCGCGCCGGGCGGCCGTGACATCGGTGACCGTCTCGCGGTCGACGCTCGCGCCCGCGACAGCCGATGCGCCGTCGCGACCGTCCGTGTCGACGGCGGCGACGACGACCCCCTCCGCGTCGAGTTCGAGCGCCGCGGCGAGCGCGAACTCCTGATTCGGCCCGCCGCGACCGGGATCAGTGTCGAGCGTCACGGTCGTCTCGCCGCCGGAGACGACGACCGCCGGCGGCGCGACCGGGTCGCCGGTCGCGCGGATCTGCTCTGCTATCGCGACGTGTGACTGTGCCGCCGCCCGCGCCTCGCCGCGAACGCGCGTCGAGAGGATCACGGACTCGTATTCGTCGGGCGCGGCCTCGGCGGCCGCGCTCGCCGCGGTGTAACCGTCCGCGAGGAGCCGCGTCGTCACGCGCTCGAAAGCCGAATCCTCGGGACCGGGCGTCTCGGGAACCGCGCCGGCGACGCCCTGCGACAGCCGCGATTCGACCGCGTCCGGCAGGTCGAGGTCGTATCGGTCGGCGACGGCACGGGCCTCCGCGTACGTCGACGGGTCGGGCGTGAACGGACCGCTGGCGACGACGGCCGGGTCGTTCCCGACCACGTCGCTGAACACGAGGGCGGCGACCGTCGCGGGCGACGCGGCGGTGGCCAGTCGCCCGCCCTTCGTCGCCGAACAGTGTTTGCGGACGGCGTTGATCTCGTCGATGCTCGCGCCGCTCGCGAGCAACTGTTCGGTCGTCGCGCGGAGGTCGTCGAGCGTCAGGTCGCCGGCCGGTGCCGGCAGGAGCGCGCTCCCCCCGCCGCTGACGACAGCGAGCACGAGCGTGCGTTCGTCCGCGCCGACGAGCAGTTCGCGGAGTCGCCGCGTCCCGTCCACGGCCGTCTCGTCAGGGACCGGATGGCTCCCTTCGACCATCGTCACGCGATCTGTCTCCGTCGGCACGTCGGACACGACCACGCCATCGTCGATCTGAGCGCCGAGTTCTGCCTCCAGTGCCGCCGCTGCCGTGCCCGCGGCGTTGCCACCACCGACGATCAGGAGTTCGTCGTACGCGGTGAGGTCGTAGGTTACGGACGAGTCCTCGCCGCCGGGCGGCCGGCCCCCGACCGTCAACGCGTCGTCGGCCGCGGTAACCGACTCGGCGACGACGCGGGCCGGCTGTGCGGCGTCGATACCGGCGTCGAGACACGTCCGTGCGAGTCGATGCAGCGCGTCAGTCATAGCCTCACTCTCGGAGCGGCGTGTGAGAAGTGTACCGGCCTGCGGCGGTAGGTGTGACGGCTCGAAGCCGCGGCTTCGTGGGGAGACTTCTCGGAGAATGTCGAGTGCTCCGGCAGGGATTCGAACCCTGGTCATCACCGTGAGAGGGTGATATGATTGGCCGGACTACACCACCAGAGCACGTCACTCGTGTACATCGTTCGATAGCGTGGTACGTTGTATAACCGTTGCGCTTCGGGGTCGCCGTGTCGTGGTTTCTCACTCGCCGTCGTCCTCGTCGTCGAACGGCGAGCCGGCGGCCTCGGGCTCCTCGCCGGCCAGCGAGACGATGTTCTCACGGCCGACGCGGAGCTTCGAGATCAGCTCGTCGTCTTCCATGTCGGACAGCAACATTGACACCTTCGACTTCGACCAGCCGGTCTCCTCGACGATGTTCACCTGCTTCATCCGGCCGCCCCGGTCTTCGAGCATCGAGACGACGCGGTCCTCGTCGCTCAGCAACTCTTCCTCGCTGATGTCCGGCGTCGAGACGCCTCCCTCGGCCGCGCTCGACCCGCCGCGGTCGTCCAGCGCGCCCGACTTGTAGGCGTAGGCCGCGCCCACGCCCAAGAGGAGAACTGCGGCGAGCGCGAGCCACGGGAACGAGCCGAGACCGACGCCTCCGCCCTCGTCAGTCGTCGGGTCGGTCCCACCGTCGGCTGGTGTTTCGTCGGGCGGACCGAGCACGACCAGCGGCCGCTGTTCGCTGAACGACCGCTCGCCCCCCCACGTGACGGCGTCGCTGGCCGTCAGCGAACTGCGATTGCTCGTCGAACTCGGGGCGGGTTCCGCGTCGCTGAACACGAGGTTCGGGCCGTGGGTCACGACGAGCGCCTGATTCGAGGCGATGTAGAACCCGCCCTCGAAGATGTCGCTGAGGACGACGCGGTCACCGCTGGTGCGTGCGGCGTTCGTCCAGCGGAACGACATCTCGACGGCGCCGACGTTGTCGTCTTGACCCGGTAGGTTCTCCTCGACGTACGCGCGCCTGGCGTAGGCTCTCGCCTCCATCGAGCGGCCGGTGGTGTTCTCGCCCTTCGCCGTGAGCGCGTCGGCTCTGGCTTGGAAGTCGGTGTACAGCGACTTCTCTTCCGTGTTGAACTGGTCGGCGTAGTCCTCGAAGGCGGCCTGTTCGGACTCGTTTTCGAGCCCCCGCGAGAACGTGAACGTCCACCGGGCGGAGCCGTTGGCGTAGACGGTGACGTTGAACTTCGTCCGGTCGAAGTCCTGCTGCGTGAGTTCGGGCGGCTGTGTGGCGTCTCCGGCGGCGACACCGGCCGCGGCGAGGCTGGCCGCCACGAGCAGGCAGACGATTGGAACGACGGCCCGCTTCATCTACCGGGACTGCGATTCGGACCAGTATAAATGCACGCGGAACGCGACGGCGAGAAGCTTTTGTCTCGCTGATTGTTACCACAGGGCGTGGCAGAGCGAATCGTCGACCGGCCGTTGCTGCGGCGCATGTTGGTGCCCGCGACGGCCTTCGTCGTCACCGCAGTCGGAGGTGTCGTCGCCTTCGTCTCGCTCGCGGACATCGGCGTGGTGGAAGCCGCGTTCTGGCTGCTCGACCCGACGGGCCTCGAATTACACTTCGTCGAGCATCCGGGCGGCCCGGCGCGTCTCACGAAAGCAGTCGCGCTCGTTGTGTTCTCCGGGCTGGTGGTGTCGGGCATCTGGGCCGGCGAGACGGTGGTGGCGGCGGCCTTCGGCGGACAGATCGGGACGGAACTACGACGCATACGGGTGAAACGTCAGATAGAGACACTCGAAAATCACGTCGTCGTCTGTGGCTTCGGCATGTTCGGCCGCACCATCACGCAGCGGCTCGCCGAGGCCGGAGTGTCGGATCGTCACCCGGATCGGCGAAGAGATGTACGAAGGAACCGCCCGCCGGGCCGGCGCCGACGAGGTGATCATTCCGGAGGTGACCAGCGGGACGGAGGTGTCGGAACTGCTGTGACAAAGCGTTTATCGGTCGGTGTTCACACCCCGGTATGGGCGAAGGCGACACCCTCCTGAACGCGGCCATCGGCGCTGCCGTCGGTCTGCTCCTGTCGTTCCTCCCGGCCGCCATCGTGATCGGCGGGGCGCTGGCAGGGTATCTACAGGACATCCCACGAGAGTACCGCGAGGGCGCGAAGGTCGGCGCGCTGGCCGGCGTCTTCGCGCTGGTGCCAGCGTTACTGCTGTTCGGCACTGTCGGCGGCTTCATGATGGCCGGAATGGGTCGGTCCGGTGGGCTGTTCGCGCTGTTCGCGCCGATACTCCTCTTCTTCGGCGCGGGCTACTTCGTGGGCGGCGGCGCGCTCGGTGGCGCGCTGGGCGCGTATCTCGCCGACGAGCTATAGTTGAAACGAGCGCAGTGACACACTCGACGGGCACGCAGGGTGGTCGCTGTGTAAACAGCTTCAGTTTCCGCTGTCTGGGTCGCGCTCGTACGTGACGAACGCGAACTGGTCGCGCTCGTCGCGGTCGGTCTCGACCCACGCGTCACCGACCTCCGGGAAGGTCGTGTCGCCCTCGTACGCCGCGTCTATCTCCGTGAGCTCCAGCCGGTCCGCGCGGGACAACAGCGCCTCGTACACCGTCGCGCCCCCGATCACGAACGCGAGCGAGTCGCGCTCGCCGGCGATGGCGACCGCCTCGTCCACGTCGCTGGCGTGGACGACACCGTCCGGCAGGTCGAGGTCCGAGCGCGAGAGGACGACGTTCGTCCGGTCGGGAAGCGGGCCGTCGATGCGCGCGACGATGGACTCGTGGGTGCGCCGGCCCATGATCACGGGGTGGCCCGTGGTGAGCTGCTTGAAGTGTTCGAGGTCTTCGGGGTAGTGCCACGGCATCGCGCCGTCCTTGCCGATGACGCCGTTGGCCGCGACGGCGGCGACGACGACGAGTTCGGGGTCGTCGCTCCCGCTCATTCGGCCACGGCGAAGTCGATCCCGGGCGCGGGGTCGTAGCCCGACAGTTCGAAGTCGCCGAACGACAGCTCGTCGAGCGGCTCGTTCGCCACCTCGATAGTGGGGCGCTCGCGCGGCTCGCGGGTGAGTTGCGTCAACAGCCCCGGCACGTGGTCGAGTCGCTCGTCGCCGTCGGCCTCCGGGGGCGCGGCGTCGGTCAGCCACTCGCGGATCGCCTCGTACTCCTCGGGCGCGTCGGCGTCAGCGAGACGCGACTGTACGCGACCGAGATTCTCGCCGTACCAGTCACCGCGCGCGCCCCGGCCACAGTAGATGTGGGCGTCGACGACGGTGTGGCCGAACCGGCCCACCGCCAGATCCGTCCGGTTCGCCACGGCGTGGGTGAGCAGCGAGTAGGCCGCGACGTTGAACGGGACGCCGAGCGCGATGTCGCCCGAGCGCTGGGTCAGGTGGGTGTTGAGCCGGCCGTCCTGCACGTTGAACACGAAGGTGTAGTGACAGGGCGGGAGCGTGGAGACGGCGGCGTTGGCGGGGTGCCATGCGTTCACGACGATGCGCCGGGAGCGTGGGTTCTCGCGGAGCTGTTCCAGCGCGTACGCCAACTGGTCGAAGGTGCCGTCGTCGTTCTGAAAGCGGTGCAGGTCACCGTTGCCGGTCCACGACTCGCCCGGCAGTCGGTCGCTCTCCTCGGGCACCGGATAGCGCCGCCAGAACCGACCGTAAGCCGTGTCGAGATTGCCGTCCTCGTCGGCCCACGCGTTCCAGATGCCGGTCTCCTCGCGGAGGTTTCGGATGTGCTCCTCGCCGGAGAGATACCACAGCAGTTCGTGGATGAGCGAGTTCCAGCGGAAGCCGGAGAGGTCTTTCGTCGTCAGGAGGGGAAACCCCTCTGCGAGGTCGACGGTGTAGTGGTGGGAGAAATCGGAGATCGTGTCCACGCCGGTCCGGTTCGGCTTGTGGCTCCCCGTCGAGAGCGTGTCGGCCACGAGGTCGAGATACTGTCGCATCCGTTGTAGTGGGGTGTGTGCCCCACGTGTAATACTGTTCGGTCCCGCGACTCGACAGCCTCTACTCGTCGCGGAGGAACGCGACGACGGCGTCCGCGTCGGCCGACAGCCCGCCGGCCTGTGCGACCGTTCCGGAGCCGCCGCCCCCGCCGCCGAACGTCTCCGTCACGTCGTCGACGACGGTGCCTGCGTCGACGCTTCCGTCCGTGGCCACGGCGAGCGAGCCGTCGGGCGCGACCAGTCCCACGACCGCTGCCCGGCCGCCCGCCTGCTCGCGCGCGAGGTCGGCGAGCGTGTTCGCGTCGCGGTCGAGTTCGCCCACGAGCCACGCCGCACCGTCTCGTTCGACCGTCGGCAGTCCGGCCAACTGGCGTTCGGCGAGCTCCGCGCGCAGGTCGTCGCGCTCGGCTTCGAGCCGCTCGCGTTCGCGGTCGAGCCGTTCCACCGCGTCGACGACCCCGCCGACGTTCGTATCGAGTGCGGCCGCGGCGTCGAGTGCGGCACCCTTCTCGGTCGCGCGTCGCTCGACGGCCGTCGGCCCGACCGCGAACTCGACGCGCGTCAGCCCCTCGCCGGGGTTCGACCGCGACAGCACCGTCACCG
Source organism: Halobacteriales archaeon QH_7_66_36 (assembly GCA_003021175.1). GTDB lineage: Archaea > Halobacteriota > Halobacteria > Halobacteriales > Haloarculaceae > Halosegnis. The sequence continues at coordinate 89,915 of PXQV01000001.1, read as the reverse complement.
GGCCGATTTCGCGCGTGTTGTCGACGTGTGTGCCGCCACAGGCCGCCGTGTCCCAGCCGTCGATGGTCACCACGCGGACCGCGTCGCTCTCGACGCCCTCCTCCGTCTTGGTGTTGAACGCGACATCGTCGTCGGAGAGGGCCTCTTCCCTCTCGCGTTCCTCCCACGTCACGTCGCGCGACTCCCAGACGACGCGGTTGACGAGCCGTTCCAGCTCGACGAGCGTGCCGTCGTCGATGTCCGTACTCGTCGTGAGGTCGACGCGGACCCGCTCCTCGGCGATGTCGAAGCCGCCGTAGCCGAGGTCGTCGAGCAGTCGTCGCCCGGCCCCGTACAGCGCGTGACTCGCGGTGTGGGCGCGCCGACAGTAGCGGCGGAACGCCGGATCGATGCTCGCGTGAACCGTCGCGCCGGCGTCGAGCTCGCCGTCGAGGACATGGACGACCTGTCCGTCCCGTGACTGCACGTCGACCACCTCGATACCGTCGATGCGGCCGCGGTCGGCCGGCTGGCCGCCGCCTTCGGGGTAGAAGTACGTCTCCGAGAGCACCACCTCTCGTCCACCGTCTTCGACCGTCGCCTCGAACTCCAGCACGTTCGGCTCCGCTGCTGCCCGGCTCGCTGTCATGTGCACACCCTCGGAGTCGGGGGAGAAAAACCGGACGCTCTCGGCTACTCCTCCGAGAGCTGGACGTTGAGTCGTTCCTCGATGGCCTCGATGAGCGAACCGGGGATGTTCGCCCGATTCGCGCGGCCCTGTTCGACGGCGACGATGTCCGCCTCGGTGACACCGAGTTCGCCGGCCAATTCGTCGGGCTGGAGGCCGGCGTCCTGTCGCGCCTCGGCCAGCAGGTCGCCGTAGTCGCGGACCAGATACGGGAGCGGGTCGTCCTCGTAGCCGGTGCCCTCCGCTTCCCAGTGGGCCGAGTCCGTGCTGTTGGCCTCTGCGAGCCGTGCCGCGTTGCGCGCGGCCTCGCGTCGCCGCTCCTGATCCGTGTCGCGGTCGTCGCCGCCCGAATCGGCCCCGGGACCGCCGTCTTCGCCGTGTTGCGCGCAGTCCGCACACACCTGTAGCTGTGCACCGGCGACGGTCGTCTCCCGCAGTGAAACGTCGTCCGCGCCGCACAGCTCGCAGCTGTCGGCGTCGTCGGAGCCGACCCCACCCGTGGAGTACTTCGCCATATCTCGTATCGCTCGCCGGGCGCACTTCAAGCCCGCGTCTGTGCCGCTTCCGACGGCCACCGTCGCCTGAATATTTATCCGTCGCGGGCAGAACCGTTCGGCTTTTGTACCCCACCGCAGTACCGTGAGATGCACACACGGCGTGCGTGGGTAGCCAAGCCAGGCCAACGGCGCAGCGTTGAGGGCGCTGTCCTGTAGAGGTCCGCCGGTTCAAATCCGGTCCCACGCACTCTCACAGAGTGCGGGTGCCTGTCCTCGGGACAGCACCCACGCATCATCCTATCGAGACAACACCACGAGCGACGGGTCCGGCGGCATCCAGCTTCGGTGCCGTTTTGACCCCGACGACGCTACCCGATGCCATGCAGCTGGTCGCACGCGAGCGAGTGCCCGAGTTGACGGTTCTACTGACGGTCGTCTCGCTCGGCTTGGTGTTCGGCGCGGCGCTGCGGGTCATTCCGGCGTCGCTGCTCCCGGTCGCCCCCGACGCCGTCTTCACCGCTATCCCACACGTGAATGCGGTGGTGTCGACGCTCGCCGTCGGGACGATCCTCGCGGGTGTCGTCTTCGCCCGGCGCGGGGCGTACAAGCGCCACCGCGCGATGATGGTCACCTCGCTCGGGCTGTTCGCCGTCTTCCTCCTCTTATACCTGTACAAGGTGACGATTCAGGGGCCGGCAGCGTTCCCCGGACCGGCCGCGGTCGAGACGTATCTGTATCTCCCGCTGCTGGCGATTCACATCCTGCTCGCCATCGTCTGCGTCCCGTTGCTCTACTACGTGCTCCTGCTGGCGGCGACCCGACCGATTCGTGAGGTGTTCGGGACGAAACACAGTCGGGCTGGCCGCGTCGCCGCCTCGCTGTGGCTCGTCTCCTTCGTCCTCGGCAACGTCGTCTACGCGCTGCTGTATCTGGTGTACTGAGACCGAGCAGCGAGCGACGAGGCAGTTACAGCCGGTCGGCCCGACTCGCGGCGGTCCACGCGTCGGTCGGCGTGCCGTCACGCGGCCGGAGGGACCGGCCGACGACGGCGTCGGTTCGGCCGGCGAAGGCCCACCGTTTGCCGTCCCACGTCTCCTCCGGTTCTTCGCCCGCGTTTTCCTCGGCGAGATACGCGGAGACGGCGGCGACGATGGCGGCCGTCTCCTCGTCGTCGGCGTCGGCGGGAACGAACTCCTCCATCTCAGAGCGGGATGTTGCCGTGTTTGCGGTCGGGGTTGGATTTGCGCTTCGACGCGAGCATCTCCAGATCCGCGATGAGGCGGCGGCGCGTCTCCTCGGGTTCGAGCACGCTGTCGACGTAGCCGCGCTCGGCCGCGGTGTAGGGGTTGGCGAAGGCGTCGCGGTACTCGTCGATGAGTTCCTGTCGACGCGCCTCCACCTCGTCGGCGTCTTCGAGTTCGTCCCGGTAGAGGACGCTGACGGCCCCCTGCGGGCCCATGACGGCTATCTCGGCGGTCGGCCACGCGTAGTTCGCGTCGGCGTCGAGATGCTTCGAGGCCATCACGTCGTAGGCACCGCCGTACGCCTTCCGCGTGATGACGGTCATCAGCGGCACGGTCGCCTCGGAGAAGGCGAACAGCAGCTTCGCGCCGTGTCTGATGATGCCGCCGTGCTCCTGATCCTTGCCGGGAAGGAAGCCAGGCACGTCGACGAGCGTGACGATTGGAATGTTGAACGCGTCACAGAAGCGGACGAACCGCGCGCCCTTCTGTGAGGCCTGAATGTCGAGCGTGCCGGCGTTGAACCGCGGCTGGTTGGCGACGACGCCGACCGACCGGCCGTCGAGACGCGCGAAGCCGGTGATGAGATTGCGCGCGAACCCCTCCGCCACCTCGAAGTAGCTCTCCTCGTCGACGATGCCGTCGATGACGTCGGCCATGTCGTACGGCTTCTGTGGATCGGCGGGGACTATGCCCGTCACGTCGGCGTCCCGGTCCGGGTCGTCCCATGGCTCGACGCGCGGCGGGTCTTCGACGTTGTTCTGGGGAAGATACGAGAGCAGCCGACGCACCGTGTCGAGACCGGCCTCCTCGTCGATGGCGGCGAAGTCGGCCACCCCGGACTCGGTCGTGTGGACGCTCGCGCCGCCCAGCTCCTCGAAGGTGACCTCCTCGCCGGTCACCGTCTCGATGACGTCCGGCCCGGTGATCATCATGTGGCTCGTCTCTTCGATCATCAGGGTGAAGTCGGTGATGGCGGGCGAGTACACCGAGCCGCCGGCACACGGCCCCATGATAGCGGAGATTTGCGGGACGACGCCCGACGCCTGCTGATTGCGGTGGAAGATTTCGGCGAAGCCCGCCAGCGAGTCGATCCCCTCCTGAATCCGAGCGCCCGCGGAGTCGTTGAGACCGACGATGGGTGCGCCCGTCTCGATCGCTCGGTCCATCACCTTACACACCTTCTCGGCGAACTGCTCGCCGAGCGACCCGCCGAGCACGGTAAAATCGTGTGCGAAGACGAACACCGTCCGGCCGTCGACCTCGCCGTAGCCCGTCACGACGCCGTCGCCGGAGAACTCCCGCTCGCTCATGCCGAAGTTCGTCGACCGGTGTTCCCGGAGCATATCGATCTCTTGGAACGTGCCGTCGTCGAGGAAGTAGTCGATACGCTCGCGGGCGGTCATCTTCCCCTTCTCGTGTTGCTTCTCGATGCGCTCCTCGCCACCCCCTTCGCGAGCCGTCGCCTTCCGCTCGCGGAGTTCCTCCCGCTTGTCGTCCATGCCCATATGCGCGAGGCTGAGAGGGCCGGTACAAAAGGACTTCCGGGAGACACGCCGCTTACCGGAACACACCGGGGCTATTTCACCGGCCCAGCCGTACCGAGACGTGTGAGCAGTCAGCGTCGACTTCCCCCGATCATCGACTTCGGTGACGTGCTCGACCGGGTCGCGGCGAACACGGACGACCCGGAGGCGACCCGCTACGTCGACGAGATACGCGACGAACTGGACGAACTGACGGCGCGTGCCCCCGACAGCCGCGAGTCGCAGGTGCAGACGATAGAGAACCTGATCGACTCGCTGCTGATGTACGCGGACGGCGACGCGGCGATGTGGGCGAAGACGATCCAGAACCGCTTCGCCAACTACCGACACGCCCGCCGCGAGTCCTCGCGGACGCTCCACGTCTCGAACGGGCGACTGGAGCGGGCGGGCGACACCGCGCCGCTGGCCGAGGCCGGCGAGACGCAGCTCCGCGGCCATCTCGTCAACAACGGCGACCGGACGGACGCGATGGTGTCCATCGCCTTCTACGACTCGACCGACCGGGCGGTCTGGAAGGTGGAGTCCCGCGAGTTCGAGGTCGGTCCCGGCGAACACCGCGAACTCGACCTCACCGTCTACGTGCCCGACGGCATCGACTACTACGCGATTGCGGCCTTCGAGCCGAGCGACCCCGCGACGGTCGCCGGTGACGCGCCGACACCCGGCGACGCACAGAAGCGCGAGGACACCTCCTACGTCGACTGATTACGGCTCCACGACGAGTTTCCCGAGGAACGACTCGCCGACGACCGTCTGGTGTGCCTCCGCGACCCCGTCCAGCCCGTAGCGTTCGGCGATTACCGGCTCGATGTCGTCGCGGGCGACGAGGCCGGCGAGTTTGCCCAAGACGTCGCCGGTGTCGGGCGTGTTGAACATCGACATCGCCTGAAAGCGGAGGTCGTTGAACTTCCCCGGACCCATCGGGACGGCGACGGTCGGCTCCGTGTTGCCGATGGCGACGATGCGGCCGCGGTCGGCGGCCACCTCGGCGTCCGTCGCTATCGTCTGGTTCGCGACCGTGCCGAGGATCACGTCCGGCGTAGCGACCGACTCGATGGCGTCCGTCAAATCATCGCGCGCGTAATCGACGACGTGTTCGGCCCCGAGCGAGCGGAGTCGGTCGTGGTATTCCGGCGCGGCGGTGGCGGTCACAGTCGCGCCCATCGCGCGGGCCAGTTGGACGGCAATGTGACCGACCCCGCCGTTACCGCCGTGGACCAGCACCTCGTCGCCGGGGGCGACCTCGCCGTGGTCGACGAACGCCTGCCACGCGGTCGTGCCGACGAGCGCGAGCGCCGCCGCGGCGTCGTACTCGACCGCATCCGGGAGCGGCGCGGCCAACTCGGCGGGGACGGCGACGTACTCCGCACAGGTGCCCTGTTCCTCGCGACCGAGGCCGGTGGCGTAGACGCGGTCGCCGACGGCGAACGCCTCCACACTGTCGCCGACGGCCGCGACCTCGCCGGCGGCGTCGGAGCCGGGTATCCACGGGAGTTCCGGCAGAGGGTAGCTCCCCTCTCTGAAGTACGTGTCGACCGGATTGATCCCGGCGGCCTCGACCCGTACGAGGAGTTCCTCCGGCCCCGGTTCCGGCCGGTCGGCTTCTTCGAGCGTCAGTACGTCCGTGCCGCCGTGGTCGTGGTAGCGAACCGCGCGCATAGCTCTCGTGAGGAGGGTGGGTGCAAAAGGGTTCAGGAACGGACGACCGCGCTCCGTTCTCGAGAAGCGCCAACTTTTACCACGGACCCTCGACCACGAGCGGTCATGCGCGTTACCCTCGATGCGCTCGGCGACAGCGTGGCCGACGGCAACGTCGCCAGAATGTACGACACGACGGCCGAACTTCGCGCGGCGGCTCCCGCAATCGAAGCGCGAGACAGGACCGTGAGCCACGCCGAGTTCCGGAACGCGACCCGGACGTTCGCTGGGGGCCTCCACGACCTCGGGCTCTCGCCCGGCGACCCAGTGCTGCTGTATCTGCCGAACTGCCCCGAGTTCCTCGTCACGTCGGTCGGCTGTTTCCGCGCCGGCACCCCAGTCTCCCCGGTCAACCCCCAGTACCGATCCCGCGAGTTGGCGTACCAACTCGACGATACGGGCGCGGCGGCGGTCGTCACGCACGTCGCGCTCCGCGAGCATCTCGCTGAGGCGCTCACGGAGACGGACGCTGACCCGGTCGTCGTCACCGTCGGCGACCGCAAGGCCATCACTGCCGACGACGTTCCCTTCGACGAGGTGGACGGCGACCCGACGACGGTCGACGTGAACGGCCACCACGTCGCCTCGCTCCCGTACACCTCCGGTACGACCGGCCGGTCGAAGGGCGTGCGGCTCACCCACGACAACGTCCGGGCACAACTGCTCACGACGGTCGCGACCCGAACGGACGAACTCACGCCCGACGAGGTGGCCAGTCTGGTGTGGCTGCCGCTGTACCACATCACCGGCTTCGTCCACACCGCGCTCCAGCCGCTCGTCCGCGGCGGCAGACTCCACATCCGGAGCGCGGCTAACTGGGACGCCGAGACGGCGATGGCGCTGATAGAATCCGAGCGCATCTCGGAGTTCGTCGGCGTCACGGCGATGTACGCCGACATGGTCGGGAGCGACGCGTTCGGCGACTACGACCTGACGAGCCTCGAACAGGCGGCCGAGGGGGGCGCGAAGCTCACGCCTGCCGTTCAAGAGGCGTTCGAGGCGACGGCCAAGGTCGACATCTACGAGGGGTACGGGTTGACGGAGACGACCGGGGCGACACATTCGCAGGTGGGATCGGTCTACGGATCGCGGCACGGCACTGTCGGGCAGCCGCTCCGCCACACGGACTGTCGCATCGTCGATAGCGACGGCGAAGAGGTGTCGCCCGGCGAGACAGGCGAACTGCTCGTGCGCGGCCCGAGCGTCATGGACGGCTACCACGAGCGACCGGAGGCGACGGAGGAGGCGTTCACGGACGCCGGGTTCTTCCGCACCGGCGACATCGCGCGCCGGGACGCGGAGGGGTACTACGAGATCGTCGACCGGAAGAAGCACGTCATCGTCACGGCCGGCTACAACGTCTACCCCAGCGAGGTGGAGGACCTGCTCGCGGAACACGAGGCGGTCCGCGAGGCCGCCGTCGTCGGCGTGCCGGACGAGCGGCGCAACGAGACGGTGAAGGCGTACGTCGTCCCGGCGAACGGCGACCCCGACGACCCGGGTGTCACCGCCGAAGAGATACGGGAGTTCTCACTCGACAACGTCGCGGCGTACAAACACCCCCGTGAGGTGGCGTTCATCGCGGAACTACCCCGAACCGCGAGCGGCAAGATACAGAAGTTCAAGCTCGAAGAAGAGTCCGCGTAGCCCACGTCGTCACTCGACGCCGAGACCGGCGCGCAGGTCGGCGGCCACCTGCTCGACGGCGTCGTGGCCGGCGTCCAGTTCGGCCGGCGGCGCGAGCATCGTGAAGAACGCGTGGATCATCGCCGGGTAGTGGTGGTGGTTCACGGCGATGGACCGACGCCGGCGGCAGGTCGGCGTGCGAGTCGGCGACCATCGGGAACGCGTACGGGTCCGACTCGTCGTCCTCGTCGAAGTAGCAGTCGCCGAACCACTCCATGTCCGGCTCCGTGAGATAGTAGCCCTCGCCGTTCTCGCGGCGAGAGTCCCAGTCGTCGCTCGGGCTGACGGCGGGGTAGACGAGCGCCTGATACGCGATGTCGGGGCCGTTCTCGTCGCGAGCGCGCAGGCAGACGGCGGCAGCGAGGTTGCCGCCGGCGCTGTCACCCGCCACGGCGAGTCGCCCGTCGCCACCCACGGCGTCAGGGTTCTCGGCGACCCACTCGGTGACGGCGTAACAATCCTCCAGCGCGGCGGGGTACGGATGCTCGGGCGCGCGGCGGTAATCCACCGCGACGACCGTGCAACCGGTCTCGACGGCGAGGTGGCGACACGCGAGGTCGTGACTCTCCAAGTCGCCGATGACCCACCCGCCGCCGTGGAAGTACAGCACCGTCGGGCGCGGACCGTCGCCCTCGGGTCGGTACACCCGAATCGGCACGTCGCCGTCCGGGCCCGGGACCGCCCGGTTCTCGATGTCGCCCAGCGCGGGCCCTTCGGCGTCTGCGCGCATCTGCGCGGCCACGTCGCGGGCAACCTCTGGGTCGCCGTACTGTGCGAGCGGCATCACGTCGGCTTCCTCGACGCGGGCGAGGATATCCTGTACGTCCGGATGGGGTTCGTCGGCGCGCATATCCGTAGGGCCACGTGGATCGGTATCAGTCCACGGGTTCCGGAACCAAGCGTTGACACGAGCCGATACCGCTCGTCGCTGTCCGAACATCGGAGCTTCCGGGGGCCACCGACACCAGACGCGTCAGCCCGTGGGTGAGACCGATAAAGTAAGGTGTGCTCCGGGGACAGACTCGCCCATGTTCGAGAAGGTACTCGTCGCCAACCGGGGCGAAATCGCGGTGCGCGTGATGCGGGCCTGCGAGGAACTCGGGGTCGCGACGGTGGCCGTCTACAGCGAGGCGGACAAGGACGGCGGCCACGTCCGCTTCGCCGACGAGGCGTACAACATCGGCCCGGCCCGCGCCGCCGACTCGTATCTCGACCACGAGGCGGTCGTCGACGCGGCACAGAAGGCCGGTGCCGACGCCATCCACCCGGGCTACGGCTTCCTCGCCGAGAACGCCGAGTTCGCCCGCAGAGTTCAGGAGACGGACGGCATCACGTGGATCGGTCCGGCGGCCGACTCGATGCGCCAACTCGGCGAGAAGACGCAGGCGCGGTCGCTGATGGCCGCCGCGGACGTGCCCATCGTCCCGGGGACGACCGACCCCGTCACCGACCCCGAGGAAGTCACCGACTTCGGCGACGAGTACGGCTATCCCGTCGCGATCAAAGCCGAGGGCGGCGGCGGCGGCCGCGGAATGAAGGTCGTCCGCGACGAGAGCGAGGCGGCCGACCAGCTCGAATCTGCCAAGCGTGAGGGCGAGGCGTACTTCGACAACGACTCCGTGTATCTCGAACGGTATCTCGAGAATCCGCGCCACATCGAGGTGCAGGTGCTCGCCGACGAACACGGCAACGTCCGGCATCTCGGCGAGCGCGACTGCTCGCTCCAGCGCCGCCACCAGAAGGTCATCGAGGAGGGCCCCTCGCCCGCGCTCACCGACGACCTCCGCGAGGAGATTGGCGAGGCCGCACGCCGCGGCGTCGCGGAGTCCGACTACGTGAACGCCGGCACCGTCGAGTTCCTCGTCGAGGAGAACCCCGAGCGCGAGCACGGCGAACTGCTGGGTGCCGACGCCGAGTTCTACTTCCTCGAAGTGAACACGCGGATTCAGGTCGAACACACCGTCACCGAGGAGTTGACTGGCATCGACATCGTGAAGTGGCAGATCCGAGTCGCCGCCGGCGAGGCGATCAGTTTCTCGCAGGACGACGTGGAGCTGGAAGGCCACGCGATGGAGTTTCGCATCAACGCGGAGGACGCCACCGACGACTTCGCGCCCGCACAGGGCGGGACGCTGGAGACGTACGACACCCCGGGCGGCATCGGCGTCCGTCTCGACGACGCGCTCCGGCAGGGCGACGACCTCGTCACCGACTACGACTCGATGATCGCGAAACTGGTCGTCCACGGGGGCGACCGGTCGGAGTGCATCACCCGGTCGAAGCGCGCCCTCCGCGAGTACGGGCTGGAGGGTATCGTCACCATCGTCCCGTTCCACCTCGCGATGCTCGACGACGACGAGTTCGTCGACGGGACGCACACGACGAAGTATCTCGACAACGAGATCGACCGGTCGGCCTTCGACGAGTATCAGGAACAGTACGGGACCGGCACCGCGACCGACGACGGGGACGAGGAGGAGCCGACCGTCACCCGCGAGTTCACTATCGAGGTGAACGGCAAGCGGTTCGACGTGGATCTGGAAGAGACGGGCGTCCCACGGCAGGAGTCGGCCCGGCCCGCGCCGACCGGCGGCGACAGCGGGGGCGGCAGCGACGGCGGCGAGACCCGCGAGGCACCGAGCGTCTCCGCGGACGGTGAGGTCGTCACCGCCGAGATGCAGGGAACCGTCATCGACGTAGACATCGACGAGGGCGACGAGGTGGCGGCCGGCGACGTGCTGCTCGTGTTGGAGGCGATGAAGATGGAAAACGACGTGGTCGCCGAGTTCGGCGGCACCGTCACGGAGGTCGCCGTGGAGGAAGACCAGTCGGTGAATCAGGGCGACGCGCTCGTCGTGCTGGACTGACCCGCTCGCGGCCGGGAACAGCCTCCTCGACCGCCGCCGATACACACGTTCGTGCATACTGCGACTCAACGAACCCTGTCGCTGAACACAACCACGAACGTTTTACCCCCGGCGCCGAAGGGCTACGTACATGACGCGGGAGCTCGCGGGGCCGCGGGAGAAATGCGGGGTCGTCGGGGTGTCGCTCGACGGGCGGGCGGCCGCTCGCCCCCTCTATTATGCGCTGTACGCGCTCCAACACCGCGGCCAAGAGTCGGCCGGGATCGTCACACACGACGGGTTCCAACAGCACGACCACGTTGAGATGGGGCTCGTCGGCGACGCCTTCGAGGAGTCCGACCTCAACGGGCTCGCGGGCGAGGTCGGCATCGGCCACGTCCGCTATCCGACGGACGGCAGCGTCGACACCTCCTGTGCACAGCCGTTCTCGGTGTCGTTCAAGTCCGGATCGCTCGGCCTGTCGCACAACGGCAATCTCGTGAACGCCGGAGAGCTCCGCAGCGAACTCGCGGGCCACGGCCACGCGTTCACCAGCGACGGCGACACCGAGGTCATCGCCCACGACCTCGCGCGCAACCTCCTCGAAGCCGACCTCGTGCGCGCCGTCAGGCGGACGATGAACCGCATCCACGGCTCGTACGCGCTCACCATCGCACACGACGACACCGTGCTCGGCGTCCGCGACCCTCGCGGGAACCGACCGCTGTGCATCGGGAAGATCGACGACGGCTACATCCTCGCCTCGGAGTCGGCGGCCATCGACGTGCTCGACGGCGACCTCGTCCGCGACGTGCGACCGGGCGAACTCGTCGTCCTCGATGACGACGGCGCTGGCCTCGAATCCTACCAACTCGTCGAGGCCGAACGGACGGCCAACTGCTTCTTCGAACACGTCTACTTCGCCCGCCCGGACTCCCGCATCGACGGCAGTCTCGTCTACGACGTGCGCCGCGAACTGGGCCGGAAGCTCTGGGAGGAGTCGGGCACCGACTCCGACGTGGTGATGCCGGTCCCCGACTCCGGGCGCGCCTTCGCGTCGGGCTACGCCGAGGCCGCACAGGAGGAGGGCGCGAGCGTCGAGTTCGCCGAGGGACTCATGAAGAACCGCTACGTCGGGCGGACGTTCATCATGCCGACACAGGACGCCCGCGAGCGCGCCGTCCGGCTGAAGCTCAACCCGATCCGGGACGTGGTCGAGGGGAAGACGGTCACGGTGATCGACGACTCCATCGTCCGCGGCACGACCTCGCGGCAACTCGTCGACCTGCTTCGCGACGTGGGTGCAGAAGAGGTCAACTTCCGCGTCGGCGCGCCGGCGATCATCTCACCCTGTTACATGGGTATCGACATGGCGACCCGCGAGGAACTCATCGCGGCCGACAGTTCGGTCGACGCGATCCGAGAGGAGATCGGTGCCGACTCGCTGTCGTATCTCTCCGTCGAGGCCGTCGCCGACGCGCTCGACGCCAGCGAGGCGGATCTGTGTCTCGGCTGTGTCACCGGCGAGTATCCGTACGACATCGACGGTGAGGCCACCGACCGGACGGTCGAACGGCCGGACGTCGGTGCCCAACCTGCCGACGACTGAGCCGCCAGACGGGGGAGCGAGGCCCACTCTGGTTTCTTTTCGCCGTCTCCGTCCGAAACAGCCACCAGCTATTAGTGTGTTACTTCGGATGCTTTCCACACGTCAGGAACTCCTTCGAGACAGGAGACCGCTGGCAGTCGGATCGGGACGCGTCCGTACTGAACGACCACCCCCCATGACATCTGCCACGCTCGACCCGAGGCAGGCGACGCTCCAGCGCCTGCTGTGTGAGCTCGTGGTCTCGTTGCTGGTGGTTGGCGCGGTCGGTGTACCGGTGACCGCGGCGTCGACGACTGTAAGGGTCGTCGCCGCGCCCGACGACCCCGGCGTGACGGCGACTCACACGGCGACGGCCGTCGTCGGCTCGAAGTCGGCGAGCGACTCGCTCAACGGCTTCACCGTCGACTACTCCGTCTCCAGTTCGCCCGCCGACGTGAGCAACGTCGGCCAGAACGACGTCGTCCGGGTCGGTATCGACACCGACGGCGACGGGACGATCGACACGGACGTCTCCGACGACTTGGGAGAGGCGAGCGTCTCGAACAACGGCCACACGATAAAGTTCGGCTTCGGCGGCAGTTACTCGCTCGCCGAGAACGACACCGTCGTCGTCGAGTACAACGACACCGTGAACCCGGACAGCGCGGGGACGTTCGACGTGAACGTCACGATCAACCCACAGAGCGCGGGCACGCCGTCGACGGCCGGCCTCGAAATCACCAGCAGTTCGACGCCGACGCCAACGCCGACGCCAGACGATCCAGACTCCGGCGGCGAGAGCGAACCGGAGCCGACTCAACCGAACGTCGAAGTCGTCACGCTGCCGGAGGCAGCCAGCGCGTCCGCGACCCACCAACTGCGGTTGCACGTTGGGTCAGCGAACGCCAGCGAACCAATCGAGGGCGTCGTCGTCGACTACGAACGGGCCGACCCGCGGCCCGTCTCGTTCAGCAACGTCTCCGTCGGTGTGGACACCGACCGCGACGGCGACGTTGACGCGGCGCTGGACGACCGCGTCGAGTCTGTCGAGGTGAACAGCGACGGGACCATCCACGTCGGGTTCGACGGTGCGTACACGCCGGACCGAGATGACGTGCTGCAGTTCGTGTTCGAGGGCGTCGTCAATCCGCCCGCCGGCGATCACGAGGTTAGCGTCGTCGCGACGCTCGGGTCGACGAACCTCACGGTGACCGGCAACTTCTCGACTACCGAGTCGATTTCCGGAACGGATGACGCCATCCGACAGGGGTTTCTCGTCGCCTCACCGCCCGCCGCCGAGGCCGACGCCACGCACACCGCGTACGCAGTCGCCGATACCGGCGTGTCGGTGACGCAGGTGACCGTCGGCTATCCGGCCGCCATCGATATCGGCAAATTGGACCGGTCGAACCTGACGACGTTCGGCATCAACAGGAACGGTGACGGAGCGGTCGACAGCAATCTCATCGCGGCCGTCGAGTCGATCGAGACGGACGCCAACGCGGTGACGGTCACCCTCGCGGACCGACAGCGACTCCGCGCGGGCGAGATGTTCGTCGTCGGCTTCGAGCCGGTCCGGAATCCGTCGCTCGGAACGTACGCGACCGCGATTCGGTTCGACGACCGCCCGACCGAGCGCGCGACGCTGGTGGTCGGCGAGCCGACCACGGAGGTGTTCGAGTTCGAGTCGAACAACGAGAGCCGCAAGTTGGTCCGCGCCTCGCCGGCCGGGTCGGCGAACGTCTCGCTCGACTCTGTCGGGTCGAGCGACGTCGAACTCCAGCAGCTCTCGATCGCCTTCGGCAACGCGAGTTCGAGTGTCGTCGTCGGGAGCGGCGGCGACATGCCCGCCCCGGCCGGCGTCCGCGGACAGGAGCTCGGCGAACTCACGCTCCAACACAGCGAGGGCAACGTCGCCGGCGTCACCGTCGAGTTCACCGTCGCCAAGTCGCGGCTCGCCGAGGTGCAGTACGGCCCGCGGAACGTCTCGCTGTACTATCGGCAGGACGGCGACTGGCGTCGCAAGGAGACCGGACTCGTCGGCGAGACGGCGACGGCCTACCAGTACCGCGTCGAGGCGGCGACGCTCTCGTCGTACTCGGTCTGGGCGGGGCCGTCCCGACCCAACCGCCGGCCTGATATTCAGATTCGCGAGGTAGCGCTCAACCGGAGCGATATCGACCCGGGAACGCCCGTTCGGGTCAGCGTCGCGGCCCGGAACGTCGGCAACGCCTCCGGACAGCAGACCATCACCGCCAGCATCAACGGCGTCGTCGTCGAGCAGTCGACCGTGTCGCTCGCCGCCGGCGGGTCGACGACGGTCGCGTTCGCGCACACGTTCGACCGCCCGGGCCGATACGACCTCGCGATCGGCGACGCGTCGGTTTCGGTGCGGGTGCGACAAGGCCGAACCGGGACGCCGTCGACCCGGCCGACGACCCCCGGGTTCCGCGTGCCGGTGGCACTGGTCGCCGCGGCAATCGTCCTCCTCCTCGAACAGTCCACGACCGGCGAAGACACCGAAGACAACTCATGAGTCGAACGTACCCCCCGACCGATCAGGAATCACACTACAGACAAGACGAGATAGCGCACCGGTCCGCCGCCGGATCGCTGCTCCGTGCGACCGACCGCGAGAGGGTGTACCGGCGTGCGGTGGAACAGGCTCACGACCCATCCGGCGCGACGGCGACGCTGTTCGTTCCAGCGGCCGACCACGCGCTGTTGGCCGTGACGGGTGACGGCACGGCGAACGTCCCGCTCGTTCCGTTCGTCCGCGAGTTAGCAGCACACGTGGCTGCCGCGCTCGACGGACTCGGCAGTGACGACGAAACGTCGCTCCGGCAGGTCGCGGAACTGCAGCGGCAGAAGGCGCAACTGGAGCGTCGTGACGCCGAGCGGCAGGAACTCGTCAGGGTGTTCGTCAACGGCCTCCGGAATCCGCTGAGCGCGGCGAACGCGTGTGTCGAGCTCCGTGGTGTGAAGACGCCGACCGAATCACGGCCGACGACTGACGCGGCCCGGCGGGACGAAGAGAACCATGACCGACGCTGACGCGGCGCGAGTGCTCGTCGTCGACGACGAGCCGAAGTTAGCGGAGATGTACGCGCTCTATCTCGCCGACGGACACGACGTACAGTGTGCCTCGTCGGGAACCGAGGGGGCCGAACTGATAGACGAGACGGTCGACGTGTGTCTGATCGACCGACGGATGCCCGGCATGTCGGGCGACGAGTTGGTCGAAGCGATCAGAGAACGGGGGTACGACTGTGGCATCGCCATGGTGTCGGCTATCGACCTCGACCCGGACATCGTCAGCACCCTGTTCGACGCGTATCTAATCAAGCCGGTCGACGGCGAGACCCTGAAGCAGACCGTGGCGGAACTGTCGACCCTGTCGTCGCAGTCCGACGCGGTCAGAAAACAGTACGCGCTGTTACAGCAGCTGTCGACGCTGCAGGAGGTCGCGGTCGGGCTCGGCGCGAACGACACCTACGTCGAACTGCTCGACCGCGTGCGACACCTTCGCGAGGAGTCGGAGACGCCAGCAGAGCGACTCAGCGACTCGTCGTTCGCTGCCGTCCTCGATGATCTGAACGGTGACACGGTCCAACGGCGACCCTAACCCCGTGACGTTGCCGCAGCCCACGACACCATGATTCGGAAACCTACCGCTATCGCGCTCGCCGTCCTCGTAGTCGTCGGTGCGCTTCCGACCGGGGTGGTCGGTGCCGCGGCGACCGGGCAGGCGTCGGTGTCGGTGACGACCGGCACCGCGGACGGCACGCTCACCGTGGGCGTTCGCATCACGAACCGCGGCGACACCGACGCGTCCTACGAGGTCGACCTCGCCACGGACGGCGAGACGGTCGCCAGCCGCGACGTGCGCGTGCCGGTGGACGGAACCAGACAGGTGGTGTTCGAGCGGCCGGTGTCGGACGGCGGTACGTACAGCGTCTACGTGAACGACGTGCTGGTCGAGGAGTCCACGACGACGACCACCGCGACGGCGACCGAACGTGCGGCGACATCCTCCCCGGTGTCGAGCCTGAAGCTCGCGCTCGGTGTCGGGCTACTCCTGCTCGGTGGTATCGTGCTCCTGCGCCGTCGGTGACGGTATCGCCGGCAGTCGCAGCGTGATCGTGGTCCCGCCCAGATCGTTGTCGATGACGGTCACGGAGCCGTCCATCCGCTCGACGGTCCAGTAGACGAAGCGGAGGCCGATACCGCTCCCGTGTTCCAGTCGCGTCTCGGTCTCGTCGCCGAGCGCTCGCCGGTCCTGTGCGTTGATCCCCGGACCGTCGTCGCGGATGCGAAGCAGTATCGACTCGTCGGCTCGCTCGACCGCGACCTCGACGACCGGGTCGGCGCTGTTGTGTTCGACCGCGTTCTCACACAGCTCGCGAATCGCGTGTGACAGCAGCGACGGCGCTTCCACCCACGCCTCGTCGACCATCTCCGCCGTCACCGTCACGTCGTACTCCGTCTGCAGGTCGGCGAGTTCTGCGCTCACGAGCGCCGTCACCTCGGTCGGCTCGGTCTTCGCCGCGTCGGCCATGAGCCGTTCGAGTTTGCGCGCCTTGTCCGCCTGGTCGATCAGTCGCCGACTGGTGTCGACGACGTTGTCTGCGATGTCGATTATCTCCTCTCTTTCCGTGTAGTCCGGGATGCGCTCTGCATCCATGATGACGACGTTGAGTTCGTTTCGCAGATTGTGCCGGAGCAGTCGGTACAGCATGCGCCGGCGCTGCCGCTGCTCTTCGACCTCCGTCTCTCGCTCGGCGAGCGTCGCCGCCAACCCCGAGAAGCGGCGCTCGATGCTCGACCACTCGTCGGCGTCCGACAGGTCCAACGAGTGGCCGTAGTCGCCGTCGCGGAGCGCGTCGAGACCGTCGAGCAGGCGGTCGACGTGCCGGAGATTCGTCCGGTACTCCCACGCCCCGAACATCGCCACCGACCCGAGCACGACGAGCAGACTCACCAACTGCGCGTAGAAGGTAGTTCGAAGCCGAGTGTTCAATCCGGCGCGGTTTCGGGTGACGCGCACCTCCCAGTCCGTCGACGCGACGGTCGCCTTTCCACTGATGCTCGCGGCGAAGTTCGGCGGCTCACCGCCGAAGATGATCTCGCCGTCGTCGGTGGGGGCGACCACGTACACCGCCGTGTTCGGGGTGCCAGATTCCGACGCTTCGAAGAAGACGCCGCCGCGGACGGGTATCGTGGCCGCGAGCACACCGACGACGCTACCGCCGTCGCTGCTGGCGTCGATGATCGGCGCGCTGATGCGGACGCGACACCGCCCTTCCTCGGCACAGAACACCGGCGACACGTACGTTCGCCCGTCTAACGTACGCTCGGCGTACTGCGCTGTCGCGCGTCGGTCACCCTCGGCGACCGGCTTCGGCGTGCCGGGTGCCGAATACACCGACTGCACGGTGCCGTCCTCGGAGAGCGTGTGTGCGCTGACGAATCGGCTGTTCTGGACGAAGCTCCTGATGTACGCGTCGACGTTATCACCCCGGGCGGCCGGTTGCGCGGCGACGTACGCGACCTGTCCCTTCCGTTCGCGCACCTGTCCCTCGACGATGTCCGCGCTCATCGCCGCCGTCTCGTTGACGTTCGCTCGGGACTGTTCGACCGACCGATCCTGAAACAGCTCGAAGCCGACGTACGTCGTCGTCCCGAGAACGAGGCCGACGAGACACAGTGCGATAACGAGCCTGTTGCGTAACTTCATTCCGGGGGGCTTGTAGCCGGTGTCTCGTCAGCGAATAGAAAAGCTTGTGGGCGAAGTCACGGGCCGACGGGGCAGCCGGGGAAGAGGCAGCGCGACGCTGTCGCCGGCGAAGGAACTGCGACAGCCATCCCATCGGCTGCTGGGCGATTCGGACGAATGAGCGACTGCATGCAGAAACGGGATACTACCCGATAGGCATATTACGCATTTTCGCCTCAGAGCCGCGAGGATAGCTACCATCGGGCGGTAGCCGTCGGTTCACGGTCCTTCCAGCTCGGCCCCGCGACTTCCGCGGGCAGTGTCCCCGCTCTGCTGGCCCTCGTCAGAACCCGACGAGGCCGCTCCCGTGTCGCCGCCCGTCCGTTCTAACACAGCGAGCATCCCCGCTAAGTGAGTAACAAATCCGGTAGACGACGAGCGTCCCGAGTCCAAATCGTACTTCGTTCGTCACCGGGAGCAGCGGACTGACGCCTATCGTCGCAGCGAGGGCGAACGTACCGCCTGCGAGCCCCCTCCACCGTCGGTCGGCCCACCCCTCTCCCGTCCAATACGCTGGATAGAGGTGGTCGATACGGAGTGCGAGTGCAACCCCAACAGCCCAGCATAGCCCTGTGACGCCAGCTAAGCTTAGATAGCCGGCTATCTCGTACACGCCGCTGGTGACGCCACCCCCGGTCACGAGTGTCATGAGGATGTCTCGGATCGAGCGGTCCATGCCGACGTGTGGAACGCGCTGTGGAATAGCTGTGTGCTGGTGCGTGGTCAAGACAGCATCTCTCGCGGCTCGTCGACGAGTATCGCTCGGTCGGCGAGCGCGTCGGCGAACAGCGACGACCGAAAGACTCGCGCGGTCGCTCCGTCTGCCCACCGAGACGGCACAGAGCTACGGCAGCAAGCACAAACTCCGCATCGAGCACCCCGATGCGGGCGGTGTGTTGGCACGGATCGGCATCGATGACCGGCGAAACGTCGACGCGTATCTCTGTCCGGAGCGTCGACTCGTGTGGTCGTACGCCTAACGCTGGTTCCGACACTACTAACTCGGGGTCGCCGAAACGGCAAACCGTCTGATGAAACTACACGAGTACCAAGCGAAGGGTGTCTTCGCCGGCGCCGGACTTCCGGTGCCGGAGTCCCGACTCGCGTCGACCGTCGACGAGGCGGTCGCGGCGGCCGACGAGATCGGCTACCCGGTCGCCGTCAAGGCGCAGGTACAGGTCGGCGGCCGCGGCAAGGCGGGCGGCATCGAACTCGTCGAGAACGAGACGGAGACGCGCGAGGCCGCCGCCGCCATCCTCGGGATGGACCTCAAGGGTCTGCACGTCGACCGCGTGTTGGTCGAGTCAGCGGTCGACTTCGTCGACGAGCTGTACGCCGGCGTGACGATGGACCGCGCGAAGGGCGAACCCGTCGCGATGGTGTCGACGGAGGGCGGTGTCGACATCGAAGAGGTCGCCGCCGAGAACCCGGACGCCATCGCTCGCGAACACGTCGACCCCGCCTCCGGTCTCCAGCCGTATCAGGCGCGTCGGGCCGTCTTCGAGGCCGGCGTCGACCGCGAGGTGGCGACGGACGTGGCGCGCGTGCTCACCACGCTGTACGACCTGTGGGCCGAGCGGGACGCCACCGAAATCGAGGTGAATCCGGTGATGGTGACGGCCGACGACGACGCGGTCTGTGCCGACGCCGTGATGAACGTCGACGACGACGCGCTGTTCCGTCAGTCCGAACTCGCGGCGATGGAGGAGGAGGCCGCGGGTGACGAACTGGAGGCGAAGGCGAACGAGTACGGCTTCGACTACGTGCGGCTGTCGGGCAACGTCGGCATCATCGGCAACGGCGCGGGTCTCGTGATGACGACGCTCGACCTCGTGGACTACTTCGGCGGGACGCCCGCCAACTTCCTCGACATCGGCGGCGGCGCGAAGGCCGAGCGCGTGACGAACGCGCTTGACATGGTGTTCTCCGATGAGAACGTCGACAGCGTCGTGTTCAACATCTTCGGCGGTATCACCCGCGGCGACGAGGTTGCGAAGGGGATCAACGAGGCGCTCGCGCAGTTCGACGAGATACCCAAACCGGTCGTCGTCAGACTCGCCGGCACCAACGCGACCGAAGGCATGGAGATACTCAACACCGACCTCGTGACGGTCGAGGAGACGCTGGAGAGTGCGGTCGAACGCGCGGTCGAATACACGGAGGGGAACCAATGAGCATTCTCGTCGACGACGACACCCGCGTCGTGGTACAGGGCATCACCGGTGGTGAGGGCCAGTTCCACACCGAACAGATGATGTCGTACGGCACAAACGTCGTCGCCGGAGCCGTCCCCGGCCGCGGCGGACAGGAGGTCGACGGCGTGCCCGTCTACGATACGGTCGAGCAGGCGGCCCGTGAGGAGGACGCCAACGCGAGCGTCATCTTCGTCCCGCCGGCCTTCGCCGCCGACGCCGTGTTGGAGGCGCTGGACTCGCCGGTGGAGCTGGCCGTCGCCATCACCGAGGGCATCCCACAGCAGGACATGGCGAAGGTGTACGCGCAACTCGAAGTCTCCGACACCGACCTCATCGGGCCGAACTGTCCGGGCATCATCACGCCCGGCGAAGCGAAGCTCGGCATCCTGCCGGGCAACATCTTCGCGGGGGGCGACGTGGGGCTGGTCTCTCGGTCCGGCACGCTCACCTATCAGGTCGTGGACAACCTCACCCAGCGCGGCATCGGACAGACGACCGCGATCGGCATCGGGGGGGACCCCATCATCGGCACGGACTTCGTCGACGCGCTGGCGTACTTCGAGGACGACCCCGACACGAAGGCGGTCGCGATGTGCGGTGAGATCGGTGGGCAAGACGAGGAGGAGGCCGCCGCGTTCATCGGCGACCACATGGACACGCCGGTCGCCGGCTTCATCGCCGGGCGCACGGCCCCGCCGGGCAAGCGGATGGGTCACGCCGGTGCCATCGTCTCCGGTGGCGGCGGCACCGGCACCGCCGAGTCGAAGATTCAGGCGCTCGACGACGCCGGCGTCCCGGTCGGCGACACGCCGAACGAGGTCGCCGACCACATCGAAGCGTTCCTCTGAACGTCAGTCGAGGGGCGTCACGGTCGCCGATACCCCGCCTTGGGGACGGAGGGTCGGCGTGACCCGGAGGTCGTCTAGTTCCGTGCGTGCAACGTCGATATCGAACTGGCTCACGAGCCGTGCGAGCGTGAGCGTCGCGCCCTTCAGCGCGAACTGCTGGCCGATACAGGCGTGTGGGCCGACGGAGAAGGGCATGTACGCATCGACGCTGCCGGGGTCGCGCCGCGCCCAGCGCGAGGGGTCGAACTGCTCCGGCTCGTCGAAGTAGCGGCCGTCGCGCTGGATCGACCAGAGCGGGATCATCAGCGCCGACCCGCCGTCGAGCCGATACCCCCCGAGGTCGGCGGGCGAGTCGGCGCGCCGGAACACCGACCACGCCGGCGGATACAGCCGCAGTGCCTCCCGGTAGGCGCGCATCGTCGCCGGGAGCGCGTCCACGTCCTCGTGCGTGAGCGGCCCGTTACCGACGACCTCCCGCGCTTCCGCCCGTACCTCCTCGCGCGCGGTTGGATGCTGTGACAGCAGGCTCAGGGTGTACGAGAGGCTGAGTGCGGTCGTCTCGTGGCCGGCGATGAGGAACGTGGCCACCTCGTCGCGGATCTGGTTGTCCGGATACTCGACGTCGGAGTCGTCCTCGGCCCGGATCAGCATCGTCAGCATGTCCGGCGGCCCCTCGTGGTCGCCGTTGGCGAAATCCGCGCGGCGACGCTCGATGAGTTCTTCCGCCAGTCCGCGGATGTTCGCCGCCGCGTCCTCGAACTCCGGGGAGATTCGCTCCGGAAGCCAGTCGGGCGTCGCCACCTCTAGCCCGAACTCGAACTCGCGGCCCGCCGTCGCCATCCACTCGTGGAAGTCGGCGGCCCGCTCGCGGCCGATGTCCTCGCCCAGCAGGATTTCGGAGGCGACGCGGATCGTCAGTGAGGTCATCTCGCGGTGGAGATTTATCTCTCGTTCGCCCCGGTCTGCCCACTCGGTTGCGACCTGCTCGGCGCGTCGCCCGGTCGTGTCGGCGTATGCGGCGACCTGTCGGCCGGCGAACGCCGGTCCCATCACCGACCGCTGTTGTCGCCACAGCTCGCCCTCGCTCTGGACGAGACCCCGCTCGGCGATGAGCGAAGCCGAATCCTGTGCGGGCACCCGACTGAACACGTCCGGCTGGTCGAGCGCCTCGCGGGCGAGCGTCGGGTTCGTCACGACGACCAGATCCGGCGCGCCCGGCACCGGGATACGCGCCGCGTCGTCGAACCGCGACTGGATACCTTCGAGGAACCGGAACGTGTCGCTGCCGAACCGGAGCGCGTTCACCACACCTGCGTCCGGCGGCTCCGGGACGAGCCGTGTCATGATTCTCACTACGGTGGCACGAATATGTATGTTTGCGAACGGGCGAGCGGCTCCCCGACTGGAGCTGTTCCGGCGCGGCGAGCCGACCGTGTGTCCCCACAGCGTTATCGCAACGGAGACCCGAACGAGAACTATGACCGAGACGGAGCAGCTCACGCCGCGTGCGGGACCGGACGACGAGACGCTGTACGTCGCCCGAGACGAGGCCGAGACGGGGTCGAAGGCTCCCTTCTTCGCCGCGTTCGTTGACCCCGAGCGCGACCGCCGCTGGGGCTACTTCTGTGGCAACTGCCAGACGTTCACGCACGCGATGGACCCGATGGGCCGACTCCGGTGTGACGACTGCGAGAACTTCAAGCGACCCGACGAGTGGGACGCCGCCCACGAGTAGTCACGGCTTTGTGACAGTTGCAAACCGTTAACACACTACGCGGTCAGGTTCGAACGAATGGCAGCAGCCACCACCCGGCTCGCGGCGCGAGCAGAATCGATATTCCGGGACCTCGGCTACGAGGTGGAGCGGTACGGCGAGGAACTCCGTGCCACCCGGAAGTGGCGAACCGTCCACGTGACGACCCAAACCCCAGACGAGGCCCCCGAGACAGGGGATTTCCGGTGTTTCGTCGTCGAGACCGACCGTGCCGAGACGGTTCGTGCGACACTCCAGGCGGGTGACCACCCCTACGACTGGGCCGTGGTCGCGGTGAGCGACGACGACTACGACGTGCTCCATCCCGACGCCGGAACCCTCCAAGCCCCCTGACGCCGACGCCAGTACCTTTTCTACCGGAGCGGGTGAGCCAGCGGTATGCTGACACAGCAAACGCCGACCGGCGACCTCACGACGGTCGTCGAGAGCGCACTGCGTGAGTTCGTCGCCGGCTTCGTCACAACGCTCCCTGATATCATCGCCGGCATCGCCTTCCTCGCCGTTGCGGCGGTGCTCGTCAAACTCGTCATGGCCGTCGTCCGGTTCGCGCTCCGCCAGGGGCTCGCCGACGAATCGCCGGTGTACCGACAGTTCATCGCGACCGTCGTGTTCGTCTTCCTCGCCTTCGGCGTTGGGTTGTCGTTCCTGTCGGTGGTCGGACTCGACGGTATCGCCGCGTCGCTGGGCACCGCGACGGGCTTTCTCGCGCTCGGCGTCTCCTACGCGCTCTCCGAGATGCTCGCGGACGCCGTCGCCGGCGTCTATCTGCTCCGCGACCCGGACTTCAACCCCGGAGACACCGTCGACATCGGCGGCACCGTCGGGGACGTGCAGGCCATCGAACTCCGGAAGACGCGACTGGATGTCGACGGCGACACCGTCGTGCGCGGCAACGCCGAGATAGAAAAGCAGTGGACGCGAAAAGCCGACCCGGCGACGCAGGACGGCCACGGCGAGTCGGGATCCTGACCAACTGGTTCGAGTCGCGGCGCGGGAAACCGCACATCTCTCCGGGGCGGCCGACGCTATCGACGCCCGACTCGGCCATCGTGCGCGACAGACAGTCGGGAGTAGCTTTACCCGGATGCCGGAGTAACATCGATTACGATGGTGTTCAAGAAGATAACGCTCATCGGACAGAGCAGCGAGAGCTTCGACCACGCGGTGGACAACGCACTAGACCGCGCCGACGAGACGCTCGACAACGTGATGTGGATGGAAGTGGAGGAGTTCGGCGTCGAAGTCGCGTCGGTCGAGGGTCGGGAGTATCAGGCGGAAGTCGAAGTCGCGTTCGAGCTGGAATGACCTGAATCGTCAGGTTCTGAAGCTCTCTCCGCAGCCGCACTCGCTTTCGGCGTTCGGGTTCTCGACAGAGAACCCCTTGCCTTGGAGACCACCCTCGAAGTCGAGGGTCGCGCCGCCGATGTACTTCAGGCTCGCGGGGTCGACGAACACGCGGAGGCCGTGGCCCTCCACGACCGTGTCGTCGTCCTCCGGAGCATTGTCGAAGCGCATACCGTAGGAGAGGCCCGCACAGCCGCCCTGCTGGACGAACAGTCGCAGACCGGCCTCGTCGGTGTCCATGCCCTCACCCTCCAGCAGGTCGACCGCCTGGTCGGCGGCCGACTCGGTGATGTCGACTGGTGGCGCGGTTTCGGCCGAGCTCATACCCGAACAGTTCGGCCACAGGGTGAAAACGGTGACGCCGCCGCCCGACGGGTCGCGTCGTTACTGGAAAGTACGCGACACTTCGGGCTCGTCCGGGCCGTCGGTGCCGAAGTCGCCGGCATCGAGGTCATCGTAGCGGCGCCGCGTCTCGTCGTCGACGCTCGCGCCCACCTCGTCGAGCGCCTGCTCGAAGTGGGCCATCGTGACGCGGACGTTGCCGACCGAGCGGTCGGCGTCGTCGCGGTCCACGCTGTTGATGAACTCGCGGGTCGCCGCCATCGACGCCTCGCGGCAGACGGCCTCGATGTCTGCACCG
Organism: Halobacteriales archaeon QH_7_66_36; assembly: GCA_003021175.1. Lineage (GTDB taxonomy): Archaea > Halobacteriota > Halobacteria > Halobacteriales > Haloarculaceae > Halosegnis. The sequence continues at coordinate 65,568 of PXQV01000001.1, read as the reverse complement.
ACGTAGCCGTCGGTCTTGGCCGCGAGTTCGTCGAGGTCCACGTCGTCGGCCAGCGGCTTGTCGCGGCTGTGGACCGCGAACACGGCGCGGCGCGCCTCCTCGTCGGGCACCGGCACGTGGACGTGGCGGTCGAGCCGCCCGGGCCGCAGCAGCGCCGAGTCGATGAGGTCCGGCCGGTTGGTCGTGGCGACCACGACCACGTCCTCCAGCTCTTCGAGCCCGTCGAGCTCCGTCAGCAGCTGGGAGACGACACGCTCGCCGACGCCCGAATCGCCCATGTTGCGGCCGCGCTGGCCGGCGATGGCGTCGATTTCGTCGAAGAAGATCACGGTCGGCGCGTTCGACCGCGCTTTCTCGAACACCTCGCGGACGCCCTTCTCCGACTCGCCGACGTACTTGTTGAGCAGCTCCGGCCCCTTGATGGAGATGAAGTTGCTCTCGGCCTCGTTGGCGACGGCCTTCGCGAGCAGGGTCTTCCCCGTGCCGGGCGGGCCGTACATCAGCACGCCCTTGGCGGCGTCGAGATCCATCGACTCGAACACCTCCGGGTAGTCGAGCGGCCACTGGATCGTCTCCCGCAGCCGGTCTTTCGTCTCGTCGAGCCCGCCCACGTCGTTCCACGTCACGTCCGGAACCTCGACGAACACCTCGCGGAGCGCCGACGGGTCGACGCTCTTCAGCGCGTCCTTGAAGTCGCGCTCGGTGACCTCGATGCTGTCGAGCACCTCGGCGTCGATCTCCTCGGCTTCGAGATCGAGGTCTGGCCTGACGCGCCGGAGCGCGTTCATCGCGGCCTCCTTCGTCAGCGATTCGAGGTCCGCGCCGACGAAGCCGTGCGTGGACTCGGCGTACTGGTCGAGGTCGATACCGTCCACCAGCGGCATCCCACGGGTGTGGACCTGCAGGATCTCCTTGCGGCCCGGCTTGTCCGGGATGCCGACCTCGATCTCGCGGTCGAAGCGGCCGCCGCGGCGCAGCGCCGGGTCGATAGCGTCCACCCGGTTCGTCGCCGCGATGACCGTCACCTGTCCGCGCTCGTCGAGCCCGTCCATCATCGAGAGCAGCTGTGCGACGACGCGCCGCTCCACGTCGCCGGAGGTCTCGCCCCGCTTGGGCGCGATGGAGTCGATCTCGTCGATGAAGACGATGGCCGGCTCGTTCTCTTCGGCTTCCTCGAAGATTTCGCGGAGCTGTTCCTCGCTCTCGCCGTAGTACTTCGACATGATCTCCGGGCCGGAGATGTCGGTGAAGTACGCGTCGATCTCGTTGGCGACGGCCTTGGCGATGAGCGTCTTGCCGGTCCCGGGCGGGCCGTGAAGCAGGACGCCTTTCGGCGGCTCGATGCCGAGCTGCTGGAACAGCTCCGGGTGGCGCATCGGCAACTCGATCATCTCGCGTACCTGTTCGAGTTCGTCGTCCAGCCCGCCGATGTCCTCGTAGGTGACGTTCGGCGTGCCGCCCTCGGTGGGCTGGGTGCCCGTCTCGCCGCCGACGATCTGTTCGGCCGGCTGTTCGGAGACGTTCACCTCCGTCGAGTCGGTGACGACGACCGTTCCCGACGGGTCGGTTTCGGCTATCTGCATCGGGATCTGCTGGCCGCCCCGCGAGGAGAAGGCACCGAAGCCGAAGGAGAAGGGCACCTGTTGGCCGCGGGTGACTGCCTGCCCGCTGAGTTTGTCGCGGATGGGCCCGCCGATGTTGCCCCGGATACGGAGGTTGGCGGGGAGTGCGACGGTGATCGACTTCGCCGGATTCACGTCGGCCTTCTCGATCTCGACGCGGTCGTCGACGCCGACGCCCGCCTCCGAGCGAAGCCGCCCGTCGACCCGGATGACGCCGGACCCGCTTTCCTCGTAGCTCGGGAAGGCGCGAGCAACCGCGCGGCCGCCGTCCTTGCTCAAGAGCAGGTAGTCGCCGTTCTCGACACCCAACTCCTTCATCGCGTCGGGGTCGAGCATCGCGAGACCGCGCCCCGCCTTGTCCTGCGGCATCGGCTTGACGACGAGTTTCATGCCTGCACCTCCACGGTCACCACGCCGTTGTTCGCTCGCGCGGTCGTCTCGCCGGCCGGCACCTCGAACTCGTGTTGGTCGTCGTCGGTGACGACGATGACCGTGTCGTTCACCACGTCGACGGCCACGTCGTTCGCGCCGAAGTCGGCGACGAACACGACCGCGTCACCGTCCTCGTACCGGGTACTGACGATACCCTCACCGCGGCTGAACAGTTCGTGTGAGCCATCCATGCTAACTCTACGTAAGCGATAGTGATATATGAAAGTTGTCCTGCTGCGCGGCCTCAGCGTAAGTAAGAGCGAACAATCGACTGTTCGTGGTTCAGGGCAAAGAGTGCGTCGGCGGCTTCGAAGGTCGCCGGTTCCGACAGGCGAAGGACGATCGGGCCGTCAGTCGCCGGCGGCGGCTATCACGGCGAAGTGACGGGTCAGTACACGTCGTCCAGATCCGATTCGTGGTGTGAGTGTTCGTCAGCGGGAAATTCGCCGGATTCCACGTCGTGCAGATAGCCGTCGATGGCCCGCTCCATCTCGCCGCGCACGTCGCCCCACGCCTGCGAGAACGGTGCCGTGTCCTCGCTCCGGCCGATCACCTCGTCGACCACGAGCACCTGTCCGTCACACGCCGACCCGGCACCGATACCGATGGTCGGAATCGAGAGCCGGTCGGTCACCTCCCCCGCGAGGTTGGCGGGCACGTGTTCGAGCACGAGCGAGAACGCGCCGGCCTCCTCGTGGGCGAGCGCGAGGTCGAGTATCTCCTCGGCGCTCTCGGCGTCGGTGCCCTGCCGGAACAGCCCCGTCTCCTTCTCCTGCTGTGGGGTGAGTCCGAGATGTGCCTGCACCGGAATACCAAGCTCCGTGAGCCGGTCGGTCAACTCGACGGTGTGTGGCCCGGATTCGAGCTTCACGCCGTCGGCCTTCGCCTCCTTCAGCATCCGGCCGCAGTTCTCGACGGCCGTGTCGAGGCTCGCGCCGTAGGAGAGAAACGGCATATCCGCGAGCACGAACGCCTCCTCCGTCGCCCGAGCGACCGCCGCGGTGTGACTCGCCATCTCGTCGACGGTGACCGGCAGCGTCGACTCGTAGCCGAGTTGCGTGTTTCCAACCGAATCGCCGACGAGGATCACGTCCACTCCGGCGTCGTCGATCATCTCGGCCGTCGGCGCGTCGTAGGCCGTCAGCATCGTGATCGGCTCCTCACCCGCCTTCGCGCGGATGTCCTTCGCTCGCATATCGGGGGGTCGGTTCCGCCGGCGATAAACCCCGTGCCTGCGAGCGAGGGGCGGCGAGGTCGGGTCAGTCCCAGAAGGCGTTCGTCCGGGCGTACTCGCGCTCGCGGGCGAGGATGTCGCGATAGAAGTCGTCTTCGTCGTCGCGGAGCTTGTTGATGACGCGGGCGGCGTTGCGCGGGCCGACGCCGCGGGCCGCGAGCGCGATGACCGCCTTCTTCCCGTGGCCTTGGACGAGCGAGCCGGCCTTGAACGCTCGCTCGGTCATCCGCTCCTGTTCGTCGTCCTTCTCGTCGGTCTTGACCGCGGACACCACCTCGTCGGCCCACGGGTTGAGCGCCGCGACCCGCGTCGAGCCACAGCGCGGACACGACGGCGTCTCGTCGATCCGTTTCACCTGTCGTTTCCGCTCCCAGTCCTGACAGTGGAGACAGAACAGCAACATCCGGTCGTTCCGGATGCGCTCTTTCACCGTCTCGATGACGGAGGCGTCGGCGTTCTCCGGCGAGAGCAGTTCCTGTCCGGACGACCGACCGCCGAGACCGATGGGCGTCCGCTCGCCGACCGTCTCGATCGTGATCTCCCGGCGGCGGACGCTTCGCAGGATCTCGGCCGTCCGCTCGACGTTCAGGTCGACGTGGAGCGTCTCGCGGAGCGCCTCGTCGTAGACGGGGGTGTCCCGTAGCGCCTCCAGCAGCCGGTCGCGGCCGAAGCCGCGGCCGCCCTTCCAGTTCTTCAGCGCGCCGAACTTCGCGGCCACCTGCGCGAGCTTGTACTTCAGCGCGTCCGAGTTCTTTAACGACAGCTCGATGAGCGGCTCCACGTGGTCGGGGTCCGTGTCGTACAGCAGGTCGACCACGTCGCCGATGTAGACGCCCGACGGCACCTCCAGTTCGATGCGGTACGGGTCCGTCTCCAGTCCCACCGACGACCCCGTCTGCTGGCCGACGAGCGCCGACAGCAGCCGGCCGAGCGTCTCGTTCGTCGTGTGGCCGAACGGCGCGTTCAGCACGACTTCCCGACCGTACCCTTCCACGAGTATCGTCTCGTCGGCGGGCATCGGAGCCTCGTGACGCTCCACGGGGTCGAGCGCCTCGCTCGCGGTGTGGGCGTCCGTCGGATACGGTTCGGTCATCCCGCCGGCGACGGTCGCCCGCGAACTCCCTGCGTCGAACGCCTCGCGCGCCTCAGCGCGCATCCGGCCGACGCGCTGTGCCACGTCGTACGGGACGGGGATCTCTTGGCCGGTCCACGAGGGCACCTCGCCGCCGGGGTCCTCGACGGGCGTCACCTGCACCGTCTCCTCGTCCTCGTCGACGGTCGTGATCCGCCACATCTCGCCGCCTTGGATGAACACCTCCCCCGGCGCAGCGAAGTTGACGACGAACCGCTCGGCCAGCGTCCCGACCGTGCGCCCGGAGGCCATGTCCACGACGCGGAAGTTCTGCTCGTCGGGGATCATCGAGAGGTTCTGATAGAAGTACTCCCACGTGCCGCGTGACTTCTCCAGTCGGTCGTGGTCCGCCTCCAGCCAGAGCACGTGGTTGCTCGACAGCTCCCGAACGACCGATTTGAACGTCTCCTCGTCGAGATTCCGGTACGGGTACGCGCGGCTGACGATTTCGTAACAGCCGCGGGCGGAGATCTCCCCTGCCCCCATGAGGATGCCGGCGATCTGGTTGGCGACGGTGTCGAGCGAGCCGTGGTGGATGGCGGCGTCCTCGACGACGCCCTCCTCGGCCATCCGCGCGATAGCCAGCGCCTCGAAGGTGTCGTCGGGTCGCGTCGTGATGACCGTCCCCGTCGAGGTGCGACCCGACCGATGGCCGGCGCGACCGACCCGCTGGAGCAGTCGCGCCACCTCGCGCGGGCTGTGATACTGTATCACGTGGTCGATGGTGCCCACGTCGATGCCGAGCTCCATCGACGACGTACACATGAGCGCATCTATCTCGCCTCCCTTGAGCCGGTCCTCCACGTCGACGCGCGCCTCCTTCGACAGCGAGCCGTGGTGGACGGCGATGTCCGTCCCGTACTCCTTGAGCCGGGAGCCGAGCCCTTCGGCGGTCGTTCGCGTGTTCACGAACACGAGCGTCGACTCGTGAGCCGCGATGCGCTCGTCGATGGCGCGGACGTGGCTTGCGACGGCCGCGTCGGTGACGAGTTCGGAGGCGAGCACCTCGTCGTCGGGCGTGATCTCGGGTTCCACGACCTCGATCTCGATGTCGCTTCCCGCCGCCACCTCGACGACGGCACAGTCGCGGGCACCGGTGAGGAATCGGCCCACCTCCTCGGGGTCGCCGACCGTCGCCGAGAGGCCGATGCGCTGGAACGCGCCGGCGTACTCGCGGAGATGTTCGAGACCGACAGCCAACTGTGCGCCCCGCTTCGAGGCCGCCAACTCGTGCACCTCGTCGACGACGGCGTGTTCCACGTCCGAAAGCGCCCGCCGCAGTTTCTCGCCCGTGAACATCGCCTGTAGCGTCTCGGGCGTCGTGACCAGCACGTCCGGCGGGTCGTCCGCCTGCTGGCTCCGGCGGTAGTCGGAGGTGTCGCCGTGGCGCACGTCCACCTCGATGTCGAGCGTCTCGCCCCACCAGTCCAGCCGCTCGCGCATGTCGCGGTTGAGCGCGCGTAGCGGCGTCACGTACAGCGCGCCGATCCCGTGGGTCGGCTCCCGCTCGGCGATCGCAGACAGGACGGGCAGCATCGCCGTCTCCGTCTTGCCGGTCCCGGTCGGCGCGACCACGAGGCCGTTTCGTCCCTCGGCGAGCGGCGGAATCGCGCGCCGCTGTGGCTCGGTCGGCCGGTCGAAACCGCGGTCGGACAGCGCCGCCCGTACCGGCTTCGACAGCCTCGCGAACGCGTCGATTCCCTGCGCGTCAGTCACTACACGCGTTTAGAGTGACGGCCGATTAAGCGACTCGGTGGCCGACGGGCGTCACACCGCGTCGTAGGCACCGAGCCGCGTTCCGTCGAGGAGATACGCCTCCGCGTCCCGGAACCCCGCCGGGAGGAACGGCGCGAGGAAGCCGTCTGCTTCGTTGACCCACGTGCCGCCGACGCGGTCGTTGAACGCCGGAAACAGGACCACCTCGCCCTCGGAGGTCACGCCGCTGTGCTCGCGGAACGGCTCCGGATCGCGCTGGCCGCGGAGCCACGCGCGCTCCGTCCGGCCGCCGCCCACCTCGTCCTCCAGTCGCACCTGCGGGTGTTCGTGGGCGAGACAGAGCGTCCCCGCGTCGAGCACGTCCGGTGCCGGCCACGTGTGCCCGTGTGCGAACCCGACGTCCCCGATCCGGAACCCCTCGCCGTCGGAGACGGTCACGTCGTCGTAGCCGAGAGCTGCGACGACTTGGCCGAGTTCGCCGTCGTGGTTCCCCTTCGCCACCGAGACGGGCGCGTAGCCGGTCAGCGCGTCGAAGAGCGCGTCCAACTCCTCGCGCTCCTCGTCGCCCGGCGAGCCGATGGCGTTCGCGACATCGCCGAGCAGCACGACCCGGTCGGGCCGCTCCGACCGGACGAGCGACAGCAACGCGTCGCGGCGTTCCCTCGCGGCGGAGTCCAGTTCTACACCGTCGCGACGGAGTGCGACCTCCAGTCCGGCGTGGTAGTCGGCGGCGACGAGTATCTGCTCGCCGTCCGCGCGAACGGTCGCGACTGGGTGGTCGGGGACCGGCTGGACCACGCTATATCGGCTTCAGGACGCCGTCATCGGGTTCGTAACACTGCCCGCTCATCAGCGCGTCCTCGATGGCGTCCGCCACCTCGTCCGAGTCGGCACCGGTCCGGTCGACGACAGCCGACACGAGTTCGTCGCGAGCCACGCCGTCGCCGCCGTCGAGTTCGTCCATCGCGTCCATCACCGCCTCGTCGACGGGCACGTCCGCCGCGGCCTCGTCGTCCGGTGCCGTCTCGGTCGCTTCGGATTCTGGTTCGGTGTCGGGTTCAGCTTCGGCGCTCGCCTCCGGTTCGGCGGTCTCTGCCGTCGCTTCGACCTCGGATTCGTCTTCATCGGCTGACTCCGTGGCTTCGGCGTCCGCCTCGCTCGCCTCTTCCTCTGGTTCCAGTTCCGGCTCCGGGTCCACCTCGCTCCCGGTCGAGAAGTCGGTGCCGTACTCCGACTCTATCTCCTCGCGTTCCTCATCCGAAAGTACGTCGTCCTCCTCGGGGTCGAACTCTTCGGAGGTGTCGGCGTCGAAGTCGCCCAGCTCACCGTCCGTCTCGAAGTCGCCGATGGCGTCGTCGACCTCGGATTCGATCCGTTCCGACTCCCTCGGCTCTGAGCCGGCGTCGGTCGCCTCTGCCGTCTCGCTCGCCGCCTCCGCTGTCGCACCGCCGCTCTGGCTCTCGGCCGTCGCAGCGGCAGCCGACGCCTCCGTAGTGTCATTCGAATCTGCGGTCGCTGCTTCTGACGAGTCCGCCTCGGCGGCAGTCCCCTCGGACACCGGGTCGAACTCGCCGCCGGTCGGGTCCGTCGTTTCGCCCGCAGTGGCAGTCGACCCCGTCGGTTCGGCGGACACTTCCTCGGTCGCGAGCGAACTCGCGTCGCCGCCACCTTCGTCGGGGGCGACATCGAGTCCACCGACCTCGTCGCGCTCACCGGCGACAGTCTCCAGCGCAGACTCCGCCAACTCGCGCAGCGCGTCGAGATACGCGGGCGTCGTCCCGTAGTGGTCGAGCGCGAGAGCGATACCGGCGGCGAGCGTCGCGTCGACGCCGTCGGCCTCCAGCGCGGCGACGAGTTCCTCGCCCGACAGCTCCGTCTCTATCGCGGCGGCCATCGTCTCGACGCGGTGAATCGTCTGCTTGGCCGCCTCGACGACCCAGCGGTCGCGAGTGTCGGCGTCCACCTCGCTGATCGACTCGGGGCGGACGCTGGTGAACACCCGGTCGCCGTCCTCCGGCTGGAAGGTGCGGGCCTTCCCCGTCACGGCGAGGAACGCCGGCGGGTCGGTCCGTTCGAGGAAGGCCAGCTCGTCGGGCTGATACTGGCCGGCGTAGGTGACGAACGGACCCGTGGGGTCGACGACGCGGGCGCGGAGCATGTCGTCGTTCACCCACTCCTCTTCGGTGAGGACGCCGGCGAGAAACAGCCGATTGACGCGCGCACCCGAAGGCGTGATCACGTAGTTGGGCGCTCGCTCCTCGTCGCTCTCGGAGTAGGAGAAGTCGGCGTCGTCGAACTCCGCGGCGAACAGCCGGTGGGCCACCTCGCGCGTGCCCGGTCCGTCGTCCTCGTCGGCGCTCATGCGCGCACCTCCGCGAGCGCGTCACGGGCACGCTCGCCCGGGTCGTCGTCGCTCCCGGCGAACTCGGTCGCGTCGAGGTTCGCGCCGTACTCGTCGACGGAGAGCTGGCCGCGCACGCGGTACTCCTTGCCGACGAGTTTCTCGCGGATGTCGTCGGCGACGACCGACTTGTCCATCGCGTCGCGGGCGTGCTCCTTCGCGTCCTCGATGCCGCCGCCGTACACCTCCGCGGTGAGGTCGTGCCCGAGGATGGCCGTGACGGTCCCGGTGCCGTCGTCGAGGATCGCCTTCACGCGGAGGTCGTCCTCGGCGTCGACCTCACCGTGCGAGCGACACTGCCCGTTCTGGACGACGCGGCCACACTCCGGACACCGCTCGATGAGCCCGGAGCCGTCGCGCACCTCGATGATGTTGCCGACCAGCCGAACGTCGTACGCACCGCCGGACGTGACGGCTTCGTCGATACCCATCTCCGGCGCGTCCTCGCTCACCGTCACGTCCTCCCCGAGTCCGATGACCGAGGAGAACTCCGAGACGTTCACCGACGGGACGCCGCGGAACTCGCGTATCGAGACGTTCTCGATGCGGACGCTCGCCCCCTCCTCGATCTCGGCGTGCGGGTCCCAGTCCGTGAACGGGAGCCGGCCCGTGTCGTCGCCGAGCACGCCGCTCAGGATCTCGGTTTCGCCGTCGCGACCGTCGATGGTCTTCCGCTCGCACTCCAGCACGCGAACCACGACGTTCCGCCCGCGGTCGCCGGGGGACAGCTCGTCGAGCGCCCGGTCGCCGCCGACCTCGTACTCGACGTCGGGCTGCTCGTCCTCGAACACGAGCGTCGTGGACTGGCCGAGGTTGAGTTCGGGCGAGCCCTCCCACTCCCTGACGCCGGCGTTGCCCGCGGTTATCGCGTCGCCGACCGAGAGGTCGAAATCCTGCCACGCGGTGTAGGATATCCGGCCCGTCCCGTCGGCGAGTTCGCCCTCGAAGATGACCTGATCCTCCCCCTGATAGCGGATCGACCGTTTACCGACGGTGAGCACGCGCCCGGTGACGGTGACGTTCGCGTCGTCGGTCGCCACGTCGGCGATATCCTTGGTCGTCGGTTCGTCGCCGCCGGAGGCGTCGCTGTCGCCGTACTTCCGGCGGAGCGACCCCTTCGCCTCGTCCAGCGGGACGGAGTAGCTGACCAGCTTCTCTAAGTCTTCCAAGACCTCCTCTTTGTTTGCGCCGAGGGCGGAGGCGAGTTCCTCGGCTTCGGCTTCGAGATCCATCAGCCGTCGGTTCGCCCCCACTCCCCAAGGATGTATCGCCCGTTCACGCGGTAGTGTTCAGATGAGAGTGACTCCGGGGACTATGAGGCCAACGAGGTGTAGAAAGCCCCCGGACGCTACGGTCGCGCGCCTTGCCCTCCCGTCGGTCGGGCTGCGGTGTCCTCGCGCGGCGGTGCCGCGCGAGCGGGCCGAGGCGACTGCGTCGCCTCGCGGCTTGCATCGTCGTGCTTCCCGTAGCGTCCGGCCCCTTTCAGTCCCGCCCTGAGCGGTTGCTCAGTCGAGCGACGCTCCGCTCATCTGAACACCGCCGTTCACGAGGGTACGACGAAACCGCTAACCGCGCGCCGCGACCAGCACCGGTATGCACGTCCACGTGAATGCGGCCGTCTCGGTCGACGGCAAACTCTCTACGCGCCGTCGCGAGCAGGTGGAGATCTCGGGGTCGGCGGACTTCGCCCGGATGGAGCGCATCCGCGCAGAGTCGGACGCCGTCGCGGTCGGCGTCGGCACCGTCCTCGCCGACGACCCCTCGCTGCTGCGCCACGACGAGCACCGTCGCCGCGAACTCGACAAGGAGGGATTCCCGGCACGGATCGTCGCCGACTCCCGCGCCCGGACGCCGCCCGACGCCGACATACTGAATGGGCCGGCGACGACGTACGTGCTGGTAACTAACGGCGCGCCGACGGAGCGAGTCGACGCGCTCGCCGCGGCGGGCGCAGAACCCATCGAGGCGGGCGAGGAGCGAGTCGCGCTCCCGGCCGCACTCGACGCACTCGGCGCTCGCGGGGTAGAACGGCTGATGGTCGAAGGGGGCGGTGAACTCATCTTCTCGCTGTTTGCCGACAGTCTGGTGGACGAACTGACGCTGTTCGTCGGGTCGATGATCATCGGCGGGCGCGACGCGCCGACGCTGGCCGACGGCGAGGGGTTCGTCGAGGGGTTTCCGGAACTGGACCTGCGAGACGTGGAGCGGCTCGACGACGGCGTCGTGCTCTCCTACGAGGCGTGAGCTATGCGGTAGCGACTAAAAATCGCGGCGCATCGCGATCTCGAACCACGGACAGAGCCGCAGTTGGCGGTAGCGACGGGGGTTGTCGTGGAGCTGCTCGTATGGAACCCACATCGTGCCGGCGATCTCGTCGGGGTCGGGGTCGATAGTGCGGTCGTCGAGCGTGCACTTGAGGACGGCACACACCTCCCACTCCAGCCCCGCTTCCAGATAGTAGCGCTTGTACTCGAACTTGTCCGTGACGCGGAGGTCGGCGTACTGGTCGGGAGTAACGCCCAGTTCCTCCTCCAAACGCTGGCGGGTCGCCTCCGTCTGGCTCTGTCCCTGCACGGGGTGGGAGGCGACCGTCCCGTCCCAGTGGGTGTCCCAGAGCCGCTTGTCGGGGGCGCGCCGGCCGAGCAGAATGTGGCCGTCACCGTCGAAGACGAGACAGGTGAACGCGCGGTGGCGGATGCCGTCGCCGGTGTGGGCGTCGAGGCGGTTGGCGAGGCCCTCCTCGTTGTCGTCGGCGTCGACGGTGACGACGTTCTGTCGGGCGTTCTCGTGGTCGGCGTCCTCCCCGGCGCTACCGGGGTCGGCGTCCGTGCTCATACCACACCGGACGGTGAGATAGGTTAATTACTCTTCGACTTTCCGGACGGTGGGGCGATAGCGCCGCTCCGGGATGGTCGTTACCCCAGCGTCTCGTTGAGGATGAGCCGCGTCTTCGTCGAGACGACCTCGTCCAGTTCCCGCGCCTTCGTGATGAGCGCGTTGAGCGCGTTCGTGTCGTCGGCGTCGACCACGAGCACGATGTCCTCCTCGCCGGAGACCTGCCAGACGTAGTCGACGGCCTCCCAGTCGGCCATTTCGTCGGAGACAGCGCGCGTGTCCACGTCGACGGCGACGCCGACCTCGGCCATCGCCTTCACGTTCCCGGTGCGCGTCGCGACGGTGAACCGCTCTATCGCCCCCTCGTCCAGCATCCGCTCGACGCGGTTGCGGATCGTCCCCTCGGAGGTGCCAACCTCCTCGGCGATCTCGGTGTACGGCGTCCGCGCGTCACGCCGCAGGATGTTCAGGATGTGCCGGTCGAGGTCGTCCATCGAGATGCGTGGATTCTCCCCCCAACCACTTCACGATTACGAATTTCGTAACTGGGCTTCGAACCGAAGGATTAAGACCCGAGCGCGATACGAGACTCGTAATGACGACTGCGTACGTGGCGCTGGAGGACGGTCGTGTAGTCGAGGCGCGTGCCCGCGCTCCGGGCCGTTCCCGCGGCGAACTCGTGTTCACGACGGCGTACACGGGCTACGAGGAGTCGCTGACGGACCCGAGCTACGAGGAGCAGATACTCACCTTCTCGTATCCGCTCATCGGCAACTACGGCGTTCGCTCGGAGCGGTTCGAGTCCGACCGCGTCCACCCGCGGGCCGTCGTCGCCCGCGAACTCACCGACGACGTGACCGAGTGGCTCACCGACGAGGGGGTGCCAGCCGTCGACCATCTGGACACGCGCGACCTCGTCACGGGCATCCGGGACAACGGGGCCATGAAGTGTGGTATCGCCGCCGGACCGGAGGCGACCCCCGAAGCCGCCCGCGAGGAACTGGCCGACTGCAAGGGCATGAGCGAGCACACCGACATCGGCGCGCAGGTGTCGGTCGCGGAACCGGAGACGTTCAACTCCGACGGCGACGCCGCGGACGTCTGTCTCATCGACTGCGGTGCGAAAGGCTCGATCATCGAGTCGCTGGTCGAGCGGAACGCGACCGTCGACGTGCTTCCGTACGACGCGACGGTGGCGGACGTTCGCCACCTGGACCCGGACGTGCTGTTCATCTCGAACGGACCGGGCGACCCGGAGAACTTCACCGAGGCGCAGGCGCTCGTCGAGGAGTTCGCCGGCGAGACGCCGCTTGCCGGCATCTGTCTCGGCCAGCAGGTCGTCGCGGGCGCGCTCGGCGGCGAGACGGAGAAGATGGCGTTCGGCCACCGCGGCGTCAACCAGCCGGTTCGCGACCTGCGCTCCGGCCGCGTCGTCATGACGACACAGAACCACGGCTACACCGTCTCGGAGCCCGGCCCGCTCGACGTGACGCAGGTGAACGTCAACGACGACACGCCGGAGGGACTGGAGAGCGACGAGATGGACATCCTCACGCGCCAGTACCATCCCGAGGCGAACCCCGGACCGAACGACTCGCTCGACTTCTTCGACGACGTGCTCGCGCTGGCCGAAGGGAAACAGGTCCTCGCGGACTGACGCGGCCGCGACGTTCTTTGATCCGGATCGGCGCGAAATCGAACAGCGGCCGAGCGGGAGCTACTGCTCGTCTTCGTCGGGGAGCGAGACGACGTTCTCTCGGCCGATTCGGAGCTTCTCGACGCGGTCTTCGTCTGCCAGCCGCGAGACAGTCCGCGAGGTCTTCGAGGCCGACCAGTCGAGCGCCTCGGCTATCTCGGACTGCTTCGCGCGGCCGTCGCGCTCGCGCAGCAGCTGCTCGACGCGGTCGCCGTCAGTCAGTATCGGCCCCGATCCGGCTGCGGTGTCGTCGCCACGCCGGCGGTATGCGAGGGCTCCGCCGCCGAGTGCGAGAACGCCGAGGAGAGCGACTGCGAGCAAGGTCACACCCGTGTCGCCGCTGTTCTCACTCCCTGCCGGTTCGAAGGCGACGTTCGGTCGGCCGTCGGCGAACTCCCGTCGGCCGTCCCACCGAACGGTGCCTGCTTCCGTCTCGTCGGGGGCGGGCGTCGCGCTCGCAATCGCGTATCCGGGCGGTGCCGACACCACGAGCGTGTCGTTCGTCGCGATGAAGAACCCGCCCGCGAACACGTCACCGGTTCGGAGCGTGTCGCCGTCGGTGGCGGCGAACGCCGTCCACGTGAACTCGTAGGAGACGACGCCCCAGCGGCGCGGCACCTCTTGGATGCTCGTGGAGGCCGAGACGTTCGTCGCCCGCATATCGCGGCCGATGTCGTCGGCCGCGGTCGCGACGACACCGTTGATCCGGTCGCGGAAGGGGTCGAGATACCGCGAGGTGTTCTCGCGGAAGCGCTCTTGGAACGCGCGGTAGTCGCGCACGTCCGCGTCCGTCCGGAGTCGCGTGCGGACGGTGACCGTCCACCGGGCGTCGCCGTCGGCCCGCACGTCGATCCGGGTCACGGTGTTGTCCGCGTCCGGGGACTCCTGTAGCGCGTCGGCCGTCGGCACCGCCGACGCGAGGAGGAGTCCGAGGAGGACGACGATGAGCGCGTTCCGCATTCGTTCCTGATTCCGGCGACCCGAATAAATGCCTTTGTGATTCGGCCACTAGCTGTCCGATCCGTCGAATCACGGTACAGCGCTCGGACGCAAACGTCTGCAAACGTTCGAAACGGTTCGAAAGCGATCGGAAATCGCCGCCAGCGTCTCTCGGGTTGATATGGGTGTCACGCATTGTGCCGGTATGGTCACGAGAGCAACCACGGCCGTGCTGTTGGCGGCACTCGTCGCACTCTCGGGGATTCCCGCGAGCGCGGCGGCGCTGTCGACCGGCAGTGCGGTGCAGGCAGACGGCAACGAGACGGTGAACGTGACGACCGGCCAGCAGCTATCGACCGTGCTGGCCGTGACGAGCGACGACGTACAGAGCGAGGTCGACGAGGCAGCCTTCGAGACGGAGTACGAGGACGCCTCCGAGGAGGAGCGCGCCGAGGCCATCGCGGACCGCGCGGAGACGCTCCGCGACCGCGCTGAATCCATCGCCGAGGACTACGAGGCGGCCACGGAGGCCTACGAGGACGGCGACCTCACGAAGTCCGAGTACGCCCAGCGGATCGCGGCGCTGAACGCGCGCGCCGACAACCTCCTCACCGCCTACGAGAATCTCCGCGAGCGCGCGGACAACGTCTCCGCGCTTGAGCTTCGCGCCGCCGGCTTCAACGCGACGGCGACGCAGGCCGCGGTGGACGATCTCGACAGCGTCAGCGGCGCGGGCGCGTCGGCCCTGCTGCAGCGCTTCGTCGGGCAGAGTCAGGGCGAAGTCGAGATCGACCGCGCGAACGGGCTCTCCATCTCGGTCGAGAGCGAGGACGGCGAGCAGTCGCGCGAACTGGACCAGCCCGGCGACGACTCGACGAACCTGACCGTCTCGCAGAGCGACGCGCTCGACACGGCGCGCTCTTCGCTCTCGGACGCGAACGGGACGTGGGTGCTGAGCGGCTCCGGCGTCGATCGCGAGGACGGCATCTACTCGTTCGCCTTCCGACTCGACGGCAACACGACGGAGGGTGAGGCCGAGATCACCGTCGACGGCTCCTCGGGGGAGATCGTCTCGCTCGAAGAAGAGATAGAGCCGCGCGGCGAGGCGGACGACGCTGACGAGGAAGCCGAAGACGAAGCGGAGGAAGGCGAGGATGCGGCCGACGAGGAGCGAGACGAGCGTGAACTCGCGCTCGTCGTCGCCGACGGCACCGTCGCGCCCAACGAGACGGTGACCGTGCGGGCGCTCGCGGACGGCGAACCGACCGCGGACGTGACCGTCTATCGTGACGGCGAGGCAATCGGCACGACCGACGCCGACGGCACTGTATCGGTGACCCTCCCCGAGAGCGGTGAGGTGGAACTGACCGCCGGCGAGGGTGAACTCGAGTTCGAACTCGGCGACGAAGACGAGGACGAGGAGGTGTACCGGAACCTGAGCGCGGACACGACGCTGCAGAACGGGACGGTCACCGTGACCCTGCGTTACGAGGGGAACGGCGTCGCCGACGCGTCGGTGTACGCGAACGGTGAGCAGGTCGGCACGACCGACGCCGACGGCACCGTCACCTTCGACGTGGCGAACAGCACTGAAGAGCTCGAAATCGAGGTCGTCAAGGGCGAGTTCGAGGCGGAGTTCGAGTACGAGATGAACGACGGCTCGCTCTCACAGACGAAGGCGGCTCACGGTTCGGACGACGAAAGCGAGGAAGCAGACGACGAGCGCGACGAGGAAGAAACCGAGACGGAAGAAACGGAAGAGCCAGAAGAAACTGAGAACGAAGGGGCCGAGGAGACGGAGGAGACTGAAGACGAAGCGACCACAACTGACAGCCCGTAATGCCGGAACGAACGCGTAGCCGACTCCGGCGGATCGGAGCGCTCGCACTCGTCGCTCTCGTGGCGACGGCGCTCGTCCCGGCCGGAGCCGTCGGGACCGCTGCAGCGAGTTCATACCCACAGGAGGCGTTCGTCGTCGACCTCCACGAGGACGGGAGCGCGACGGTGACACTGCGGCTCACGTTCGACCTGACGACTGAGGGCGAACGGACGGCGTTCCGTGAACTCCGCGACAACAAGACGGCGAAACGGCAACTCCGCGACCAGTTCGCCGAGCGACTCGGGGCCGTCGCCGCGAGCACCGCAAACGAAACGGGGCGAGAGATGACCGTTGAGGAGCCGAACGCGACGGTTCGGTCGACCGGCGACACCGGCGTCGTCGCGCTGGCCGTGACGTGGACGAATCTCGCGGCCGTCGACGGCGACCGGCTCGTCCTCGAACGGCCGTTCGCGGGCGACTTCGATCCCGGACGGCCGTTCGTCGTCCACGCGCCGGACGGGTACGCGGTGATAGCGGAGCCGTCACCGGACACGTCGAGTGACGCCACGGTCCGCTGGTCCGCAGACACGTCGCTGGACGGGTTCAGCGTGGTCGCAACGCCGGGCGGCTCAACCGACACGCTCGGTCAGCCCGGCTTCACCGCGGTCGGTGCCGTGGCGGCGCTGGTGGGCGCGGCGCTGTTACTCCGGCGGCGGCGGTAGGGCTTACGCCCCCCAGTCGCGCCGTTCGGTCGGCCGTTCCGAGAGTGCCAACACGTCCAGCGGCTCGTCCGCCGTCTCGATGGCCTCCAGCGAGGCGCGGGCGCTCGGCACGGTCGAGAAGTACGTGATCTCCTCGTCGACGGCGACTTCGAGCAGGTCGCGGTCCCGCGAGAGGATGAGATCTATCTCGCCGTCCTGCAGCGCACCTTCGAGATCCTCGTAGTCGTCCGGCGTCGTGAACTCGAAGTTGCGCTCGACGCTCTCCTCGATGTCGGAGAGATCCTCACGCTTCTGGCTGAGCCCGCGCAGCGTCTCCACGTCGACGAGCGCCGTGCCGTCCCGCGGGATGGGCTTGCCGACGGCGTCCTGCGCCTTCAGATACGCCTTCCCGAAGGAGCGGGCAGTGCCCATCACCTCGCCGGTGGACTTCATCTCCGGACCGAGCCGCGGGTCCGCGCCGGGGAGCCGGTCGAAGGGGAGCACGACCTCCTTCACGGAGACGTGTTCGGGCACCTGCTCGTGTGCGCTGAGCGCCTCCAGCGTCGCGCCGGCCATCACCTTGGCGGCGAGCTTCGCAATCGGGACGCCGGTCGCCTTCGAGACGAACGGGACGGTCCGCGAGGAGCGCGGGTTCGCCTCCAGCACGTACACCTCGCCGTCGCGGACGGCCAGCTGGACGTTCAACAGCCCGACCGTGTCCAGCGCTCGGGCGATGTCCTCGGTGACCTCGCGGACCCGCGCGAGCGTGTCTTCCGAGAGCGACCGGGGTGGGATCATGCACGCGGAGTCGCCCGAGTGGACGCCCGCGCTCTCGACGTGTTCCATCACGCCGCCGATGAGCACGCTCTCCCCGTCGGCGACCGCGTCCACGTCCAGCTCGACGGCGTCCGCGAGGAACTCGTCGACGAGGATCGGTTTGTCCGGCGAGACGCGCACCGCCTCCTCGATGTACCATTTCAGCTCCTCGTCGGAGTAGACTACGTCCATCGCACGCCCGCCCAGCACGTACGACGGCCGAACGAGCACGGGGTAGCCGAGGTCGCTCGCGAGGTCGAGCGCCTCCGCCTCGGAGGTCGCCGTGCCACCCTCCGGCTGGCTAATGTCCATCTCGTCCATCAGCGCGTTGAACCGATCGCGGTCCTCCGCGAGGTCCATCGCCTCGACGCCCGTGCCCATGATCGCACAGTCGAGGCCCCGGCGTTCCAGTTCGGCTTCGAGCGGTTCGCCGACGTTGACGGATGTCTGGCCGCCGAACTGCACCATCACGCCGTCGGCGTTCGTCTTCTCCACCACGTCGGCCACTTCCTCGGCGGTGACGGGTTCGAAGAACAGGCCATCGGAGGTGTCGTAGTCCGTCGACACCGTCTCCGGGTTGTTGTTGACGACGTGCGCGTCGATGCCCGCCTCGCGGAGCGCGCGGACCGCGTGGACCGCACAGTAGTCGAACTCGACGCCCTGACCGATGCGGATGGGCCCGCCACCGACGACGACGACGCTCTCCACGTCGCGGTCCACCTGCACCTCGTCGCGGGCGATGTCCGAGAGCGGTTCGCGGGCGGAGTAGTAGTACGGCGTCGACGCCTCGAACTCGCCGGCGCAGGTGTCGACCTGCTTGAACCGCCGGCCGACCGACGACTCCTCGACCGTCTCGACGCTCACGCCGTCGCCGCCGTCGGTCGCGACCTCTTCGTCGGGTTCGTCGCCGGTTTCGACGTGGAGCGTGGCCGGGAGCCACGAGGCGTGCGTGTCGTTGAACTCGCCGCCCGCGAGCGCGGTCACCTCCTGATTCGTGAAGCCGAGTTCGGTCGCCGGGCCGGGGTCGCCGGCCATCGCGGCCTCGGCGGCCGACGAGACGTTGCCGAACCGCTCGACGTACCACTCGTGGATGTCGGTCAACGCGACGACCTCCTCGGTGGTGTAGCCGCGTGCGAACGCCTCGAAGATGGCGTACGGCCGGTCGGGGGTCGCCCGCACGAGATACTCGGATTCGAGCGTCCCGTCGTCCACGGCCGAGAAGTCGACCGCGGGGTCGTACTCGGAGGAGCGAAGTGCCTTCAGCAGCGACTCCTCGAACGTGCGGCCGATGGCCATCGCCTCGCCGGTGGACTTCATCGCCGTGCTCAACTCGAAGTCCACGTCGCCGAACTTGTCCTTCGGCCAGCGGGGCACCTTCGTCACCACGTAGTCGATGGCCGGCTCGAAGGCGGCGGTGGTCTCGCCGGTGATCTCGTTGTCGATCTCGTGGAGCCGCTTGCCCAGCGCGACCTTCGCCGTCACGCGGGCGATAGGGTAGCCGGTCGCCTTCGAGGCGAGCGCCGAGGAGCGCGAGACGCGCGGGTTCACCTCGACGACGCGGTACTCGCCGCCCGGCGTGCCGTCGTCGCGCCACGCGTGCTGGATGTTACAGCCGCCCTGGATGCCGAGCTCGCGGATGACCTTCAGCGCGGAGTCGCGCATCGCCTGGTGGCCCTCGTCGGGGATGACCTGCGAGGGGGTGACAACCGTCGACTCCCCGGTGTGGATACCCATCGGGTCGATGTTCTCCATGTTGCAGATGATGATACACGAGTCGTCGGCGTCGCGCATCACCTCGTACTCCAGTTCGACCCAGCCCTCGATGGACTCGGTGACGAGCACCTCGGAGTTCCGGGAGAGCCGGAGCCCGCGCCGGACGCGCTCGACCAGCTCCTCGAAGTCGTCGACGACGCCGGAGCCAGAGCCGCCCAGCGTGTAGGTAGTGCGGGCGATGACTGGGAGGCCGCCGACCTCCTCGACGGCCGCCTCGACGCGGTCGCGGAAGTTCTCTTCGTCGAAGTCAGTCACCGACTCGTCCTCGTCCAGCGAGATAGTCGTGGACGCGGCGACCGGTTCACCGATGTTCTCCATCCGCTGGCGGAACAGGTCGCGGTCCTCCGTCGCGTAGATGGTGTCAAGCGGCGTCCCCATGATGTCCACGTCGTACTCGTCGAGCACGCCTTCCTCTGCGAGTTCGGCGGTGACGTTCAGCCCCGTCTGCCCGCCCAGCCCCGCGATGACGCCGTCGGGATTCTCCTCGGCGATTATCTCCGAGATGGCCTCGACGGTGATGGGCTCGACGTACACCTTGTCGGCCATCTCCGAGTCGGTCATGATGGTCGCCGGGTTGGAGTTGACCAGCACGACTCGTGCCCCCTCCTCTTGGAGCGCGCGGCACGCCTGTGCGCCGGAGTAGTCGAACTCCGCGGCCTGTCCGATCTGAATCGGGCCGCTCCCGATGAGCAGGATGGTGCGGTCTTCCGCCGTCTGGTCGCTCATTACTCGACCCGAGTTCGCACATCGTAATAAACCCGGCGACCTGTTACGATATTCGCAGAGCAGTTTCGGGTTTCGTACTCAACGGCCGCGAGCGGCGGCGAGGGCGCACAGGGCCGCGAGCGCCCCGAGCGCGGGCACGAGTCCGAAGCCGGGCTGGCTGGCGGTCGGCGGCGTCGGGGTTGCGGACTCGCCCGATGTCGGGGTCGCCGTGGCCGTCGGTGTCTCGTCCGGGTCGAACGTGACGCTCGCTCGGACGACGGTGCCGTTCGCCCGGTACGGCTCGTCAGTCGGCTCGAACGCCCCGTCGTCGTCGTCCGAATCGCGGTAGGCGGTCACGGTGAGCGCTGTTCCCGACGGCGGCCGTCGCTCCTCGGGAATCACGAGATCCGCTGTGGTGGTCCCCGCCCGGTACGGCTCGACCGCCAGCACCGTACCGGACGGCGTTCCGAGGACGAGGAAGCCACCCAGCGCCAGCCGGGTATCCCGCAGCCTGAAGACGTACTCGACCGACGCACCCCCCGTTTTGCCGAGCGTCGCGGGACCGATAGACGCGGAAGAGTCGACGACGCGAGCGGGGACGGCCTTCGGGGAGGCTTCGTAGCCGACCGGCCGCAGTTCGGCGGTGACGTTCGTCCCCGCAGGCACCGCGTCCGCCTTCACTCGGACCGACGCTCGGCCGTCGGTGGTCACGCGAGCGGTCTGGTTCACCAGCACGACGCCGGTGTGCGCCCCCACGAGTCGGACGCGAACCGTCGTTCCGGGAGCGGTGGTCGCCCGGACCGCGAGGTCGTCACCGGTGGCAGTCAGTCGAACCCGCTCGTCGTCGGTCCCACGGGCGAGGTCGTTCCATGCGAGCGTGGCCTCGGGGTCGACGAACGCCGCCGTCGGCGCGTCCTCGAACTCGGCGTACTGGTCGAGCGACCCGACGTGGAACCGCGCCGCGTACCGCTCGCCCGGCCGGAGCACCGGCTGGTCTGTTCCCGATCCGCCGAAGTACCGGAGCCGAACCGCGGCCGTGTCGACGAGGACGGAGACGGTGTCGTCGGTCGCGACGACGCGCATGCTCTCCGGCGAGAGGGTGAACGCCTTCGGATTTCGCATCGTCGTCGGGTTCGTCTGCACGAGCGAGAGGTTCGCGTCCGTCCCGTTCACCAGCCCGAAGAACCGCGCGGTGGTGGTCGGTTCCGGTCGGTCGTCGAGATGAGTGACGAGCTCGCGGGATTCGAGCCGGACGACGGGAACGTCTCCGACTACGACCGAGTCGGCCGGCTCGACTCCCCCGCTGTCCCGTGCGCGGGCGAGCGCCTCCGCGGACGTGAGTTCCCCGTAGAGACCCCTGAGGGCCCGAGACAGGTTCGTGACGGTCGCGTTCGGCGGGGAATCAGTCAGTGCCGCCGATTCGTCGGCGGTGGAAGCGGCCACGCCGCCACCGACCGGAGCGACCACACTCACGACTAAGAGGACGGCGAACACGAGTGGAGGGCGCATGGCGACCCGTCAGGGGACGTGAGAATAAGTCTTGGGTCACTCGGGGAGGAACGGTTCCGGGTCGTCGTGTCGGAGGTGGACGTACTCCTCGGAGAGGCGACGGACGTGTGTCCACAGCGCCCCGTCCGCCGCGGCGAGGTCGCGGAGCGTGTCGGCGTCGTCGTCGCCGTAGTAGAGCGGACAGCAGATCGCCCGCTCCGCGTCGGGAGCTTTCAGCACGACCATGAGGAAGGTGATGCCTGCCTCGGCGCGGTACACGTCGTGGTCGGTGAAGTCGGCGTCGGCGACCCACTCGCGCAGCCGCTCGAACTCGTCGTCTGGGACGAGCACGTCGAAGCCGCGATTGCTCCGTGTGACGACCGTCACGTCGCCGGGGTGGAGTTCGAGCGTCTCCCATCCCGCCTCGCGGAACTCCGCGGCGGTCGTCTCCATGTCGTCGACGAGGTCGTTCCAGTGTTCGCGGATGGCCGCGCCCGCTCCGAGGCCGGCAAACGCCGGGCCGTCCGTCTGCTCGCTCTCTTCGGTCACACCGCCTCTGGGGTGGCCGTCGTGGAAAACGTTCCCGTCCGGAGCCGTCAGTCGTCGGTGCGGCGTCGCTCGCCGTCGCTCGCCGCCGCACGCTCGATTGGCTCGCTCTCCCAGTACGGGTGATCGTCGAGCGCGCGGAAACACGCTACCTGCTGGCCCGTCGTCTCGGCGTCGTAGTCGTCGGGCGGGTCGGCGCGACACGCCTCCCGCGCGTACGGACACCGCGTGTGGAACCGACAGCCTGCGGGCGGGTCGCGCGGCGAGGGTACGTCGCCTTCCAGCGCATCGACCCGTCGGCCCCGCTCGCTCGTGTCCGCGCGGGGGACGCTCTCCAGCAGTTTCTCCGTGTAGGGGTGCTGTGGCGACTCGAAGATGGCGTCGACCGGTCCGCGCTCGACGATCTCGCCGAGATACATGACGGCGACGCGGTCACAGATGTGCCGGATGACGCTCAGGTCGTGTGCGATGAACAGGTAGGTCAGCCCGAACTCCGACTGCAGATCTTCGAGCAGATTGAGTATCTGCGCCTGCACGCTCACGTCGAGCGCGCTCACCGGCTCGTCGAGCACGAGAAACTCCGGGTCGAGCGCGAGCGCGCGTGCGATGCCGATGCGCTGGCGCTGCCCCCCCGAGAACTCGTGTGGGTAGCGGTCGACCTGATCGGCCGCGAGTCCGACGCGTTCCAGCAGCTCCTTCGCCTCCGCTCGGCGCGTCTCGCTATCCCCGATGTCGTGGACGACCAGCGGCTCCGCGATTGCCTCGCCGGCGGTCATCCGCGGGTCGAGACTGGAGAAGGGGTCCTGGAACACCACCTGCGCGCGCTGGCGGAACTCCGTGCGGGCGTCGTCGGCCATCTCGAAGACGCTCGCGCCGTCGAAGCGCACGTCACCGTCGGTCGCCTCCTCCAGCGCGAGGAGCGTCTCGCCGGTCGTGGACTTCCCGCAGCCGGACTCCCCGACGAGACCGAGCGTCTCGCCGCGCTGAACGCTGAAGCTCACGCCGTCGACGGCCCGCACGTCGGTCGTCTCCGTGCCGAGAACGCGGTCCACCAGCCCGATGTCGTCGGTGTAGTACTTCTTCAGGTCGGCGACTTCGAGAAGTGGCGTGCTCACACGTCGTCACCCCGGCCATCGGCCACCGCGTCGTGCTCAGGGCCGTCGGAGAGCGCGTCGCGCTCGTCGTAGTCGCTGTCGACGAGCACACAGCGGGCGGCGTGTTCCTTCCCGCCGACCGGCCGCTCCGCCTGCGGCTCCAGACACGCCGCCATCGCCTTCGGACACCGGTCGGCGAAGTAACAGCCGCGCGGCATCTCGTCGTCGAGCAGACTGGGCACGTTGCCCTCTATCGGTTGGAGCCGCGGCGCGGGGTCGTCGAGGTCCGGAATCGAGCCGATGAGTCCCTCCGTGTACGGGTGGACCGGGTCGTCGAACACGTCCTCCAGCGTCCCCCGCTCCACGATCTGGCCGGCGTACATCACCGCTACGCGGTCGCACATCCGCGCGATGACGCCCAAGTCGTGCGTGATGAGCAGGATGCTCATCTCCCGGTCGGCCTGAATGTCGCGCAGCAGTTCGAGGATCTGCGCCTGTATCGTCACGTCGAGTGCCGTCGTCGGCTCGTCGGCGACGAGCAGGTCCGGCTCGCCGGCCAGCGCCTGTGCGATCATCGCGCGCTGTAACATGCCGCCGGAGAACTCGTGTGGGTACTCGTCGACCCGCTTTTCGGGGTCGGGGATGCCCACTCGTTCGAGCAGTTCGACCGCCCGGTCGTGGCTCTCCTCTCCCGTGTAATCGCGGTTCGGGAGCAGTCCGTCGACGACGTACGAGCCGAGTCCGTACCCTTCCGTGCGCGAGCGGGTGGAGCGCGGGTTCGCGTCGGCACGCCGCTGCACCTCCACCGCCTCGGCTATCTGCTCGCCGACGGTCAGCGACGGGTTGAAACTGCTCATCGGGTCCTGAAATATCATGCTGAAGGTGGGACCGCGCAGCGACCGGCGAACCCGTTCGGGCAGTTCGCGCAGGTCGACGAACGCCCCGTCGGCGGCCCCGGGGAACTCGTCGGCGAGATCAGCGTCGCGGAGCCACAGCTGCCCCGCCGTGACCTCGCCGGGCGACTCGACGAGGTCGAGCAGCGACAGCGCGGTGACGGACTTGCCCGAGCCCGACTCTCCGACGATGCCGAGGATCTCGCCTTGGCGAACGGTGAAGTCGACCGATTCGACCGCGTTCACCTGTCCCTCGCCGGTGAAAAAGCGGGTCGACAGCCCCTCGACGCGCAGGAGGTCGCGCATCAGACGCCACCTCCTTCGCCCTCGATACCGGGGTCGAGCGCGTCGCGGAGCCAGTCACCGACGAGATTGATGCCGATGACCGTGAGCACGATGGCGAGGCCCGGCATGGCGGCGATCCACCACGATGTCGTCTGGTACTGTCGCCCCTGTGCGATGTCGAAGCCCCACGAGAGGGTCGTCCCCGAGAAGCCGAGGAAGGAGAGCGCGCTCTCCAGCAGGACGATGGCGGCGATCTGGATGGTGGCGAGCACGAGCACGGGCGTGATACTGTTCGGGAACACGTGGCGACGGATGATGAACCGGTCGGGTCCGCCGAGCGACCGGGCCGCCTTCACGTACTCCTCGTCGCGCACGCCGAGCGCCTCGCCGCGAGCCACGCGCGCGAACCACACCCAGTTCACGATGCCGACGACGAGGATGACTGTCCCGGGGAGCGTGAACGTCGCGGGCATCCCGGTCGGGTACGCCAGCCCACCGGGCAGCGAGGTGACGCCGCGTATTGCGGCGGCGAGGCCGGTCGTGACCAGCGGGTCGGGCACCTCCACGGCCGCCTGTCCGAACAGGCCGACGAGCGCGATGGCGAGCACGAGCGACGGGAACGCGAGACTCACGTCTGCCACCCGCATCAGCGCGTCGTCGACCCGGCCCTTGTAGTAGCCGGCGACGAGACCGACCGGGACGCCGACGAGCATCGCGAGCAGCGTCCCGAGCACGCCGACGACGAGCGAGGTGCGCGCTCCGTAGACGACGCGCGATAGCATATCCCGGCCGAGACCGTCTGTCCCGAGCGGGTGTGCGACGGTCGCGTTCACCTGCACCGTCTCCTGAATCAGCTGCACCTCGCCGTCGACCGTCTCCTGTGTCGTCTGATTCTCCGCGCGCGTGAAGCCCAGCGGTGGCTGCTGTGACCTGTCGAGGTTCTGCGCCTCGGGGTTCCACGGGGCGAGCAGCGGCGCGAACACCGCCGTCACGAGAACGACCACGAGGATACCGACGCCGACCTTTGTGAGCGGGCTGGTGTCGAACTCCGAGCGGAGGTTCTGCACCGTCCGCGGCGAGAGTCGGCCCGTAACGGCGTCGAGCAGGCGTCGTATCATTCCAACACCCTCGGATTGAGCCGCACGTACAGCGCGTCGACCACGACGTTCACGACCACGAAGCCCGCGCCGATGACGACCAGACTCCCCTGAATGAGCGGCCAGTCGCGGTTGTTGATGGCGTCGATGATGAGCGAGCCGAGCCCCGGCCAGTCGAAGACGGCCTCCGTGATGACGGCCCCACCGATGAGCGTTCCGAGCTGGAGGCCGACGACGGTGATGACCGGTATCAGCGTGTTGCGCAGCGCGTGGCGATACCGCACCAGCGTCGTCGGCAGCCCCTTCGCGCGGGCCGCCTGCACGTAGCCGCGCCCGAGTTCGTCGAGCATCCCCGACCGCGTCAGCCGGGTGATGAGCGCCGTGAAGTACGTCCCCAGCGTTATCGCCGGCAGCGTGACGTGTAACAGCCAGTTTTGCATGGCCGCGACGAAGGAACCGACGTTCAGCGGCAGCGCCCAGCCGCGTTCCGGGCCCGCGATGACGACCAGATGCCCGAGCGCGTCGAGCAGGCCGACGGGGCGACCGCTGGTCGGAAACGCGCCGAACTGCACCGCGAACAGGATGACCAGCATGACGCCCAGCCAGAAGTTCGGCGTCGAGATGCCCAGAAACGAGAACACCGTCGCGGCGTAGTCGGGTCCGGTGTGGCGTCGCGTCGCGCTGATGACACCCAGCGGGATGGAGAGGATGACCGCGACGACCGTCGCCGCGACGGCCAACTCCAGCGTCGCCGGCAGCTTCGCGAACACGCGGGGTGCGACCGCCGTCCGCGAGCGGTACGAGTAGCCCATCTCGCCCTGTAACAGCGAGACGATGTAGTCGCCGTACTGGACGTAGAGTGGCTGATTCAGGCCGAGCGACTCGGCGATGCGCCGTCGGGTCGCGTCACTGGCGTCCAGTGGCGCGATGAAGTCGACCGGGCTTCCCGGCGTGACGTACCGGAGCACGAACAGAACGCTGATGACGCCGAGTATCACTACCACCCCCTGCAGGGAGCGCTTGAGCAAGAAACGACCGAACGAACCCATATGCCCGGATTCAGCTCTCGCCGCCCATGCTCTGTGCCTGATCCATCAGCTCGTCGACGCGGTCGTTGCGGTAGGAGGTGAGCGCGCCGTCGCTCGTCAACAGCGGGATGATGGTCTGGCTCGCGTCGAACGCCGCGTTCCCCCACCCGATGAGATAGAAGGCGGGGCTCGTCTCCAACTCCCCGTCGAGCAGCTCGTCTACGAGTTTTCCGAAGTCTCGCTGTTTCACGCTGGCGGAGACGTTCTCCAGCTCGTCGAGGTAGCTGACGACCGCCTGCGAGATCTCGAGGTCCTTCAGATAGCGACCGCTGGGCGTGTGGAGTTCGATCTCAGCGCCGGCGTAGCCGCTCGCTTCGACGAGCCGCTCCGCCTCGTCCGGATCATACGGGTACGGGTCGAGGTCGGGGTTGTAGCCGGTGAACCCTTCCAGCGTCGGCTGGCCGGTCTGGTCGCCGAAGGAGCCGAGCACGTTGCTCACCATGCTCTCCAGATCGATAGCGTAGTTCATCGCCTGTCGGAACTCGACAGAGTCGAACGGTTCCCGATTGTAGATCATCGCGTTGTAGATGATCCGCGTGCTCGGCACCGCGCTGATGGACGCGTTGTCGGCGCTCTGGATCTGCGAGATGTTCTGCGGCGGGACGTTGACGATGATGTCCGTCTCGTCGTTGAGCAGCTGGTTCACCCGCGTCGACGGCTCGCCGGCGGACTGAATCGTCAGCTGGTCGGCCGGCGCGGCGTCCATGTAGTAATCGTCGTAGCTCTCGAAGACGACTCGCACGTCCTGCTCGTAGGTGTCGAGCATGAACGGCCCGGTGCCTTCCATGTTGGAGTTGATGTACGCCGCGTCGTTGCTCTCGATCCACGACTTGTTCACGATGTCACAGTACGTCGCGAACAGCGCGAACACGACGGGGTTGATGCCGTCCGAGTTGACGATGACGGCGCTGTCGCCGTCTGCCGGCTCGGCACCCGTCACCCCCGCGAGCTGGTCGGACTGCGAGCTTTCGAGGTCGCCGGCTTCCGGGTCGACGATACGGTTGATGGAGAAGGCGACGTCCTCCTTGGTGAGCGAGTCGCCGCTGTGGAACGAGACGCCGGAGCGGAGTTCGAACTGGACCTGCCCGGCTTCGAGCCGCTCGTATCCCGTCGCCAACTGATTGACGACCTTCCCTTCGCGGTCCCGCTCCAGCAGTCCCTCGTACGCCTGCGTGACGATGTTGTCGGTCGTCGTCTCGCGGTGGTCGTGCGGGTCGAGCCCCGTATCCATCTTGGACTGTGTGATCATCACCGACGACTTGCTCCCCGTGGGTTCGATGGCGTAGCCGTCGATCCGCTCGTCGCGGCGCGCCTCCCACTCGACGTCGGCCGACTTGCCGTAGACGCTGTACTGGCGGTTGAGGAAGATCCACGGCGCGTCGTCGTGGACGAGGCGGTTCGTCCGCTGGAGATGCTCCTCTCGCGTCTCCGGCTCCGGCAGTTCCTCCTCCGGCGTTCCGGTGTCCATCGGGGTCGACCCGCCGCTCGTCTCGGTCGCCGTCTCGTTGCCACCGGAACAGCCGGCCAGCGTCGCCGCTCCGGCAGCGGTTCCGGCGAGCGTCAGGAACTCGCGTCTATCGACATCGCGTGACATACTACCCATCTACCAGCGAATTAACTTAAATACGGGGGAAAATAGTCGGGGACAGCGCCGTCACGATCCGTCGATCCGATACCGATACGGCTGCTCGCGGATGATCTCCACGTCGCCGTGTTCCGCACGCCGGCCGAGCACCGTCGCTATCTGGTGTGCGCTGTCGAACTCCTCGCCGTGTTCGTCCAACAGCGCGAGTAGCTCACTCGCCGTCATCGGCTGGTCCGGATCGGCCTCGGAGACGACCGAGCGGATGCGCTCGAACTCGCCCCGGCGTATGCGCATGTGCATACACACCAGCCCGAACGACTTAGACACCCGTCAGACATCCGTCAGACGTTCGGTTCATCCGGATCGAGTTACGGCGGGCGCACGCCGACCCGCGACGCGTCTGACAGCGCGTGTCACACGTGCGGTCACACCGCCGAGTCGTGTTCGCTCTGAAAGTTCCGCTCGCGGCGGTACTGTTCGACGAACGCCGTCACGTCGAACTCGAGCATCTGCTCTTCGAACGCCGAGACGGCGCTCTCGTCGTCGGCGTGACTCACCGCGTGCTCCATCAGTTCCACGAGCAGTTCGACGGCCGTCTCGTGGAGGCGACGCGAGTCGAAGTCCGTCGCCCACACCATCGCGTAGCCGACCTCGCCGTCGTCGCTCACGTCCGCCGACACCACGCGCTCGGGGAACTCCTCCAGCACGACACCCATCAGGTGCGTCGTCGAGAACTCGCCTTCCGTCGTCGTGTCGACGGCCGCCCGCAGCGTGTCGACGAGGAACTCCGGCACGAACCGCGAGAGCGGATGCACGTCGACCACGACGGCGTGTCGCTCGCCACAGTCGCAGTCGAAGCCGCGCATCCCCATGTCGAGTTCGTACACCGGCTTCTCCT
Organism: Halobacteriales archaeon QH_7_66_36; assembly: GCA_003021175.1. Taxonomy (GTDB): domain Archaea; phylum Halobacteriota; class Halobacteria; order Halobacteriales; family Haloarculaceae; genus Halosegnis. The sequence goes on along the minus strand of PXQV01000001.1, from coordinate 36,773 downwards.
CGCCGCACGGCAGCTCCAACACCTCGCCGCGCCCGCCCGGCACCCGTGGCTCCGCCATACCTTCGCTCCGACCTCGGGATGTAAAAGCGCGTCTACCCGGCGTCGGGTTTAGACAAGCGTAAGTTCGGAGATCAGGAGGACAACAGGGTGTAGAAAGCCCCCGGCCCCTTTCAGTCCCACCCACCGCGGTTGTTCAATCGAGCGACGACCCGCGTATCTGAACACCGCCCGTTGTCGACGCGGCTACTCGTCATCCGCTGACTCGTGTTCGGTCTCGTCGCCGTGCTCGTCGTCGCTCGCTTGCCGCTCCACGTCCACTTCGACCTCCACCTCGACGGCGAGGTCGTCCGTTTCGAGTTCGGCTTCCGCTTCGCGTCGGTCACCGAGTTCGATCTCCAGTTCGTCGCGGTCCACCTCGACCTCTACCTCGACGTCCACTTCGACGTCGTCCGTCATGCGCGTTCGAACGCTCGGCCCGAACAAAACTACTCCGGCTCGGCGAGGTCGTCCGCGTCCAGCGGCGCGTCGTACGGGTCCTCCTCGGCGGCCGTTTGCTCTCGGCTCTCCTCCTCCTTCGCGGCGAGATACGCCCGCCCGACGACGCCGGACGAGAGCAGACTCCCGATACCGGTCACGGCTCCGCCGAGCAGGAGGCCGGGCGCGCCCGTCACGACCGACCCGACGAGTCGCGGCGTCAGATACAGCACGACCAGCAGCGAGACGATGGCGGCAACGTCGAGCCGGCGACCGGACGCCAGCGACCACGCCGTGGCGAGCGCCTCCCTCGCGCCGGCATCGTCGATTGCGACCGCCGGATGGGCGAACAGCAGCGTCACTGCGAAGAACACGCCCGGGAGGAGAAACGCCGCCAGTCCGACGCCGACGAGCACGCGCACGACCGTTCCGACCAGAAAGCCGACGAGGACCGTTCGACCGACGCGTCGTGTCGCCGCCGTCCCGAGCGAGTCACCCGTGACTACGCGGAGCGTCACGACGGCCGCGTACTCGGCGACGACCGCGACCCCGAGGACGACGAGCACGGCGACGCCGAAGGAGAGGCCCAGCGACAGCGGCGTCTCGATGGTCGCCGGGTCGACGAAGAACTGGCTGTCCGGTGTCTGTTGAGCCGTCGTGATCTGGCTGGACGCTTCGATAACTGTCTGCTGTGCCACGACCGTCGCCACGCCGACGGCTGCGAACAGGGTGGCGAGCACGACGCCTGCGCGGCCGTCGAGTTCGTCGACCGTCTCCCGAAGCGCGACGACGCCGTTCATCTACGGCCAGTCGTCTCGGTCGTCGTCTCCCTCGCGCTGCTGTCTGGTCTCCTCCGGGTCGCCGAGTTCCCACTCTGCGGCCTCGGCCGCCTGCTCGATGGGCAGGAACTCCCAGTCGACTGACTCCGCGACGCCGGGGTCGTCGCTGTCCGGCACGCCGACGAACACGTGTCGGTCCGTGTCGAACTGGCGTTTCACGTTGTCGAGCGACTCCTCCTTGCCCCGTGGCCCGGAGAAGAAGTCCTGTCGGATGCGGTTCTTCCGCGTGAAGTTGGTCACGACGTACGTCGGCTTGTCGCTGACGACGCCGACGTACTCGCTCCACGTCCGGGCGTCGGCGAAGACGGCCTCCGGATCGGCGAGTCGCTTCAGCGCCGCCAACTCGAACGCGAGCGTCATGTCTGCAGAGCCACCGCCTTGCATAGTTGTCTCGTAGGGGTCGCTCCCGAGAGAAAACGCTTCGGAATGTGAACGGGTCGCGGTCAGCGAACCGAATCGAGGATGAGCTTCTGCTCGACGCGCTTGACCTCGTGTTGCACGTCGCGCACCGCGTCGATGTTCGCCGAGATGGAGGTGGCCCCCTCGTTGACGAGGAAGCGAACCATCTCCGGCTTGGAGCCGGCCTGTCCACAGATGCTCGTCGCCACGTCGTGCTCGCGACACGTCTCGATGACGTCGCCGATGAGCGAGAGGACGGCGGGGTGAAGCTCGTCGAAGCGGTCGGCGACGTTCTCGTTGTTGCGGTCGACCGCGAGCGTGTACTGCGTGAGGTCGTTCGTGCCGAAGGAGGCGAAGTCGATGCCCGCCTCGCACATCGACTCGACGGTGAGCGCCGAGGCGGGCGTCTCTACCATCACGCCCCAGTTGCGCTTCTCGGGGTCGATGCCGGCTTCCTCCATCTGCTGTCGCGCCCGGATCACGTCCTCGCTGTCGTTGACGAGCGGGAACATCACCTCGACGTTGTCGTAGCCCATCTCGAACAGCCGGCGGAACGCCTCCAGTTCGTGGGCGAACAGGTCCGGGCGGTCGAGCGAGCGTCGGATACCCCGGTAGCCGAGCATCGGATTGTGTTCGTGCGGCTCGTCGTCGCCACCCTCCAGTTGCCGGAACTCGTCGGTGGGAGCATCGAGCGTCCGGACGCGAACCGGTCGCGGATAGAACTCGTCGGCGACGCCGCGGATCTCCTCGACCAACTGCTCGACGTACGCCTCCTCGCCGTGGTCCTCGAGATACCGCTCCGGCGTCTTGTTCGTCGAGAGGATCATGTGTTCCATCCGGAGCAGGCCGACGCCGTCGGCGCCCGTCTGCGCCGCGCGGTGGGCCGCCTCCGGGATGGAGACGTTCACCTTCACCTCCGTCGCTGTCATCGGCTTCACCGGGTTCTGCGGGCGAACGTCCTCGTGCTCCTCCGACTCGTCTTCGTCGCCCGACTCGAAGCCGGCGACGACGGTGCCCTTGTCGCCGTCGATGGTGACCGGCTGGTCGTCGGCGAGCGCCTCGGTCGCCGACCCCGCGCCGACGACGGCCGTGACGCCGAGTTCGCGGGAGATGATAGCGGCGTGTGAGGTCATCCCGCCCTCGTCGGTGATGATGCCTGACGCGCGCTTCATCGCGGGCACCATGTCGGGCGTCGTCATCTCCGTGACGATGATGTCGCCGTCGCTCACCTTATCGAGTTGGTCGAGTTTGCGGACGATCCGGACCGGGCCGGCGGCGGTACCGGGGGAGGCACCGAGACCGTTGACGAGCACCTCGCCGCCTTCCCCGCCGTCGGAGGCCGCAGTCGTGCCCGCGCCTGCGGAATCAGCGATGGTCGTGATGGGCCGCGACTGGAGCATGTACACCTCGTCGCCGACGATCGCCCACTCGACGTCCTGTGGCGCGTCGTAGTGGTCCTGGGCGCGGCGACCCAACTCGGCCAGCTCGGCGATCTCCTCGTCGTCAAGCACGGCCGCGTCGCGCAGGTCGTCGGGCACCTCGCGCTCGATCGTCTCGCCGGTCTCCTCGTCCTTCTCCATCATGAGCTTCTTGTCGGCGACGGTCGTCTCTAAAGTCCCGCCGGTCTCCCGGTCGACGACGTAGTTGTCCGGGGAGACCGAGCCGGCCACCACCGCCTCGCCGAGGCCCCACGCGGCCTCGATGATGATCTTCGGCTCACCCGTCGAGGGGTGAGAGGTGAACATGACGCCGGACTTGTCGGCGGCAACCATCCGCTGGACGACGACGGCGATGTCCACCGCGTCGTGGTCGAACCCCTGTTCGTTGCGGTAGTATATCGCGCGCTGGGTGAACAGGGAGGCCCAGCACTGTTTCACGCGCTCGATGAGCGCGTCGCCCTGCACGTTGAGGAACGTCTCCTGCTGGCCGGCGAAGGAGGCGTCGGGCAGGTCCTCTGCCGTCGCGGAGGAGCGGACGGCGACGAACGCCTCGCCGTCGTCGAGGTTCGCGTACGAGTCGAGGATACCCTCGCGGATCTCGTCGGGCATCTCCGTCCCGAGGATGAGGTCTTCGGCACGACTCTCGGCGCGTGCGAGCGCCGCGGAGTCGTCCGAGTCCACGTCCACGGCCGCGAACAACTCCTCGGCGATGCCCGTCTCCTCGATGAACCGGCGGTACGTGTCTGCCGTCACGACGAACGCCGGCGGCACGGGAAGCCCCGCGTTCCACATCTCCCCGAGCGAGGCACCTTTTCCCCCCACGGAGCCGACGTCGTCGGACCCGACATCGTCCAGCCAGAGTACAGCCATCGTACGGGACAGAACCGTTAGCCGGACAAAGAAGGTTCCGAAGCACCGACGCAGCGAAAACACTGCCGCGACGGGCTATCGCGTGACACAGTATCGGTCAGATTTTAAGGGAGTTCGGGCGCTATCAGTAGTATGGGAATCCTCTCGCGTGCCTCCTACGTCATCCGCTCGAAGCTGAACGCGCTCGTCTCGGGGGCGGAGAACCCGAACGAACAGCTCGACTACTCGTACGAGCAGATGCGCGACGAACTGCAGGACGTCAAGCAGGGCATCGCCGACCTGACGACACAGAAGAAACGGCTGGAGATGCAGAAGCGTCGACTGGAGGAGAACGTCGAGAAGCACAACGAGCAGGCCCGCGAGGCCGTCAGGCAGGATCGTGAGGATCTCGCCCGGCAGGCGCTGGAAAAAAAGAAGGGCAAGATGAGCCAGATCGAGGAGCTGGAGACACAGATCGCCGACCTACAGCAGACGCAGGACTCGCTCGTCGACAAGAAGGAGGAACTCCAGCAACAGATCGAGCAGTTCCGCACGGAGAAGGAGACGATGAAAGCCCGCTACGAGGCGGCGGAGGCGAGCGCCCGCGTCTCGGAGGCGCTCACGGGTGCCGGCGACGAGATGGAGGACGTCTCCCGCTCCATCGAGCGGGCCTCGGAGCAGACCCAAGAGATGGAGGCCCGCGCGGCGGCGATGGACGAACTCGAATCGAGCGGTGCCTTCGAGAACGCGCTCGACGACACCGACCAGATCGATCAGGAACTGGAGGCCGAGCGCACCGACGCGGAGGTCGAAGCGGAACTCGACACCATCCGCGAACAACAGGGCGACACGGCGACGGAGACGGGCGACGAGAGCACGGTCGAGGTCGACAGCACGACCACCGACCCGGAAGTCGAGTCCGAGCTGGAGGAGTTACAGGAGGAAGAGTCCGAACAGTGACGTAGGGTCCGTCCCTGCGGCTTTTTCGCGCAGGCCGTCGAACGTTCGACAGTGAGCGACGGCGCGACGCAGACGGCGCGGACCGACGGACAGACGCGGCTGCGGCGGTGGCTCCTGCTCGACGGCAATCGGTGGACCGTCGCCGGGCTGCTGGCGGGCTGTGTCTTCGCGTTTCTGCTCGTCGCCGGGACGGTCGATCCGTCGCCGCTCGGTGACGGGATGCGCCGCGCCGACCCGGTCGACACGGCGTTTTCGGGGCTGATCACCGGCATCATCACCGGCGTGACGCTCGTCGTCACCATCGACCAACTCGTCCTGTCGAAGCAGCTCGGCTCGCTGAGCGACCATCGGGGCCGACTCGACGACGCCTTGGAGTTTCGCCGCGACGTGGAGCGGCTGCTCGGCGACGTGTCACCGTCGGAGCCGGCACAATTCCTGCGTGCACTGCTCGCGGAGACGGACGCTCGGGCGGCCACGCTCCGAGAGGTAGTCGACGACGACAGCGTCGGCCGGCAGGTGGCGGCGTTCACCGTCGAACACGACGCGAACACCGATACGGTCGCCGACCGGCTGACCGACGCCCGCTATCTGGAGTTCTCTGCACTCCGGGCCGCGCTGGACTACAACTACGCCTACCGCGTCCACGAGGCCCGACGGCTTGAACGCGAACACGGCGACGCCCTGTCGGCCGAGGCGCGCGACGCCCTACGAGCGTTCATCGACGCGCTGACGTTCTTCGGCCCGGCCCGCGAGCACGTCCGTGGCCTCTACTTTCAGAACGAACTGGTCCGGCTCTCGCGGGTGATGCTGTCGACGGCCGTCCCGGCGCTCGCCGTGACCATCGGCGTCCTGCTGTTCGTCGATAGCGGCGACGTGACCGGAGCCACGCTCGGCGTGTCACATCTGCTCGTGCTCGTCGCGGCGACCATCACGCTCGCGGTGACGCCGTTCCTGCTGCTCGTCTCGTACGTGCTGCGTATCGTCACCATCACCCAACGGACGCTGACGACGGGGCCGTTCATCCTCCGGTCGGCCGACGATCCCGACGAGTGAGCCTCAGTCCACGAAGTCGGGGTCGAGCGTCCGCGACTCGACCTCGGTCGCGAGGTGGTCGCGGAACCGCTCTGGGTCGACGTCGTCGGCCTCGTCCTCGAAGCGGTCGCGGACGGAGACGGTGCCGGCCTCCGCCTCGTCGCCGCCGACGACCAGCATGTACGGCACGCGGTCGTCGTGGCCGGCGCGGATCTTCCGGCCGATAGTCCAGTCGCGGTCGTCCACCTCGACGCGGAACCCGTCGAGTTCGTTCTTTATCCTGTGGGCGTAGCCGAGTTGGTCCTCCGAGATCGGGAGGATCCGCACCTGTTCGGGGGCGAGCCACGTCGGGAAGTTCCCCTTGAAGTGCTCTATCATGATGCCCATGAACCGCTCGAAGGTGCCCAACAGCGCGCGGTGGACCATGACGGGGTGGTGTTCCTCGTTGTCCTCGCCGACGTAGGTCAGGTCGAGGCGGCGCGGGATGTTGAAGTCGAGTTGGACCGTACCGACCGTCCACTCTCTGCCGATGGCGTCGTGGGCGTCGATGCCGATCTTCGGGCCGTAGAAGGCCGCCTCGCCGGCTTCGATGTCGTACTCCAACCCCTCGGATTCGAGGGCGGCCTTCAGCGCGTCCGTCGCGTTGGCCCAGATCTCCTCGGAGCCGACAGCGTCGTCGCCGCGCGTCTCCAGTTTGTAGCTGATGTCGAAGCCGAAGTCGCCGTAGATGTCGCGGACGACGCCGAGCGTCCCGCGGATTTCCTCTTTGATCTGTTCTGGGTGGATGAAGGCGTGGCCGTCGTCCTGCGTGAAGCCGCGGACGCGGAACAGCCCCGACAGCTCGCCGGACTGCTCGTTGCGGTAGCAGGTGCCGAACTCCGAGAGCCGGATCGGGAGGTCGCGGTAGGAGTGGGTGTCGGAGTCGTACACGTGCGCGTGGTTCGCGCAGTTCATGGGCTTCAGACCGTACTCCGTGTCGTCCTGCTCCCAGTTGAACATCTCACCGCTCTCGGTGAAGGTGTCGTAGTGGCCCGTCGGCTTCCACAGCTCCGCCTTGTTCAGCTCGGGCGTCCACACCTCGTCGTAGCCGAGTTCGTCGTTCTTCTCGCGGATGTACTCCTCCAGTTCGCGGCGGATCGCCATCCCGTCCGGGTGGAAGTGGACGCAGCCCGGCGAGTGGTCCGGCACCGAAAACAGGTCCATCTCCGTGCCGATCTTCCGGTGATCGCGCTCCTTGGCCTCCTCGCGGCGCTCGATGAACTCGTCGAGATCGTCCTCGCTCTCGAAGGCCGTCCCGTGGACGCGCGTCAGCGTGTCGTTCTCCTCGTCGCCACGCCAGTACGACGAGGAGACGTTGAGCAGCTTCACCGCGCCGATGTCGCCGGTCGAATCGACGTGCGGCCCCCGACAGAGATCCTGCCAGTCGTCCTGCACGTAGAAGGAGACGGTCTCCTCGTCGGCCGCCTCGGTTTCGAGGATCTCCTGCTTGTACTCGTTGTCGGCGTAGATGTCGAAGGCCGTCTCCCAGGATCGTTCGACCCGCTCGATGTCGTAGTCGGCCTCGATTATCTCCGCCATCTCGGCTTCGATCTCGTCGAGGTCCGACTCGTCGAGGTCGACCCCCGCGACGTCGTAGTAGAACCCCTCGTCGGTCGGGGGACCGATGGTGAGTTCCGCCTCCGGGTGGCGTCGCTGGAGTGCCTGTGCGAACACGTGGGCCGCGGAGTGGCGTAGCACCTGCAGATACTCGTCGGAGCCCTCGGTGACGATGACGAGTCGGTCGCCGTCGGCTACCTCCTCGGCCTTGTCGACGAGGTCACCGTCGACGACGCCCGCCACCGTGTCCGACCCGAGTCCCGGCCCGATCTCGTAGGCCACGTCTTCGACGCTCGACTCCTCCGGTACGGAGAGTTCGGAGCCGTCGGGTAGCGTGACCGTCACGTCGCTCATGGACGTGAGAAGTCGGAGGCGCGGTATAAGCGTTTAGAGACGCAGGGAAAAACGGATCGGAGGCTCACCGACGGCGCGCGCCCGTCCCGACGACATCGGTCGGGTCAAGATCCGGCACCGGCGGGCCCTCGAACGGGTCGGCGTCGTCCGCGAGCAGCAGCGCCCCGTCGAGGTCAGCGTAGTCACACAGCGGCGCGAGGTGGACGCCCGCCGCGATGGCCGCGTTCGACGCGACCATGCAGCCGAGCATCGTCTCCATGCCATGTGCGCGAGCCGCGTGGAACGCCTCGATTGCGGGCCGGATGCCGCCACACTTCATCAGTTTCACGTTCGCGATGTCGGCGCAGTCCGCGACGGCCGGCACGTCGGTGGCCGTCACGAGCGACTCGTCGGCGGCGATAGGGAGCGGCGACCGCTCGTAGACGTAGCGCAGTCCCTCGGGATTCTCGGCCGGAACCGGTTGTTCGACGAACTCGACGAGTCCGTCCAGCCGTTCACACATCGAGACGGCCTGCTTCGGCGTCCACGCCTCGTTCGCGTCCACGCGGAGGCGCGCGTCGGGGGCCGCGTCCGCGACGGCCTCGACGATTTCCATATCGCGGTCCGTCCCGAGCTTCACCTTCAGCACGTCGCACTCGTCGGCGGCGCGGGCCTTTCCGCGCATCTCCTCGGTGTCGGCCAACCCGATGGTGAACGAGGAAGTTGGCGTGTCGCTCGCATCGAGGCCGAGATAGCGGTACAGCGGAAGGTCGTGGAGGGTCGCAACGAGGTCGTGCAGCGCGATGTCGACGGCCGCCTTCGCGGCAGAATTATCTCGGACGACAGCGTCTATCACGTCGTGGGCCGCGTCGATGTCGTGCGGATCTGCCGGCAGCGCGTCGAGAAGTCGCGGCAGCACTGCTTCGACGGTGTCTGCCGTCTCGCCGTAGTGTGCCGAAGGAGCCGCCGCGCCGACACCCGTCACACCAGCGTGTTCGAGTTCGACGACGAGGTTCTCCGTCTCGCGTTGGACGCCGCGACTGATTTCGAACGGCTCCGCGAGCGGGAGCCGAAGCCGTTCGACAGACGCGTTCACAGTATCGCCTCCAGCAGGGCGTCCGGCCCGTCTCGAATCGGGTCCGCGACCGGCGCGTCTAACTGCGCGCGGTATCGCTTCGTCGCTTCCGTGGCGGCCTCGCCGTCCAGTCCCGACGTGTTCAGTGCGCCCGCGACCACCTCGGTCGGCGCTATCGGCTCCGCCAGCGACTCGTACATCTCCGCGACGTAGCCCGGATTCGGTATCTCGACCGACTCGTAGCCGTGGATCGCCTCGCGGCCGGCGTCGTGACACATCACCAGCGAGTCGGGCATCGCCCCGTGGAGGAGGCCGGTCGTCACCGCCGAGTAGGCGGGATGGATAATGCTCCCCTGTCCCTCCACGAACAGGTAGTCGTGGTCGGCCCGCTTGACGCACATCTGCTCGACCGCGCCGGCAGTGAAGTCGCTCACCGTCCGGTCGACCGGGATGCCCCGGTCCTCGACGATGATCCCCGTCTGTCCGGTGGGGACGAACGCCGCGTCGACGCCGCGCTCGCGGGCCGCCTCGTACAGTTCGCGGGTGGTCGTCATCTTCCCCGTCGAGCAGTCCGTGCCGACGGTGAGGACGATCTCCGCGTCGAGGTCGCGGGCGCGCCCCTCCGCGACGGTCAGGTCGTCGGGTGGCCGGCGCACGTCGCGCAGTTCGCCGCCGTGTTCGGCCGCGAGCCGAGCGAACTCCTCGTCGTCCGCGAGGAAGTAATGGAGGCCGGCGACCACGTCCGCGCCGGCTTCCAGCGCGGTGCGCACGTCGGGCCGCCACGACTCGTCGAAACCGCCGCCGATGGGCGCGACGCCGATGACGAGCGCGTCGAAGTCTGGCGCATCCGCAACCCGGCCGACGATTGGGGCGTCAGGCACGTCAGGCACGTAGTCGGCGACGCGCGCGTCAGGATCGGCCTCGGCGATTTCGCGGGCGACGACGGCGACGACATCGGCGTCCGCGTAGCGGAGCACGCCGACGGCCGTCTTCGCGCGGTCGGGAAGCCCCTCGTGAGCGAGGAGCGCGACGCGTCGTGTCATAGTTCGGCATCCGCCCCCGGAGATATAAGCCCGCCGTCACCGCTCGACGGTCCGCAGGGTCAGCAGAATACAATATGGAGCCTCCGGGCTTAAGAAGCGACCGAAGGGAGCGAGTATGCCAGAGGAAACCGACACGATACGACGCAACCGGCATACTGCACCGGCCGACTCTCAAACCTATAAGTACCGTGGGGTGCTATCTAAAATATGGATGTGCGCCGAACTACCGTAGTGAAACTCGCCGTTTCCGACGAGCAACGCGACGCACTCCACTGAACCGCCGACTACTGTTGGTCCGACACCTCGTACACCGAGTGCAAGACGAACAAACGGCAGGTTCGTGACGCCCTATACTCTGACCTCCGTGAGGAGACGGAGCTACAAGCACAACTCGTTCAAGCCGCCATCCGACGCGCGGTCGAAGCCATCAAAGGTGTTGTCGAACGGTGGAAGAAGGGACAGCGCGTCTCTCAACCGGCGTTCACCGCCGAAACGATGGACTACGATATGCGGAGCGGGACTTTCTACCGGAATAAAGTTTCGTTGGCAACCGTTGATGGTCGGGTCGAACCGTCGTTCGTTCTCCCGGCAGACAGCCCGACGCCCTACGAGCGGTACGTACTCTCTGAGGACTACGAGTTCCGCGAGAGTACGCTTCGGTACGACGCGGCAACCGACGAGTTCTACCTCCACATCTCAACGCGGCGGACAGACGGCGACGACGCAGAGGTCCCGACAGATACCGGGCACCCCGACCAAACGGTCCTCGGTATCGACCTCGGCGTCAACAGTCTCGCCGTTGCCTCAACCGGCACGTTCTGGCAGGGGGACGAATACGGCCACTGGTGCCGCGAGTTCGAGAAACGACGGGGAGAGATGCAACAGTGCGGCACGTAAGCCGCACACAATGCCCTGCTCCGCCTCGGGAACCGCGAAGAAGCGTGGCGCAAACAGTACATCCACACCGTCGCCAACGAACTCGTCACGGAAGCCGTCGAACACGACTGCGACGTGATTGTGTTCGAGGATTTAACCGACATTCGGGAGCGGCTTCCACAGGCGCAGTGGCACCACGTCTGGGCGTTCCGACGCCTGTACGAGTACGTCTCCTACAAGGCTCCTGATCGCGGTATCTCCGTGGAACAGGTCGAACCGAACCACACGTCTCAACGCTGTTCGCGGACGGACTGTGGGTTCACGCACGAGGACAACCGCCACGGCGAACACTTCGAGTGCCAGAAGTGCGGCTACGAACTGAATGCGGACTACAACGCCGCGAAGAACATCGGGCTACGATACGCCCGGAAGCGACACCACAAACTCCGTTCCTCGCCCACGTCGGGGGGCGGAGACGCACCAGTAGACGTGCGTATGAATGGTGGGACACTGAACAGCGAGAGTCACCGGCCTGTTGCCGGTGACTGATTGCCGGGAGTCCACATCAAAACCCACCCTCAACGAGCGAGGCGCGTAGTCGTTCGAGACGGCGAAGCCGTCTCGTGATCCCGAAAATCTCTGATTTTCGGACGACACCGCAGTCCGCGCCAGCGGACAAGGAGCGCAGTAGGGCGGGGATACAGCGTTCACAAGAGCGAAGCTCTTGTGCAGCCCATCAGAAACGCGCCGTGTTTCTGAGGACGTCCCCAGAAATCGCAGATTTCTGGTGTGCGAACGAGACGCGAAGCGCCTCGTCAACGCCGTCATCATCTATTCATACACTATTCTGTTGCAGGCCCACAGGCCCACGCAACCGCAACGTTTTGTGCATAGAGTATATACTATGCATACAGTGAGGCGGACCACAATCACGCTCCGGGAGGACCAACACGAGTGGGTTCAGGAACACCACCTGAATCTCTCATCGTTCATCCGCGAGCGACTTGACGAGTACATTAAGGACCACGAGTAAAGCCATGTACTACGCCTACAAGTACCGCCTCGAGCCGTCCGACGCCCATCGCGAGGAGTTGGACCGCCACCGCGATATTTGTCGGCAACTGTACAACCACACGCTCTATCGCCTCAACGAGTACCAAGACGAACACGGCGAACTGCCGTCGATGACCGCGCTACGGTCGGAGCTACCTGACCTCAAAACGTGGTGGGATGACCTCTCGGACGTGTACTCGAAGGTTCTCCAAACCGTCGTAGAGCGTCTGTTCGACAACCTCAACGGCCTCTCCGCGCTCAAGGAGAACGGCTACGGTGTCGGTCAACTCAACTGGAAGCCGCCACGGGAGTTCCGCAGTTTCACCTACACCTACAGTCAGTCCGGTCACCAGAAGCCGACGGCTTCTGGTTGGCAGCCAGAAATCTGCGATTTCTGGCGATGGCTTCAAGCTCGACAAGAAGGGCGGTCAGACTGTCCTGTCCCTCTCGAAACTTGCGGACATCCCGATTCGGCTCCACCGCGCCATCCCCGACGACGCCACCGTGAAGCAGGTGACGGTCAAGAAGGGGCCGACAGGCGAGTGGTTCGCCACGTTCGGCGTCGAAATGGACCGCGAACCGCCCGACCCGTCTGAGGACCCCGAGAAGTGTGTCGGCATCGACGTGGGGATTCTCAAATACGCTCACGACACCGACGGCACGGCGGTCGGGTCGCTCGAAGAGCACGACGTGGCGACTGGAGGTGAGCGAGTCGTAATCGAAGACCAGCTGCCGACCGCGAGCAAGACGACGCTTTCGCGCCGATTGACTAATCTCCAAGAGGCAAGACTCATGACACGAACCAGTACGAGAGTGTCATACAACAGTTCACACGCTCGTTCTTCACTTTCTCGATTCACTCAATATAGGGCGATCACCGTAACCCCCGTTCACATTACAGACAACTTTATTTCACTTCTATTTTGAGTGCCAGTATGGACGAATCTGCCCTCCAGGAACGACTTGACGCTATCCTTCTGTTATTAGTGGTGAACGTTCTGCTCTTACTCGGAATCGGGTTCGAGTACGCCACTGAAACGACAGTAGGCATGTTAGTACTCGCACTGTTAATCGGATATGGGCACGTGAAGAGCAACCGCAAGTCAGGCTGAGAGCGGTAAGTACGCAGTCTTAATCGACGGGCTGATTCGAGGAGATTACAGTGAAGAGGGTGTCATAGAGCTCTTGTCACACCGTGATGATCGTGCTTCCCGGATTGTCTCCGCGTTCGTAGTTGGTGATTGCGACGACAAGACGAAGCCACAGAGTGAGGAACACCTGCGGCCTCGGGCGTGCGTTCGCCCGAGGCCGCGGTCCTTCACTGATTCATTGGTTCGTTCGACTCCAGTACGGCGGTTGTACGTCTCATCTAACGTGGACTGCTTCAATTGAACGTCCTCGCTGTGTTTTTTGATGCGGTCTTCGACCCTGTACTCGATGTCTTTCGGGTCGTCGGTGTTTCGCGCGTTGTACGGGGCGACTGGCACGCCCCCTGCGGCTAGCAGGTGGTCGTGCCAGTCGAGCGTATCGTAGGCGCTGTCACCGACCATCCAGATCGGCTGTGCGACGGCGAGCGCGTCACGCGTGACGCGCATTGCCGTCTCTTCTGGCGCTTGTTTACTCTCTGTGAACTCCGCCGCGATCGGGATCTTTTGCCCGGTCGAGACGATTGTACAGCCGTAGTCGTGGTAGTACTCGTCGTCAGTTGGATCGTAGCACTTCGAGGCGTCTTGATCGGCGGGCATCGCTCTCACGTCAGTTGAATCAATGCAGTAGGTCAAATCAAGCAGGCCGCGGCGAGCGGCCTGCTCGACGAGGTGATCGAACACCTTGTTAACGACGTGTTCGAGGTCGGTAAGGAAGCGATCGACCGCGTCTCTTGACGGCGGTCGATCGAACCCACAGCTCAGCCAGACAACCGTGTGCCGAAGTTCTCGTTCGACGGGACGAACACGTCGAACTCTTCGAGAAACTCAAAAGAAAGGTGCTCGAACAGCGCTAGCGTCTCGGTCTCCACGACATTGAAGAACGAGTCTACCGAAGGATCATCCTGTAGGGTCGCTGAACTCATCCACCTCAGCGTTCACCCTGCTCTTTGGTGTGCTACTCGTTCTATGACACCCTCGAACCAGTACAACAAAAATTCCCCCGCGTGTCGAATGCGAACTGACAGACAACGGCCGAGAGGTCAGCTCACGACTCGAACCGCTGCTTGAGTGGGCGACCAATCGAGCGACGACGAGCCCGACATAATCGAAGCGCGGTACAAACGGACAGCATTCGTGAGAGCGTCTTCTGAGCGGTTCGGGACGGTGGTGTCCGGGCTATTCAGGGATGGTCGAGGCGGGGTCAGTAACGCTTCGATGAATCGGCCACGAGTCTTTGCCTCTTCTTCATCGCCGGAATCGACGGCCTCCACTTTGTCTCTGGGGGACACTAACGACGGCTCGGTACTCGTCGTTCGAGACTCACCAATCATATTCTTGATGAATATGACGGCCTTCGTCGTTCAACACAGGCCCGACAACATCACTGGCGCCATCGAGAACTTCTGCGGAACGGACTATCGGCTCGGTTCCGGTGAATGCCGCAATCTCGTCGCTGTCGACACTATAGATGACACGACCGAACCCCGCAGTCCTCATTCCACCAGCACACATTGGACAGGGTTCCGTGCTCGTGTACATCACCATCTCTGCACGTTCGTCGGGATCGTACTCTTGGCACGCACGGTACGCGAGGTGGAGTTCGGGATGTCGCCGGATGTCATCTTCGGTGACGACACGATTCGAATCGGTCATGATGACTGTATCGTCGCGGACGAGTACGGACCCGAACGGTCGATCGCCTCGAGCAGCGGCCTCTCGAGCGAGTTCGAAGGCCGCTCTCATATGCGAGTCATGATCGAACTCATCGAAGGTGGAGCCAGACATACGTACCGTTGAGTAACTCGAGTCAGTTCACAGAAAGTTCTGCCGAATCTGTCTACGGGTCTCATCGCAGAACGGTCATAGCAATCCTCACTATCCAATAACGGACGGTTTAGGGCACAGCGTTGTGAAGAGATAGATAGAACGAATGGAATGGAGACGAACACTCCGGGACTCGCCGGCAGCAGCGGTGATTTTCGCAAGTACGCTCGTCGCGGTCATGGGCGTCTCACTCATCAGCCCGGCACTCCCTGCGGTGCAGGAAGCGTGGAACATCTCGGAGTCACAGGCCAGTCTCTTACTATCAGCGTTCACGCTTCCCGGGATATTTCTCACACTCCCCATCGGACTGCTGGCCGACCGGATCGGTCGGAAACCGATTTTAATCCCCTCGCTTGTCGTATTCGGGCTCAGTGGAGGTGGCATCATCTTCATTTCCGATTTCATGCTGCTTCTCGTCCTACGAGCGATCCAAGGTGCGGCGAGCAGCGCGATTGTGATGCTCACGGTCACACTCCTTGGAGACCTCTTTACCGGTGAACAACGACGCGTGTTGATCGGTACAAACGCGGCGATTCTCGCAGCTGGCGCTGCCGGCTATCCGCTGCTCGGTGGGGCACTTGCAACACTGGCATGGTCGGCTCCATTCGCATGTTTCCTCCTCGCCTTGCTCGTCGCAATCCCTGGAATAACGTTGCTGGAAGAACCCAATCAGGACAGAACGAATTCGAGTTCGAGTATCCGTGAGTTCATCTCTGGACCAACTCCGATGGCCCCCTTCGCTGTTCTTTACCTCGCGATTTTCGGGATATTCGTCATCCTCTATGGCGCACAGCTCACTGCTGTTCCGTTCCTGCTCGCCAACGACTACCAGCTCTCGTCAGCAGGCATCGGCCTTCTCGTGGGATTGCCTGCGGTCACGATGGGAATGACCGCGATGCAGGGTGATCGAGTGCTTCGAGTACTCACGAGCTTCCAATCGATCGCGCTCGGGTTCGTGAGTTACGGGATCGGACTCGCCGTCGTCGCGCTCGCAGACTCCATCTACGTGGTTGCGGGCGCACTCCTTCTGTTCGGCCTTGGTCAGGGGCTCGCGGAGCCGATTACGGATACGGCACTCAACGAACGAGCACCGGACGAATTTCGGGGGAGTATTATGAGTATTCGGACAAGTGTGCTCAGACTCGGCACGACCGTCGGTCCACCACTCAGTGTCGGGGCCGCAGCGGTGTTCGGCTACCGACAAACGCTGTTAGTGTCTGGTACCGCTGCCTTCCTCATCGGAGGAATATGGTTCACGACGAGGCGCTTGTAAACTCTCAGACCCCCCCGGCCGATTGGAGACAGAACGAGCTCACTGTTGGGCTCCTCGAATTCGTCGTACGGCGACCTCAGCAAGCCGTCTAAATTGCAGAGATACGATGGAAGACGTGTGCAAGTCGAGATCTTGGGCGGTACGGTCGAGATTGATGAGTCACACGTTGAGGAGTCGTCTGCCGAGATCCGTCGGCAGTTCCGTGAATACGAGCGTGATGAACGGCAAACATTCGATCTCTCGATAGACGTGCCGGAGACGTTCACCGGAGCGGTGATGGAGCAATTGCCGACGATTTCCTACGGCGAGACCCGGACGTACGGAGAGATCGCCGCGGCGCTCGATACCGCACCGATCGCGGTCGGAGGTGCCTGTGGCCGAAATCTGGTGCGCTCTTGTGGCGTAGATTGTTGGTGGCGAGCTGTCCTGCGGTTTTGCAAACCCCAACTCACTTGTACCATTCTTCCAGAACTGACGTGACCCCAGCTGAACCGTGGCTTCTTCGGACTGACCTGAACTGACGAGTCCTCACCAACAATCCTCCACCCAAGAACGATTTAGAGATTGGTAGTAGTCTAAACCTCCTGAATCCCTCCGTGGTACGTTGATTTAAAATCCGAGGGTGTGAGTCAATAGATCTAGCAGGTTAGTCACATGGGGAAGTATTTCTTCTGCCAGGGATTCGCTTCTTGATACGCTGCAGACGCCTTAATCACTGTTTCGTCATCGAGATGGTTTCCGACTATCTGAAGACCGATGGGGAGACCGTTGTCGGTCCAACCAGCGGGTATCGTCGCGGCAGGTTGGCCAGTAAGATTGATCGTGAAGCAAAACATGAGCCAGTGGAAGATGTTGATGTCGCGACCTTCGATAGTCTCTCGGCCCGGTATATCCACGTCGAATGGGGGGACTGCGAGAGTCGGAGTCAGCAGAATATCGTAGTCCTCCATGAACTCCCGCATCTTAATATTCACCTTCTGTCTCGTCTTGTAGGCTTCAGTAAAGTCCATAGCTGTCCACTCCGTTTCCAGGATGTCAACCAGGACCGGTTCCATGTCCGATTTGTGGTCATGGAGTTCTTTACGGAGTTCTCTTAGATCAGTGCTACTTGCGACAAGTGCCGTGAAAGCATCCTCTGGGTCGGGGAAGCCAGGATCTGCCCTCTCGACAGTGCAGCCGAGTTCATCCTCAAAGACGGACACTGCGTCACTTACAGTTTCTCTAACAGTCGGATCCACAGCTGTAAATCCGAAGTCCTCACTATACGCGACGTTGTATTCACTGATGTCGGTCGCTTCCGAAGCTCCTATATAATCCACTTCGTCGTCTGGGAGGGAGTGGCGGTCCATGTGGTGAGGGCCCGCGATGACGTCGAGGAGATACGCAGTGTCCTCAACCGTCCTGCCCATTGGTCCGATGTGTTCCACTGATTCCCATGCATTCGTGCCAGGCAGATCGGGATTGCGGTGTTCCGGATAGAGCGGTACTCTCCCGAACGACGCCTTGAGTCCGTGGAGACCACAGAAACTCGACGGGATTCGGACCGAACCACCTCCATCAGAGCCCAGAGCGAATGGGACCATTCCTGTGGCTAAGGCAACCCCGGAGCCACCACTAGATCCACCGGGCGTCTTCGATGTGTCCCAGGGGTTGTGCGTTTTTCCGAAGACGGCGTTGTCTGTGATTCCCTGGAAGCCGAATTCTGGCGCATTTGTCTTCCCGAGAATGATGCCCCCCTCGTCACGGATGCGTTTGACGACAACACTATCCTGATCAGGGACGTGGTCTTCGTAGATTTTGGACCCGTAGGTGGTTCGCATACCTTCGACCGGGATCAGGTCCTTGATCCCCACCGGAATTCCTTCAAGTGCTCCAAGTTCGTCGCCATTTTCTACCCGTTTACTTGACTCGCGAGCAGCTTCTTTCGCACCTTCCCCGTCGACAACTGTGAAGGCATTCAGTTCGTCGTCTAATTCCTCGATGCGTTGGAGTGACGCGTCAAGGACGTCTTCGGGATCGAGTTCTCCACTTTTGACTGCCTTGAGTTGTTCAACTCCGTCCATCTCCCAGATCTCGTCCGTCGTGTATGATGACATGGCTGTGTTGTGCGGTAACGTGTATCTCTTTGAGATATATATAGCTGTTCCGTTTGGTCTTGGGCAGTCGTTCGTCTGTGGATCGCTGGCGGATCTCTGGCTGGTCTTGATCGAATCCTACCGACCACGCTGATTTTCAGCGTGTTAAAGACTGGATAGAGGACAATTCCGACGACCAGTCCGGGTTGTCCGGTCGGGACATCGGATAGTTTGCATACGCAGCGTAGTTCACGACTATTCCGATTAAGAACGCCTCCATCGCTGCGAAATTAATCGATTCGATTCTTTGGACGTTACGAAAGAGTCCCCCGTTCGAGCGGTGTGGCTGGCTGTCGCGTTCGTCTGAATGGTCGATAACCCACCTCCCTACGGCCAGAGTCCGCGTGCCTCGTGGGCTTCAACGATTCGCGAGAGGGCGACGATATAGGCAGCATCTCGCCACGTCACCTCGCGGGTGGTGAACTCGTTTTTGACGACATCCCATGCCGTCAACATTTCTTCTTCGAGTTCGTTGCGGACCCGTTCCAACGACCAGGCACGGCGATTGATATCTTGTAGCCACTCGAAGTAACTCACCGTGACGCCACCGGCATTCGCCAGAATGTCCGGAATGACCGGAATCTCTCGGTCTGCGAAGATCCGATCGGCCGCAGTCGTCGTCGGACCGTTCGCCCCCTCGACGATGATGTCTGCCCTCACGTCGCGGGCGTTCTCGGCTGTGAGGACATTCCCCAGAGCGGCAGGAACGAGGACGTCGACGTCGAGTTCGAGCAGTTCTGCGTTGGTGACGGTTTCTGGTGCGTCGTGGCCTATCACGGCCTCGGGATCTTCGTGGTGTGACGGAATCGAATGGGTATCGAGGCCGTTTGTATCGTAGATCCCGCCGTTAACGTCACTGACCGCAACGACGTTTGCTCCCCAGTCGTCGAGCAATCGTGCGACATTCGAGCCGACGCTTCCGTATCCCTGGATGGCAACACTCGTTTCGTTGATGTCCTTCTCGTAGTGCTCGATGGCCTCTCGGACGATGATAGCGACACTCCGGCCAGGCGCTTCGTCACGGCCCTTACTGCCCCCGACGACGGGAGGTTTCCCTGTCACGACGCCGGGAACGGTTTCGCCTTCCTGCATCGAATAGGCATCCATCAACCACGCCATCGTCTGTGGATCCGTCCCCATATCTGGCGCGGGAATGTCTACTGTCGGGCCGATCACGGCCCGGATTTCTTCGGCAAACCGGCGGGTGAGACGTTCTTTTTCGTCTTTGCTCAGTTCCTTCGGATTGACGGCAACGCCGCCCTTGGCCCCGCCAAAGGGAAGATCCATCACAGCACACTTCCAGGTCATCCACATTCCGAGCCCGACGCACTCGTCTCTCGTGACTTCCGGATGATAGCGTAAGCCACCCTTGTGTGGCCCACGAACGCTATCGTGTTGGGCCCGATAGCCGGTGAACATCTCTACGGTACCGTCGTCTCGCTCGATTGGAACGGTAACTTCGTGAACTTTCTTCGGATATTTGAGTCGTTCGATGATGTTCCGATCGATGTCGAGGTGATCCGCGGCATGCTGTAGTTGCTGTCGGGCCGTCTCGAGGGCGGACTCAGCCTCGGCAGTATCAGAGGCCTCCGCCGGTTCTTCATCGTGTGTAAAGTTGGATTGTGAGGCCATAGTTATTCGAGGGGAGTGCGGCGGTTTCGCATCTCACCACCACAATCCGGACACCGGGTAGGTGGATCCTCCGCGAAGATGATGTTTCCACACTCGAAGCACTCGTACGGTGTTTCTTCGTCTGATTCAGGGTTGACATCTCTCATTGTAGATTCAGAGTGTCGACGGGTAGAGCGTGGCACTCTAATTAAGGCATCATAAGTGTATAAGGGAATATTCGGTGGTTCACCACAGAATCACTCATCAGAATGGCAGTTTGTTATTTAACCTCGCCGGGGGAGGGGGCGACGGAGAGGTTGTTCTCTTCGAAGAGCGTCGTAAACAGTTTCCGCTGGACTGTCCGCGCATGCTTGTAGAATGCCGGCGGGGAGATGCCGAGTGTCTCCGCGATCTCTTCACCCGTACTCCCCCGCGGTGATTCGAAGAATCCGCTGTAGTACGCTGTCTGGATCACCTCGAGCTGTCGTTCGGTCACTCGCTCGAGGAACTTCGAGTACAGATCGTGCGCAGCGGTCCCATCGAGCGTCTGTTTGGCGCGGAGCCCGGCAGCGGTAAACGTCTCTCGGACGAGCTGGATGATCGTTCTGGCGTCGATACTATCGGGGATATCGATGACGAGTGTGGTCGTGGACGGATCGGCGGTTGCTTCCCGGAAGACGGCACCGTGGTCGGCGAGTTCCAACGCGAGGAACGGCTGCGTAAGCCGGAGGCGCAAGACACCGCCACCCCCATCTGTACTGATCTGTTGGACATCATCGATCGCGACGAGCTGTGAGGCGACGTCCGCAACGGCCCCGACGGACGCGCCGTCGACGTCGACGAATACGTGGTTTCCCTCCGCGGACCGCTTTACGCCACCCTGGTACGAGAGGGTACACCCCGCCTCCTGTGCGAGCCGTGAAAGGACGAACGACGGGTCGTCGATGTCGAACTCGACGCGGGTCATCGATGTTGTGAGGAGTGCGTTCTTCCGTTCGATTGCGCTGAGCGCCGAGGCGATGGTTTCGCCCAATTCGGCCAGGACGGCCTCCGTCGTCTCGTCGAACGCGTCCTGGGTCGGTGCGTACACGGTCAAGACGCCGTGTGTGAGGTCGTTGTACACGAGCGGAATACTCAACGCAGAGAGGTAGTCACGGGTGAGGGCGTCTTTCCGCCACGGTTCGTCGCGGAGGCCAGCGGCAACGTTCTCGACCATCGTCACCTCACCAGTCTCGGCGGTTCGTCCGGCTGGTTCTGTCTTCGATGCCTCGACGGCGAACGATCGGCTATCCAGATACCCCTGTTCTGCCCCGGCCCATGCCCGCGGTTCGACGGTATCGGTCGTCGGATCGACCGTTCCGATCCAGGCGAATCGGAACCGGTCGTCACCGGTCAACCGCTCACAGACGGTGTGGTCGATCTCCTCCCGGGTTTCGGCCTGGACGAGGGCTTGATCGATCTCTCGGATCGTCTCGTTGATTCGATTCAGCGCGGTGAGTTGTTCGTTTTGTTGCTGCAGCGTGCGATCCTGTTTCCGAAGCTGTGATTCGCGTGTGACCCGGTCAAGGGCCGCTTCGGCAGTTGCAGCAAGGAGGTCCGCAAGTTCCCTGGTCACGTCATCGAAGGCACCGACCTGGTCGGAGCCAGCGATAAAGACGCCATGCTCTCCGAGTGGAATGTATGTCGTACTGCGGAGGTCAGTCGCCCGGTTTTCGAGCCGACCCGACTCATGGACGTCGTCGAAGAACACCGCTTCGTCCTCGACAAAACTGTATCCCGGCAGCGTCTCGCCATCGGGATGAACAGTTGGAAGCGGGCCGTTGAACTCCTTCATCGCCATCGAATTAGCTGCGGGGAGTAGTTCGTTGGCATCGTCATCGAAGAGATAGACGGCACTCGCATCCAGGTTGAGCACGTCGGATGTATCGTCGACGACGTGTTGGGCGATCTCCTGGTGTGTTTCGGCGTAGAGGAAATCGCGGGCGGTCTCCTGCAGCGTCGCAAGCGCTTCCTCGCGTTGCTTCCGTTTCGTGATATCCCGACAGCTGAAGAGGAGGGTTCCACCCTGAATCGAGACTTCGCGAACGTTGACCAAGAGCGTGTGCTCACGCCCGGCTTTGTCGGTCGCCGTCGTCTCGATATTCTTGAGAACGCCGTTTGCGGCGAGCTCTTCACGGTCGAAGAGATCCTCTCCGAGAAGTTCATCGATCGTCCCCAGACTGTGGATTTCCGCAACCGTGTAGCCGAAAATAAAGTGGACGTTGGGACAGACGTAGGTGTACTCACCAGCTTCGTCTGCGATGAGAATGGTATCGGTCATGTTGTTGAGCGTGACGCGATGGAGCTTCTCAGATTGCCGGAGATACCGTTCGAGATCCACCCGTTCAGTTATATCAACGCCCTCAACGACGATCGAGACGAGATCGCCGCGTTCGCTCTCCACAGGGCGCACAGAGAGGTCAATGACGCGCGGATCCTCGAGATGCGGCGGCTGTGGAACGACAGCATTCCCGAACGCCCCGCCGAGTGCGTTCTCCACGATCTGCTGGACTTCCGTATTCGTCTCGTCTGCTTGTGCCCACCACGGCAGCGTCCAGAAGGGCTCGCCGATGACTGTATCAATGTCGTCATCGATCATTTCTCGTGCAGTCTGATTCATACGGGTGAGCGAGCCATCCGGGTCGAGTACCCACGTCGCGGTGCGTGAATCGCTGAAGATCGCATCGAACTGTCTGGCGCGCTCTCGCTGTGTGGCCGCACGTTGTGCGGATCGAACTGCCCGTTCAGTTCGATCCAACAAGTCCTCTACCATCTGGTCAGCGGAGTCCGTCAGCGCGACGTAATCGGTGACACCAGCCCCAATGCTCTCGCTGGCGATGGCTTCACTTCCGGACGCAGCACCCATTATAACCGGAAGTGTAGTGGTTTTGGTCCGGATCTCCGTGAGCAGGTCGAGTCCGGTTGTCTCCGCAAGCGCGTACTCGGTAATGAGACAGTCCGTAGACCCTGTCCGGAAAATCTCAAGCGCCTCTGATGTGGTCTCAACCCGCTGTACAGTCGCATCAGTCCGTGTGTCGAGCGTTGCTTCGAATTGCGTGAGCCACTCGCTCGTCCCGACAAGCGAGACACAGGACGAATCAAGAATCGTCGGAGAAGACACCAACATTATTAGTTATCTGTTAAACCATCCAGGGATAAAGAGGTTTGTTATTGAATCTCTAAGCGTGATAGGAGCGAGACGTAACGTGGAGACACTACCTCCGAGGATTGTCACTGGCAACCGTTTCTTCCAACTTCCGCGTCCCATCTCCCGCCGACCCATCGAGTAATGCCTACCCGAACGACCGTACCCAATCCGAAGATACCGACATCGATGAATCGCCCCAGGGGAGCCAGTCGACGTGGGGACTTGTCGCCCGCACGAGTCTCATCTCAACAGGACTGGCCGCCTACGAAATCGTCCCAGCAAGTGTCACTCCACTCATTCGTGACTCACGGCAGATCGGTCCGACAGTCGCAGGGTTCCTTGTCGGAGTTATGTTCGGTACGGCAGTGATTACGAGCCTTCCGACCGGTGCTGTCCTTGACCGGACGAACACTCGGAACGCGATGGCCTTCGCCGTCATCATACTGTTCCTCGCTGGGGTATGGGGATGGATGGCTGGTCGGAGCGGTGACTATCGAGCGGTTATCGCCTCACGAGCCGTTGGTGGCGTCGCGTACGTCGTCGTCTGGAACGCGGGGTCGACATTGTGAGCCGGTCAGTCGAACCATCTCAACGAGCGACTGCTGTCGACGTGTTCACCGCCAGTGGTCCGGTCGGATTCGCTCTCGGACAGGGAATGGGTCCACTCGTCGCGGCGTGGTTCGGCTGGCCCGCAATCTTTCTGGCGTTCAATGGGATTGCTCTGGTCGGTTTAGTCCTGTTTTGGCCGACGAGTCGAGGTCTCGGACACAGTAGCGGTGACACGCCAACGCTGACTGAGTTCCGCGATGTGCTTCGCAACAAGAACGTGTGGCTTGTCGGCGGACTCGGATTTCTTGGGTACTCGTTGTATCTGTTCGTTAACAGCTGGGACGCCTCATATCTCACTCAAGAAGTCGGACTCTCGTTGGGACTTAGCGGCGTGCTTGTTGCGATATTCCCCGCTATCGGCATCTCGCACGAATGAGCAGTGGCCCGCTCTCCGATAGACTGTTCAGTGGTCGACGGCGACCGATCGCGTTTGGCTCCTTCTTCATTGCAGCACCACTCGTTGCAGGGTCCACTTACCTTCAATCGGTCACTGTACTCATCACGATGTTGCTTGTCGCTGGCTTCGACACCGCGTTCCTCGTGGCTGGCGGCCTCGCTGTCTTGGGTGTCACGCTAGCGTGGTAGGCTCCGGAACCAGCGACACAGCAAGGTGGATGAGTGCCGTCACGGACGGTCTTGGACAGAGCACGACCCGGTGATCCTTCCAACAAGATCTCGAAGAGTGTACTCACCGCCTCGAACTGGACTGAGGAGGGTAGCTCGCCCTGTTAGCAGATTCAACGTATAGGTAGTGAGACGTTCCGAGGAAAGGGGTTAACGTAGGCCGAACAGAGTTGTGTTGTTCGTTGTCATAGCAGTTACTACCGCTCGTCGGTACAAGTATGCCCGTTCCCCGTGTTCGCTTGCAGTTCTAGCGGCCGGTTCGCTGTCGGTGACAGGAATTCCGACAGTCGCTCCATCCTCCGTGATCTTGTTGTTCCCCTCGTACCCCGAGGAGTTACGCGAGTGGCGATGGAACAACGACCATGGACCAGACACCCGAAGCATTCCGTGCTGCACTATCGTCGGTGACATTGAACGCGTGAATCATGCCATCGACGAAGTCGAGGACATAGACCTCGAGGAACGGGCCGCCCTGTTCGACGACTGCTTCGAGCTGTGTCATAACTTGTACGATAGCGAGGACGGCTATCAACGCCAGTCAGCGATTCGCTTTGCGGCAGCACTGTACCCACGACTTGCGATTCGGACGGTCGGAGCCGACATTACCGACGAAGCGCTGCCGGGCGAGTGGGCGCTCGACGACGAGTCACCGACGACCGGTGCAGCCGATGTCGACGTCGACCTCGAGGACGAGGACCTCCTGGAGAAAGCAACGAGTGCGTCGAACGGCGAGAAGTTCGAGCGGCTCTGGAACGGGAACACGGCCGGCTACGACAGTCAGTCCGAGGCCGATATGGCGCTGTGTTGTCTGCTGGCGTTTTGGACCGGCGGCGACCGGACACAGATGGATCAACTGTTCCGGCAGTCGGGGTTGCTTCGGGAGAAGTGCGACGAGGTCCACTACGCCGATGGGTCGACGTACGGGGAGAAGACCATCGAGCGAGCGATTACGACCACTTCGGAGTTCTACGACCCGGATGCCGGCGACGATACCGCAGACCGCGACACCACCTCTACCGAATCGTCTGCCGACGCCCGTGACGATTCAGAGCGGAGCCGCGCGTATCTGACCGAGAAGAATCGGCTGTTGAGCGAGCGCGTCGACGAACTCGAGGCGACGCTCGAACAGAAAACCGAGCGGATCAACACCCTCGAAGCAGAAATCGAACGACTCACCGACGAACTCGCGGCCCGTGACCAGCAGGATGAGCAGTCCCAGGACGAGCAAGCCGCTACCACGAGGGAAGGTAGTAGCGAGTCAGAGACACAATCCGTGTGGGAACGATTATTCGGCGGGCGTTCAGAGTAACGGTGCAATCGGGACAGAGAGCTCGTCATCGGGTTGGAGATGAGCCCGAAACGGATGATGTTCGCGTCAACGACAAACGTCTCTGAAGGCCGATGCTTCCAGGGTGTTTGGAGGTGCGAAAGACTTACTTATGAACGGACGGTATATTATGAACAATGAGTAAGACAGAACAGCCGGAAGACTCTGAAAAAGAAGTCGTGGCGGTGACGAAGCACGGACAGGCCACCATCCCGAAGCGGTTCCGCGACAAGCTCGGGATCGACGCTCCCGGGAAGGTACTGTTCCGGGAGACCGAGGAGGGCGAGGTGATCGTCGAGCACGTTCGCTCCCCGAGCGAGATGCGGGGCTTCGCCACCCGCAGCGAGGCGACCACCGACAAGCCTGCGACCCAGCTCCTCCGCGAGAAGCGCGAGCAGGACCGAGACGAGCACGACGCGCGCTTCCCCACAGAGGAGTGATGGCGGTCCCCGATCGCGTCGTTTTCGACGCTGAGCCGCTGATCGCACACGCCGATGACGAACCTGGAAGCGGCGTAGTCGAGGAGTACCTCGACGCGGTCGCCGCCGAGGACACGGCGGGCTATGCCAGCTGCGTGAACCTCGCCGAGATCCGGTACACGCTGGCTCGGAAGTACGACCGGACCACCGCCGACGACTACCTCGACTGGCTCGACGATCTCGGAATCGAGACGAGAGCCGTCGATGCGGTTTGGATCGAGGCCTCGGAGTACATCCTCGCGTACAATCCCGCGCTCGGGGACTCGTTCGCGCTCGCGACTGCCGAAGACATCGACGCGACGCTCATAGTCGGCGGCGACGATGATTACGACGACGTCTCTGACGTCCCTATTGAACGGTTCCGCGACGGCTCGGCGTAGCGTTTTTCATCCTGATTAGGGTAACAGGGTTGTCGAACTGCCCCGGAGCAACACATACATTCTGAACGACAGCGCGACCCAATCCGTCGTATTGACCCCCGCCCAGCCGAATCCAACACAGCGACAGCGCCATGGGCCGACCTTCAACTCGACGTCCCCAACGATCGGCGTGACGAGTCGATCGTGGCGTTCGTCGAGTGTGTCCTCGTCGAGCTCACCCACGACGACATCGGTGCCGAATACCGGTCCTCGAACGCGTGGGGTGCCAAAATCGATCAGTACGTCGCCACCGATGGGACTGGGCAGCGGTTCACGGAGCGCCGGTACGATGAACGCCTCGGCTGGGACGAGACTCAGATCACTCGCGCCGATGTTCGCGAACAGTTAGTTCGCCGACTCTCACAGTCAGCGTCAGTGGCGACGAACCAAAGTCACGCTGACCCGGTCACCGAACCCGATACGCTCAGTGTGAAGCCCATGTAGCAACTACGAACGAATTCAGGACACGAGAAACGTTAACCAACAAATCCAGTAGAGTCCGGCAATTGTTGGTTAGTCGTGGAGAGTCCGAGTCGGTCACCTGCCGGTCGGCTCTCTCCAACCAGTGAGTTTGTCTGCGTCCCCAGAACGCGTCGCGTTCTGGTGTCGAGGCGAATCGCCGATTCGCCGACCATTGGAAATCGGAGATTTCCAAGATGCGAACGAGACGCAGGCGTCTCGTTAACGCCGGACGGCGTGAGGCGAGCTCGACGCGCGTCCAGAGCGTGAACTTCCATGACTGAACCCGCTATCATCGACGACACGGCAGACGAGTACGAACAGCTCGAAACCGAACTCATTGTACAAGACCGGGATCGGCCCTGGTCTCGACGACGGACATCTCCGCTCGTCAGGGTCGTGGCGGGATCCGCAGTTCGTCGTCGACTTCGTAGAGATATCCCTTCGATAGCAGTTGCTCGACGTGTGCTCGCGCGTCGGTCCGTTCGCTCCCCAGGTCCATGAGGTGGGCCACGGGGTCCTCGTCATCCGGTAGCGCGTCGACGTACTGCTCGAGATGGTCGAGCGCGGTTTCTTCACTGGCGTTGATCGGTGTGCCCGAATCCCGCATTAGTTCAATATACGATGGCCAGAGGTTAGGGATTCGGGTGATTCGTCGATCAACAGCCACTCTCTCAATGGGCCCCGAGAACGGCAACTATGAATCTTGTTCAGCGTGATCGTCACTGACATCCGAACCCCGTCTGCTCGGGAGCACAACACGCAGACGCTGTCCGTGTTCGAGATCGTCTGGAGGGTCTTCGAGGCGGAGCAGGAGCGTGCCGTCGCCCGTATCGACGACCCGGGCGTCGACACCGCGGTCGGTGACGGCCGATTCGATATGGTCGAGACGAGCATCGATTCCTGCGAGGGCTGTCTCGATGTCCGGGTCACTGTCTGTCGGCGTCCAGTCGGTCGTCGACCTGTCAGTTCTCGCTGGGCCCGTAGCGTCGACCTGTCTATCGGCGTTCTGTTGGGCGGGAGCTGTCTCCTGGTGCGTCTGCTCCCGTGACTCCACCGAGAGCCGGTCGCGAAGCCCCGCTAGGTCGAGCCCTTCCGTGTCGAGATCGACATCCTCGAGCCGCGTCACCGACGGCAGCGGAATCTCCTCGTCTGCAATTGCGTCGCCGAGCATCCCGTTCATCGTAGTGGTTCCTGACTGCACCCGGCGTTTCGTCGAGTGCGTCACCCACGGCGGCGGCGTCCATCCCGACTCATCCAGGAGCGTGTAGCAGTCCGTGTCGTCGGTCGCCCAGACGAAACTGTCGTACTTGTCCTTGTACTGGTTCGCCGCGGCACCCTGCTGATGCGTGATGATGACGTGGACCGGCGAGAGCGCCTCGACGACGTTGTCGACCGTCTGTGGCGTCGGGTGGTTGCTGAGCGAGAAATCGTGGGTCGTACACGCCGCGCTCGTCACCGGGGAACTCCCGCCGTTGATGAGCTGGACGAGCGTCGCGCCGGGATCGTCAGTAATCGTCTCGAAGAGTCGTTCGGCGCTCCCGTCGATCGGCACCTCCGGTCCTGCGATGGTCACACCATCCGTCGCCAGCACCGCTGTCGGGTCAGCAAACTCGGCGGTCGTCTCGACGTTCGGGACGCTGTACTCGAGTCGGTCGTAGAGCTTCGCTGCGTGGCCAGCGAGCGTGATTGGCAGGCGCTCGTCCCACTGGTCGGCGAGATGCCCGAGGAGGTATGCCAATTGGAGTCCAGTCAGGCCACTGGCAGTCACGAGGACGGACGAGCCAGCCCAGACGCGTTCACAGATCGTCCCGACAGCGTCGGTGAGCGTCGCCTCGAAGGCCTCGCTCGTCGCAGCGGTCAGCACGAGGACGTCGACGTCCACGGGGAGGTCGTTATCGAAGCCGGGATAGCCAGCTGCACGTCGGGTCGTGAAATCACCGGTGACGAGGATCGTTCGGCGCTCGTCGTCGGCAGTGACCTCGAAGAGGAAGCCCGCGGCACCCGGCGTGTGGCCGGCCGGCACCGGATGGACGCGGAGCCCGGACACGATCTGGGTCCACTCCCCAATCGGTTTCAACTGATCGAGCACGCGATCCGTATTCGAGAGGTCGTAGTGGTCCGCCCCGGCGGCAAAGACGTCCTCAAGCATGGTCGCCGCATCGGTGGCTGCGTACACGGGTGCGCCATGGGCGAGAGCGTCGCCGAGTGACTGATAATGGTCGAGGTGGGCGTGGGTGAGACAGATCGCGGCGAGATACTCGTCGGCGTCCTCGTCGAGGAGATCGTCCGTCGAGACGTTCTGGCCAGCATCGACGAGCACGCAGACCGTCTGGTCGGCAAGCAACCCATCGATCCGCAGGACGACGGATTCGCGCCCGGAATGTGGATTCGCGTGCTGGAACTGGATCTCCATCGATAGCCGCTCTTTCTGCGGCCGGCACAATATATCATCCCCTCTGCGCTGGAGCAAACCGCGTTGTGGGGCTACCATCGAGGGACGACGGACAAATTGGAGTCTGTCGGGATCGCTTCTGGATTCCAATCTGTCGATGTCTATCGGCGCCGGGAGGCGCGAGGCGCGCTCATAACTGTGCCTCGCGTGAGTTCCCATGACTGATTCAGACGTACTCGACGATACGACAGCCGACTACGAACGGCTCGAAACCGAACTCGTTGCACAAGATCGGGATGCAGCCTGGGTCTCGACGGCGGACATCGATGAGCGGCGTGCCCGCCGTCTCGTGAATGATCTCATCGAGGACGATGTAGTGACGCCGGTCGCCGACCAGCGAGTCCTCGTTCACGAGCCCAGTAGCGAGGCTTTTGACTCGATCACTCAGCTCGCCGTGTTTCATCGCGGCTGGCAGGCTGCCAGAGATGCGGAGGACGACTGATGCAACAGACGCTATCCGGGTGTGCGTTCCGCGATGCACCACCCGGCTCCGAGATGGGCGAGGCGCATACGTGGGGGAAAGACGAACGGGTAACGCACCCGATCTGCGTCGACTGTGCGCTCCAGGAACAGCCCGATCCCGAGGAGCGCGATCACTACGCCTGCGACGGCTGTGAACTCGTCGTCGACGCCCTCGCGGCACTCACTCGGTTCCGCGTCGAACTCGGCCACCTCGAGGGACCGTTGCAGCTGTGTGCGCGATGTAGCCCCGGCGGGCCCGCAACGTACTGGACGCGCGACCTCGAGCCGCATCTCGTTGCGTAAGGGACTCGTGGACGAGATAGTGGATGGACTACGCTGGCGACGAGCGACGGCGACACGCACTGGACCAGAGCGTTTTCATACGCACCCGCCTACGTGGCAATAGTGTCTAGAGTGTATCGTCATGACGAGTTACAGTGAACCCAACGATGGATCGTCTCCGCTTGAGCGGTGGCCGTATCGATCCTGACCAACTCGGCAAACCCCCACTTACAAATACAGAAGATTCGCTGCTCGATCGCGAACGAATCCACGTTGAACCAGACCCGAACGAGGAGTGACTGTCCAATTCCCACCTGAAAGCCCTCACCGTTCATGGGCACCGTGCCGTCCGTTAGCTCGGCCACCAACTGGAGACACATTAATGAGTCTTCCACGCGTTCGTTCAACTAGATTCCATGGCTACTGATCGTCGGGGTGGCGCCGTCGAGGATAAAGAAGAGCTCGCGACCACGATCGGGCTCTACGTCCTCGGCGAGATTTCGCTCGGCAAGGCCGCCGAGCGCACCGGTGTCACTCGCTGGGAGATGGAGGAGATCCTCCAGGAAGCCGGCGTTAAGCTTCGGCTTGGGCCCCAGTCCATGGACGAGCTCGAAGACGAGGTCGACGTGGCGCTCGACCTCGAATGAGCGAGCCGCTCGTCCGGCCGATTGTCCTTGACGCGACAGTACTCAGTAACTTCGCGAGCACCGACTCCGTGACGTGGCTCGCCACTACACTTGAGGATCTCCAGACCGTCCCCGCTGTCCGGACGGAATTAGAGGATGGGCGTGAGGCAGGATACGCGTATCTGAACCACGCACGTGCCGTTCTTGAGAGCGGAGATATCGGCGTTGTTGAGACCGCACCAGAGCAGCTTCAGCAGGACTATCCGGAGATCGAGGACCGCCTCGATCCTGGCGAGGCCGAAGCGCTCGTGGCCGCACACACAGCAGGTGGAACGCTCGTGACAGACGACGGGACCGCTCGAACGCTCGCCGCCGACTACGATGTGGCACTCACGGGGTCAATCGGACTGCTCGTTCGTGGAGTCGTTCGCGATGAGTTGACAGTCGAAACAGCCGACGAGTGGCTCACGACGTGGGTCGATGAGCAGAATTACTACGCGCCGGTCGACAGCGTGAGTGCGGCCCTACCCGACGATGTCGACACCTAAACACTGGTCTGCTGCCGAGACACGAATCGATTTATAAATAACTTCGCTATCTCGCAACGTGACGCGTTGGCTTCGAGTAAGACTGTTGGGTGGGCAATACGATGAAAGCCCTCGGCCGCTCGGCATCCCGCGCCACGCTGCGCGCCTCGTCCCTCGGTGCTTGCGGAGTCGGGGGACGACCGAACGGCCCGCCCCGCTCGCCGCTGCCGCCCTCCGCATCGCTCGCGACCGACCATTCCGGGCGTGCGGGCGCTCTCCGCACCGCCCGCGCCCGTTCCGGGCTAAAATGCATGTGCCCTCGGCGCCAGCGGGTATCCCCGTCGGTTGCGCCCCTTGCGGGCTTTCGCGTTCCAGCGCTTTGTGCCGCCTGCGCTGTCGCGCGCCACACCGCGGCGCGCGTTCTCGGCGACAGTCGCCCTGGACACGGTCCCGCACATCGGGCCGGACACGAGCGGGCATATCCCGCTGGCCGCTCGCTCCGGGCGGGTCGGCGCGCGGTGCTGGATGGTCGTTTGCCTCGGGCGCGCTCTCGCTCGCGCCCAGGGGCGCTCGCGAGGGCGCGAGCGAGAGCGCGCAGACGAGTCTGTCGGTCGGTGTCGTCGAGGAAACCCGCGATGTTGGTGCATCGCGGTATCGGGCGCGTGAGCGCCTTCAGGAGCTGAACTCCAATGTCGAGTAAGAACGTCTTCGGTAATGAGGTTTCGGTCGATGAACAGGCATTCCAAAAAGCAGACGAAGCAGCGGTCGGCGAGGAGGGATTCGAAGTCGTCGATGAGACCCCAGAGTTCCGGGCGACGGTGCAGATGGAAGTGCAGGCGAAAATCGATTCCAACCACCCAGACGCGCGGGTCGAGGAAGGCCCGGATCACATGTTCGGGAAGACCCTCGAACAGGAAGAACGGATCAAGGCACGAGAGGCCGAGTTGGAGCACATCAGTGCCCAGGCGGAACTCAGTCAGCAGGAGGGACGCGCGAAGCGGACGCGAGATATCGCAGCGAAGCGGAGCACTGAGCGGCGTGTGAAGTTCCAGAAGCGGGCGGCGAGCGTGGACCCGTGGGCGGACCCGGAGCGAGACGATCCTCGTGCAGAGCTCACCCAGGAGCAGTTGGCGGCAGTGAACACGCAATCGGTGCGGCTGGCTAAAAAGCTGGATGGCTGGTCGCGAGCAGCGATTGGCCGGCGGCTGGGTGAAGCCGTAGTCGGTGGAAAAGACCTGACGAGTGCAGTCGTCGGGGTGTTCGAGAAGTTGCAGACGGCACCTGAGACGGTGATTCCCATTGGGAAGGTCGAGGACGTCAATCGCAAAGAGGTGAGCATCGAGGGGCGAGTCGAGGTGCTCTGGGATGCGGACTCGCCAGCCATCGCTCAAGTCGGGCTGATCGCGGACGACAGTGGGAAAACGAAGGTAACGATCTGGGAGAAATCGGATGCGCCGTGGATTGAGGAGGGCGAGCAAGTGCGTATTCACAAGGCGGCCCGGAACTGGTACGAGGGACGCGTCTCACTGGCCGTTACCGGGTGGACGACGATTCATTTCCCCGAGCGCGGTCGGTGGTGGGAGTAGCCGGTCGTCGCACCCTTTTTTTTGCTGGTGTGTACGCGGTCACCGCCACCGCCCACCACCTCCACGGTCCGGGCTGCTCACGGCGCTGCGCGCCGTTGCGCTGCCGGGATTTCGCCACCACAGCCCATCGGTGGCAGCGCCGGATCGTGTGGTGTGTATGTGCCCCGTGATGGGTGAGGGGCACTCCAAGAGACGCGATCCACGTGAGTCCCCTCGTGCGTATCCATGGCAACCAGAGATATCTACGAAGCGACGTTCGACGAAGACGTACAGACTGACTCCAGCGCGAATCAGTGTCCCGAGTGCGACGGCCGGGTCACCACCAACACAGTCGAAACCGTCTGCGAAGACTGTGGACTCGTCATCGACGAGCAACGGATCGA
The DNA here is from genome assembly GCA_003021175.1 of Halobacteriales archaeon QH_7_66_36. Classification (GTDB taxonomy): domain Archaea; phylum Halobacteriota; class Halobacteria; order Halobacteriales; family Haloarculaceae; genus Halosegnis. Next base: position 3,389 of record PXQV01000001.1, on the reverse strand, counting down.
CCACGGGCCGGAGTGGCGAGGGTTCGACGCCGACGAACGGGAGCGCACGGGCGCTCTGTTGACGGCGGCACGGCACGACCGGGGGTTGTCGACGGAGATCGGCCGCGGGACCGATGCGAACGGGAACGAACTCTCAGGACAGAAGCGACGCCGGCTGTTCCGGATGCGCCGTGAACAGACCCGTGGGCGGTTTCAGTCGAAAGCCGAACGCAACCTTGCACACGGGCTTAGTGAAGTCCGCCGGATCAGTAGTGCGCTCGAACTATCCGAGACGATCCGTGACCAGGCCTGCCAGCTATTCCGCAGTGCTCAGAACGAAAACCTCCTACATGGCCGGTCGATCGAGGCGATGGCCGCCGCGAGTGTCTACGGCGCGTGTCGGTGTGACGGGCGACCACGAACACTCGACGACATCACTGAGTCGTCGCGCGTCGAGCAGTCGCGAGTCACAAACGCGTACACGACGCTGAATACGGAACTTGGCCTGCCAGCCCAGCCCGTGACGCCGAGTGCGTTCGTTCCGCGGTTGGCATCGAAACTCGACGTCTCCGATCAAATCCGGCAGCGGGCTCGGCAGTTGGCGGAAGCATCCGAATCGACCGGGGCAACCACGGGGGTTCGGCCATCCGGGTTCGCCGCAGCCTGTCTGTACAAGGCCGGACGCGAAGACGGGCGGTGGCTCACCCAATCGGACGTTGCTGGCGTTGCGAACGTCTCGGTGGTCACCGTGCGGACCCACCGCGACGCGCTGGACGAACTGGTTGTCTAACGCCCACACTGCTGATTTTCGTTATCTGTCTGTAGAGGGTGTCATCGAACGCTCTCAACGGGTTGGTTTCATTTATTCCTATAGTGAATACGCCGGTAGGTAGGTGTGCTCACTTCTCAAATTCCCTCAACCAGACAGTGCCACTCACTCGATTGAATCAGTCAACCGATGAACAATCTAACTGAAATAATCTGGGGATAAATTTGGGTTAAACTCCTCTCAATCTATTGGTTATATATACCAGCAGGCTACTCCACTCTGCGCTAACTCAAATCCGCCGCTTACGTCTCGCTCTCGAACGACCGCGTCAGGGTGTCGAAGATGTCCACCGCTTTGAACTCTTGATAGCGTTCCTTACCCGTTGTCTCCTGAAGCACACTCTCTTTTTCCAGCTCCGTAATCGCGTTCCGGGCCGTCTGATGGGACACGTCGAGCAGTTCCTCCACATCGTCGGTCGTCACATAGGGATACTGGAAGAGGCGCATTGCGAGGCGGTCGGTCGCAGTCTTCTCGTGGCCGTACCGCACTTCATACTCCTGGCGCAATCCGCGAAGTTCGTCGGTCCTCGCCACCGCGTCAGCGGCCTGCTGGCGGAGACCGTCAACGAAGAAGTGAAGCCACTGCTCCCAGGCACCGTCTTCGCTCACCGCCCGCAGTAGCTTGACGTACTCGATTTTGTGCTCGTTAAAGTACGCGCTCGGGTAGAGGTAGGGATCGCTCAGATACCCCTGCTGGATGAGTTGTAGCGTGAT
>PXQV01000001.1:0-1693 GCA_003021175.1 Halobacteriales archaeon QH_7_66_36 | reverse complement strand
CTGCCGGTTTCATCCCCTTCGTCGCGGACGCCCGCCATGATCGTCTGATGGAAATTGTGGATTAAGTCGATAGATATCTCGCCGGCTTCGACGACGCGATCCGCCCCCTCTCTAACTGCTTCCTCGTAGTTCAACCCCTCGCGGAGATCCTTGTTCGTTTCACCACGGTCAATGTCCGAGGGGCGAAACAGGTCTTCGAGTTCGAGGTCCGCTCCTTCGATGAGGACCGACTCGACGGCCTCACGCCGCACTAAGGAGGTGTAGACGATAGGACTCGCGTCCGTCTCTTCGCTGATTCCCTCCAGTCGACCGAGCTGGTAGATCGCGTCCTGGAGCGTCTCGTGAAATCCCGGGCCAAGTTCGATCTCACGCGACGGCGGCAACTCTTCCGGAAGGTAGTACGACTGCTGTCCGAACGGGACGTATTTGCCCGGTGCCTGCTCGGGTAGCTCCTCGGTGGGCATTGTAGTTACTCACCCAAAACACGCCTGACTCAAAAGACCTTCCCCGAAATTAGAGTTAGACACTTGTATCGCCATAGAGTTTATTAATTCGTGATTGCTGGCCCGGGCGCTAACTCAAATTTGGTTCCACTTCAGAGAAGTCGGCTCGTTTGCGTGTGACAGTCACAGAGTCAAGCATTCGTAGAACGGTTCGCAAGATGGTCGGTTTTGGGACTGTCAGTACACGCTCCACTACTCTCACTGGGGTGCTGCGGATCTGAAACTGAAATACCGCATCACGGCTGAATCGCCGTTCGGTGGCGAGGACACCGACTCCACGTGGGCGAAACAGCTGCTCGCGGAGTTGGCTGATGGGCTTGAGGCAGGCGCCGTCGACGGCTACCTGGCCGGCGAAGACCAGCCGTCGACGCTCGTCGAGCCGAAGCCCTATGCCACCGGCCTCACGCTCGACGAGATCGTCGCCGGCCACCTCGATTACCTCCACCACGAGGCGTTCTTCGTGGTGTCAATGACGTTCGAGGTGACCGCATATCGGACGCTGTGGTTCGGCCTGCAGTACGACTCGGAGACGATCGAACAGGGCGAGACGGTCGGCCGACCGTGCGCTGGTACGACGGCGAGCCGGTCGGCGATGGTCACCTGCAGGGGCAGTTCGCGGCCCTCAAAGATATGGTCGGCGACATGCTCGACAAAGGTGTCTTCACGCCGTTGACGGCGAGACAGTATCTGAAACGGAAGCTGGCCGAGCGGGTTGGAGACCAACAGGAATTGCGCATCCCAGCTGGTAAGTCACCGTTCGAGAACCCGAGCCTAATAGTAGTCTCCTGATTTCCGGGACAATTACGATCGGAATATCAGCCGGTTCATACCTTCGGCTACCTGGAAGGTGACAGAGTTCTTCCGGACCCTATGGACGGTGGGCCATTCCTATCTGGCCTAATACTGTCGGCTGTAACTTCGTGAGGATATTCGCTGCCCCGGGGCAGCGAAATTCTTAACAGACTTACAGCCGGCAGTGTAAGGAACCCCGGAAGAATTACTCGACTTGGATCGTTCCCACCATCCCGCTATCGGCGTGTGGGATACACACGTAGGTGTACTGTCCCGGCACCTCGAAGGTATGTTCGTAGGTTCCGCCCCGTTCGACGAGCGTCACGTCCGGGTCGTCCCCGGGACTGTAACTGGCAAACGGCTCGGCGCCGTCGGGCAACGACACCACGCCGGCGTCG